>NZ_CP178621.1:0-1425656 GCF_047302465.1 Bdellovibrio sp. HCB337 | reverse complement strand
CCTCGATCAACAAGGTCACAATACCAAGACCCGCGATCAGACGGTTTCGGTCATGGAAAAAGTGTTTTTTCATTTTCTCGGCAAAAGGGTACTCGCTCATCATGCAACCGCCCCCATCAATGACCTTACTTTGCCAAGCTTCAAGGTTTTGGGGATAGATCGCCCCTAAACCCGAAGGCAACACCACGACGGTGGGGTTTGAGTTTCGCAGGGCTAGTTGATGAGCGACCTGATCCACACCGCGAGCGCCACCACTAACCAAGATCGCCTTTTCTTGGCGCAAGAACTCTGAAAGATGCTCTTCCATCCAACGCTGAGAAAGGGCGGTGATGTCGCGGCTGCCAACAACGGAAAGAGATCTCCCCCACAACCAAGCCGGATGACCTTTGTAACTGAGAAAGACGGGCGCACCTGGCATACCCACAAAACTTGGAGGATACAGTCGATCCCCGCAGAAGGTGAATTTGACCCCTTGATCATGCAAACGCACAATTTCTTCACGCTCTTTCTTGAGAGTCTCTTTACTCTCGCAGAACTCTTGAAAGAAAAAGGGTTCTTCGGCTCGCAAGTAGCGGCGAAGTTCTTCGCTATTTAAGGGATACGGCAATATGTCGTCTCGCAAACGGCGAAAGCTCTGAAGACAACGGATATTTTTTTGAATAAGGCTAAGATGTATGAGTTTTTCCATTGGAAAAAAACCCTATGCAAAATCAGGTCTAGCTCTATTGGGAAAATGGGACAAAAAAGAGAGTCGCCACGTCCAGAAATCGAACAGATTTCCGTCCATGTCGAAACATTCTTGATATATTATATGAACAATCTTCGGTTTTTCTGTAAGAATGGGTTTACGGGTAAAAAGCAGAAGCCCCACAAAAAGGCGCAAGGGAAGTCTTTTCTTTCTGCGGGGCCCCCAAGAAACACTTTGTTTTGCGGACAAACCGATGTTTCTAAAAATAGGATACGTATAAAACAACCTTTTTTAAATTCGTGTTTGGGATATGAGCCAAGGTCGTAAGAAAAAAACAAAAATCCAAGTAAAATCACCCACTCAAGAGAGATCTAAACAGACGGTCTCTAGCATCCTCGAAGCTTGTGCTCGTATTATCGCACGAGAAGGATATTTTGCTGTCACGACAGACAAGATTGCTGTCGAAGCTGGAGTGAGTATCGGTTCTTTGTATCAATTTTTTGGTAACAAAGAATCTGTCGTTGCAGCGTTGATCAAACAACTTATTGACGATGATCGCCGCTACTTCTTCGAGAAAATGCGTCCTTATGAGAATCTGCCTCCAGAGGAGAAAATCGTAAAGATGCTCGACATCGGGTTTGAGATTTATCGTATGAATCCGCAGCTCAGAGCAGCCCTACAAGCTGTGCGTTTGTATCTGACGGATCAAGAGTATATTAATCAGTCTCGTGCCCTATTCATGGAATTCGTGCGTAATCACCTCTGCCACATTGCTGCCCCGAGAAATCCGGACAAAGTGGCTTTCATCACGGTAACGGCGTTTTTAAGTATTCTTAACAACACCACTCATGACCAACAAAATGTGGTCAATGATCCCGAGTTGGTGAATGAACTCACCTTGATGTTTAAAAAATATCTCGAATTGAAATAACAAAAAACCCGGTGGAGACACCGGGTTTTTTGTTAGTTCGGAAGTACCAGATCCAACTCATCTGGGCTTTCCAGCACGTATATCCGAGCCTCATTACTAGTGTGGCTCGTTTTGTCGGCAAAAATCAAAGAGCCGTTATCATCCAACGTCAGATATTCATCACCTTCATAAGTGTAATTATCGTCAGTACCAAAACTTGCGAATTTCAACTTCGTCGTTTTTGAAAGGATGTACGGAATTCTTGGTTCTCGCTCTGCGACCTCTAGAACTTTTGCCTGATCTAGGACTAAGTCGATAGCCCCATTATTGTATCTTTTCAAATCCCCAAAAGTTCTTGCACCTTCATGGCGATTTCCGATTCCAAATTGAGTATCATCCCCCATCGCCGTTAACAGCAAATGCCCCAACAGTTGAGCTTTGTTAATGACCTGCAGATGAAAGGCCGCAATCTGAGAGTTGATTTTGTTAGCAATCTCTTTCACGTCGCTATCCTGCTCCATAGCCGCTTCCAACTGCAAGACATAGCGAAGACTATTTGATGGCTGACCTCTATAAAGACCTTCATGAATCAAAATAGACGCCTGCTGTTCTAGAGTCAGGTCAAAGAACTTTGGCAAAATATAGGTCATTGCCGGATCGACGGTATTATCTGAGGAGAATGCAACAAGCTCAAAGGTCTTTGGATCGATTTGAAAACCGGCCTGATTTGCAAGATCCACATATTGCCGCTTAATTGCATCAAGTCCCCGAGGATCTATGACTTGCACTTGGCGAAAATGATCTAAACGTCCCAAAATTCGAACTAAAAGATCTTTTTGAACGGAGTAATGAAACGCTGTTAATTCTAAGTTTGCACGAATTTTTGCAATAAGATCTTTCGACGGCAACCACACGCCGTTGTACTCAGGCTTTACTTCAAGGCCAGCCTCGATCAATGTTTTACATTGTCCATTGATACAGATAACTCCACCACCGTTGTTCACAGAGTGGCCATCTGCTTGGGCCCATGAAAAGCTGAAAAGACTCAGCAGTAGTAACCATTTCATTTGATCCTCTTTCCCTATTAAAAACTAACTTTAACTATTCCCACGTACAGAGTGAATGAACTTTGCAGTGCATTTTGCTCTGGTTATTGCAAAAGCCCTCGTGCGCTTCATAACCTTCTTTTGCTACGCACTTCTTTTCTCTCTGCTCAACCACGACGCGAATGACTTTTTCATCTTCTTTTTCCCAAGAGCACTTCCCTGCTGAGAATCCGCAACCTTGCTCATTCAAATTGCTGCAAAAGGCACTCATTCCCGGATCTTTCGCTGTGCACTTGCCATCAGCATTCGCTTGCAATCCTACAAACATCAAAGCTGCTAAAAGACTTGTACTGATCATTTTCATTTATTCCTCCTTGAAATAATTGATCTAACTAATTTGGTAATACAAAATCCAATTGGTCAGGATTTTCTAGTTCATACGTGTAGAAATTCGTATCGATATACTTGCTACCTATAATATAGAAAAGGTCATACGCCTCCCGACTCATATAGTATCTTGGGTCCACTTTTCCATAACTTGCACTAACGAGTTTGAACTTAATGTCTGTAAGTCTCGAGAAAATATACGGGAACTTAGAATCTTTCTCTCCAAGCTTCAAGAGCAACAGAGGATCTAAAGTTAAAATCATTTCTTTATGATCGTCTGAAAATGTTGTCTTCCCCAAAGCGTTGGGACCCAAATTAATGCCTCCATAGAACGAGCAGTCGGCATTTTCAGAAGTTAACGCCGCCAACATGTGTGCAAAAAGCTGTCCTTTGTTCAAATACCCTAAGCGATAGGCCGCCAATTGCCCGTTCGTTTGGTGAGAAATCAAACCGCAATTGGATTGACTGATCGCGTATTCAAACTGCAAAACATATTTCAAGTCCGCCGTTGGACGTCCACGATAGAGACCTTCATGCAACAAAATGCTCGCTTGCTGTGTGGGGCTCAATTCAAAAAATTTTGGCAGCAAATACGTCAATGCAGGTTGCACAGTATTGTCCGAAGAAAAAGCAACAAGTTCAAAAGTCGCCGGATCTAAGACAAAACCAGCATTGTCAGCGGCTTCAATATACTGTCGTTTTATTTCCTCAAGTTTCACGGGATCTACGACCGTGGCTCTGCGAAACTGATTTACTCTTCCTAAAACCTGCATGATCACCGGTTCTCGCAACTCCCATACAAGAGGAGCCTTTTCAATCAAACTCTGAACACCCGATAGGTGGTGCGATTCTGGAATCCATACGCCTTGAAAATCTGGCTTGATTTCAATTCCTGCCTCAACCAGCGTTTTACATTTTCCGTCTATACAAATGACTCCGCCACCGTTATTCACAGAATGGCCATCGTTGGCATACGCCCATGAGCAACTAAAAAGTGCGAATAATAGAATCCATTTCATATTTATCCCCTTTTAATCCCTAAAACTTATTGTTCTTGTACCGGTGTTTCGCTGCCTGCCGGAAGTGTGCAAGGAACTCCTACAAAAGTAACTTTTCCGTTTTCTGAAAGAGTTTGGCTAACAGCCGTCCATTTCATACGCACAAGGGCCTCACCTTTTTTATCAAAAGTGATTTTTTGTCCTTCGAAGGTGCCGATTTCATCGTCCACTTGCAGAAGGTCCTCTTTTAAAGACCAATTAAAGCTTTTTCTGCCATAGATTTCTTTGGTCGCAGGTTTGTAGCCAATCCACTCCGCAGAACCATTGTTTTTAAATTTGTAGGTGCCGATCGCACCGTCCTTGTCCTCATCACGTTCAGCACACCACGCAGTTTTTGTAAGACCACTATAGGTTTGTACGTGGACTCTTTCTTCCTGAGTAACCTCGTTAGCGTTTTGATTGGAGCACGCTGCAAGCAATCCACAGATTAATAAGACAATTCCATATTTCATTTCTGAACCTCTTTCGATAACGGAAACAATTGAAGACATAATTGATAAATTTCTTTTTTAGAGCCGGACTCTAAATACTGACAAAGCTCATCGCGGAATTGGCGAATGCGCTTTTGAGCCTCGGGTAATTTGGCAGGATCGATCGCCATCGTAATGCCGTTGAAGTACCGCTGCTCAATAGGCGTATTTTCTAAAGCATCATGGGCCAAGTCTAAATACTGATGATGGGTATTACGAATGGCGCTGCTAGGAATACCATCGGGTGAATCAAACGAGGCACCCGTGACGACGATCTCGCCTTTTTTTGAAAGGCGGATCATTCCCAAGCGTTCCAGACGAAGCAAAGCTTCTTGCACAACGGATTTTGTTAGGCCCAAGCGGTTTGCAATCCAAGCGGCGTCACTTTGAAAATCTTCTGTTTCTGCAACAGACAAAATCGCGAAGTGATACCAATCTGAAATCACTTTGTATTGATCGGCTTTTAGTTGCAGAGTTTCGCGCGCACGTTGCGCCTGAGATTTATCCGTTGATTTTTTGAGAACTTGTGAACGCACATCAGGTGCTAACATCAAGGCTTCTGCCAAACGCTCGGCAAGCTTGCTGCCGACGATACGCTTGCCACTGAGAATCTCGGAAAGTGCCGAATGACTCAGTCCCAGTTTGCGGGAATACGCACGCACAGAGAACGAAGGGTTTTTAATCCGTCGTTTTTCGAAATCCTCGATGAGGATTTTCTGAATGAGTCCCTGATCCGCCTGCAATTTCATAAAACAAAAGCTAGAACGGCCAGAGAGTTCAATCAAGATATTTTGGAACATTGTGGTCCAAACGATTTGGACCAGGACTTCTTCAGAGGAGGAAGCAGACCGTCACGATTGGGGGTGACGACCCGCCCCTAAGATTTACTTTACTTAATTAGAGTCAATTTCACTTCGCCCTTTTTCAAAGGGAAGTTTAATTTCGCTGCAGTACGAACCATCGTGATGAATTTAGGATCGTTCTTAGCAGCACACTTTGAAATGTCCAAAGTGACTTCTGAGTAGCTCATAAAGTCTGCAGACTCTTTAGAGTCTACAACGTTAGCACATGTCAGGGCGTTGATATTGTCTTGCATGACAGGACCGCCACAACCGATGTTAGACGTGACTTTGTATTCTGCTGTGAACTGCACCAACTGTGGGCCACGCGCTAAACCGTAACAACCGATGATGGGCGCTCTTTCAACGAAGAATTCCTCGGATTGAATGTTTTGAACAACAAGGTAAACTCTGTCGTGTGCATCTGATGTGGCAAAGGCATTGACTGCGAAAAGTGCTAAAAAAAGACTTGTGATAACTTGTTTCATAAAATCTCCTTGGGTTAATGCTAAAAACTAGTGAAGTCTTTGTAGCACACCGCTTAAGAAGATCTCTAGAAACACTGCCACAATCTGCGGCAATTTTGCCGCAGTGGAAATTTTTGTCACATCTTTTTACAATAAGGACGTTTTAGGCGCTTAAAGAGTCAGCTCGTCGTCTGAAGAAGCTGGAGGCGGAGCTTCGCCGCCACTTGGAGTGTCTATATCCAAATCGAAATCATCGCCGCTACCGCCGTTACCGCCACCTGTATCTGCAGGAGGAACGAAGGCCTCAGAGTCTGCAGCAGACGCCGCAGTACCATTCGCAGCCTTCACACGGCCGCCGGCGTAATCACCGATCATAAAGTCTGTTGTAGAATCCAAGACGTAAGCAGTCGCAAAATGTTCTGCAAGCTTAATCACCTTTACAGTACCGATCACGCGGTCATTGGCAAAAGCTTTAGTATTAGGCTTGCGGACTCTTTCGTTCATGAAAACTTGCAAAGTCGAACCTTCTTGCAAGCCCTCTTTTGCTCCGGCATTTAAGAAGATGATGTTGTCAGTTCCAAACATCTTTTGCTGGAAGCGTTGATATTCACCACCAATGATTTTTGCCTGCACAGATGTTGAGACTGCCGTAGGAGCCGAGTCAAACGTTGTTAGCTGACCCGCCATCAACTTCGCGCCGACTTCTACTGGGTTGATAGCTTTTTTTACCATTGCACGGAAAAGACTTTCGCCTTCATTCACTCGTTCCATCAGCTCAAGCTCGCCTTGAATTTCGACGACAGTTCCCTTATTCCCAAAAGACTCTGTCGGATCTGAAAGTTGAGTTTTGTCGTAGAATGCGATTAGACGTTTCGCGCCCGCGTTTGAAATGCGCACAATCACTTGTTGATACTCACCCGTCGTTTGTTCGTCCTGCATTTCAAGCTCGACAACCTCGCCGATTGCAGTCACAGAGTTGTCCGTGGCAAACACAGACAAATACTTCGGAGCCGGCGGATATTTCACGCGAGCTCCGCTGATTTCAAAATCCATTTTCGGAGCGTTGACGACTCCCATCCTGTAAAGTGGCAAACTGCCTGGAAGGTTTTTTACTACAGGACGACTTTTTCTTTTTGGCGGAGGAAGTTTGATGCCCTCTAAAGTGCCGTCTGCTTTTTTCTCTAGCACTGTTGTTGGCAAAGCCTCAGGAGCATCCGATTTTTGAGCAAGCCCCACTGTCGGAGCCTCCGTCATTGTTCCCGCGTAAAACTTGATCGCTTGATCCGGATTGATTTGATGGGGATTCAAAATATCGTCGGTATTGTAGGACCAAACCTTGGGCCAATAGAAAGAATCACCAAAAAGAGTGTTACTGATATCCCAAAGAGTGTCTTTATTTTGCACCGAATAGTTATTGGCTTTGCGATTTGCCAATGCTTTTTCCCAAGAGTCTTCCGAGGTAGGAGCTTCGTTATATTTTTTGTAGATACGATGGAAACGCTCTTCAGCTTTGAAGTCGGCATCATCTTGAGCATAAGCCACCACGCTGGTGGCCAATGTCGCTACGGAAATCAGTTTCAAGAAAGATTTTTGCACTCGTCGCTCCATCCTTGGAAAGAAAGTGAGGAACTAAATTATCTCATGAGTTTGAGTTCGTTCTCGGCACGGAAAGCTTCGGGGCTTCCTGGGTATTTCTTACGCAAATCTGCGAAAACACCCTTTGCTTGTGGATCGAGATTCATTTTTTTGTAAGCGACCGCTTTTGCATACTTTGCAGCCACTACTTTGTTGCTACGTGGATATTGAGTAATTACTTTTTGATAATACTTAATCGCCTCTGCGTAGTTCTTGCCGTCAAACGCCAAGCGACCTGCAAGATACGTCACGTTGTCCGCGTAAGAACTTGCTGGAAAACGAGTCATAAAAGTTTGCATGCGGCTCTTGAACCCAATTTCATCATTGGAACGATAGGCGTTGAAAATCTCTCCGTAGAGTGCGGACTCACTGACTTTCGACGGATCTTTTCCCGTGAGCTCAATCATCAAAGCGTCTTTGCTCATAGAGTCTTTCACTTTCTTTGCTGCCTCTGCAGAAACTGTCGAAAGACTTAAAACAAAAGTTACTGTTAGAATAAAATACTGCCTCATCTCTCACCACCTCACTGTACAAATCAAGTATGACACGGCTAGAGAATCCACGACAATAAAGAGTTTTCCACATCTTTTGTTGAGTTGCTTTGGTCCTAGACCTTGGACTGTAATACAGATAAGGCTTTGAGCGAATTGATCACTTTTTCAGCATAATGTAAGTTATTGAATTTACTTGTGTTGTGACGAAATATTGACGAAAAATGGAACTCCGAATTTCAGATCTTAAATTCCGATTGTTGGCCGCTTCGCGTTCTAATTACAGATTATTTTAGATCTAGTTCCTGGTCTAAATTTTGATAAGTCATTGAAACCATGATTTTAATTGTCATCATTGCCAGCGTTTTTAGCATCAGTCTTTTTCTCGATTTGCCCGAAAAAATGTCACATCTCTCCCTCCACCTTCATCATATCTGTTTACAATCCCTTCCAAAGAGGGTGGAAAACCTTAGCAGTTTGGAAGCTTTGGTCTGCGGAAAAAATATGCAAGCACTGTTGGTGAAAGATCTGCTTGTGCAAAATTCACTCATTCATATCTTCATTGTTTCAGGTTCTCACTTCTTACTTCTGCATAAAATCTTAGCAAAACTTCCGATTGTGCGCCGACATACTCTCTTCATTCTATTTGGATATGCGCTGATGACTTTATGTCAGCCGCCAGCACTTCGCGCTTTGCTGTTCTTAGTTCTTCTGAAAATTTCCGAACGATGGAAGTTATTTCTGTCACCAGTCTTTTTAGTTTTCTTAAGTGCCTGCCTATGTGTTGCTGTTTTCCCACAGTGGATAACTTCGCGCTCCCTTTTGATGAGTTTGTTAGCAGCACTTATAATTGCGCTTATGTCCGAGTTCTGGGGAAAAAAACAACACACCCTGCCTGCCCTGTTTCTTACCCAAAGTGCTTTGTACTTTGTCATGGCTTTTCCACTTTGGGGATTTTCGGATCTTCATCCCCTTGGGGTTTTACTCAATCTGACTTTGGGTCCGCTGATTGGCGGTGTTTTGTTCCCGCTCGGTCTCTTGGGAGCAATCGTTCATCCACTAGCTTTTCTTTTTGATAAAGCCTTGAACCTTCTGATTTGGATTCTTGAACGAAACACTGGTTTTTACGGGTTAAAAACAGAAGCCTCTCCGCTGTCGCTGTTTTTTCAGTGGGTATTTTTTGTTTTTCTTGTCGGTGTTTCCTATTGGACATTAATTTGGAAAAAACGGCAGAAGGCTCTGAATGGCTAAGCACTTTGTTGCCCTACTTTTGCTTTTGTCACCGGCGGTGCTTACGCCTGACATAAGTTTGAAATCATTTTTTATAGTGTGGAATGTCGGCCAGGGGCAGTGGGCAACTCTGGTAACACCGAAAATCTGTCATCACTTTGATATGGGTGGTGAACGAAATCCTTTACGCAAGGTTCAAAAAATCTGCCGGCAAAAACAGAACAAGATCTACCTCAGCCACTGGGATTGGGACCACGTAAGCTTTGCTTTGAAGGCTCAAAAAATATTAAGTAGCCCTTGTCTGCAGGTACCTCCTTTAGGAAAAAGCAGCCCCTACAAAATGAAAATCCTTAAAGTCTTCAGACCGTGTGAATCTGATTTATCAATGGATGGAACTGTTCAGGAACTAACGGCGTTCACGTCTCAAGACCTTAACAAAAAAACCAATGACTTGAGTCGCGTTCTTGTAGCGAAGGAAAAAATCTTGATCCCTGGAGACTCACCAAAGCCGCAAGAAAAAATCTGGAGTCAGCAAATCCCAACAAACAAGCTCCGCATTTTAATTTTGGGGCATCATGGAAGTAAAACAAGTTCCTCTGAAGATTTGTTGTCTCATTTGCGCGAACTGAAGATCGCGATTGCCTCTGCACGATTCGCGCGCTACGGGCATCCTCATCAAGAGGTCGTTCACAGGCTACGCAAACATCGAGTGCCGCTGCTCCGTACAGAAGATTGGGGAAACGTTTGGTTTGACTCCCCTTAGCCGAGTTGGCCGCAAACAAAGTTTACTAAGCTTGTGAGCTTTCACTTTTGGGCATAACATGAAGCAATGAAAAAGATACGAGCTCTCATCATGATGATGCTTATACTCGTTTTCAGCAGGCACACAGCAACTGCTGAAGAGAAGGGCTTTGTTTTTTGCTACGATCCCTATCCTCCGTTCGCAGTAGGTGAATTTGACAAGTACACTCGTGAAGGCCTTAAAGTCCAAGCGCTCGAAGAGCTTGGTCAGGCAATAAATCTGAAATTTAAAGTTATTCTGTTACCTCTAACTCGTTGCCTGCAGGAAACTGCTAAAGGCACCCTGGATGGCGTTCTTCCAATCTACAAAACAAGCCTTCGCGAAAAAACCCTGGTTTTCACACGCCCCGCTTTCGTGCAGGAAACAGTTCTCTTTTACAGAAAAAAGTCTTTTCCAAACGGCCTTGAATGGAAAAACTGGAGTGAGCTCAGTCATTTAAAATTAGGAACTTTGTTAGGGACTTATATTGATAAAAATATGGAAGAAAACTTTCAAATTAAAAACAACCTGCACCATGCAAATGATTTGAGTTCTCTTTTCACGCAGCTGAATGAAAAACGTATTGATTTGGTAGCTATTGAACGAAGTGTTGGTGAGTGGACTATTCAAAAATCAAATTTCAGCTTGTCGATCGCTTCAAGTCGCCAAAGTATTTCCGAGCAAGAATCTTTCTATGCCATATCCAAGAAGTCGCCGCTGCTAGAGAAACTGGATCTTATCAATGGTGCCATCGATGCACGACTTAAGAAGGCGTTTGGTCCTGCTATTCCATCGCCGCTGTTGCAGTCCCCAGGTAGTCTTTAATAAAAGCTTTTACGGCCTCTTTAAAACGCGTTGGATCTTTTTCGATCTTAGCTAAATATGCGGCGCCTTCAGCCTGACGGGCTTGGAAACGGCCAATAAGGTTCGCGATATAAATGCGCGCCTCATCTTCTTGCACTTTGTCTTGATACTCTAGCACTGTTACTTTCTTCTCTCGCACCCAGTAGACGCGATCGAAAACCTTTTCTAGGGTGTATGAGCTAGGGTCTGTCTTTCTCCAGTAGGTCTCAAAAAGATCTGCTACACGATGATTCATTTCCGGTTGAGCTTGGTATTCAGCCAGGGAAGTCTCTTGGTACTCTTTCAACTCAAGAATACGCTTATTGCCACTTTTATCTTTGACCAAAACCCACAAGCGAAGACTGCCTAAACTGCCTCCACGCTCCATAGGTCTTTTGGCAACATCCAAGACTTCATAGTTTTTAATGACTGCGGATACGTCTTCTTTATTCGGATGACCATCCCATTTTTCGATTTCACCAGGAATCTCTTTAAATTTGTTTCCAGACACGCGCTTTTGCACATATTTGGTTCTAAGTTCGGCGTACTCTGCACTGGTGATACTCTCAGCATCACGAATAGTAGCAGGTTCTTTCATTTTCTCGCCACGAAGGCCACTTAAGTAGGCATTGCAGAGATCTTTCACTTTAATATCTTTAGAAGAGGCCTTCCCGACCGCTACATAGCGTGCGAATTCCAATGCAAAAGGACCGCGTCCACCATCGTCAAAGTCGATGTTTAGGAATTTAAGTTCTTCCTTACCTTTTTTGCTAGTAATAGGAATGACCGAGAAGTTTCCTAAGTGAGGATCTCCATTGATCGTTCCCTGTTCTTGAATATAGTTGGATAAATCTCCGAGTCTACTGACATCAGTTGCCGCCGTTTTCCAATAATGGCCAGAGTTACTACGCAATAGTTGCGAAATGTTTTTAGAAAGCTCCACTTGTTGAAATGGAATATCTTTAGGACCGACGCTTTGCGCGGCGGTTCCATTCAGAGTAAAAACTAATGCGCATGCGAGAACTGTACTGGCCACAATAACCTATCCGCAGCTTTGGTTAATTTGCTTGTTAGCAAAGTGAGCATCCATATCCAAATCAAGCTTCAAAGTGCCTTCTTTGCAGGCCTTCTGTAAAGTTTGAACGATTTCGCTCAAGTTTTCTTTTACCAATGAATAGTCTGCTTTCGTCATCATAGTCTCGTCCATGAAGAAGGTACGAGTTGCTTCCGTAGACATGTCAGCATTTAAACGCAACAAACGCGCGTAAGTGCTTGGGCTGATGTGCGAAAGGCGCTTTAACAAACCAGCTTTTTTAGCAGCATTGTCTTTGGTAACGCCGCAGTCGTTATCTTTCAACATCATGTGCTTAACCATGACTGCATTAGTAGCGCGCACTTCGTTTTCGTCCATCTTATTATTACGTTTCAATTCCGGAGTACCAGTAGATGAATCCAAGTAGTAGAACGTATTAGAATAGTGAACGTTACCGAAACGGTCTTGTTGGCTGAGCATGTGATCCAATACGATCATGTCAGCTACGTTTTGCATTTGTAGAAGCTTTTGAACGTTTGAAGCCGTCCATTGAGTACCAACAAGAGACTTTACGCTGCTTGAATCTTTAAGAAGTGCATAGATCGGGCTACGAGCACCGAAAGCTTCAGCGCGTGTTTGCGGAGCTTTTGCAGAGAAGAACATTTCAGTATATTTCTCTTCGTTGCGTGGATTTTGTTGAAGAGCGCCGTAAGACTGAGTGAAATCAGAAGTGAATAAAGCGTCTTTTTTAGAGCTTGAAGCACCTGCATTCAAGTGGTTCGAGAAGCCTTGCCAGATTTGTTTTAAAAGTGAATCTTTAGCTGGTACTGCAACCGCTGCTTTTGCTGCGATTTCGCGATGTTCTTTCAAGTCCATTGTACGAAGAACTACTGGTGGAACTTGAACTACGTTTCCAAGGATTCTAGAGATATGATAATAAGCTAAAAGTGACGGAGTATAACTGCAGCTAATGCTGCCTTTGTACTTTGCAAGTTTCTTAGAACCCTCAACATCACAACGTTTTGATTCTACTTGAGATGCCGTCATTCCCTCTGGAACAGAGTAAAACTCTACAGCAGGATTTGTACTGACCATCTTTGGGCATAAAGCCGCAGGTTGAGTCCCATTCAAACTACAAAGCTCTTGTTCTGACTTGATATCCTTTGGCGAGTACACCGCATTTGGATATTTCTTAGGAATTACGCAAATTTCTGATTGAGAAGAATTAGCAGCAGGGATTTTAATAATTTGCTCACCACGAGGCGTGGATAGATTTAAGGCAGCCATTGTCATAGGTACAAAAAGAGCCATTAAATTCGAAAGCATAAATCAACCTTTTGTTAAGAGTTCATTTGGATACTTTCAAAGACAGGGCCAATATGATTTGATTTAATAAGCTTTTAAAACGAGTTCCAGGAAAATCCGTCAGATTTAGAAACCTTCCAAGCCTTAAAGCGGCAGCCGCTGTCATTTTTTTAGACAGCGGCCCGGCATCGATTTATGGAGTTACGATCCTAACAAAATAAAAACAAAACTAACCAAAACATTTTTTTCATAACACTTCTTTGAAAACGCAGCTCCGGACCTAGGTCCATTTTCTTGCTCGTCACTTCACACTTTCGTCATGCCTCCGTCACAATAGCTTCATGACAAAACAAAAAAATATTCTGCTGGTTTTATTGGCCACAATTCTTGGCTCTTCACTCTGTGCACACGCGCAAGAATTAGATCTTGGAATTGAAAGTTCAACACAAACAGAGGCGATTTATTTTTACCAGAATCGCTACCCGCTCAAAAACCCCTACGACAAGCTTGTCGACAATCATGGCAACGGTCGTGAAGATCTTTATGGCGTTCGTAACTTCCGGGCCGTTCTCAATGGTGTTGTGTACCGTGGTGGCGCGAACAACGTTTACAACAAGTATAAAAAGCGCGCGAACCAAAATCCCCTGCAAAACAGTGCTCTGAAAAACATGTGCGAAGAAGGCTTCGGCACTGCGGTTTATTTGTATTCAACAAACTACAATACAGCTCAAAAAGTAACGAGCTGTAAATCAGTAATCAACACCAAGCAGACTCTGAATTATGTGCAGGCAACACCTCACTTAAAAGACTCTGACGCTCGTCTTGTATTGAATCTAATTTATAAGCGCTTAACGAGTGAATCTGACCACGGCCCAATCTATCTGCACTGCTGGAATGGCTGGCACGCATCCGGTTTAATTTCTGCCTACACACTTCGCCAATTCTGCGACTATACAGTAGACCAAGCAGTCAGCTATTGGAATCGCAATACCGATGGCAACAACGTTGGCAGCAACTATGATCGTCTCCGCGCCAAAATAAAATCTTTCCAACCAGATCCGAATATGAAAATCGCAGCAGACTTAAAAGCGAAAATCTGCCCACAGAAACTTTAGGAAGTCGGGACATTCCGCACACCTATATATAGGGGAGCTTTTAAGCTCCCCTTTTTATTTGTCTACTCCTTTGACAGGTAGTTTTTACAGACAATTTGGGGCAACCCTCAAACCCCTTAGACAGTTTCAATGCTTTATCTGCAATTAAACGAACTGGAGCGTGGCATATCTCTGGCTATGGAACTCCATGTGAACATTTAACTTCATACGAAGGATGCCTCTTATGTTTAAAAAGCTAGTAATTCCTATGATCGCGGCAGTTCATTGTATTTCAGCGACCTCCCATGCTTGGCAGGTAAAGCCAGAGGTCTCTAAAGCTGCAGCAGAGATTATTCAGCAGAGAATGGTAAATCCTAGTAAATATATTCCGCAATCTCAGGATGCCACCCTTCAGTATACCAGTGCCCGCTCAACTGACATAAATCAAGTGAGCACTTCAGTAGTAGACAATGACGAAGAAGCATTACAGCTTATTGAAGAAACCTATCAAAAACTAAATAAGGGCAAAAACAATCCTTTCTCGTCTCAAGATCAAGAGGCTATCCTTTCCAATGACGCTCCTTTGATCACTTTCTTGGGATTGACGAACGGTCTTATTCAGTTGCCTGATTTTTATAACACTCTCAAAGTTTACTATAATACTAATAAGTTAACGTTCGAGCAGGTCATCACAAGCATTTCTCCAGATATGGAAAATGACTTTGACGCCTTTATCTTCATCAACTCTGGTGAAGGTTCACACAAAATTGCTCAGTTCCCACGCGGTCAACGTATTAAGTACTTCCGCAGAGCTGTGCCAGGCGCTCCGATTTTTGAACGCAACGACAACGGTCAAATCACGGGTGTTCAAACTCAGTTGATTGGCAATGCAATTCAAACAGAAGCAGAACTTGCTCCATACATGAACCCTGCCTACCTTAAGCGAGCTATGGATCAAGAGGGCATCCTGACCTCTACTGGTATCAGCGGTGGCGGCGGTATGAGAACTTTCTCTGGTGTTTACCGTGTTGGCCGTACTGAGCAAGTTCATGGTAAGGGTATGATCTACACAATGTTCATCGACTATCAATATATGCTCAATCAAACTACAGCAGGTAAAGTATCTGGTATTGCGATTCACGGTACTCCGACTGGCAATGTTGGTCGCTTGGGCAATCGCGCTTCTCACGGCTGCGCGCGCATCGAACCAAACTTGTCTGGCGTTATGCGTTCATTGATGTTCAATCGTAGCTTGAGCCCAGGTATGTCTTATACTGAAGGCGTTGCGAAATTCCCAAAAAGTGGAGACGGTTGGAACCTTCAGAAACAAGACTTGATGGATTTCAACAGATATAGCCAACTTCCTTCTCCACAGGAGCAGGTCAAAGATCCTTCAAGAGTGCGTCCAGGTTACAAAGCTTTGATTATTCTCTTTGATGGATACTCGAATCCTGGTGTAGCCTTGTAAGCATGAATAATTGTCCTTGTGGTTTAGAAAACTCCTATGAAGCATGTTGTGGACTCTTACACTCTGGTGAAGAGTCCGCTCCTACCGCCGAAAAACTCATGCGCTCTCGCTACTCCGCTTTCGTCAAAAAAGAGTACGACTATCTTGAAGAGACTCTAGATCCTCAGACCTCGATGGATTTTGATCACGAAGGCAACCGCGAGTGGGCCGAACGCATGAATCTTTTTAAACTTGAAATCGTTCGCGCTGAAGAAAACGGTAACAAAGCTGTCGTCGAATTCAAAGCTCACTACATCGAAAATGACGTAGAATACATCCACCACGAAATAAGCAAGTTCAGAAAACAAGCTGGTGTTTGGTATTTCCGCGAAGGCAAAGTTCACAGCCGAAAATAGCCCCAAATGAATCACTCTGATCCGTTTCCATAGTTTTATGCAAAACTATGGATTAACTATGGATTCGCGTTTTAACTTCTCCCATGTGAGAATGAAGTCATCCCTTGCAGTTCCACACTCTAATAAGGGGAAGGACGTTAAGATGCCTAAAGTACTACTAGTCGAAGACGACCCACAGATCTCTAAAAGTCTTAAAATGAGCCTCTCTTTCAGTGGCTATGACGTCAGCGTTGCGGAAAATATCGCACACGGCTGGGAGAGCGTTTCAACAACTCCATTCGATATCCTGTTATTGGATGTGAATCTTCCCGATGGAAGTGGCTTGGATCTTTGCAAAAAGATCCGCGCTATGGGCCACAACGTACCGATCTTGTTTTTAAGTGCACGTACTGACGAAGCCATCGTTGTTGAAGGCATGAATATCGGTGCTGAAGACTATATCCGCAAACCTTTCGGCACCGAAGAACTCAAAGTTCGCATGAATAAAGCCATGAAACGCGCAGAGCCTGAGCGCAACGTCGTCAGCCATGGCCCTCTTAAAATGAGTATTGATAAAAGAACCGCAACTCTATTTGATCAACCAATCTCTCTTGGAAAAAGAGAATTTGATATTCTCATCATCCTTGCGAAAAAAGCCGAAGAAGTTGTTTCGCGGGAACAAATACTTGGTATTTTGGAACCTAACTCTGAGCTTTATGACAGAACCATTGACTCTCATATGAGTCACTTGCGTCGAAAAATGCGCGAAGCCGGAAAAGAAGAAATTCAAATTCTTCCAGTTTACGGTGTCGGTTATCGTTTGGTTTGGAAAAGACCTTCTTAATATTTATGAAAAGTACAGCGCTGGCACGATTAGTACTACTTGGCTTAGCAGGAGCTACACTCCTTAGCCTGATTTCTTTGTTCAGCTTGAACAAGATCATGGACTATGGCGCCAGCAATCATCGTCGTTTTATGATGCTGTCTATTGCAACAAGCATCGAAGAACGTCCTTTGGATTCATCCATGCTATCTCAACATACCTTTGGTGGCTTTGGTGGACCTCACGGCTCTCCACCACCGCCAGGCTTCGGCCCTCCTCCTGGATTTGGTCCGCCACCAGGATTTGGTCCTCCGCCTCCTGGCGCTGGGTTCTTTCCACCTCGCGGTGGCGGCCCCGGCGGTCCTCCACCACCTCCACGCATGAATATGTGGGTGGTCTCTGAAGCTGGCGACATCATTGCAAAGAATGATGAAAAACCTCTTCCAGAGAGCTGGGATAAAATTCAGCGTTCTGACATCGCACACGAAATCACGACAAACGAAAGCTTCTTTCGTCTTTCACCTGCGATTTATATTACAAAGTTAGAGACCAAAACTCCGGTTTATCTGGTACTAACCGAAGGCCGCAGACCCTTCTTTTCAGGGCCGATCTTTGCCACGCAAGCGCTAATGACATTCACGACAGTGTCTGTGGCGATTTTCTTTTCGTTACTTATGACCTTCTTATATATGCGAAAGAAATCTCAGGACGCCAAGGCCGTTTTGCTACGTCTTGAGCGCGGCGACCTCAAAGCAAGGTTCGAGATTAAGCGTGTCGATGAATTCGGCGTTCTGATGCTGGATTTTAACCGCATGGCCGACGAGATTGAGCGCTTGGTTTTAAGAATTCATGAAACCGAAAAATCGCGTAAAAATCTTTTGCAAGAGCTAGGACACGACTTACGCACACCACTCACGGGTCTTACCACTGCGTATGAGACCTTGAAATACCACTTTGCGAAGATTTCCGAGAGCGAGCGCGAGGAACTCTTTAATATCATCGGCGGCGAAGTCACATACCTTCGTGACCTTCTTGAAAAGCTTCTGACCATCGCAACGATTGATGAACCTCACTACAAAAAATCCACCGAAGCAATCGACTTGGAAGAGTTGATCTCTCAGGAAGTTAAATCACGCAAAGGCGCTAGCACTTCGGACTCAGTCCAATGGCATTTCCAATCCAAAGTATCTGACAAAGGCGACCATGGGCTTTTAGGAGATCCACACTTGATCACTCGTCTTGTGCGCAATGGGCTTGATAATGCTGCAAAATATGCCCGCAAAAGTATCCAAGTGACCGTTACCGAGAAAGATTCTAGCTTCGAAGTTACCATTGAGGATGATGGATCGGGGTTCTCGGCGGAAGCTCAAGAGTCTTTCGGAAAACGCAAGGACTACCGGGCTCGCGCAGTGAGTGGCCTTCATTACTCGATCGGCCTAGGATCTGTGATCATGAAGACCATCGCCGAACTTCATGGCGGCACTGTCGATATTCAAAATAAGCACTCACACTCGGGCGACATTCAAGGCGCGATCTTAAGAATCACTCTGCCGAAGACCTTTTAGTTATCAAAACTTCTTTGCAGGGTCTTTGAAGCAAATGATTGATTTGTGACCTTCCCCACTCACTCGTGAAATTATTCTGTAAGGAAATCTCGCATTCTTAAAGAGGTCTTGTGGCCCTCTAAAATCTCCTTTAAAACTGTTCTATTCTTATACCAGTTGGAGTTCCCATGCGTATCTTGTCGTTGTTCTTAGTGGGGGTGTTCCTACCCTTCTTCGCGTTGGCCAATCAGGCCCCGCAAAAACCTTACAAAGTTTTGGCAAATCCTCTTGCGATGACTATCACTCAAACCTTGGTTTCCCCCAAGGAAGATGAAGCTACTCGTGGAAAGCTAGTAGTATTTCCCGATCGCCCAAAGGTGTTCTTGTTTGAAAAAGAGTCTGATCTTCACTTCACTTACCAGCTTCAAAAAAACAAAAAAGCTCCGTTGGTTTTTGTAATTCCAGGAACCGGTGGAACTTCTGAGGCTTCTGGGGCTTTATTCTTGGCCGAGAAGCTTTACAGCTTAGGCTATCACACAGTCACTATGGATGATGCGTTCTCTTGGACCTTCGCCGTTTCTGGCAGCCGTAGCGGCCTTCCTGGCTATACTCCACGGGACGCCGAAGACCTCTATGGAGCTTTACAAAAGGTTTCTCAAAAACTGTCTGAGGAAAAAAAGCTCGAGCCCGAGACGTTCTCTTTGGTGGGCTATTCTTTAGGCGGCTTGCAAAGTGTTTTCATGCATCGCCTAGATCAAACAGAAAAAGCATTTAACTTCCGTCGCGTTTTGGTGATTGATCCACCATTAGATCTTATGCACGCCGTGAAATCCTTGGATCATTTGTACGATCTCGGCAATAAACTCGGCCGCGGACGTAAAATCACCGTTTTCAATCGCGTCGCTGAAGTTGGTGGCAGATATATGAACGAGGATGCCGATTTCACGGATCCTGCACTTTTGCAGGAGGCTTTCAACGAACTTAATTTCGATGAAAAAGATTTAGCGTATCTGATTGGCGGAAGTTTCCGCGACAGTCTTCGCGACGTGATCTTTGCAAGCCAACAAGTAAATGATCTTAAGATTCTAAAAAGTCCCGTTTCGCGTTATAAACGTAACCAGCGCTATGATGAATCCAGTCAGTACTCTTTCATGCAGTATATGAATTCCTTCGTCTATCCAAACGTGCGCCAGCAAAAAGGACCCGACTACACAATCGAAGATCTGAATAAAGAAGTCAGTTTCTATCAGTTCGGCAAACACGTGCAGACTCACAAAAACATCTTCATGGTCCACACTGCCGATGATTTTATTCTAAAAGCCGGCGACATCGCCTGGATCCAAGATAAGTTCCAAAACCGCGCGGTGATCTTCCCGTTCGGTGGTCACTGCGGAGCCATGAACTTTCCGCAGTTTTCCGAATACCTTGCTGAAGTATTTTAATCTCTAAAAATAAAAAACCCACGGTTCTTTCGAAGCGTGGGTTTTCTTAAATCGGAATTTAAAAGCCGACTACGGCTTGTAAGCCTTGTATTCCATACCCAAGTCGCGAGCAACTGGTTCGTAAACTACGTGGCCACCGTAAACGTTCAAACCTTTCAAAAGGTTTTTGTCTTTAGCAACAGCATCTTCAACGCCCATTGCTGCCAACATTGAAGCGTACTTCAAAGTCACGTTCGTCAAAGCATAAGTAGATGTACGAGGAACAACGCCTGGCATGTTAGGTACGCAGTAATGGATTACGCCATCAACTTCGTATGTAGGCTGTTGGTGAGAAGTCGGACGGCAAGTCTCGATACAACCACCTTGGTCAACCGCAACGTCAACAACAACAGAACCTTTAGACATAGAAGAAATCATGTCCTTAGAAACCAATGTTGGAGCTTTGTGACCAGTGATCAATACACCACCGATTACCAAGTCAGATTCTTTTACTGACTCTTCGATGTTTTTTGCATTCGAGAACAAAGTCATGCAACGACCTTGGAAAATATCATCCAAGTATTCCAAGCGAGGTGTGCTCACATCAAGGATTGTTACAGAAGCGCCCAAGCCCACTGCCATTTTCGCAGCGTTCGTACCAACAACACCACCACCGATGATTGTTACTTTACCTGGTTTCACGCCTGTCACGCCGCCCATAAGGATGCCCTTACCGCCGTGATCTTTTTGCAAATAGTAAGCACCGATTTGAGTCGCCATACGGCCCGCAACTTCAGACATAGGAGTCAAAAGTGGCAAAGTACCGTTGTCCAACTGAATTGTTTCGTAAGCGATCGCTTTTACTTTTCTTTCACAAAGAACTTTTGTCAATTTTGGCTCAGCTGCCAAGTGAAGATAAGTGTAGATGATTTGGTTCTCTTTCATGAGATCATATTCATCTGGAAGTGGCTCTTTCACTTTCATGATCATGTCAGCTTTAGCGTAAACTTCTTTTTTAGTGTCGATGATTTTCGCGCCGGCTTTTTCGTATTGTTCATTGGTAATACCGCTACCAACACCCGCGTCTTTTTCAACGATGATAGAGTGACCTTCTTTAACTAGCTGGCGAACGCCCGCTTCTGTCATCCCTACACGATTTTCAGAAATCTTAATTTCCTTAGGAACCCCGATTAACATAAATATCTCCCTACGTTTTCGTAACAATGTCGAAATATGCCAGATCACCTTAGAATTGCAAGACCGGTTCCTCTCTTCCTCCCTTAACCTGTTGCATCATGACGCTCTGTTCTTTTGGGCTCCGGAGTCGGGAATTTCCTGGGAGGGGTTTGGGGCAGTTTCCTCCGGGCACGCCCCTCCAGGGCTCGCGGCTTCAAAGCGCCTGAGTACAGGCACTTTGAGGGGCATCCAGCCCCCGCCGAGGCGCCTCCGGAAACTGCCCCAAACCCCTCCCAGGAAATTCGTCTCTGTATCCCAAAGTGGTAGGGCACGATTGTGGGTTTTGTGGGAATGAATTTTTGGTCTGTGCGATTTCATTGTTCTTCGCGCGCGCCTCTGTCAGTTCGTTGGCGCGCATAGACTCTGAGACTCCGTGCTAAGCCATACGCCAAAAGGAAGTTGTTATCGTGCTAGATGACTAAGAATATTTTGTTCCGAAGAAATTTGAATTTTGTGTGAGATGAGGGCTCAAGCGGCGCCCGGAAGGCCGTCCCCCTTATGGGAAGAGCGCAAAGTCCACGGCTCGCGCGAAATTCAAACCCCGCGTCGGCATCTCATTTTGAGATCTCTAAGTACGTCTCAAGTAACTTAAGTGACGTATTCTGTCCGGCTGTTATTGGTTTTGGTGATGTCCGCCAATGTACTGCAGCTAAACAGGTATGACGTTTGCTTATTGATATAGGCATGGAGACAACTATGCGTAAAAATTTAAGAATTGCTTTTACAATGTTAATTCTTTTGGCCTCTTCAGTCGTCACGGTGGCTACGTCGAAAAAGAGGGACTATGTGTCTCCCGAGTCTTTGGCTCGCAAGGAATACTATGTGGCTTCGAATTGCCCGCAAGCTATCACTCAGGACCAAGTTGTTATCGACAACGAATTGATCGAGTCTCCTGCCAACCGCAGTTTCTATAACTATGGTTTGCCGACTTATAATTTGAATTTAACTTTCACGACTCAAATCATCGAGAACATGAATGGAGTCCAAAGAACTTGTATCCGCGCCGAACAAAACTACGGGGGCACTCCCCTGATCGTTTATACGTGCTCAGAGTATGGCCAAGCTGTTTGTCAGGTTTCCTTTGAGGCCATCCAATAACGACGCAAATACAAATACGTCAATGGATTGACGAGCAAAGAAGTCAAATCTGTCGGATCTTGGATCAACTGTATTTGAAATAGGTAATTTGCGAAAAAAGCCTCTATCGCGCGAGCACTTGCCGGGGAAAGTTTTACCAGAACCATCAAGAAATCAGTAAAAAGAATCGCAACTATTGTCGTGCGCTTGCTTAGACGAAACTTGTTAACACCAAAGAGTTCATCGAAGGCCACGATCAACGCTAACATTAAAATCGGTAAGTAAAAGACGCCGCAGAAATCACTCAGTTTGCCGGTAAGAATTCCCGGAAACGCATACTTTCCCCAATGATCGTTCAATGCCATGACGGCTACTGCCGTTAGCGGAATCGGATGAACAAAGAATTTAATTTTATATGGAATGTTTGCTAAAGCCATCTCTGACTAGATCAAACTCATTGAGGAATTACCCAGCCAGAAAACCGTTGGACTTCCTCGCTGATGTCAGCACCAAGTTCGACGTGGCGGAAGCACTGAGGCGAGTCCATAATCTTACGGACAAGCTTATTCATAACATCGTGACCGGCTTTATAAAGGACCACGTGCCCCATTAGAGGCATTTCTAATGTCACTAGATCACCCAAAGCGTCTAGTGTTTTGTGTCTTACGAATTCGTCTGCGAATCTCAAGCCCTCTGGGTTGATGATGCCTTCGGCATCAAGCACGATCGCATTATCTAAGCTTCCGCCTTTTGCTAGGCCTCTTGCTTTTAAGGCTTCTACGTCTTTTAGGAAACCGAAGGTTCTTGCGTTTGCTACGTCACGACCGAAACTTTGTTCATTGACGTCGATGTCCATCTTTTGAAGGCCAATTGCTGGATGAGGAAAGTCGATTGTTACTGTAAGTCTGAGGCCATGGTACGGAACTACGTAGGCGTGCTTTTCGCCTTCTGAGAAATAAATTGGTTCCGTGATGTAGCAATACTTACGTGGCTGATCTTGCTCGACCAAACCCACTTCTAAAAGAGCCTTTAAGAAATCCTTCGCGCTGCCATCACAGATGGGGATTTCAGGACCATCTAATTCAACAAAAAGATTATCAATTCTCAGGGCCGAAAGTGCAGATAAACAATGCTCAATAGTGGCAACGCTAAAAGTAGCTCCACCGATTGTTGTTGCATGTGAGGTCGCTTGCACATTTTTCGCTGAAACCTTCAAAGAAGGTGCCCCCGGTAGGTCTGTTCTTACAAAGTAAACCCCGGTGTTTGGTGGCGCTGGACGAAATGTGAGTGTGCACGGATCGCCAGAGTGAATGCCAATGCCATGGACGACGGTTTTCTTATGAATGGTTTTTTGTAAAAACATGATCCCACTCTACCCGAAGGCGACATGAGTGTCAAAAAAACCTGTTTCTTTCAATACCAGGCTCAATTTTCGAACCTCTGGGCCGATAAGAAATTCACTCAAACAGGAGGCCAATATGGCTCATATTTTCCAGTGGGACCCGAATAAACTCAGTATCCATGTCGATAAAATGGATCAAGAACACATTAAACTCATCAACATCATGAATAAGCTTGCGACTCGACACGAGGAGAAAGCTCCTCATGGTGAGCTTGTCGCGATTGCGAAAGAGTTGCAAAGTTGGACAATCACGCACTTTGATCACGAAGAAAAGTTCTTCGACACGCTTCCCTATAGCCACGCGAATGTTCACAAAAAGATACACAAAGACCTGCTCGCAAAGCTGGACGAACACGTGAAGACCTTTGAGAAGACCAAAACTTTGACAGATGAGTTCTTCCGATTCCTTAAAGTATGGCTGACAGCCCATATTGCAGGCATTGATATGAAATATGGTGAGATTGCCAATAAGAAAGCGGGCTAAAACTGCTCGAAAGCGTGGGATCAAGCAATCTCACTCTGAGAAAAATCGTCTTGAAAGCTGACAGTGTAGAAACTGTGGAGTGCGCCTCAGCCACTCCATCGTTTTAAGACGGTCCTTGATTTGCAACTAGATACTCTTCGGGGGACACACGCATGAAGAAACTGATGGTAGGCTTTGGGATTGCTATTCTAGTTGTATCTTTCCAGAACTGCCAACGTTCAGGCTTTAATGTCACTGACGCTTCTAGCAACAATGGTTCTGGCAATGCTAGTGCCGATGCGTCCGGAGTTGAGACACCCGGAAATGATGTCCTCTTTAAATTAGAACCAGCCCTCGCGATCCGCGGAATGGGCTGTATCCAATGCCACGCCAAAGTTGAATCCAACATCCTTACCGACTTCGGTTATCAAGGTAATGGCGCTGGAAAAGACTATTTCTTCTCTCAAGCTCCAGAGCAAAAATGGTGGAATAGCGGTGGTATCTACGGAGACCACGGGAATAACTTCAACACGATGGAGTTCCCAAACCCTCAATCTGCCATCGTTCCTAAAGCTGCTCTTCCTAGCAACTTGGTCTCTGCAACTGGCCAAGCTACTCTTGGTAACTATATTCGCTCGCAATTCGCCAAGTCCACGTTTGCGGGAACCAAAGCTACTCAGGTCTATGAAAAAAGCCGCGTTTATATCGGGGCTCCGACTGAGGGCGATCTTATTGCAGCATTCGCGTTGGCACCGAATGAACGCATGAAATATATTAAGGACAAACCAGACTCCGTCGAAATTGCAGGTCTTCAGGACCGCGGCACCTTTTTCCAGAATAGCAGCGTGCTCAATTGCGACGGTGATGTGGTGATCCGCGGTCCATTATTACTTCAAAATCTTCAGGTGAATACTCGCAACGGTTGCCGCCTGCATGTGATCGGATCGGTATTTACATACGGCACGATCACTTACACAAGCTCTGATGACAACCGTAACTTGCAAATCACAAGCACCAAATCCATCGCGATGGGCCTTGGCGCTACTAACGTTGGTGTTACAAGCTGTGATCCAACTTCTCAATACACAACTGAAGTTAATTCACCAAGCTTTGCAGCTGGTTCTTCTTTGTTAACTCGCTACCGCGACATGTGGACTGTGCCTAGCTTCTATGTTCGTCAAAGCACAGATCCTTTGGCGTTCGGTAAATCCGTTGTTGCAGAAGCTCAGTTGATTGAAGCTGCGACAGGGACGCTGTACGATGCTTCTTGCCGTGGTGAAGGCCGCAGCATTTCTTTCGAAAGATTGGTCTTGAATGCACCCATCGTTCATAGCCGCTATCAAGGAAATGTCTCTGGAACTATTATCGCTGAATTTGCACTGATGAGCTTGGGTGTGTTTAAGTTTAAATTCGACCCAGTCTTTATCCGTGTACAACTCTTCCCACGCCTAAGCAAAAAGATCTATTTGGATGTCGTTGACTAGTGCGACAGTAGATTCTGCCAATCTTCGAGATTATACTTATTGAGCATTTTTTGAAGCTCGCCATTCTTGCGGGCTTTTTTAAACCAAGCTTTCATTTGCCGGTCGACCAATGGAAAGTCTTTGTGACCCTTCCATGAAACCAAGATAATCGGACTAAATCCCGTCAACGACGTCGGGACCAAACGAATATTTTTCAGTTTCGCACGCAAAAGGCTGTATCTAAGAATATTGTAATCCCCGAGAGCCACATCAGCTCGCTGATCATTCATCATCAACATCATTCTTTCGGTGATGTCATACCCCGAAATCTCGACGATCTCGGTCGCTTTCTCCGTGTTCTTGTTTCCGCCGGGCGTAGCTGAACTGGTCTTCTTTGTACCATTCGCTTTCTCGGCCAACCCTTTACGAAGATTGTCTGTTTCAGGTCCCATATAGGTCAGTAAAATCGATTTTCCAGCCAGATCTTCAAAATCGATGATCACTTCATCTTCAGGTAAAGTCGTCAGCGCGCCGGCGAAACTCACACCCAGGGCCGCAGAAACGATGCTGACATCAGGTAGATAGCGCACCATAAATCCGGGAAGAATCAAAAAATCGACTTCGCGCTTTTGCAAAGACTGAACCTGACGAGGCAGCGGGATCTCGATAAACTGGAATTTGACATTGCTGTTTTTACCAACCGTATTAAAGATCTCTGCTAAGAACCCCTCCCACTCGCCTTTTACATTCTTTCCTAAATAGGGCATCAGTGGATCGATACCGATTTTTAGTTTTGTTTCAGCAAAAGCAAAGCTGGCAAATATGGATAGTACCAGAGCTAAAAGGATCTTCATAAAAGCCCCCCGCTCTTTTGCACTCTTCCCATCCACCACTTATTATCTTTCGCCCATGGTTTACGAAAGGCGTTCGGAATTTCCCCTGACCAACCAGGATATTTACCCGCTGTCTTCTCGGTGATGGGAAAAGTCGGTACTAGTACTTTTGCGGGAACTTTTTTTCCGTTAAGAACATCGGCAGTCACTAAAAAACTCTGTCTGCCGATTTCACCGCAGAACTGTGCTGAATCGATCACCGTAATTTTCTTATTCACTACATTTTGGACCGAAGCTGGATCTCCATCGACTGTCGCTTGCTTAATCTCGGTTCGTTCGGCGCTCAGAAGTTCGCTGACAACAGCAAGACCACCCCCGTCGTTCACTGAGAAAATCACATCCACACTGCCCTTCACAGGAAAATCTTTTAGGAATTCCAGGGCCGCTTTTTTACCGCCGACTGGCTCAACGGCCTCGTAAGTCTTTAGGACCAGAAAATTTTGTTCAGCTTTGCGAAGTGTATCAAAAAAACCTTCTACGCGATCGGTGGTGGAAGACACCTTGGGATACTCAAAGACCACGATTTTAATCGTGTCTGTACGTTTATAAAAAGACATGATGTATTCAGCGTTCAGTTCACCCGCCTGATAATTGTTGCTGGTAATAAACGAGCGTAATTTACCGTCGACGATGTACTGATCATAGGCAATAACTGGAATCTTTTTACGATTAGCAACCTTGAGAGGCCCCGAAAGAGCCGCATTATCTGTCGGCTGAATGATGATAGCGTCGGGATTCGATTGAATGGCCGTTTTGAATTGCTGAACTTGATTTCGTATTCCCTCTTTACCATCGCCAGCTACGTAAGGAGTGATTTTGATTTTTTTACTGTGGCTTTTGTTGTATTTCTCGGCTTCGGCTTCAAGGCCTTTTCTCATAGCCACTTGGCCTTCGATGTTCATGCTCCAATACAGAACCGCAATATTCCACGACGGCGTTGGCTCTTGAGCCAACGCGTTTCCTGCAAACATGAAACTCAGAAGAAGCACTAAGATGTTTGGCAACAAACCGCCCCCTAAGATGCGCTAGCTAGGCATCTTTACACGGATACTTCCTACTTCGGTTCCCTTCCAGTTTTTTATTTTTGGCTCTAGGTATTTTTTAAGGCTTGTTTGATTTTCTTCGTTTAAAACACCCAGTTTTTGCAACAAGAATGCCGTCGCCGCTTGAGAAGCTCGGGTATTGCCGTCCTCTGCTTTCACGGCAAAGGCCCATCCTTTTTCCGGAAGAACTCCGCAGAAAACGCCTTCGGCACCGTTTTTAATAATGGCACGACCATGAGTTTTTTGGATGATGTCTGACGTAAAATCATCCGTCCCAGATAAATAGAAAGCTTCGTGGCGAACAGAATCAATAATACGCTTTCCAGCCACCCGACGACGTTCACTTTCTTTCGGGTTGATCAACGCCATCATGCCAATCGCCATATTTTGCAAAGGCATGGCATAGGTCAAAATTCCACAACCATCGATCCCATAGTGAGCTTTGTTATGATCAAAACGTGTGACCTCAGATAAAACTTTGCGTAAGCGCACTTGGGCCGGATGCGCGTACTTATCGTAGCCTTCCGGATTTTCTTTCAGGTGCAAGCAGGTCGCAATAATCCCTGAATGCTTACCAGAGCAGTTGTTAATTATTGGAGTTGGTTGCAGACTACGACGGATCATCTCATGAGCTGTGGCTTCGTTAGCTGGGTAATGACCGCCACAAACCAATTGTTCTTCACGAATGCCTGCTTTTTTCATCATCTCGGCCACACCGATGATGTGATTTTTTTCACCTCGATGTGAAGAGCACGCTAAGCAAATATGACGAGCTTCAAAGCCAAAAGCCTCGGCAGCTCCCGACTCTAAGACCGGCAAAGCTTGTAACATTTTAATCGCAGAACGCGGGAACGTTAGATAATCGACATTCCCCCAAAACAAGACAGGTACCGCTCTTTCATCCACGACAACAGCTAAGACCTGGTGTTGACTTTCAACAACCGAGCCTCTGAGTACTTCAACGGAAAGAGGAACTCTTGATTTCATGGAACATCCTTTTAGAGAATATTAGTTGTTCAAAGGAGTTTCGAATACTTGGTTCTTGGCAAATTCTGTGATCATGCGGCCACGTTGAGTCTTTTGTAAAAAGCCTTCTTGCAAAAGGAAGGGCTCATAAACTTCCTCGATCGTATCGCGCTCTTCACTCAGAGCTGCCGCGATGGTGTCCACACCGACAGGGCCACCCGCGTATTTGTCATGAATCAGTTGAAGAATACGACGGTCCATGGGATCCAAACCAAAACGATCAACGCCCAATTTGTTCAATGCAGAATTTGCCAAATCCTTAGTGATCGAGCCATTTCCTTGCACCTGCGCAAAGTCACGCACACGCTTCAATAAACGAATCGCCACACGAGGCGTTCCACGAGAACGTCGAGCAATTTCCTCAGCACCTTCAGGCTGAATCGCGATATTCAAAAGCTTTGCATCTCTTTCAAGAATTTGTTGCAAAGATCCTTTGTCATAGAAATTCAATCTTTCAACGATGCCAAAACGATCTCTGAACGGAGCATTCAACAACCCCGCACGCGTCGTCGCACCTACCAAGGTAAATGGCGCCAACTGAAATTTCATAGAACGCGCACCCAAACCGTCTCCGGTCACGATGTCGATATAGAAATCCTCCATCGCCGTGTACAGATACTCTTCCACTTGGCGGCTCAGACGATGAATCTCGTCGATGAACAGTACCGAGTGTGGTTTTAAGCTTGTTAAAATCGCCGCCAAATCACCTTTTTTATCGATGGCTGGAGCTGAGGTCGCTTTGAAATCCACGTTCATTTCGTTGGCAATGATTTTTGCCAGAGTTGTTTTACCCAAACCTGGAGGACCGCTTAACAAAGTATGATCCAAAGATTCGCCACGGCCTTTAGCAGCGCCTACGAAAATTTTAAGCTTATCTTTGACTTCATCTTGCCCTGGAAAATCCGAAAAACTCTGAGGACGTAGAATATTCTCCCAGGATTTTTCACCCTCCATCGGATCTCCCTCTAAGATTCTTCCCATTTTAATTCCTGTCTCCATAAACTCGTCCAATCTCTATAATTACAGCGGTTGTGAAAGGGCCGCGAGTCCTTTACGAACGCCGTCTTCAACACCGGCATCCTTTGGCAAGGTTGCTACAAATTGCTCTACGGCTTGCGGCTTAAAGCCCAAGTTCAGCAACGCAGAAGTGATTTCAGGATGAGCGACCAACATTTTCTTTTTCGCGCCCGTCTTCGGCTCTAAAAGAACCAACTTGCCTTTGAGAGTTAAAATAATTTGCTCGGCCGTTTTTTTGCCGACTTTTGGTAAACTTGAAAGTGCTTTTGCATTGCTACTTTCGATCATCTCGTGAATTTGCTCAACACGGCCACCAGAAAGAATGCTGAGAGCCATCTTCGGTCCCACGCCGTTCACTTTTAGCAAAGACAAAAACAAATTCTTTTCTTCTTTTGAGTGGAAACCAAAAAGTTGGAACGCATCTTCACGCACGTGAGTGTGAATCCAAACGATCACTTCTTTGCTAAGCAGACCTTGCAAATCTGAAAGAGTATTGGCTGACGCCAAAATCTCGTAACCCACGCCACCCACATCCATCAATGCGGAGTCTTCTGCAACTTCAACTACAATACCTTTGAGATAACCGATCATAAAAACTCCAACTAAATTTCAACGGCCCGACGCACGAGTTGCTGTCTTTGTACTTCGTAGGCATGATGGCAAGCCATCGCAAGGGCATCCGAAGCATCCAGGCGCTCAATCTTTTGCAAACGCAACAAGGCTTTCAAAACTGCCTGTACTTGCTCTTTGCTGGCTCCACCATCCCCGGTGACGCCTTTTTTTACCACGCGAGTAGCATATTCAAAAACCTTGGCTCCGCCACGCATAGCTTCGTACATTACAACGCCACGTGCATGCCCCAGCTTAAACGCGCTGTCAGCATTTTTGCCGAGAAAGATTTTTTCAATCGCGACGTGATTCGGTTTGTACTTTTCCATGATTTCACGAAAGGCACTGCCTAGCTCTAACATGCGATCTGGAAAATCGCCGTCCGTGTCCATGACGATAACGCCATGACTGACATGTTCCATCTGACCACGATGAACACGCACCAAACCAAAACCTGTCACGCGAGATCCGGGATCTACGCCTAAAATCAATGAACTCATCAGGGTATTTGAATTCGTCTCCTAGGGGAGGTCAATAAAAAGCTCTATTGAATTTCTTGGGCTGAGATGTCATGATCTTCTTCAAGGGGAAAATCAAACAATATGCCCAAAATCGAAGCAAGCGCCATTGAAAAATACCAAGTGATTCTGCAAAAAGATCCAAGCTCTCAGGTGTTTGCCCCCCTTGCCGAAGCTTACCGCGAAATGGGAATGCTCAAAGAAGCCGAACAAATTGCCCGCGCCGGAGTGAAGCGTCACTCATCTTTTGCCTCTGGGTACGTCGTTTATGCCCGCATCATGAAAGACATGGGCCGTCCGGAAGACAGCCTCAAATTTGTTCAAAAAGCGATCGAACTTTCTCCGGAAAACATCTTAGCGCACCACCTTCAAGCTGAAGTTTATTTACAGAGCAAGCGCCCGAAAGAGGCTCTGAGAGCCTTTAAGATGGTTTTGTTCTTAAATCCTCAGAGCGAACGTGCTCGCAAAGCGGTCTCGAAACTTGAAAGCCTCACGGCCGATGAATACGATGACGACGTGTTCGAGATGAGCAAAATCGGCTCATTGAAAGAGCAATTCTGGATCGAAGATGAAGAAGAAAAAGAAGAATCCGTGATTCACCAAACCTCTCAGATCACAGAGGCCACGGCGTCAGGCTTGAAAAAGCCATCTGCGGCCCCTCCGCGAGCGATGGAGCGCATGCTTTCATTGATCGATGCTTTCATTGTTCGCAATGATTTGAATAAAGCAAAAATGCTTCTTAGCGATACCCAAACCGAATTTGGCGATCATCCCGAGATTTTGCAAAGAATGAAGCTTCTGCACAGCCGTAGTGGTGGCATGATGGCAACTTCGACGGAGGAAGACCAAGCGACTCCTTTAAAACCGTTGCAGTCCCGAGAAAAGGCCATTCAGCAGCGAAAACTCGAAGTTCTCGAGATGATGCTTCGCAATATCAATGAGTATCGACAGCTTTAATTTTGACCTCCCCCCGTCCCCTAAGTTTATATGGATCCTCTAAATTTCGAACTCAAATGAGGATGCAATGTACGAAACAGCCGATTTTAAAAAAGGTTTGAAGATCATGGTTGAAGGTAAGCCTTACGTGATCGTTGATTTCCAACACGTAAAACCAGGTAAAGGCAACCAATTCACCCGCACAAAACTGAGAAACATGCTTACAAGCCAAAATCTTGAAGTAACTTTCAAATCTGGTGAAAAATTCGAAGTTCCTAACGTTGAAAACAAAGAAATGACGTTCCTGTACAAAGACGACACAGGCTATAGCTTCATGGATCAAGAATCCTATGAGCAGCTCACAATGAGTGAAGATGATTTGGGTGAAACCAAATATTACCTCACTGAAAACTTGAAAGTTGTGATCTTGCTTTACAATGAAAAAGCCGTTGCCGTTGATGTTCCAAAAGCTGTGAACTTGAAAGTGGCAAAATCAGATCCAGGAATCAAAGGCGACCGCGTTTCTGGCGCGACAAAGCCTGCAACTATGGAAACTGGACTCGTTGTTCAAGTTCCACTTCACATCAATGAAGGCGACACTCTTCGTATCGACACAGATTCTGGTGACTACGTAGAACGCGTGAACATGAAGTAATCCGATCCTTAGGTCGAGATTTCCTTAAGACTTTAGCCTCGAAAACTCTCAAGTTTCGGGGCTTTTTTTTACCAAAAAAGAGAGGCAAAATTTGCCTTAAAAAACCTCTCTACCTTGTTCCAATTGCAGCGCGTCAAACCTCCAGATTTACTAGAAAATGACCGAAAATGAGAGGGTTCAGCCAAAACGGATTTTGGAGGCTGTGTTGACACTCTCGCTTGAGTTGGAAATTAAAACTCTTCTGGAAGAATTTCGTGATCCAGAAGTTGTAGCAGAAAAGTTGATCAAACTTTTCGAAGATCATCCAGAGGATTGGTCTGCGGAAAGCTTGCAACAACTTTCTCGCTTCCTGCTTAGCTGTGGTCTCTATCAAGTCCTCATTAGTTTTTGCATGAAGCATATCACCGCAAAAAATTTCATGATGCCTTGGGCTTACTTCGTTGAAGCGTTAGCACGCGGGATCCCCGATCTTGAAGAAGACATCGTTAAATTTATCGTCATGGGGATTGAAGAAGAAAATGCGATCGAGCAAGCTTGCTTAGCACAAGGCTCAGAGCGCTTTATCAAAAAGTCGACTCAGTGGAAAAACGAACTTAAGCGTAAACGCCGCAAAGCTTCGACCCAACTGAAACAGAGAATGTTTGACGAGCTTCTTACTCTGCGCACGCAGCAATTGTACGAGCAGGAAAAAACCATGCTCAGCAAAATGCAACGTATGTTCCCTGGCGATCAAGATATCGTCGAAGAAATCCGTCAACACAAAGAACGCTACGCTTTAGATATCCTGTCACGTCGTGCGCCTCTGTCTCGCAGTCACAGCATTCAAGAAGCTCCACCCTCGCCTGAAGCCAGAGCGATGGCTGAAGCTCTAAAACATACTCTCGTCAAAGCCGGTGAACTTTATCCTGACATGGCTTTTGATTTTGCAGTCGCGGCGTACATGATGGACGAGCCTCAAGCAAGCCTTGCGATTCTTGAAAGATTGAACTTAAGCGTTTCCGAGACCTGGTTCTATCTGGAAGTGAAATTGCGTTGTCGCCATTTCTTGGAAGTTCTGAACGAGTTAAATCATCTTGAAGTAAAACTTGCGCACGAACCTGAAACATTCTTTGCAACCGCGTACTTGCGTGCCCAAGCGTACTGGGGACTAGCACAAAAGCACGTCGCGATTGAAATTCTAGAAAGCATCTTGGTGTCTCGCCCGAATTATCGTGCGGGCTCTGCTCTTTTGGATATGTGGAGATCGCAATGAAACGCGTTCTCTTAATCCTTCTTCCACCGTTGGTGTTTCTGATCGCGCTGGGCGCTGCGCTGAAGTATTGGGCCATTCCAAATGCAGAAAGCTGGGCGCTTAGAAAAGTAAAGTCATTCTCTGAAACCAATCTTCCGGTTGTGATCGAAGCTGAAAGCATTAAGTTCCAATTTTTGAAAGGCGCTGCCAGCGTCGAGAAAATTTCTGTCACCGCAAAACCTGAATTCAAAAAGTATCTCGAGAATGCAACTGTTGAAAGCTTGAAAGTGAACTTGGATATATTTCAACTTTTCACAGGTCGTGTTCAAGTCTCTGCGATCTTGCTAGATTCTCCGGAAGTACGTGTACAACTAGATCCTTTTTTGGAGACTCCGTCTAAACCACAAGCTTTGCCTTTGAATCAAGTTTTTGAATTCTTGGATAAACTTCCTGTTGAGCGCGTGTTTGTTCATAATCTGAATCTGGCGCTAGAATCTAAAAAACAAAATACCTCTGCCGATTTGCAAGGTGCCGACCTGCTTCTCGGCAATCACCAGAATTCTGTCACGGCTCGCGTGGATGTACCGTCAGTGGCCTTGAAGGTCTTAGGTCACGGCCCTATTCAAAGTCGTTTTGATGTTTCTGTTGTGTTAGGCCGAGACAGTTTGCGTATTCTTCGTGCAGGCGCGCGCTATGGCGATTCTGAAATCATCCTGAAGGGTGATTTTGAAAAGTTCTCGCAAGTGACTCTTCACCCACGTGCAAATCTTGAAGCAACTGGTGAGTTAAAGCTGCAAGAAATCATGCAACAAGTACGCCCTATCTTTTCAGGTTACAAACTTCCGGGCGTCCTTGGTGAAGCCACTGCGAAGGTCAACATTCAGATCGATGGCACAGACAAAATTACTGGTAAGGTGGATGCGAAAACCCGCGATGTCAAAATTGCCGCGTTCTCTTTGGGGAACGCCTCTATTCAAGGGATTTTTAAAGGGAATAGCCTCATCTTCCCTGATGTTGTATTGAATCACCCAGCAGGAACTGCAAAGCTCACAAACACCGAGCTTGAGCTCAACGACACATTGGCATTTAAAACCCATGCAAAAGTTAGCAGCCTGGACATGCAAAAACTTTTCACCGCCCTGAATCTTCATGAGATTCCGGTGTGGATGAATCTACAAGGCGACCTTCCTTGCCAGGGACAGTTTAAATCTCCGATTAAAGTTACTTGTGACGGCAACATTGCTGCTGACAACATTCTTGTTACTTCGGATTTTAAAAACAAGAAAGCGGTCATCGCTGATGTCGCCCGCATGACCGCTAAAGGCCAAGTAGAGATCACCGACAAAGCCGTTACCTACAAAGCCCAATTGCAGCTGGGTAGCAACACTGGCGAAAGTTCTGGCACCGTTGATTTTGCAAAAGGTTTTAAAATTAAATACAGCTCTCCTCGTTTGGATTTTTCTAACATTCGCAATCTGGCAAATTTGAAGTTCAAGGGTTATGGCAGTCTTGAAGGCGGCACTACGGGGGATTCTCACGCAGCTGTTTTCGACATGAAATTGAAAACCCACGACTTCTCGTTCGAAGATTATTATCTGGGACAACTCAGCGGCACTCTCAGTTACAAGGCAAGCCATTTGTATCTGGATGACGTGCAAGGACTCTTGCCACGCTCAAGCTATCAAGGTGCTTTGGAAGTAGATCTTCACAACTCTCGCATTGTGGGTCGTATTAAAGCACCAACCTTGGAACTGTCTGATATCGCCAGAGTCTTCGAATCCCACTATGCCTTCCCACTGTCTGTAAGAGCTCTTGGCGCTGCAGATATGTCGTTCTCGGGTCCTTTGGATTTCTGGAAAATGTCCTATCAGCTGGATTCAAAATTCCGCTCGGGCCAATTAGCTGGCGAATCTTTTGACGAACTAGTGCTCAATGCTCAATCCACTCAAGGTCAATTGCAGCTGCAAAAAGCTTATTTGAAAAAAAATCTAACGACGATCACAGCAACTGGCGGCATCAGTTCTCAGCAAGATATGAATATCAAGGTCGAAGGCCGTAACTTCCGTTTGGATGAATCGGACTTCATCACCAAGATGAGTACCAATATTTTTGGTATCATGAACTTCTCGAGTCAAATTCAAGGCAAAGTCACAGAACCTGACATGGCAATGCGCGGAAGTATCACCGAAACGGTCCTAAATGAACAAGAGACACCTTCTTCGTTCTTTGATTTGAAAATCAAAAAACATTTGATGGAAGGAAATGCCAACTTGTTCGGTCACCGCATTCAGGCGGACTGGCTTCTTCCTTTTGGCGAATCTCCGATGCGTTTTAGATTAAAAACCGTCGACTGGAACTATGCTTCTCTGCTGGCGATTTTGACGGGCAATCCTTACCAGAACGAATATGACTCAAGCCTGACTGCCGATGTAGATCTAAATTCTGAGAACGGCCAGTGGCAAAAAGCTTCAGGTTCGATTCAAATCAAGAATTTGTTCTTGAAGCGTTCGTCGTTGAGCTTCCGCAATCCTGACCCAATCCAGATCCGATTGGATCACGGTAAAATCCGTATTCAGAATTTCAATCTGGAAGGACCACAAAACAGCATTCACCTTAAAGGCCAAGACTTTACTTTCAACAATATGAACGTGAACTTAGTGGCTAATACCGAGCTTCGCTTGTTCCATATGTTCTTCCCGTTCCTCGATGACCTCGGAGGCTCGGTCCAAGCTTCTGCGACAGTTTCTGGCTCGTTGCTGAAGCCACAAATCTTGGGAAGTCTTTCGACCAATAACAGCTTTGTTAAAATCAAAGGCTTGCCTCACCCCATCGAGCGCATTCAAACTGAAGTCAGCTTCTCGCAAACGCGTGTCTTGATTAACTCAGTGAAAGCGCAAATGGCAGGGGGCTTGGTTTCTGCAGATGGAAATATCACGATCAACGGACCACGCGATCTGCCGATTTCAATCCGTATTAATCTAGATGGCGTAAATTTAAATATTCCTGAAAAAGTTCGTACTTCGGGCTCTGCCGACCTTCTTCTTTCTGGAAAATGGTTCCCGTTCTTGCTTTCGGGCACCTACCGCGTTAGCAGCGGTATTTTTGAGCGCGAATTCACGGACGATAGCGGCAACACTCTGGCAATGTCTCGTCAAAGCATTTACCTGCCGAAGATTCTTCGTCAGTCGGCGTTTGAGTCTTTGATTTTGGACGTGCAAATTCTTTTCGAGAAAAGCTTCCTTGTGAAGAACTCGTTGGTTGATGGATCCGTGCAAGGAAACTTGCAGGTTAAAGGGCCCATTTCGAATCCAATACTTTTGGGACGACTGCAAGCTGATAAAAATACCCGCCTCATTTTCAAAGATAAAGAGTTCGAGGTTCAAACAGCCAATGTCCTTTTCAACAACCCGGACGAGATCAATCCGGACTTGTACGTTTCCGCTCAAGCGCGTGTTAGCGACTACGACATCATGATCTTGGCACAAGGGCCGGCAAAAAACTTAAAAAGTCTTCGTCTTTCCAGCGTTCCACCACTCCCAGAGCAAGATATTATTTCTCTTTTGGCCCTGGGGATTACTTCGAATCGCTTTGACTCGACGGCTCAAGGTCGTTCGGGTGAACAATCGGCCCAAGCAGGATACGAACTCGGGTTTGCTATCTTTAATCAATCTATCAATAAGATCTCTCAAGGAAGTTTGGGCTTGAACGTCCAAGTTTCCACTTTCTATGATTCGACTCGAAATATCAGCGTGCCTAAACTGACGCTCAGTCGTAAGATCACAAACAGAATCAATGCTTCAGCAAGCCGTACTATGGGGTCCGAAGTTAGTGATGTGGAAGTGAAATTGCGCTATTTGATCAACAATAACGTTTCGGCCATCGGCAGTTACGAAAATACTCAGACTCTTCAAGGGGGCCAAGGTCTTACCACCACGTCTCGTCCGAAAGAGAACGTCTTTGGTTTGGATCTCGAGTTTAGAAAGGAGTTCAAATAGTGAAATTGAACTCTTTTCTGATTCCTGCACTTCTAGCAGTACAAATATTCTGCCAATCTGCGAGCGCCGCCGAAACACAGCGTCGTTTGAATATTTCTACTTTGCCTAAAGAGATCCAAGAGGATCTTGGCAAACGCTTCCCACAAATTGGCACTGGCAAAGTTACACTTGAAGTCGTCGACGAAATTATTCGCTATCTGCAATTGCGCCCAGAGTTCGACTTGGTTCAAGTGGTAGACGCAGGAAGTGGTCAACTGAAGTTGAATACGGCCCGCTCTACCCGTATTGGCTCTATTAAGTTTGAAGGCCTTAAAGCCATTTCAGAGTCTGAAGCGAAGCAAGCCTTCGCCGTCAATGCGAATGACATTCTCAATCAAGACCAGCTGGTTTTGGGCGGAGAAAAACTGACTCAGCTGTACAATCAAGCAGGCTACAGAAATGCCTCCCTAGATATCGAATTGCCACCAGATAGCAGCGGCAATGTCCAAGTCACCATCAAAATCAAAGAAGGTGTTCAGACTTTGATTGGGTCCATTCAGTTTACCTCTTCAAATACTGATCTGAACAAAACTTTGGAAAGCCGTCTTTCACGTGAAAAAGGTTATGCGCTAACAGATGCGCAGCTGGCAGATGTTCAAAAAACAATCCGCGAATACTTAAACAGCCGCTTCCACATTCGCGCCGAGATCTTTGGTCCCGAAATCAGCTTTAACTCGAATGAATCCCGCGCAACTTTGAAGTTCAGACTCGAAAAAACAGAGTCTTACATGATTGATTACTTGGGAAACCGCCAAGTGTCCTCTTCAACGTTGAATCGTTCTTTGGATATCGGCAACTTCTACTCGGCGAATCCAAATATCGGCTCAGAACTGACATCTAAGATCAAAAACCTGTATTTATCGCGCGGCTATGCCCGTGTCGAAGTTCAGAGCGAAGAGACCGAAGGGCGAAAGCCATTCACTCGCAAAATCACGTTTAATATTGACGAAGGCCCAAAAATTAAAATCAGTAAATTTGAGTTCACAGGCTCGGTCTCTCGATCACAAAGTTATTACAGTAAGCTTTTGAAAAAGAATGCGTCCGATTTAATTCAAGACGATTACTACAACAAGCTGGAATTGGATCAAAGCTTTGAAAGCTTCCGTGTTGAGTTACAGAATCAGGGCTATTTGCTTGCACGTATTAACTCGACTCGTACGCAGTACAATAAAGAGAAAAATCAAGTCGTCGTCTATATCAATTTGGATGAGGGGCCACTAACGAAAATCACGAACATTCAGTTCATCGGCAACACCACAATCCCCGCCCCTGAATTACTAGAAGTATTGGAACTTGAAAAAGACCAAGCTTTGCAATTGGGCGAGCTTGAAAAAGCCATTCAGAATTTGAAGACCCACTATCAAGAAAAAGGTTACATAGAAATGGCTCTTCTGAACGAAAAAGAAGACCTTGTGACCTATAACGAAAACAACACTCTTGCGACTTTGAACTTCAAAATTAAAGAAGGTCCTCAGGTTCGTATCTCGAGCATTGTTTTGGATGGAAATGCATTCACAAGAGACTATGTTCTTTTGAAAGAGATCGAACTTCAACCTGGCGATACGGTGACTCCTTCCAAAGTGGATGAAGCAGTCGCCAAACTACAAAGAACAGGTTACTTCAACACTGTTGAAATCAGAACACTCGAGGAGAAAAGCGATACTGCAAATCGTACCTTAGTGATTAAAGTCAGCGAACGAGATCCGGGGCTATTCACTCTTGGCGCAGGTGCCACCAACGATCTGGGGCTGACTCTGCGTGGATACACGGGCATTGCCTATAACAACATCATGGGAACTGGTCGCGGGGTTTCCTTACGTCTTGAAGGTAACTATAACGTCAATCAGATTAAGTACCTCGAATCGAAAGTGACTTTAGGTTATGTCGAACCGTATCTTTTCGATTCTAAAATCCGTGGCCGTTTGAATCTGACTCGTTCAAGCCAGCTGACAGATTACAATATTAAGAAGGTCTCAGACGTGAATCAGACGATTACGTCTATCGAACGAGATCTGACTTCGCATGTGACCATTATCTATGAACTTTTGAATTGGGCCCACGTCTTTGACTTCGGTTTGGATCCAACAAAAACCATCGATTCGACTCCTCAAGATATCGTAACGACGGGTCCGCGCTTAGACATCGACTATCGTGACAATCCTTTCAACCCGACTCGTGGTAACTTCACCACCGTTGCACTTGAATACTCCAGCCCCGAAATTGGAAGCTCTAAGAGCCCGAATGAAATCAAATTCACGCGTGCCACAGGCTCCTTCACTCACTACTTGCGAGTTCCGTACTTTAAAGGCGACTACATGGTGTGGGCGAACTCTGTCCGTGGTGGTTATTTGACGAATTTGAGCGAAACTGGCGGTGTCCCTTACGACAAAAAAGGGTTCTACTTAGGGGGCAGCTCCACTATTCGAAGTTTCAACGGAACGAAGGACTTCTTCCCGACTTACAATCAATTAAGAATTGATGAAACCGACGTTTATTATATGACGACTTTCGCTAGTATGTATTTGATCAAGTCCGAGTTCCGCTTCCCGATCTTTGGGAGCTTCGGCGGAACGGTCTTTTATGATGGCGGTTCGGTTCATATTGATAAGCTTGATATGGGTGATGAGTACCGTGATGCTGCCGGATTTGGCTTCCACTACAACACCCCGGTCGGTCCCGTAAACTTAGAGATTGCCTGGAAATTAGATCATAAGCCTGGTGAAAGTCCTTATGAGGTCCACCTATCCATCGGAAGCTTCTAACGCCACGCACTAATGGCAAAGAACCCGCCTTTCTGAATTTGTGTTTTCTTGACTAAGTCCGCCGTCTTTCATATCCCTAATCGTTCCGAAAATCTAAAACGTTCAACGACGGAGTTTTTTAAAATGACAAGTGATTCTTTGCTGTTAGTTCCGGCAATCGCTGGGGCTGTAGGTCTTGTTGTTGCTCTGGTTTTGTACTTCCGTGTGAAGGCTCAACCGACTGGCAACGAAACAATGAACCGTATCGCTCAATACATTCGTGAAGGCTCGATGGCTTTCTTGGTGCGTGAATATAAAGTTCTCGCAATCTACGCGGTAGTTGTTGCCGTAGCATTGGGTGTAACTTTGGGCCCTATCTCTGCTGTGTCCTTCATTTTGGGCGCATTCTTGAGCTTGCTTGCAGGCTTCTTCGGTATGAAAGCGGCAACTTATGCCAACGTTCGTACCACTCAAGCAGCATCGACTGGTTCAAAATCAAAAGCATTGCTTGTCGCTCTTGATGGCGGCGCTGTCATGGGTCTTTCTGTTGCTGGTTTGGGTCTTTTGGGCTTGGGCGTTTTGTACCAAATCTACAAAGGTTCTCCTGACGTTGGAACAGTTCTTCACTCTTTCGCTGTAGGTGCTTCTTCTATCGCATTGTTCGCACGTATCGGTGGCGGTATTTATACTAAAGCTGCTGACGTTGGTGCTGACATCGCTGGTAAAGTGATCGAAAACATTCCAGAAGATGACCCTCGTAATCCGGGCGTTGTTGCTGATAACGTTGGTGACAACGTCGGTGACGTAGCTGGTATGGGCGCGGATATCTATGAGTCGATGGTTGCTGCGATCGTAGCTGCTATGGCAATTGCTTTGACAGCTCCTGCAGAAACTTTGTCTGCATTGTCTAGCAACGCTGAGACTTTGAAATCTTCTGCGATCTTCTTGCCATTGGGTCTTTCGGCTTTGGGCATGATCATCTCTATCATCGTGATTTTCGTTACTCGTTTGTTCAGCAACGCTTCTCCAGCGGCTGTTTTGCGTAACGCTTTGATCATCCCACCAATCTTGCTTACAATTGCTTCTTACATCTTGATGCCTATGTTTGAAATCAACCAAGGTGTGACTGTTGCATTGGCAGCAGGTGCTATCGGTGGTGGTTTGATCGGTTTGATCACTGAGTACTACACAGCAGCTCGTCCTATTCGTTTGGTTGCTGAAGCTTCTTTGACTGGTGCTGGAACTAACGTAATCCGTGGTTTGGCAGTGGGCATGGAATCAGTTGCTATTCCTATGGTCATCGTTGTGGTTGCGGCTTACATCGCCGATCACGCTTTGGGTCTGTATGGTATCGCTTTGGCGGCAGTTGGTATGTTGGCAGGTACTGCAGTTGTTATGACTGTAGATGCTTACGGCCCTATCGCTGACAACGCTGGTGGTATCTCTGAAATGTCTGGCTTGGGTAAAGACGTTCGTGACATCACTGACGAACTCGATGCTGTTGGTAACACAACTGCAGCGATCGGTAAGGGTTTCGCAATCGGTTCTGCAATCTTGACGGTTGTAGCTCTTTTCTCTGCTTTCAATATGGAAGTAAACCACGCTCGTGCGTTGGCAAACCTTGGTAAAATCAACCTTGATTTGACTTCTTCTGGCGTTTTGATCGGTATCTTGATCGGTTCGATCCTTCCTTGGTTGGTAGGCGCGACAACAATGACTGCAGTTGGTAAAGCTGCTCAAAAAATCGTTATTGAAATCGGTCGTCAGTTCAAAGAAATTCCAGGTCTTCGCGAAGGTAAAGCTGATCCTCAACCTGCAGCTATCGTAGATATCGCTACGAAAGCCGCTTTGTTCGAGATGATCATTCCTGGCATGATCGCGGTATTGGCTCCGGTAGCAGTTGGCTTCTTGCTTGGCCCTACGGCTCTTGCTGGTATGTTGGCTGGTGCTTTGGCTGTTGGTGCAACTAGCTCTTTGTTCATGGCAAATGCTGGTGGCGCTTGGGATAACGCTAAGAAATACATCGAAAAAGGCAAATTGGCTGGTCACAAAAAAGGCTCTGAAGCCCACAAATCAGCGGTTGTCGGTGACACTGTTGGTGACCCGTTCAAAGATACTTCTGGTCCGGGCGTTGCGATCCTCATCAAAGTTATGAGCGTCGTATCTCTCTTGATCGCTGGTCTTGTTGCTACTATCGGCGGTTAATGCCGGCAGAGCATAGGCCCGGCGGGCCGACGCTGAAGCAACTTTCGGGTTAAATTACTCAATTGGAAAACCCCACAGAAATGTGGGGTTTTTTATTTTTAAGAGGCTCTCATGGTAAAAGGTATTTCTGTCGCTTACATTCATACACCGAACAAAGAACTAGCTGATTGGTACGAGAAAACTTTGGGGCTAAAAAAAGGCTATGGCGATGATACCTGGCAAGCTTTTGACACCAAAGAGGGTTCCAAGTTTGCTTTGGATTTTATTTCTTACCCGAGCTCGACGGTGCAAAAGCAGTCTGTGATGTTGAGCTTTGCTGTCGATGATATTCATGCGGCCGTCGAAGAACTCGCAAAAAAGAAAGTTCGTTTTTATCCCGACAACGACAAATCGAAAACCATCTTTGATGTGGGCCCTGCTTTAGTTGCCACTTTCGAAGATCCAGATGGAAACTTCGTGCAGATCTCTCAAGATAAAAAGTGGTAGCGGATTTTAGTCTTCCTTTGAACGACTGGGACAAATGTGTTGTTCACTTGTCCCAGATCATCGGACCAAATAATCGTACTTAGTAACAAGTGTAGCGTACCCAGCGAGTTCGTCCGTAGCTGGTAGCGCTGCAATATACCCAGCGACCGGATTTGTAAGCCCAACGGCAGTATTGTCCGCGAGCATAACAAGAAATACGGCGGCCGTCATAGCAGGTAGTCCAGGCATAGCAATATGCTTGGGTTTTCATTTGATCATCAGCGACCTGCTCATCGACTGATGTCATTAATTTGTCGCCTCCTTCAGGTTTGGTAAGTCCTAATGTATCCACAATAGACTCATCCAATTGCGCCCCTGCCTGAGGTGTTTCGTTCGCATTCGCGATGCCCGTACAGAGAAGAATCGAAGCCAGTAGCATTAAAGACCGTTTCATATGTTCCCCCTTTGTTAGGTGAGCTTCCGTGCTCTGCTATTGATTTTACGCGTGTGCAATGAGCTTTTCAAAATGTAAGGTTTCACGAAGTTTTAGCTGTAGTAGCGGATTTCTCTACCAAGCTTTGTAGAAAGAGGCCGATTTCGCAAGAACCGCAAGTCTTTCGCACTTTGGAGCGATACAGGTTTAGCTATAATTAAGATCCCTCTCCTATTCATGACATGAAGTTCCTAATTTTTTGTTTGATATAAAACCAAGGCGATACTACGAATATTAAATCCTTGAATGGATACGAGCCTTGATTGGCCATCGTACGCTTGATTGCGACTGAGTTTTTTTAACAAACAGGAGATGACTATGAGTCACAATGCTTTCCAATCGGAAAAGCTTCAATCCGCCTTCGAAAAGCTTGAAGGCAAAGCCGAAATTTTAAACCAAAACATCGATGCGATTTCTGAAGACATTCGTGCTCTCGAGGAAAAGCTGCACATCTTGCAATTGCCTATTTCTGCGCAAGTGAAAGTGGCAGTGTCCACCAAGTTCTCGAAAGAGGAAGAGGACAAAATCAAGATCTACGAAGAATGTCCCTTCAAAGCTTTAGAGTCTTTGAAATGGGAAAAGGACGAAACTTCTGGTAAGTATCGCCTGATCTATCAAAGACTGCTTGAGTCTGAAGAGATCCCGGGGCTCAGCATAGAATCCATGCTGCGTCCCTTGATCGAGTGCCCAATGCCTGTGCGTCTTAGAATGCATCCGCATTTACACAAGATCGTCGAAGTTTTGACAGAGCAAATCGAGGTCTAAGGTCTTTCAAAGAGCCCGGCAACTAACATAGGTTTTTTATGTTAGTTGCCTTTATTGACATCTTTATCATCCCGGAGAACTGTAAACCCGTATGGCTAAGGAACCGCAAGAGCTAAAGTGGATTGAAGAGCTTCTTCCTGAAGACGAATATCGCCGAAAAGCGATGTTTGGTGGCTTTGCATATTATATTTCCGAGAAAATGGTCCTAGCCACATTTGAAAGCACTGGCAATCGCACTTACAAAGGCAAAAGGTATCCCTACGAGATTTGGAACGGCTGCATGTTCCCTGTTGAAAAGGAATACCAAGAGCGTGCTCTCCAAAAATTTCCATTTTTGGTTTCTCACCCGATTTTGCCTAAGTGGCTTTACCTTCCGCTTGATACCGAAAACTTTGAAGAGCTTGCAAGCGATATCGTTGCTCAGGCCATAAAACCCACCGGTTACTGGGGAAGTATTCCAAAACCCAAGAAAACACTGAAAAAGAAAAAGGCCGTCAAAGAAGACGAAGACTGGCGTAAAATCGACACCCGCACACCACGTATGTTTTCAGACGAACCTGCCGAGGATGTTTTTAAAAAAGCCAAAAAGATTTCGGATCTTAAAAATTTGGGACCACAAACAGAACGAGCGTTTCATAAAGCGGGCATAAAAACCGTTCCGCAGTTTTTAAAGCTGGGCTGGAAAAAGACGATGCAGAAACTTGTAAAGTCGGATCCTAAATCCCGCCATTCGGTCTTTGCCTATGCGCTGATTGGCGCCCTCACCAACAAAGAATGGAATGCTATTTCCGAAAGTGAAAAGGAAGAAGCCCGTAACTTTGTCAGATCCCTTCCCCGTAAATAGGAAATTTGTGCTAGTCCGTGCGCAGTCTCTGCCTGGGCCGAGGCCCCCTTCCCTGCTAGAATATGTGCTAGAGGTAAGGGAGGTTCCCATGGACGATCCTAAAACATTGATTATCGGTGGTGGCATTATAGTTTCGTTTATAAGCATCTTGATCTATGGCGTTCTTGCTGTGCTTTTCCCAGAATGGGTTGGCATCGCGGGGCGAGTGGCAAGATCTGCCGAACAAAGTCACCAAGAAAACTCAGAAGCTTCAACTCATGTTTTTGATAAAATATCTGAGTGATTCTTTTGATAGTCCTGGCGGAACTTTTGTGCGCTCATACGAAGACGTTGTCTTAAAAAACGACTAAAGTAATTGGCGTCGTCAAAACCCAATTCATATCCGATTTCTGCCACAGGCAACGCTGTGTAAGACAAGTACCTCTTCGCCTCAAGCAAACATCGATCCTGAATGATCTCTTTAGCTGGTTTACCGTAAGCTCTTTGAATTTTTGCCGACAAAGATTTGGCAGAAGTTTTCAACTGCCGAGCGTAAAAATCAAGGCCATGCTGATTGCGATAATGTGTTTCCACCAAGTGAGAAAATTGACGATTTAGATCTTCTTGCAACGGGCGCAGCTTTCTCGTGCTGTTTCCATAGCGGAAAAGCTGATACAGTAAGACCGCTAGATAATTGTGAAGGCAGCGCTTGTAATCCACTGCCTGGGCATCGGCCTCATTCTTCATAAGTTCCAACAGTGTAAACGGGGATCCTGTCGAACTTGTCCATGTCACGCAGTCTGGAAGACTTTCGATTTGAAAGAGAGTCTGATCCTCTGACAAAGATTCAGAGGTGAACTCGACGATCAGGCCACGCGTGTTTTTAGAAAACTTCCAGCTATGCACTTGCCCTGGCTTTAAAATAAAAATCTGATTCTTTGTTAAAGAGTACTTTTCAAAATCCACTTCATGCCAGCCCGTTCCCGTCGAAATAAACACCAACTGAAAGAAATCATGCTTATGCGGAAATGGAACTCTCGGAGTCAGGCGGTCTTCCAAAGGCTCTATGCGAATGTCTCCGCGTTGAGCATGAACAACGCCCAGGGCCTCTATCGAATGCAATGTTTGTAGGCTGTGTTTTGGCATAAGAGCATCCTAGCATTGACATGAGGGACCTCCGCAATAAACTTTTTTGCAACGAGGAGTTTTACATGAAAAAGATCGCGATCATCGTTTGCCTACTCGCTTCATCCCAGGCTCTTGCCTGCCCGGATCTTACGGGTCGATATATGTTTTCCTCCAGTAGTACGTTAGATGTCACCCAAGATAGAGACCCCGATACTGGAATGACCACTTATAATTTTACAACCACCGACGAAGCCTGTGAGAAATGCACTCACACGAAAATCTATCGCGCCGATGGAAAAGTAACGAAGAAATACTTCGTCGACAATATTCGTGTCGAATCTACTAAAGCCTATTGTTCTGATGGCGTATTGCACGTGCGAATGAAAGCTGACACCTACTATAAGGGTGACCACATTGCGACGTTCACTGACAATTATGATTTCAGTCTTAACGAAAGACAGGGTTTGGTTGAAGAAGAAATCAAAGATGGATACGTGTATCGGTCGAGCACCCACTACAGGTTGGTAGAGCTACCAAGCGCTGATTAACCCACATGACTAAATTCAGAGAGTTCTTAAAATCCAGTTTCTTGGCCGCCCTTGGTATCGTGCTGCCAATTCTCTTGATACTCATCATCTTTGACAGAGTGGTGGATGCCCTGAATGCATTTACTGCTCCTATAGCGAAATCCCTTTTTCCTGAAGCTTATCTCGACAGAATCGTCGCCACCAAACTCGTTACTTTGGGACTTATCGCCGTCGCTTCGATGATCTTAGGATTTATTGCGCAAACAAGTATGGGAGAAAAACTCGGACGCTGGCTTGAGGACCATACGCTGATGCATATCAAGATTTACCGTACTTTTAAGGAATTCTCGGAAAGAATTATCCCTTCTAAAACCAATTCCTCTTTTCAGCCTGCAATCTTAACTCGACTTGATGAGATGAATACATTTATCTTGATCGTTGAAGAGCTTGCTCCGGACCACTACGTGATCTTCATACCAAGTGCGCCAAGTACTCTGAGTGGGTCCATATACGTCGTGCCCAAAACAGATGTGACGCTTCTTCCAGTTGCTAAAATGGATGTTGCTAGGATTTGCTCACGCTGGGGCGTAGGAGCCGCACGCGTACTTGCGGAAAAAAATATGCAGCATGTTCTGCAGAAGTCAGACCGCCTTGTGCCTTAAGTGATTTCTATTTTCTTTGCCAGATCTCGCTATAAGCTTTACGAAAATCCACAGGTTCTTCGATGTCGTCGCCGGAAAGAGTTGCTAGAAACTCCTTATTAACAACCACGGGCTTAGAGACAAAACCACTTTCTTTTTGACCTGAAAACCCGCGATTCAACTCATCCGCAATTTGCCAACCTTGAAAAATCAAAGGCTCGGCAACCGTCACGGCCTGCTGAGAACCTCCGCCTTTGATGCGACTAATTGCTACGCGCGAACCATCACCAGCTGCAATATTAGCAATGTCTTGGCGGCCAACATCTTTTAAAGGGAAATTCATATTATCAAAATAAATATCATTGATCGCTACCGTGTGAGTCCACGCTTTTCCGAATTGAGTATTCATTCGCTGAACAAACCCCGGAATTTTCTCTTGCGCTTCAGAAATAGGAATATCCACCACTGCAAGCAGACGACATTCAGGACAAGACTTAAGCGCACTCGTCAGTATTTGTGTTTTTTCTTTGGCAATGGCGAAACGATTGTCAGTAATGACAATCACGCCAGGTGTTTTGCTACCTGTATTTCGCAGGGCTTGAATCGTAAGCCTTCCAACTTCAGAAGGATCCGTGCTGATATTCGTAAAAAGTCCAGGCACCGGTCCGGGTTTAGTTCCTGCATGCCAGCCCACTACGACTATTTGCTTTTTCTTGGCTTGTAGAATTTTTAGCTGCTTTTTATCGGGCTGAAATCCGCACAATACAATGCCGTCGACATTCGTATTCAACGCTTCCTCAAGATGAAGATTCAGAGCCTCCATATCACCCATACCGTCGCGAACTTCTACTTTCCATGATAGCAAACGTGTGGCTTCCATAAAGCCGGCCTTTGCTCCCATGACTCCACCATTTTTGGCATCTGACAAAATAAACGCGATCTTTTTGTTAGTTTGTGCTGCTGGTCCTCTTGTGGGGCCCATTACTGCTGCAAAGGCCGCGGAGATTCCAAAGATCAACTTCAGTATGAACATAGAGCCACCCTCTTAGGAAAGGCTACGGGCGCAAGGTTTACGAGTCAATTTCAGTGATAGAACTGGACCCTGCAATATTGCATCTTGAATTAAATTTGTTTCAAAAAACCTTAGAAGAATTCTAAAACCAAAACACGAGGAGGTTTTATGCAACGACAAGCGCGTGCTATTTGGCGAGGAAGTATCAAAGAAGGAAAAGGAGATGTTTCAACTCTCAGTGGAGCCCTCAAAAATATTCCTTACTCGTTTCAAACACGTTTTGAAAATCAGCCTGGGAGCAACCCTGAAGAGCTGATAGCTGCAGCACACGCTAGTTGTTTTGCAATGGCAACATCCGCCGCTCTGTCAAAACAAGGCTTTGAACCTGAAAGCCTTGATGTCACTGCCACCGTCAGCTTGCAAAAAGATAAAGACACGTGGACTGTCGGATCATCTCATTTGCATTTAAAAGCACATGTCACAAATGTAACTCAGGGCCAGTTCCAAGAAATTGCTGAAGATGCAAAGAAAAATTGTCCAATATCGCGACTGCTAAATGCAGAAATCACACTTCAAGCCGACCTCGAGGAAGCTTCTTCACGCCCTTGGGCTCCACCTCCGCCAGTCTAAGATAGTCACTAGGCAAATTCTGCTTTTTAGCCTATTCTAAGTCTGAAGCTCCTATCTCGGTTTCAGTTAAGGACTTAGCATGTTCTCTCGTCAGGAAAAAATTCTTCTCGCTATTCTGGCCTCGATTCAATTTAGCTCTATCGTCGACTTCATGATCATGATGCCGCTGGGTCCTCAATTGATGCGGATGTTTGCAATCAACCCGCATCAGTTTGGCCTTCTCGTTTCTTCTTATACTTTCTTTGCCGGCGTTAGTGGATTTGCGGCATCTTTCTTCATGGATAAATTCGATCGCAAAAGAAGTTTGCTCGTATTCTTCTTAGGTTTCAGTATCGGCACCATAGCTTGTGGTCTTTCACCAACTTACGAAACTCTTCTTGCTGCTCGCGGATTGACTGGAGTGTTTGGCGGAGTCTTGGGGTCTTTGGTAATGTCGATCGTCAGTGATGCCATTTCTTACGAACGCCGTGGCAGCGCCATGGGTGTGGTAATGACTTCGTTCTCTCTGGCATCGGTCTTAGGGGTTCCTTTAAGTCTGTTTTTAGCAAATATCTGGGGCTGGCACTCTCCGTTCATCGTGCTTGGTGGATTGGCGCTCCTTCTTTGCGGGGTGATTGCGAAAGCTGTTCCTCCGATGCGTGCACATCTTAGTGGCCAAACGAAAGAGCCCATTCATCGTGCTGTCACACGCATTCTACAAAATCCAAATCAAGTGAAGGCATTGATCTTCATGTCGACGGTGATCTTCGGACACTTCGCAATTATTCCTTTTATGTCTCCGTCTTTGGTCTCAAATGCAGGGCTGACAGAAGCACAACTGCCGCTAATGTACATGTGCGGTGGACTCTTTACGATTTTCACCTCGCCATTTATCGGTCGCTTGGCCGATCGTTATGGTAAGCACAATGTCTTTTTCTGGGGAGCTCTGCTAACCATCATTCCCTATTTTACGATCACGCATCTAGGACCCACGCCTTTGTGGATTGTTCTCTGCCATACCTCATTTATGTTCGTCGTTTCTGGTGGCCGAATGATTCCGGCATCAGCGATGGTTTCCGGCACATCGACAGCACAAACTCGCGGAAGCTTCATGAGTATTGTCAGCTGTGTGCAACAAATGGCATCGGCACTCGCAAGTTATATTGCAGGTGTTCTGATTACAAAAGATGCCAACGGACACTTGGTGAACTATGAGATCGTCGGTTACATTGCAATCGTCACTACGTTTGTAGCGCTTTATCTTTCAAGACGCATTGAAACTGTCGAAGGTGCTCCGCCAAAAAATCCTGGATCTGCTAAAGCTGCAATTCCGGACTCCGGCGATAGTCTTCTCCACTAAAGAGCTCTTGCAGTTTTTTCTCCTGATCACCTGAAAGGGACGTGTATAAAATGCGTCCCCCATGTCGGCCAACCTCGGGAATTGCGCGATCTACTGTGGCGTCTCGCACATACAGAAATAGTACTGTATTCCCAGCATCCACTTCCGAAGAAAGATCTTTCATAAAGCTGTCATTCAACCCGACATCTGTAAGCGCTCCACTGAGGGATCCAGCAATGGCTCCCGCAACAGCTCCGATTCCTGGCACCATAAAGAAGAGCCCCACAAGGGCTCCTAAGAAAATGCCGTTTGCAGCACCGATCAGTGGCAAATTGAAGGCTTGTTGTAACTTCACTTTGCCGTTTTCTTTTTTCTCAGCAACACAAGCATCTATAAGATCCAGTAGCCCCATGGATTGCAGACGGTTCACAGTCTCGTAAACCTCTTCAGCAACATCTTTGTTGGGATAGACAATGGCAATAATCGTCGACATAGAGCTTCCTCCATGTTCGCATTCTTGCACGAAAAGTTTACGAACTCTTGAAAATCTTCCTCTTTATATGAAACACACAGCGAATGTTCGCGAAGCCCCGGGAATACGCTTGAACGTGATGTGGTCCAACACAAGCACAGGAGGTTTTTATGATTGCCCGATTCTTGCTGTCTGTTCTTTTGCTAATGAGCACACACCCTGCCGCGGCCAATGAAGAAGTCGACCTTGATGAGCTTATGACACCGAATGAAATCACCAGCGAACTCACCGATGAGTTTTTAACCGAAGATATCACTGAGGAAAGTACCCAGTACTCTCCGCAAATAGAGCCGCTTTCTCCGGCACAAATCTATGACTACTATGGCGTGAGTGTCTATAGTGAGTTCCCCGTCGTGATGGTGATCAGTAAAGGATCACAACATGCAACGGTCTATCATTATGGAAGTGCCGTCAGAAGTTTCGCGGTCTCTACAGGACGTGAACGTTGGGAGCGCGCAAAATCTGGCCGTACCTACTTCACAGGAACACCGACGGGCTGGTTCTCTCCGAAACGTTACATCCGTGATCACTGGTCGACCACTTGGGAAGCCAACATGGAGTATTCAATTTTCTTTAATGGCGGTATAGCAGTGCACGCAACCACTCCGGACCACTATAAAGAACTTGGAAGAAAAGCCTCTGGTGGTTGCGTGCGCTTACATAAGACCAATGCGGCTTGGTTCTGGAATTTGTCTCGCTCGCACATGCGAGCAACAGTTCCTTACTTCACTCGCAGTGGGCATATTCTAAAAAACCGTGACGGCAGCATTCGCCGCCGCATCGGCAATGGTACGCTCTTTATTGTGACTTCCTATTAATTATTAGAATGAAATTCTGTCAGAACCTCCCGATCGCAATGGTCGGGAGGAACAACGGGACCTATCTACAAGCTTAGTAAGCTCATCGACGCCATCAGCACAAAGCCAAGGGCGAAGGATTTATTAGTGAACACCTTCCCAGGATGTCCCTGAGTTTGCGCCCACAGTTCTTTGCTCGATACAAAGAGCATCGCTCCACCGGCAAAGGCCAGCATGTATGGCAAAGCTTGCATTGTCAGCGTAGTCACGAGGCCTCCGACAAAACCGCCGAAGAACTCCATAGCACCAGTCAAAAAAGCCCCTAACAATGCTCTTTTAGAACTCATACCCAAACTTTGAAAGGCCAAAGCCGTCATCAATCCTTCAGGCAAGTTTTGAAAACAAATCGAAGCCAGGATTGTAATCCCCGCTTTCATATTTTCAACATTGAGACTCGCCCCAGAGGCCAAGCCTTCTGGGAAATTGTGAATCATCATCGCAGTCACAAAGAGCCAAGATCTAACGGCAACTTGAGATTGATCTTCGGATTTCCCAGTTTGCATCTGGGCGATACGGCCACCTAAATGACTAATGAAGAAAACCCCCGCAAACAAAGCCGCAGAAACTCCAATAAGACCGCCCAAAGCTTCGAACGAAATACTCTTATAAGCTGGCAGGATCAGTGAAAACGCCGACGCTGCCAACATCATCCCGAGCGTGAAATCCAGACTTACGAACTTCCACGGATTTTTAGTTCCCTGTTTTTGGTAGAGGCTTGGAAGGGCCCCGGCACATGTGGATAAACAGGAGATCAAACCACCAAGGGTACCTAACAACAATGAACTCATAAGGCCCTCCCAAGCTTGATAAAAATTAGTTACTTATCTATGGCTGCGGATCATCCAGGCGGCTTTTTGGTGGAAAGAGATCAGCCCGTCATAGATGCTTACACTTGTATTATCCTTGATTTCGTCGGCCTGAGCACGGAATTGCTCGAGTCTTTTCACTATGCTTTCATGATCATCGTTCAAAATCTCGATCATTCTCATTGCGTTTACACGATCAGCAGGAGCCTCTTCCACTTTTGAGATTTTCAAGAATTCGCGATAACTTCCAGGCGCTCTTTCGCCGAGGGCGCGAATGCGTTCAGCGACCTCATCTACTTGTGCCGCCAAGAAAGTATATTGTTCTTCAAAAAGTTTATGAAGCGAGTAGAACAAAGGACCTTCTACGTTCCAGTGGAAGTTTTGAGTTTTCAACATCAACAAATATTCTTCAGCAAGAGTTTGCGAAAGAGCAGTGATTGCATTTTGGTTTTTCATAAATTTCTCCTTGGTGTACGTTCGGTTTAGTTTTATCTACCTGTTTATACACTTAGTATCGGAGAAACCTATTATAGTTTCCAATTCTATATAACTATTTAGTTATAGGTTTTACCTATAACGGGATATTGAGACGTTTTAAACGCTGTGGGGCAATTTTAAGGTCTTTAGGAAGACTTAAAAGGATTGATTCCATAAGGGCCTCTAAGAGCCTTTCCCGAGAGAAGTGCTGAGAATAAACCAAGCTTACCTCGCGACTTGGAACTGGCGCCACAAAGGGTTTTAGAAGCTTAGAGTGCTTGATCTTTTGGGTCGCAAGACTTGGCAAAAGCGTGTACCCCTCGCCGCTTTCGACGAATTCTTTGAGGGTTTCAAGGCTGCCGCTTTCAAATTGCACAAGACGCTCAGTGCCGCTTTTGCGATTCTGACACAAATACAGGCTCTGCTCGCGGAAACAATGGCCCTCTTTTAAAAGATAAATATCGTTCTGAGAAAGATCTTTGGCCTCGACCGTTCTTTGCTTAGCCAACGGATGCCCTTCAGAAACATAGACTAGGAACGGCTCTAGAAAGAGCGGCTTTTGTACCAAGGTCACATCTTCTAACGGAGTCACGACGAGACCCAAATCGATTTGGCGTGAATGAATCTTCTCGGTGACCTGCTCTGTTTGCAGTTCCTCGATGATAATTTTGAGCTTCGGATTTTGATCAGAGAATTTCTTTAAAAACAAAGGCAAAAGATACGGAGCCAATGTCGGAATCACGCCTAAAGTGATTTCTCCTTGCAAGTCCCCGCGGGTCTCATCAATCAAGTGAGAGATTTTTTGTGACTCTTTTAAAGTCACCAAAGCTTGTGCAATGATTTGTTCCCCAAGTGGAGTTGGCTGTACAGGCTGGCGCTGACGATCGAAGATTTGAACACCCAGTTCTTCTTCAAGCTTTTGAACTTGTTGACTCAAACTTGGTTGGGTCACATGGCAAGCTTCCGCGGCCTTCAAAAAGCTACGATATTGAGAAACAGCCACAATGTAATTTAATTGAGTCAGAGTCATGGCAAAAAGTATGGCACACAAGACTTATGACTTCAAGCCGCTCTAGGACCCTTAATTCGAGGCAGGAACCCGTTTTTGGGAACAGAATTGTTGTTTGCCCAACTCACACAAGGCTTCTTTCATCGCTTGATTCTCGGCCTCAAGCTGTTTGAATTTTTCATCGTGCGCCGTGATCTTAGCGTAAAGAGCTTTTACAGACTCAACAAGAGGAGCCACTAAATTACTATAGATCATAGACTTCATGCCGTCTTTATCTGTTGTAACAACTTCTGGGAAGATGGGCTCAACTTCTTGAGCGATGAACCCAACTTGTTTTTTACCTTCAGGATCACTTTTGAATTTATAGCTGACACCATCAAGCTGCAGAATCTTATTCAAAGAATCATTCAAAGGTTGAATGTCTGTTTTCAAACGCACATCCGAAGAATGCGTCCATCCTGAAGTGGTATATCTACCATACGTGCTTCCGTTATACACCACGAGTTTCTCGTCAGGCCCGTTGGTACCAATTCCCAATTTTCCTTCAAAGAAATTGAGCTTATTTACCCCACCCGCATAAAGGCCATAGTAAGTCCCGACGGTACCTCCAGTGGATGGCGCAGATAACATCAAGTCGTACATTGTTCCGATACTTCCTGTCATGATATGAGGAGAAATCTGCATCCCAAATGCTACATTTGTTTGCGGTGCTGTCGCACTCCCATTGTAATGCCCATACTGAATAGCGAGGCCCGCGAGACTCTCCAAAGTCCCTGTGTCGACTCCAGTCATAGTAAAGTTTCTCATCACATTCGCTCGCATTCCCAGCAAATAACCGGAGTCTGTCACGCCAGCCGCGACCCTCTTCGTGATGTTGTTTTCCAATCCGATGCTATAGTAAGTCCCACTTGCCGTGATATCGCCTTTAAACAAATTCTCGACAGCGAAAAGCGATGCATTTGTAGGAGTTGCGCTTACTTGAAGACGAGCAGCTCCAGTTGGGACCATCCCAACCCCGACCAGTCCTCCGTTTGGGTTCAGTGCTAAATCAGCAACTCCACCAGCAGTAGTTAAACCTTGGATCATACCAATGCCGCCCACAACCGTTGATCCAAGACCAACCCCATTACTTGTATTAGATTTCCTAAACCATCCCGCGTAGCCATTTCCATTGTCTTTTTCAACCATCAAACCTACTAAAGGATTCGTGGTCCCGATCCCAACATCTCCACTATTATCAATTCGCATTGACTCACTAAGAGTTGCACCGGTCGTTGCTTTTTTAGTGGCAATAGCAATCCCACCATATGTCCCACTTCCATCCGCACCAAGCCCAATCCCTGCGATACTGGCATAAGCAGATGCTCCGGACGCTGGATTATTCTTAAAAACAATTTCCGGCCCTGCTCCTGCAACCAAGAGACCACCGTCAGAGAGTGTTAAACCCACTTCACGGTTACCGTACGTTAGTGCTGAAACGTTTCCACCACCCACATGCAAAAGACTGGTAGGGTTCGTGATTCCGACACCGACATTCCCATCATCGGCGACGCGGACTCGCTCTACAGGAGACGAAGAGTTATCTGCCGTGGTGTACACTGACATGTAAGTTCCGCGATTGGCCTCTGTGAAAGTTTGCGACGCAGAAAATTCAACATAACCAGTCGAGGAAGAACCAAAACTAGATGCCCCATAACCTCTTGCATACAATCCACCCAAAGTATCATTTGCTTGTACGGCTGCTGGTGCTGCCGCAGTTCCACGCGCGCGATATAGCATCACATTGCTGCCTTGGCCTGCCGTCGCACTGTAAGTATTTGCACGAATCGCAGAGCCATCTGTCGTCGCCACATCCAACTTATAACCCGGAGTCGTCGTGCCAATACCCACTTCTCCCGAAGGTTCAATTGTCATTGCTGTTGCACCGTTAGACTCGAAACGGAAATCATAGTTGTCATTTGTACCGATGATCAAATGCGCGCCAAAAGAGTTTCCGTCTTTCACAATCCCCGTCGAAGTTGTTACCGGCGAGACCCAAGAAAGCACTCCTGAACCGTTGGTTTGCAATACTTGGTTTGCAGTTCCATCCGCAGCGGGTAAAGTCCAAATACGATCTGTAGTAATCGCATCTGGAGCTTTGAAACCTACGTAGTTAGCGCCAGGTGAACCAATTTCATACATGCGAATTTGACCACCATTCCCTGCAGCAGCGCTGATAGAGCCTGCGGCAATCGCACCACCTTGAACATCAAGGCGATTGCCTGTTTGCGGAGACGTTGTCCCAACACCTAGGTTGCCAGAAGCATCGATGCGCATAGACTCGGCGTACGACGCCGAACCGGTTTGAATACCAAACGCCATCGCGGGGCTATAAGTAGCTGCACCGGTCGTCGATACAACCCCGATGTATGCATTTTGCGCTCGAGATGAAGCATTTGTCGTTGTCATCAACAGATGAGTATGTGCGCCGTCAGCGACGCCCGTATTTTTTATCGAAACATAACCGCCAGCCCCACTTGGGTATGCAAATCCGGCGGTCGAAGCATAGACGGTCGTGCTAATATTGGATGCCGTCACTTGGTTGGTATTCACAGTTCCTGCAATGCTCGCACCGCCATTGGCTGAGAGGACGCCATTTGCGGTCAAATTGCCCGAGGTATCAACTCGAAACCTACTGGCACCACCGAGCTGAAGATCGATCAAATTTTTTGTGCCACTTCCCGCTGCGGTTTGGGTTAAGTTCATGAATATTCCAGTATAACCCTGAGTACCCGATCCATTGACTGTCGGAAGAATTTTAAATCCGTAGTCGATGCCAGAAGAAGATGTTAACAAAGGGTCCATTTCCAGCATGGCTCCCGGGGCTGTCGTCCCAATACCGACATTACCATTGGCAAGGACGGTCAAACCGCTGCCTGACGTTGAATTCGATTGAATTCTTGCGATAGTTCCACTTGTCGAAGCGCCAGTATTTGCAACTTGCAACAAACCGTTTGATGAGTTGAGTGAAGCATTTGAGGTTGTCAGATTTAAAAGAGAGCCGGTTGTCAATGCGTTGGCACTGATTGACAGTGGACTTTGAGTCGTCGCTGTTGACCAGTTCCAAGTTTGCGCAAAGTTCAAGCTGTCGATAGTGTTTGTTGATGTTGCCGCAGTAATTGCAGAAAGGGCGCCGCCACCGGTTGGAGCATTAACCCAAGAAAAGTTTCCGGAAGCATCCGATTGCAGAATCTGATTTACTGCCGGAGCTGCTGCTGGAAATCTTAAAGAGTAGTTCGCGGTCGTCGCCTGCGCTAATAGATCGACGGTGCCAGAAGTAGTGCCTTTAATACCATAACCGTAAGCCTCGATGGTGCCTGTACCGTCTGTTGAAACAATTGTATTTGAAGTTCCTGTAGTTGTCTTAACAACTGTGACTGAACCCGTATTAGAAATCGCAGAAACATCACCCGACAGAACGCGTGCTTCAGGTCCACCCGATGCATTCCCCACCCAAATATTTGTAGCTACCAAGCTCGGAAGACTTGCTGCCGGAGTCGCCCACACCAAAGTGCCAGAACCATTAGTTTGTAAAAACTGATTTGCGGTTCCTGCAGCACTTGGGAACGTCAATGTTGTATTAGTTGCGGTACTTGGATATCGAAGAGACACAATACCGGTGCTCGCACCGCCGATATCAGCACCTTTTGTTACTGCCACTGATGAAGCTGTTAATTGCAAGATTTTACTAGCAACAGCAGTTTGAGTTTTATCAACCGTCGCAACACCTGCATTGGTGATTGTAACATCGCCTGACATTGTGACTTCGGCTGCTTTGCCAGAAGCATTGCCAACCCAGATTTTTCCATTGGCTAGGTTTGCCGTATCCGAAACTGCACCGATAGCCCCAGTCCAAGTTAGAACTCCCGCACCATTAGTGGTAAGTACTTGACCATTTGTTCCGACAGTCGTTGGTAGTGTCAGCGTATAACTTGTGAATGAAGCTGGCGCACGAATCGAAGCTTGGCTACCGCCATATGTGGCATTCACATCTAAACCTGTAGAACGTGTTACGCCACTAACATCTAATTTTGTCGCAGGAGCCGTCGCGCCAATGCCGACAAAATTATTGCTATGAATACGCATGGTTTCTGCGTAAGCGGTAGAACTTGTGGTTTGACCAAAAACAATCGCTGGAGACCACGCACCTGCACCAGCCGTAGAAACAGTCCCGATATATGCATATTGATCATTCGAGCTCGTGTTGTAGGCGTTCATTTTAATGTAGGAAGCTGTCCCGCTGGTATCTTGCCAGTTATTCACTGAAAGACTTACGCCACCTGCTGGAACTTTCAAAGACGCCGATGAAGTTGCATAGACCGTACTTTGAGAATTCGTCGCATCGACACCCTTGGTGTTAGCAACAGAGTTTGCATCAAGTTGCAAAATCTTATTCGCAACAGCCGTCGTAGTTTTATCAACAGTCGTCACACCGGCATTGTCCATAGTGACGTCGCCACTTAAAGAAACTTCGACAGGCTTATTCGAAGCATTACCAACCCAGACTTTTGAATTTGTCAAAGCGCTTGCAGCAACATTCGTAGCCGCTGTGGTTTGAGTTGTACCGTCTGGGAATCGATATCCTCCAGATGTTGATTCAATAGTTCCCGCGACCGACAACGGATAACTCGGACTTGGCGTATTAATTCCCACGCGCCCTTGAGAGGTAATGCGAACATGTTCATTCGTCACACCTGCTGCCGCCGTCGAGAACGTCATTGCTGAATTTGCATTTGCTAGTGCGCCTGTTTGGTTATTCTCCCAAAGCGCGCCCAAGAAACCCATTGCTGTTGTGTTATTGGCATTGTCGTATTCGCCACTAAATGCAATCGAGCCACCAAAACCAGCACCTGGCAATGTAGCGCTGCTGCGAGTACGAGTCAGAGACAGAATATTATGAAACCCATCAGAGTCGTCAGTGCGTTTTAACCCTGCGATCGTGGCGCCTGTACCTACGATATCCAAAGGTTTGTTCAAAACAGAACCCGCGCCGATACCGATGTTACCACTTGAATCAATCGTCAAACGAGCGGTGTTATTCGTCAGCAAAGTTAAGTTATTCGCATCACTCGATCCCAAAGAGACCGCCCCAGCCTGCCCGCCTTTCATTACAAAAAGAGTCGCAGGATTAGTTGCCGTCGCAACATTCGAAGCGTTCCCTACCCATACTTGTCCGTTGGCCAAGGTCGAAGACTGTTTGTTATTCAAAGCTGCGTACTCGGCGTTACTCAATAGACCTGCCGTGACGGTCCCTGCAGAAGAAGCCATTGGGATATTCAAGGTATGAGTGTTCGTTGCAGAGTTAAAAGCTGGAGAATTTCCAGAAGTACCGATGGCAAATGTTTGTGTCGCAGAAGTTAATCCGTTTAAGTTGGCGACACTCGCGCCCGCAACACCCAACAACTTCACGGTTGAACCGTCGAAGTATTTGATTGTGCCTGAGTCATACCACATTTGACCAGCAACTGTACCATCAGTACCGTTTGCAGAAAGACCGAAGTACTTATTCGCAGCCATGGAGATGTTGCCAGCATTCGTAATGTCTTGGCCACCCATATTGATAGCGCCAGACATAGTGCCACCAGCAAGTGGAAGCTTCGTCGCATCATTAACAGTAACACCCGCCCAAGATAAAACACCTGAACCATTTGTTTGCAGAAATTGCCCTGAAGTTCCCACAGTTGTTGGCAATGTTAAAGTGTAACTTGTAAATGCACCTGGAGCGCGCAAAGAAACCTGGCTTCCGCCGTAGGTCGCATTCACATCAAGGCCCGTTGTGCGAGTAACGCCGGAAACATCAAGCTTCGTCGCAGGTGTTAATGCGCCAATACCGACAAAACCATTAAAATAGTTTTTTGCCGTTGAACTTTGTTGATAGAGACTATAGTGATTTGAAACAGTCCCACCACCACCGGTACCGGCACCGATATAAAGATCATAAAGATTGGTGATCGTTCCTCGGCGATAGTTGGCATCTAATCTAATCCCGTACAGATTCGTCGTTTTGGGATCCGCAGCTGTATTTACAGCAAAGTGTCCGTATTGAAGAACAGCGCCTTCAAGGTTTGTCAGAGTTCCATCGTCATCAACACCCAGTTGCGCATTTCTTTGCGCCGCGATCCACGAACCACGCACGGTTCCTGTATTCGTAACTCCGGTCGCGACGGCCTCGTTGACACGGGAGTCGGAGCCTATCGATGTATAAGCACCGTCCACCGTTGATTGCGACACAGCTCTGGTTACAGCCATGCGTTTATCAGGATTATTGATAGTCGTGTCTTCAATAAAAAGTTTGTAAAGTGGATCTGCTGTACCGATCCCTATATTTCCATTTGGCTTGATCGTCATCGCTGTTGCGCCGTTTGCTTCAAAAGAAAAATCGTAGTTATCGTTCGTTCCGATAACTAAGTTAGAACCAAAACTATTGCCGTCTTTTACGATACCTGTTGCCGTTGTCACGCCATTTACCCAAGTGAGGTTGCCAGAAGCATCGGATTGCAAAGATTGACCAGCGCCAGGAGCTAAGTTTGGCAATGTTAAAGCATAGTTTGATGTCACAGCAGATGGTTTTAGAAGAACTGTTCCGCTGACTGAACCCAGCATTCCTAGGCCATAAAGGTTTGTAGTACCAAATGCATCAAGAGCTACGATCGTATTTGCTGTACCTGTCGTTGTACGAACAACGTTTGCCACTCCCGAAGAGACATTGATCCCCGACGTCGCAGCATTTGTATCAAATTGCACAATCCCTTTTGCAGCGTAAGAGGCATCAACAGCAGTCCAACCACCAGTATCATTGCCTGGCTCCCAAGTTTTTGTAGTGTCATTCCACTTCATCACTTGGCCGTTAGTAGGCGCTGCTGCTGCGGAAACTTTCCATTTATCAGCGACAGAATCAAAGAAAAGCACTTGACCCATGGTCGTAGCTGCAGTGGCATCCAGAGACTTTCCTTTGATAGCAGCTAAGCTAGTCGCGCCAGCATTGTCGATAGAAATATCACCCGTCAAAGTACGAGCCTGGGCTGCGCCCGACGCATTACCAACCCACACATTAGCAGACGCCAATGCGCTAGATTGTTTTGCATTGAGGGCTGCGTATTCTGCATTACTCAAAAGACCCGCAGTGACTGAACCAGAGGCTGAAGCCATTGGGATATTCAGTGTATGCGTGCTTGTTACAGAATTAAATGCAGGCGCATTGCCTAAAGTGCCGATTGCAAAAGACTGAGTCACAGCAGAAAGACCGTTCAAATTAGTGATACCAGCGCCAGCAACACCCAATGATTTAACAGTAGAGCCGTCGAAGTATTTGATAACTCCGCCGTCATACCACATTTGACCAGCAACAGTACCATCAGTGCCGTTAGCAGAAAGACCGAAGTATTTGTTAGCAGCCATATTGATGTTGCCAACGTTATTTAAATCCTGACCACCCATATTGATAGCGCCACTCATAGTGCCGCCAGCAAGAGGTAACTTCGAAGCGTCATTAACTGCAGCTGAAGTAACAGCAGTCAAACGACCTTTAGCATCGTAAGTGATAACTGGTACGTAGCCAGAAGTTCCAACTGGGCCACCAGCGGTGATTGTCGACGACAAAGTCAAAACTCCGGCATTTGAAAGTGTCGCATCACCACTCACAGCACGAGCTTGTGCTCCGCCAGAAGAGTTCCCGACCCAAATCGCGCCGTCTGCTAAAGTATTTGCTTGTTTCGCACTAAAAGCAGCGAAGTCACTTTTATCCAAGTAACCGTCAGTCGAAGAATCCGCTTTTGAAATAGAAATTGTTGGCGTCGCACCGCCTGAGCTTGCGATCGGCGCTGTCGCTCCGACACTAGTGACCGACCCGCTGCCCACTGCTTGTAATGTCCAAGTCGTTCCGTTAGAAACCAAAACCTGTCCGTTGGTCGCAGGCCCTGCAGGGAGTGCTTGTCCCAACAACGTCGTTAGCTTGTTGTTACCAGAAACTAAAGTAACGTCACCCGATACCGGCAAATATGCCGCGAGTGGATTTTTCACCAGTCTCCAGAACTCTTCGTACTGAACTTGCGTCAATGCATTGTTAGGAACCGAGCTTGCCGCTACATCCGTTGGATTGATTTTCAATAACTCGCCCGAGCCAAAACCATTCACCGCATAAGCTTGCAAAGCAGCAGGCACTGGATTGATTTTCAAAACCGGCAACGCTTGATTCGGCCCACCGTCGACTGTGAAAAACACCGAGAGCAAGCGCCCCACATTGGGCTCGGAAGAATTCGGAGTGTAGATACCTGTACAACCATTGGCTCCGCCCAGGCCGCTGTAGCTTTTGACGTTATCAAAAACGTCTCTCATCGTCTGTGGACCTGTGACGCTGCCGTTAAAAAGAGCCGTTGCTGCAACAAGCGAGGCATCATTTGCGCCAATGTCGATCGAGAACGTCCCAGAAGACGCGGATAAATCCAACTCGCGTTGTTCTGTATAGAGCCAACATTTTCCAGTGGGTTCGTAGATCGTTAAAGTGAAGCGTACCGAATTAGCGACGACAGGGTTTCCGGCAGCGTCTAAAATACGCCCGGTATACGTAAAATTGCCGCCAGCGTAAGCATTCATTGCCACGAAGAAGGCCGTCCACAACAACAGAGTTTGCCCTACAGTCCATTTCATACACGATTTATCGGAACTATCCGACAGGTCTAAACGCCAACAAACAAAGGTATATGGAACTCAGCGTAAGAATTTGAGGTCCTTTCGCAAAACTGACTCACTATATCTCGTTGCGAAAAAATAGCCGTTTCTTGACCGCTTTTCCGCACCAAGCTAGCTTGAGCTGTTTATTGTACTTGAAAGGACAATTCTGATGAAAAAGCATGCACTTCGTGTTTATCCCTCGAAAGAAAAATTAGACCGCAAAGACCAACTAGCCTGGAAAATGGCCGAGATCGCTTCTGACTCTGCTCCTATCAAAGCAGACGTTTTGGATATGGTGATCAACCGTATTATCGACAATGCTTCTGTGGCTATCGCTGCGGCCAACCGTCGTCCGGTTGCTTCTGCACGTGCTATGGCGCTAGCTCATCCTCGCGCAAACGGCGCGACTGTCTTCGGGATGCCTAATGATCAAAAATTTGACTGTGAATGGGCAGCATGGGCGAACGGTACTGCTGTTCGTGAACTTGATTACCATGATACTTTCTTGGCAGCTGATTACTCTCATCCTGGTGATAACATTCCACCAATCTTGGCAGTCGCTCAGCAAATGAACAAAGGCGGTAAAGATCTTCTTCGCGGCCTTGTAACTGGTTATGAAATCCACGTAGACCTTGTAAAAGCGATCTGCTTGCACGAGTTCAAAAAAGACCATATCGCTCACTTGTGCCCTGCTCAAGCGGCTGGTATCGGAACACTTTTGGGTCTTCCAACTGAAACTATCTACCAAGCGATTCAACAAGCGGTTCACGTATCATTCACGACTCGTCAGTCTCGTAAAGGTGAAATCTCTTCTTGGAAAGCTTACGCTCCAGCACACGCTGCTAAATTGGCAGTTGAAGCTGTGGACCGCGTAATGCGTGGTGAAGGTGCTCCTTCTCCAATTTACGAAGGTGAAGATTCAGTCATCGCTTACATGCTTTCTGGCAAAAACGGAAAGTACGAAGTTCCACTTCCAGAAGTTGGCGAAGATAAACGCGCAATCCTTGAGACTTACACGAAAGAACACTCTGCAGAGTACCAATCTCAAGCATTGATCGACTTGGCTGCTCGTATGAAAACTAAAATCACAAACTTCGACGATATCGAAAAAGTTGTGATCCATACTTCTCACCACACTCACTACGTGATTGGTACTGGTGCGAACGATCCACAAAAAATGGATCCAAATGCATCTCGCGAAACTCTTGATCACTCGATCATGTACATCTTCGCAGTGGCACTTCAAGACGGTGCTTGGCACCATGTTAAATCTTACGAGCCTTCACGTGCTCAACGTAAAGACACTGTGGCTCTATGGCACAAAATCTCTACTGTTGAAGATGCGAAATGGACTGAGGCTTACCACAATGCTGATCCAGATAAAAAACGTTTCGGTGGCCGCGTAGAGATCTTCTTCAAAAACGGCACGACTTTGGTTGACGAATTGGGCGTTGCAAATGCGCATCCAGCAGGAGCTAAACCATTCAAACGCGCGGACTACGTTCGTAAGTTTGATATGTTGACTGAAGAGATCATCACAAAAGACGAGCGCAACCGCTTCGTTTCTTTGGTTGAGAACTTGGCTGATTTGACTCCAGCTCAAGTACAAATGATGAACGTACAAATCCCAATGGATCGCCTTGTGAACAACAAACGCGATACTAAAGGTATTTTCTAATCGGCACATGCCGAGGATGCTGAGGCCCCGCACTGGGGCCGAAGCTGGACTTCACTAAAGGATCAATCATGCTATTTCCAGAAATTACACCAGCTCAAAAACGTAAAAACTTTCGCGATGCTTTGAAGACAGGAAAACTCTTGCAATTCCCGGGTGCATGGTCACCTTTGGTGAGCATGGCGATTGAAAAAGAAGGTTTTGACGGCGTGTACATTTCTGGATCTGTGCTTTCGAATGACCTTGGTTATCCAGACATTGGTTTGACGTCGCTCACTGAAGTAGCTCAGCGCGGACGTCAAATCGCTCGTACTACCAAACTTCCGACGATCATTGATATCGACACAGGCTTTGGCGAACCTATGAGCGCCACTCGCACAGTGCAAGAGATGATCGAAATGGGTTTGGCCGGTTGTCATATCGAAGATCAAATCAACCCAAAACGCTGTGGTCACCTAGATGGCAAAGGCATTGTGGGCACTGATGATATGGTTCGCAAAGTGGCTGCGGCTGCTCGCGGGAAAAAACTGGATGAAAATTTCCTATTGATCGCGCGCACAGACGCTCGTGCAGTTGAGGGCTTGGACAAAGCTATCGACCGTGCAAAAGCCTACATCGACGCTGGCGCTGATTGTATTTTCACCGAAGCTCTTGAAAACGAAAAAGAGTTCGAAACTTTCCGTAAAGCCGTGAAAGTTCCTCTTTTGGCGAACATGACTGAGTTCGGTAAAGGTCGCTTGTACACTTACCAAGAACTTTCAAACCTTGGTTACAACATCGTGATCTATCCTGTGACGACATTCCGTCTTGCAATGGGCGCGACTGTTTCTGGTCTTCACGAAATCAAAGCCAAAGGCACTCAAGAAAGTCTTTTGGATAAGATGCAACACCGTAAAGACCTCTACACACTGACTCGTTATGAAGAGTACAACTCTTTCGACACGAGCATCTTTAACTTTACTATTAAGAAGTAGCCTCCTCAAGGTTCTGTTCCAAAAGAACCTTGCGTGACTTGAGAACACCAGCCTAGACCAGGTTCCGAGCCGTTATTGAAATAACTCGAATTCTATAGAAAAATGCCTCTATAAGCATGGAGGCTTTATATGTCCATTCTGAAAAGAATGATCCTTGTTTCCTTAGCTCTGTCGTCAGTCCTTGTGATCGGTTGTTCTAGCAATGACGAAGGCACTGGCATGCGTGGCGGAAACTCTAAAGATCCGAATCGCAAACTTTCTCCGGATGAACGCTGGCCTGAAGAAGGCAGCTTCTCTTATGACTTGACCGGAATTAACTGTGACACCAAACAACAGTTTTATAGAAAAGCCGACTATTGCGTGACTCTTATGGATCGCGAAAAAAACAATAATTGCGCACTAGAAACTCGCCAGAGTATTTACACTGCAAATTGCGGCAATGACTTTGATGAAACCAACATCCAAGCAGAAGATTGGACTGGTTGGGATGCCCGCTTAAAACTGTCATGCTCTACGGCCGTTCCACCAAGCAGATATATACCGACACTCACCGAATACTGCGTTTTCTTGAAGAACGAAGCGCTTCACTCGAACTGTCACTGGGACAAGCGTTTTGCAGAATTCAAAAGCAACGGCTGCCGCGGCAGTTTCTCAAACGCTCCTTAACAGATAAAACCAAGACATTAGATACAAAAAAACCCGCAGCCTTCAAAACTGCGGGTTTTTACTTTTTAAGATTCAAAAATCTTACTCTTCGCGGACGTCTTTCAAACCTGAAGAACCATTTTGACCGAAAGCAAGTCTTGCGATCTCTTGGCACTGTTGAGCAACGTCGACGATGTCACGGCCTTGGATACGGCCGAAAACGATTTGTCCTTCATCAAACTGAAGGTCATCATCCATGTGGCAAGTCGCTGTCGTAATACGACGTCCTTGGTTGTTACCTAAAACTGGGTTTTTGATACCGCCAGCGCCATTTGGATGAGCGCCTTTCGCAACTTCACGGCATTGATGAGCGATTGAAACAAAGTCTTCGCCAGCAATCACACCCACGGTGCGCTGACCGTAGTCGAACTGAGCATCGTCATCCACATCACAAGTCGCTTGCACAAAGTGCGCAGGCTTGTTCAAAACTTTAATATTGGTAATACCTGACGTGTAATTGCGACCACGAGTCGAAGCAAGCACACGGCATTTTTCAATCAACTCACGAACATCCGAACCACGAAGAACACCCGCTTGATTTTGGCCAGGATCAAATTGCGCATCGTCGTCTAACTCGCAAAGTGCTTCAAGCTCGACACGACCGCCATAGTTTGGTGGACGAGTTGGTGGTGGAGGCGGAGGCTGAGGACGGCCCGGGATACGAAGAGCGTCAGCCAAAGAGCGATCGACATAATCCAAACGTTGCTGGATCTGTTGCACAGCCTGTTGAAGGTGTGGAGGCAACTGACGTTGAACCTCTTGCAGCTCCATACGCGAAGCTCGCACTTGATCTAAACTTTGCGATACCAACACGTCGTCAGCGGCTAAAGCTTGGATTGAAAAACCAGTGATTAAGATTCCTAAAAACGCTCTCATGAAATTCTCCTTGTTTCTAAAAAGCACCCGGATGTTGACCAAAGCAAGATGAGGGCCAGGCATTTTCGGCACAAACTGGTGTCACAGTGGCCACTGTTCCCTTTTCGGACCAAATTTTGGGAGCTGTAAATTACCAAGCTGCTGTTTTGTATTGTTGCCAACGTGGCCAAGGGTTGTTAGTCCACTTTATATGAAAAAAATTGCAAAACTCTTTCTAGGATTGGTTCTGGCGCTGCCTGTGACTGCGACAGCTGCTGACAACATCTGTAACTATCAGGACAAAATCCAAAAAATGCCGTTCATGAGCGACAATGATTTCAAGAGTTTCCTCTACTCTGGCCAAGAAATTGACCAGATTTTGGTGTCCAAAGACTACCGCCGTATTTACTTCCTTAAAGATCAAAAAGTCATCCGCAGCTACCCAGCTGCTTTCGGCTTCCCGCGCGGAGCTAAAAGATTTCAAGGTGACCTCAGAACTCCGGAAGGCGTCTACTATATTAGTAAGAAAAAGCCCGACAGTGCTTACACGTTGGCGTTGGAAGTTTCCTACCCGAATAAGCAAGACATCGAATATGCTCGTAGTCGCGGCAAATCTCCGGGTGGCGATATCATGATTCATGGCCTGCCTAGCAATCGTGCAGACTACAACCGCATCGCATTGATCCACCCAAAAGATTGGACGCTTGGCTGCGTCGCGGTTAACAGCCAGCAAATTCGCGAGGCTTATGACATCACAGCCGTTCGAACTCCAATCACCATCTGCCCGATGAAATAGTACTCTCTGACGCTTGGCTTGAGTCTTGACTCGATTCCGGCGGCGAAATAGCTTGGTTCCTCAATAAGCATATTGTTATGCGTCGCAGCTTAAGGAGGAACCATGGCTGAATATATCAATCCCGATTACGTTCCAGAACCAGAAAAGATGAACGTTAAAAAAGGTCTCGAAGGCGCCGTCATCGACACCTCTTCTGTTTCTAAAGTAAATCCTGACACAAACTCATTGATCTACCGTGGTTACCCAGTTCAAGACTTGGCTGAAAATTGCTCATTCGAAGAAGTGGCTTACTTGATGTACAACGGTGAGTTGCCAAATGCGACTCAGCTTGCAGACTTCACGAAGAAAGAACGCGGCTATCGCGAAATTTCTAAAACTCTTTTGAACGTCATCAAAGCTTTGCCACCAAAATGCCATCCTATGGATTCAGTCCGCACAGCTGTTTCTTTCCAAGGTTGTGAAGACACTCGTATCTGGGATTCAACGCCTGCAACAGACATGGATAAAGCGATCCAGTTGCTTGCGAAAATTCCAACAATGGTTGCTGCCGACTACCGTTTCAAAAAAGGTTTGGATTTCATTCCACCAAAAGCGGACTTGAGCATTTCTGAGAACTTCTTCCACATGTGCTTCGGTAAAGTTCCACAAAAAGAAATCGTAAAAGCTTTTGACGTGTCTTTGATTCTTTACGCTGAACACAGCTTCAATGCTTCTACATTCACTTCACGTGTTGTGACTTCGACTCAATCTGATCTTTACTCTGCAACTGTTGCGGGTATCGGCGCATTGAAGGGTCCTTTGCACGGTGGTGCAAACGAACAAGTTATGCACATGATGATCGAGATTGCAGATGCTAATAAAGCTGAACAATGGATGATCGATGCACTTGCTCAGAAGAAAAAAGTAATGGGCTTTGGTCACCGCGTTTACAAATCTGGGGACTCTCGTGTTCCAACCATGAAAAAATACGCACAAATCATGGCAGATGTAACTGGTGAACAAAAATGGATGAAAATGTACAACTCACTTGAAAAAGTGATGGTAGAGAAAAAGAAAATCTATCCAAACCTCGATTTCCCAGCGGGTCCTGCTTACTACATGATGGGTTTTGAGATCGATTTCTTTACTCCGATCTTCGTGATGGCACGTACTACGGGCTGGTCTGCTCACATTATGGAGCAAGCAGCAAACAACCGTATCATTCGTCCACTTAGCGAATACATTGGTGCAGCTCAACGTAAAGTCGTTCCACTTAGCGAACGTAAGTAATCCCTAAAGGAGGGGTTCATGAAGCATGTTCTATTAGTCGTTTTATTATTAACAACTCTGGTATCCTGCTCCAAATCCTCCTCCTCCGCTCCCAAAGCTCAACCACCCGCTGGCAAAGATGGCGTGCAAGAGCTTGGGAACTCCAATGTAAAATACATGACCCCTGGCGATGCCGTGACGGCCTCGAACATTAATCACGGGGCTTTGGCTTGGGAAAAAGGCAAAGACCTGTTGGTCGTGTATAGCTTCCATTTAGGTGAGAACCTTCAAGGGGCTTTTACCCTGAATGAACTTACGATCGGCAAAGAGGCCGTTAAAAAACTTCCCGCGGGCACATGTCCGTTGCAGAGTCTGACTCATCGTTGGTTTGTTTCTCGCTTTGGCGTGGACACTCCAGTTGTTAGCGGCAAAGAAGTCTCTTTCGACGATATGTCGCTCCTACATCTTGAGATTGAATCTCGTTCTGCTCCTCAGTGCGAAAGAGTTCTTTATGGATTCAGCGTTGTCGGCAAAGGTATTCAAACAAAACCTCAGCCAACACCGGTACCAACTCCAACTCCTACGCCAAAACCGACTTTCCCGGATGGATCTGAATCGATCGTTTTGGTGAAACCTACCCTTCTTGAGAACTTTAATATTTCTTACGAAGGTAAAGACACGAACACTTTCAAATACAAAGTCGTTATGAATGTTAATGGTTCTGAGTTTGGCAAAGACGTGGTTGTCGAAAAAGTTTTTGTCTCTGTCTATGACAAAGTCTTTAAAAACTATGCAGCTCCATGGACTGAAATCGCGAAGGTCGAGCCGGCAGGTGTGTTACCTGGCGAGTATCGCCTCGAGTTTACTTTGGATCAGTTCTCTGCACCGATGTTTATGATTAGTCGTCAAAAAGAACTCGTATTAACTTTTGCAATCAACTCAAACTCTAACAGCCCTCTCCCAATTCGTTCTCTAGAGCTTGACGCTTACTGTTCGGCGCTTCCACGTTCTATTACTGAAATTGAAACCGGCACCGCAGGCTGCAAATAAGAGGAGAGAAATATGTTACGTTTAACTTCAATCATTCTTGCTATTGTTTGCTCTGTGTCTATGGCATTTGCTGCTGGTGGAATTGACGATCTTTTTCCACCATCAAGCCCAACACCAACTCCTCCTGGAAAACCCGAGGAAGGAGGGCCTTCAAAGCCAAAACCGACGCCACCACCTGCGGCCCCTGTATTCCCTGGTACTTGTAAGAACATGGCTTTGCCTTCTGGAAAGACTTTGAACTATTGTGTTCACAGCTACCAAAAGGACCAGATCCCGCAAAATGTTATCTATTACTTCCACGGTCTTAATGGCAAACCGAGTGATTTGGCTCTTTTCTTAGATGCTAGATCGCCGTTTTACTCGGTTATTAAAACCGTCCAAGACAGAGCTCCGATTTATGTTGCATTGTCTTTTGGCCCGCGCGAGAGCATTCCTGTAGAACCTACGGGTGATGATCCAGCGACTTTGCGTGATCTTGTCGATGTCGCTATGCCGGCAATCGAAAACGATTACATTTTTTACGGCATTCGCCCTGCTCGTCACCTGATTGGCATGTCACTTGGCGGATACAACGCACTCACAGTCGCGGCACTTCGTCCGAAGGTATTTACTAGTGTGATGGCGATTTGCCCGGCGTTGATTGATTTCAATCCGTTTGAGCAAGCAGAGGTTACTAATTATATTTCAAGAGGCGGCCCGTGGATTCAAACTCCTTTGGTCACTGATATGATCTCGGCCATCAGAACAAAATTCAAAACAGTCGATGTTTGGAATGGTCGTAACCCTATGTCGCAAATGCGCGCCGGAAAATACAGAAATGTGAATCTGTATCTTTCTACGGGCGATCGTGACGAATACGGTTTCTTTGAAGGCGCTGAAGCCTTTGCAGCAGCAGCTCAGCAAGCGGGATCGCCGTTGGTCTATGAACCTACAAACGGCGGACATTGCACAGCGGACCTTCGCTCTTTCCAAAGCTTCTTAAGCAACGCTTTGAAGTAAAGGTTGCAGATGACAAAAGCAAAAATGGTCCTTAAAGGAGTTTTAATCTTACTACTCCTTGGCGCCGTTTTTCGCTTAGGCATTTACGAATTTTTCCGCGAATATATGGCGAAGGCTCGTGAGTCTGAGGCAAAGACTCAGCTCTCGTCTTTCTACACAGCAGAACAAGCCTTCTATGCTGAGTTTAAAGAATATTCAGCAGATCATGCAAAAATAGGCTACTCGCCCGAAGGGCAATTACGCGGGAAATTCTACTATTCTCTCGATCAAGTACCCGTGGAAATTGCCTCGAAACTTCCTTCTGAAGCGAAGCCTTATTTTGAAAAAGACGCCTATCGTGTGCTGTGTTTGATGGCCTACGATGAGACCCTGGTGGCCTTTACGATCGATCACAACAAAGTCCTCCAACGCTTTGATCTCAGCCAAGCAAAGTAAGCCCAAGAATGACCTAGGCTGCCCTAGCGTCCACTTCTTCGACACCTATCTGTCCTCAATAAAACCCTATTGTCATAGACGTGGTCTTTGAATTGCTACTCTATGCTTATGATGAAAACTCTCTTAAGCACTCTTATTCTATTTCTATCGTTAAATGCCTCGGCTTTTTCTATTAGCAGCGAAATTGCGGAGCTGAATAAGACCTATGGTCGCTCTCAAGATTACCCTATCCTTGTTTTAGATAAAGCCGACCTGAATGCGTATATCAAATCCTTGAAGATCGACAAAAGCCTGAACCAAGGCGAGCAAGAGCGTGAACTCATCAAAGCGCTGATGATGTATATTTATTCTCGCTTTAATTACAAAATGAACCCAGCAGACGCTACAGAACTTATTTCTTATGCGACAGAGCCTGTGCGTGGCGCTTCTGCGATGCCGTTTTTCGTGGATAATATCCACCACAAAATGCGTCTTTGCTTAGTTCTGCCAACGGATGTCGAACCAGATCATATCAAAGAAATTAAAACGATTATCGGAGCTGATGATCAACCTCAGCTTTTTAAAAACTTCGACATTCAAAAGGCTGCAACTCTGATGACGTCTGAAGAGCTTCAGCTTTTTACGATTTATCACGAGCTTTCTCATTGCTTGGATCAAAAGTATTTGCCTGAAATGTATGAGGCCGAAACAGATCCTTGGGCCGTCCACCGTGCCGAGTCCTTTGCAGAAACCAACGCACTTTTCATGATCGCGCAACGTAAGGGACTTAATAACCTTGCTTACCCACGCAGTCTTCTTAGAACGGCATACTCTAAAATCTATGGTCCGTTCCTAGCAAACACGGAAGGCTCACCATTTACTAATATCGTGGTGAAATCTGCCGGCAGCAGCTACTTCTTAAGTATTCCGATGATGAAGGCTCAAGAAGTTATCTCGAATGAAAATGCAAAAATCCAAGCCATGACATTGGCTCAGACGATCGCCCTTAGTCAGCAAGTGGTTGAAAATTTCGGTCTGACTAAATTTGGTTCTGAGGCTTTGCGCGCCTATATCTCTGAAGGCTCTGAAAAAACTTTGGAAAGATACCAACGACTTGCTTCAAAGAATTCCAAAATGTTTGGCAAGGCCTATGAAGAACTTCTCGTGGTGGATTCGTGGATGAAATCCCTCGACGAAAGAATTCAAATTTGGCCTCGCACAACTCCCTAATTTCTATTTAATGTAGTCACAAGGATACAAAAGCTCATCTTCGTTCATCGCAGGCCCACTGTGAGTCATAACCTCACCGCTTTCGTAATAAATCGTGGCGCCAGCACTCCCCATCGAGTGGCTAATGACTCTTCCGTTACTATAGTACCAAGTCGCACCAACACTGCCCGCAGAGTGGGTGAGAACTTTGCCGTTGTTATAATACCACGTTGAGCCTCTGCTCCCCGCCCCATGCGTCATCACATTTCCATTATCATAGTACCAAGTGGCTCCCGTATTCCCTGCGCTATGAGTAAAGACTCTGCCATTCGGATAATAGATCGTCTGTCCGTTTCCAGTCTGAGCGAATCTGCAAAGCTGACGTACATCACCGCTGATAGGTGCTTCTTTGGCAACGCAGCTATACGTAGTTCCGCCCTTCACAATTTCAAATGAATCACTGGCGAAAACGACTGAGGTCATTGTCAACGCAAGCATGGAAAGCACAAAAAATTTCATGTTAAAACTCCTTTTGATAGTGGTACTTTGGCCCTAAACCTTTCCCTTCAGCAATATGTATTCCAGGACAAGACGACCCCACACTCATTTGATTTTCGATTTGCGTGTGATCGAGCGAAAATCTTTACCTTGTGCGATTTCCTCTCTACTTTGCTCCTTCTTCACAACAAGGAGTTCTTCATGAAATATTTCGTAGCTGCTATCGCGCTATTGGCTTCAACTAGTTCTTTTGCTGCAAATTTATGCACGAAATGGGAACATAAAGAGCGTTTCGTCAAAGCTATCAAAGTCGTCGCTACCGAATACAAAATGACTTACGAAGAGCTTTGCAACAACCCGAACATCTTGGATATCGAGGCTCAACCTTCTCGTATTATCCTTCGTGACGGCACTGTGATTCCTCATGTTCAAGTACAACTTCATCAAAGTTACCAAAGCTGCCTGATCATGGTGAGCGATGTGGATTCAAGCATTGCTAAAAATTATTGCTATTCTGGCTGGTAAGCCGCAACGCTCAAGGTTTAGTTTTTGACTCATCCCCATCCTTTCGATTGAATATTGGTTTAATCAATCAAAGGATGGATGATGAAATTTTCAGCAATGGTTCTGGCTTCGCTTTTATTGATGACTTCTTGTGCCCACCTGAAAGGCACTCCTTCCTCTGAGCCAGCAACTCCAGCCGTAACTCCTGGTAATGGAACGGCAACACCACCTGCTGCGACACCCGCAGCACCTGCCAAAACTGAAAATGGCAAAAGTGCCGAAGTTGCCAAAGCCCCAGCTCCGAAACCGACTGTAAAACCAGAGTCTCTTGATAAACCGGATACAAGTCTTCATCCACGTGGAATCGACTTTGGCGCTACTATTCGTACGATTGCGTTTGGCTCGGGTGCAAACCAAGATTTGCCTCAACCACTTTGGAATGGCATTGCTGCGAACAATCCAGATCTTTTCCTATTCATGGGCGACTCTGTTAAACCTGGTAAAGACGCAAAATCTTTGAAAGCCGCTTACGCAAAGATGGATTTGATTCCTGAATACCGCGCCTTCCGCGAAAAAGTTCCGTTCATGGCGACTTGGGATGACCAAGATTACAACGCAAAAGACTTCGTGAAGTATTGGACGTACGTTGGTAACTCGACTTCTTTTGGCCAAAAAGGAATTTACCACTCAAAAATCATCGGACCAAAAAAGAAACAAGTGCAGATCATCATGCTCGACACTCGTTCTTTCAAAACAGCTCCAGATGATCCGAAGGCCACGATCCTCGGAGACATGCAATGGGATTGGTTTGAAGCTCAGCTTAAACGCCAAGCTCAAGTTCGTATCATCGTGACAAGCTTTCCGTTAATCCCTGCTGAACACGGCACAGACAAATGGGGAAGTTATCCGAAAGAACGTCAGCGCTTTTTTGATTTGCTCAAAAAAACGGGCGCTAACAATTTATTTGTAGCAAGCGGTGATCGCCGTCAGTCTTCAATTTCAAAAACCGGTGTGAAAGACTGGGGAATGCTCTTTGAAGTCACTGCCAGCCCGATTAACGAACCAGCGGCTGCCGCCGAAGATGACGCTTCTTTTGAGGGCCAAGGGGCCGCAGTTGAGAGCTTCGGCTATGCCCAAATCGACTGGCAAGGTCGCAAGATGAGTCTTCAGATCCGAGACGGAAGCAATAAGGTTCTCAATTCTGTATCCTTTAAAATCCGCTAATTTCAATGACTTAACGCTTAGTTTAGAATCATTCTAAATTAGAGCTTGCGATATGACAGGTTTAGAATTATTCTAAATCGCGAATTCACGATATGGGGAGTTCCTTCATGAAACACAAAGAGTGTTTAAGTACAGAGGAGATTCAGACAAAGCTGATTGCGGCTGGTGTGCAGCCCACTTTGCAACGAATCGCCATCTGCAAATACGTTTTGTGCGAGGCTGATCATCCGACGGCTGAGCAAGTGAAGGAATGGGCGGAAAAGAATCTTGAGAAGATCAGTCAAGCCACTGTGTACAACACACTGAACACTTTGGTGGATGCTGGAATGCTCAGAATTTTCAAATTCCCCCACTCTGAAAAAGTGATCTACGATAATAACACCCATGATCACTATCATTTTCTTGATGAGGCATCCGGAAGTCTTTACGATATCGAAACTAAAGATGTTTCTATTGAGATGGCTGTGCCTCCCAAGTTCGTCGTGAATTCGATGGAAATTGTTTTAAAAGGCCAAATCAAGGCCAACTAAAAAATTAACTACAACACACTGTTAAAGGAGTATGTCATGTTAGGTATTGGCGAAAAGTTCCCAGAGTTTAAATTGGAAGCCTGCGTTTCTCGCGAAAAAGGTAAAGAGTTTGCTCAAATCAGCAACTCAAACTTCAAAGGCTCTTGGGCTGTTATGTTCTTCTGGCCATTGGATTTCACATTCGTGTGCCCAACTGAAATCGCTGAGTTCAACAAAGCTCACAAAGATTTCGCAAACCGCGAAGCTAAATTGTTCGGTTTGAGCGCTGACTCTCACTTCACTCACTTGGCTTGGAGAGAAAACCACGCTGATCTTAAAGATTTGCACTTCCCAATGATCGCTGACTACAACAAGTCTTTGACTCAAACTTTGGGTATCGCTTCTAAAGCTAACGGCGCTCCTCTTCGTGCAACTTACATCGTTGACCCAGAAGGTATCATCCGTTGGGTATCAGTAAACGATTTGTCTGTAGGTCGTAACGTAAAAGAAGTAGTTCGTACTTTGGACGCTCTTCAAACTGACGAACTTTGCCCATGCAACTGGGAAAAAGGCCAAAAAACTTTGGGTTAGTCTTCGGCGCACGCCGAGGAGGCGACGGGCCAGCGGCCCATAGCCGGACTAATCCAAAAATAGAGGTTTCGAAAGAAGCCTCTATAAAATAATTTTTAAGCTCTAAGGCCCGCTGTTCGCAGCAGACCTTAGGGCTTTTGTTTTAAAGGAGTTAACTATGAGTAACATCGCAGAAAAAGTAGATGCTTTCCTTGAAAAAGAATTCCCTGGTGCTACCACCACTATTTACAGAGACCTTTCTTTGAACTTCAAAAAAGTTTTGGAAGACTCTCCTCTTGAACCTCAAGAGCGCTTCACAAACTTGCTTTCAATCGCAGTTGCGCTTGAAAACAAAGAGATGGTTGCACTTGCGAAATCTGTTCTTACAGACTTGGGCACGGCGCCTGAAGTTGTACAAGAAGCAGCAGAGATCGCCGGCATCATGGGTATGAACAACGTGTATTACAAATTCCGTTCGTTCTTGTCTCCTGAGCTTGTAGCGCAAGACTACGCACGCGCGGGTCTTCGCATGAATTCGCTCGGAAAACCAGTCAGTGGTAAAAAAGATTTCGAGATGATGTCTTTGTCTGTTTCTATCGTGAATGCCTGCCCGGTTTGCGTAGCAAGCCACGAAAAAGCAGTGCGCAGCCACGATGTGTCTGCTGACAAGGTTCATGATTTGGCTCGTCTTGCAGCAACTGCAAAGGGCCTTACAAGTCTTAAAAAGGCTTGGACTCTTTAGTGTCGATACCCCCAACACCCGGATGCCGTTTTTGGTTTCCGGGTGCTGTCTCACTCTGAGAATCCCTATCAAATTCAAGTTCTTATCCCGTGGCCCGAGTAGGTCCGTGACTTGCACATATATCTTCTGAGGCATTACGCCTTCCAGGAGAGCCCGTGCAACGACTTGTCTACTACGCAAAATTAATCTTCTTTTTGCTACTGATAGCGAGTTCTGCATTTGCTGCTCCCAACGCTTTACCAATCAAGGATTTGGTACGCAAAGCCGAGGCCTCTTTTGATGACGTTGGCCCTGCTCACTATGAAACTCGCGAAGTAGAGTCCGTAGGCTCTGAAATTTGGGATCGCATTCAAGTTGAATACTTAAATGGCGAAGCCGTCGTTTCTTATCTTTACTCGAAAGACTCCTTGAAAAAAGACCGCGAGATTTTCCGCGACTTGGTTTTCTTAACTTGGTTCCGTAACTCGACCTACTCCGTCTCAGAGATCCCACAGAGAATCGAACTTTTATACAACGCCACTCACAATAGCACCCCTGCTCGCTGGGGACTCCTATATGGCATGATGGAAAACGCCTTTGCCAATGGCTCGGGCCTTGCCATCATTGAAAGAAACCTCATCGGCTTTTTTGAGTTCATTCCAAAATACGACAACTTCCCAGACGCTGAATTTGAAACTTTAAAAACTCAGATTATGACTGAGATTGCAAAGGAATCAGAAAGATACCTGACTTTGCAAACCAAGGAACTTCGCCAACGTGAAAAAAATTGGGAGACTTGGAAAAAACAAACAGGCACTCTCGATGCTCTTGATAAAGCCCAAATGAAACTCGACGACTATGTTCGCAACAACGACCGCGCAGGAGCTCGCAAACTGATTGAAGCTTATCTTCCGTGGCCGGTGATGGAGCCTTTTGAAACTCGCATGTGGAAGTCTTGGTTAGAAGCTCTCGAGAAAAAACCAACCGCAAAAGAAAGCATCGTTTTATTCCGTGGTGTTGATTACGACACAGACAATAGATTTTATGGGAAAGACAATAGGCCCGGCTTCATGTCCCCTATGCTTACTAAAAATCAAGGTAACTATAACCGACGCTTGCGTTCCTATGCAAATCGCCGGGTCTCAAACGGTGGCCTTGCTCATGACACCGAGAAGAAAATTCCGCAAATTGCTTTGATTTCAAAACAGTTCGAAGCGCACGCCGAAGACCCTATTGGATCTGCATTTTTAAGTCTTACTTCGTCCGTACAACCGACTTTGGATTTTGCGGGCAGGTTTAACATATTTAAAAAACGCGCTAATGGTGCTTTTATGGCGGTTCGCCTTCATCCATCACGTGCCATTTCAAATGGTCCGGCCTCATCGGGATACGTGGGCGAACAAGAGCACTTGCTCCCGCTTTTACTTTTCCCTGAGGACATTATCTATTACGAAGAGGCAAAACATAATCTTGATTTTACAAGTGAATATCTTTTGGAATCTTTGAAGAAAGTTCTTACACCTGCAGAACATAAAGCCGCCGTTGCTGCAGAAAATTCTTACAATAACAAAAAAGTCATGGTTATCGATTTCTTTAAAAGTATTGAGCAAGCGAAGCTAAACGCTCCGCTCTGCTCAGGTGTGTTTACAAAATAGGAGTTTTCATGAAGAAACTTATTTATTTTATACAGTTGATTTTTATCTTCTCTCTCTTCGCGGGACAAGCCGTCGCCGACACTGCAAAGTGGCCGATGGAGACCTTGGTTAAGATAGACCGACTCAAATCGGACGAGAAACTCCTTGTGTATCAGGCAAAAGAAGTTTCACAAGTAGGCCCAGAACTGTGGGACCGTCTTCAAGTTCAATTTACCAATGGGAAGGCTGTCGTTACCTATAGCTACTCCAAAGACTCTCTTACGAATGAAATTGAAACAACTCGTGACTTGGTTTTCTTGGAGTGGCTTAGAGAGCGTATCGACGCACCAGAAAACGGACCAGCCCTCATTGAAAGTCTCTACAATGCTACCCGTAAAAGTTCGGTTGGCCGTTGGGCGATTTTGCATTCAATGCTTAAGGGCGGATACATTGTCGATTTCAAATTATTGGTGAAAATGGCTCTTGCGCACCGAGCACTGACGGCTGAACAAGTGGAGGCATTCCGGGCTCCTATTGAGAAATACTTTGAGTCAGAAACTACAAAGTACGAAACACTTAGCCAAAAAGATCTTAGTGAACGCGCAAAATCTTGGGAGGCATGGAAAAAGCAAACTGGTACTTTGGATGCTCTCGATAAAGCTCAAGTGAAACTCGACGACTATGTTCGCAACAGTGACCGCACTGGCGCTCGCAAACTGATTGAGGCTTACTTGCCTTGGCCCGTGATGGACCCTTTTGAAGCAATGTTGTGGAAGTCTTGGTTGAGCGCTATGGAGCAAAAGCCAAGTCCAGCTAACACCGTACTTCTGTACCGTGGTGTAAGTTACGACACTGACGTGCCTTTCAGAGCTGCCAACGGGACCCCAGGGTTTATGTCGACTTTGCTCACTCGCAATCAAGGGAGTTACAATCGCCGCTTGCGATCTTATGCTACACGCCGTCTGGTGAATGGAGGACTTGAGCCCGAGTCTAAGAATTTACAAGCATCCTTACTCAGCAATCAGATGACAGCTCACGCTGCAGAACCGAGAGGCTCAGCTTTCCTAAGCTTTACACCGAAGTTCAGAGTCGCAGCAAGTTTTGCAGCTCCATTCAATACTGACAAAGGGCGCATCGGCGGCGCCCTCATGGTAGTACGGGTAAATCCCGCAAGAGCTATCACGAATGGTCCTGCATCCGCGGACTACGTAGACGAAAAAGAAGTTTTACTTCCCCTTTTGGTCTTTCCAGATGAGGTCGTTTACTACTTGGAGCGTAAGAGTGAAAAGTTCCTCGTAGATCCGGAAGAATTCCTACCGAGTCTTGAAAAAGTTCTCAGCAAAGAGGAATATCAAAAAGCCACTGAAAACGTCGAGGATTTCAACGGTAAAGGCGAAATGGTGACAGAATTCTACAAACACCTCGAGCAGGCGGTGAAAACACCTTAACTCTGCCCGAGCGTATTGGCCAAGTACCTGCTACTTGGCTAATTGCTGATAAAGATAAATGTAAACGTAAGCACTGGCGCGGGATTGATCTTCTGGCTTTACCCCGCCACGGCCGTGGCCCCCATCTGTCGATTCAAAAAACAAAAAGTCGTGACCGTATTCTTTCATTCGAGCCGCCATTTTTCTGGCGTGGCCCGGATGAACGCGGTCATCGGCTTGAGTCGTTTGGAAATAGATCTTTGGATATTTTTTGTTTTTTGAGACATTCTGATACGGAGAGTACTTTGAAATAATCTCGAAGAACTTCGGATCATCTGGATTTCCGTACTCACCTGCCCAGCTTGCACCCGGTGGGAGCTTCGTATAGCGAAGCATATCCAGCAATGGAATCTGGCAAACCACGGCGTTGAAAAGCTCCGGACGTTGCATGGTGACGGCACCTACCAACAGACCACCATTACTGCCACCTTGAATACCCAAATGCTTAGGTGATGTGATTTTTCTAGCAATCAAATCTTCTGCAATCGCAATGAAATCGTCATAGGATTTTTGCTTATTCTCTAAAAGTGCAGCTTTGTGCCACTCGGGACCGAACTCACCGCCACCGCGGATGTTGGCCTGCACATAGACGCCGCCTTTCTCCAACCACTCTTTACCCATGATGGCATCGTAGTATGGAGTTAAAGAAACCACGAATCCGCCATAACCATAAAGCAAAGTCGGATTCGTACCATCATAAACGAGATCCTTCTTACGCACGACCGTGTAAGGAATCTGCGTACCATCTTTGCTCTTGACCCAGAGTTGCTCCGTGACAAACGGCGCTTCATTGAAATAAGACTTTGCTTCTTTAACTTCTAAAGAGGCTGTGCCTTCTCTCATCATCAGGCGTTGTGGTTGCAAGAAACCGTCCTCTAAAAAGATGATCGTATCGCCGTGTGGATCCGCTGACGCAATTTCAAAATTGTTGTCCGAGTTAAACACTTTTTCAAGTTTCCAAGAACCATCTGCCTGAAGTTTTGCTTCGTAGGCCTGACCGCGCACGTTTTCGCTGAGGATCAAATACATGCGATCACCGGTATCACCTGAGTTGATGAAAGCAACCTTATCCTTCGGAGTAAAAACAGCCTTCACTTGGTCGGCAGGAACATCCGCAAGGCCCATCGCTGAGTGTGGCACAGCTAAAAGACTGCCTGCTGGATGGCCCTTCCACTCACTGCGATTTTCAAAAATGAAATGCTCTTTGAACTCGTTGCTAAGAACAACATCTTTTGGAATCGGCATTTTCTGCGGATTAAAGTTTTTATCCAGAATAAAGCTCTCGAAGTGATCGTAGTTCACATAGTATGCGACAGTCGCAATCGTTGCGCCACCTGGCTTATGAAACACCGAAGACCAACTACTGACATATTCTTTTTTTGTTTCAAAAATCAGCTTTGCTTTTGAAAAATCCTCGCCGCGTGTCCACAGATAGATTTTACGAGCGTAACCAGAATCCGTTCTTTGATCTTCGGTAAATGTCGCGCCGACCAAAAGGCGATTTTCATCAAACCATTGAATATTGCTTTTGCTCTCAGGAAGAGTAAAGCCGCCCTTCACGAATTCTTTTTTAGACAAAGAGAACTCACGCACCTCTGAAGCATCTTGATTGTTGCGAGAAAGATAAACCAGTACGTGATCGTAGCCCGGCATACGCACGGCGCCTTTGTAAACCCACGCTTCGTTTTCTTTTTCAGAAAGCGCATCAATATCTAAAAGAATATCCCAAGCTGGTTGCGTTTTTTTGTATTCAGCAACCGTGGTTCTTCTCCAAATACCGCGTTTGTGAGTGTCGTCCTGCCAAAGATTGTAAACGTAGCCTTCGTAAATCATAGGCATCGCAAGCTTATCTTTAGAAGTCAGAATATTCAGAATCTCTTGCGAGCTTTGCTTAAATCTTGGATCACTTTCAAAATGTTTTTTCGCGATGGCGCTCTCGCTCTGAGCCCACTTTGTTGCCTCTGAACCATTGCGATCTTCTAACCAAATATAGGAATCACTCATATTTTCTCCTGAGCTTAAATGCTTATTGGCCATGGACGTCAGCGGGATTGCCGCAAATAGAATAAATAGGAGTCTGCTTGTCATTGGGCAGACATAGCAAGGCTTATGCTTTATGGCTAACTAAAAAAGTGCTTCTAACGAGCTATAAGCTCTACAGAATGACCGTCGGGGTCTTGCAGAATGGCTTTTTTGCCATCGGGCATGTCGGTGGGGTCCAGTATCATGATAACGCCAGGAATCGAATTCAGTTTTTCGACCTTAGCGTCCAAATCATTCACTCTAAAACCCATCATAACCTTTGGATACGCCGCAGGAGCTGCGGACTTAATCGACATCAAAGAAAGCTCAAAACCAGCTAAAGAACTGCGGTAAAGCTCGCCGCCGATACTCACTTTTACTTTACTAAACTCGCAGCCGAGAATCTCGTAGAAGCGGACCATATTTTCTAGATTCGGAGTATTAACAGTGATAGAAGTAAAAACGATTCCCATTCCCCTATGCCAACTTTATTGTCGAACATAGTCAAGGACGCTCGACAAAGGCGGCGCTGTAAACAAAATATCTGGACTGAGGTTGTATGACGACGAAACAAAGCCAAAAGATCTACCTGAAAGACTACACAAAACCCCATTTCGAAATTCTGTCTACTCAGCTAGATTTCAACCTGAACGAAGACTTTTGTCGGGTCGTAGCTACATCCAAAATTAAGACGGTAAAAGGTGGGAGCTCCCTGCACCTAGATGGAACAGACTTGGAACTCGTGTCTGTTTCTATCAATAACGAAAAACTGAACCCTTCACAGTACACGGTCACTGCCGAGAGCTTAGAGATCGCTCATGTGCCTGAGTCTTTCGAACTTCGTATCGAGACTCGCCTATACCCTCAGAATAATACGTCGCTAGAAGGCCTTTATAAATCTCGTGATATCTTCTGTACACAATGCGAGGCCCAAGGTTTCCGTAAGATTACTTACTTCTTGGATCGTCCCGATGTGATGACAAAATACTCTGTCACTATCGAAGCCGATAAAAAGAAATACCCTGTTCTTCTTTCTAATGGTGATCGCATCAAGGTCGAAGACGTTGGTAATGGTCGCCACAAAGCGACTTGGAACGATCCCCACAAAAAGCCATGTTATCTTTTTGCATTGGTTGCGGGTGATCTTGGTGTGATCCGTGATCACTTCACCACAAAGTCTGGGCGCAAAGTGAATCTCGAAGTGTATGCAGCTCACGGCAAACAAGAGCGTTGCTGGCATGCTATGGAGTCTTTGAAAAAATCCATGAAATGGGACGAGGATACCTTTGGTCTTGAGTACGACCTCAATGACTACATGATCGTGGCTATTGACGATTTCAACGCTGGCGCCATGGAGAATAAGGGACTGAACGTCTTTAACTCGCGCTTGGTTTTGGCGGACTCGACGTCTGCGACCGATGGCGACTTCCACGCGATTGAGTCCGTGGTCGCGCATGAATACTTCCACAACTGGACTGGCAACCGCGTGACAGTTTCTAACTGGTTCCAACTGAGCCTCAAAGAAGGTCTCACGGTTTTCCGTGATCAAGAGTTCTCTGCAGATATGAGTTCTCGCTCAGTACAAAGAATTATCGATGTCGATTCCTTGCGTGAACGTCAGTTCCCTGAAGATGCGGGTCCGAATTCGCATCCAGTGCGTCCTGAGTCTTGCATGGCTGTCGATAACTTCTTCACCGCAACTATTTATGAAAAAGGTGCTGAAGTTATTCGTATGATGCAAACGATTGTGGGCCGTAAAGGTTTCCGCAAAGGTATGGATGAATACTTCCGTCGTCACGATGGTCAAGCGGTCACCACCGAAGATTTTGCAGCAGCGATTGCAGAGCCTAATAAAAAAGATTTTAGCCAGTTTAAACTTTGGTATCACCAATCCGGAACACCTGAAGTCATCGTTTCTGAAAAATACGATGCCCACGCGAAAGAATTCCACCTGACGCTTGCACAATCTTGCGCGCCGACACCAGGACAAACCGATAAAAAGCCGTTCCACATTCCTTTGCTCTTGGGATTGTTGAATTCTAAAGGCCAAGAGATGGAGCTTCACTGCGAACACGTCACTCGCAATAGCGATGGCAGAACATTGATCGAACTTTGCGAAGAAGTTCGCACTTACACTTTTAAACTTGTTCCTGAAAGACCGGTGTTGTCGATCCTTCGTGATTTGTCAGCTCCAGTAAATTTAAAATGGGACGCAAAGGTTGAAGACCTTTACTTTTTGATGGAAAAAGACACCGACGAATTCAACCGTCGTGAAGCCGCACAAAAAGTGATTTTGGGTCTGTTCTCGAAGTTGATTGGTCATCACCGTCAATCAAAACCTCTTGAAGTCGACGCAAGCTTTATTGCAGCTATCGGCAAGGTTTTGCATGACGAAAATATTTCTGAGTCTTTCAAAGCTCAGATGTTGCAATTGCCTTCTGACGTGGTCTTAGCACAACAAGAAGATCTTTTGGATGCCCCAGCGTTCTTTGCCGCTCGTAAAGCGATTCGCCATGCTTTGGCGATTGCTCACAAGCAAAAGTTCACGGAAATCTACAACAAGTATCACGACGTCGAGCCTTTGAGCCGCGATCCGAAAGTATTCGGTCATCGCTTGTACAAAAATATTGCTCTGAGCTTCTTGCAAGAGCTGGATGATCCTTCAATGACTGAAATCGTGGTGCAACAGTATCAGACTGCCAAAAACATGACAGATCAGTTGGTGGCAATGGAACTTCTGGCAAGCAGTGGCAGCCACTATCGCCAACAAGCACTAGAGGACTTCCATCAAAAATGGCACACAGATTCTGTGGTGTTGAATAAGTGGTTCACGGCTCAGGCCTTCTCTTCACGCAGAGATACTTTTGATGTGGTGAAGTCGTTGACCGAGCATCCAAGTTTCAACATTAACAATCCAAACAACGTCTATGCACTTTTAAGATCTTTCACACAAAACTATGCGATCTTCCACAGCCCGGATCACCCGGCTTATGAATTCTTGGCGGACATGATTTTAAAAATCGACGAAAAGAATCCACAAGTGGCAGCTCGTTTGTGCGCGGCCTTCAACTTCGTGAAGAAGTTCCCGCCGCATATGAAAGACAAAGCCCTTTCGCAAATTCGCCGAGTTGTTTCTCACGAAAAGCTTTCGAAGAACTCTCGCGAACTTTTGCAAAGCGCCCTTTAAAAACAGCGTTTGTAACAATCAATGGAATAAAAGCCTGCACTAACATAGCCGTTATTGCAGGCATTCGCCCCTGAGATTCCCCTGCCGTCGTCAATTGTTTTTTGGATACCCGAGGTATCCACTGTCCCGTCTTTGCAATCTTACGCCGCTCTCTGAGCAAAATATTGACACAAAAACCAAAGCCTATAAGAAATGATCCGCTTTGAAGCGAGTACCAACCTTGCAACTCGTTTCAGTAACAAAATTAGATCTTCCAATTACCGCCCAGCGAGACAGGTTGGAACTCTTGATAAACAAGGAGACAGGTATGTTTTTGCGTTCTTTAAAAATTGCAGTGTTTTTGACAGCAACAAGCTTCTCAGTGGCAAGCTTTGCGGGTGGAACTGTTGGTTCGGCAGAAATAGGTGGCACTTACAAAACAGTGACTGCGTGCCGACCTGATAACGCCCGCTTCAAATTCTTGGATTTAATGTTTGATCCAGGAATGGAGGTTTCTATCACAGTCGATGAAGCCAATCACAAATTGCTTTTCTCTGCCTATCACGAGGACTCTCTAGCGATGCCTCTTTCTAACGAAGCTAAAATCAAATCGGTTATTTTTGGAGACTACTACAACAATGCCGAAATCGAACTCACAGAGAAGTACTATTACTTTAAGACAAGCGGCACAGAGCTTCGTATGCGCAGCAACCATCCATTTCCTGGCAAACATCCTAGTGTTGAAACGTGGAATGACGAATTGTTGATAGCTCGCAAAGATGACAGCCAATTGGAAATCAGATGGGCCATTGACGACAACAAAGGCTCTTGCCTCTTGGAAAGAAAGTAAATTTACTTTGCTGTCTCATCTTCTAGGACTGCAGAATCCATTTTTCTTGTAACCGGGTGAAAGTTAAAATTCACCTGGTACAAATAGGTATCTAAGCAGAACTTAGAATTATAAAGAAGCAATTGCTCTGCTATGAAATCCTCTAAAGCCCGATTGAATTTTTCAAGATCAGCTTCACTCAGAGGTACAAAAAGGCTTTTATAACGACGCAGCTGTGGCGGCTGACTAAAAGCTGCCACAGCATCCTGAAGACTTTTTTCGTGAAACCTCATTAAATTAAAACTGCCATAGTCATCCGGAACATGAAAGACGTCACTGAGAGCAACCCAAACATCCTCTTCATTGACCTTTACTTTTTCAGCAAGCTTCATGGCCTCTAGCTTCGAAAGGGCCACTTCAATCTCGCTCATTTCGACTTTCAAAATTTTTGCGCATCTCGCCGCATTACCGCGAAGATCTGAAAAACACAATAATGACAGAAGACGGACCAAGAGCGGATCCGAAACATAGTCCACTTTTTCTGAAACGATTTGAGCACTATGTTCATGTTTGAGTATTTGCATCATCTTTTGACTGTAAAGTTGACGGTCCTTGCCCGAGCTGGCCTGCGAGTATTTTACAAGATAGTAAAAATAAGACTCTTCATTTTTTGTGGCAAAATTCAGGCGGCAAAAATTTTCCATAAAACGCGGACTGATTTTCTTTTTTCCTGCCACTAGAAGACGTAAGAAAGAACGGCTATTCAACTCAAGCTCTTGGGCCCATGACTCATAGGAAAAATTTTTGTCGCGAGTTTTGCGCAAACGGTAATAGTCTTGCAAGTACGATCCAACATCCAAATAATCGTAGACGCTTGGTGTTTTAGGGTGTGAATCCATTCACTCTCCTGTCATGTTACAAGAAAATTGCAACATGCCCCAAACCAACCGTCAAACACGTATTTGGGCACCTGCGGTATCCAAGCCTCGCCTGTATGTCTAATCCTTGTCTACTACCGTATTCCCTCATAGGATCTCCTCAATATCACTCCATAAGGAGATTCCTATGAAGAAAGTCGCGATCGTTACTGGTGCCAACCGCGGGTTGGGTTTTGCCACAAGTGCTGCCCTTGCCAGAATGGGTTACAAGGTCATCATGGCCATGCGTAATCCCGACAAGGCCCAGACTGAAATCAACGCTCTTAAAATGAAAGATCTTGATGTCATAGCGATGAAGCTGGATGTCTCGAACGAGAAAAGCATCGAAACTTTCTGTCACCAAGTGATCCGCGAAATCAGCGTGGTTGATGTTCTAGTGAATAACGCTGGGATCTTTATCGACGATGAAGATGGTGGCGACAGTAACGTCTTTAAAACCAAGTCTTCTACAATTACTAAAACCTTTGCCACGAACACTCTTGGTCCTTTCTTACTCACGCAAAAGCTACTGCCGTTGATGATTGACGGCGGCTATGGGCGTGTTGTGAATATCTCTAGCGGCATGGGGCAACTTTCTGAAATGAACGCAGCCTATGCGGCTTATAGAATGTCTAAAACGGCACTCAATGCTGTGACCAAGATTTTCTCGCAAGAAGTTTTAGATAAAGGCGATATCCTAGTGAACTCTGTCTGCCCAGGTTGGGTTCAGACCGATATGGGTGGACGAAGCGCCACACGGACTATTGAACAAGGGATCAAAGGGATTGTTTGGGCGGCCACCCTGCCTAAGGGCGGCCCTAACGGAGGCTTCTTCCGCGACGGCGAGAAGCTTGAGTGGTAATTAGTAGAGAAGCTATCTCATAAACCCAAAGCCAAGGCGTGAGGAGGAAGCTGTACATAGCGTACTGCGACGACGAGCAACGCAGGATTTGGGTTTATGAGATAGCTTCTAGTTAATGCGTTTGCACTGGTGAAGGAACTCTTCGCGCGTTTGTACTTTCGTACGGAAGTGACCACGAACTTCAGTGGTCACAGTGGAGCTTGCCGTGTCTTCAATCCCACGTGCAATTACACAATAGTGTTTTGCATCAATGTAAACTGCCACATGCTCTGTATCCAACACATACTGAAGGCAATCTGCGATCTGTTTTGTCAGACGCTCTTGTACTTGCGGACGACGGCTAAAGAACTGAACGATACGATTGATTTTTGAAAGACCAATGACTTTTTTGTTCGGGATATACGCAACTGTTGCAACACCGTCGATCGTTAAAAAGTGATGTTCGCAGAAGGACAAAGTAGAAACTCCAGAAACACAGATCATCTGATCGTATTCCATTTTGTTTTCAATCACTGTCATTTTAGGGAAATGCTCTGGGTCTAAACCGCTGAAGATTTCATTAACATACATCTTCGCGACACGGCGTGGAGTATCTTTCAAACTGTCATCGTTCAAATCCAAGCCCAGGATTTCCATGATCTCGGTGAACTTTTCAGTGATTAGTTTGATCTTCTCGTCAGAGCTTAAGCCGTTCTTTATCATCGGGGTCGGCAGCACGTTCGAAAGAATGTCTTTTGTTGAGAAATGATGGTGCTTTGGAGGGAGGGTTTTCGCCGGCTTTGTGGTCTTCTTCATAGTGGACCCGTTATCTCAAAAGATGACGCTGGTGTAAACCAAGGACCTGGACTCTGAAGCATTTTTACAGGGTTTTTTGAGGCTATAAAGGACTAGGCTCAATTTAGGTCTTCCCGATTTCAAGTTTACAGTTATAAAATAGAGACTTCAGACGTAATCAAGGATGAATTATGACCACCAAAATCTTGTCTGTAGGACTGACCGCAATTGCCCTTCTTGCCCCTATTGGTTGTGGCAAGGTCTACAACTCTTCAAGTTACGATGCCACAACATACGGGGTTTCTACGGGAAGCGCTCAGTTCCTAGCTGCCAAAGAAATCATCGTTGCTAAATGTGCGAGCTGCCATACCCGCCCATCCCATGCCGCTTGGGCCGGTACTAGCGAAGAAGAGTACATCAGCCAGGGCCTCATCAAAGCTCAAGATCTTGAAGGCTCGGTCCTTTATACAAAGATTCAAGGCAACAGAACTGCCATCGCAGGAAATATGCCTTTCGGGGGCACCCCGCTTACGGATGCTGAACTCGACACGATGGAAGCCTGGATTAACAGCATCACGCCTTAAAAGAATTTGAAAAAAGAAATAAAAAAAGCCAGCTCTGAGAAGCTGGCTTTTTTGTTTTGAGCTCTAACACCTACAATCGGTAGGCAAGCCCCAGACGCCAATAAATGGATTCGTTTTTATAAACAGTCCCGAAGCTCTGAATCATCTCGAGCTTTGGATTAAAGCGCACACGAAGATCAAGGAAGGCTCCTGTGATCATTTCAGATCCAGAAGTCACAGTGACCGTATCATTCAAGGTATTCCATTTGCTTTGTTTGTAAAAAGTCGAAATATCAAGTCCCAAATCTGTTCTGCCTGTCCAGCGATAGAAAACTCGAGGAGTAAATCGCGCCGCGTACCAAGGAACACGCGCTTGGAAATACGTCAGTGATCCCGATTTATCACCACCAACGGCACTTCCACCAAGAACACCACCACCAAGCCCCCAGCCCCAACTACCATGGTACCAGTTTTTCTCTAACCCCAAACCGAAGCCATAGTACAAAGCCTGAGAAGACTGCATTCCGCCAGATGTATTCGTCACCGTAAGCTCTTCAAACCAAGAATCGTAATCCACGGTGATAAGCCACTTCTCGATGCCCTTCTCTAGCAAAAATCTCTTTTTCGCCATGGCATCTTTGCCTGCTGTGGATTTTTCAGATTGAGCCAATGCCTGAACACCCAAGAGATTCAAAACTACAAATGTAAAAATCAAAAACTTTTTCATCGCCAGCATCTCCTAGAGTGATAAGTGGAGCTGTGTTTGTATCATCCACTGATCCTTTGCCACTGTGTCATCTGTAATTGAACGGCCATTCACGAAAGTTGCACGGAACTCAACCCTCGGCATAGGGAAAGCCAAAAGACCGAAAGTCCATCTCGTTAAATCCGGAGATTCTGGGCCCATTGTCGCATTCATATACTCGATCTGAGAAATCACGTTGTATCCACGCTCCATCAGGTAAACCCCTTGAAGCATCAGATACCCACCCCATTCTTTCGAAGGCGTCGCTTTTGGATTGTTATTGAAGAAACCAATTTCTGTTAAAAGGCTGTTTCCTTTTTCAAGACCCATTTTTGAGTGGACTTCAAAACGGTTTTTCGTAACGAAATCATTGCTAGAACTCATCACGGCCATCCCGATACGATTTTTTTCGGCCGTATCGAGCTCGTACATGAGAGATCCACCTTTTTGGCGAAGCTCTTCGTCTTTTTCTTGAGCTAAGTTCCCCATGAAGCCATTGCCTGTGAGCTCCCAACCGTCTCCGTAATATTGAGCAATCACACCTGTCGATTGGTCATTCTGCGCATTGCCCGTAGTCACGCGACTGTAAGCTGTATGATCAGAGGTACGGATCCCGAAAACTTTATCCATCGTTCCCCAGTACGTGAAAAGCGCCTTAGAAACTTGCCAACGCAAATAGTGTTCACGAGAGATAAAGTTTTTATCGTCAGGATCTTTTTGTCCCTGATGAGACGCCGGAGTTGGCGCATACCCGCCTGAGAGCACAACCAAGAACTTCATTTTCTGATCCAATGGCACAGCCACGTTCAGATCTGCTTGCATTGTGATGTATTTTTTAACGGCGCTCTCACTGCCCGGGTTGTTCACGAAATACAAACCACGATATTTGATCCCCGGACGGACCCACCAAGGAAGTTCCGTAGAACCCAAGAATCCCGATTTAGCGGCGATTTCTTCCTCGGACAATTTGTCACTGAATATGGCGCGTGAAGCGACTTCAGTTGTAAATAGTGCCCGGCCGTAGTCGTTCAAAGGACCATTTCCCTGTCCGTTGTAATGGCAGGTAATACAAGCTGTATAACCGTAGGAAATAAAGTCAGGATACGCGAAACTGGTTTGTGGGCTGAGTAACAAACCACCCAATAGTAATATAACGCTTTTAAAAGCCACGTTGAGACCTCTTTGGTTGCCTGTTTAGTGTAGGGGGGCTTTCCCTAAAGAGGCAAACCAAAAATTGTCACTTTGTGCAGAAGTTTGTCACCAGTATTGCTCTCAAACACCCGTGGTTTCAAAATGTTTTGGACCTAAACTTGCATCCTGACTTCAGCCAGCAGTGCAAGGAGCTCGGGATGCCGAAACGACACTTCAAATTGATGACCGCTCTCTTGGGATTGAGCTTTAGCTCTTTCAGTTCTCTGACGTTAGCTCAAGAGAAAATGCCTCCTATTGCAAACAAGCACCTCATTTCCAACGCTGTGCAGGTGCAAATCACTCCCCGTGGTCAAAAATATTTCGAGACTCAACTGCAAAACATCCTTGGCAATATGGGTTATAACTTTGCTGAGGGCTACTTCCCTGGGCAAACTATCAATTCTGACAAAGCCATCGACCTAAAGGAGCTTGAAAAGACAAATCCTGAGGGTGTGAAAATGTATTTTATGGTGAAGGACCTTCTCACCAAATGGTTGGTTGGATTTTCCCTGACCGATCACCGCCCTGCCGTTGAAATTGGAGAGTCTGGCTATACTGCCTCTTTCTCACGCTTTGCCCTAGTGACCGACGAAGCTTTGATGAAACGTTTGGGTAAAAAAGACGGTGCCGTTCTTGCCATTGACCTTGAAGCTAAACGTTTGACGGTCGCAACTGAAGCTGTTCGAGCTTGGGACTTGAACAACCCAATTAAAAAGAAAGATGGCCCTCTAAAAATCGGAATGGACGAAGTCAGCCTCAATGCGGGCGACGAAAAAACTCCTTTAAAAATCCGTTTGCCATTTTATATTCGCATGAACTCACAAGGAAGCCTCGAGTTTGAAGCCCTCGAGATTCAAGAAAATCTTGCGGAAATTCCAATAGCTGTAAAATATAAAAAACTCGTGGTTCCTCAGGTCGCGGTTTATATCGACGGCGAGCAACTCTACACAATGAACACCGAGCAGTTACAAGACTATGTGGATGAGCAGCTTCCAACAGTATTGGTTCAAGTTCGCAAATACCTCAGCGATTTTGCCAAGAAGCAGCTACCTGAAATGCTCAATCAAAAAGTGAAAGAGAACCTGACTGGCGCTTTAGAGCAAATCCAAGACATGGCTCCTCCGGGAAAAGAACCGAACGATACTCGCCCTAACTTTAAATGGGGTTTGAAACTGACAAACTTCCAGTTGCAGAGTTCTTTGAATATCGGACTTGCGGCTTATGCAGAAGATCCGTTGAACCCACAAGTTGGATTATTGCCGCAAACTGGGTCACGCGGTTTACCGACAATGAACCACATGCCACAAACTAACTACGATATTGGCATGACGCTGGACCGTGGTCTGATCAACCGCATTTTGCAACTGAGCTTTTTAAGAAAGAATTTCGAAAAAATTCCTCAGGCCGACGGCACGTCCCTAAAATTGACGGCGCCACCGTTGATTGATTATGTTGTACCGCCTGTAGCGACTTCGAATAACGAAACTTACTTGAAACTTCGCATTAGCACCGAAATCGAGCCGAACAAACCTTTCTGGCTCGAGAAAAAAGTGATTTTGACTTTCGATATGATCGCGAAGCTTCGTAAGGCGAAGAAAGCTGCCGAAGGTATGGAGATAGCTCAGCAGTATATTGATGTGAATTCTTTAATGATGGACTCAAAATATCTGACGGTCGCTGGAAAAATTGCTGAAAACCTCGGCAGCCAAGTTACAAAAGGCATTAAAGAAGAACTCAAGCTTCGCAGCAAAGACTGGGTTAAGAACGACGAAACAATTCCTGGAACCTTGGATTTACCTCCAGCGGTTTTGGGCATGAAATTAGAAATACAAAAAGTAACCATGGATCCGAACGGTCATCTTTTGATGTACCTAAATTACAAAAATGGTTCAGGAGTAGTAAAATGAAATCCCTTCAATTTCTTTTCATCAATGCGCTAACGCTCATTATTGGCCTTGGCTTGATGAGTGGGTCTTTCAGTCCGAGCGACGCTCAAGCAGCGCCAACGGAAGTAGTGCCGAAGATTCAAATTCAGAAGATCGGCAACTTTAAAGGCCAGCACCTAACTGTGTTCTACGCAGTAGGTACACGTCCTTTCTTGTCGACAGACTCAAGCCAAGTCACTTTGTCAGAAGTTAAGAGCATCCGCACCCAAGTGGTCGACGATGACTTCGTGACGTTGCCACAAATCGAGTTGCAAAAGGCGGGTTTCCGTCCTGGCTACAACTTGGTTCTAGTCGTGATTTCGCCAAATCCAGATTATAGTTTTGTGAATGCAAACGGCGAAACGATCGTGGGAATGCCACAAACAAAGAACCAACAAGCAAGCTTGATCCGTTCTTACTCAAAGGCTGAAATCGAGTCTTTGGCAACGGGCCAAGGCCTTCCAGACGGTCTTGTATTAACTTTGCAATAGTTGATATATTCCCTTACGCGCGGGCAAGGACCTTTTGTAGGGCCTTCTCCGCCGCGGCTGTGCCTGTCGCTATGGCACCGTTCATGGTGCCGCCGTATTGGAAGCTCATGTGCTCGCCTGCGAAATAGAAACTTTCATTTTCGACTTCTTCTTCTAAAGCCGCCAAATATTTTAAGTACGAACCCGGCAATAAATTGTAGCGCGAGCCCTTTGCAAATGGCTTCTGTGACCAGTTCGCCATATGCGCGGCTTCTTCAGCCGCTGCATCTTTGAAGAAGCGTCGCAGATCTTGCAAAGTCTCTTGCGCAGCCCCAGCCCCCATCGATTGTCCACTTGCGCCGCCGCGCTGAGAAACTAACAATCCGCGATTGCCTGGTTGACCGCGTGAGCTGTCCCAGTAGTTTTGGCCAAGCAGCTGCCCACGCAGACTTCCTTGGAAGGCATAAGGGGATTTATTCTTCTTACGCCACACGGGATCTTTAAAACTGCTAATCACTTTCGAGTGAGTTCCATAAGTCGCTTGCGCAATCAGTTCTTTTTTAAGACCAAGCTCAAGCCCCTGCACGCCATCAACATCTTTCAACATTGACCACGGCATCGCACAAATCACTTGGCGCGCCCACACTGTGTCGGAACCCTTCGGAGTTTTAAAAGTACAATCATAACCACCAGCTCTTGCGCGCACAGCTACCAACTGATGCTCGAGCTTCAAGTTTGCATCCGGCACAATCCCCTGCACACGCTCGCTCAAAATCTGAACCATGCGCGACATTCCACCTTCAACACGGTAGAGTCTTAGCGGAGTGGTCTGATTGTTTTTTTCTTCAAAATCAAGTCGGACTAGGAAATGCAAAAGGTTGATGTATTTACTATCAACGCCCCACTCAGACACACACAGATTTTCAAAACTTTCCAGAGTCGGTAGATCCATCGTCGTACGCAGCGGATTTAACAAATCTGCCAACGACTGATTGTCAAACAAAGCAATATTGCTGTGACTTAAAAGACTTTTTGCTGTGAATTCCGATCCCGCGGCTGAAAATAAATCTCTGCGAAATTGTGCAAGTCGCACAGCAAGTGGTTTCAGGTTTTTACGGAACTCTTTTTCGCTGACGACTTTTCCACCCAACCAATAGATGCTGCGATCCATTTTGGTGTCATAAGAAATATCTTGAATGGCAAGGCTCAAATCCTTGCACATCTGAATCGTCAATTTGTGAGTCGCCTCAAAAACCTCAGCTCCAAGTTCTGCAAACTGAGCATCGTCGTTGAAGTGAAACAGAGTTTGAATACGTCCGCCGACGCGACCCGAAGCCTCATAAAGGCGATAGGGAACTTTATTTTTTTTCAAGTGATAGGCCGCCGACATGCCCGCCAAGCCCCCGCCCAGAATCATTACTTCTTGTTCTAAACGATTGCTATCACCTAAAACCCAGCGGTCAAAAGTCCCGCAACCCGCCAAAGCTAAAGTTGCTACCGAACCGCCAAGAGTCTTCTTCAAAAAATCACGGCGCTCTTGTTTGAAAGAACAGGAATCGGTCTCTTGCTGCAAAAGCCTTAATAGAATTTTAAAATCTAAGCTGCGGGCCATTTAGTTATTCTGCGACCAAGACTTCGAATGTGGCAAAGAAAAAGTCTCGGTTTTTAAGGAAAACTAGAGTATTAAAAGAACCATGCAGTCCTTAGAACCACTCTTTCAAAGCATTGAACAAAATGGCTGGGCCTTTGCCGACGGGATTTTGCCACAGAATCTGGAGCAAGAACTCTTTTTAGAATGCCAGAAGTCATGGAGTGAAGGACTTTTTCACGAAGCACATATCGGGCGAGGCCAAGAAAAAACCCGAAAGGCCGAAATTCGTGGGGACTCGATTTTATGGCTAAATACTGAGCACCCAAACTCTGCCAGTCACCGTTTTTTGCAATGGGCCGCAGAACTTCGCCAAGAACTGAATCACAGATATTTTATGGGGCTGCGCTCTGAAGAATTCCACTTTGCCCGCTATCCTGAGGGAAAAGGCTATCAAAAGCACATAGATCAACACCGGGGCACCAGCCACCGCAAAATTTCACTCGTTCTTTACTTGAATCCGACCTGGAGCTCTCAAGATGGTGGAGAACTCTGCATTTATTCTCCAGAAAATGAGTCCCAAGAGGTCAAAAGAATTTTGCCTCAGGGCGGTCGCCTTGTTTTATTCCGTAGTGACCTTATTCCACATGAAGTTCTGCCATGCTTCCAAACTCGCTGGAGTTTGACAGGCTGGTTCCGTACCGACGGATAAGAGCAAAGAATATCCTGCGTTAAGACGGAATTTATCAAGACCGACAGGTCCTAGGGGTGTAGTATTTTTCCCCATGAGACCTCTTCTCCTTGACGTATTATTCACCCGCTTTCACGCTCGTATTCTCATTATCCTGAGTTCTTTGGTAGCGACCGTCTTGGGACTTTTTGGTCCTTATTTTCAAAAACTTTTCATTGATCAAATGACCGGCCAAACCGGATTGGATTTTTTCAATTATCAACTGCATCCTTTGGCTTTGATTCTTTTTGCCTTTGTCGCCGTATTTTTGGCGCAAGCCTTTTATCAACTGACCAACTATTTAGGCATGAGCGAGTCCATTCACTTGCAATCGGTTTTCTCGCGCCGTCTTTATGAAAAGACTTTGGATCTGCGCGTGGATACGATGAGCCACCGCCCTGTCGGCGAAATTATTCAGATCTATGCGACGGATGTCCCAGGCGCTACTGTGTTTTTGGAACAAACCCTTCCTGCAGGGGCTTCAACTATATTTCCGCTGATATTGGCACCGTTCGCTATTTCACTGATTTATGATCTGCCCTTAATGCCAACATTAGTTTTGATGATTGGGATCACGGTTCTCAATACAGCCTTGGCCTTTCGTCAATCGCGCTTTTTCTATCGCTTTAAAAAATTAGCGGGTGATCGCATTGCGCTCGTAAATGAATGGGTTCAAAACATTCGTACTATTCGTATTTTGGGCTGGACTCCGTTTTTTGAAAAAAATATTTTCCGTACACGCGAGATTGAAACCATCAACCGTATTCGCATGGTGACGAATGGTCAGGTGATGAACTCGATTTCAACTTCGATCACTTTTGTGCTGAACGTAGTCACACTTGCGTCTTTGATTTATTACTCTAAGCACACTATCACCAGTGGCGAACTTTTGGCACTATTGTGGATCGTGGGTGTTTTCTTGACTCGCCCGTTCCGTCAAATGCCTTGGTTCTTTACCTTTGGTTTTGACTCTTGGACTTCGTTGCAGCGTCTTGAGTCTTTCTTAAAAGTAAAAAACGAAACCAATAACAACCACAATCACACTCCTCGCCCACAAGGTCCTGTCGGTGCTTTGACAGAGGACGTGGCCCTGGAAGTTCAAAAAATGAATTTGCAGATTGGCGGCAAAGAAATTCTAAAAAACATCGACCTGCGCGTGCGCGAAGGCGAATTTATCGCAGTTGTTGGCGAAGTGGGCTCTGGCAAATCGATGTTGTTGTTATCTCTGCTGGGTGAAACCGGCGCGGAAGCCGAACACTATCGCATTCACGGCAAGAGTGTCGGTACTATGACACTTCATGAACTGCGTGGGAACTATGCGTATGTTCCGCAAGAAGGTTTCATCATGAGCGCAAGCCTTCGTGAAAATGTGGCCTTCGTCTATGATATCGAGCCTGAACGTGACAGTGACATCGAAGAATCTTTACGACTAGCACAGTTTGAGATCTTTAAAGAGCGTGTTGAAAACGGTCTGTCGACTGAAATCGGCGAACGAGGAGTAAATTTATCGGGTGGTCAAAAACAACGCGTAAGTCTTGCGCGTGTTCACTTCCACAAAGCACCTGTCTTACTTTTAGATGATTGCCTGAGTGCCGTTGACGTCGATACAGAAGAAAAGCTCTTCTCTCAACTTTTGGATGGAGCTTGGGCGGAAAGAACCCGTTTGTTGGTGACTCACCGTCTGACTATTTTACATCGTGTTGATCGCATTCTCTTTATGCAAGAAGGCCGTATTGTCGATCAGGGGACCTATTCCGAACTTATGCAGCGCTCGCCGCTTTTCCGCGAATACACTCAGAGTGTTGAGGAGACATTAAATGTCGAAGCCTAAATACTTGTCTGACGGCGAACAGCATAATGAAAGCGGCTATAGCCGCACGGTCTTCCAAACTTTAGGGGAAGCGTACAAGCCTTATCGCTGGCGCATCCTTACAGCGTTTATTATCGGTATTATCGGGCGCGCGGCACTCTTAGCAAATGCCAATGTCATTGGTGTATGGGTAGATAGTTTCTGTAAGCCTGAGCATGGTATTACCTGCAAAGGAGTTCCATCTCTTTTTACGGGCTTCACTTCTGAAAACTATTTGCAGCTTTTAGCCATGATGGCGTTTGCGGGCTTTGTTCTGACTTTGTGTTTCCGTACGATCTTTTCGCGTCTATCAGCTCAGGCGATCAGTAAAATTTATGACGAAGTGACTTTGCGAACTTCGCGTTTGCCGATGAGTTTCTTTGATGCAACTCCGGCAGGGCGAATCATCACCCGTTTCTCGAGCGATTATGGCAATGTTTTTAGACTTTTCGGGGGCCCACTGGCCGAGTTTGCGTCGATCATTTTTGACCTGACCGCAATGGTGTTTTTGATTACTCTAGCAAGTCCGTACTATCTGATTTTTGTAGTCATCATTGCGTTACTTAATTATGTGGTCTATCGCCTAAATCGCGCAGGTCTTCGCCAAGTTCGTCGCGAACTTTCAGCAAGCCGTTCGCCTTCTATTGCCCACTTTGCAGAAACCACTCAAGGGGCCAGCACCATTCGCTCGTTCCGCCGTGAAGAATCGTTCTCGGATCGCTTCTATCGTTTGGATAAGTACTTCTTGCAACAAAAACTAAGAACCACTCGCCGGGTGATTGGCTTCTCGTTTCAGATGAATAGCCTTTCGGCGTTACTCCTTTTGATGACGGGTCTTGCCGCTTATTTCTTAGTTCAACAGGGACTTGCTTCGGTGGGCTCTGTCGGTGTGGCTTTTAGCTTTATTGCTCTGTCAGGCAATACCGTGCAGATGTTCTTTGACTGGTTAACTCAGTTTGAAGAAGCCATGATTGGGGTTGAACGCTTAGATCAGTATCTGCGTAAAGATCTTGAGCCTGGCAATTTACTGCCGTCGACCGCCAAATTTCAGACAGGTCACCCGAAGTACGATGAGACTTTGGAAAAGTATTTGCAAAACCGCAAGCTCACGAACGAACGCAATGCCTCGGTTCAAGTTGAAGGCTTGTGGTTTAGGTACCGCGAAGATCTACCGTGGGTTCTTAAGAATCTGAACTTCGAGGTCAAGGCCGGAGAACGCCTGGGCATCGTGGGTCGCACTGGCAGTGGCAAATCAAGTTTGATTCAAGCACTTTTCCACCTGTACCCATTGCAATCAGGTCGCATTGCGATCAATGGCCATAGTCCCAAAATTCAAAGCACCGATACTGGGATGGACTTGAATCTTTTCCGTCGTTCGGTAGCGTTTATCTCTCAAGATCCGGTCCTGTTCCAGGGGACTCTCAGAAGCAATTTGGATATTGATAATACCCTGACAGATGACAGACTTTTTGAAGTGCTAGATCAGGTGGGTCTTAAAGAATGGGTTCAGCAGCAGTCTCAAGGCATTCACATGAAGATCGAAGAAAGGGGTAAAAACCTTTCCTTGGGTGAGCGCCAATTGCTATGTATGGCTCGATGTCTTTTGCAGCAAGCCCCAATCGTTATCATGGATGAAGCCACAAGTTCTGTGGATCCACAGTCCGAGGAAATTCTTGTAAAGGCCACCGAGGAATTTTTTGCCGACCGTACCCAGATTATCATTGCCCATAGACTGTCCACTCTCGAGAAGTGCGATCGTATATTATGGTTACACAATGGTGAGATTCAAAGCTTGGGTCCGACTCATGAAGTACTCCCGAGGTTTGAGTCAGCAAACCTGACATAAAATGCGTTTTCTGAAAAGAAAGTCTTAAGCTTAAAGTGCTTGCGGTCGATAAGAGATCGAAGTACAAAGGCTCATTCGTAAATTTTGCGTAAACCACACCTGCTGACCTTTCGAGGGGGGATGCATGGACTCTGAAAACAAAAACCCCCAGGACTCTTCGTCGAAAGAGTTTACGCAAACTGAAGAACAATTTTACAATTTATTCGAGAATTGGTCGGCCCTGTCGACTACTGAACGCCGTGAGAAGTTCAAAGCCTTACCTCGTACTGAAGCCGAAGAGTTGTTTTTAAGCCTCAAAGTCCACGACCAAGTCGATCTATTGCATGAAGCGACACCTTTAGAAAAACGTTCTTGGGTGCGATTGCTCGCTCCGGATGACGTGGCCGATTTGATCCAAGAGATGGGACCAGACCATCGCGATGAAGTTTTGTCTCTACTTGATCCACAGACTAAGCGTGAAGTGACGGCACTACTTGCCTACGCCGAAGATAACGCCGGGGGCTTGATGAGCTCGCGCTTTATCCGCCTTCGCCCTGACATGAGCGTGGATGAAGCAATCAGTTACATCCGTATTCAAGCAAAGACTCACGTAGAAACGATCTACTATGCTTACGCCCTGGCAACAGATCAGACTCTGTTAGGGGTTGTCTCATTCCGAGAATTGTTCTCTTCATCTCCGGATAAGAAGATCAAAGACATCATGACCATCGATATGGTGAAGGTTCCGGTCGACACTGACCAGGAACAAATCGCTAAAATCTTCTCGAGCCAAGATCTGATGGCGATTCCGGTTATTGATGGCAACAATCACATGGTCGGTATCGTCACCTTCGATGACGTGGCTAGCGTTTTACAAGAAGAAGCGACTGAAGATATCCATAAGCTTGCCGCGGTTGAGACTTTGGATGCGCCTTATTTAAAAATCTCTTTGCTAGAGATGATTAAAAAGCGTGCGGGCTGGCTAATGGTTCTTTTCTTGGGCGAGATGTTCACGGCAACTGCCATGGGCTACTATCATACGGAAATTGAGCGCGCAGTTGTTTTAGCATTCTTTATCCCTCTGATTATTAGTTCGGGCGGTAACTCGGGATCTCAGGCATCGACTTTGATTATTCGTGCGATGGCTCTGGGTGAAGTTCGTCTTCGTGACTGGTGGCGCGTCTTGGGTCGTGAGCTCATAACTGGCTTAGCCCTGGGTCTTTGCTTAAGTGCAGTGGGCCTTGCGCGTATTCTTCTCTGGCCTGGTAAAGAGCAGCTCTATGGACCGCACTACATGCGCGTCGCCTTCACAGTCGCTGCGAGCATCATTGGTATCGTGTTGTGGGGAACTCTGTCTGGCTCAATGCTTCCCTTCTTACTTAAGAAACTTCGCTTTGACCCGGCTTCGGCTTCAGCGCCTGCGGTAGCAACCCTTGTTGACGTGACTGGTTTGATTATTTACTTCACGTTAGCAAGTTTCATTTTGGCGGGAGCCCTGCTTTAGATGGCTCCACTTAAGATTCTTCATGAAACCCCAGAGTGGCTTGTCGTTGATAAGCCCGCGGGGCTTTCGGTTCACAATGCCACTCCGAATGTCCTAACGCTGCTACAATTGCAAAAGCCTGGCGTAAGTTTTCACTTAGTTCACCGCTTGGATCAAGAAACTAGCGGCGTTCTGCTGCTTGCGAAAAATCCAAAGACCGCCGCAACCTTGATGGAGACTCTCAATCACGACTCCACGACAAAAAAGTACCAGGCAATCTTGCGTGGGAAAATGAAGTCCGATTCAGAATCGTGGCAGTGGGCCCTCACCGACAAAGCCGAAGGACGAAAAAATCCACAAGGCATTGGCATTGATCGCAAGCATTGCACCACATTGGTGAAAGTGCTTCAAAGCAATGACTACTTCACGTGGGTGGAGTGTGAGATCCTGACGGGACGCCAGCACCAGATTCGTAAACATGCAGCCATCGCGAAACACCCGATTGTCGGAGATTCACGATATAATGACCCAAAGTATAATGAGCGCATTTTCGGCCTCTATCCGGTGACGAGAATGTTTTTACACGCATTTGAGCTCAAAATTACAATCGACAAACGTGAATGGGTTTTCACTTCTCCGGTGTCGGCGGAATTTAAAACACTCTTTCCTTAAATTCCCGTCTAATTTCTTTTAAACTAAAGAAATGAAAGACATTCTTTATATTGAAGACAGTCCCGAATTGGTTTTGATGGTCAAAGAAACGCTTAAACCCCATCATGTTCATCACTGCTCTACACTGAAAGACGCAGAGACTACTCTTCAGCAAAAGAGCTTTGATCTGATTCTTTTGGATTTGAGTCTGCCAGATGGCGATGGACTTCGATACTTAGCTGCAAAAATATCTGATCAAAGTAATGGTCTAAATAAGACGCCGCTCTTTGTACTGACTGGCCAGAGCGAAATCTCTAGCAAGGTGATGGCCTTTGCGATCGGAGTTGATGACTATATCATCAAGCCCTTTCACCACGCGGAACTTAAAGCGCGCGTAGAAGCAAAGCTTCGTAAAGGCACTGAACAAGCGACCGAAGAGTCTTTCTTGCAACTGGGAAATGTCCGCTTGGACATGGCCAAACAAAAAGTCACCGTTCACACAGGTACTAGTAGCGAAGATCTGACACTGACGCGTTTGGAATTCAAAATGTTAACAAAATTTATGAAATCCCCCGACCGCGTTTTCAGCCGCGAGCTTTTCATTGAAACGATTTGGTCGGATGCGAATGTTACGGACCGTACGGTGGATACGCACATTGCCCACCTTCGCAAGAAGATAGGCCCTGCTACGATTAAGATTGAAACCGTGACCGGCGAAGGCTATCGCCTGAAAGTCATCGAAGGCAGTCTCTGACTAAGTGCCTGTCGCAAAGGAAATGGTCTTTGCTAAATTTAACAAACAAGTTCCGCGGAACAAGGCGCTCTGTTGATTGCCGTAGTTTTTGCAAAGAGTTTCCCCCGCGGAAATAAATTTTTCGGTTTGCTTATCTGAAGGATTGGATTTACGGCATTCAGCGATGACTTCATTCGCGGCATTTTCAAAGGCCTGCTCGTCAGCAACCGTACCGTCTGCATCAACCATTGCTTTAGCCTTATCAAGTGCAATACCACATGTTGCAGCTTGATTTGGTTTTCTAACGGTGTCTTTACCCTTGTTTTTGATAGGTCCCGCAACGCTTGCGGAAGAAATTACGAATATAACTGTGAAAATTAAGTTTTTCATAGGCCCCTCACTTTTTAGTTTAGTGTAGAGGCCCGGGTTTGTTTCTTAAAGACTAGAACACCCTCAAACGACCACTTTCTGTGCGCAAATACTCTGGCACAAGCGGCCTTTCCTAGCGCACTACAAGCTTGCTCAAATACTTGTCTGATCCCGCGTTCTTTTTGATTTGAATCGAAACCGTCGCCGAACTAGAAGCGTCGTTATTCCAATCATAACGAAGACCTTTCACAACTAAGTCTGTTCCACTTAAGGTGACCGTGTCGATCTCATCAAGGTCGATCTCGACACTGTGCTTGTAGGTGTCACTCGTCCCGTCTGGAAGTCCTACGATCAGAACGATATTGTTTTCAGATTTCTTATCGGTTCTTGTTTCAGCAAGTGAAATAAAGCCAACACCGGTATCGCCCGTGTAGCGATCTTGAACGATAGGAAGAACTTTTGTCGTCGCCAAAGCTCCAGCACGGAAGTTTTCCTGAGGTGTCCCAGAATAAGCAAAAGCTTCTAAAACCTGTTTTGAAAGCTCATAGGTCGCGTCATTCACGCGCATAATACCTAGGTACTCATGCAAAACCAAAGCGGGTTTTACGTCGCGACTCATGCCCCTCCAGCTTTGACGATTGATCACAATACGTCCTTCAGCAGGATAATTGATCGCATCTTTCGCCGCGCCATTCAGCACAAGCTTTTTATCTGTCGACTCGATGGTGGTCTTTGTGATGGCCTCATCCAGTTTTTTGATGTCGATCAGCTTCGAGCGCTGGAATTTAAGATGTTGCGTTACCTGCTGAGCGATTTGCACAAACTCTAGTGCGTAAGAGTCCCCGCCGCCGCTCTCGCGCCCTTCGAGGGCCTGAGAAGTAAACGGAAGAATTATCATTGTTGTGATTAAAACTAACTTTTTCATAAGCATCCTCTTTTATTTTGTATTCGTTATTGGAACAAAGGCCATGGTCAGCTGATAGACTTCATTCAGGCGTGGTGCAGATTCTAAATCTTTACAGAATCTGCGTCTGAAGGTTTTCAGCATTTTGCGGGCCTTTGGTAGATCCGCGCTATTAATCGCCATGGTCATGGAAGTATTGTCACGTTTTTCAAGCGGCACTGTTTGTACCGAGGTCATCGCATGTCGCAAAGAATTTTCTTGAAAGCGACGTTGCGCCTGAGACGTCAATCCATCACGGATATCCGTGCTAAAGCCTTCTGTGGCATCCGTTAAAACACCCTTCTCGTCACGCTCGATAAGTCCTACGCGCTCAAGACGTTCAAGTGCAAACTTGACCTCGGACACCGTGATTTGCAAACGCTGAGCAATCCAACGAGGTTCTTCTTCAAACCCTTCGGTCTTCATAAGCTCTAAAAGTGCATAGTGATAAGGTTCAGAGATAATCGCAAAGGTATCGACCGTGATTTGTTGGAAAGAGCCCTCGATCCCATCTGTGTTTTTAAGTTTGCTATTCCCATGGGGTTGAGAATGAAGGCGCTTAAGTTCTGACAAAGAAAGTCCTAGTTTTAACCCAAGGCGCTCTTTCATTTTATCGGTGATAGGACGCTTTCCACTGAGCATCGCAGACAACGCCGATGGCGATATTTGCAGAGCCTTTGCAAAGGATCTCAGGGAATAATTGGGGTTGCGAGAACAGCGTAATGTCAGCTCGTCTTGGAGGACGTTTCTGAAGTTTCTTCGTGTTTGAGAGCGTTTAGCCTTCGTTGCTTCCATGGCAAAAGCTTATATCCCAACGGGCCAAATTTGCCACGAATTTGCGAACAATATGTGCCAAAATAACGGCGAACATGTAAATGCTTCCCGTAAAAAAAGCGGGTTCCCTTTCAGGAACCCGCATGGTGATTACCAGTGATTATTTTCGGCTGACGGTATTATGCCTTCGTCAAACCTGCAGTCCATTTCTGGATCATAGACAGAGTGGACTGTTCTGCTCCTGCGAACTGAACCCCATAGGCTTGGTTCGCTTCGCTCCATACGACTTGACCTTGTACCTCGACGAGGTCTTTGCCATCTGGGCTTGAGATCTTCATAGTGATAATTCCACCCTTTTCGAGGGCTTCGTCTGCGCAGAAGGAAGCACCACCGAGTGAGATCGTTTTGAGGGATCCCGCAAGCTCGCGGTCTCCGACCATAACGCGGATGTCGCTGTCCATCTTGAAGCGCTCGTATTTGCGGCGCGGATCTGAAGCAGGCTTCGCCTTTTCAAGAGCACGCTGTCTGAGTACTGCCCAAACGATCACAGGAAGCAGGAACAAGCCCGCCATCACACCGCCACCGTTAAAGCCGCCCGAGCTGCTGCCTGGGCCTTTCAAAAGTGCTGTCGACACCAAACCGCAACCGGTTTTTGGCGACACCTCCGCAGAAGCCAAGCTACGGGCCTCGCCCGCATAGCTCGGAGAATAACTTGGTTGAGAAGCTTGTACCGCAGATTGAACCTGCGCCTCATTGATCAAACGAAGAGCATCAACACGTGCTGAGCTTGAAACCTTGCCCAACAGATTTGAAATGCTCGTCGCCTTTGCAATCATAATATCGCGGATTTGATAACCCGTGAGGAACGGAGCCTCACGCATTGCTAGTGCCGCCAACCCCGCAACAAACGGAGTCGCCATACTAGTTCCAGACATAGTTCCCGTACGGTTATTAGGAAGAGTACTTAAAATCAAAACACCAGGACTTGCAAGATGCACTGAGCGCGAACCAAAGTTCGAGAAGCTCGCCATATAGTCATAGTCTGTTGTTGCAGCTACGGAAAGATTACTTGGAACATCGTAGCTTGAAGGATACATCGGAGTCGTATCATTGCTCTTGCCGTTGTTACCAGCAGCAGAAGCAATAAAGATACGATTCGAGTAAGCAAAAGTCATAGCTTCATGCAAAGAGCGGCTGTAAGTACCACCACCCCAAGAGTTGTTGATTACGCGCGCACCGTTATTCACGGCATAGTAAATAGCGCGGATCGCATTTGAAGTTGTTCCAGAGCCATTAGCATCTAGGAACTTCAAAGGCATTACCTGCATTTTTGCAGTCTCTGTGATTGGATTTGCCAAGATATTAAGGCTGGTACCGACAACGATCCCCGCAACGTGCGTTCCGTGACCATCGTCATCGGCAAAGTTCGGTGTATTGTTGATGAAGTTCCAACCATTCACGTCGTCGATATAACCGTTATAGTCATCATCAACGCCGTTATTCGCGATCTCTCGAGAATTGACCCATACTGCATTTGAATTCACAAATACAGGGTGAGTCTTATCAAGGCCGGTATCGATAATAGCAACGATCGGACGAATGCTGCTGTTAGAAGTTTGGATAGCCCAAGCCTCTGCAACCTTCGTTTGTGCTCCTGATTGAGAGTAAGACGCAGCAGCGGCAGAGTATTGCTCCATCGCTTGGACCTCGCCCATCTCGTACACTTGAGCTGGAGCACCTAGGCCCTCTTGATCGTCGACAGATTTCTTAAAGATGTAGTTAGGTTCAATGTATTCAACATCGGGATCAGCCGCCAAGTCCTCTAAAGACTGAACGTCCTGAGCCCCGCCTTTCAAAGAAACGTGGTACATGTTGATGCGTTGGAAGGAACCTTTAAGATTTAGTTTGCCCTGCATCTTATTCAAGACACCCGAGGGGGCCGCCATATCTTTAAGCTTCACGATGTATTCGCCCGGCACAGCTTCTTGGGTTGCTGAGCTATTTGTTTGGGCATTCGCGAGCGAAAGCCCGACGAAAAACGCAAAAAATGACATTAGCATTCCAGAATGACTATCCACTCATGCTCCCTTGATGATGAGTATTTATCGGACAATGGTCCTGAAAGGTTTAGGTTTGGCCACGTCTCAGAACGGGAAGACTTAAAAAATCTTAAAATGTTTAGACGGGGTCACACAGATTCGCTTTGAGCTGGTTTTCAGAATGAGATTCCAATAGAATAGCCTCAATATGAATCAGTCGTTCAAAGCATTCCGTCAGATATTTCTTAGAGGCCTTTTCACCTTCCTTCCCATCGCCGTGACCATCTACATCCTCTATGCGGGGATCGTGATCATGGAGAGCATGCTTGGAACTACAATCCAAAGATTTTTCCCAAGTCTTTATGTCCCAGGTTTGGGCTTTTTGCTGACGACAGTCTTTATTTTCATGTTAGGGCTTTTGCTGAACAACCTCCTGACCGCAAGCTTCTTTGGCAACCTTGAGCGCCAGCTGATGAAGGTGCCGTTTATTAAGGCGATTTACTCTCCGCTTAAAGACTTGATGAACTTATTCTCGCAAAAAGGCTCGAAAGATCTTAAGAGCGTCGTACTTGTCGAGATCGGCAATGGCGACATCAAAGCTTTGGGGCTTATCACCCGTGATAACTTTAGCGATTTGGGACTCGGCAATCACTTTACCGACCGTGTCGCGGTCTTTATCCCGTTCAGTTACGGATTGGGTGGTTACACCTTGCTAGTTCACCGTTCAAAAATCACCGAGATCGACATGCCAGCCGAAAAAGCTATGAGCCTTGCCATCACAGGCTGGGTGAAAGCCGGCGGCAAAAACGAAGGAGAAGGCCATCCATGAGTGAAACCACCATGTCCACTCTGAATAAGGCTCATCGTATCAACCTCAACACTTCCATTTACGGAACCTTCGCCGAAATTGGCGCAGGTCAAGAGGTTGCCCGCCACTTCTTCCTCGCTGGTAAAGCTTCGCAAACTGTCGCAAAAACTATTTCCGCTTACGACATGACCTTCAGTGATGAAATCTATGGTCGTGAAAAAACCGGCCGTTACGTGTGCGAGTCACGTCTTGAGAAAATGCTGACTCATGAGTTCACTTTGCTTGTTGAGCGCCTCAGTAAAAAACGCGGCACGGATACTCGCTTCTTTGCATTTGCAAATACTGTTGCGACAGGCTCTGCGAATGACAAAAAATATTGCCATGGCTGGATGGGCGTTCGCTTTCAGAAAAATCCGCAAGGCGCTTATAACGACATTATCCTTCACGTTCGTATGCAAGACCGTCATCGTTTGCAGCAGCAAGAGGCCCTTGGCATCTTGGGTGTTAACTTGGTGGACGCGGCTTTTCATCACACTGAAGACTATGAAGATTTGATTTCTTGCTTGGTGGATAACCTTAAAGAAGGTCAGATCATCATCGACGTTCTGCACTTTCAAGGCGAGGACTTGAAGCACTTAAATCCTCATCTGACGAATTTAGAATTGGTCCGTCGTGGTTTGGCTGAAGCCGTGCTCTTTGGCCCGCAAAAAGAAATCCTGCATGTCCCAGATACGGTTTACAAAAAAGCTGTTCTTCTTCAACGTGGCACTTACAGACCTGTGACGAAAACTCACTTAGATGTTCTTAGCAAGGGCCTGAATCACTTCAAAAAAGACTTCCAACTAAAAGACGAACAGTGTCTTTCCATCATGGAACTCACCATGAGAAACCTTCTGACCGAAGGCGAAGTGAACGACAAAGACTTCTTAGATCGTATCGAAACTTTGTGCAGCCTGGGGCAGCATGTATTGGTTTCTAATTTCTATTACTTCTACCCGCTTAAGACTTACTTCCGTCAATACACCCAAGAGCCTATGGCAATCGTCGTTGGCGCCTCTCACCTAGAGCGCGTCTTTGATGAAAGTCGCTACAAAGATTTATCAGGTGGTATCTTGGAAGGCCTTGGTAAACTTTTGGATGCAAAGACCAAGCTTTACGTTTACCCACACAAGACAGACATGACTTGCATGACGGCGAAGAGCTTCTTCCCGACTCCGTCAGTAAAGCATTTGTATTCTCACTTCAAAGAGAGCAATCAAGTTTGTGATATCGCTGGTTGTGATGAGACTGAGGTGTACACGCACTCAGATCAAGTGCATCAGATGATTCTAAAAAAAGATCCCCAGTGGGAGACTCTAGTTCCAACTGGGGTCCGGGATCTTATTCGTACCAAAAAATTATTTGGGTACAATTAAGCTATGTATGAAAGTTAGGGTCCGTGTTCTCCTAGGTACCTCCTCCCCCAAGTAGGTACTAAGTCTCTATTTCAAACTTCGTACCAGTGTGGGAAGCAAATAGAAGAGGTCTCGCCCTCAAAAGTTCGACAGGTGTTCAAACAGTTTTAACACCCTCAAATTACGCCCAGAGTGCGGTCCTCATAGAAATGGCCGCCATCTGAAAACCTTCTACCGGAAAGCTTAAACGGTCCGCTTTATCACTGACCCCAAAAGTATAAAGGAGGGGCAAATAGTGTTCCGGCGTTGGCGCTGACATAATAGCTTCGTCACCAAAATGAGCTTTATAATCGATGACCTTTTCAAAGTCCCTCTCAACAAGAGCATTCTTAATGCCCTCATCAAAACTTTGGGCCCAAGGATACGGTTCATCACCACCATGCCACTTCACCGCGCGCAAGTTATGAACGATGTTGCCGCTACCGATAATCAACACACCTTCATCACGAAGAACTTTTAATTTCTGCGCAAAAGAATAGTGTTCAATCGGAGTGAAATGTTCATTCAAGCTTAATTGCAAAACTGGAATATCCGCCTTCGGGAACAAATGCAGAAGAACGGACCATGCCCCATGATCAAGCCCCCAAGATTTTGTGGGCTTCACTTCTGGCGCAAGTTCGACAATGCGTTTTGCAAGCTCGGGCGCACCCGCTGCCGGGTACTCGGTTTTAAAAAGCTTTTCTGGAAAACCATAAAAGTCATGGATCGTTTTTGGCGGATCCGCGGTCACCACGTGGGTGCCCGCGGTCTGCCAGTGGGCAGAGATCATCAGAATTGCCTTGGGGCGGGAAAGTTGAGATCCCAGGACTGATAATTGATCTCCGAACACAGTTTTTTCAATCGCATTCATCGGAGATCCATGACCTACAAAAAGCACAGGCATTCGAGTCAGTACATTTGTGTTAGTCATTAAAGCCTCCTATTCATTCGATACTATTATTACTTCTTAGCGACTTTTTCTTTAATCGCTTCGACTCTTAAATCAAGAGTCACTTCGTCACCCACTACAGGGCCGACTTCAACCGCTTTATGCCAAGACAATCCGAAGTCTTTGCGGTTGATTTTTGTGGAAGCTCTGAAAGCCACGCGCTCGTTACCCCATGGATCTTTCACGCTGCCAGTGTACTTCGCATCCAAAGTCACAGGTTTCGTGACACCACGAATGGTTAGATCACCAGAGACTTTTAAGTTCTCAGGCGTGCCTGTGATTTTCTTACTCTTAAAGGTTAGCTTCTCATATTTTTTTGAATCAAAGAAGTCAGGACTTCTTAAGTGGTCATCACGATCTTTATTGTCGGTGTTCACCGATGTCGATTTAATGTTTACATCAATGGTGGACTTATCAAGCTTTGGATCGATCACGAAAGTGCCTTCAAAATCCGAGAATTTCCCCTCGACAGTGGCAACGACCAAGTGAGACACTTCAAAACCCACCTTCGAGTGAGCAACGTCGATTTTGTAAGTTCCCTCTGGAACTTTTGTATCTGCCAAAGCAATTTGTGAAAGCAAAAGTGCTGGAGCTAGTAAAGTAGTCATGAGTTTCATTGTATATCCTCCTAGTAGTGGATGTTGTTGATGGATCCAGCTTAGGCCGATTTATATCGTTGCGGCAGGAGACAGAATCAAGATATACTGTTCCACAGGTGCAACAATCAAAAGGATCTCAAAATGACCGATATTGACCTGAATCAAATCCTTACTTTCGTTAAAGTTGTCGACAGCGGAAGTTTTACGAAGGCTGCGGAGCAATTAAAACAACCTAAGTCCAGGATCAGCCGCCGACTGGCTGCGCTAGAAAAAGCTCTCGGCACTCAATTAATTTATCGCACAACAAGACAAATGCAGCTCACCGAAACCGGCAAGGATTATTATCAACGTTGCGCACCCCTCATTCAGGATCTTGAAAACGCGAACAATGCGATGACAAGTCACTCCGTAGAACTGAGTGGCGTGCTGCGCCTGACAGCTCCGGAAGATTATGCAAAAATGATCTTGGCTCCGCTTTTGGAAGAGTTTTTAAAAAAGCATCCTAAAATTAAAATCGAATTAGTGCTATCGGGCGCCTACTTGGACTTAGTCAAAGAATCCATCGATGTTGCGATTCGTATTGGCACGCTCAAAGACGCTTCGATGAAGTCAAAACGCCTTTCAAGTATTTCGTCGATCGTGGTTGCAAGCCCCGGGTTTCTTGAAAAAAATCCTGCCATCACAAAACCTGAGCACTTAGAACAAGTGCCGTGCTTAAACTTCAACGTCGGTCAAAAAAATCGCTGGCGTCTTGTGAAAGACAAACAAGATATACGCATCAAAGCAAACGGCAGTGTCGAAGCAAATTCTCCGGAACTACTTTATCACTTTGCTTTGTATGGAAGAGGTGCCTCGCTAATTCCAGAATTTCTTTGCAGAGACGCTCTTCAGAGTGGAAAGCTTGTGCATATCCTTAAAGGTTGGACCTCGGGAGCGATTCCCGTTCACCTGCTGACGCCGGCGCAAAAAGACATTCCAGCTAAGACCAAAGCCTTTATGGAATTTGCCTCTGCCAGACTGTAGTCAGATCTTGGTCCTGTCCTGTTTCAGGATATACTCAAAACCGGACTCCAAAGTGATTCCATAGTCAGGAGTTGCCTCAAAATTCTATAAAGAAGTCGCCTATAAATACCGATTTTTTAGGTGATGAAAGACGATGCAAATAACCAAAATAATTTCGGAAACAACGCCACTATCGAGATCGTAAACTCTGATTGGAAATCAGAAGCAGGTCCCATCAAAGTTTTCCTAAACGACAAAACCGTTTCGGAAATCATGGTGAACCGTTGGGATAAAATCTTCATCGAGCGAAACGGTAAAATCGTCGAGGCCGAACATCATTTTACAAACGCTGAAGCTCTGATGCGTCTTGTACGTGCATTGGCAGTTGCCGTAGGTAAAGAACTGAATCGTCGTTTTCCATACATCGATGCCCGTCTTCCAGATGGTTCGCGTTTGAACTTGGTCGTACCGCCGGTATCACTCGAAGGCCCAAGCATCACGATTCGTAAAGCCTCTGACAGCGTTTTGAGTTACCAAGATTTGATTAATCGTGGCTCTATCGACGGCAAAGCGGTTTTCTTTTTAAACCGTGCCGTTTATGCAAAACAAAATATCGTCATCAGCGGCGGTACGGGCTCTGGTAAGACAACCCTGCTGAATGTTTTGAGCTCTTTCATCGCCGATCATGAACGTGTCGTGACTTTGGAAGACACCGCAGAGCTTAAACTGAGTGTTAAAAACATCGTGCGTATGGAAACAAAACCTGCAGCGGGTTCCGAGCCTGCAATTACGATGGAAAATCTTTTAAAGAACGCCCTTCGTATGCGCCCCGACCGTATCGTGGTTGGCGAGTGCCGTGGTTCTGAAGCCATGGATATGCTGATGGCCATGAATACGGGTCACGAAGGCAGCCTGACAACGGTGCATGCGAACTCGGCCCACGATGCTTTACGTCGCCTTGAATCCATGGTTCTACGCTCTGGGATCGAAGCTCCACTTGCGATGATTCAGATGGATATCGCAAATACGATTCACTTCATCGTTCAAGTCGATCGCGCCTTTGATGGCAAACGCCAGGTGATGGAAATCCTCGAAGTCTATGGCCGCGACAAAGATGCCTACCTAACCCGCGAGATCTTTAAATTCGAAACTGGTAAGGGCTTAGTTTCAACCGGCGCAGTCCCCCGCTTTGTAACTGAAAACCGCGATGAAAATCTGAACCTAAAACCTGAAATCTTTGAACCTGAGAAGAAAGTCCGCCTGACGTAAATTCCTATCCGCGAAGCTTTGCGTTGGAAAACGTTCGGATTGTGAATATATGAAAAAGCTTTTGACAGGTGTTTTGTGTGAATTTTCTCTCGGTGTTTTTAAGTTTCTGAGCGTCTGCTGAATACGCTCTATATGTCTCTAGAGCTCCCCTATTAACCGATTTGCTCCATGCTCTCACCCCGCTTCGTTTTATTTTTATAGGCCTCTTATAAGCGATTTCAGAGAGAGAAATTTGATTTCAAAAACCCATGTTATGTTTCCTTTGAAACCATCATAGGAGACTTTCCATGAAAGCTTACGAAATTAAATCCCTCACCGATTCCCAATTAATTGAACGCACTGAATATTTGGTGAGACGCGAGAGGGAGCTTGTCGAGTGCCTCATCACTCACCTGCAAGAAATCCAGGATCGTAAGCTTTTTATTCCGATGGGCTATACAAGCCTTTTTGAATGCTTGGTGAAGCATTTCAAATATAGTGAATCGATCGCTTATAGCCGGATCTCGGTTTTGAGAATTATGAAGGACGTTCCTGAAGTTACCGAGGCTCTTCAATCCGGAGAGCTTAATCTGACTCATCTCTCTTTGGCGCAAACCTATATTCGTAATCAGGAAAAGAAGACTCAAGAAAAAGTCACTACTGAGGAAAAAAGAGAACTTGTGGCTTGTCTTAAAAACACTTCAACCAAAGAGGCCAAACAAATCTTAGCTGAAAGAAATCCTGTGATGGAGCTTCCGAGTGATCAAGTGCGCTATTTGGATTCTGAGCATGTACAAATTCAAGTAACAACCCATAAAGAAATCCTAGAAAAGATAGAACGCTTAAAATCTTTAATTTCACATCAAGATGTAAACCCAAGCCTCGGTGAGGTTTTAGACCTAGCGCTTACTTCCGCCATTGAGTCTTTGGAAAAGAAAAAAGGTGTTCATATTAAAGAAGAGACTAAAAATAAAAAGCCTGCCTTTGGAAGTAGCCCGCTGTGCCCATCAGACCCAAATTCGAAACTCATATCAAAAGCAAAGTTTTCAACGCAAAGCTTCGCGGATAGGAATTCTAGATACATTTCCAGAAAGGTGAAAAAGACCATTTTAAAAAGAGCCGATCATCAGTGCGAGTATGTTCACAAATCTGGCGAGAGATGCTCTTCAAAATTTCAAATGCAGTTCGATCATATTAAGGCCTATAGCCGAGGTGGCGGGCCTGAGTATGCCAATATTCAGCTATTATGCCGGGTACATAATGCGTATAAAGGTGATTATATGTAGATATGGATGCTAGACCTGAAGGAACCTGACCGTGCGATGTATTGAAAACATTGAGTTGCTTGCTACTGGGCGTTTTTGTACCATTGAAAAAATGTTTTTCTAATGAGTGGAAAACGAGGATAAAATATGACAAGAGTTTTGATGAGTTTCATGGTTTTAGTGGGTTTTAATTTTAGCCAGGCTGCGGCTCTCGCAGCTAAAAACGGAAACCAGAAAAAACAATCTTCTGCTAATCATGATTATTTTTCTGAAGCTTCAAAAGATTTCAAGAGTCTGCTTTCTAATCCGGTTTTCAAAGACTATCCCGGCTATACGATTGATAATATTCGACAAGGTGAAATTGGCGAATCTCAAGCTTATTTTGTTCGCCTTGTAAAACCATTTAGCAGTAACAATGAAGGCGTTTGTTTTTCATTTTTGGGAGTCACAGAGATTCAGGGCAAACCTCACTCATGTGAAAAAGCAGAGTAGGTTGCTCATAACCACTAGTTTCTAAAAATAAGTTCGATCAAAAAAGCACTGACTAAGAATCAGTGCTTTTTTTGCATCAACCCATCAGGATTTTTCGATAATAACATGAGTCGCGTTTTCTCCGGCGACGCTTTGTTTTACTGCGTAGCCTAGCTTTGCGAGATCTAGGCCGGCAAAAAGATTTTCTCCAGCACCGAGCAGTTTTGGTGAAACTGCCAGATGCATGTAATCGACCAAGCCTTTAGCTAGATATTGGCGAATCACCGAGACACCGCCATTTAAGCGAATATCTTTTCCGCCCGCCGCCTTCTGCGCTTGCTTAAGTGCGGACTCAATCCCATCTGTTACAAAATAAAATGTAGTTCCGCCCTCCATTACAAGGGGCTCGCGCTTGTGATGAGTCAGGACAAAAACTGGTGAATGGTAAGGAGGATTCGGGCCCCACCAACCCTTCCAATCTTCGTCCTTCCACGGACCACGGATAGGACCAAACATATTGCGGCCCATAATATTTGCACCAATACCGTCAAATCCACGCGAGGCAAATTGATTATCAACCCCCGTTGTACCACCGGTTTTGCCTATCATTTTATTAAATACGAGTGTTGGAAAAAACCATTCATGAACGGCCATACCGCCAACACCCAGGGGATTCTCGAGATCTTGATTTAAACCCGCTCCAAATCCATCCAAGGACACTGAAAAACTCTCTACGCGCAGACGGCTCATAAATTCTCCAATCACAAGTCGCTAAAATCGGAACTCATGATCATGCTAATATCCCGGAGCGTGTTCGTGAAGTCTAAATACGGTATTCATACTTATGCTAGCCCCAAAAGAACCTAACTCTGTTATTTCATTTTAACTTTTTTCTTAAAATCCTCAGTAAGCTCTTCTATTTTCATAGCTAAGAGCAAAGAACAAAGTTCGTCTTTATTAACTTCGAGTAACCTAGCTAATAAGATGAGCGTGTTGACAGGGGGTTGAGAAACGCCCCTTTCCCAGTTCGAAATAAACTGTGGCGTAGAATAACCAAGCGCCGTCGCAAGCTCTTCCTGTGTTAAGCCAGCTTCAATCCGACTTTCCTTTATGAACTTTGCAAGCATTTCTTTATGTTTCACTTCTTAACCCACTCCTATTTTTAATTAACACTCATGACATTTGAGATTGTTCATCGAGTTCCTGCGCAATAGTTCTTGAGATATCCGACCTCAGAATATATCTACAACATCCCGGAATATCTTCTTCACCTTTCTCTTTAACTTGAATTACAGGAATTAGCGCAAATTCGATACGACTTGATAGGACTCTCCTGAATTCTCTGTTTTTCTCAAAACCGTTTTCTCCACCAAGAATAATTGCAGCTGGCGCAGGCACATTATAAAGAACTGAAAATGCATCTTCACTGGTAGAAGCAGTAACGACTAAAAATCCGGCTCCTACCAACCTGATCCTTTCTTCAACTCGAATATCTTTGTCATCCCCTATGACTAAAATATATTTCTTCAAAGCAAGCCTTCCCTAACGTACCATTTCGAACAAAATGCAAAGCATCTCTAGCACTAAAGAAGTGCTAATAGATTTAAGCCGTTCAAATAAAAGTATTTATTTATAAAAAATCAGAGCGCTTGAAATTTCGCTCAAGTTTAAAAAAAAAAAATGGAGCCAGTTACATATTGAGCATGAATTAACTTTCTTATCCATAACGTGTTAAACAGCACTTATAAACTACATCAAGGCTCTTTTAGTTTGTCATTTGACCGTTTCTGGATATTGCGGCTCGACAAATTGAATAGCTCCGAAGATGGACACTGGCTCTTCATTTCCAAGATAAAGCCTGTTCTGAAATGCACAGACTTCTTTGACCTGTCTACTCTGTAGACAGACCTTACCTCTTTACAGAAGTCTGTCTGGCAAGAGGCCAGAACGTCCCTTTTTTGCTATAAGTGGGGCTTATGAAAATCAGCTTCCTTCTGCCACTTCTAGCCCTGCTTTCTGCCTGCACTTCTCCGCACAATGGTTTTGAGGATGCTCTCGTCGACAAAGACTCAAATCCCATTATTTGGGATGAAGACACACGCACTGATGTTAGCAGCAACGATGCTGATCTGGATTTAGCCAAAGCAACGGCCGTCTTGTTTCACAAACACCGCCTGAGCGAACAAGCCGATGGCAGCTTTCAAGTGCCATCAAATCCGTTAAATAAAATCATCCCACTTTGCCAATACGAAAAGTTCTTGGACCAATCCCTGTTAGGACACTGCTCGGGAGTTTTGCTAGGCCCAAGTATTTTGCTGACTGCTGGTCACTGCGTGAAAGACAAAAAAGACTGCGATGATATCTATATCACCTTTGGCAGGACCGAAGAAAAAGCCAAGAGCGGCTCGATCCCGAAGGCCGAGGTTTATACTTGTAAGCGCATTTTAAAAAGTGTGACTGGTTATGCAAAAGACTATGCACTGGTCGAACTGGATCGCTCTGTGACTCAGGCAGAGCCCGTAAAAATCGGTGATGCGAATGAACTTAACGAAAAAGATTCTATCATCAGTCTTTCGTATCCGTTGGGACTGCCTCTTAAAAAAGATTCTGGTGAAATTATTCGGAATGATCTAATGCTTAACTTCTTTACCGCAAAAATAGATACCTTTGGCGGAAGCTCGGGCTCTCCCCTTTTCAATCAGAAAAAGGAACTTGTCGGGATTCTTTCTACGGGAACTGATGACTTTTTAGACGACGCCGAAGGGTTCCAAAGACATTTTAAAAATGGAACCTGCATTCAGGCAAAGCGCTGCACCGGTGAAATGTGTTTCGGTGAGCGCTTTATGAAAACCTCAATAATCGGTCTTTAGATTCTGGATTCTAAGTACTCAATCAAAGCTTGTACCGGCTGACCGTTACCGCCTTGAGCACCCAACGCGCCTTGAGCCTTGTCCGTCCACGCATAGACGTCTAAGTGAGCCCACTTTTTATTACGCACAAACTTTTGCAAGAAAAGGGCTGCCGTAATTGCGCCACCGAAGCCGCCACCAGAGTTTTTGAAATCTGCAAATGGCGACGACAAATCACCAAAATACTTACCAAACAAAGGCATGCGCCAGTTCAAGTCGCCTGCACGAACACCCGCTGTGTTCAATGAATCTGCAAGTTCATCATCGTTACTGAACAGACCCGCGATATCAACACCAAGACCGACCTTAATAGCACCAGTAAGGGTCGCAACGTTGATCACAGCTTCAGGCTCATCAGCACCTTTTTGGGTGACAGCTACATCCAATGCATCCGCCAATACTAAGCGGCCTTCTGCATCGGTGTTGTCGATCTCGACACTCATACCGTTACGAGCAACGCAGATATCACTTGGACGGAAAGATTTTGCATCAACGGAGTTTTCAGCCAAAGCAATATAGAAGTCCACAGGTCCCGGATACTTAATTTCTGCAACCCAAGAAGCCATCGCCAAGATACTTGCAGCGCCACCCATGTCTTTTTTCATCAAGCGCATTGCTGATGATGGTTTTATATCCAAACCGCCAGTGTCAAAGGTAATGCCCTTACCGACTAGCGCAATTGGTTTTAAAGAAGACTTCTTCGTTGGACGATAACGGATGTGCAAAAGATATGGACCGAACTCGGCACCACCACCGACTGCCAACAACAAACCCATTTTTTCTTTCTTCAAACGGGCTTGATCCCAAACGGCAATCTTCATTGTCGTCGGCAATTCCATTTTCTTAGCGAAATCCACGAAAGTTTTTGGATTGAGTTCATTCGGTGGCAAATTCACCAAGTGCCGAGCCACATTCACTGCGTTTGCACGAGCTTGTGCCTGCGCCAAAGTGCTCTTATCGAAGTCGCCCAGGCTTTTTTGAACGTATACAGTTGGCAGGTTCTGAGGCTTTTCCTCAAACACGCTACGGAAGCTATATGCCGACATCTCAAAGCCAACCAAAGAACCAAGTTCTTGTTCGAACTCAGTGCCCACGTATTCCAAACGAACTTGCTCTAACGAGTGAGCTTTGAAGTGGCCCCAAAGTCCGCCAAACAAGTCGCGGCAAAAGGCATAATCTGATTCCTCTAAAAGACCTTGATGCTGAGGTGAGTCTGCTTTTTTACGTGGACGGATGATCCAGACTGGTCCCTTAACGCCTACAAAGAACACCATGTCGCGTTCGTTTTTCTTAAGATCCGCCAATTGCCAGTTCAAAGAATGTTCTTCAGTCAAAGAAAGAAATTTGTTTTTATCCGCCGTGCCTAAGAAATACACATAGCCAGTGCTCGCACTTTTACTTTTAGGCTCTTTTCCGACTACAAAACTGTCCAACCAAGATTTAAATCGCATATTTTCCTCCGGAAGAAGCTATCTGGTAAATCCAAGGCCAAGGCGGAAGGAGGACGCCGTACGTATTGTACTGCGACGACGCCCAACGCAGGAATTGGATTTATCAGGTAGCTTCTGATTTAGTTTGTGATTCTGGCACGAATTTTCTTACAATGTAAGATATGACGTCGTGGAACGAGAGCCTAAATCTCAAATTTTGCTTTATCAACGCAGAGAATCTCTTTTTGTTATTTGACGAGATTCCGACAGCGGAAGCACTCAAACTGGATGAGACCAAGTGGCAGCGTTTATCGACCTCGACCTACGAAAATAAGCCCCTCAAAAAGTGCCTGGAATTAGCCCGGGCCCTGAAGACCATCAATGCCGACGTCATTATGCTTTGCGAGGTTGGCGGCTTTGAATCCCTTAAAAACTATAATGAGCTTTTCTTGGATGGGGCCTACTCGCCAATTTTGACTGAGGGCAATTCGAATCGAAATATCGACGTCGGCTTTTTGATCCGCAAGGGACTGCCGTTCTATTTTGACCTTCAGTCCAACAAAAACCGCCCGATCAATTACCTCTACCCCCATGAACGAGAGTCCATTAAACACAACTACCCCGTCAGCTCCGTGAAAGCGCCGGCCACAAGCCACAAGTTTTCGCGCGACGTGGCAGAGTTGAGACTTTTCAAAAAGGACGTGGACAAACCTTTCTTGGGCATTCTTTTGACGCACTTGAAATCTCGCTTGGATCCGGAAAGCATTGACCCCGGAGGATTCGAGCGTCGCCAAGCAGAGCTTCTGACTTTGATTGATATCTATCGCGAGTTCGTGGAAAAACATCCCGATGCACCCACAATGGTGGTCGGAGACTTCAATGGCAACGCTAGCATCACTAACACCGACGAAGAATTTAAGCCTTTGTACGACAAAACGGAACTTAAAGACGTACTTGAACTAACAGGTGTTAGCTCTGAAAACAGAGCTACTTTTTATCAGGTTCGCTCCACAAGCCGCACCGAAGGTCGACAGATCGATTTCTGCTTCTTGGCTCCGAAGTTAGCAAGTCACTTGAAGGAAAAAAGCGCCTTAGTGTATCGCTATAAAGATGAGTTCGGTATGGACGTCGGCGTTCCGATGACATTAGACGCAAAGCTGAAACTTCCTTCGGACCACTACCCGATTGTTTTCGAAATCGAAAATCTGAAAATCTGGTGATTGACCGAACAGCCGTAAGCTTTTATCTTGTGAACAGTTATGCCAATTCAAAAATCAATGACTCCACATATTCAAGTGGCTGTGACGACAGTTTATGTTCCAGCGGAATCACGCCCAGAACAGAATTATCATTTTTTTGCTTATAAAATTAGCATCAAGAACACAGGAGCTCGCAGTGCTCAACTGATGAGTCGCCATTGGGTTATCACCGATGCTCTTGGCCGCACAGAAGATGTCCGCGGACCTGGAGTGGTGGGATTGCAACCGAAGATCGCCGCTGGTCAAACTTTCGAGTACGAAAGCGCGTGTCCTCTGAATACTTCTTCAGGAAGCATGAAGGGCACTTATCAAATGGTCAGCGAAGAAGGCGAAACTTTCAGCGTTGACGTCCCTGAATTCTATCTGATCGCACCTCAAGCATTACACTAACTATCGTCCATAGAGCGTTGTTGTGCCCATCGTTGTACCCGTTGACGGTGCAGGAATTGCTCCGGGAACATACGTCGTTCCGGTTGTTAGGTAACCAGTGCCCGTGGTGGTATAGGCCCCGGACTGCACTTGTTGGATTCGGTACATCAGACTTGAAAGCTCGGTTTGCAAAGAACTCATCGTTTGATAACGGGTCATATAGTTTTGCATCTGAGATTGTTGCTGCTGCAAATAGGATTGGTACATCTGCGTCTGATATTGCATCGTCGAATAATCGGTCGTTCCCATCCCCATCGTGTTGTACATGCCACCACCCATCGGTGAACCATACATCGAAGTCGGATAACCGAAAGCTCCCCCATTCATATTTCCGTAAGCGCCTCCGGTGCTGCCGCAACCGAAAGCTCCTTGCCCGGTTCCACCACCAAGTGCCCCGTAAACTCCGGCGGCTAAGTAGGGATACCCGACACTCGCAACCGAGTTATTAGCCATCGTCGGCCAACCTAAATCCGAGTTGTATTCTGCCACCATCTGATTGGTTTTATAACCCATGTACATAGCTGCAAGGCCGGTCCCAACATTGGCAGCAACGCCCGCCCAATTCGGAGAATTCTGCTGAGTTACGTAACCACTCCCACTAGCCATACACTCAAGACACACTCCTGCTTCCGTACCACTTTCGCGATCCTCGCGGGCTTGCGCACGCGCATCGACGGCTTCGTCTTTAAGTCTTTCGATATTTCTTTGAGCTGTGTCGATCTCATCGCCGAGCTTCTGGCTTTCAGCATATTTCTTTCGATATTCAGGCAAAGCTTTTTGGCAGGCGCGACTCTGATCGCCGCGACAGATGCTGGTGCTAACACCACCGGCTTTACCAGCCTCGCAATATTTGACAACTTCGCCGACGGGATTTTCATCGTACTCTTCACAGCGACGGTTGTTTTCCATGTGATTAAAGGCGAACGAGGACTCATCGGGCTCTAAGGAGTTTTCGATATCAGAGCGCATGCGATCCAGCTCTCGAGTCAGGGTCTTTTGTTTTCTCTGAGCGCTTTGCAGTTTGTTCTTTTCTTCTTTCATGGCTTCAAGAATCTCGTTCACTTCGTCAGACATGCTGACGGCGCCAGATCCGGTTCGCTGTTGGTAGCCGCAATTTTGCTGAGCTCCCATAGCCATTCCGGTCCCCCACTGCATGTTTTGGGCGAAAACCGAAGAACTCATCAATAAACTCAGAGCTAAAATTTTAAGCATACTTCACCTTTATTGTTATGTAACAAGTGTAGGCAAAGACTATTGAGCGAGTATGGAAGTCCTACTTTTGAGATTTAGCACCATAAGAAGCATTCAGGATGGAAAGAGAATAACAAATCGGACCGAGCCTCGAACAGTCTCCACACTCTTTCATTACTTTCTTCTACTTCGAGATCTAAACAACATGCAGTCGCACGGAGCGGCTCACAGACAAAAGGAGAATGGATATGAAAACAACACTAGCACTCTTAGTAGCAAGCTTGGCAACCGCAGGATTGGCTCACGCCGCTGACGACGGACGCGCGATTGACTTGAATGCGCTTTCACCAACACCTGAGGCTATTGAACAAGCTTTGGCAGCTAAGAGCAAACACGACAGAGGGCAAGCTAACGACCGTCACGACCGCAGAGACCGTGGCCAAACTAAGGCGGATGAGCCAGAACCAAAAGCATGTACAGATGCAGCTATCACTGATGACCAAAAAACTCAGATTGAGGCCGCAGCCTTCACAGCTAAAAAAGAACAGATCCAGCAAAAAGCTGATTTGAAAATCGCTTTGATGGACTATGCGCAAACTGTGATGGATCAAACTACAGACAAAGCCGCTGCTGAAGCTGCTTCACAAAAAATTACTGATGGTGCAACGAAACTAGTATCAGGACATTTAGCGCTTGCGAACAATGTTTTCTACGACATTCTTCAACCAACTCAACGTAAAAATGCATTCTTGTGCTTGGTTGCTAAAATGAAAAAGCACCACAAAAAGAATCGCCATAACTAATTGCACTCATAGGCCCTAGTCCCTGCGACTGGGGCCTTACTTCCACACCCAAGCTCGGACCGCATGTGGTTTGCGGAAATGGTTTATGACGAGCTCTCCTTTTTCATCGACCAGACTAAAACGTGTATTCGCAAGACGAGTTAAAGACGTCGCTTCATATTCCGAAAGCGGAGTTCCAAGATCTTCTAAAGGCAAAGTACGAATCGGCATTCGGTGCACGACTGTACGATAACAATGAGGTCCTGCTTCAGAAGGATCGCCTCGATCACAATCACCGCGCGTAAAGTTTTGCGAGGGACTAAAGATTTTAACTTTCAAATTCATTTTGTCATCATTAGGTTGTGCTTCCCAAAGTGCATCGACGACTTGCTCATCGTTTTTCAATTTCCAGCTGACATTTCCGAATTCTCTATCAGTTTTGTGCCAGTGTTTGTCGGCCTCGGGACTATGGGACAAGATATACTCGCGAAGAATCATCGAATAATTTCCCCAACCATTCCCGATCGCAAATGCACAATGATTTCCTTGATGCAAAAACACGGTGCCGACTTTGTCATTCGGTGACTCGTGCAGTTTTTTAGCTAGCAGTTTAGAGTTAGCGGGGGTTTTCACGAGTTCATCGTTATCAGACGAAATCGTCAAAGTGGGGATAGTCACTTTGTCGACGTAATTCCGATAATCGTTGAGCTCCCAAAAATGATCTAAAGACTGTACTCGGACCCCGGTAAAGGGTTTTAAATCCCAAGAGGACTTCACAGTCCACTCCCGGTAATAACTGAGTATTGCTTGGGTCAATTTATCGTAGATCTCCCCCGCACGCATGCGCTGGTTCTTCAGGGGGAAAAATCGCCCAATCACCGGCACAAAATTAAAAACATCACGAATTTGGTGAAGGGTCTCAAAGACCGCCACCGTTGAAATAGGTTTACTGGAGTAAATATCCCGAATGGAATGATCCAGCACCACCACAGGACAAATTGCCGTCACACTTTGAATGGACTCTTGCCCCCGCGGATCGTTTTGACTTGAATAAAGGCCCGCATACAAAGCAGCACTGCCCCCAAGACTTGCACCCACCACGTGGACACTTGAAATACGATGATGAACCGGCGAATCCACAGATTTTACAAGCTGAGCAATTTGATAAAGCTGACGACCTTCATCAAATCCTCCGACAGACAGGGCTTTATTATTAACCATAAATTCCGAGCCCGTATTATTCGCCAGAGTCAGCACATGAAATGGTGACTCGTCATAAAGATGCATCATGAAGGACCGATGCATCACACTCTGGTCGGCATTACAAAGTACCCCGCACTTTGCGATTACAAAGGGTCGTGGAGTGTCCCCTGGCTTCATTGCGATAAAACCATCCAGCACGCGGCCATCAGAAAGTGTCGCGCGGACGTGATGAATATTTCTGCTATCTAAAAGGTCATAGTCTACAGTCGCAAAGCGGATCAGTGGAATGTAGGTGCTTCGCAAAAAGCCCCTTGCCACTTTGTCATAACATTTATTGACCCAGTTATTCAGCGCTTCAGCTTGCAGAGGCACTGAGGTATTTCGCCAAATACGATCACGGACGGACTCTTGACGGCAATCATTTTCGACAGCCCGGTTGTTAGTTCCTAGCGGAATCCATGGGAACCACAGTTTTTGTTTTTCTTTGATGTCGTCAGAAATAATCAGGTCATCAGGAAAATCCGGTGGCGGATTTTTTGGGGGTACGTGGGGCTTTTTCTTTTGTTTTTGGCGTTTAAAAATTTCGAGCTTTAATCCAGCAGGATCGTAAAGTTTAACCTCGACGACTTCGGCCTCTTTCTCGGTCGCCGGCGCAGCTTTAGCCAGGGCGCAATTAAAAAGAAGATCGACAACAACGATGGCAATGCCTGCGAATAATTTTAAGTGACTCATAGGGGGTGTGTATTAACACCGACAATTGACAACAGAAACGCAGTGTCGTGACGAATTCGTCACATCGGAACGAATTGAGGATTTACGGCCTCTAAAACCCCGGCCACGGTGCCCTTTCGCAGGCACTGTCTAAGGAGGTGACACCTATAAAGCATTAGATCTCATTGTTCCCTCTTCTTCCAGGCACAGAACTTGTAAGGTGTTGATTAGAGGTTCTTATGAAGAGATACCAAATTCAATGGCTTATAGGCGGTCTTTTAGCTTTAACTTATGGCTCTCAGGCACTTAGTGCCGAGCTTTGCCACCAGGTATTCAGTGCCTATTCTGCGGAATACCGCCCGACCGACATTATTAAGCAATTGGGTTTGAATAAATCGGCCGCTTGGAACGAAGCTAAGCTCGGTCTTGATTTGCAAACCTCCATCGTCAGAAAACTAAAAGAACTCGGCAACACCGACCCTGTTCCGGACTCACTATTTGAAGCGCTTTCATTAATTCAAAAGACTGTGAACGAGAAGGTCAACGCGTCTCCGATCGAAAAAGGCCAAGTGCTTCGTGAGCTTCTTTCAAGTCTTCAATTAGAGACCCAATTAAAATTGAGTGAAAATCTTAAAAACGCGTTGCCAATCTATCTAGAAAAGTTGGCGTTTGAAGTTGCGAACCCTCGTACGACAGATCGTTGGGCACCGATCAAATCTTCCGAAGCTGCCCGCGCAGAAATCGCTGAAAGATTCCCTCTTGTAAAAGACCGTGCTGATCTGGCTTACCAATCCACAATGTCGGCGAATATTTTCCAAACGAAAATCGAATCTGCAGAAAATATTAAATTTACGCCGAGTCATCCAAAACCTCCTGTACAAAAACTGCAAGAGGCGGATCCTCGCATCGTTCAAACCATCAAAGACATTTATAACCTGAATCAAGATCCACAGGCCTTGGCAACTTACGTTCATGATCTAATTTACGACACGGCTGTTTTCATGGCAAATCGTGGAAAGCCAAAAGACTTAGAAAATCTGAAGTTAGGAATCATCCCACGCAAAGACGCACTTCGCGTCGTCGTCAGTCGCTTCATTTCTCGTGGTGATGAAATTGCTATTATCAAAAAAGGTAAGAGCAACGACTATGAGGGATTCCGTCTCGCTGTTTTGAAGTCTGCTATCTATGACAAGGCGTTTAGCAAAGCGAACTCGCACGGACGTGATGTCCATTTGATTCAAGTGGATTTTGCTTATTCAACAATCTACAACGCCACTGGCGGAAATACGCGTGTTTTCTGGGACTACATAGGTTCTAAAAAAGGAATTTGGTTCTGGTACGACTTGTTTGATAGCTCGAACCAAAACCCAACGCGTCCGGAAGTTTTCGGCCCATGGGTTCGCAAATTCATTCCATTCGATTAGAAGCTGAACTCAGATTCGGAATCTTATGCCATTCGTGCCTGAGATTCTCCATCAGCATGGCGCTATCAAGGCGAACCGCGCCCTTTGGAAAAATGGACTCATTCTCGTAGAGATCTACAGATGCAGAGAGGATCTCTAAGGGACGAATGCTCCAATCTAGCAGTCTAAGTTCCATCCCTTGAAAATAGGTTTGATCTTTCGAAAGTGAATATCCCACGGAACCCTTTGCAAAAAAATTCGAAGCCTCCTCAAGGTTCGCAAAAACGGAGTCTTTTGGAAAAACGTCTGAAACTCTTCCTTCAAAACTAACAATATCCTTGCCGTCTTGACAGATCTTCACGCTGTAGATTCCGTTCTCTTCATGGACCTTAAATTGACTCTTCTGAAAGATTCCAGGAAAAATACGTCCCCCAGCCCAATAGTTAAACTGTGAAGCTGTATTGCGTTTGGGAATAAATACGCCTTCGTGTTTTTGATCCTTACTCTCCCACTCGACCGCAATTCTGTGGGCAGCATTTTCAGAGTCGATACCAAAAAATGACGGAGCATACTGGGGCCTTAGATTCGAGAACCGAATCATACAAATTCCGCCAACTCCGACACCCTTGTAAAGACGTGGTTTAAACCGTGGCGGCAAAAACTTCTCTAAGTATTGTGGGTCGATTGTATAATTCAAAAGAATTCGACGTTCCAAAGTGCCGGTGATAACAGGTAGCTGTATCATTTTACTCTCCCTCGATTGCCGAGACATACTAGATTTTTTTTAACAGCGCCCCTCTAACACAATGCCGGATACACGTGAATGGTTCAGATAAAAGATAACCGGTCTTTTATCACTCTTAGTCGTTAGGTGAACGCGCAGTGTTCTTTGGCGATTTTCTGTAGTTTGAAAGATTTGTAAGTAAACCTGATCCGAGATCGACAAGATAATATACTTTTCTTCTTTAGTCCTAAAAACCTTCATTTTTCCATTGGCGTACTTTTCACTATAGAGGGGCGCTCCGGAGCCATAAATGGTAACACAGCTTCCTGGAGCAACATCTCCATTAGACCCGTCAAATGCCAATCTCAAGCGAACATGGTGTTTTTGTCCTTTTAGCTCCACGTATCCGTAAAAAAACCCTGTGAAGCGACTTGGTTCAGTCGTTGTCCACGTGGTCAATGGGATCGCCTGTTTTAACTCTTCGTCGATAGGAATATTCAACTTTTCCTCAGCCACTTGCTCACCCGTTTTTTCGAACGGGGTCGGTTGTGGCTTGTGTTCTTGCTGGATCTGAATCGGCGTTGCTTCCACCACTAGCGTGGGTGCTGGGGAAGGCTGTGAGGTTTCTGGTACAGATGTCTTGATTGGTGGCGTTGGAGATACTACCGGAGTTGGTTCATTGTCATCGGGGTCTTCTAGATGGACGGTCTCTTCTTGCGCATTCAAACTATCCGAAGTCTCGCCCAACTCGTACTCCTCGTCTGAACTCATTTTAACCCAGACGAGTGCCAGCAAGATGACGACTATAATAACAATCTTCCTCATACCTAAAGCCTTTCGGATGTGCCCCGAAATTGCAAGGTTTTATGAGTATTATCTAGCCTGAACCTCAATATCCCCGCTGACCGTGCTTGCTGTGACTTTTGTGACAGCGTCTTTTTTGCTCCCGAAAGGATTGATGATTTCACCAGAAACACTTTTCAATTCAAACTGAGAATTCTGCAAATTTGGAGAATGGATTTTAATATCCCCAGACGTCGATTTTGCCTCAATACGGCCCTCTTTGGTGTTTTCTAAGTCGATATCACCAGAGACACTCTTGACCTCAATCCACTGACTTACTGCCTTTGTGACAGAGATATCGCCGGAAATAGTCACGATGTGAATTTCATCAGATGCCAAGTCTTTTAAAGAAAAACCACCACTGACTGAGTTGCTACGAAGCGACTTCAACTTATTCGCAGGGACTTGCACCGTCAAAGACACATCTTTGATTTTTTTCCCTTCGTCACTCACAAAAATTTCTTGGCCGTGAATTTCGGTCGTCAAAAGGTCTTTGCTATTTTCATTTCCGGCAAAACCTCTAGCAATAAGGTGATACTTGTCGTCCGCGGATTTTACGAAAGTAACATCGACACTCTTTGCAGAGATATTTAGTTGGCTTGCGCTGCCGTCAAAGTCCCAAGTCTTATTCACAGCTGCATAGTCCGCGTCATCCGCCGTCAGGATAGAAAAACCTGAATCAGAAGTGTCGATATGAACATTAAAATGCTTGGCAACTTGATTTACGACCTCTGGATTTGCAGCTTTCGCTTGCTTGGTTGCATAGCCAGCCAAAGAGAATGACAAGATGGTGAAAATGAATACGCCTACAAAGATTTTAGATAGATTAATGTTTTTCATATTAGAAATCCTATTTAGCAAGAATGAATTTTAAGTTCCACTGCAAGTAATTGATCACAGCCAAAGCCAAAAACTTTGTTAGGCTATACATGACGATCAAGCCCATAACGGCCAACCCCAAAATTCCCAAGCTAGTAAAAATAACTGCAATCATGGCCCACAAAGTCCCACCGGAAGTGACGACTCCTGGAACGACTCCAAAAAGTGCCAATGCGACAGCGGCGATAGCTCCGCTTACAGACCACCCGGCGAATACCAACGAAATAATTATGACGGCTGGAATGAATAAAAAGATAAAGTTGAAAGGAGCAATGATAAAGAGGCGTCCAATACTGTTAATAACGGTGCCCCAAGGAATACCCGCATCCTCTGCCTTGACCTTTTTAATCATTGCTTCAGTTTCATGTGCTTGAGCAATCAGGTCTGGCAATCCTAACTTACGAATGACTTCATCGTCTGTCTTGCCAGCTTCAAGCGCATGCGCAAAGTGTTCTTTATAATCGGCGATGATCTCTTCGACATTGCCGACATTTCTTTTCTCAAGTTCAATTTTTAGTGATTTTAAATAATCTTGTTGGTTCATTTGTCTTTCCACCAATTAGTTTTTCAATTTGCTGATTAAATTCGGCCCACTGCTTAAATTGTTCTTTCTGGAACTCTTTACCGGCCTTGCTTATACGATAATACTTTCGCGGCGGTCCTTCTGAGGACTCCCGCAAATAGGTTTCAAAATACCCTTCTTCCGTCAATCGACGCAGAATCGGATATAAAGTCCCCTCGGAAATCTCCAGAACCTTTGAGATCTCCTCGACCAGCTCATAGCCGTAATAGTCTTTACGGCCAATCAAGGTCAGGACACAAAGCTCTAGAACCCCTTTTTTAAATTGGGCATTCATATTTATGCTCCCTAGTAATGGGTACTGTATATTGCTAGGTACTGTGTATTGTCAAGTAGTGGACTTTAAAAAAATGCAGTTATAGCGAACCTGCTGAAATAATTATCAATTCTTGCTTGCTCCAAATGCGTCCCCGGAGCAAGATACTACCGTTATGCAAGAATTTACGATCCGAAGAGCCCTCAGTGGCGATGAAGAAACTCTCGCAAATGTTCATGTTCAAGCCTGGCAAGAGGCTTATAAGGGGCTAGTCCCCCAGGCCTATCTGGATGCGCTCCCCTCAGAACTTACGGAAAGAACTGAAAACTGGAAACGCTCTTTAGTAAATGCAAAAAGATGGATCTGGGTCGCGACGGTTTCAGATAAAATCGTTGGATTTACTATCTTCGGTCTGCCCCGCGATGAAAACCGCGAAACTTTTATTGAGCTTGGCGCTATCTACCTTTTAGAGAAATACAAAAACAAAGGGATTGGCTTTGCGCTTTTATCAGCAGGCTTCAAACTGATGAGTGAACAAGGCTATCAAAAAGCCTACTGCTGGGTTCTTGAAAATAATCCAACGATTCGTTTCTATGAAAGATCGGGCGCCACGTTCTCAGGCCAAAAGAAGCCAGACGAAATCGGCGGGAAATCCTTTAATGAACTTGCATATGAGTGGGATTCACTGAAGCTCTAACGACAGGGGAAATTATGGAGTGGAAAAAAGACACTTACATTGTCAGCGACGATACAACACTTCTGGATGTCGATGCCATTCACCGATTTTTGACGAATTCCTATTGGGCCAAAGGCAGAACCAAAGAAACCGTCGCAAATAGTATCAAGTCCTCTTTCACAATCGGTATGTTTCAAAATAAAGAGCAAGTGGGCTTTGCCCGTGTCATTACGGATTATTGTACGTTTGCTTATTTGTGTGACGTATATGTTGAGGAAGCCCATCGCCAAAAACGCCTGGGCCATTTTCTGATGGAATGTTTATTCCAGCATCCAAAACTGACTTCCGTAAAATGGCTGCTAAAAACGTCTTATTCACAATCGCTCTACAGAGATTTTCATTTTAAAGAAATCGAAACCACTGCTGGATGGATGCTGCGCACAGTCCCGCCACAATCTTAGAATAGGAATTGGTTTTTGAGACTTGATTGCTCGGGGTTTTAGTCATAACTTTTGACTGTGGATCAACCGACTCTAAAAGCTTATTCCGACAAAGCAAGCACTTACAGCCAAGATTGGCTGACTCAGCCAGAGCCTACGGACATGTATCAACTTTTGCAGAAGTATTTTACCTCTGGCGGTACCACCGTTGATATCGGTTGTGGCAATGGCCACGATGCCGAGTGGTTACGACAGCAGGGATTCAAGGTTCAAGGCTTTGATTCTTCATCAGAGCTACTAACCATCGCCACAAATTTATTTCCCAAAATTAAATTTGGCCAAGCCCTTCTACCCGCTCTTTCAGAGATTCAAGAACAGTTCGACAATATTTTATGCGAGACTGTAATCATGCATTTGCCACTGAAGCAAATTCCTGAAGCTCTTCAAAATCTTAAAAGACTTCTAAAAAGCTCAGGCATTCTTTATCTTTCTTGGCGCGTGACGGAAGTGACTGATGCTAGACATAACGACGGGCGATTGTACTCGGCGTTTGAGCCTTCTTATATTTTGGATCAATTTCCTAAAAATTCGATACTGCACTTCGAAGATAAAACCAGTACAAGCTCTGGCAAAAGAGTCTGTCGCTTGATTTATCGTGCTGAACAAAGCGATTAGCTTCAAAAAACGAAACGAGGATTTGCCTTATGATTAAACTAAGAAAAATGACCTCTGAAGAGTATACCGAATATAGAAAATTCTCTGTCGCAAACTATGCCGACGAAAAACAAAAAGGCGAAGGTCTTACGCCAGAAGAGGCTTTAAAAGTCGCTCAAGACTCTTACGAAAGACTTCTTCCTCAAGGTTTAGAGACCCCGGATCAATTTCTTTTTTCAGTGATTGAAGACGCCACACAAAAGCCAGTGGGTATGTTGTGGTTTGCGAAAAAATCCCAGTCGGGAAAAATATATGCCTTCATCTACGATGTTGTTTTAAATCCTGAAAAACGCGGACAGGGTTTAGGAAAACATCTGATAGCCCTTATGGAGGAAGAAGCTCGCGCTCTCGGATGCAAATCCGTGGGACTCCACGTCTTTGGCCATAATACGGCTGCCATAGCGCTCTATGAAAAGTCAGGCTTCCACACCACCAACAGGATGATGAAAAAAGACTTCGTCTAATGAAATTAACAGCTTCTTAAATGGGATCATCTGAAGATTTTGCATAATAGGCAGTCCTTAGAGGCCTTTTTTAGGGATTTCAGGTAGGTTTCTTCCTGAATTTCCAAGCTTTTTTTCCAGCAGGACGTCGATGAAAGTATTCACTAAAACACTCTCTAGCCTTCTCGTCTTGAGCCTTCTGACAGCCTGCCAGAAGGACGACGCGCATTTCGACAGGACACTGGCAGGCACTCAGACGTCTGGAGTTTTTGGCGGCGAAGACGCTGCTCCGAACGAGCTCCCGTTTTTAGTGAATATCTGGTTAAATAGTCCCAAAGACATTTTCAATGATCATCTCTGTGGCGGAAGCCTGGTTCATAAAAAGTGGGTTTTAACCGCAGCTCACTGTGTTCTTGAAAGAGCCACAGACAAAAACGCGGGCTTTATCAATATTTCTGAAATGAAGCTCTTCATCGGTAGTAATAAAATTTCTGGCGAAGGTGGCCGCGAGCTCAAAGCAAAGTCTATCTTGATTCATCCCGATTTTTCTTGGCCAAAACACGATGTTGCGTTGATCGAGCTTGAAGCAGAAGTTCATAATGTCACTCCAGTCGTTTTAAACACGAACGATTTGGATAGTTCCCCCTCCCCTCTTACTGCGATTGTCATGGGTTGGGGACTGGTAGATAATAAAGGACACCAAGCAGAAGACCTTCAAAAAATTACTCTTCCTTTGATCACCCGCGCAGAATGTACCAAAGACTCTTACGTTCAAAAACGCGGGTGGACTATTGAAGCTGACACTCTTTGCGCTTCAACCTCCAACAACACCCGCTCTGCTTGCTCTGGCGATAGTGGCGGCCCCTTGGTGCAAAAGACAGGCGACCACTATGTGCAAGTCGGAATTGTCAGCTGGGGCACCGGCTGCCTGGGACGCAATCCTTTAGCTAAATCCAATGTTGAAGGCTACGCTAACGTCGCAGACGCCTACACTTGGATTCAATCCGTAATTCAGTAACCTCATTTGTATCCACAGTTTATGGCACCGAATTTGTAGTCTTTGTTTTCTATGAAACCAACACCCATTGAAGTAAAATATAGGGCCCCATCACTGTCAGTATTTTTGACAGTTCTTGCCATTATGGGCCTTGTGCAATTCTATGGGAGCGCTGCCTTTGCGGCTCCATCTTGCAGCCAGGTCTTTGCAGACTCATCGAAAGCTATATCAAACCTTCCAAGTGGAAGGGCGATCGACTTCAAGGCTTATTCTGCAGAACCAGAAGCAATGGCGCTCTATAACGTCTTTTTTCAAAAGTCTAAGCAGGCCCATCTCACAGGGACCGGTGGAATGGCCTTGGGAAGTGTCTATAGCCATGTTGAGTATTTGAATAGCACCCTACGCCTTTTACAACCAACGCACCCTCTGCATAAATTGTCTGAGTTGGAACTAGCTTCACTGGTGGAATATTCCGAATGGGGCTATCAAAACGTTAATACTTATCTTTGGAATCCAAAAAAGGCCCAGCTATCCGCTGAGGAAAGTAAAATGGCCGAGGCTCGAATACTGATGATTGTGTCAGCCCTCAATAAGCTTCCCACTTATAAAGGCATTGTCTATAGGGGTGATTTTATCAGCTTCCAGTCTGCATTCAAAGAAGCGCACAAGTACTACGACTCACTTCCTGAAGTCGGCGGCATTCATACCTTTTTAGGTTTCACGAGTACAACAGAGGGAAAGTCTCCAGCTTCTAGAAAAGAATATATTGAAAATGCGGCTCTCTCGTATGTTATTAAAAGTAAAAGTGGACGCAGCATTAAAGATGCCTCTACACGCAAAAATGAGGAAGAGGAAGTTCTCTTCCTACCCCAAAGCAAATTTCGAGTGATCAAAAAGGAACGCGTCCCAGTCGAGCCAACGGATGAATACCCGTTTACTGAGCGTTTCGTCATCCATCTTGAAGAGATCTAAAAGACGCGCGAAGAAACTCTGAGTCACAGTTAAAGTCAGAGCAAATCTACTTGCAACCCACGACAAAACCTCGCACCGTAGTTTCATGAAAGTAAAACGTATCGTTGCAAATATCGAGACCACGAAAATGGCTTCTGCAAAGAAGTTCTATGGCACTATCCTCGGACTCGAATTATTGATGGATCATGGATGGATCAAAACTTACGGGTCTTCTGCAAAGATGCAGACACAAATAAGCTTTGCCTCGCAAGGCGGATCTAAAACCCCAGTTCCAGATCTCTCTATCGAAGTGGATGATGTCGACGAAGCTTTCCGCCGAATGAAGAAAGGACGATTCAAAATCGAATACCCCCTCACCGAAGAACCTTGGGGTGTAAAACGCTTTTTCGTACGCGATCCTTTTGGGAAACTCGTCAATATTCTTGAGCACATCTAACAGACCTTGGCCCAAATGAAACTACTTCTTATTTACACTATAAATCAAAGGTGGTTTTATTAGATTTTAGGGGGATTCATGAAATTGATCACTGCACTTTGTGCTTTTATTTTAGCCTATACAGGAACTGCAAACGCCTCTTTGAAAATCGGCCTTAGTGTCGGATACAGCCCCAACTATATGGTGAATCTTTCAGGTGGCGGGACCTCTTCAGGGACGCCATACAATGCGACTTATGCATTGAACTACAATTCTACGACTGAATTTGGTATTGACGTATGGAGTGTGCAGCCGAACTCCTGGGGCTTCATCAGCGGCTATCAAAATAGCGGCGCCCGAAAGTTCTACTCAGGAACAGCCAATGGTTTTCCAATACCTTCAAGCTCTGATACCTCCACTTACCAAACACACTTTCTCTATGGCGGCACTGCTTACCGATGGGAATCGTTCTATATTCCGTTGGCTCTTACTTATGGCATGACGAAGTTTACTGAGGCCACATCCTCGACATCGACCGCAACAACTAAAAATGGCGTCGGTGCACATCTGGGCATGGGCTGGTTTTTCAATGAAAACTTTGTCATCGAATACATTGGCCGTTCTGCAACGACAGAATTGAAAGCCACTGGCAGTTCCGGCAGCGAAACTACAACTGGAACTGTCGCATCAGCATTGTTAAGTTTGAAGTATTTCTTTTAAGAACTATGGCGCACGCATAAATGTGCGCCAGCTACCATCAGCTTGGCGTTGATACACGTAGCGTTCGTGCAGACGGCCGGTTTTACCGAACCAAAATTCGAATTCTTCAGGAACGATGTGATAGCCACCCCAATTCTCTGGGCATGGTACTTCTTGGCCATCGAAGGATTTTTCATACTCAGCAACACGTCTTTGGAAATACTCAGTCCCAGGGATTTCTTGGCTCTGATTCGAAGCCCAAGCGCCTATCTGACTTAAGCGGTTGCGAGTCTTGAAGTAAGCTTCGTTCTCGGCACGAGTCAGCTTGTGGACTTTGCCCGAGACACGAATTTGTTCCCAGTCTTTAGCGTAATAGAAATTCACGCAAACCTGATTGTTTTGCGCAATCGCCTTACCTTTACTGGAATTGTAATTGCCATAAAAAGAAAGACCTCCGCGAATGAGTCCTTTGTAGTAGACGATTCTAACGGAGGGCTTAAGGTCGGCTCCGACTGTTGCCAGAGCCATCGCATTGTGCTCGGGCTCCCCTCGGCGTTTCGCCTCTTCGAGGAGCCTTTCTAAGTGTAAAAATGGATCTACACTTGTATCAAACACGATTACTTTTTCTTAGCTGGTTTTTCAGCTGGAGCCGCTGGAGCTGCACCGGCTTTAACGATCTCAACCAACTCAACATCGAAAACCAATACTGAGTTTGCTGGGATACCAGGACGGCCAGAAGCACCGTAAGCAAGTTCTGGTGGGATGAAAAGTTTGTACTTAGCGCCAACTTTCATCATTTGAAGAGCTTCAGACCAGCCAGGGATAACACCTTGAACTGGGAACTCAGCAGGTTGACCACGGTCCAAAGAAGAATCGAACTTAGTTCCGTCGATCAAAGTACCAGTGTAGTGAGCTTTTACAGTGTCAGTCTTAGTTGGCATTTTGCCATCGCCTTCTTTTTCAACTTTATATTGAAGACCAGAAGCCGTAACTTTCACACCTTCAGCAGACTTGTTCTTTTCCAAGAACTCAGCGCCTTTTTTCTTGTTCTCTTCAGCTGCTTCTTGTTGCTTCTTCATAGCAGATTCTTGAAGCTTCATCATTGCTTGCTGAATTTCTTCTTTAGTCATTTTGCTATCGCCTTTGATAGCATCTTTCATAGCCATAGCCATAACATCAGCATCGATTTCGATGTTCTGTTGTTTCATGTTGCCACCGATTTGTTGTCCGATCGCGTAGCTAGCTTTCTTCTGATCTGTATCCAATTTTTTGGTACATCCAACGGCGATCACTAATCCTGCAGCGGCGCCCGCAATAACCAACTTTTTCATTGAGTCTCCTGTTTGTTCATCCTTGTTTCTTGTTGTTTTTAAAACTTCAACATCACAATCTTTAAACAGAATTCTCTTTTTTCAAAGAGTTAACATCCCGCGCGAAAATTTCGAAGATGCTCAAGTACCTCAGGTCCCGACCCTCGGAAATGCACTCGAGGTTGCCTGCGGGACCAACTTTGCTGATAGAAAGGGTCGTAATAATAGCTCAAAAGTTTGGCAATCCAGGCTTTATTCACCTCAAGGTTCCGTCCGCGAAGGTACTCGCTCTCGGAAACTGCTAAATCTTGCAGCACTTCTTGAGCTCTCAGTCCACCCAGTTTTTTAGAAATATCCCGCACAGATCGGCGAAAGGCTGTGAAAATCCGAAGGGCCTCTTCGACAGAACCGTTCCCTAAGGCCGTGTTTGCGACGTAATCCTGATAGATATTCTCTACGCGCTGATCAAAGCTTTCCTCGATAAAGATCACTTCAGACGCCCGCATTTTAGCAAACACACTCTCTGGCAATGCACAGTGCCCGATCAAACGGCTTTCATCTTCGAACAGAACCCTTTGGCCTTGAGCCTTCTCTTTGAGCTTCAAAAGATTCACGGCCAACTTGTTTTCAAAATCAATTTGTGTCGGCTGCGGGATCGCCCAAGCGCCAAACGCCGAGCCCCGGTGGTGAGCAATAGCCTCTAAATCCACACTTGGATAGAAGGTCGCCGCCTGATTCAGGATGTGAGTTTTAGCACTCCCCGTAGGACCCGAAAGCAGGACAAAATCTGATTGCGCAGAGAACTGTTCGATTTCCTGACGTAAAAAATTACGAGCCTTCTTGTAGCCACCGACGATCAAGGGTCTATCAATGCCTGCGTCCTTCAGCCACCCTTGAGTAATCTGCGAACGCAAGCCCCCACGAAAGCAATAAAGGACAGCCTGTGGCTCCTTGCGGATCTGCTCGGCCCACATCTTCATTCGAAGCTCTTTTACTTTTCCAGAAATGAGTTCGTGCCCCAAAGTAATGGCGGCTTCACGCCCGGCCTGCTTATAGGTCGTCCCCACATGAGCACGTTCTTCATCATACATAATGGGAAGATTGATCGCCCCCGGCAGCGCCCCTTGGGCAAATTCCACCGGCGCTCTGACATCAATCAGAGGAGTTCCCTGGCGGAATAGTTCAAAAAAAGAAGGCTCACTAATATTACTCAAAACTCACCAAGAAGTCGTCTGGGGGTCGCACTTCGCCGATAATTGCCGTGTGTGGGAAGGCCCCTTTAAGCTGACCTACTAAATGAGGCGCAAGATCTTTTCGCACAGAGAGTAACAAGCCCCCACTCGTCTGAGGATCATGAAGAAGAAGATTTTGCAAAGCCGATAGCCCGTCCGTCTTTACAGCGCTTTCCGTGTAAGCGGCGTTGCTACGATGAGCTTTCGTCAAGAAGCCCTTTTCCAGAAACTCCATGGCACGCGTAAATTTTGGCAAAGCTTCAAAGCGCATCTGCAAACTGACCTGACTGGCTTTTGCTAGCTGCATACTATGACCGGAAAGACCAAAACCAGTAATATCAGTCGCGGCGTGGATCGCGTTCAAAGACTCGGTATCTAAAAAATCCACCACGTTATTAAGCGTCCCCATGCTAGTGGTCGCCTCAGAAATATCCTGTTCGGTCGCTTCGCGGCGCTTAAGAGCTGCCGTCATCGTTCCGGTGCCAAGCGCTTTTGTCAGGATCAAGACATCTCCTGCTTGCGCTTTGGCGTTGGACCAAACTTTTTCAGGATGCACAAAGCCCGTGACCGACAGACCAAATTTCAAAGTATCATCGTCAATCGAGTGACCACCGACGAAGTTGGCTTGAGCTTCACTAATCACGTCGCTGGCCCCTTGCATGACCTCGACAATGACACTTTCAGGCATACTTGCGATCGGGAATGCTAAAATCCCCATCGCCGTTTTGGGTTTTCCACCCATGGCATAAACATCACTTAAAGAATTTGCGGCGGCAATACGTCCAAACAAGCGCGGACTATCAACAATCGGAGTGAAAAAGTCCAAGGTTTGCACCATCGCGATATCATCAGTCACTTTGTAGATGGCGGCATCATCAAATAAACCACCATCAACCAGAAGTTCTGTATGTGCTTTGGGAAATCTCACTTGAGAGAGGATTTTACGAAGTTCGGAGGCCGCCACTTTCGCAGCGCACCCGCCTTTTTGAACGGTTTGGGTCAGGGCAATGCTTTCTGAACTCATAATGAAGCATCCTAACGAGTCACTTATTGCACTGCAATTGAATTCTGGCACAATGAGGATCGGAGGGTTCATGAAGGAATTTTTTATAGCGACAGTTTTGGCACTAACCTTACCTATGATCTCCGCAGCTCAGAGCACAAAAAAGGGAAAACTCAGCACGGATCTTTATGAAAAAGACAAATCTGAGTCCTCGATCAGCGGCAAAGTGAAGGCCGTTCGTGAAGTCCAAGAGGAGACTGAGGTCTTCATCGACACCAAAGGCAATAGCGGCCCTTACCTTTTGCCTCAAAATATTAAGAACCGAGCAAAACTGATTCAGATCCTGAACAAGAGTCAAAAGCCTGGCGGCCCTACTGTGACCATCAGCATCGACGAGCAGGATCATATAAAATCCGTTGAAGAAAACGAGAGTTCCGTTAAAAAGATGGACATGGACCTATAAAAGAAAGAACTGATGCGAATTCTGGTAGTTGAAGATCAAATCAAGATGGCCAATTTCCTTAAAAAAGGCCTGAACGAAGTCGGTTATGCCGTCGATGTCGCTGAAAGCGGTATTGCGGCCGAGTCCTTCATGGCTCAAGGCGAATACGACTTGGTAGTTCTTGATGTCATGTTACCGGATCAAAACGGCATCGATACAGCTCGGCACCTTCGCCGCGATGGTTTTGAAGGTCCAATCCTTATGCTGACGGCTCTTGCTACGACCAAGGATAAAGTAAACGGCCTTGATGCTGGAGCTGATGACTATCTGACAAAACCTTATTCGTTTGATGAACTCTTAGCTCGCGTTCGCGCACTGCTTCGCCGCAAATCCTCTTCTACTGGTGGCGGAAATTCTTTCTTGCAGTACGCGGATCTTGAGTTGGATCTTATTCATCGCAAAGTTCGTCGTGCTGGCCAAGAACTCAGTCTGACCACGAAAGAGTTTGCACTGCTAGAGTACTTGATGCGCAATGCGGACCGCCCTTTGGGACGTGTTTCTATCGCTGAACACGTTTGGGATATTCACTTTGATTCCGAAAGCAACGTCATTGATGTTTACATCAACATGCTTCGTAAAAAAATAGATGCGCCTTTTTCTAAAAAACTCATCCACACGGTGGTGGGCGTTGGTTACGTTCTTAAAGAAAATTCTTAACTCATTTAGCAGACTCAGCATCCGTCTTCGCCTGACGCTGACTTTTGTGGTGATCTTCGGAACCACGACGATTCTGTTTAATACATTTTTATTTTTATTCATGATTCAAACCCTGCAGCAGGATTTCGACGATGCCCTTTTCAACTACTCCGTCGACGTTTCTGAATCGATCGAAATCGGCATCAAAGGGGACTTGAAGTTTCCGCCACTAAAATTGGATACTGGAAAGGTTCTTCCTTTCCCCCTTGGAACGGCATTGATTCAAGTCATTCATAGTTCCGGCACTGTCCTTGCCCGTGTCGGAGACTTCGGGGATTTCAATCCTTCATTCAAAAAAGATTTTGAACGCCTTAGTCACGGCGAAGAAGAAACTTATCGCACAATCTCAAATATCAGTAAGATCCCTTCAGCCGAAGCGGACTCGTACCGCTTGATCAGCGTGCCTTTAGACAACTCCACTTCTCCGCAAGTAATTCTGCAGATCGCAGTCCCGATGACTCTGTTGGATACCCAAATTGCGAATCGATTGACGATGTTGCAAATCGGTATTCCGTTAGTCCTTTTGATTGCAACTCTGGGTGGTCTTTTCTTCTCGTCCCGCGCGCTGGCTCCAGTAAAAAGTATGATTAGCGCCGCTCAAGGTATTGATGCCAGTGAGCTGAGTCAGCGTGTCCCCGTACCTTCTGCGAATGATGAAATTAAAAAGCTATCTCTGACTCTGAATGAAATGCTAGCCCGTATCCATCAAGCCTTTCAGAGCCAAGAGCGTTTCGTCGCTGATGCCTCTCACCAGTTGCTGACACCACTGACGATCATGAAGGGTGAAATTGAAGTTATGCAAAAGCATGAGTTCAATCAAAAAGACGTCGATGGTTTCTTAAAGAGCTCCCTGCAAGAAATCGATACTCTGACTAAAATCGTCAAAGATATGTTGCTACTTGCTCGTGTAGATGCGGGACTTGGCGCTTTAAGTCTGGAAGAGCTTCACTTAGATGATATGGTGCTTGAAGCGATCAGCCGTGTTGAGAAAGTTGCGAACGCCAAAAACATTCGTTTAAAGTTTGATATTCTCGATGAGGCTGAGGGACGCAAAACCGTGCGCGGTGACTATGATTTACTACTCAATCTTCTCATCAATGTGATGGAAAATGCGATCAAGTATTCTCCAGAGAACGAGATGATCTCTATTAGCCTGATCTGGCAAAAAGATATCAGCAAAGTGGTCGTCATGGATCATGGTGTTGGAATTCCAGACGAACAGCTGCCTTATATTTTTGAGCGCTTTAGTCGAGGTTCGAATGCAGAGCGAAATGCCAAAGGCTTCGGCTTAGGTCTGGCGATTGCTCAGAAAATCGCCATTCTTCACCACGCTAAGCTCTATGCTGCTAACAATACTAGCAAAGGCGCGCAGTTTCATTTTGAGATTAAAAACATTTAATCTGTATTTAATCTCGATTTTACCTTTCATTGATAACCTGATTACGTTTTCAGGAACAAATTCGTTCCGAATTACATGTAAACCAAATGGAGGTTTTATGAAAATCGTATCTATCGTAATCGCTTTGGCTTTCGCTGGTGTTGTTGCTCAAGCTAACGAACCTGCTGCTCCTGCAGCTCCAGCTGCACCTGCGGCTGCTGCTCCTGCTGCTGAAGCTAAAAAAGAAGAAAAAGCTGCTAAAAAAGAAAAGAAGCACAAAAAAGGTCACAAAGCTGACAAAGCTGCTCCAGCTGCTGACGCTGCTGCTGCTCCAGCTGCACCTGCTGCTGCTCCTTCTGCTACTCCAGCTCCAACTAAGTAATTTTAGTTGTCGCAGAGACAGTGAAAAAGGGAACTCGCAAGAGTTCCCTTTTTTTTTGCTTTTGTTAGTGAGGAAGATACCAAAGACAAACAACAGCAACGGCTGTTGGCACCAGTGCCGCGACGAAAAGCTTAATGGGATTTACGTTTCCGCCTGGGAAACGAGGATTCAAAATACTAAAGCCCGCAGGATTTGGCGCATTCGCAATCACAGTCAGTCCCCCACCCGCAATCGCACCAGCAACCAAGGCATAACGAGATTCCACCGAAAGAGTTGGAACTTGCGCACCTAAGTAAGTCAAAGCCGCATTATCAGTGATCGCCGTCAACGCCGTGGCCCCTTTGAATAGCAATGCGTCTGACATAGATGATAGCAGGGGCTCTAACCACCATTTTTGGTAAGCACCAAAAACAATAATGCCGCCTAAGAAAAAGGCGACTAATAAACTCTCTCGTAAACGCAAGTGATCCTGATACTGACGAGTCACCGTTGTAAGACCTAAGAAGAAGAGAAAGACTCCCATGAACACACTCATGTAGTGAGCGGTTACAACGAGCATCACTAAGAACAGCAAATGTAAAACAGTCACGCCAAAAGGAATTGCCGGCCCCTTTTGATCTTGTTTTTTGTCGGCTTCATAAAGGCTATAGCAATATTGCTGAATATCTTTTCTGAAATACAAAACTAAAATCAAAGCGTTGATCACAACAGTCGCAATGCTCTTCAACCCAAAATGCTGAAAAACGAAGGCAAAGTCCCAGCCCCACTTCCCTGCCACCATCAAAATTGGCGGAGCTGCATACGGAGTCAGCGCTCCACCGACCGAGACATTCACAAACAACACACCCATCAGAAAATAGGCAAGACGTGCCGGAGGACTGTGAAACATCGAAACCAAAAGTAAAGCCGTCACCGTCATCGCTGCAGGCTCTGTAATGAAGCTTCCACTGAGAGGTCCCAACGTCAGCACTACAAAAATGTCAGTCATTTTCTCGGGAGTGCGGAAGACTTTACGGAGCAAAGCACTCACGAATTGAATGCCGTCACGAGCAACACCTAAAACCGGTCTTGTTGCCGCCATCACCATGATACAGAACACAAACAAAGGCTCTGTAAAATTCAAGCTCTCTTGATATTCGACGGTCGCCTTCGCTCCGCTGAGAGCCACCATGATGCTTAAAAAAATCGCCGCCCAAAAACCAAAGACGATTTCGATTTCGCTCATGAGATGCAAAAATCCATGCATTATTGAGTTTTTCGGAAAGTGATGCGAAAGATTCAAAATCTTCTGTACAAGAAAAGTGTGTACGATAGCGACGGCAAACATCACCGTCCCCAATATTTCAATGGTCGTCGGATTCATCAGAGGTCCTTATTTACTGAGCAGCCTTGCACAGGCCCATATTATCAAGAATACCTTGGCGTTGTTGGCTGAGCTCTTGAGCTGTCATCACTAAATCAGCAGCCTGGCATTGGTGCTGCTTAGCCAAATCAGAAATAGCGTCGGCCTCGGAAGGAGTCATCGCTAAGTTCCAGATCAACTTAATTTTAAGCCAGATTTTTAAATACTCGCACGCATACGCCGCATTTGGCGGCATGAATTTTTCCGGAGTGCGGTCCCCTTTTTTCATGTTGTCGGGACCGTTCACTGCCATCAGATGATATTCATTGGACATGAAGTTCGCATACAGACAACGCTTGTTCGCATTCCACTTCCAGCCACCACTGACATAAGAGTTTTTCAACGCCACAACGTGATCGATTTGAATATCCGCAGCATCACGATATTGACGGTTAGAATAGGGATCATTCCAAAGCCCATTTTTAACCGTGCAACCATTCGACGCAAAACTGACAGGAATTTCAGAGGATCTAATCAAAACTTTGGCTCTGGTATTATAGCAAGTGCCATCGTTGCGATCACGCACCCAGGTCCCGTACTGACTTTTACGATTGTAAGGAGTCGCCGGGTCTTCCAACTCTTCTTCGTGATGGTCCCAAGCCATTAAATTTAAATCCGCAATTTTTCTGCGGGCTGCGACTTCGACGACTTCCGAAAAAGTTTCCAGAGGATTCATCGAGGCTTCTTGGATTTTCGCATTTTGATCTTGGACAGTGTAATAGTCTGGGGCCCACGCGCTGGCGGAAAGAGAACTTGCTAGAATGATTTTGAAAAGAATCAGCTGTTTAGTCATTCGATGCGCCATTAAAACTCCAATTCCTTTTAGAGTTGAGTAGCCCTAAATACATTTAAGGCGACGGACTCTCGTCTAGGCAAGCTTTTATTTTGTCAGGAAATTTTCAACAGTTAAGGATTATGTTACATGGATATCCGTTGCTTCCCACAGACATCTTTTTTGGTTAGCATGGTCGCATGACATATCCTACGCGCCGTATTCTGACTGTCAGCATTCTTGGTTTTTCCCTAGCTTTGATTGCCGCTTTAACCTTAGACCAAAGTGTGGCTCTGTATTTTAAGCGCCCTGAACTTCAATGGATTTGGCTGAAAGCACGCACAATTACCAACGTGGGACTGAGTGAGCACTACTTCGTCACCGTTATTTTGCTATATATTTTTGCAAAGTGGGTTCGCCCGCAGTTTATGCATCTTCGGATCTGGGCTCGGAACTTTTTCTTTGCACTGATTGTATCAGGCGTTTTTGTTCACATATTTAAATTCGTCGTTGGCCGTCAACGTCCCCATAAGAGCGTTGATTTCGATCCCTATGTCTTTCACCCGTTCACGACTCATTGGGATTTTCATTCCTTTGTCTCTGGGCATACGCAAGTGATGTTTACGGTTGCCACGATGATGTCTTTGGCTTTTCCGAAGGCACGCGTAGTGTTTTTAGCCATCGCCGCATTCTTTGGTCTTACCCGAGTCATCATTCACGATCATTTCTTAAGCGATATCTGCGGAGGCGCCGCCGTTGGTTATATCGGAACTATGACTGCGATTTACTGGGTTCATCTCTGGTTGAACCGGTCATCGGTACGAAATGACAAGGAACTCTCTGCACGCATGTAAAACTGTCTTGCTGCTTTTCTAGAACCTGCAGTTCATCCATGCCCCATAAACCTTCTTGAACATAAATCACTTTGCCACCGTCTTGCAGCTGGCGACTCACGAAATCCGGAAGGCTGGGAGCAGCGGCAGTAAAAATCATGCGATCATAAGGAGCGTCCGGAGCCCATCCCTCTCCGGCATCACCAATGATCACTTGCACATTTTTTATGTCATGATTTTCAATCGCAATTTTTGCGCTTCTTGCGACCTCGGGGATAATTTCCATGCTGACGACAAGCCCTTGTTCGCCAACTAAGTAAGACATCAAGGCAGCATTCCAGCCACTTCCAGCTCCAACTTCAAAAACTTTTTGTCCTTCATGCAAATTTAGAAGCTCTAAAAGATACAAAACAAAGCTCGGCTGTGAAATCGTCGAACGCATCGAATCTTTTTTATACAGCGGTAGTGCGCTATCAATGTAGGCTTCTTTGAGCGAATAACGAGAAGGAACGAAATGGTGGCGTGGATACTTATAAAAAGCTTCCACAATCCTATCAGAAATATCATGAAAGCGACGAGTTTTTAGTATCAAATTCTCTTGAAGCTTTTTTAAATCTTCCATTTTTTTATATTAACACATGGCAAAAGTCCTGAAGTCTTGTCTGTGTGACAGAATCACATCATAATTGACAGATGTTGCAAAAAACCCGCGAACTGATCACGAAATGGTCACTCGCTCCTCATTCACGTCGTAACCTTGATGATTTGCTGAGTGCCCCACCGACACCTGAAGCTTTGTTGCGTAAACGTCTTGAGTGGTTGACGGATTTAATTCAGTGGATTCGCAGTCCGGGCGTCATTAAAACCGATTTGGATTTCCAAAGCGGCCACCCGCAAGCACTTCGTGCGAAGTATCTTCTTTTTGTTCTTGAGCGCAATCCCGCATGGAAAAAAAATGTCGCGGTCTTGCTTCGTTCTATTATTCATGACACCAGCGCCTTAGATCTTTTTGTAAATGCAGGTATGGCAAACCAACAAGGTTTTAGTGGCGAATTATTAGAGCGTATACACTATAAACTTTTGCCACAAGCTCCGAACTACGCGAACTTAGCTTCTTTCTTTAGCCAAACCTTCCAAAAAGAAGAAGATTATGTGTGGATCTCCCAGCTTGATAAAAAAGTCTTCGAAGATTTTCTGAATCTATTTTCTTTTGAAGACTATTCTGCCGGAGAATGGAACTCCCTGATTGCCGATGCGAAAGATGCGATTCTGCTACTAAGCACGCAAGTCAGTGGCGCGGGACTCTCGACCGCAATTCGAAGCCGTGTGACTAACAAAAACTTTAAACAGCTGCCATTTTTTGAATTACCGCTTTTGGCGCAGAAAATGGTTGAAGTTCAAGACTCTGATCAACGCCTCGTTCTGGCTTTGCAGCTGGAAAAACTCGTAGATCGCTGCCAACTAGCTATTTCAGAAGTTTATACTCACCTTAATGAATATGGTGTCAGTATCAATATCGTCTTCTTGCTGGATCGAATGGAAAGTCAGCTTCGTCGTATCCGCAATCTGATCGAGCTTGTACTCAGTCACGAAAGAAATCCCGAAGCGGTTTCTCAGTTTGTTTCTACGTTGATGGTGGAAAACGTCCGTCTTCATAAGTTTGGCGCCCTTTTTGCCGATAATCTTGCTTTGATCTCTAAGAAAATCGTAGAGCGCAGTGCTGAGACTGGCGAGCACTACATCACTCGCAATCGTGCTGAATACATGTACATCTTGCGTAAAGCGATCGGCGGTGGCGTTCTTACAGCTATCACCACTTTGGTGAAGTTCTTGATGTACAAATTGCCGGCGTCGATTTTCTTTCACGGCTTTTTTGCATCGCTCAACTACTCTATCAGTTTCGTCGCGATTCAATTGATGGGCTATACGTTGGCAACAAAACAGCCAGCAATGACAGCCCCAGCCTTAGCGGCCAAGATGCACAAGGTCAACGATCCTGAAGCACTTGAAAAGCTTGTCGACGAAATCATTCACTTGATGCGTTCTCAGTTTATTGCGGTCCTTGGTAACATCTACGCCGTGGTTCCAACCATGATTCTGATTTCTTTTGCATGGTTCTTTGCGCTTCATCATCACCTTCTTCCAGCAGACAAAGCTCACCACACCATTGAATCATTATCGATTTTAGGCGGCATGATTCCATATGCAGCCTTCACGGGAATCTTACTATGGGTTTCAAGCGTCATGGCGGGCTGGGTGGATAACTGGTTCGTGTATCACAAAATGAACTCGGCTATCTCTCAGAACCGTCGTATGGTTTTCGTTTTTGGCGAGGGCGGGGCTAAAAAAATTGGTCTGTTCTTCAGAAAAAACATCTCTGGCTTCGCCGGCAACATCTCTTTAGGATTTTTCTTAGGCCTGATCCCCGTCTTTGGAACTTTCTTGGGACTTCCGATCGATGTCCGTCACGTCACTCTGTCTTCTGGATCATTAGCGGCTGCCGTCGTAAGTCTTGGCCACAATGTATTTTCCACTTGGGATTTTTGGTTTGCAGTCTTTGGCATTCTGATTTGCGGTTTCTTGAATGTCTCTGTGGCTTTCAGCATGTCTATGTTTATTGCTATTCGTGCACGTAAAGTAAAGACGCCACAAAGAAAACAAATTTACAAAGCCGTTGTCATGCGTTTAAAAAAACAACCTATGAGTTTGTTTTATCCCAAAAACACGACAACAGATGGAAAGAATCTTCACTAGATTTTCTATTACCCGCGAACGACCTCTCTTAAACTCAATCTGTCAAACGTCCATAGAACTTCTCTTAAGGAGGAATTTATGAGCATGATGGATAGCATCCAAGAAAAAGCTGCCGGCATATTGGGATCTTCAAACACTCAAGTCACTCAAGCCATTTCAAAAATTATAGACGCATCGGGTGGCATGGATGGACTTGTAAAAAAATTCCAAGATAAAGGCCTTGGTGATGTTGTTCAGTCTTGGATCAGCAGTGCTCCAAATAAATCTGTAACATCAGACCAAATCATGAATGTATTGGGACCCGATCTCGTGCAAAGAGTTGCAAGCAAAGTCGGAATGACTCCTGAAAGCCTGAGCCAACAGGTTGCAACTTATCTGCCGCTTTTAGTGGATAAACTCACTCCGAACGGCATGATCCCGCATGAAGGTTGGTGGGCTCGCAGCCTAGATAAAGCCAAAGAATTCTTTGGCATGAAACACTAAGCCTTTAGCTGGCAAAATACTTCGGAGACTCTCACTCTTCACGAGTGGGAGCGTCTCCTTTTTTTATCAGTTAACACTCGTCAGGTTTTAAGCGTGCAATTTCGTTTTTGAAGAAGCTCACGAAGGATTTTACTTTTTGGTTTTTAACTTTGAGTTTCGGATAGACGAAATACAAAGGCACGTTTTTGACCCGCCACTCCGGCAACACTTGCACAAGAGATCCTTCTTTAGATTCTGGGTTCGCAACGACCCAAGGCAAAATACCAATACCTTGATGATCCAATAGGGCCAACTTTAAAGTCTGCGGCAAATTCACACTGAGGGCGCTGCGAATCGCGATCTCTTTGGTTTCATTTTTCGACGAGGTTAACGGCCAAACAATTTCGGCCTCATCATTATTATTGAGTTCAATGAGAAAATGATTTTTGAGATCTTCGACGTCTAAAGGTGTCCCGTTTCTTTTTAAGTACTCGGGACTTGCAAAAAAGAGCATATCCATTTCAGCAAGTGTGACCGCAATCAAGGTTTCTTGTCGAACCGGGCCAACATTGATCGCTAAATCAAAATCTTGTTTCAGCAATGGCAAGGTCTTATCCGTAAACTGAATATGAATTTTCACTCCAGGAAATTTTTTTCGGAACTGACCTACAATAGTCATCATAGGCCCCATACCCAACCCGCTTGGCACTGCAATCTTTAATTGCCCGCTAAGTTCCGATTGCGGAGATAAGTTATTATCAAGCTCAGAAATCATTTCTGATAGATGGCCACCTACCAGGTTATAGATTTTCTGCCCTTCTTCTGTCAGTACAACACTGCGAGTATTTCTTTTCAGCAAAACATGGCCGACTTTCTTTTCGAAAGAAGTCAGCTTACGGCTGATTTTTGATTTTGGAATTTGCAAAAAGCGCGAAGCGGCAGACAAACTGCCCTCTTGCACGACTCTGACAAAATAATGAATTTCATTGAGGTCCAGCTGATTAAGTTTCACACGTTTATCTTGCGAGATTTTACCCATACAAACAAGCTAGAAATTCCAACGCAAACCCACAGCCGCCGAAACCGAGTCCTGCCAAGACAAAGCAGCATTGGACACGACTTGAGACTCGAGAGTTTTATCAAGGATTGCTAGCTCTCCATAAATACTTATTTTCATATAACTCAAAACACTTCCAACCAAGGCTCCATAACGGCGAAAAGTGGCATCATAGTAATTTTTCTGAGGATACTTATCTGGGCTATCGTAAAAAAACTCTTTACCCGGAGAATACGTCAAAAACAAACCTCCATAAATGGGCCGCCAACTCCACGTGTTTGCAAAGTTAACGACCCAAGGCAAATAGCGGAACTTCAAACTAACCTGATCTACATTGCTGTCATCAGAGTCCTTAGACCTTCCCAGCAGGAGATCTAACCCCAAGTCCTTGTCGTTGTTCTCGACACCCGCATATATTACATTTGTTCCCAAAAAGCCGGCATGTTGAACACCTGCGGAATATTCCAAGGCCCAAGCACTAGAACCAAAAAACACACTAATAAGAATGAAGACCTTCATAAATGTTTTCACAGGAAGCTCCTTGGCAGCTTTGCAATTCAAAGGATCCATGTTGCAGACTCAGAACTAGATAGCGAGCATCTTCTACTCTTGGCACTTGTAGGTAGTGAACACCGTTGTTTAAACTCAATTCATAAACATGGCGATGGCCATTGATCACCCACTCGACATTGTGACTCTCGTACAGACTTTTCATCTGCGCGCTCATCTCTGAGGTAAAAGCGTCGGCATTTTCAAAGTTAATATGCTGAAAAACGATTTTAGGAAGAGTTGGATTTTTCTGAAGCTCGCTTGTGAGCCAATCTAAACTCCAGCCCTCTTCCAAAAACTCCATGCGATTATTGTTAAAGAAGATAAAGTGATAACCGCGATACACAAAAGAGTAATTAAAGTCCCCGAAAAAGTTCTTATATATTTTACGGCCTTTTCCGATAGCATCATGATTTCCTATCACAACGAAGCTTGGGATATTTAAGGCTGAAAATTTTTGAATAAACGCATCATACTCAAAGTTATAACCACTGTCGGTCAGATCTCCGGTATGGACTGCAAAGTTTAAATCCGAACGTCTATTTATGTTACTGACGACGGTTCCAAGATCATTATAGTTGTGATGACTATCGGTCATTAGCGCAAACCGAATGCCGGTCTCTTCACTCGGGGAAATCGAAAACAACCGACTCTGTTGACGTAAATTAAGATCACTACCTGTATGGTGAAGCTCATCAGTAAAGGGTGAGTCTTTAAAATCTGCACAAGATACTAAGCTCAAAGCAAGAAGTGTCATCAAAGCATGTTTCATAAGAACCTCGATGCTTTAATGTTATTGTGATTGTTACATTTCGATTAGCCGGGGCCCGAGCAAAACATCGTTGCAGAAACAGAACGCACTTTGGTCCAGGACTCTATAAATTCACTCACATTTTAATCCATAATCAATTGTTTGATTCGAACAGTAAATGCCATCTCTGTCCGGTACTTTAGTGATTTGGCCTCGTTATTTTCGCAATTTGGGCCGAACAGAACTCGTGTAAGATTCGCTATCAATTTTAGAAAGCAAGGGATTCATATGAGTCAATTTTCCGTCTCTTCGTGGTTCAAGGGTATTCGTGGACGTCTTCTTTTTGCAGCTGTTTTACCTGTAATCGGCTTTGTAATATTGGGAATGTCTTCTTATAAAGGCATCAATAAGCTGATTGACCTTTTAAGTGTCGCTAATGACCAGGTCATTCCTACTTATGATGTCATCGGTGAAATGCGCCAAGCCCGCAATAAGTATTCTTACCAAGTTTTGAATGCTATCGCTGCTGGCCAAGATGCTGAGCTTCGTAAATCACGTATCGATCAAGCTCGTTCGGGTATGAACGAGTTCCGTAAAGCCCAAGAGATCTATGATCCAATTCCAAGAACTCCAGAAGAAGACGTTTCTTACCAAGAAGTAAGACCGCTTTTGCCAGAGTTCTATAAAGCTATGGAAGATATTTTGGTTTTAGTCGAAAGCGGCGACCCGCAAAAATTTGTAGAAGCCGAAAAGCTATTGAACGGCCGTTTGGTAGAAGTCGGTTCCAAAGTTAGAAAATGGAATGGTGACGTTCATAAAATTTACGGAGAAATGGCTAAGCAAGGCGTTAAGGACGCGCAAGAAACCAAAGCTTCTGTTACCAACTTTCTTCTTTTTGTCACCCTATTCTCTGCCTTTGCGATCTTCGGTGTTCTTCTTTGGATCGCGGCTCGTATTACAAACTCTGTTGGCAGCATTTCTGATCGTCTGACAGTAGCAGGTGCGCAAGTTTCTACAGCAGTTGAACAATTGAACGAGGCTGGCAACAGCTTGTCTCAGTCGTCGACAGAAGCGGCAGCTTCTTTGGAAGAGACCGTAGCGTCACTAGAAGAGCTTTCTTCAATGGTGCAAATGAACTCTGACAATGCAAAACAAGCTGCGACCCTTTCTTTGACTTCGAAAGAAGCCGCAGAACGTGGTGAAGCTGAAATCCAAATGCTTATTAAATCTATGAGCAACATCTCGACGTCTTCTAAGAAAATCGAAGAGATCATTTCAGTAATTGACGATATCGCTTTCCAAACAAACTTGTTGGCTTTGAACGCAGCTGTCGAAGCAGCACGCGCTGGTGAGCAAGGTAAAGGATTCGCGGTTGTTGCAGACGCCGTACGTACTCTTGCTCAAAAGAGTGCCGATGCTGCTAAAGACATCACGTCTTTGATCAAACAATCAGTTTCTCAGGTTGAAGAAGGTAGCCGCTTTGCTGATCAAAGTGGTGCGGTCCTTAATAACATCACAAATTCAGTTAAAAAAGTTTCTGACTTGAATGCAGAGATCGCTGCAGCAAGCACCGAACAGTCTTCTGGTATTCAGCAAATCTCTAAAGCAATGAACCAGTTGGATCAAGCTGCTCAATCCAATGCAGCTTCTTCTGAAGAGATCGCAGCAACCAGCGGTGAAATCGCGGGTCTGGCTGTAACAGCTCAAAACCTAACTGTTGAATTGAATGCAGTGATCTTGGGTGGAAACAATACAACGAAGCCTTCTGAGGTCCCAACATCGTCTGTTAACAAAACAACTGTTAAAAAAGGTTTCACGCCAACTGAAGAAAAGAAAACTTCAAACGTGGTATCTTTTAAAGCCGCTGCGAAAAAAGCTCCTGTGAAAACAGAAGCCGCAAAAGCCATCCCATTTGATGAAGATGAAGATGACAGCGCCGGTCGCGGTAAAGTTGGAACTACTGACGGTTTCTAAAAAATAAAAAAGGTCCCGCAAGGGACCTTTTTAGTTTCTATCATTTGAATTTCAAAAATTAGTAACCGTAGTACATACCTGGCACCTGTGCGCCGACTCCACCACCGACGTAGAAGCCGCCACTGATACCGCCGCCAACACCACCACCGTAATAACCATTGTTCGGATAGTAGCCGCCACCATAGTATCCGCCGCCACCGCCGTAGTAACCACCACCATACGCATAGCCATAGCTCGAACGACGGCCATAGTAGCCCTGATTGTACGAGTTATTAACTCCGCCTTGGACATAGACTGGGATGCATTGAGTGTTCAACATCGCCTGCCCGGCAGCGCAAGTGCCCTGAGAAAGACAACCGTATTGAGTATAAACCTGGCCAGCAACGCAAGAGTTCTGTACTGCTGGGATGCAAGTATTTTGGTAAGCAAGCATACCCGCCTGACATCCGCCTTGCGGTAAGCAGCCATATTGGGTGGTGTAAGTTGAACCAGCAGGGCAACTATTTGGAGCCGGCACTACAGCCGTATTGGTGTTACCACCGCCGCCCTTGTCTTTAGCACAAGCAGAAAGCACTAAAAATGCTCCGATTGCCAAAGATTTCAATAGTCCTTTCATAATAGCCTCCACGTTCTGATTTTGAACTCGCCCAGTTATGTGCAGTCTTTATGCCGTCCCCGCCTGCTCTAGAACTTTGTAGGGCGCTCGGTGCGTGGCCAGAACTTAGACAGGGGGTCGTAAATAGTTACTGAAAGCAGGACAAAGGCGTCATACCCCTTGGAAGGTTATGGGTTTTCATCGTTCCATGCATTTTTTGATTCTTGCACTTTTACTCCTCCCCTTACAGGGATTCGCCGAAAGTTCTTGGAGTCTGACTACAGACCTCAAGCTCGAAGGCGTGTACTGGACAAAACACTACGGTGAAGACACCAATATTACTCTGAATCGGCTGGCAGTGATCCCCACTTTGACTGGGAAACTTACAGAGTCTTCGAGGCTTTACTTCAAGCCAAATTTTCTATGGGACCCGCAAAATAGATCCGACGAGGAACGCGCCTTTTTCGACGTCGGTGAAGCCTACTATCGTCTGCGCGGAGAATCCTGGAGTTTTCAAGCCGGCAGCAATGTTTTTAACTGGGGGATCACCGATGGCTATAACCCCATGGATATCGTCAACACTCATCAGTACTATGATCCCCTGCGATCGGTAAAACTAGGAGTCTTGTCTTTAATCCTTTCTCATAGCAGCGAAAAGGCCGAGCAAGAACTCATTTACATTCCGAAAAACCGGGGCTCGATCTTGCCGGGCATTAATAGCCGCTGGCTGCCACGCCGAGTGTACGTACCCCGCACAGTCGACAACAATGTGGTTCTGCTTCTTCCCGACGACCTCAGATACACCTACACCGAGCGCAAAACCATAAATGATGCTCTTGATGACAATGTTGGTTTGCGGATGCAATGGCATTTTGGTGCTGTGGACTTAGGAATTATCGGTTTTGACGGAGCCTCGAGTTTTCCGATTGTGCAGCCATCTGTAACAGGGACCGTGATTGAGATCTCTCCGAAAATTGTTCTGCAAACGGATCCCGATGTCGTATTGAACAGCAGAAACTACCGCCAACAAGTTGGGGGTCTATCGTGGGTCAGCTCACAATGGAATTTCCTTTTTAAGTATGCGACCGTGTATTCACAAAGTATTGGCGATGATCCCCTGCTGCCGGGGTGGACACATGAAAATATTGTGGGTCTCGAGAAAAATTTTAACATCGGCTCTGAAGGACTTTTGGTTGCGATTCTGCAATATGCTTACATCAAATCCGAGAAAGAAAATGACTCTAATATTTCTGTCACGGAAATCTTCCGTCGTGCTTGGATGGCCGGCGGCCGCTTCTCGTGGGGAGACAATTGGACCGTCACGGCCTTGGGCCTTTATGATTCTCTTCGCTACAGCAATTTCCAACAGTATTCGGTCGGCCGGCGCTTTTTTGACGCTTGGACTTTGCAAGTCAGCGCCGAACTTATTTCCGGTAAAGACATTACCCCGCTAGGTCTATACAACGACAATGATAATTATCGGTTGTCACTCTCACGAAGCTTCTAGGTCCGCTTGAAGATAGAATATCAAATCTTTACTACCCGGTTGCGGAACTACCTTTTCAACTTTTAACTGAACACTGTCTGAAAGAGGAATCTCGGGAAGTTCAAACGAAAACTGAGTTCCCTTACGAATCCCATCGCGGACACTTTCTAAGATCTTGTCCCGCGCGAAAGTACGATATGGGTGATATCTTTCAATGTAGGTAGGATCCCAGCGATGTTTAAGATCAATTTCAACATTACTAAACTTAGCCGTTAGTTTTCCGTCAGCAAGGGTCACATCAAGATCCGAAGAGACCGGAATGATAAAGTCCATAAAAGGAACGTACTTCCCGTCTCTCGGTGCATACATTTTTGCATTCAAAGTGTTTGTTACTTTGTATGAAAGGTCCGCCCCCGATAGCGTCAAGGCTTTGGCATTAGTCACATCAAATAAGAACTCCGCCGACTTAGAAAAACGGATCAACTCGCGCCACACAAAGAATTGAGCCAAACGTGATTGCATCAATGTCGAAAACCCCGGGATTTCGCGAGAAGAAACTCTTTTTGACCAGCTCTTTGCCGGGAAAGCGCGTTTTGCAATCACAGGCACTAACTGTTCTGGCAGACGCAGGGCTGTTTGTGAAATCGAGCCTAGACTTTTTCCTGTCAGGTCCAAAGATACGTCTTTCTCGGAACTTCTATCAAATACAATGCGAATCACTCCACGCAATAGAGCATTCTCTTGTTGCCCTTCAAAACGCGTAATGCGGATCGAGGCATGAATATCAGGACGAATATTGTCCAGACTTTTTGAGTGAGAGAAATCAAATGACTGGCGACTGACGTAGTTTTGAACGTATTCGATCATGGCCGCTTTGTACTTATTCACAAGAGTTGAATCAGCAACCTGTTTTAGAATCTCGGCACGAATGATATCGTCAAAGCCTGCAGCCCCTGTGCAATTCAAAGCACTGACGCTCCACCCGTCTTGAGCCCATGTCAGACTGATGTCATCAACTCGCGCCCGGACTCGTCCACCTTCAAAGACGGGGCTTAGGCGCATTTCAAACAAAGCTTTCCCTGGAAGCATGCGCAGACTCACGCCTTGGCAACGGGCCTGAACACGGAATCTGCCAATGACGCCGCCGATCTCGCGCTCAATCCATTGGTCGATAGAAACAGAGTTGATTGTAAGGGTCGCCTCTAAATCCCGAGACTGTAAAATGACACTATCGCCCCCAGTATCCACCGCTGGTTTTTGTAAGCGACTGTTTAACTCGAGATGAATTCCAGTCAAAAGAACTTTGACGTCCGGAGTTTCATAAACCTGATCATCAAAGTTCCACTCGAAATGAAACAGATCTCGTTGCAGAGCTTCCCAGACACGATCAATGAGGTTTTGTTGAAAAGATCTTGGAACTGACATCTCAAACTCTGTGTCAACCACAGAGCTCGCGAAGGAGGCATGCGCCATGAAAAACGAAATCGCAAATCCTAATAAAATTCTAATTCGTGAATTCTGCATCTTGTTCCTCACTCGAAGCTGTAATACGATGAATAAAACGACCACAATATTGTTAACGGCTAAGTTCCACATCTTTTGAAGACGTTTACGGTCATCAACAAATAAGCAGTCATAATTTTTTCAGCTAGATAAATAAAAACTAAATATCAACTTCTTGCAAAGGAATCTCAGTGACCAATCAGTTATTGGGTAAGGATAAACTTCCGGTTTTTGTCAAACGAGTCTGTATTTCTATTCTTTTGGCAATGGGCGCGTTGACAGTCTTAAGTGTTTTCACCTTTTCAAATCTGCAAACCCAATACAGCCTGAGTCAGTTTTTGCCGAAGCAAAATCCACTGCTCGCGTTAGATGCAAAAGCTAAAAGAACTTTTCAGATCTCGGAATCTCAGCCATTCATTGTCACGCTACAGTTGACTGACAAAACACAAAATTGGCTCGATGTAGATAAAATTCAAATTCTTAAACAAACAACCGAAGAGCTGCGACAACTCGAAGGGGTTAAGAACACTCTCAGCTTGGCTACTGTTGAAGGCGCGATCAATTCGAAAGAGGGCCTCAGCGTCGGACCACTACTTGCGAGCATTCCACCCGAGAAATGGATTCAACAAGTTGTTAAAAATACGATGCTGAGTCCTGCGTTGATTTCCAAGGATCTGCGTACAGCGTCTTTGGTGGTCTATATTAAAGAGCTTCCGAACAATGCTTTGCAGGAATTAAAAACGCATATCGAATCTATCGCGCAAAAGAATCTGGAGTTTGCAAAAGTAGAAATGGGCGGAACCCCCGCTGTGCAATCTGATATCAGCGTCCTTTTGCAAAGCGAGATCCGCAACTTTGTGGGTTTAGGATTTTTGGCATGCTTGATCGTGCTGAGTATTGTATTTGCCAATATCACACCTGTTTTGATTTCGTTCGTCATTACTCTGGTCGCAAATTTGATGATTTTGGCGGCGATGGCGATTTTAGGTTACTCGTTCACGGTTCTATCGACCACAATTCCCATTCTTGCGACGATCACGGTGATGTCTTTATGTATTCACTCGATGCTTCGCTTGGTGGAAGAAGAAAAGCTAGGCCCGCCGCTTCCACATTACAAGTCGGTTCTCAGAACTATGCGTGTTTTGTTAGGTGCTAACTTCTTAGCGGCGCTGACTCCGATGATCGGCTTTTTAAGTTTGGCGACGACAAAGGTCCCTTTAATTAAAGATTTTGGCATCACCGTTGCGATGGCTATCTTTATCTGCTGGATTGTTTCAAATGCACTCTTAGTGCCATTGATGATTCTTTTGCCGAAACCTCAAGCGCGTAAATGGGCCTGGGCGAAAGCACGTTGGGGGCTGTACTTCTTCCGCAAAAGCGGTGTCGTCGCTTTGCTGATTATCGTGGTCTCTGTCGGTCTTGCGATCAAAGGGCAAAAACTGTCTTGGACAGCAAGACTCTTTGATGACTTACCGACAGATCATCAGGTCAGAAATTCCACCGAGATCATTGATCGCAAACTGGGTGGAATGATTCCTATCGATATCGAACTTCGTGGGACACAAGATATTTGGGGTGACCCAAAACTTTTGGCAAAATTAGACAGCCTTATTCACCACTATCGCAAATATCCAGGTGTAGGCAGTGCCGTAGGATTGCCGGACTTAGTGGCGGCTTCGAATTTAACACGCAGTCGTCTTCCTGCAAGCAAAGCATCCACCGCAGAAATTTTATTTTTGTATTCTTTGTCGGATCAAAGTCCTTTGAAGAACTACCTCAGTACGGACTCGGCACGGACACGGATTGCATTACGTGCCCAAGACCTGCCATCTAACGAACTGGCGCGTCTGGTGGATAATCTTGTTCATGAAGCTCATGTAAAATTCCCGGGCTTTAAGGTCACGGCGACGGGAATGGGTTCGACCATTCATACTTTGAACAATCAGCTTTCCAAAGAACTGATCTTTGGTTTTTGGCATGCGATGATTGCGATCTTTCTAATTTTGATCGTCGTTTTCCGTTCCGTGCGCTGGTCGTTTGTGGCATGTATTCCGAACTTGGTGCCGCCCGCGGTCCTCTTGGGATTCCTTGCTATTTCACAAACTCCGATCAAACCGAGTATCGCCATTATCTTTTCGATCGCTTTGGGGCTGGCATTTAACAATACAGTGTATTTCTTAGAACGCCTGCGTAGCATTCAGCGCAACAGTTCTATCAATAAGTTAGATGTGGAAAAGGCCTTGTGGCTTGAAGGCAATCCTTGCTTGATCTCAAGTTTGACGTTGCTTGCAGGTTTTTCCGTGTTTCTTGTCTCTTACTTCGCAATGAACCGAACTTTTGGGTTTTATATGGTCTTATCCATGATTGCAGGTCTGGTGGGGGACCTCATTCTGCTTCCAACCCTCATCAAGAGCTGTCCATGGTTGTTGACGAATCCGAAACTACCAGACGCCACGAAGGAGAAATTTATGGCAGCCCTTTCAGCCGTTTGCTTTGCGTTCTTACTCTTTGGAAGTCCGACCTCCGCTCGCGCCGCTATTCCGCCGATGAGTGTTGATAAGATTGCCCAAGAAATCTCAACTCGCATGAGTGCAAAAGACGAAGAGTTCGATGCTTCGATGAAAATCGTCGAGGCCGACAAAAGCTCGAAAGAAAGAGCCATGAAAATCATGCGCCTAAGTCCCAATAAAAAAGAGCACTATGTGATGGTGCGTATGCAAACTCCGAAAGATTTGAAGGGCACTTCACTGCTAGCGACTTATAAAGAAGGTAAAGAGGAAAAGTGGTTGTATCTTCCTTCGAGCAAACAAACCCGCAGACTTGCGGCAACCTCCAGTGAATCTACTGCCATCTTGGGATCGGAACTTAATACCGAAGATTTCAATATCAATACCGATAGCAGTGCTAAAAATATTCTGCAAAAAGAAGTTAATGTAGAAGGCAAAACCTTCTACCAAGTCGAGAGTGACGTAAACACTGTTTCAGGAAACTACTCGAAAGTGGTCAGCCTTGTTTCTGCGGACAATTTTTTGCCAACAAAATCCGAGTGCTACGACAAGCAAGGCAAACTTCTTAAGGTGATCGACTTCAGCGATTACAAAAAAGTTGGTAGCGGAAAGTGGCGCGCAGGAAAAATCAAAATCCTGAACGTGCAAAACAATCGCGGAACAGAGATTGCCCTCTCAAACATCAAAGTAGATCAAAACTTAAAGCCTTCTGAATTTACGCCAAAAGCGCTTTCAGAAGAATAACAAATTTACCGAACATTGCCACGAGCAGCAGGCAACACTTTCCTTCCTCGGGAAGAACTCAAAGGTCTTGGCCGCATTGACCAGGAACTCCTCTGCTCGCGATGCTTTTACTATGACTGCATTGTTTGCTTTTAAATTATTCAGAATCGTTGCTCTTCTTGGTTTTTCACTCTCGGTCACGAGCTATGCGCAAATTCCAAATTTTGCTTTCATGCGAAAATTTGGTGGCGAGTTTCGCGGGACCGCGAGCGCCGTGTCCCAAGCAGCAAATACCACTATCACGATCACCAAACCAACGGGTCTTCTTGCCCAAGATGTTTTGTACGCATTTATATGGACGAACGACTATGACAGAACGGCCTCAGTACCCGCGCCAAGTGGGTGGACTTCGCTTGGTTCGACCGGTTATCAAAGCAATCAGTATATGCTTTGGGTTTTCAGACGAGTTGCGGACGGTTCTGAAGGCGCGAACTTTAGCTTTCCATTTTCAGAATCTGTGAACTACTCGTCGGGATCTGTCGTTGCCTATTCGGGACTGAATACGAGTGGGCCTGAGGATGTCTCACCTGTTTTTAGCAGTGGTACTGTCTCTACCAGCACAGTCACGGTAACGGGCCTTACAACAATCAATCATCACTCGCGGGTCATTTTATGTATGATTGAAACCTCGCGTGCCAGCACTCTTGGCGCCCCGTCTGGTTTCACGCAGAAAGTGGCGACAGTGGACGCAACCAACGCGCAGTCAATTTATGTTTTTGACGGATTCTTTTTAAGTCCTCAAGCGACTGGCAATCTCAGCACGACGGGATGGAATACTTCTTCGAATCGCTATTTGGGTGCTGTGATCAGTTTAAAAACACGCTAGTTGTTCCACTTATAAAGTCCAAACATGTAACACTAACTCTTGCACTGTGGCTTTTGTGATTGCCACAGTTCCATAGGATCAATAGCGTTTTTATAAGACATGAAAACGCAAGGTCAATTTCTTCAATCTCTCTATCAGAATTTTCAAAAGAATAAAAAAAATCTTTCGCGTAGAGCCTTCGCCAAATTTCTTGGAGTAGACCCGTCTCGTCTTCATGACTTTATGGGCGACAAAAGAGTCATGACTCTGAAAACAGCCGAACAGGTCTGCGCTCGCCTGCAGTTAGATACTCATCTCGCTCAGGAATTTCAAAACATCATTTCTTCGCAACGTTCAAAGCGACGAAGCAAATCCCAACCGATTCAAGTTTCGACCGAGGATTTCCAAAAACTATCAGGCTGGCACTTTTTTGCGGTCTTAGCCCTTATCGACAAAATCGATATGACTCCCCACCCATCTACTCTGTCTGAAAAACTTGGCATCCCCAAAGACCAAGTGGAAGAGGCCCTTAGCACTTTGAAAGAGGTGGGGTTTATTTGCGAAAACGATGGCCACTACTCTTTCAAGACCAGCACAAGAGACCTGAGTGGACGCAATGATTTCTATGAAATCAATATTCAAATTATTCCTGAAAAGTAATTCGGCTTATTGAGCTTTTTTAAGCGCTTCCGCGATGACGATTTCGCGTTCAATACGATAGAAAAGAACTTTTTCCTCGAGCCCATCGGAAGCGACATTGTCGGCTTCTGAAAAGAAATCGCGCAAGCGCTCGATCTTTTTCTCGACAGTCACACGTGTGGACTCTCGGCCTTCGGTTTTTCCTTTGGCAAAGTTAAAGACAAGTTTATAGCGGATGCCAGCTGAAGGCGTCTTTGCAACCTCGGGTGGTTGAAAGCCATCAATCCCTTTGATGAATTCTGTTTCAAGATAACCGGTGTCTTGGTTTTCGATCGCAATCGGATATTTGATCGAAGTATGGGCAGCTTTCCAAACGGTGTCGTAAGGAGCAAAGAAAACTTTTTGATGAATGGATTGCTTCAGAATTGCATTTTCGGGATCCTGTTGCCTGTCGAAAAGACTGCAACCGGATCCCAAAAAGATAAAACAAATAAGAACGGAACTAGAAATCCAAAGAAGAATGCGTGACATGAGTAGCATTATTAATCATCGCCGGGCCTAGATCAACTTCTGAAACAGTCTGACTACCGATCAAATTGATCTCCCAGTGTTTCTTGCCCGTAATTTGATTCCCCTCAGGCCATTTTGGCAAATTCACAGCTTCGATCCAGTTGTGGGCATACATTTCCCAGTAACCAGAGTTAACTTGGATTTTTTGTGCACCCTGAACGGTTTCGCGCACCTCAGCGAGGATTGCATAAGTCGCAACCGGATTTACACCCGCAATAGGGTTCATTTTCTGAACGAGCATGTCGCCGTTAGAATCCAAAGTCGGGTCTGCCATGATTGGCAAGAATTGAGGAGCCGAACCCGCACCAGCTGGAACCAAAACCGCGCTTAAACGGTCAGAGCCTGGTTCATCGTTAGATTCTAAGTCCTTGGTTTTCTTCAAAACCGAGAACACAGACGCTTTCGCATCCAATACAGAAATTGCGATTTTTTGCTTAGACTTCATCAATTTCACGTCTGTTGGGATCATGTACTCATTCATATGAGCGACACCAACCACCATCATCGTTTCGTCGCCTGCGATAATAGGCGCCAATACATTGACCTTAGATTTGAAATCGAAGTCTTTAACCGACAAGTCCGCTTGAGTGCTGGATTTGGTCAGGTTCAAGTCTTTCACGCCGCCGCCTGAAATTGTGAAGTCATTCACAAGATCATAGAATGGAACTTTGTTTCTAAGCTTATCAACAACATCTTTGAACGGGAAACGTCCTCGAGCTGCGAAAACTTTTTGTACTCCACCTTCCGCAAAGTAAATGCGGTAATCTGGCTTATCCAATGTAACAGGCAGGATGTAAGACTCTTTTTGTTTCGGGAAAGCTATATTGCTTGGAACTTCGGCTTCTTGGCCCAAAACGCTGATGATGTCAGACTGCGGGCTGATCACAGAGTTGATATCAAAAGCTAAGAAATCATTGCGAGTCATTGCTGGGATCACAAGACTGAAATCGATGAAACCATCGCGGTCTTGGATGGTGTGTCCTTGGGTGATTCCTTTGACTTCGAACTGAGTTGTTGTGGTGTTGGTTTTGCGACGCAAGCGGTAGGTGCGGTCACCAGGCTCTTGAGCGAAGTAAGTCGCGCGAACATGGTTAGCGGCATCAATCGTTACAGGCTCGGCACCCGTCCAACCTGCTGGCAGGTCAATATGGCCGTTGCTGTCGGTAACGAGATAATTGCCAGCAAATGGCATATCAAGTTCTTGGCCGATCAAGATCTTTGCACCCACAAGAGGTTGAAGGTCTTCGCCAACGATCGTAAGCCCGGTATTTTGAGCTTCGAAAATGCCCCAAAGCTTTCTAGTGGTTGGTTTGCTAGTTTTGTCATCAGAACAGCCTGTAAGGCCAAGCGTGAAGAGTGCTGATAAGAGCACGAGACTTCTAAGTTGAGTCCTAAGTTGCATTTCGAGGGTCCCCCTTCCAAATAGTGGATCCTATGGTTGCTATATTTTTAAGCAACTTCTTGAGGACTGATATCGTCAAGAAGTCACAATCGAGGGACTTTCCCATCAGTGGGAATCCCTCTGACCACAATTGCATTTTAGAAGTGGTACTCTAGTCAATACCAAAGGCTGGGGTCGGGATATTTTGTGTTACGACCATATTCCGTTAAATTCTATGATTGACTTGAGGGCGCTAGATCGCTAAAAAAGCTGCTCAATCGATGTCACAGTACGAAATTTCGCACAGCGACATTGCTTGGTGTGGTGGGGTAGCTCAGCTGGTTAGAGCAACGGAATCATAATCCGTAGGTCGGCGGTTCAAGTCCGCCTCTCACTACCAATCTTTCTAAAAATAAAAAAGCCACCCAAGGGTGGCTTTTTTATTTTTACGATAGTCTGTATTGAGCGGCGGCCTTAAGATCCGAGTAAACACGGTTCATCGGCATCGCAGGATGCGATCCCGAGGGCGTCGGAGACGGTCCGAAGGACCGAGGGCCTGGACGGCCCGAGCCCCAGTCCGCCGATGCATTACCCAGAGCTACGATCGGAGACGGAAAAAATTCCGAACTCCGGAAATAGCCAAAAATATGGTAGTTACTACTGAGATTAGAAAGGACCACCCCATGCAAAACATCAAAGCGGAAGCCGCGAAGCTAATCCAGACTCACCTCGAAGAACTGAACGAGACAGCGGCAGAGCTTGGCGGCGTTTTCATTACTGCCCTCGACGGCAAAGTTGCCGTCATCGGCGCCGACAACAATAAAAAGAAAATCATCTTCACCACGAGCTTTGTGAGCGACAACACGGACAAGCTTCTTGATGCTCAGGTCTTAGTTCAGGATCTGTTAGAGGATGAAGGCATCGAGGCGATTTCAGAACACGATTTTAATATCGCGATCGGCGAGCTTTAGTACTCTACTGACTCCACCCTTCCCGAGCGAACATCTTCTTGCAACTATCGGCTTCGATGAACTTCACAAACTCCTCAACGAGCGACTTTTGCTTTGTGCTTTTAGCGAGGGCCGTGCCCATGGAACGATAGATTGTTAGCTCTGGCTCGGTCTTTACGATCTCTGCCGTTTCGGGATTTCTTGTGCCCCAGATATTAAATACGAGCCAAGCATCGATGCTTTTATCTTCATTCCACTTCTTCTCGGCTTCGCCGGTATTCTTAGCAGCGTACACAATATTTGCGCGAAACTTACTAAGCGCTTTTGCACTTTGCATGCGCCCAACAATATCTTCCCACATGCCTACTTGACCGGCGCCATTAACGACCATCACTTTCAACTTGCGATCGACGAGATCTTTGACGCCTTTAATTTTTTCAGGATTTTTGGGACGCACCAAAATAGCAGAGGGGCGAATGTAATGTGTTTGGATCGTGGCACCATCTAAAGAAGAAATCTTTTCTTGGAAAGAATCCATCATGTTTTCAGAGCCAGAGTAAAACAGATCTGCGGTACCTACCTGAGACTCCCATTTTTCCAAAGGTCCCGCTGTGACATTCACTTTGACCTTCTTTTCTTTACCAAAGGCCTCGGCGCAATTCTTCATGGCCGGAGCGGGCCCACCCGGTCCGAACACGTTGAGAGTTGTTTCTGCATTTGCAGAAAGAGTTAATAGGATGCTTGCAAATAAAATGAGAGCTCTCATAGTTGTGGTTCTCCTTGATAGCTTCTTCTACCATGCTATTTCTCTGAAAGAACCACCGGGCGTTTTACGTTGCCAGAAAGCATTTTTTTGGCCCATAGCTAGGGCGCAGAACTACAAACTGCAACCTATTTTCTGTCCAAGCTTGCTGAGATCGGAAGCTTTCGCTGGATATGCGCTCATATTCTTTTTTAGGAGCGTACAGGCTTTTGCAAAGTCGGAGTCGCAATCAGTGACAAGCTCTGAGGTGTCCAGATTCATTAAAAAATCGAAGAACTCAGGGTAGTTTGGATTTCGATCTCGATAGGAGAATATAAATGTCTGCAACGGACTTTCTGCAGAAAGAGTAGGATGATTTCCATAGCAAAGTTTTAAGCTGCCGCCATAGTCCTGCAGTTTTCGAACTGCCGGTAAACAATTCGTGTAGGTCGCAATAGTCATGGCTTTGGCAGGATTGAGCGAGAGGATATCAGCACCCTCCAGCTTTTCTATGCTGGCTTTATTACAGATCAGGAAGCTAAAGAGTATCTCTTGTTCTGAGTATTTCGGGCTTGTGCAGTTCTTGTAACTATCAAAGAGCTGTCCTGAAAAAATATAGTCATCGTCAGTGACGCCCAGTACTGGTAATGTTTCGTGCATCACAATTTTTATTTTCTCCAGTGAGCTTAGAGCTGGCCATTTTGTTTCTGAGATCAAAATCAATGGCGGATTTCTTTTGGGCATATTCAATGCCACGACTTCCTGTTCGTTATTAGCACCAACAAAAACCTGCGGCTGGGTTTTAATCTCTGTTTGGACAACTTGTTTTAGCCAAGTGTTTACCAAGGGATTTTCGATACTACGAGGGCACGCATTAAAGGTGGCGGTCACCTGATTGTGATAGCTCCAGAACTCAGCCAAAATGACATTGCCACCATGGGTTTCTTGTCCGTCGAGAGTTTTGAGTGCCGCAGAAGATGAAAGGCTAAAGATAAGGCCAGCGAAAGTGAAAAAGAGATTTTTCATAATTAAGTTGCTTCCTTTGTGAGGGGATAAAATGCGCGGATTTTCTATCTTTGCCCCCGGTGAGTACTTTTCCTAAATATAGGCCGATTTGTATCTCCATTTTTTTGCTTTTTCAATTAATTGATTTTGTAACCCGAATTGGGATTGTGCTTCCTAACAAAATTTACAACAACCAGCTCAGCATAAGAAGGGCATCAGCAGTGTAGCCGGGAAATCCTTAACCACGGCCCTTTGCGGACATATCTTGGTCGAGAATAATATCCTGATGAGAAACTCCGTGTCCAACAATCAAAGCCACAGTTTTGATGCTCGATGGGGGCTTTCTTTTTACTCGCGACCTGAATGACGAATCATGAGCGGCGCTGCAGAAAGCCCGTGAAGCACAATCGAAACCACCACGACCATCAAGGTAATTTCAGTTAATTTCCGGGCAAAATCTCCCGTTAAGCCTTGCTCCAGAGCAAACGCCAAATAATAAAGCGAGCCAACACCGCGAATGCCGAACCAAGAAATCAGAATTTTGTGAGAATGCTTGTGAGTTCGTATTCCAAAGAGGACTGACAGCGGTCGAGCCACGATGAACAGGAAAAGAGCTATATAAAAACCGGCGGCAGAAAAGTGGGATTGCGAAACCATGGCGCCAAGAAAAATGACTACCGAGAGCTCTCCTAAACGTTCCATCTGCTCATTGAATTCCAGAACTCCTAAGGCCATATGCCCAGAGATAGTGTCTATTCGAAAAGATTCGCTGGAGGGAACCTGCATAGCTTGCAAATGATGGCTCTCGCGGCGTTCTCTTTTACGGAGCGCAAGGCCGGCTGCAAACACCGCAAGAAATCCATAGGCATGCAAAAGAACAGTCAGCCCGTAAGAAAGCCCCACTAAGCCAAGGGCTAAAAAATCATCATAGGTCTCGGTTTCTTCATGACGGGTGCGAAGATAGATAACGACTTTTCCGATACCCGCACCCAAAAGAGTTCCGATAAGAAGCCCGCCACAGATGCCCCAGACAACATCGAAAAGAAGCCAGTGAGATCCCCAGGGACCAAGAGTTCGCAATCCCAACATTCCCAGGCCCAGCATCACGAAAGGAAAAGACGTTCCATCGTTCAGACCGGCTTCGGCCGTCAAACTGAAACGCAGCTGGTCTTGATCGGCAGGCCCCAAAACCTGAACACTCGAAGCAAGAACTGGATCAGTCGGAGCCAACACTGCTGCCAGTAAAATGGCCTCTCCCCATGTAAACCCCAGAACAAAAACTGCAAACAGACTCAAAAGAAATATCGTCATAGCCATAGAGACAGTAGCAAGACGCAATGGGGCTTTCCATTCAGGCGAGTTCAAAGGAAGTCGTAGTTTTAGGCCGGCCGTAAAAAGAGAGACAATCACAGTAATTTCAGCAAACACTCGTAGCAGCGTAAAGTCTCTTAGGGGTTCAACGGTGATGATACCGAAAACAGATTCTCCAAGAATAAAGCCGATCAGCAAATAAATAATGGCCGTCGTCAGTGGCAGACGTTTTAATGCGGCTGAAATGACCGCCATCACGATGAAAAGAACCCCAATCAAAGCAAACCACATCGCGGACTTCATGTGCTTGAGAGTGTGGGAGGTGGTCAGAAATATCAAATTGGAATATCTATCAATGCCCTTCTTTGTCTTTAAACATCTTGAGCATCACCTACCGGCACTATTGAACAGCCATCCAATCGAACGACGACCGGTTGGCAGCCGGCGAAGAGTTTGTCGATGTCCAGCATATAACTTGGAAACGCAACTTCGAAAGCTTCGTAAAACCGCACTGATAAGCATCCACCGTATTTTGGTCATAGAAATCGTAGTTGCCATCATTCATCGAAACAATGATATGCGGATCCGGTAAAGTGTCCTCAAAACCGTAGGTCGCTAAATCAATAACCAAGGTGCCCAGTGGATTCACGCCAATAGCTCCGCTTTGCGAAGCCACGTGGTGAACGCCGGTCCCCTGCATGCCGGTACAAGTGTTGATCAACCGATTTGTTGGCGTCGAAGGCAGCGCCATTTCAAGCCTTAGTTTTTGCATAATAGTAATTGGCTTTAACGTAATTGCGGTAGAGTTCTCGGCAAATGAAATATTCCACTCACCGATCCAATCAGTTGTGGAACCGTTCAGTGGTCGCAAATTTCTAAGTTGGATATCCTTCACTTGCAATCCAGAAGGTAACTTTGCATCAACCTCAGTCAAAATAGGACTGTCGACCGCACACCCCGTGCGCAACTTTGAAAATGAAATACTTTGCGACCCATCGGTGATCGTTGAATTGAAATGCAAATTGGCATCGTTGCTATCATCCATCGTCAACGCGGGGTTCACTTGGCACGAGCAAATGTCTGCTTGTTGAAGAACCAATGTCAGGTATGACCGCAATTCAATGACGTCTTGTTTTCTTTCGATATGTTTAATTTGCTTCTGTTGAGAAACTGAAAGACTGGCAAAGATCGAAGCCATGAGGCCTAAGATGGCGACCCCAATCAAACTCTGAACTAAAGAAAATCCTGCATTCCGCTTCAACAAGACCCGTTTTTGCATATACCCATTTTATTCAAATAGAAATTTCTGTCTCTAAACTTCTGTTATTTCCATGCTACAGCAAATGGTTTGGGTGTGAGACAGTTTGCTAGTACCTGTGAGTATTTATCGGTCCCTAACATTTCGTATGAGACGATGCTGTTGTCTGCTTTTCCATGAAATAGACTCTTTAAAACCTCGTTTAGCCAAAATAAACCCCACGGGCTGGTCTTAAGACCTGTGTCCAACTTCCTTCCAAACAACAAACACCCTATCCTTATGCAATGAAAATAAAAAGCGCCCTCCAAACAGTGAAGCAGGCCCTTAAAGGCGAACACCATGACTATACCCAAGGAAATATTCCTGAGGCCGTGATCCTTCTGGCGATTCCGATGATTTTAGAGTTGGGTTTAGAGAGCGTCTTCGCTGTCGTCGATATGTTCTTCGTAAGTGGTCTTGGTGCCAATGCGATTGCGACAGTCGGTCTGACTGAAGCAGCCGTAACCATCGTTTATTCTGTTGCCATGGCCATCGCTACGGGAGCATCAGCAATCGTCGCTCGTCGTACGGGTGAAAAAAATCCGGACTCTGCAGCCCACGCAGCAGCGCAAGCGATTTTGATGTCGATTGCAGTCTCGTTAGTAATTTCTTTTGTCGGTATTTTCCACGCGGATACCATTTTGCAACTGATGGGTGCAAGTGCTGAAGTTGTCAGCGAAGGAACTTCGTTTACGCAAATTCTTCTTGGCGGAAATCTTGTGATTCTGTTGCTATTCTTGATCAACGGAATTTTCCGTGGCGTTGGTGATGCCGCGATGGCAATGAAAAGCTTATGGATCGCAAGTGGCGTAAATATCGTTCTCTGCCCCATCTTGATTCATGCGTATGGCTTAAAGGGCGCCGCAATCGCGACGGTTATCGGCCGTGGCGCGGGGGTCGCTTATCAAGTTTATCATCTAGTACGCGGTGACGGAGAGCTCAAGCTTCTTGGTCGTCACTTCCATTTCGATACGCAAGTTATCACCGGTGTTTTCAAAGTCGCGTGGCCTGCAGGTTTGCAATTCCTAATTGGCAGCGGCAGTTGGATTCTGATCACCCGTCTGATTGCTCAATCCGGCGGAACTCTTGCATCGGCAGGAGCGCAAATCGCATTCCGTATTTTTATTTTCTTCATGTTGCCAGCTTGGGGACTTAGCAATGCCGCTGCAACCTTGATGGGTCAAAACCTAGGTGCGAAACAATACGACCGCGCCGAACAAAGCGTTTGGCTTACCACCAAATACAGCGCGATCTTCATGGCCGTTGTCATGGTCATCATGCTTGTTTTTGCAAAATTGATCGTCGGTATCTTCACAGCTGAAGAAGCCGTTTTCAATTACGGCGTTTTAAGTTTACGAATCATTGCTTCTGGTTTTATCTTCTTCGGTATTGGTATGGTGCTCTCGCAATCCTTGAATGGCGCGGGCGACACGAAAACTCCAACGAAGTTTAACGTCATTTGCTTTTGGCTCTTCCAATCACCATTTGCCTACATAATGGTGTATTACACAAGCCTTGGCGCAACGGGTGCTTTGATTGCGGTCCCAGCGGCGCATGCACTAATGACGGTCCTAGCGTGGCGTTACTTCAAAAAAGGAAAATGGCGCACAGTCGAAGTCTAAAGACCTTCTAGTTCAAGAGCTTTGAAACCATTGAGCAAATGAAGATATTCATTGGCCATCGTTTCAGAGTTCTTAGACTGACGCCCTGTCACTGTGCAGGTATGATCGTCGCAAGTCATCGTGCCTGTACAAGACTGGAAGTTACAAGTCAGCTGATCATCATTGACCACATAATGCGTGGTTTTATCGCCACGGCCGGATTCAATCAGATCCAAGTCGTTCGCGCACTTATTCGTCAGCATACGGTCTTTATAGACCGGGCAAAGAAATTCTTTTGCCACTTCACGAAACTCATTCAAGTTGGAATAGCGCTGCAGGCTTTTTTCCGCTATGAAACCATACAAAGACAAAGCCATGCTCTTCTCGCACTCTTTCACTTCATTTGGGCAGAAGAACTTATAGTGCATCAATAGAGGGCCTTCAAAATCACCCCACTTGCCATCATAGTTTGAATATGAAGAGCGCATACGCATGCAGCCCCCTCCAGAACAACTCATGTTGCTGATGTCCTGGTTGGTACGAGCCCAGTTTGTATCTGGCGCTTTCTTTTCATCCGCGACATAGAAGTGACCATCTGAGTGCAAACGTTCAAAGCGGGTACCTGTGAAAGATCCTGCAACCGCAATTCCCCAGCGTTTTGCTAAAGAAGGCGCACTGATCCAGCCACTATTACACCCATGGATCATCGCATAAGCGCCTTTCACAAAACGCGATGCAAGACTTGTCACGATGGATTTACGGAAATCATAGCGAAAGCCCAAACCGTCGGTTTGAGTTCCTAGCGACGGAGAGTTATGACCAAAGAACTCCAGCGACCGGATACGAGCAAATTTAAGGATCTCTTTTGTCGCTGTATCGGTTTCAAACTTTAGATCGTTCTTAACTAAAAAGATCCAGCCATTTTTCGCTAGCATCGCTTCATTTTTTTCATTTTCAAAAACAGAGATCAGAACTACTTGTTCTTCTGGAAAGTTGCGTTGGTATAAAAGACCACGCCCCAAAGCTGAAACTTGAACTTGCATGCCTAAATCAGTCCCGCGACCCGAAATCAGTATGCGGCTGACTTTACTGTAATCCACTGGTGCCTGAGTCGCCGGGATTGCCACAAAATAAGCCATAGCCCCTGGAACGAAAACCAAACTGGCTAAAATCAAAGTTGCTACAAATTTCATCATAAAATCTCCGAAGTCTTACTGGCTCTCTGCTAACGAGGCCTTAACGTCGGATTTTTTATAGACGAGCAAAATCTATTTAGCCAGATCTGTTACGGAATTACGCAAGTTTGTGGTGACCAACGGTCACCACACCATAGATTGAACTGCTTATTCGTCCTCGCGGAAAATTTCTCGGGCTAAAACATAACGAATCTGGCCCAAGCATTTTTCTTTTGCAGACAGCAGTTCTGGTTCCGCCACGCGGTTGACACTAGCCATTTGAGCTTTTAATGCGTCGACGCCTTCATCCAGAAACTCCAACTCGTCATCGCTCAGCCGCCCACAGATCTTCTCGATCCCAAAGGGGCTACTTTCGCTGGCAATCGTTTTTAAAACCAAGTCTGGATTTTTCAGAAGAGCTTTCGATACCGCCGCAATTATTTCTTTCTCACCCTTGCCCTTTGTTTCTGGCGCAAGAAGACTGTAAACTTCGATCCACTCGGGCAGCCCAGTTTCGATATTTTTTAAAATCTGTTCCCAGGATTTGGGATCTTTCCAAGAATCCGTCAGTATCCAATTTGCCCCACGTTGGTGAATGGCCGATATCACAGTCGATGCTTTGTTGGGATCCACTTGGACCCACAAAATTTTAAAGGCAATGCCCGCGCAAAGGCCCCCGGCGAAAAGAATAAATACGAAGCGTTTTAGGATTCTCATAATCCATTCCCTACGCCTTTTTTCGGGAACTCAAAAGAACAAAACAAATCGTCTATGAAACGTCTAATGAAGTTCAAAGATTTTTTGTGAAGCAACAGAGTGTGAAAATAAGGAAGCCACCCCTCAGGGTGGCTTCTTAGTACTTAGTTGTGAATTACTTTACTTATTTGCCCAGTTTACCAAAAGCTGCAAGAGCTGCTTCGGACGATTGATGTCATACATCAATCCGAAGTTTGCTTCAGACTCATAGACCGGCTCTAGGTTCGCCTGATAAGGCTCGTTGAAGAGCTCATACATATTGATCTCTTGAACAATGTCAGAGTACTTCGTTGTTAACTCTATAAAGAGGTCATTCATACTATCGTAACAGCCCTTGTCGCCTGGGAAACCACCGTCTTTATTACCACGGTAAACTTCCGCACAGCTTGTTTCGTTGAAGTAGATAGGAACCTTATACTTGGTTGCCATCGCACGCATCTGCCCAAGATACATGTCGAACCAATACCCTTTGTTACCGTACCAAGGATAGTAGTGGTACGTGATAACGTCGAAGTTAAAGCCAGAGGCTTTCGCCATATCAACGAACCACATATCACCATTCTTATCGCCACCGCACCGACCGCCCAAGTCGTCGGTGTTACAGTTTGTCACGTTGATTGAAATTTTGATCTTAATACCAAGCTCTGCTTCAGCTTGTTTTAGGCCCTTATAAGTTTCAATCATCGCGTTGATACGATTCTGAGCTCCCGTTTTTCCTTCCAGGTTTTGCTCGTTACCGATTTCAACGATCTCAAGGTCGCGGCCGTACTTCTTACCGATGGCATAAGCTTGATCTTTCGTCATTGGATAGAACATCGGGCGAAGCTTGATGTTGTACTGCTTTGAAAGCGGAATCAGCGTATCCAAAATAATCGTATTCGTATGGGTCACGTCGACTCGATAAGTGCGCAAGTTCTTCTCAGACAACATTTTGAAAACCGCTGCTGACTGACTCAGAGGATAAACTGCACGAATATCATGACCGTTAACCCCCCAAAGCATTTTACCAGTCGCAGGAGCCGGAGTTGGTGTCGCCGTCGGTTTTGGTGTCGGAGCCGGCATTACCACCGGTATTACCGTTGGTAACGGGATCGGTGTTGGCGTCGGCACAACGGCCGATGCAGTCTTACTAATGATCACATTTGCCACTTCGTTTTTACCGCGATGAACTTGCAATGCACGCACACGAATATTTCCATCCGCTAGCGACGCGATAATCAAAGGCGCTGAATAACCCCAGGCCTCGCACATCACCCAAACTTGGGATGTACTTTTGCTTGCACTGTCCGTCGCGTCGACCTTCACATGCTTGCCTGCCCTGCAGGATCCGCTTACTTCAATTGTAAGATTGTTTTTATCAAAACTTTTATTAGCAACTGGTTTACCGATTGTAATAGCTAATGTCGTAGATGAAAAAAGCATTACCACGGATGCCGTAACTAAATGTCCTCGTAAATTCATAGCCTGCCCCCTCGCAGATTCTGATCAATCAGATAGGCTTTCAGATTAATGAGGACTGCGGACGTTGACGAGAAAATTTTGAGATTCATCACAAACTAAGACGCGTTCCCAAAGAACACTGCGAAGTTTCTGTGGGAGCATCCGCGAGTTTTTGACACTTAAAAAAGAAAGGTCGTCGAGTGTCTAAATTATCGACACGACCAAAATCCATTTAGTTTCTCCTATGAAAATTCACTTTCTCTCGGGACCATGAGCCAGAATCCCAACACACGCGTTAACAAGGGTCCTGCTTTCTCCGATATCTTCAGTGTGAACAGACCAACTGAAGTTCTTGGAAAAATTCTTGGCGCCTTCGTTCGTAGCCTCTTTTTTAGTGGCGTGATGTTCGTTATTTTCTTTTCGATTGTCACCGGTGGCTTCCCACCAGACTTTAGCAAACTCAGCCGTGCATTTAATAATCTGCAAGCGATGTCGAAGATGTCCAAGGAACCGCTTAGTGTTCCTGCCGTCGTTGTTGATAACAGCGGAAGTGTTGATAACGATGAAAAAGATATTGCGGCCCTCGAAGCTTACAATAAGAAACGCGCCGAACTTGGTGAAGGACTTTTTGGAAGCAATTCTCCAGAAGACATCATTGCTTCACGCACAGTCAGCTCTGAAAAACAAGATGATCTAAAGACGCAAATGCGCGATCTTCAGCAAGAGATTTTTCGCCTGCAACAACGAGTCAGCGAGCTCGAAGAGCAAGTAAAAGAAAAACAGTAATCCTGGCACCTACCTTGCTACCTCCTCACTCAGGCACGGAGGTTTGCATGTCCCCCAATAAATTGAGCATTTTTTCTGCGTCGATGGCTGTCCTAATGGTTCTGGCGAATCCGGCTCTATCGCTTGCGACAGAGAAGGTGTTCTCTGATCAAAACTTAGTCATTCGGAACCTCGCCCAAGCTGGAATTCAACTCAATGCCAAGGATGTTGTTCCCGAGATCGTAGATTTAGGCATTCAGCCTACGGTGCTTAAAATCACTCCGGCTCGCCTTCAGAAGCTCTCTTACAAAGAAGACCAATACATTTTGCAAATCACTATCGGCCGCATCACTGCCGACCAGTTCTCAAAGCTTAAAGCTCTTTATGGAGGGTATAGCCAAGTTCCTTATGATCAAAACAGATCTTATGACCTGATTGATTTCTTGCCACCAGCGATTCAAGCAGTTGTGAATAAAACATTTACTGCCGAATATTACGACACCTCTAGGCTTATAGAACTCGAATGGGACGAAAAAGATCCAGACGCAATGGATTTGTGGGCCCTCCAAAAAAGTGGAATCAGCTTTTTTACAAACTGCTGGGGCACTACGATGGAGGTTCTAAAATCCCTGCGTACCCCACGCCCTGAGAGTACTTTCACTCTTTCATGGCCAGCACGTTGGACTGCTGATGATATCTTTAAGGCTCCAGAGCACAGCTCAAAAGTAAAAACCCGTTCTGTTCGCATATGGGATGTCCTGACTATCTCTGAATCCAACATGCTTCAGCACACGGCGATCATTCTTGGCAAAAACCTTGTTTTTGAAAAGACAGATACCACTGATAACGATGCCTATCGTTTGTCGGTGCGTGCAGATGTCCATGGAAAATACAAAACACTCTTTGAAGGCAAAGCAAAAACTGAATATCGTCGTTTTGGTTCACGGAAAGACCCTATTCCTACCGATACACCAGCCGAGCTTTCTGAAAATGTGAAGAAGATCCTTTTGAACGTAAACCCTGAGCTTCCTGTCGACAACGTGACCGTCGGCTGCGAAGTCCGCTTTGGCGGAGGCTGTGATGTCGTCTTCACTGAAATAGGTTATTTAAAACTAAAGATTGATTCTAAAACCGGTCGCGGCTACTTGACTGGTGATCAGAAATACATGAAGCGCTTCACAGAATTATAAAATATAACCTTAAGTGCTCAGATTAAAACTGCTGCGAGCAGACCTGAGCACACTCTTCACGGGATTTGGTGCTTGTTCCGAACTCGGCCCCTTTTATAGTGGCTTCAAAATCCGCGATTTCGAAATGAGTTTTTAGATTGCAATCTTTAATGTCGCGGTCTTCTTTGAGCCACGCCACATATTGAGCAGTCTGAAAATTGGTTCTCTGAGAAATACGGCAGCCATAGAAGCAATGAATTTGCTTGTCGTTTTTAAAGCTCATCGCTGCTTTTTGTTCGAAGCGATAGGTCGAATAAGCACGAACTAAATATAATGGATTACCCTTGCCGGGTCTTCTTTGTGACCAATACTCCAGGTCATGGTCCCAATCTTGTGCAGACTCATAAGGGGCCTTCGTCACCGGGTTTTCCTCGGCTTGCCAGCACGGTGTAGCCGCAACAGCCGTTGTCGAAAAAGTTGTCAAAAGGACAGCCAAGGCAAGCCCTCGCACCTTAAAATGGGATAAAACGTACTTAAAATCCATGCGGACCCATATCTGCGAGAGACATGCCACACGGAACAGAGCCTTATTTCGTTTTTAACGATATCTCAGGCGCCACGCCAAAATCACCGGGCAGATGTGGCGCTCTTTCGAAAAGGCTTTCAGAAGGTCGTTGGTGGCAGGATCTTGCCACACAAGAATTTTCAATTTCTCTAAAGCCTTAGCTGTCAGAGAAACATCGGTCCATTCGTCTTGAGAAACAATTCTGATAAATCTCACAAGCACTTCCTTTGCGACGGACTTCACGCCCACTTCTTAATAATAACCGTTCCTAGTTACATTGAGAAAGACTCTCGCGTCCGTGAAAAAGAACTGAGAATGATCGCCAAATGAAAATGCCTAATGCAATTCTTGCCCGACCAAAGAACTAATCTTCGCGGCACAGATAAAATCATTCTCGGAAATCCCCCCACGCCCATCGTTCACCGAATGCGTATAGAATTTAATCGTGCACCGATTGTAGGTCACCAGCATTTCTGGATGGTGATCTTCTTGGTGAATCACATATGTCGCTGCATTCACGAACGCTATGGTTTGATAGAAGTTTTTAAATTCAAAACTTCGCACCAACCGATCGTCCTGCAAAATCCAACCTTCCAGTGCAGAAAGGTATTCTTTCAACACCGGCTCTGCGAGTCCCACCTTTACCGGATGACTATGCTGTTTAAGTAAGTCCTCTCTGCGAATCATAGCTGTGCTCCCTTCTTGAAAAGGCCTTACCCTAACTCTACAAACAAGATTTGCGTTTTTATGAGCTGCAAGATCCTTAAAACGGAATAATTAGCTCCTAGCGCGACTGAGAGCGGCATTTAGCTCTAGCAATCCTTGTTGATTCGGGGTTTTCTCTGCACTAGGGATTGACCCTCAGAACCCTCCGGCTATTTAATAGCCCCGTGCGAAAAATCCAGATCGAGACCCGACAATTCGCCGTCCCTTGTCCCCGCGTTGGCAGCATTGAGGTCAACTCAGGCTATGGTGCGCCTCCACTCTCGGGCCAAGAAATTCATCAGAAAGTTCAGCGCGAACGCACGCGTGAAGTCGAAGGATATACTTCTGAAGTTCGCTTCGGATATGGTTTTGAACGCGCGCCCTATACGTTCATGGTCGGCGGTCGCGCCGATGGCATCATCCCAGGATCACCCGTTACGATCGAAGAGATTAAAACCTCGTTTGATCTTGAAGATCTTCATCAAAAACTCTCGAAGGATCCCAATCACCCTTATGTGTGGCAACTTCGCACTTATGGGTACATTCATTACAAACAAACTGGTGAGGTTCCGCTTTTACGTTTGCATTTGGTGTCTTCAAGAAATTTCAAATCTTTAAATCTGGATGTGGACCTTGATGTTACTGGCTATGAGGCATGGCTAGAGCTTCGCCTCGATGAGCTCGTTGTTGAAACAAAAATCCGCGAAAAGCTTTTTAAGAAGCGTCAAAAAACCGCCGAGTCCCTGCAGTTTCCATTCGAGTCTCCACGTCTTGGACAAAAAGAACTCGTAGATTGTATCAGCGAGAACTTGGCCGAGAAAAACCCATTGATGGTCCAAGCACCCACAGGACTTGGGAAAACGATTGGTGTTCTGTACCCGTCTTTGAAAGATGCTTTAGCCCGCGGTCAAAAAGTCGTCTATGTGACTCCGAAAAACTCTCAGCATCAGGTCGCCGAAGAGGCGATCGACAAACTTCAAGAGCTGGGGTCCAAAGTTCGTGGGCTGACTTTGAATGCAAAAAGCAAAATGTGTCTTAAATCCGAAGTGCTCTGCAATCCTCAGTACTGCGAATTTGCAAAAGACTATTATAAAAAAATCTATGATAACGACTTGGTGAACAAACTTGCCAAGATTAAAAGCCTAAGTGCCCGAAGACTGAAAGGTCTTGGTGAAGAGTATCAGGTTTGTCCTTTTGAATTGGGCGTCGAAGCTATAGAGCGCGCTGATGTCGTCATTGGTGATTACAACTATGTTTTTGCACCACGCGGGCTTTTGGGCCGCCTTTCTGAACCTCTGATTAAACAATCTGAAAAACCGAACCTTGTGATTGATGAGGCTCACAATTTGCCATCCCGAGCTCAGGACTATTTCTCTCCGTCCTTAACGGTGGAGCAACTCCAAGCCCTCGAGGCTTCACTCAACTCGAGCGATGCACGCTTTGCAAAAAGTGGTTTGTCGATTCTTCGCGAAGCAATCGAGTTGATTCAGTCCTATAGTGTCGGTGGCCCGCGCCGTATCACTATTGATCCAGATCCCTTTGTGGATCTGGAAAAACGCATTCGTGATTTTACTTTAAAATATCTCGAGTCCGATGCTGAGGTTCAACCACAAGATCCGATTTTAAAATTAAACAACACCTGGACAGATTTTATGGCAGCTCTTGAGTTTTCGGGTCCTGCCTTTTTCCAGACATATCAAAAAAACTACCAAGGTGAAATGCTCAAGGTTACATGTTGTGATGCCTCTGAGCATTTAAAGAAAACTTATAAAGAGTTCCAAAATGTCGTGGCCTTCTCTGCAACATTAAAGCCTTTTGAATACTATCAAACTCTCATGGGACTTTTGGGCGAGAAAACAAAAACTTTCGAGTTCCGCTCTCCGTTCCCAACTGAAAATCGCAAGATCATGATCATTCCGCAAATTTCTACGAAATTGAATGATCGCGAAATGAGTGCGCCGCGAATTGCAGATGTCATTCAACGGGTAGTCCGTCTACGGCCTGGGAATTATATCGTTCTTTTCCCAAGCTTTGATTTTTTATTTAAAACGCGCACTCTGCTGGACTTACCAGAATACCAAATTCTGCAACAAGGCCGCGAAATGAAACCTTCTTTGGTTAAAGGTTATTTGGAAGAACTTCGCAGTGGTGAAAAACCGACTTTACTATTGGGCGTTCAAGGCGGAGTGTTCTCGGAAGGTGTTGATTACGCCGGTGATATGCTTATTGGCGCGTTTGTCGTAGGCCCCGCACTTCCGACATTTGATTTTGAGCGCGAGCAAATTCGAGTTTACTACGAAAATACCTATGGCAAAGACAAGGCCTTTGACTATGCATACGTGTATCCGGCGATGGCCAAAGCCATTCAATCCGCGGGACGTGTGATTCGCTCTGAAAAAGATCAAGGCGTGATTGTTTTGATGGATCCGCGCTTCTTGCAAAATAGCTACTCGCAAACAATGCCTGAAGGATGGTTCCAAGAAAGCCCGCAAGAACTGGTTTCACAAAGCATTCTTGCAGACATCGCGCAGTTTTGGGAATCTAGACAAGAAAGGGACAACGATCTATGAAGCTTTTAGATCTTTCTGTCTTTTTCTTGGATCTGCAAACCACCGGGGCGAAACCCGATAATAGTAATATTTTAGAAGCCGCTTGGGGCGATATACAGAAAATCGAAAGCGCCTTGGTGGCTCAACCAGAGGGCGCAAGCGTCCCCTATCGCATTCAAGCAATTACAGGGATCAGCAATGAGGACATGAGCAGTGCTCTGCCGTTAGCGGAAGTCTTGCAAAAACTCCGCGACTTCATTCAGCCCTTAGGCACGGGTTCGCAAAAACCTCTTGCCGTTATTCACTATGCCCAATTTGAAAAACCATTTTTAATGCACGCTTTTCATGAAGATCTTCCGTTCGAGATTCTTTGTACTCACGAAATCGCAAAACGTTTAATGCCAAACCTGCCTTCACGTGGTGTCAAAGGTCTGGCTGGGTACTTTGGCTATAACGCTGGCGAATTAAAACGGGCCTCGAGTCATCTTGAAGCGACGCGCGTAATATGGCAGGGACTTCTTTCTGCACTCGAGAAAGAACAAAACATCACGACGCTTGAGGAACTTCGCAACTGGCTTGAAGCCACTCCGAAAAAATCCCGGACAAAGTATGAATACCCTTTGCCAAAAGAAAAACGTCTGAGCCTTCCGGATCAGCCGGGCATCTATCGTATGATCAGTCGTTGGGGTGAAGTCCTTTATGTCGGTAAAGCCACATCCCTACACAGCCGAGTGAACAGCTATTTCCGCGGGCAAAAAAATCGCGACCCACGAAAGCTGGAGATGCTGACGCAAACTTGGGACTTGCTGGTCACTCCGTGCGGAAGCCCCTTAGAAGCGGCCCTACTTGAGACCGACGAGATTAAAAAACTCAATCCACGCTACAATATCAGTTTGAAGACCGGCAACCGCAGCATGGTCTTCTACAATCATGACTTTACATCCGAAAGCTCCCAGCAAGATGAAGAGCATAATGTTGGTCCTTTTCCGAACACGATGACATTGGATTCGATGCTAAAACTGACGGACTCTTTGCAAGCTGGTGAGTTTAACCCGTTGATGTTCTATGAAGAGATAGACCCAGAACTTTTAAAGTCAGGATTCCAAATTTTCTGTGAACGCCATGGTTTTGACACTTACGATTTTACTTCCATGCGCTCTATCTTGGCTGTCGGCCTTTGGTGGCACCGTCATGAAGAGGAAGACGAAGCTCTTGAGGATGACGTCGCCGAGGAAGAGATTGAACAGGAAATAGAAGACGAGGAAGTAGAGCTGACGCCTGAAGATATCGCTGACAAGTTTGAGCGGCATTTTTTGCGAGCGGGCCGAGCTTATGCGCGTGTACGTCTTTTGACCCGTCTGTTAAACTCTGATATTGAATTTCAATTGGTAGCAAGTCCAAGTCCTCGCCACATGATTTTACGCCAAGGTAAAATTCAATCAGAAATTCCAGAAAATCCGACAATGGATGCTCTTCCATGGAAGGGTCTATCGATTGACACCTATGACCGCATGTCGATCCTGCAAAGCGAGCTGCAAAAAATTAAATCGCAGCATGGAAAAGTGATCGTCCACAAACTCCATTCTTGAATTTTTCTACCAAGGGTGGAACTTTTAACGACATTCTAGTCAACGGGACATTCTCTAGAAATGAGAACTCTATCCTGTTGGTATGAAACTTAAACAGCTTTTTAGTTCTGACTTTTTTGACAAATTAAGCCGAGACGATATTTTTGATATGTCAGCTGCCCTCGCTTACTACACGGCTTTGTCCCTGGCTCCCCTTCTTATTCTTGCCATTACTTTTGTGGGTTTTCTTGGAGAGAACTTTAAGGACCAGCTCGTTATTCAAGTCCAAGACCTTGTCGGCTCGACAGCCTCCGAAACTATTAAATACATCGCACAAAGCGCTGAAAAACGCGCAGAAATCCGCGGATGGTCAGGTATCGTAGGGGTCCTTACACTTCTTATTTCAGCAGGAGCCATCTTTGGACAACTCCGTACTTCGCTGAATAAGATTTTCGACATCAATATCGATATGCAGAAACAAGCAGACTCGATGAGTTTTTTGATGAGTTCGGTGGGCTACATAAAACACAAAATCTTCAGCATGGGGATGGTGCTTACTTTCGTTTTTATCTCTATCGTGTCTTTGGTCATTTCATCCTTTCTCACAATTCTGTTTCAAGGAGTCATTCTTGTGATTGGGCAGGTGATTAACTTTTTTTTATCGATTTTAATTTTCTCTATTCTATTTAGTTCAATCTACTACTTTCTGCCGCAGAAGAAGCTCTCGCGAAAGACTACTTTAAGTGCGGGCTTGATAACCGCAATTCTTTTTTCACTGGGGAAAACAGCGATTGGACTTTACTTGGGTCAGAGTGCTCTAGCCTCGGCGTATGGTGCTGCCGGGTCAATGATCGTGCTGTTGATGTGGGTTTACTACTCGTCCCTCATCATTTTTTTAAGCGCTGAAATTGCCTATCGAGTAGAGAAGGTATTTTTCAATGGAAAGAATACTCTCCTCACTTAAAAGAACTCACAAGATCGTTATCGCATTGATCGTCCTGCTGATTGTTGTGCGCATTTTTCTACCAATAGGAATCAAACACGCGATCAATTGGTACTTGGGAAACAAGATCGTATCTTATCAGGGCGCGATCGCAGATTTTGATTTGCATCTGTACAGAGGGGCTTACGAAATCCTGGGACTAAAGCTATGGAAGCGCAACTCGGATCGAGAAACGCCACTCGTAGATGCAAAAAGAATCGATTTGTCTTTAGCGTGGCGGGCCCTCTGGCGGCGAAAACTGCTAGGAGATCTAAAGATTGATCGACTCAGACTCACCTTTATTGACAGTGAATCTAATAACAAAAAACAATTCGGAACCGACGAGAAAAACTGGAATGCGATTTTGAAGAAACTATTACCGATAGAGATTGAATCGCTCAAAATCACCAATAGCGAAGTGCATTTTTTAAATCGTGACTATAAAGTGCCCGTTGATATCTATGTCGACCGCATTCAAGTGGACGCTGCAAATTTACGTAACACCGATCAAAAAGATGTCCTTCTACCAAGCACAGCGACTATAAAGGGCCGCTTACAAGCCGATGCTCCGTTCTCGCTCAAAGCTCAGTTTAATATCCTCAAGGATCCCCTTGCGTTTAATATCGACGCGCAAATGAAGGATTTTAACTTAAAGAAAATGAACAATTTCTTTTTGGTCTATGGGCCTTTTACTTTTGCTACAGGAACCTTCAGTCTGTTTTCGGAAGTTGCAACCAACAAAGGGCTTGTAGTGGGTTATGCCAAGCCCTTTTTTGAAAACGTTAAAATGATTGCCAATAACGAGTCCTTTATTTCTACTAAACACGCTATTGCCGAATTCCTACTTGGGTTTGGCAACCTGATACTGAGAAATCCAAGCAAGGACACCGCGACACGCATTGAATTTCAAGGCGCCTTGACGTCGCCAGAAATCAATAAATGGGAAGCCTTTTGGTTGTCTCTTAGGAATGCCTTTGGCAGTCCTCTTCAGAAAAAAATTGAAGACGATGTTGATATCAAAAGCCTTCCAAAAAGGTAAAAAGAGTGCGATAAATCCCCCATGGATGAAGCTAAAGCTTATGACCTCATCGGTGGGGAAGAAGTTCTCAGAAAAATCGTGCATCGCTTTTACGAAGTGATGGACACATTTGAACAGTACAAAGAACTCAGATCCATTCACGCTGAAAGCTTGAAAGATGCTGAAGAAAAACTCTTTATGTTCTTGTCTGGATGGCTTGGGGGCCCCAATTTGTTTATGGAAAAGTATGGCCATCCCCGCCTGCGCGCTCGCCACTTGCCTTTTAAAATTGGCAAAACAGAGAGAGACCAGTGGGTGCTTTGTATGGTGCAGGCTTTTGATGACGTGAAGATCGCCGAGCCCCTCAGATCCGAGTTATTGCATTCGCTATTAAAGCTCGCCGATCACATGCGAAATATTCAAGAAACAGAACCTTAAGTACCTACATGCGGAGTTTTTGGTGCGGTTTTTTCGATAGCACCGGCGTTTTTATGACGAGCCCCTGGTACGTGGCTCTCGAAACACATCACTGTACAGAAAACATAACCCGTGCGTTGGCCATTGCAAGTAGAGACGCTGCAGATGTAGTAGTTGGCTCCAAGACCGATGGGTTTTTTGCAGGTACTGCATTTGCGCCAGAAATTTTGTGGCGTAGAATCCATCACTCACCTTCCTTGTGATAGATTCTATTTAATCAAGAACTCAGGCTTAACGTAAAGGACATTCGCCTTTTTTCTGACAACGGACGAGGTGTTCGCGCAATTCACTCATCTCTGAAAGAGTGTATGGGATTTCCTGATTAAAGCCCTTACGCACCCCACCCACCTGGGAAATAAAGCGGAACGTCGTTAGACCGTGGAAATTGGCCTCTGTGAATTGAAATTCAGGGTCCTCAGATTCAAAATGAATCTTTTCCGGAAATTGCGTCAACGTCCACATAAAGCGATCACGCTGAACTTTGGCTTTGTCCATGGCGCTGCCGTAATCTCTCCAGCATTTTACTTCAGCCACAAGCTCTACGTGACGTGTGGCTTTATCAACCACGATCAAATCAAGCTCACCTATCGTGTTTTCTCCAGCATCGTATTTAACACCCGTAGTGATTGCAAAACGATCCTCTGGGAACTCGTCGAATGCCTGCAGACGAGCCACTTGCTCGCACACAGCACCCTCAGGCTTGTAATTTACGGGAACGGTTTTTAGATTTTCAAAAAGAGGCTGAAGTTTTGGGGAAAGTGGAGCTAATTGTTTAGCAAAAGAAATCGAAGCAAAAAGTGAGATTAGAATTAGCAAGCTTTTCAAAGGTCCCCCCGGTTTGAGAGAACCCTCTAACAGCGATGGCAGTTCTTGTCCAGACTAAGGAGCCTAAGCCCCCATATAGAGCAAATAATACCCATAGGAAATAATGCCCAAAGCCACAGTTCCGCAACTGACGGGGATCACTTCAAGATATTTAAAAGGCAGATAGATAGCTCCTAAAATTAGAAAGCTTGGGACTCCCCACATACAAACCAGCCAGCAATAAGATCCCACCATCTTCATGGTGTCTGATACCGGGATCAAATCAATGTGCTGCCCGTACAAAATCGAAATCATTGGCAGAGCAAACATGGCGATATGAGCCAGTCGGGTCATTCTGCGCGGCAAATCCGTATAGTTTGTGTGTCCTGGAGGAGTTTTAAAGGGGCCCGCGAAAGACCACATGCCTATAATAGACCCGGAAATAATCCCCAAGATAATCGTCATCCAACCAAAAGCGATATTGATCTGTCCAAAATGTGTCATAGTGGTTATAGTGTGAGAAATAATTTTGGATATATCAAACGATAAATTATGACCCCAGTGCTTAGAAAAGTTCCCAACTCTTCGGGACAACAAAGACTGATCTTCTTTCACCATGCTGGCGGCAATGGGGCGCAGTACTTTCCCTCTCTGAAACCGCTTATTTCTAAGTACGAAATTTATTGCATGGACTTGCCGGGACGTTTTTTTCGTTCCAATGAAGACGCATTTACTAATATGCAGGACTTGACCAAGGCCCTAGCCGCCCAAATCTTGCAACTCGATACTAAACCGACATTTCTGCTGGGACATAGCTTCGGTGCTCTTGTAGCTTACACACTAGCCTGGGAGCTTGTGAACAACCCTGCCGCTCAACTTAAAGCTCTGGGACTGTCGGCACTAAAGGCGCCGATTGTGGATCGCAGTCAGGGTTATGCAACGATGGCGACACTTTCTGACGAAGCTTTAGTTCTTGAAATTGAAAAGTTCGAAGCTCTTCCCGAAGTTGTTAAAAGAGAACCCACGATTCTGAAGTTTACTCTGAAAGCTCTCCGAGAAGACTTCACCATCATGGCAAGCTTCAAGAACACGCATAGCCACGAAAAGCTCGCAGTACCGAGCTTGATTCTCGGCGGCGATTCAGATCCGCAGGTGACCGAGCAAGATCTTGAAAAATGGAGCACTCTCGTCGACACCCGGAACAAACCATTGATGTTTACGGGACATCATTTTTACCTGTTTTCTCACTTTGAGAAGGCCGTAAGCAACCTAGCGACTCTCGAAAACTAGACCTCATGAACTCGACTTAAGTTCCCTTTTTTCACTCCGATAGTCCAGAGTGAACCCAAAAGGAGAGCCCATGAAGCCATTGGATTTATCCATTTTAACCTTGATGAAACAACTTGAAACCAAAGACCTAGACCATCCTCGTCAGGTCGGACGCGCAGCTATCGAAGCAACGCTAACTAAGGAAGAATGGCAACGCAATGTCGCCTTCACCCAAGAGTTGCAAAAGATGATCAACAAACACAAGCTCTGCCGTCATCCAGTCATCGGCCTTTTGAATACTGAGAAACTGAATAAAGAAATCAGTAAAGTCATTCACTTTGAATTCTCGTACGCTTTTGCAGAAATTTTTACGGACTCTCTGATTCAGGCAATGATCACTTCGTCGTCTTTGGAAAAACGCTTGGGCCCTATGGGGAAAGTTTCTTCCCGCTTCTTGTTGCAGCTCAATCTTTTGGACGAATTGGGTTTCAAACCAAAATCCAACAACGCCGATGATGATGACTACTGTGGCAATCCATTCCAAGCTCACTATCTTCAATTTAGCGAAACTATCGAGCAACTTGGTGGCAAGAGCGCCGATGTTTTGAATTACAAAGCATCGACGGCTGCAAAAGCAGCACGCGCAAGCTTCACAGACAACTATGGTGACCACCTAACATTGACATGTGTTTTAGCGGTTGCTGAAACCGTGTTCTCGTTGTTTGCGGGCCCTTGGGCAAAGAGCGTAAGTCTTTCTACGGACATCGACGTTTCTAAAGGTTACCACAAAATTCACGTTGAAGATGACCATGGTCATTTCGTCGACGACGATCACTCTGAAGACTCGTGGTACATTTTCCGCCAAGCTGTCCAAGAGAAAGACTTTGAAGACATTCGTGACAAAGTTTCTCAGTGGTTGGATATGTGGTACGACTTCGGCGATCAGGTGATCCACATCGCACAACAAATCAACAATAAAAAATAGTTCTGAACGGAACCATGAAACCACTCAGCCAGAGTCAAATCTCTGACATCCTTATTGAAGAAATATCCTCTGTGGCAGGTCTTGCCAGAGAGGATGTATTTCTTGAAAAGGGTTTTGCTGAAATGGGGATTGAGTCTTTGCAGGCGGCTAACATCATCGACCGCGTCGGAAAACGCATTGGTAAAGATATCGATGTGGCGATGATGTTTGATCATCCAAATATATTATCACTCGCAAAGTTTCTAAGTAACACTTCCGTGAACACACTAAAAACATCGAGTGCAGTTCACTCCGAAAAGTCTTCAGAGCCTTTGGCCGTTGTCGGTATGAGCTGTCACTTTCCGAAGGCCGCAAGCCTTCAAGAGTTTTTCGAACTCCTTTCCCGTGGAGAGGACGCGATTAGCGAAGCTGGGGTCCAACGCTGGGGCGCTCGGGCTCAAGGGGCCACTAAGTTTTTAGGCGCCATAGACGGATTTGAAAAATTCCCTGCAGATGTTTTTGGTATTTCTGATAGCGAAGCGCTCAGTATGGATCCTCAACAAAGACTTCTTTTAGAACATACTTGGTATGCTCTGGAAGATGCTGGCTACACTCCCCGCGAACTACGCGGAGCCCGCGTCGGTGTTTTTGTTGGCATCAGCGCCTCCGACTATTCGTTTCTTTTAAAGAATACCAAAAGCGCAGACATCTTTGCAGCCACCGGCAATGCCCATTCGATCGCTGCAAATCGTGTCTCTTACTTTTTTGATTTTAAAGGTCCTAGTGTCGCCGTCGATACTGCGTGCTCCTCTTCTCTGGTTGCGGCAGATTTAGCATTTAAGTCTCTCTCGCATGGGGACGTCGATATTGCGATTGTCGCCGGCGTTAATTTGGTTTTATTGCCAGACGTCAGCGAAGCATTTGCGCAAGCGACAATGTTATCTCCTCAAGGCCGCTGCAAAACTTTTTCGAAAGATGCCAATGGCTATGTTCGTGGCGAAGGCGTTGGCGTCGTCGTATTAAAACGTGTCTCTGCGGCGCTAGCTGCAAAGGACCGTATTTATTCCGTGATCAAATCTACAGCCGTCAACCAAGACGGTAAATCCAGTGGGCTGACGGCACCTAATGGTTCTGCACAAGAAGCCGTGATCCAAGAAGCCTTGAATAAAGCCCAACTGCTTCCGGAGCAAATTCACTATCACGAAGCACACGGGACAGCGACCTCACTCGGAGATCCCGTTGAGATGTTGGCACTTCAAAGAGTCCACCACGCGCGCTCTGAAAATGAACCTCTTTATGTAGGCTCCGTAAAAACCAATATTGGTCACTTAGAATCTGCGGCCGGTATTGCCGGTCTTATTAAGGTTTCGCTGAGTCTGTACTATAAAAAAATATTTCCACACTTACACCTTGAAGATAGTCGTCAGAATTTAAACCCACAACTGATGGGAAAAATTTCGCGCCTGCACATTCCGACGGTTTTAGGGGACTGGCCAATCAGTGCCGGGCCTCTTCGGGCCAGCGTCAGCTCTTTTGGTTTTGGTGGCACTAACTCTCACGCGATTTTAGAGGAAGCTCCGACACCGGTAGATAGTCCTACGAATATTGCTACGAATTTAAATGTCTTCCCTGTACTTATGGGATTTTCAAGCAACACCATGCAAGAAGCAGAAGCGGGATTCCGCGAAGTGCTCAGCACTTCAAGCTTTTTGGATCCACGAGATCTTGCTCAGCAGGGTCTTGCAAGTCTTAGCCAGCGCCTAGAAAATCCAGAACGCATTCTTGCCTATATTCACCGTGAGGAAGACGCTGGAAAGCTATTAACTGAACTCAAATCCGGTGGCACTTCTAAGCGCTGGGTGCGTGTCCAACGTCGCCACTCGACGCCACCGAAAATTACGCTCTTTTTTACGGGGCAAGGCTCTCAATATACCGGCATGTATGAGCCACTCTATACTAACGATCCTCACTTCAGAAAACATGTCGACGGCCTTCTTTTGCGTGCACAGATGTACTTCCCTCTCAATCTTTATTCTGTTTGGAAAAACAAAAACCACGCATCAGACCTCGCGCAGACGGATTATGGACAGATTCTTCTGTTTGTTTTCCAACTTGCGTTGGCCCAAACACTGACACAGAAATACCAGCTTCACTATGACGTCCTTTTTGGTCATAGCTTGGGTGAAATCATCGCGGCTGTCTTTAGTGGCGTTATGAGTGAAGATGAGGGTATTTCGCTAGTCGCCTATCGTGGGCGACTGATGAGAAAAACTAATCCAGGTGGCATGATTGCCGTTTTTGCAGCCGAAGAAAAACTTAAAGAGCTTATCCCGAGTAATCTTAAGTACGATGTGGCTGCGTTCAATGGCCCAGAGCTTCAGGTGCTCTCGGCCGATCAACCGAACATCGACGCCATTGAAAAACATCTGACCGAGAATAAAACCCGTCACCGACGTATGATCGTACAACAAGCTTTTCACTCTTGGTTGATGGATCCAGTTCTTGAAAGATTTCATAGTTCTATTCGAAACTTTACTTACCGAGCGCCAACAACTCCGCTTGTTTCGTCTATGACAGGCAGCTTGCTTGAACCTGAGCAGGTTCTAAACGCTGACTACTGGGTTCAGCAGCTACGAAATCCTACGCAGTTCCTGAAAGCGGTTCGTAGTCTGGAAGAATACAAAACTCAGGTATTTGTCGAGTTGGGACCTCAACCGACTCTAAATCCTATGGCGCAAAGGTTCTCGTCTCATCCAAAAACTCAATGGGTTCATTTCTTTGAAAAGAACTCTGAGAACTTGGATGTTTATTTGCCCGCTCTACTGAAGCTTCTTGGCGAAGGCTGGGCCCACGCTAAGTCTTCACAGCGAGTTTATGATTTACCTAAATCCCGCTTTGCAAAAAAATCTTACTGGTTAGGCACTGTTCAAAAACAGGAGGTTCCTGTGGCTGCTCCAACAACTTCTCATCGCCGCGAAGAGATTCTATCAAAACTGGTAGAAATCGTAGCTTCGGTTATGCGTATCCCCGCGGATGAGGTCCCTGTCAGTGAAAATCTGGTGGACATTGGCGCTGACTCGTTGGTGTTGATGAATGCCTTACAAATGGTCAAAGACGTTTATCACGTCAATGTCCCTGTTGCAGATGTTTTCAAAGATTTAAACTCTTTGATGAAAATTGCAGATTACGTTCACGCAGAATTGCCACAAGAATCCGCAACCCCAGCTACAGTAAGCCCTACCCTTCAATTTCCGTCTATGACAGGTGCCACGGTTCCAAATGATGTTTTGCAGGTGATCCAACAACAGATGCAAATCATGAATCAGCAATTAGCTCTTCTTCAGGGGCAAGGTGTTGCTCCATCTGCAATGCCGACAATAGATACTCCTTCTGCGACAAAAGTACAAAATAAGTCCGAACGAGCTTTTAGCAGTCTTGGAAAAGAGCAACGCGGTGTTTTAGGAAATTTCAAAAACGCAGCGACGAAAGAGAAGAGCAAAGAAGAAACTCGTGAAAAAGAACTTCTCCTTAAAAATTTCATCGAGAAGTTCAATAAAAAAACCAAGAAAACCAAAGATCATGTTCAAAAGTACCGACAGACACTCGCTGATAATCGCGTCAGTGCCGGTTTCCGTCCCAACACTAAGGAGATGATCTATCCAATTCACTTCGAACAAGCGAAGGGCAGTCAATTTACTGACATCGATGGAAATAAGTACGTCGACTTCACCATGGGTTTTGGCGTAAACCTCTTTGGTCACTCTCCGGATTTCATTGAAACAGTTTTGTTAGAACAAATCCGTAAAGGCATGGCCGTGGGTCCTCAATCCTCACTAGCCGGTGAAGTTTCAGCTCTTATAAGTGAGCTCACCGGACAAGAGCGCGTGGCTTTTGTGAATTCCGGGACTGAAGCTGTTATGACAGCTATTCGTTTGGCGCGTGCCGCGACAAAAAGAAGAAAGATCGTGATTTTTGACGGCTCTTACCATGGTCACTTTGATGGGGTTTTGGCTCGCGGAACTAGAGACTTAAAATCTATTCCTGTCGCTGCAGGTATCACAGAAAAATTCGTAGATGACATCGTCGTTCTAGAATATGGCCATAGCGAGTCCCTTAAAGTTATTCAAGAACTTGGCGAAGAACTGGCAGCAGTTTTAGTAGAGCCGGTACAAAGTCGCTTCCCAGAGAATCAACCGCGCGACTTCTTGCATGCACTTCGTAAAATCACGGCCGATAAAGGCATTGCTTTTATTTGGGATGAGGTCATCACAGGTTTCCGCATTCACAACGGCGGAGCTCAAGCGCACTTTGGCGTCAAAGCGGATCTTGCTTCTTACGGAAAAGTTTTGGGTGGCGGTCTTCCCATTGGTGCCGTCGCTGGAGCTTCTAAATACATGGACTTTATCGACGGAGGTTACTGGAAGTTCGGTGATGAGTCCTACCCTGGCAATGATATGACGTTCTTTGCCGGCACTTTCTGTAAACACCCGCTCGCAATGGCGGCGTCACTTGCGGTTTTAAAGAAGCTAAAAACTGAAGGCTCTAAACTTATTCCGGAATTAAATGAAAGAACCGCGAAGCTTTGCGCTGACATGAATAAATTCTTTGAAGGTGTAGGCCTTGAGATTCGTTTAAATAACTTTGGCTCACTTTTCAGGTTCAAGGCTAATTTGAATTTGGATCTGATGTTTGCCATGCTGAATGAGCAAGGTTTCTATATCTGGGAAGGCCGCAATCTCTTCATGTCGACCGCGCATACCGATGAAGACATCACGCGCTTTAAGAAAACCATTGAAGACATTACGAAAGAACTAATAAAAACGGGCTTCTTCCCAAGCCAAAACCAGTCTTTTATTTCGCACCAAGAGCGCTTTTCGAATCTTACACGAGTGTCTGAGTTCGGCTCTTCAGCTTCCAATATCTGCGTCAGTGCGAAAGTAAAAGGTCATTTAGATCTAGAAAAACTTGAAAAGGCGCTTCAGTATCTGGCCGCGCGCCGCGACCTTTTCAGATGGCGTGCTGATGTGAGTAGCAATAGCCAATGGTTTGAAAATGCCAATGCCAAAGTTCCATTTCAGTTTACCAGCCTGCGCGAGGAAAAACGTCCGTGGAAAGCCCTGGATGATCACTTGTACAAACTCTCTCAGATTCAATTTCAGTTGAAATCTGAAGTTCCCATGCGCGTTCATGTTTATGACGCCGTTGAGGAAACTCATGTCATGGCTATTGTCTGCCACCATTTGGCATTTGATGGTTGGACGATGACGCTATTCTTTGAAGACTTAGCGACGGTCTACAATGCGTTTCTTAAAAACGAAGATCCCCAACTCCGAGAAACTCTTCCTTATGACAAGTTCTTGAAATCCCGACAGGAGTGGTCGCAACCAGAGCGTCAGGCCGAAGGCCGTCAGTACTGGCATCAGCAGTTCACGACCCCGGTAAAACTTCCTAGCTTTGAAAAACAAGACGTGGCGGACCTAAAAACTTACAAAGGTCAGCGCATCGTCTTTGACTTGGATATTAGACTTTACAAGGGGCTTAAAAAATACTGTCAGGCCAATAAGCTGACGCCATTTATGTTTTTGCTAGGTGCTTTTACAAAAACCCTGATGCAAAAGTTTGCCAAAGAAGAAATAGTCATTGGGGTTCCGGCTGCAAACCGTGACCACCAAGGATCTGACAAGATGTATGGTAATTGTGCCAATGTCCTGCCCGTCAGAATCAAAGGCAATACACCAGAGCCTGCCGTCTTCTATGGCGTCGTTAAAAGTCAGTTGATCCAAGCCTATCAAAACATGAACTATCCCTACGAGGAGCTTCGTAAAGAGATCTCTTCTGTTTTTGACGTTTATTTTAACCTCGAGCCCACTTCGGACCTGCCAAAGTTTGATCAGGCAAGCTTGATCATCTATCCGTTTCCTATTGCCGCCAGCGAGTATCCGCTGATGCTCAATATCACAGACTTTGAGCACTACTATCACTGCGAATTTGATTTTCAGTTTGAATACCTGACAGATGATACCGTCTTAGAACTCATGGACGAACTTAAGAAAACCATCAAAGCCATTCTTGGCCCACTATACGTCGCCTAGAATGCGCTTCGTGTTAAAAATACATAGTAATTAGCCCTATCATGCCTCCCACAAATAATGTCCGTAGGAGAATTTTCCAAAGCGCAAGCTCTGCTCAATGCCCGTTTGAAAAAGAGCTGAAAAAATGCTTTTATGGGACCTCAAATTACGAGGGATTCCGATGGCTTCCATTACTGACCATATCGAAAATGCGTTTGATCTAAGTTACACTGAATTTTCAAAGTTCCCGACGACGGAAATCAAAACCATCGGCATCTTGGGTGGCGGAACAGCAGGCTATTTAGCTGCGTTGGCGCTGACTAAGCTCCATCCTCACATCAAAACTTCTGTTATCGAATCCAGCAAAATTCCGGTCATTGGAGTCGGCGAATCTACGACGACAGAGATCGTACCGTTTTTGCATCGCACGCTGGGAATTGACCCAACGACTTTCTTCCGTGAGGTCGAACCAACGCTAAAGCTTGGAATTAAGTTCGATTGGGGCTGCCCTGGGGACTACCATTTTAATTTTAATTTCTTTGCGGGCCATCATCAGGAGTCCTACTACTACGAAGACTCAATCAATAACGCCAACTGGTCATCTGTACTGATGGACCACAACAAAATTCCAGTTTTGCGTAACAAAGATGGTTCGCTCATTTCATTGCTGCAAAGTATTCCGTTTTCTTACCATATTGATAATAAGAATCTGATCCGTTTTTTGAATAAGACTCTGAAACAACGTCAGATCCCAATCATTGACGCGGAAGTTGTGAAGGTAAATCAGGACGAAAATGAATTCGTTTCGTCTCTTGAAACAGACAACGGTCAAAAGCTTTCTTTTGATCTTTATATCGATTGTTCAGGCTTCCGTTCACGCGTTCTAGAGCAAGCGCTTAAAACCGAGTTTGTGCCGTTTAACTCTACTTTGATCAACAATCGCGCACTGACATTTGATACTCCTAACAACGATGTGATTGGACCTTTCACTCGTTGTACAACAATGAACAATGGCTGGTGCTGGACAATTCCGATGCGTAAAGAAAACCATCACGGATATGTTCATTCGACGCTTTACTGCGACGAAGAAACGGCACTAAAAGAAGTCCGTGCGAAATTTGGCCCTATTGAAAAATACAAAATGGTGGAATTCCGTTCGGGCCGTCACAAACAAGCTTGGAATAAAAACGTATTTGGTCTTGGCAATGCTTACGGTTTCGTCGAGCCTTTAGAGTCGACTGCTATTCAAACGGCCGTCCACAGCATTATGACTTTGTGTCGTTTAATGCCAAACAATCATCAAGATCGCGCTTCCATTGCGGCGCTCAATCAAGAAATCGCTGTTACTTGGGATACCTTCCGTTGGTTCCTCGGTATTCACTACAAATACAATAAGCAACTGGATACGCCGTACTGGCAATGGTGCCGCGAAAATACCAACATCGGAGATGCGCAACTGATTGTCGATCTTTTCAATCAGCGCCAACCACTCTCTTCTAGCAACCTTGGTACAAATTCTCCGTACACAGCTTTGGAATCACTAGTATTCAACAGCAATAGCTACGACACCCTCTTGTACGGTCAGAAGGTGGCAAAGCCTGTAAAACCTAGAATGCCTAAGGAAGAGTACCTAAGCCGCACGTATTCTTATCAAGAGCTGACAAAAAATGCATTAACACTGCATGAGCTCTTTAAGGAAGACTACTTGTTCTCGAAAGGTTTGCTCGAACAGCTTTTTGACGATCCAGATACATGGATCGTAGAGACGGAAGCCTAGATGATTTTGAACACCTCTATGAAATCACTCTTGATGTTAGTCCTTTTATTATCCGTTCAGGGTGCTCGGGCCTCTGAATACCGCGATGATCTCACTGGTCAGGAAGCCTTTATTTTGTTTCATAAAACTATGAAGCAATTGGCAACTGATATCCAAGTTTGGATCCCCCAAAGCCAATCCCAAGTTTCTAAATCAAGATCTTCGGTGGCTGGCAAAGCTTGCGTGCAAACTAATAATCCAAAATCCTGCGAAGTGGCCATTCACGAATTAGCCACGGCATCAGTGGTGCCGATTCGTGATCGTTTTATTTATAAATTGGCAGAGGATCTAAAAACCAAATACCAATTTGACGTACAGACCGGGTTGAGAATTTTCCAACTCAATTCTGCCTTAAGATTCTTGGCAAAACCTGAAGTCTATAATGGCGTCCCAGCTCCTAAATCCTTCAACCACAATACTTATAAGAGCTTTGTTGCCGACATCGAAGGATTTCTTGAGCAGAAGAATATCGACCTAAAAAAAGCGCTGCCAATGATCCACTAGCGCACATGATGCGCTAAATGATCACAGACAAACAGAATTTTGAGTTATTTTTTGCAATCTAAAATTTGATTGTCAAAGACACTGCCGATGAGCAGACGATTTTCTTCTAACGGCATCGCAATACTCGCACTGGATATCTCATCCCCTTGATTCGCATACAGAATGATACTTTTTGATTCTTTCGCATTGAGATCAGAGTATTCGATAATCTGCGACGGCGCTTTGATCGCGCGATCTTCGCTTTCTTGTTTCAGCGTTAAGAGTTTCGGGTGTGCCGCTACAAAAAGCTTCTCGTGAGCCCAGCGAATATTATCAGGTCCCCCGTCGACATGAAGGGTTTTAACGTATTGGGGTTTTCCAGAGCTGATATCGTAAACACGGACTGTCTTCTCAAGCATACCAGCCACAAACAGAGTTGTTTTTGCCGTATTCAGCGTAAGGCCGTTAGCATAAAAAACACTAGGAATAACTAAATCAGCTTTCTTGCCATCAAAAAACGACACATAACCCGTCGCATGGCGAAGATATTGAGTCACCTTCTGAACAGGCTTGCGAGGAGTCCCAAAGTCACTGGTGAGATAGAAACGATCTTCACTCAACACGGCTATATCGTTGCCAGATTGAAAGAATGGATCAATTAAGGTTTTCAAAAAGAGTAACTTATCTCCACGATATTCAAAAACCTCTACAGTAGTCTCAAAATCGGTGCGGTGGTTGACGGCATACACGAGAGTGCGCTCGGCAGTTTCAAAAACATCGATGCCATGAGGACGAAAATCAAATTCCAATTCTGGCTCGGGTTTAAGTTTTGTGACTACACGCTGAACCGGATCATAAACATGCAGATCGCCCTCACCGCCATCGCGAGGCTCGGCACTGATAATGACTTTTCCGTTCTGCAAAAGCGCGAAATCTTCGGGACCTAATAGATTCCCTACCTTCTGACATTGGCCGTAAGCTACGGGTGTAATTTGTCGAAAGGCCCCGGCATCTTGCAAAAGTTTTTGGACGTAAAAGGCTAAGGTCAGACCAACGGCCCCAAGAATGATCAGCTTCGTATTTCTTTTCATTTAGAGAAGTCCCTTGTCGATTTCATACTGAACCACATGACGTTTTACTTTTTGGCTGCTGGTCATTTGAAACGGTGTCTTACGAAGACGAATTTCCTGAGGACGCTTATAAGGCGCCAAAACTTCGCAACGTTTTTTTAGATCTGCCGTAATCCCTTGCACGCGCTCAGCATCCCAAACTTCATCACGAAGCTCAATGATAGCGACAAGAATTTCTGTCCCTTGTTTTTTCACAAGCGTAAGACAAGAGGCTTTGAGTTGCGGATTCTGCTCTAGAATCTCTTCCACTTCTTCGGGCTGCACTTTTTTGCCACTTGAAAGCACAATCAAACTCTTGCGACGTCCGACAATACTCAAGTAGCCATCGCTATCCAAAGTTCCCAAGTCCCCCGTCCTAAACCACCCTTGAGCGTTTTTTGCTTCGGAAGTTAAAACAGGTTCACGATAATATTCAGTAAATACATTCGGTCCTTTAACCCAGATTTCTCCGACGTTGGGATTTTCGTTGTCCCCGGTCGCAACAATTTTTACATCGACACCCGCAAGCGGTTTTCCGACGCTCCCGTCACGGTGATAATCGGCCGTGTTGACGGCAATCACAGGACCCGTTTCGGTCAAGCCATAGCCGTTATAAACCGGCCAACCGACCGCACTAAAAAAGCGGGCTGTTTTGACATCCAACGGAGCTCCGCCTGAAACAAAGAACTCCAAGGTATCACTGAGAGCTTCGCGAATCGGTTTAAAAAATACTTTAGCGATACGTTCAGATTTCAAACGTTGATTCAAGGCCATTGCTAAACGGAAAATCAAACGCTTCATCAGCGGCTGATTCTGCACTTTGGCTTCGACCGAATTTTTGATCAAATTCAAAAATAACGGAATGGTGAAAAAGCGCCGCACTTTACGCTCTCGTAAAATCTGCTGAATGTGTTGAGGATTAACACTTTGTGAAAGACAAAGTTCGTAACCACCCTCCATTGTCACGAAAAGCCCCGAAGAAAGACCATAAACGTGATTTAAGGGCAGCAACGAAAATAGCACACGAAGCTCTTCTGGAGGAGGTTCGAAAGAATAAGCTAAAATTCCAGCCTCATACAAAACCGCTGATATCGGAAGCACAACGCCTTTAGGTGAACCCGTTGATCCTGAAGTATACAAAACTAGATCCGACATTCTATCAGATCTGGCAGGAATCTCTTCCAAAATGCTTTCTGAAAATTTCGCAAAGTCCGATAAGCGAATGAGTTTCACCTGGTGATCTTTCACAGCTATAAACTGCAAAGCCTTTTCCCACCATGCATCACTGACAATCAAGTGGCTTCCCTGGTAGTGAGACAAGACTGTGTCGATCTCGTGGGGAGTCCATTTAATATCTATCGAGCAAATCGTACTACCCACAGAAAGGGCTGCAAAGAAATTGGCAATCCAATCAACGGAACTTTCTCCAAGCATCGCTACACGAGAGTCAGCGCCAATCCCTGCAACGGCTTGGCGTCTTCTAAGATCGTTTACTTTTGCTAAAAAATCTAACCCCGTAATAGAGTTAATATTGGCGCGCCCCGCAGAATCCAATTCGAGCACAGAAAACTGCGCTCTGTTGCCAAACTTGCGACAGCTTTTCTCTAAAAACTCTTGAATGCTCGGAATCTCTAATTTTTGCATGGAGTCCTTATTTTACGCAGATGAATCGAGACTTACAATAGCGATGAAAGTCTTGCTATCTTCGGGAACCCCGCTAAGATCAGACTATGATTCAAGTCTACCAAAAAAGCCTCATGGATCTAGACGATCCCCAATCGTTCCGCAAAGAAGCCAGAGACTTTCTAGTGCAATGTTTGGCGCAGTTTTTAGGTGCTACCATTGAATCTCTCGCGCTTGAACATTTGCCCTCAGGTCGTCCCGTCCTTAGAAACCATCCCGATCTTTCTTTTAGCCTGAGTCACTCTGACACTGCAGTTGCCGTGGCTTGTTCTCGGATCTTCAACGTCGGCATCGATATTCAACACGTGAGTCCTTTTAACGAAAATCTTTTCAAACGCATCTGCGCGCCTCAAGAACTGCAAAAAATTACTCAGAAGGACGCACAGAGCTTTTACTATTTTTGGACAATTAAAGAAGCTGCGATGAAATGTATTGGCCTGGGATTTCAATACCCTATGAACAAGATTGAAATCGACTCTTCAACTGGCAAGATTCACTTGCTAGAGAAAAAAGAGTACTCGATGGCTTTGAATTATCATTGGGATCATTTGGAGTTTGCGGAGTTCAAGGCCCCCGCAAACTTTCGAGGGCATGTTGTCTGGGCAGTGCACCCAGAACATGCGAATTATAAAGCTAACTTTTCTTTACGAGCGTAATCTTTCCACAACAACACCAATTTCTCGCGAGTCGAATTGTTGTCGCCCAACTTTACGCCTGTGAGCTTTTCCATTCCACCAACGGCTGCGGCTTGGACACGGGTATCTTTATCATTTAAAAGTCTATTGAAGATCTTCAACTCGTGATCCGCAGGGGTCTGAGCCATCGCATCCACGATTTGAGCGCGGATCCAAAGGCTCTCTTTATTGCGATAGTTGTATTTTTGATTCATTTCTTCCCAAAGAAGGTCACGCACTTCAGGGCGCGGATTTTTTTGCAAAACATCTACAGCCGCAGAACGAACCACTAAAGCTTTGTCTTTGAGTAACTTCTTTGCAAGTTTCTGAGCTTCGCCCTGATTCACTTCTGCTAAAGCCACCAAAGCGGCATTACGCATGAACCATTGCTTATGAGCTCCTGCTTTCAGCAAATCTGGCGTCGCTTTCTCGCGACGGCCTTCAGCTGCCAACATCAAAGCTCTCCAGCGAAGGCGCATGCTTTGATCTTCTGCGAAAGCAACACTGATAAATTCTTTGTACATATCTTCGGTCGTCGTCAAAACCGCTTGGCTGCGATTTTCAGGTGGAAGATTCAAAATCTCCATCACCTTCGGGCGAAGATTTGGTTTTCCTGCAGGAATGGCTGCGAAAGTCGCAGCACTGGGGATCAAAGCCAAAACGGCTGCTTTAAAAAGGATTTGTTTCATATCAACTCTTCTTGTTGAAGTTTTCAAATTCTTCGAGGAGCTTACTGTCGTCAGTTTTAGGAGCTTCTTCTAAGGTGCCAGATTTTTGTCCCTCAACCGCTTTTGCGAATTCTGCCATCAAAGAGTCATCAATCGCATTTGCAGCTTCTGCAGAAGGCTCAGGAATATTTGGCGCTGGCGCTGCCGCCGCAGCCGGTGCAGGTTCAGAAGCTGGCGCCGCCGCCGGAGCTGCTGGTGCTGCTGGAGCACTCGAAGGAGCTCCACCGCCGCCACCTGCGCGAGCTTCTTCAAGCTCTTTTGTTAAGCGGGCATTTTCTTCTTTAAAGAATGAAAGATCCGCGATGTCTTCGCTGATGATTTCATACTCTGCCAAACGAGCTTCTAATTCTTTAATACGCGCTTCGTAATCTGCGCGTTCTTTTTCAGCCAAGCCCGCTGCGGCAGAAGCTGCTGCTGCAATTGCTTCTGCACTTGGACCACCAGTGCCCGCTTTTGCAGCCGTGGCTGCCTGAGCGGCTTTTTCTTGAAGAACTACGATTTGTTTTTCTTTTTCTTCAAGCGCTGCCTTCAAAGTTCCAAGCTCTTGCAATAATTCCGTTGGAGCACCATCACCACCAGCTGAAGCACCAGAAGCTTTCAATGTGGATTGTTGATCCAAGATTTTCTGCAATGTTTTTTCGATGTGTGCGGTGTTAGCACCTGCACCAGCGCCTGAAGTGTCAAACGTATCTACGCCGCCTTTGTTGCCAAAGAACGTACGATACGCCAAGTAAAGCGCCGACAAAAGGATCAAGGCCACCAAAGTTTCTATGATGGTCGCGTTATGATGACTCCAAAATGCCAAAAATTTTTCCATGCTTAGAATAATTCTCAGTTTCTTTGCTCATAAGGTCAAGAAAGCTTATAAAAACCGGGTCTGGACCAAAGGAGGGTTCACATGCTAGCGTGTGGGGACAAAGCGGGGATCTTATGCCACAAACTCCATTTGATTTAATTCTTAAGAATGCCACGACCCTTGTGCCGAACCCGTCAGGTCCGGGACTGATCGAAGCTGGAATCGATGTTGCGATCAGAGACAAACGCATTGCTAAAATCGGCGCTGATCTCAAAGAAAGTGCGAACAAAATTCTGGACCTTAAGGGGCTACATCTGCTTCCGGGAGTTATCGATTCTCAAGTTCACTTCCGCGAGCCGGGACTTACTCACAAAGAGGACTTGGAAACAGGAACTCGCTCTGCTGTTTTAGGCGGTGTTACGACGATTTTTGAAATGCCAAACACGGCGCCTTCAACGACGACTCAAGAGGCCTTTGAGGACAAACTTCATCGCGCGCAAAACCGCTGTCATGCCAACTATGCTTTTTATATGGGTGCGGCTGCAGAAAATGCTTCTGAATTAAAAAAACTAGAACTTCTCCCCCACTGCTCTGGTGTCAAAATTTTTATGGGAAGCTCTACGGGAAATCTTTTAGTCGATAAAGATGAAACTTTAGAAACCATTCTGCGATCAGGTCATCGTCGCGTGATCGTTCACTCGGAAGACGAAGCCCGTATGCGCGAGCGTCGCCATATCGCCACGGACTCTCAGGATGTTCATATGCATCCCGTATGGAGGGACGCCGAGTCCGCACTGATTTCTACAAAACGTTTGATTGCTCTTGCTCGCAAAACCGGTCGCAAGGTTCACGTACTCCATGTCTCGACTGGCGACGAAATGGACTTTTTGCAAGAGCAAAAAGCTCAAGTTGCAATGGATGATATCACCGTCGAAGTTCTGCCTCAGCATCTGACTCTGTTTGCTCCGGATTGTTATGATCGTTTGAAAAACTATGCTCAGCAAAATCCACCGATTCGTGAAAAGCGCCATATGGACCGCATTTGGAAAGCACTTTTAGACGGCACTGTGGATGTGATTGGTTCTGATCATGCGCCACACACACGCGAAGAAAAAGATCGTCCGTACCCGCAAAGTCCTTCGGGAATGCCCGGAGTACAAACGCTGGTGCCAATTATGCTCAATCACGTAAACAACGGACGCTTGTCACTGACGCACTTCACGCAACTGGTGACGGAAAATCCACGCCGTATTTTCGGAGTGAAAAATAAAGGCCGCATTGAAGTTGGCTACGACGCTGATTTCACAGTGGTCGACATGAAAAAGCAGCGCACGATTGAAAATAGTTGGATTGCAAGTCGCTGCGGATGGACTCCGTTTGATGGCATGAAAGTTCAAGGCTGGCCAACCCACACGATTATCGCTGGCGAAGTGATTATGGAAAATGACACCGTGATTTTGCCTCACAGAGGTCAAGGAGTGGATTTTGAAACCCGCTAATGGCAAAGCCGCCGCCCTGTCTTTCTTTTTTGGCGGGCTTCTTCCTGTTATCGCCTTTACAGTTATCGAAGAAAAATACGGAATCGTCGCGGGTCTTATCGCCGGGATGGTTTTTGGCTTCGGTGAAATTATTTACGAACTGATTCGCCATCGCAAAGTTTCAACGATGACTTGGGTGGGAAACGGACTTTTGTTGGTTCTAGGTGGTGTCTCGTTGATTTCGAGTGAAGGCATTTGGTTTAAGCTACAGCCTGCACTCATGGAAGGTCTGTTTGCATTTGCAATGTGGGGATCATACCTGATTAAAAAACCACTACTCGTCGTGCTCGCAGAAAAACAAGGACATCAGTTGCCTGAAGTTGTAAAGACGAAACTCGCCGGAGTGACTTGGCGCACGGGCTTTTTCTTTGCGATTCACACAGGGCTTGCCGTGTGGGCAGCTTATGACTGGAGCACAACAAATTGGGCTTTGTTGAAAGGCATCGGTCTTACAGTCACTTTTATTATCTATTTGCTCATAGAAGTCTTTTATCTGCGGCAATCTGTCGCTAAGATGAGGGAATGAATAAATTCCTTTTAAGCCTTTTTTGTTTTCTTGGAATTATCAGCTGTACTCGTCTAGATATTGCAGTCAATTGGGCTGATACCTATATCGCTTCTCAAGTAGATGACTATTTTGATCTAAGCTCGCAGCAGAACAAAGAGCTTAAATCAGATCTGAAACAAGATTTACGGAAAATTCGTAGCCAGCAATTCCCGATCTGGGCGAAAACCTTGCGCCAGCTTGAAAAAGAAGTCCGCGCTGGCACTCTGACGGAAGCCGGTTTTGCAAAATACTACCGCGATGCTATCGCGGCTTCTCAGCATCTATTGCCTATGTTTACCGACACTGCGGTAGAATTTATTTCTTCGGCAAGCGCTGAACAGTTAGAGCATTTTGAACGGGCCATCCGAAAAAAGAACGTAGAGAATGAACAGAAGATTCAAAACAGCGAGCAGGCCCGTAACGACTCCCGTAAGAAATATCTTCGTTGGATAGAGATGTGGATTGAGTCTTTGACGAAAGACCAAGACCAACTTTTGAACCAGCATTTGAACAACAACCCTTTCCCCGCACGCGCACAAATCAAAAACAGAACTCACGTCCTTGAGAAGTTTACCGAGGCTCGCAAGTCTCCGGAGAGCCTCCAAAACTTTGTTCGCAACTACTATACTGATAAAAACCAGTACTCAGATCCGAACTACAAACAAGCTCTCACCGCCTATCAAGCTGACCTTGAAAAGTTTGGCTACCAGCTTTTAAACTCCTTGAGCGAAAAGCAGAAAAGCCTTCTCTGCGAAAACCTCACAGAGAAAGCTGCACTTCTTGAAAAACTCGCCCACAAGGAGTAAGGGGCGAGCTTCTCGTCCAAAACTTAGATAACTAGATGCAACGTCTCCACTGAAGGTGGTAGATCAAGCCAGATGTTAAATCGGCAGAGTCTACAGTGATCATAGTTTGATCTTGCTGACGGTTTGTTTGCGCCATTACTGAGCTGTTTACGCGAAGATTCACGCTAGCTCCGCACGGAGTCCAAACAAGTGTCTGAGCCATCAAACCATCAGAGAAAGTGTAGTTGTCTGTTTGAGGACCAGAGTAAACACGAGAGAATCTAGGACCGCGAGAACCTGCCCAGAAGTACTCAGTGTCCATACGAGTGTATGCACCACGAGCTGGGATCAAGTTGAACCCACGATAATCCACTTGGAAAATCGCTACGCTGTACCCTTGTGGAACATGAACTGGAATCGAGATGTTACACGATTTACGATCGACAGTTTTACCTGTCATCGCACCAGCTTCCGCTAGGTAGCTATCGAAAAGAATACTCAGAGCCGATTGATCCGGACTCAATGTCACACTGGCACTGCCACCAGGACAACCTGTACCGCCATAAGCTGGCTGGCCCAGTCTAAGTCCGCTTTGTGCTTGTGCTGCTAAACTTCCTGCAACTAACAAAACCGAAAGAACCGAAGATAGAATTCTCATAACTAAAATCCCCCTTTAGTGGTTATTGGTGGTTTCATTTTTCTGAAACGTCACACGCAATGACACTAAAGCAAAAGCGAGGCCAACCTTTTCAGAGGCACTTCGCGACCGGTGGGTTTTGACACTAGAAATGAGCACCAGTTTTTTCGCAGAGCGACAACTGGTGCCGAATCGATACGAGACTACTTAGAGGATTCTGTAGAGAGTTGAAGTTTAGCTTGAAGAGCTGTCGCTTTGATTTCTTCTGATACTTTTGCCGATGGGTAGGAGAACTCTAATTTCTCTTTGTCTTTGATATTCATAACGCTATTCCATGAAACGTAGGTGTCGGCAGGAAGGTTTGCAAGATGCATTTTCAGGTTTCCTTCGCTGAGTTTGTTCTCGAGCAACTGTTTGGTCTCTTTATTCGCATTCGTTCCAGGCAGAAGGGCATACCAGTAGTAGCCACTATGATCTTTCCAGCTATAAAGTTCTGCCCCCTTCATCAATTGTTGTGGTGGCAAACCAATATTTTGAGGTGGAGGCAAATGAGGTTGGCAATAATTGTAGAGGACTTCCTTGAGATTGAAGGCATTTTCTAGCTTTGCTTTTTGCGCTTTCGAGCAATTCGAGACCTCATAACTTAAAACTTCGCAGACACTGTTATTTTGATACTTCGTGAGCTTCGCTTTTTCAAGCTCAGCCATATACTGCCCGGCCGCAGTCGCGACCTTCAAGTTGCAATCCGCAAAAGAGTTCAAACCAAACACTAAAATAAAAAATGGGATGATTGTTTTCATCCCATAAGCGTCGCTAAATTCTAGAAAGTGGTCAAGAAACTACTTCGGAGTCGCAGTTCCTGTGATGCTTAGGCTACCGCCACCGCCACCAGTGTAATACCAAGAGCAAGCTGCCACGATATTCATTTTGCCCGTAGTTTTGTCATAAGATTCTACGCGCACGAACATTTCCCTGTTACGAACACGCGAGAAAGAGTCATCATTTAGCTTGAACGAAAACGTTGCGCCCGGAACCATTTCCATTTTTTGTGGAAATCCACCACCCGAGTTTAGGCTGCATACGGAGTGAACAAAGATACGACTATCGAGCTCGATCCACTTCCAATCCTGCTCGATACTCACAACCGACTCAACCGGAGTGCTCCATTTTGCATTGTGGTGATTGCCATCGAACCAGTATTGTTCGTCATACGTCAGATCAAAAGCATAGTTTTGCTCAACCGCAGACGCTTGAGAGCCAAAACCGACAAAAGAAATCAAAACCGCCACAATGCTTAAAAACTTCATGGGAACTCCTCATGGTGAATTACCGCTAATTTCCCCACTCCTTACAGGCAAAATCAAGCCCCTGTTCCATACATAGTGTTCCGTCAGAATGTTCCTGGGGCCACGCTTAAATTGGCCTTTTCGTTTGATCATCCCTTCAACTTCGGAATAGGATTCGAGGAATGAAAGCTATCTTTTTACTCGTCTGTCTTATGGCAGCGTCTTGTGCCCAAAAAAATGTCGGTAAAGCGGAGAACTACAAAACTCCTATCACGGTGTATCAAGAAGAAATTCTGGATTTCTATTCAACAAAAGAGCCTTATGGCGAGTTTTCAAACTTTGCCCCCTACCCGGTCTTTGTTGACGAAAAATGGTGGCCTACCAGTGAGCACTATTACCAAGCTCACAAGTATGACAAAGACGACTTAATCGCTTGGGTGCAAAGTGCTCCTTCGCCGATGGAAGCGGCCCAACGCGGACGTGATAAAGGCATTCCAAAACGTGCAGACTGGGATCAGCGCAAAGATGAGTTCATGGAAAAAGCCGTGATAGATAAATTCAACCGCTATCCAGATCTGCAAAAGTTACTACTTTCAACTGGCAACGCCCGTATCTATGAGCATACTAAAAATGATTGCTATTGGGGTGACTGCGGCGACCGCACCGGAAAAAATAAACTGGGAATTTTGCTAGAGAAAATCCGCGAATCATTGAAGGCAAAAGTACAAAACTAAAAAGGCTCCGTTTCTGGAGCCTTTTCCCACGAGCTACTAAGACCGAGACTTGATCATCCAGTTGTACATTGTCCGGTCTGATTCTTTATTACTATTGCTTAGAAAATTTGAAACTGCATCATAGTCTTCAGAGCCGCGATTTTGACTGAGTTTAAATTTCGCCTCGACATTAAGAACTTTAATCCTAATCCCGACAATCGCAGACTCTAAACTCTCTTGTAGCTTTGGCGGAAGGTCATAAGACCAATTCGTTCCATTCCCTGCCTCGAAAAACCTTACAGAGTCATTTAAAACCTTCTTTAAAGACTCCGAATCCGAAAAATGTTCTGCGACGCCATGAACTTGAACAGCGGCATAATTCCAGGTCGGCACTTGGTTTTTGCCGACATATATCGTTGGCGAAATATACCTCTGGGGGCCTTGAAAACTAACAAGCACATCCCCTACCAAACGTCGCCACTGAGGGTTTGCTTTCGCACAGTGGGCAAGCAAATACGTGTCTTCTCCGTCTTGCTCTACTAAGAAAGGTAAGTAGTTAGCTTCGAGCTTCTGCTCAAAATTGGAAATTAACAGCCCCAATGGGTATTCGCGAATAAGATCCAACGCCAGGTTCGTGTCTGCAGTTTTTGAATAAGGTGGTCTATACATATTTCTCCAGATACCAGTTTAGTGTTGATTTAATATTTGGCCATTCTGAGTCCAAGATTGAATACACTTTGTAGTCACGCTTTCTTCCGTCCGGCAGAAGGCACGCATTTCTGAGTTCACCTTCGTATTTGGCCCCCAGTCGTAAAACTCCCCTTTGGGAACTAAAATTTAAGGCGTCGACCCTAAATTCGACTCTTTGGCATTGAATCGTTTCGAAAGCATGAGACAGCATCAGAATTTTAGCTTCCGTATTTACAAAGGTTTTCTGCCACTGATCACCAATCCAAGTCCCACCTATTTCAAGATATCTGTGCATTCGATTAAGTCCCATGAATCGACTCATCCCTACAGCTTCACCGGTGGACCTAAGGACCATCGCGACACTGCTTCCTAAACCCTCTTTTCGAACCTGGAAAGACCTTAAAATAGCCTTTTCCATGTCCGCCCTTGTCCTGCTTTGCCAGTGGACGAAATGCCATGATTGAGCCGACAAAAGATTTTTTTCCAAATCGTCCAGATGCTTTAGGGCCAAAGGCTCAAGTCGCAGCTGCCTTCCTTCTACAAAAAGGGGTTTTACCCAAATATCTTCATTTTGTTCCTGATTCATGGACTTGAATTTAAGACTCTTTTGGTCTATTTAAAATAACCAGAAACAATATTTCATATAGACCAGAGAAAATGAAAAATACTATCTACCAAAAAGTTTATTCAGATCTCATCTCGAAGATGAAAAACGCAACTCTTAAATCAGGGGACGCACTCCCGTCGACAAGGGATCTGTCCAGACTCTATCGCTGCCACCGATTTACCATTATGCGAGTTTGCCAAGATCTCGTTGCGGAAGGATGGATTGAATCCACTCCAAGATCTAAATACATTGTCTCTGCAAAAATCCCAGTCACCGACTCAGCTAAAACGACTAAATCTAAAAACAAAAAGTCCCTGTCCGAGATCGCACTTTCTCAGCCAGTGATAGATCTTGAGCGAACAAGATATAGACTGGAGTTTTGGGGCGGACAGCCCGATCTCAGATTGTTTCCAAAAGACGAATTTCGCAGAGTCCTGTCTGCGGGCCTTAAGCGTACTAAACCCGATCAACTCAACTATGGACTGACGAATGGGTTGGAGTCCTGCCTCAAAGAGGTCTCGGAATATCTCAGGAAAAGTCGAAACCTAACATCCAAAGACTACATGGTCACCAATGGGTCCCAAGAAGCGCTCTATCTTGCAACACGGACATTTGTAAAGCCAGGGGACAAGATCGCCGTTGAAAGAAAAGGCTATCCCCCTGCTTGGAGACTCTTTGAAAGCTTGGGGGCTATTCTCGTTCCGATTGAAGTCGACACTGAAGGCCTCAATACCGACGATCTTAAAGAGAAGTTAAAAAAACACGATATCAAGATGATCTATGTGACTCCTCTTCATCAATATCCGACGACGGTGGGTTTAAGCCCTCGGCGCCGTCAAAATCTGATTCAAATAGCGGAGCGCCACCACATTCCTATTCTTGAGGACGACTATGATAACGAGTTTCACTATATCGGCCCACCGCCTTCGCCGATTTCAGCCGAAACTGATTTGGGAATCTACGTTTGCAGTTTTTCAAAAGTATTGTTTCCTGGAGCACGTTTAGGAGTTCTCGGGTGCGACGCTAATATCCTAGAAAAAATGAGCTATCAGAAATATTTGATTTCTAGACAAACCGATTCCTTGAGCCAAATCGGACTGGGAGCTTGGATCCGTGATGGTGGCTTTGAACGACACTTAAGAAAAACGCGCCGAATTTATGAAGGCCGCTATTTTCACATGATCGAAGAACTTAAAAAAATTCAGGCGCAGCACCAAATAGATTGGATCAATCCTAATGGAGGCATGTCGATTTGGGTGAATTTGCGCCAGGATTCGGCAAGCGTCGCAAATCGAGCAAAGAGCAAAAGTGTTTTCTTTCAAAATGAAAGCTCCATGGACTATCTGAAGTCTCGGGGCACACACTTAAGAATCGGCTTCGCCGGAGTAAATGAAAAAGAAATCACAGAGGGGCTCAGGATTTTGAGAGATCTGCTATAACAAAAAAGGCCCCGTTTCCGGAGCCTTTTCTTTCTTCATTTCAATTCTCAATTATGGTTGAGAGCAGAACGGAAGTTGTGGTTGCAATTGGCAGATGATTTGGCAAATCATCGGATCGCCCAATGGGCATTGGCCTGGTTGTCCAGGACTGCCTGGTGGCTGACCCGGAGGCTGAGAAGGCGGTTGACCTGGTTGGCTTGGTGGCTGACTTGGTGGTGGAGACTGTTTTGAACCAACATTGATATCCAATGTAGTTGCAGTCTTACCAGAAGCATCAGTCACAGTGATAGTTGTTGTACCGTTGCTAGAAGCCGTCATCACACCCGCATCAGTAACAGAAGCTACTGAAGGATTTGCACTTACGAACTTGAATGGCGCCGTACCATGCAATACTTGGAAGTTGATAACTTCAGCTTGGCCAACTGTTGCAGCAGCAGGTACCAAAACCATTTGCTTATTCATCACAGCATCAACCGCTGCAAAAGCGTCAACACGGCAGTTACAAGCAGTTTGGATCTGAGCTTTCGCACCAGTTACTTGCAAAATCGCACGAGCTTGAGCACCAGTTAGTGAAGGATCTTGAGCTTTCATCAAAGCTACGATCCCTGACACAAGCGGAGTCGCCATAGAAGTTCCAGACAAATCGCCGTACTTATCGCCTGGCAATGTGCTTGTGATGTTCAAACCAGGAGAAGCCAAGTGTACTTTTGCTAAACCGTAGTTTGACCAAGATGGTTTTTCATCATTAGGACCAGAAGCTGCAACTGTGATTGAGTTCGGAAGTCCATTGTTCGCAGGATAAACTTCAGTCACGTCATTGTTTTTGCCGTCATTTGCTGCAGCAGAAACAAAGATAAGACCAGCATCATCCGCACGCTTAACTGCCTCAAGAAGAGGAGCCGCTGTCGCACGAGGAACTGTTGCACCCCAAGATGCAGAGATCACTTGTACTTTGTTAGCGATTGCGTAGTCGATTGCTTTGATCGCGTTGTTCAAGTCACCAGATCCGTTTTCTGTTAAGAAACGAAGAGGCATGATTGAAACTTCTGGGCTGATACCGATGATACCGCCTTCAACAACACCCGTCGCACCGATCACACCTGCACAGTGAGTTCCGTGACCTGGATTTTGGAAGCCAGTTTTATCCATTGGATCATTGTCGTTTTCAGCAAAGTCAAAACCTGGGACCATGTTCGCAGCCAAAGACGCATGTCTGTAATCAACACCCGTGTCGATAACAGCTACAAGAACGTTTTTGCTGCCGCGGTTGCCCGCTCTTTGCCAAGCTTTTTCAGCTTGAACTTTTGCGTTCGCCCATTGATTTTTCAAAGCAACCGGATCCATTGGTGCTGAGAAAGCATGCAACTTGAAATTCGGTACTACGTACTCGATTTGTGGGTTGCTCAATAAAGAAGCTAAAATTGGAGCTTCGTTATTATCGTTGATGTCTACTTTAACAAGGCGACCCACCGTATGGTTGTCCAAGACTTGGATCTGATTGTTATAGGAAAGTGCCGACAGTGTTGAGAATGCATTGTTGCTTCTGTATTTCACTAGATACTCCCCCGCGAGCACCTGTGAAGAAACAAGCAACGCACCTAAAAATAGAACGCGTTTCATAGTATCCCTCCGTGGTAAAAAAAATCATAGTCAGGTTTATCGAACAAAAACTACTAAATTCTTGTAAGAATCTTAATTTTATGACACGCAAAGCAAGAGTTGATCGAAGGGCAAAGAACTATAACAATCCTTTGCCATGACATTACTGCAAGCTATCATTCTCGCTATAGTAGAAGGATTGACAGAGTTTCTACCCATTTCATCGACAGGCCACATGGTTTTGACCTCTTATATGATGGGAATAGAAGAGAACACTTTTGTTAAAAGTTTCGAAGTCATTATTCAATTCGGGGCCATTTTGGCCGTTCTTGTCGTTTACTGGAAAAGATTTTTGCCAAACTGGGGTTTCTACAAAAAACTTTTCGTCGCATTTCTGCCAACAGCCATCATCGGTTTCGTAGTAAAAGGATATGTCGACATTCTTTTAGGCCAAGCCGAGGTCGTTGCATGGTCCTTTATTATTGGCGGCGTGATCTTAATTTGGACTGATAAGTTCTTCGCGAAATACAACGATGAGGGCCGCACGATAGAACAGCTCTCTTATAAGGACAGCATTCTATTGGGCTTGTTCCAATCTATCGCGATGATTCCTGGAGTGTCTCGTTCTGCAGCGACGATTATTGGTGGTTTGTCCTTAAAGATGAACCGCAAAGAGGCCGCTGAGTTTTCATTTTTCTTGGCGGTGCCAACTTTAGCAGCAGCGACCCTTTATAAAGGGGTCAAACTCCTCAAAGACATCGAGAGCTCTCAGATTCATCTATTAATAGTAGGAAATGTCATTGCTTTTGCTGTCGCAATCTTAGCAATTAAATCCTTCATTCGTTTCCTATCGAGTCATGGCTTTAAATATTTCGGCTATTATCGTATTTTGATGGGCCTTATTTTCTTAGTGATGATTTATGCAGGTGTGGAGTTGAAAGTATGATCGAAGGTAACCATTGGCTTAATGAAACGTTTTTCACTGTTGCCGTTTGGAAATGGCTGACTCTTGTTGCGGCTTTCGCCCTCGGGACTATTTTCTTCTCAGCGTTTCGCTATGCCGCAAAGAAGCTCAAGCAATTGCCGTTCTTCAAGAAAAAACATGAAGGCTTTTGGTACTACTATGTACGTTTAGACCTGGAAGGTCCTCTTGCCTGGATTCTTTTAAGTCTTATTTGGCTCTTCACGATCGAATCCTTAGAGCTTCCAATCCGTCTTGATAAGTATCTGATGATCGCCGTGAAGATCATTTTATCCGTCAACATTGTCCGCATGGTTTACGTTGCGATGGATGCTGTCGGTGAAATGCTAAAATCTTACACCGCAAAAACTCAAAGCACTTTGGATGATCATTTAGCACCGATGGCTGTAAAAACAGCGAAGCTTCTTGTTATCATTCTCGGGGTTTTGATTGTTTTGCAAAACTTCGGCGTCAACGTGATGTCCCTTTTGGCGGGTCTTGGACTTGGGGGTTTGGCGTTGGCATTGGCAGCTCAAGATGCGGCTGCAAACCTCATTGGTTCTGTAATGATTCTTTTGGATCGTCCGTTCTCTATCGGTGATGCCGTTAAGGTGGGTGATACCGAAGGAACTATCGAGTCTATCGGTTTCCGTTCGACTCGTATTCGTACAACGTATAATTCCTTGGTAACGATTCCGAACTCTACTATGGCAAAAGATAAAATCGACAATATGGGTCTTCGCCCTTACCGTCGTATTCGCCAGGTTTTGGGCATTCACTACGACACTCCACCTGAGTTGATCGAGCACTTCTGCACACGCGTGAAGTATTTGATTTCGCAAGAACAAGCCGTGATGAAAGATACCATTCAGGTTTCATTCAATGGCTTTGCGGATTCTACTTTGAATGTTTTGGTGATTTTCCACTTGGAAGTCTTCGATATTCAAGACGAACTAAATCGTCAGCAAAAAATCTTCTGCGAAATTTTAGCCGCTGCCAAAGAGATGGGTGTGATCTTCGCGTACCCTACTCAAACTGTGTACTATATGCAGGATGCTCAGAGCAGCAATACTACTGCGACCCAACAGGTGTCGCAGTAGCCTTTGCCTCGATCTAGAACCCGCACTTCCAAGGACCTCTTTTGGTACTAACACCTTTCAACTTGATTGGTGGCTGAGTGCCTAGGTCCTCTAGCACTTCGACTTCGATTTCCGTGACCTCTACGTTCTGACAGTAATTACTTCTGTTAGTACGAGTCACAGTCCCTTCTACATACAAATGACTAAAGTGACTGAGGGCATTCTTTTTCAGGCGAACTACCAGATCTTCGATAAGCACAGGGTCCGTCACTCTTTCGGATTCTAGCGTATCAATCTCCACTCCAAGATCCTGCAAATTGCCAGGGTGGATTTTCACACGCGCAAAATGGACCGTTCTTGTATCGTCCGGATCCATAGGATAAGGGCGATACGAAGTTAAGCTCTGATGAGAAATCGCATCACGCCCCGGTACAAGCTGAATCGGTGTTGCCACTTTATCGACACTTCTAGTTAGCGCTTGCGCGAAATTTACACTGAGTAATGTTATTAGTGCTAAAAAATATTTCATAAAAATTTCCTTTTAAACTTTTTCAATTTGTAATGAGAACCCGACCCACTTGATGAGGTCCCCTTGGTGATCGCGAACTTCGACAGGGCGAACCACTTGCTCTTGTTCAGAGGGTTTCAATCTTTTTAGAATTTCATCGCGGCTATTAAGAGCATCACCTTCGAAATACAACTGCGTGATCATTTCGATGTACCCAAGCTTCGTCACTTTGTAATGGATATGCGGTGGACGCACCCATCCTGGAGCTGCCGGATAAGAGCCTGGCTTAATCGTTTTAAAAACGTACTGTCCCTTTGCGTCTGTTACTGCTTTTCCCCAATACTGAAAGTTCGGATCCAGTGGGGCCTTGTTTGGGTCTTGAGGATGATCGTATTTACCCGAAGCACACGCTTGCCAAATTTCCACCAAAGCACCTTCAACAGGATTGCAATTTTGATCGCGGATCACACCGCCCACCCAAATCACTTCGCCAAGAGCCGTGCCCTTTTTGCCCGAGACATTTGTTAAGTCCCAGTCTGTGTCTGCTTGGTTTTTGACAGGATAAAAAGGTCCTTCAGTCTGCTGAGGTGTTGGGGCACAAACCTCTGCGGCCTTTGCCACACTTGCTGCCATTAATGATCCAACGCCTATTTGTAAAAACTGTCTTCTTTTCATGGAAAACTCCTTCCCTTGCCTGAACGCAAAGTACGAGATTTCTATCCATAAATAAAATTGATTATAGTCCCAGTAGTAATAGGCAAAAACCTATACAACAAAATCCCCTGTCAAAAGGCACCTGGGCATCAACGGGTTCTAAGATACAATAAGGGCCTTCAGGAGGTTAATGTGGCGGGAAAAAACTTTCCCTATCTTATGACCTTTTTCGTTCTGAGTCTGATTTTGTGGATGCCTTACTTCTTGCAAGGCACAGCTAAATCCGTCGAAATCCCCTATAGCGAATTTGAAACCTTGCTGTCTGAAAAGAAAGTCGACCAGTTAGTCGTGACAGATCAATTCATCCGAGGTCAATTCAAAGAACCCCGCAAAGATAGTAAAACAGAATTTATCACCGTCCGCGTGCCCCCGGACCTTGCCAAATCTTTGGCAGAGTCTGGTGTGACCTATACCAAAGCACTTGAATCCACGTTTTTCAAAGACCTTTTGTCTTGGACTCTGCCCGCTTTGATATTCATTGGCTTTTGGATTTTGCTGGGCCGGTATATGGCCTCGAAAGGTGGATTTGGCGCCGGAATGATGTCGGTCGGAAAAAGCAAAGCGAAACTTTATATGGAAACTGATACGCAAACCACGTTTGCGGATGTTGCCGGTGTTGATGAAGCCTTGGATGAATTACGCGAAGTTGTTGAGTTCTTAAAAAAACCCGAGGACTATAGCCGCCTAGGTGCCCGTATGCCGAAAGGAATTCTTTTGGTGGGGCCTCCAGGCACGGGTAAGACTTTAATTGCCAAAGCTGTTGCCGGAGAGGCGCGAGTGCCTTTCTTCTCGATCAGCGGTTCTGAGTTTGTCGAGCTCTTTGTTGGCGTCGGAGCTGCACGCGTACGGGATCTGTTTGAACAAGCCAGACAGAAAGCTCCGTGCATTATCTTTATCGATGAGCTCGATGCCTTGGGTAAAGCCCGAACTCCGCAAATCGGTTCTGGCGGTCACGATGAGAAAGAGCAAACTTTAAATCAGCTTTTGGCCGAGCTCGATGGATTTGATACCAAAGCCGGAGTGATACTACTGGCCGCAACCAATCGCCCCGAAATGCTGGATCCGGCACTGCTTCGTGCGGGACGCTTTGACCGTCAAGTTCTTGTCGATCGTCCCGATAAAAAAGGCCGTGAAGCGATCCTCAAAGTACACATCAAAAAAATTAAATACGAATCCAGCATCGAGATCGATGAAATCGCAGGTCTGACTTCAGGTTTTACCGGCGCCGACATGGCAAACCTTGTGAACGAGGCCGCACTCATTGCCACTAGAAGAAAATCAGAGATCGTCGAGAAAAATGATTTTGTCGTCGCCATTGAAAGAATTGTGGCGGGACTTGAAAAGAGAAGCCGTATTCTTAACGAGAAAGAACGACGAACCGTCGCCTATCACGAAATGGGGCACGCTATTGTTGCAGCAGCGCTGCCTGGTTGCGATCGTCCGCAGAAAATATCGATCATTCCTCGTGGTTTTGGCGCTTTAGGTTACACCATTCAACGTCCCACCGAAGATCGCTATTTGATGACTCGTGAAGAACTCTCAAACAAAATGGCAGTTCTACTCGGAGGGCGTGTCGCAGAATCTTTGGTTTTTCATGAAATCTCGACAGGAGCTGCGGATGATTTGGTAAAGGTCACCAACATTGCCGAAGCCATCGTGACTAAGTACGGTATGAGCCCGATGGTTGGCCCCATCGTCTTCGAACAGCAAATAAGCCCCTTCCTGGAAGGTCCCTATCAAAATATCGAGCGCCATATTCGCAGCGAAGCCACTGCTAAGCTGATTGATTCCGAAATTAAGAACCTGGTCGAAGATGCGCAGAAAAAAACAAAGCACACACTTATGGCCAATCGTCACATTCTTGAAGAAGGCGCAAAACTCCTTTTAGAAAAAGAAACTTTAACGGATGTCGAGTTCAAACCACTTTTCGAAAAAATTGTAATGACTCCGGAACCCCATCCAGAGCGCGACACCTGGGTGGATTTGCCTATCTAGCGGCAAAGTAAGCAAATCTTTCTTGCCGCAGGGAATGAAACCTTTTACCGTCTATAGATGCTTTCAATTTCAGTCAGAAATCTTTCTAAAACATATCCTCAACGCCACAAAAAAAGCGAAACATTTTATGCTGTTCGCGATTTGAACTTTGATATTCAAGAAGGCGAAGTCGTCGCATTCCTTGGTCCCAATGGCGCCGGTAAAAGTACGACTATTAAAATGCTCTGTGGAATTTTGACTCCGTCTGAAGGCAATGCGAAAATCATGGGGCTTCCAGCGGGCAGTCGTGATGCGAATAAGCTGCTTGGCTTGGTATTTGGAACTCGCAGTCAGCTATATATGCATATGACTGTGTATGAAAGCCTCGATCTGATTGCAGAGATCTACTATGTCACCGGAGCTGAAAAGAAAAAACGCATTCAGCACTTGGCTGAACTTTTTCAAATTGAAATGCATCTGCAATCACGCGTGCGCACGCTTTCATTGGGCGAGCGTATGCGCTGCGAACTTGTTGCGGCCCTTATCCATCGTCCCCGTGTATTGCTCGCCGATGAGCCCACAATTGGTTTAGACGTCGTTGCAAAAAACAAGTTGCGTGAACTTATTCGTCAATGGCAACAAGAGGAAAAAACAACGTTACTGCTGACAAGCCACGATCTTTCAGACGTTGAAGCCCTTTGCCATCGCTGCATCTTAGTAGATCATGGACAAAAACAATTCGACGGACCACTGGTTGGGGTCAAGGGCGATTTGCAGGGTGTGCGACGTTTGCAAATCACTGTCGCCGAAAGCCACATAGCATCTTTGCAAACGGATGCCCGTATTCAGTCGCTTAATAGCGGCAATGATTTCATTCACAAGTATGAAATGCACACATCCCAAATTCCAATGACTGAGACCATTTCGCGTTTGTCCCAACATTATGGCGATGCTCTGCAGGATTTGCAGATTTTAGAAGTTAGCCTTGAAGAAGTTTTGGGCAATCGCTTTGCCCAAAAAGGCCAGCGATGAGCGCTCTGTCGTTTCATTTTCGGAATGCGCTTTTTTCTTTCCGCGAGTCTTGGACGAATCTTGCAAACGGGCTTTTAGGCTTTTTGTTGTTCCCGGTGTTTATGTTTATCTTGGCCAATATGTGGCTTAAGTTTAATAGCCACCTCGGTAACTATACTTATCAAGAGATGCTAGCCTATATCGGCGTGACCGAAGTTCTATATATGACCTTTTTACGTAGCGGCAACATCATGCAAGCAAGCGGCGACTTCTCTTTAAGTCTGGCCCGTCCGCGATCGTGGCTGGCAACTCAGGGCTCGGCTCTGTTTGGAAAAACTTTGGGTTCTCGGCTTGTGATGACGACGTTGCTGTTTTTTCTGCTACTAGCTTTTGGAATTGGGTTCTCGACTTCACTGACAGTAGTTTTTCGTCTTGCGATGTTGTTGGTTCCCCTTGGCTTCATGCAAGTGTTTTATTCGCTGCTATTTTCCTCAGCCCAAGTTCGTTGGGAGATGACAAATTACCTAACCCTTCCGTTTGGTAAATTGTTTTTGGTCTTTGGCGGGGTCTTTGCCCCTGTGTCAGATTTCTCGGAGCCCGCGCGCTCAATTTTAATGGCGTTGCCACCATCTGATTTGTTTTTCCAACCGGCCTACTATGCGATCAAGGGATCTTTTTATCAGCTCTCAGCTGCCGAGTGGGCGCTTCGTCTGGTTCTGCAAGCCATCGCTTTGATGTTACTAAACGCGTGGTTTTTTAAAAACTCGCGCCATCATCACCAAAGTTTTGGGGGCTAAATGTTAAACCTCTTGATGAAAGCCTTTAAACACAACTGGAGCGCGCAGTCCTCGAACAAGGTCAACCTGTGGGCTGCGATGATCACGATGGTGGTCAATAATATTTTCTTTCTTTATGGAATGTGGTTGATGCTCTTTGATGGCAAGTCTCAGAACAAACCTCTGTTTCCCTATTACTTGACGATGACAGTGCTTGCTTACATCGCTTGGGGCGGCCTTAACTTTTTCTTGGGTGGCCTTCGCGAGTTAGGAGAAATGATCGATCACGGAAAGCTCGAGCCCATGATGGGCACTCCCCGCTCGCCGCTTTTATTGGTGGCCATTAGTCAGTCAAGTGCTACGGCTTTGGGGGATCTATTACAAGGCCTGGTGACTCTAGTCGCTCTTTTCTGGCTCTGTGATATTGAATGGGTTCTACGCGCGACTCTTGGTAGCGTCGTCGTTGTTATTGCCTTTGCTTCAATTTTTATAGCAGCAGGAACGCTGGCTTTTTTTGTGAGTCGCGGAGCACAGCTCAGCTTCTTTCTCATTGAAAGCACTTTGTCTTTTACAATGTATCCTGTGACAAAAATTCTGGAGGGCTCTTCGCGCTGGTTGCTCTATACCATTCCAGCGACATTGACCGCGACTTTACCGATGACGTGGATTGAAGAAGCTGGCTGGAGTCACTTTGCAGTAATGATAATTTTTACGGCGGGCGCCTTTATAGGTAGTATCGCGTTTTTCAATTTCGGACTAAAAAAATACCGAGCTGCCAGTTTTGTGGGAGCTCGGTAAATCTAAAAAATCGGTTTTACTTGGGAAAACTACTTACAGCGCTTGATCAAAGACTCTTGGATGTCGTCACCGCTATCGTTTGTAGAAGACAAAATCAAAAGATCGTCGTTTTGGCCCTGCCAGTTTTTCCATATTTCAGACTCATTAAAAAAGTCTTCATTGTCCTCTAGGTCGACCTGATCATAAATCGCTTTTGTGGTTTTTTTGTACTTGAGGACATGCATTGTCAGCTGTTCAGTATACAACACATCAGTGAGTTTTCCGATGACATCGGGAATCTCTAGTGGGTTGCCAGTGTAACAAGTGTAGTTTTGTTTTGTATCTGCACCTGTCGGAACATCCCCGCCTTCTAGGCGAATTACTTCCGGGTCTCCACCCAAAGCAGTCACTGCTTTTGCAAGTTGATCTTCTACGTTCTGGATTTTTTTGTAGCCGTCGTCACTAGTTGAAATAGTGACATATTCAGGAAGGGTTTTGAACCCAGACGCCGCTAGCTTCAAATTTAACGTAGCCACCGGAGTTATCGTATTCGTATTGTCGTCTACGATCATTACGGGAATACGCAATGTTGCTGCCGCGAAAACCTGAGTACTTAAAAGCATTGTTGAAACTAAAAGTCCGAGCTTTTTCATGGGTCACCTCATATTACGAGTCAATGAATACCTTTATATAGGCACTGACCGGTTTTATCCAATAAAGGTGATATCTCGGCCAAGAACCTACCGAATATCACCTTTTACAGTGCCTTTATTTCAGGAATGACAAGTTTATAGACGGCTATGAACCCAAATAGAAGTGAATATAAATCTAATTATTATTCACCCTATGAATATCTGGCTTATAAGGATTTTAAGAACGCCACCAAAGCATCGCGGTCCGCTTGTGGCAGATTCACGAATTTATTCTTCGAGTATTCGCCTTCGCCCCCGTGCCACAGAATGGCCTCTTCCAGAGTGCGTGCGCGACCATCGTGCAAGAACCCGGCGCGTGGATTGATGGTCTGAGTTTGACCAATCCCCCATAGCGGACGAGTCTTCCATTGGCGTCCATTGGCATCAAAGTCACGGCGACCATCCGCAAGTCCCTCGCCCATGTCATGCAAAAGCATATCCGTGAATGGATAGATTTTTTGATTGGCTAAAGCTGCGATCTTGTGCGGACCTGTCGTGAAACTTGGCTGGTGACAGCTTGTGCAGCTCACAGAAGCAAAGAGCTGACCGCCACGTTGAACAATTTCACTCTCGGTATCACGACGTCCAGGAACAGCCAGCGTGGTCGAATAGAATACCAACGCATCAGCGACTTCCTTAGTCGCTTCAACTTTAATATCACCAAGCTTGTGTTTAAAGGCATCGAAGAGTGGCGTATTAAAGATGCTCTCTAGTGGGAAAGCATAGTTAGTCACGCCAATATCCCCTTGAAGCGCGCCCATAGATTGATGGAAAACGCTCGGAGTATTATTTTTCAAACCAAAACGGCCTATGCTGACCGGATATGGATTTCCAGCCATTTGCTTTTCGATATCGAAAACGTAGTTTGCTTTGCCGTGCACACCTTCTTTGGAAAGGTCACGTGCAGCAAGTGCTATAATGTCCGATTCTTTAATTGCTTCCAAAAGTCCCAAACCGATCATCGGTGTTCCGATGCGGGCACCTATGCGAACATCAGGTTGAAACAGACGACTGCTTTTAGCACCGGTCTTTGGGTCAATAACAAGATCATACGGGTTTTCAATACGGAAGATCGGACGGCGAATCTCAACTGCACGGCCATCAGGATAAGTGAACGTGAACTTTTCATAGTTCATGAAAACTTGCGCCTGACCAACGCTCGGCTGATCTTCACGAAGTCCGTAAGAACCCAAGTGAAACAATTGCGTAGAAAAACCAGGAACCGCTTTCGGCGCGCCCCAATTGTTTACGATGCTCTTTACTTGGTTTTCTTCGGTGCCGTCTTCAATACTAATACGCAAGAAGACGGACTCGTTTTGCATCAACTGCACCCAGGTGTTGCCACCAGGAACAACCGGCAAAGCGCCGCGGCCGTCTTTAGCATGGCACGAAGCACAGCTCGTGTTGTTAAATACGGGGCCCAGTCCATAATTAAAATTATGAAGCTCGTCAGAGAAGTTTCTCTCGAACTGAGCATCACCATCAGTATGGAATGCCACTTCATCAGCGGTCAGATTTGCAGCTGGCTGATTGAAGGATTGCAACGACTGTCCTTTAAAATAAACCGTCGTGTCCCCGCCAAGAGCTTTAGCAGAAATAAAATCCGGCGTAGTCTGAGACAACGCCGGTAAAGATACGAACAAACTGAAAAAGACGAGAGCTCTCATCTATTTCTCCTTTAATTATTGATCAAGTAGAGGCAACACTTCGTTTTCCAACATCACGAACAACTCACCCAAACCAGCAATCGCAGCTTGAGTGCGTGCACGGCCAGCTGGATCAAAGATCGCCTGGCGGAAGTCCAAATTCTCTGGACCAGCAATTGCCTGGATCTGAGCAATACAAGCATCGATTTTAGCATCGACTTTAGCTGCTAAAGCAGGATCGTGTTCTACTACAAAGTCACGGATACCAGGACCTTGAGTTGTACCATAAGCACCAGTGTATACGCTCTTGATAGAACGAATGTTGTAAGCAAAGTCTGGCAAAGAGTTCCATGCAAACGGGCTTTCTACCAATGCCGCATTTGCAGAAGAAATATCACCGCCCAATGGGTCAGACATTTTACCAGTACCGACTTCGTCAGCAATCCCCATCATACCGCGGATAAGCTCCTCAAGAACTGCGCGCTCAGAAGTGTAAATTGGGTTTCTCATGTTTGGATTACGAACGATCTCCATATAGCCAGGAGCTGATGGAATTTCTGGATCATAGTTGTTTGTCCAAGCATAAGCCAAGCGGCCTGTGTACTCAGCAAGCAAAGTACTTGTTGCTTGCAAGTATTGAAGCTGTTTTGCATTGAAAGCAGCCAATGGTTTGTGAGGACCATTTACGCCGTTACCAAACAAAAGATATTCGATTGTGTGGAAGCCCTGAACATTCGTACCCAAACCGCGAACGAAGTCTGGAGTCAACGCACGGTTAGAAGCCAAAACAGCATCCAAATCCAATACGTTCAAAGGCCAAGTGTCCATCATTGGATCCAAACCCAAAGCATCTACTGGGCCGAACAAGAAAGCTTCAGAAGCTTCCCAAGGAATACGAGCATCGCGCCACGCTTGTTGAGCTGTAGCCAAGTTTGCTTCTGTCGGAGCTTGAGCAAATACATCCACTTTGTTTTTCAAATCCGCAGCACGTGCAGCCAAGTCTTTGTAAGTTTGAGTAATCACGTTAACGGCAACGTTTTCGATAATTTCTTTGTGAGTTGCTGCTTGAGCCATCATGCCCACAGACAACACCAATGACACGATCCAAGTTTTCATAAATTCTCCTCTGACTAAGTCAGTGCATAAATAAGTACTAAAAAATTAATCCGTAAGTTGGTCTAAATCGAATCCGAAGGCGATGCGCAGGTTTGAAGTCTCTGGCAAGCCTACTAGCTGAGTTTTTTCTTTGCTGTACTGAACTTTTACAAACATGTACTGGTCCCACCACTGAGCAAGACCGATCGAGTTGATTTCAGTTTCATAACGTGTATCCACGTAGTTGTTCCCGGCAATCTCTTCAAATGTATTCACATGTTCGCGCTGAATGTAAACGCCAAGATCATCCGTCAACATGTAAGAGAGCTGAATCGTTTGCAGAGCTGCTCGGGCACCAAGGTTTGGCTGTTCGGGTTTTACCGCATTGGCCAAGTTATTGTTGGCTGCAGAAACTGCATCCGAGTTTTGAAGAGATCCCCAAATACTTTGCCCCAAGATACCAACACGACCCAGGCGATAATTCACAAGAGCTGAAATGATGGTCACGTGAGCAGGCACAGTCAGTTTATCGACTTTATAACGATTGCTTTGCGAGTCCCCATAATAACCGGCAATCGCAAAACCGTAAGCGTCTTTCACAGAGCCATATTCAATGTTTAGTAGTCCCGCCACATCGTCGGCATTGGTGGATTCAAAGTGGCGTTGGTATCCGCCACCAACCCATGTCGACGAGTTATAGAACTCGGAGTTCAAGCCATTCACGAGACCGCCGCCAATTTTCACCATGCCAAAGCGTTTTTCGGCTAAAATACCTGTTTCAGCCCAGCCCACTGGAATCATGCGGGCCTCGGCATCAGAAGCATCTACGGCCAAGCGTTTTTTTGGATTGGTTAAGATAGAGCTCAAAGAGATAAAGATCGGAGCTTTTCCGACTTTCATTTCTACTTTGTTTTCGAAATACTTTTCGTAATAGATCTCGTGAAGAACGACTTCGCCGCCCTTTTCAACTTCGGTTTCGAATTCGCCGAACTCTTCAAAGTTGTCGAACTCCATCGCAGTCCCAGTTCCCCCATGCTCAAATTCGACTTCGAATTCAAACGCAGACGAGTTATTGAGGTAAAGCTTTCCTTCTAGCGCAAATTCTGTGAGGTCCACTTCACGTTTGGTGTAGGGACTCAGGTTTTGCTGGGTTTTGAACTTGTCGTACTGACGGGCCGTCAAATAGCCATAAGCTGTGTATTCAAAGAACGGATACTCTTGCGCTTGTGCCAAAGACGCAATGGTCAGACTGGTTAAGAGAGTGGCGAAAAGGAACTTCAGTTTCATTAGATACTCCGAGTGATCTCGGCGTTTCTAGGCGCTTAGGGACATAATGTCAAAACGGGGCTTCAGAGGCCCCGTTGTTGAAAATACGCTACAAGCTCATTGATAACTAATCGAGAAACGGAGTTAAGACTGAGCTCCCTGTCCTCGTTTGTTCCACATTAATAAAGAGACCGCAGCGGCCCAGAAGGCGCCGTATGCCAGCACCAGTGTCAATGAAGGCATTGGCGTATAACCCACAAGTTGAGTTGCGATTTTGCCAATGAGGCTCTCAGAGCCTAAAAGTGCACTGCTATTCCAGAGGGGGTTCAGTCCTGAAGGAATGTATTCCAACTCAATCATTTTATTTACACCACTTACCAGCATTGAGGCTGCGGCCCCTAACAAGAACAGGTTTGTAATTCTAAAGAAGTTCTTAATGCCGACAAAACGTGTGGTTTTGGAAATTCCATACATCAAACCTACGGAACTCGCGATACCAAGCAGGCACGCCAAACCAATCAAAGAGTAAGAGGCAGCAGCACCTTGAGACATCGACAGACCATAAAGATAAACGACAGTCTCGAATCCTTCGCGGGTGATTGTATAGGCAACAAGAGCCAACAAACCCCACGTCAAAGTTTTGGTGTTTTCAGAGTTCACGGCTTTGCGGATGTCACCCGAAATTTGAGAAGAGTGTTTCGCCATCCACACAACCATGTGAAGCATTAAACCCGCAGCGATGAGTGGGAAAATACCTTGCAGAAGTTGGGCGTTGTCCGAGTCAAAAACAGAGTCAAAGTTAATCATTGCATAGCCAAAGCCAAGACTTAAAAACAAGCCAGCAACAAGGCCTGTAAGAATGAAATTGCGGGACTTAGACCAGATCCCTTGGCGAGCTAGGCCTGTATAAAGCAGAAATATAACAAGGACCGCTTCAAAACTTTCGCGCCAGACTACTAAGTAAGAATTCAGAAATTGCGCCATGGGGACCTCCGTCGTTATTTAACGATGATTTTTCCTTTTGCTGTTTCAGGATGGAATTCGCCAAAGAAAATATAAGTACCGGCCTTCAAAGGACCGATCTTAATACGTGCAGATTTTCCTGGAGGAATTACTTTTTCGCGGTGAAGTTCAATACTTTCAAACTCTTCCGCATCAGTGCCTTCGTTTTTAACCAAGAGTTCAACTTTTTCGTCGACAGCGAGTTCAACCATGTCTGGTGCAAATTTGCCGTCTTTAGCGACAATAACAATCTCACGAAGAGCAAAAGCCGATGAAGAAAGACCAAGGATAAGAACACTGAGGACTGCTGCGAATTTCATGGGTGGCTCCTTTTAAGCTTCTACAGCCTTTCCCATAAGATCTATAAACACGCAAAGAAAACAAAATCGATTATCACTTGTTTTTCATTTCACCGGCAACTCTGGTCAGCTAAGGTCGTATATTTCATTGAATATATCATCCGGCTTGTTGTCTATAATCACAGCCGAACTTATTGGAATAAGTTTATCCTTCTTGCCTTTGCTTGGTTGATTGGAGAGGGCCATATATTTTTTTAGGACCAAATCAATTTCTTCAATAAAATCGTCTAATTGTCTGCTGCTGAGAAGTAGACCTTTTAAATCTAGATAAAATCGTCCACCTTGAAGTCGTGGGTTTGTGCAACGCTCGAATAATACACGCAATGTCTTGGTGGAATAATATTTTCCAATCGGTCCGTCATCGCGCCAACTCACTGTTGCAGACATCACGGCCAAGTGTTTTTCACCATCGAACTTTACAAGTCCCAGTTCTTTAAGTTTTTTCAGATATTTTTGAGAGCTTTTTTCAGTGATCTTAAACTGACTTCTAATTTGGCTCGGCGTTCTTCCGCACCTTATCTCGTAAAGATAAGACAGGTAACTTGGATTCTCTCCGAGAAACTTTTCTTGCTCATCGCTAAATTTAAATTCTTTTTGACTCTGCTGTTCAATGAGACTGAAAAAATCTGAAACCTCTATTTTAAAAAACTGGCAGACACCGATAATATTATCGAAGGTAATCTGTTTTTTTGAAAAGATCCTTTTGATCGCTGCTACCGAAAGCCCTAAGGCCTGAGCCAACTCTTTTTGAGTGGTTTGCTGGTCTTTAGCAAGGCTTTTGATCATCTCGATAACAAGTTCCTGATTCATGGTCCATATACTAATAGTATTCTTTTAAAATAAAAAGGGATATTAAAGATAGCCCTCATGATTTTTGGAGATGGTCTTGCCGTTTCCATCGGTACTCTCATACTTGGAGGGGCAATGAAATATTACGAAGAACATGAAGTGGCTTATCAAAATCTAAAAAAGAATGGTTATGTTGGCTGGGGAAAGAAGAAGTCCGTTGAAGAAATGATGGCTTTCTCTCAACGAAGTGAAATAGAAAGCGTTCTTCAATCGAGAACTTTTCCCTTAAACCCTCGCGCGTTGGACTTGGGTTGCGGCACAGGGCCCATATCCTTTTATTTGAGCGAAAAGGGGTTTAAGTCACTTGGGGTGGATATTTCAAAGACTGCTGTCATAGAAGCGAGAAAGATAGCTTCTGAATTGAAGCTTGATGCAGAGTTTGTTGTGGCCGACATTGTTCATGAGACGCTGCCATACGATAAGTTTCAGATTATTAGCGACAGTTCATTTCTTCATTGCATCGTCTTTGAAGACGAAAGACAAGCCTGCCTCAATAAGATTTTCGACTTCTTGGATAACAACGGTCTTTTTATTTTACATACGATGGTATCGGATCGAGCCATTGATTTCGGTTCCGATTTCGAACTCGATGAGCAAGGCGTTCTTTGGTATTTGTCCAAGGACGCCAGGACTCGGGATTCCATTGTGCACGCAAGCGGTTGTTGGGCTACTCCTCAAAGAAGAATTTTAACTGCGGATAGAATCCGCCAGCAAATGATTGCAGTTGGATTTAAGGAACTTCAGACAAAGTATCTATATGAAGAAAATAAATCAGAACCGCTTACTTTATTTGGTGTCTATTCTAGATAAACATTAGCCATCTAGGGAATGACTTTCAGCCAGCCAACGGCCAATAAAACGGTGATTTCATAGTAATGCTGGTTAGCGGCCGTAGAAGCATCATTTTATTTTTACTATTTTAAGCCGAGGGTGCGATCGGACGTTGAAACATTTGTCCATGTCGTGAGTGAGCCCACTTGCACCGGAGAACTCCGGCTATTGATATCTCCCAAGCCAAGTTGGCCCGAGCTATTGTCTCCCCACGCCCAAAGAGTGCCATCGGATTTCACCGCAGCCGTGCTCGATTTTCCTGCGCTGACTTTACTCCAATTGGTGAGTGCACCGACTTGAGTCGGAACATGAGTAGTGGCGCCATCGCCGACTCCACCACCAAGCGCACCCTCTACATCCGCACCCCAAGTCCAAAGACTGCCACTGGATTTGAGGGCCACAGCATGAGAGGCACCAGCGGAAATATCACTCCAGTCCGTGGCACTACCGATCTGACGAGGTCCCATACTTGAAATCCCTCCGCCACCGTAACTTGTGTTACCCCAAGTCCAAAAAGTGCCATCACTTGCCATTGCGTAAATCTTGCCATTACCAGCAAATACTTTCGCCCAAGAAGTTCCAGAGCCAATTTGAATTGGTGAACTCCGATAAGTCATTGTTCCATCTCCAAGTTGTCCAGAGCTGTTAGCTCCCCAGGTCCAAAGTGTATTGTCAGTTTTGATAGCCGCAGTAATTTCATTGCCTGCCGAAACCTGAGCCCAGTTCGTCAGAGCTCCGATTTGCACAGGCGAGCTTCGATAAGTACGATTGCCAGTTCCTAACTCTCCGGAAGCATTGGTTCCCCAAGCCCAGAGCGTACCATTCGTTTTAACCGCGCACGCGTGACCTACTCCTCCCGATACTTGGGACCAATTTGTCAGAGCACCGATTTGTCCCGGAGAACTACGATCATTGGTGGTGCCATCACCAACTTGACCATCCCAATTTCCTCCCCATGCCCAAAGAGTTCCACTGTTTTTGATAGCATAAGTGGCACTCGTTCCAACAGTGAGCGACGCCCAATCTGTGGCTGCGCCGACCTGCTGAGGGGTTGAGACATTCGTAGTGTTGCCAAGGCCAAGCTGTCCGCTGCCGTTACGTCCCCATGTCCAGAGAGTTCCCGCAGTTTTAAGGGCTGCAGATGTATACCAATTTGCAGCGGCTTTGCTCCATCCCCCACTTCCAACTTGGACAGGAGAGCTTCTCCGAGTAATAGTTCCATCACCCACTTGTCCATAGTCATTGTGGCCCATAGCCCAAAGCGTACCATCGCCTCGAACGGCCAAGCTATGCACATCACCGACTGCAACATCCGACCAAGTAGTGAGACTCCCAATTTGAATTGGAGAGAATGCCGAAGTTATGGTGCCGTCGCCGAGTCCACCATACTGATTATTTCCCCAACCCCAGAGAGTGCCATCGGTTTTAACGCCCATTCCTCCCCAACCACCTGCGCGATTCGCAAGAGCTGTCCAAGTGCTAACACTGGTCTGAGTAGGCGTGGCATAAGATCCGACTCCCGCAGCGCCGTTAGTACCCCAAGCCCACAGTGTACCGTCGGTGCGAGTTGCTAAAGCATAATCTTCTCCTGCGCTGACTTGATTCCAAGTAGTAACACTGCCGACTTGCACTGGAGAATTTCGTCCGCCATCCATTGTAAATTCACCTAGCTGCCCGGCCCAATTATCTCCCCAAGACCAGAGCGTGCCATTGGTTTTAATCGCGACAGTGTAATAGGGCCCGGCAGAGACCTTGCTCCAGTTCGTTAAGGCACCAATTTGCACAGGAGAGCTGCGATTAGTTGTGTTGCCGCTTCCTAGCTGGCCAGAGCCATTAACCCCCCAAGCCCAAAGCGTGCCATTGGTCTTTACAGCCATCGAGTGGGCCGATCCTGCGGAGATTGCATTCCAATCTGTGAGAGCTCCAATTTGCACAGGTGAACTTAGACTTGTTCTGTTACCGTTTCCGAGCTGACCATCATTGTTATATCCCCACGTCCAAAGCGTACCGTCGTTTTTAATCGCTAGGGAGTGAGGAAATTTCGCTTCGATCTTAGACCAATTTGTGAGAGCTCCGATTTGCACAGGTGAACTGCGATTTGTGATGTTACCGCTTCCGATCTGGCCACCACCATTAAGCCCCCAACCCCACAGTGTGTTATTCGCGCTAGCTGCCGGCGCCTTCCAAAACGCAAATGGAATCACGTGTGCTAGAGTTTTACGCGCAAAGAGAGAAATAGAGGAAATAAAAGTGTATTTGAGAAGACGACGACGACTTATTTTATTTGAAGCTTTCATCCTGAATACCTCGAAATCCGTGCCGTTATAAACCCTTCGTGGTCGGAAAAACTTTTGCTTTGATGACTTGATATTTCTCGGGAGCAAGTACGCTGATTTTATTGGACAGTAGTAATGCATTAAAATAGCGAATTTTTTCGGATGAGTTCGTCTCGGGAAGTAGTTGCAAGGCATAGTTATAAAGCACTTCATGGACTATCAAAACGGCTCTCTGATCATCGAACATGTGGTCCCAAATTTTTCTATCGATAAAGTAACGTCTGTCTTCTTCAAATAAAGGTCGATGCTGTATCGCCAACTGCTTAAGTTCACACCCTCGCTCAATGAAACCGACTCCTGTGTCATGGACTGGAAGGAGGTCGTAATAAGTCAACATGGCTTCACTCCAAAAATTATTAACTAAACTTTGGAGGATTGTCTCGAGTTGTGGGTCCATTTTTTTCAAGCGGCTTACGATAGTTTTGGCCACTAAAGTGCAATTATCATTCTGTTTTTGGCAATAATCTGCACTAGGCCCTTTTGGAAGAACAGGTTCCATGCCATATCGTGCCTTCGCCTCAACGGCATCATACATTCTTATTGGGAGGGTACAAACGACCGCACTGCCGCCATTTCCAAACTCAGTAGAATCTGCCCAAGAAAACGATCCAGATGCTAAAAATAAAATTGCTAAGAATGCTTTCATGGAGACTCCTTAATTTGACTTTGAAATGAGTGTCGCCGGAACAATTTGCACGCACACGTTGTAGACTTCTGTTTTTTCGCCTTCTTCAAGAAGCTCGCTTATTTCGCGGCGAAATTTTTTTGCCAGAATTTTTGCCTTATACAATTGCCGGGGATTGGTTGGAATGATGACCGATGTAATATCACGCAGCTCAACAGAATCGGCATCTAGTGACTGCAAGGCTTTATTGATAAGCTGACGTTGATAATTTTTTAACGCCGACGAGGGAATATCATGTGTTGATGTCAAATGCTTGTGCGTTGGTTGAAGATTACCGTTGATCTCCTCAACCAAACCAATCTGTTTAAGACACTTCAAAGACTCAGCGACGACAGGCACGGACAGCCCCAGACGTTCTGAAATCCATCGGCTGTCGTTTTTAAATGAAACAGTTTCCATTAAATTTAAAATCGCGAAGTGATGCCAGTCCGGCAAAAAAGAAAATTTCTTTTCACTTACTTGGTGTGGAATGCGCGAATCATTTCTTTCGTATTTTGACTTACCAATCAAAAACTCAAGGCGCTCCGAATTTTTTGGCGAAAGCTCTAGCGCGGTAACAATACGCTTTCTAACAATTTTGCCAGGAAGAGTTTTACCTGAAAGAATAGAAGATACACGGCCTGGGGATGTTTTCAGATCCCTCGCGAAAGCACGCAAAGAGTATCTTGGATTTTTCGAGCGACGAGCATCCAAGAAACTTTTTAGGTACGCTGCTACTTCGTGATATTGAATTCGATTTCTGTTGGTAGACATACACCGATTTAAACTGCACTTTGACGAAACGTCAAATGCGCCTCTTTGTCTTAGGAAAGTGTTGTGACCACAATGTACAACAGAGGGAAAATGAGTATAAAAGAAAAATTAATGTTCTATTTTTGCAAGGAAAAATGAAACAGTTTTTTCTATCTCATCAATGGTTTTTGGATGACAACCACGGCTCTCCTTTTGGCTGGACGTATTCGTGCCGATCAGTTGTTTACGTAAAAAGTGTGATTACAAAATGGAGGCAGGAAAACATGACGATTAAAAATCATCATTTATTGAAGACTTTCGCAAGTCTTGGCTTGTGCATGTTCTTTTTTACCGCGGGCTGCAAGGAGTTTGAACTCCAAGATCCTTCACAAAGACCTTCAGAGGATTTGACATCTGAGAAACTCAGATCGTCACGCACCAGAACATCAATTCGGAGACCAACTGTAACTCCCACAGCAACACCGATTCCAACCCCAACTCCAAAGGTAGTTCCAACGGCAACTCCGGCTGTCACTGCTACACCGGCATCAAGCCCTACGGTCACCATTGCAAATCCGGCGATCGCGACCATAGTTGCGAGTCAGACGGCAACGTCCCATGAAGCAAAAATTCCGTCTATTAGATATGATTGGCAAAAGTATCCGGTCATCATTATGCAATCTCCGTCGGGCGCAGATATTCCTAGTTGGTTTGAATTTTCCAAACCAGAATGGTGTTATACTTTGAATTCTTGGCTGCAGGTTTTTGAGGCTGAAGGAAACACGGCTAAAAACACTCGTGTGCAATTTCGTAATTTGAAAATATTTGTTCTCTCTGAGTCTACTCGTAAGTGGAGTCTGGTAAAGAGTGATGTTTCGCCTTATACAGATTCATGGCAGTATCCATTTGCTTTCTCTGCCGATGGCGGTACGCGCGTCGAATCCTCAGGGGGGCTGTCCTTTAAACCAAAGTATCCGGTATTTGCTCACGGTTATGGAACTCAAACAACAATAGTTCCTCAAGACGTTCGCGCCGTCTTTGTGAGTATGGAGACAAAGCTTGTTCTAGAAAATGCAAGTGGAACGGATGACCGAAGCTCTGCGAAGTATTTAGTAAATGTCGGAGCTGACTATTGGCCCAATGCTCAAGCGGTCAATAAAACCTGGAGCTATGCACCCGGAATAGGTCAAGGACGTTTTATCTTAGCAACACAGGACTGGCGTAAAGCCACTATGATTGTGCCAAACGGCAGATATGGTTCGACCATGCAGGAGATGATCGAGAAGTACCCATTGCCTTTAGATCAATAGTGCATACACCAGTGTGAGTTTTCACAAGATTTTTGGTTTTCTTAGCCTTCCCTCAAGGGCTCCTCTACCTTTGAAGTATTCAACCAAAAGGAGATGAGCCATGAGTTATATTGAAACTAAAGAAGGTGTAAAAATTTATTATAAAGACTGGGGATATGGACAACCTATTTTGTTTTCTCATGGTTGGCCCCTTTGTTCAGATGCATGGGATGCACAGATGCTGTTCTTCCTTGAAAAGGGGTATCGTGTGATTGCTCATGATCGTCGTGGGCATGGCCGCTCTTCACAAACTTTTGAAAACAACACCATGGATCAGTACGCCGATGATTTGTCAGCCGTGATGGAACATCTGGATCTTCAAGATGTAATCTTGGTTGGTCACTCCACCGGTGGTGGCGAAGTCACACGTTATTGTGGCCGTCATGGCACTTCACGTGTCGCAAAATTGGTTCTTTTAAATGCTGTTCCACCATTAATGTTAAAAACAGAGGCGAATCCGGATGGAATTCCAATGGATGTTTTCGATGATATTCGAAAACACACCGCTGAAAGTCGCGCTCAGTACTTTAAAGATTTTCCAGATGCATTCTATGGCTTTAACCGCCTCACCGTCAAAAAGATCGAGGGACTCGTGGACTCCTTCTGGCTCATGGGCATTACGGGCGGAATCAAATCAATCTATGATAGCATCAAGCAGTTTTCTGAAACGGACTTCACTGATGACTTGAAAAGAATTGATGTTCCGACTTGGGTCTGCCACGGCGAAGACGATCAAATCGTTCCTATCAAAATTTCCTCTGAAAAAACAGCACAACTCATCAAAGGTGCGAAGCTCACGACATATCCAAAAGCCAGTCACGGCTTTGCTCAAGTGACCCCTGAACTGTTCAATGAGGGCCTGCTGAACTTCATTGAGGAGGGCGCACCTAAAAAAGAATATGCACGTCCTACCCGACGCCCAAGCCCTGAAGGGCGACCGACACATTAAATGACATAAAGGGGCCGTGAGGCCCCTTCTCTTCTGGCGAACGAACAAGTTGTTCGCATTAAATCAGCGTTTTTTAGGATCTTTCTGGGGTTTTTTGCCAGGTCGATGAATTATCTGGTCAAACAAGGTTAGCAACCCCCAACGAAAGGTCTTTATGAAAAAACAATTTGTAAACACAGTTCTTCTGTTTTCATCAGTAATTCTTTTTACCGCTTGTAGCGCATCGGTCTCTTCCGATGTTCCAAAGTTTCCTGTTATTCCAGACGCTCCGGGTGATAAGCCGGCAGCTCCTGACGCTCCAGCTCCGGGTTCTCCGTATGCCAACAAAGTGACTGTCACAGTAGGTGGTACGAAGGCTGAATACGCTTATGTCGAGGCTCTCGATCTTGATGATGGCAAAAACGTCAAGCTGCGCTTTTTCACGATCCCGCCTCGCGGTCTTTGCAACGTCGACTCTTTAATCGACAGCAGTTCTTATCAAACTAAGTTTTCATATTTGACTGTGAACATTCCTAAAACTGCGGCAGTGACCAAGATTGCGGTTTATGGCGGCGCGGCTGTCGGTAAACGCGGTGATACTTTTCCAGTAGACAATCAAAATGTGTCTGGCGAAGTCACTGTCAAATCTTCGACAGACGAGCGTTATCAAGGCTGGCTGAATCTAACTGCGCCAAATGGTATGCAGATCCAAGGAAACTTCGACGTCGTGGGCTGCTATCAAACACAGAACCTTCTTCAGAAGATGAAGCTTGATGACTTGTCTCAGTTGGTTCCTCTTCGTTACAAAGACAATGGAGCTGTCGCTTATGAAGTTACTGTAAAATCGTCTTACCGTAAAGATAGCGAGAGAACTTATGCTGGCTTCAAATATATTTCTGACTACCACAACTTTCAAATTTACGCTGCTGGCTACGTCGGCATCAAAGCAGGCTTCTCGGGCATGTCAGGTGGCTCTTACGTTGGTGCGGGCAATACAAGTTGTGAATCTAGCTCTCCAGGTCCTGTAACAGCGGAGATCGTCGGCAACCGCATCTATTTTGGCGGTAAACGCGCATTCTTCTGTATTCCGTCTTACGACAAAGATTTCAGCGCTGGCTTCATCGAATACAATCCTGCAACCGGCAAGAGAACCCTCGAACTTGAGACCTCTCGCTACGGAACTTTGGTTGGCGAATTTTAAGATCACGTAAAAAGGCCCTCCTAGAAAAAGCCCAGTGACCAACTGGGCTTTTTTATTTTTGAGACACTCAGGAGTGTAATCGCCAAAAAGAAAAACCCAGGCTTAGGGGGGACTAGCCTGGGTTCGGGGGTGAACTTGGGGGGAAGTTCGTTTGTTACTTTATACCTATTGCGAAGAGCGTGCCGCTGCACACATCGAGAGTTCACATACTTACAACGAAATAATTCTCAGCATGAGGCGAATGCCAAAGGTAGCGACAAAGATTGCTAACACTTGTTAGAAATGCATCTTTTCAAATTTCTGAATTTAGTTTGTGTGAAAATAAAAAAAAGATCCGGGTTTTTACACCCGGATCTTTTATGATTCGATTTGTTTCTTTTAAAGACGATTAGTCTTTAATTTTTAGGTCTGGGTTAGCACAAGTTCCTGGAACCGCGCCGCCACCGTAGTTTGGTACTTCATCGAATTTCTTCACGAAGTAGTTGCGAGCCAAACTCTTATGCATGACGTAGTCTTTACCTTGGTAACAGAACATTGGACACTTCTGATTACCTTCGTCCTTCGAGCCAGCAGGGCAAATTGCCACAGAGCTCATTGGAACGTGGCCACGACCACCTGGAATATATAACCAGTCTTCATCATCTTCGATGTCGGAATCCTCATCTTCGTCATCATCTCGGCCTGCAACATCGTCATCACCAGGTCCATTCGGTCCTGTCATGTCTCCGTCGTCTCCGGGACGATCTCCTCCTATAGCTCCATCATCTCCTGGTCGAGAACCGTCAATCGCACCGTCATCACCCGGAGTACGACCGTCAGAACCTTGACCTGATTTGAATGCAGCAGAAGAGCTATCTGGATTAAATCCAACTTTAGAGCAGTTTTGGAAAGCCAGCAGCATCATGAGCCCGCTAGCGATAAGTACAAGTAGAGATATTTTAGATCTCTTCAATGGATCCCCCTTATGATCCCCCCCCTAATTGTTATTGTTATACCTGTTAGCAATGCACACACAGTGCCAATCTGCGCACCACTCTGAATGCAAATGGCGACCTTCTCGCTGTTCATCAAATTCCTGTTTTCAAGTGTTTTGCAGCGAAGTCTGCGATTCCTATCAGGAAAGCATTCGTGAAAAAAACTTCGACATCAAGAAAGGGCGTAGACAGCGTGTATTGAGAATCAGAGTGTCTCACAAAGAGAATTCAAAACTATGACTTATATATACTTACTTTTGCGGAGTGATTGGGAATTTTTGGGTCAGCAACCAAATGCGGAAATCTTCTTGAACCTTCTCGGCCGTTGTTGGTGCGATCTCGGTGCGGAATTTATCTTTCTTTTGGTCTTCGGCTAGGAAACATGTGAATTCAAACATCTTGTCCGGTGCATTCAGAACGACGGTAAAATATCCCGCCACCCAATCCGGCAACTTATCTTCAAAACAGAAACCGCCCTCGGAAAGATCCAAAGTATGAGTGCTAAAGCTATGAGAGCTTAGCATGATCTCGACTGGAATCTTCGCGATGTAACGTGTGTATTTACGCTGAACGGGCTCACGCACCTTTTGCACATTAGTGACCATGCGCACTTCGGTAATCTCGTGGTCGTCTTCTTGAACGATCTGCGGAAGCTCTGGAAGATTGTGCTGATCACTGTCTTTCAGAGTAAAAAGGTCATGACATTCAGGCTCGCTCAGAGGTTTCCAAGTTGGCCAGTTTTCGTGATGTGCCCAACTCACCTTCATCTCGGCATCGGTCATTGACGCCACTAAAAGTTGACACTCTCGCAAGCTTAAGCCAGCGAGAGTCCAAGATTTCAGTGGGTTATGAAGAGCCCAAGGCCTGCGAGTCAGGAATCCGAACATACATTACTACTACTTTACGCAGTTTTTGTGCATGTATCCGTCTGGGCTATTTACTTGCACCCAAACACCGGATTGACTTTTAATGGTGATCTTCTCGCCTTTTTTAGCAACGCCTACTTGCTTTCCCTTCTCAGGCTGGTCGCGAACGACACAATCTTTCACAAGAGTTTTTGCACTGCCACCAGTAGAACTGCGGATAGCTGCAACACCTGTCGTGTTCAAACCCGCAGTTTCTGCTCTGATCTTTGCAGTCTCAAGCATCATTTTTTCAGTTTCAGCTTCGGCTTTTGCTGTATCTACGCGGATGGAGCTTTCATCCGCCTTGGACTTTGCCTTTTCTAAGGCTTCCTCCAATGCCTCACGCTCTTTCTTCGCTTTTTCAGCTTCTGCTTTATAACGGTTCAACTCAGCATCAGCTTTTGCAGCTTGTGCTTCGAATTCAGCAACGGCTTTTTTAGCTTTGTTAGCTTCGAAAGTCGCTTCTGCTGTTGTTTTTTGCAAATCGGCCTTTTGCTTCTCTAAATCAGTTTTAGACTTTGTGAAGTTAGAGCGAGCTTTTTCTTCTGTGCTCTTCGCTTCTGCCAATTTCTTTTTCTCTTCGTCTAAAGAATCTTTGGTTTTAGCCAAAGTCTCTTGAGATTTTTTAGCTTCTTCTTCAAGTTTCTTTACAGAATCTTCAGCTTGAGCTTGACCTGCTTTTGCTTTAGTCATCTCTGCTTCTGCACGAGACTTCTCGGCATCAGTACGAGCCATTTCAGCCTTCACGCGGGCTTCAGTTGCCTTACCTTGGGCGATTGCTTTTTGCGAATTCAACTGAGCTTTCGCTAATTCTTGCTCAAGTTGTTTCAAACGCATTTTTGCTTCGTCCAATTCTTTTTGTGCACGATTCGCTTCATCAGTGGCTTTTTGGCCGTCTTTTTCAGCGTCTTTCGCTTTGCTCGCAACATCGCTTGATGATTTTTCAGCAGCTTTTTTCTTTTCAACAGCTTGATCTTTAGCGGCTTTTGCAGCTGTCACTTTTTCCTGAGCCGCCTTGATGCGCGCTTCAGATTGAGCTTGCTGTTGTTCAGCTTGCTTTTGTGATCTTTCGTTTTCAGCAGTCTCTTGCTTCGCACGAGCTACTTCACGCTCAGACTCAGCTTGCTCTTTTTTAGCAGTCGCTTCTGCAGCACGAGCTTTTTCTAACGCAGCTTTTGCCTCGTTACGTGCCTTATCTAGTCTTTTTCTTTCTTCTTCCGCTCTTCGTTTTGCTTCAGCCGCATCAGCTTTTGCGCTTTCTGCGTCTGTCGCAGCCTCTTCCGCATCAACTTGAGCTGAGTCCACGGACTTAGCAAAAGCCCCGGGTCCCGCAAATGCGGACAAAACAAGTACAATCAACAGTGGTTTTAAAGACGTGCACATGACGAAGTTCCTCCTAAGTATTAATTTAACACAAGGCGTATCGGTAAGACCCCACGTCGAATTAACTGGCCTTTGGACATATCTTTTCAAGACACCGAGCTGGTCTGAACCTGTCTCGTCTCAGAGTGAGAATCGTCTAGGGAAACACTAACACCTGTCAAAAAACTAGACCCATTTTTGGACCCATAACCACCAGGTACGATTTAGGTTGGCCCCGTTTCTGCACGATAAAGCTTTGTACGACTTTATTTTTTAGGGGGAACACACCATGATTCCATGGAAGAATCAAAAAGCTATTCCAGCTTTTTCAGTTTTTGTTTTGTGCGGGGTAATGACCCTAGCCTATCAAAACTGCGCGCGGGCAAAATTCACTATCGATCCAGGACTCAAAGCAGAGGCTCTCGGTAAGGAAGGCGTGTTTGGTCGCGAACCAGGTGACGACGGCAGTGTTGGCGGTGGTAGACCTGGCGATGATTCAAATACTCCAGGCGGTGGCCGTCCAGGTGACGACGCTGGAACTCCAGGTAAACGTCCTCCAGGAAATGATCCAGGGATGCCAGGTGGAAGACCTCCAGGCAATGACCCAAGTATGCCAAGCGGTCCAGTCAGCGGTAACGATCCAGCCGTTCCAGGTGGATTGAATGTCGTCTTTAGATTTGTTTGCTCAAACGTGCAAACAGAGGCTAACGCCGGAAACCTATTAACTTCACAATCAGTGAAGTTGGTGATCGCACCTGTTAACGGGATGGCTGCTTCTTGCGAACTCACAGGTGATTTCAAGAATGACATCTTAAATAAAAAACAAATCAGCTTTAAGCCGTGTGCGAATTTGGCTCCAGGATCTTATAGAGTGTATGCAGTCGACTCAGCAGTGAGTTCTTCTGATATGGCGGCCGTTCAAAATAAATCTCTGACAGACTATGATATTGCCTTCAGAGTTAATAGCGACAGCAGCATCACTTACACAGGCCGTACTAAAGTTGAAATCTTGTATGACCTAAATAAGAACAACAGCCTGTACGGAGATTTGAAGAACCAATTCGGAAATTCTACGGATGCTACTCAAGCTGCGTGCGATACGCGTGTGTCTCCGCTGATTATCAGCATGAACTCACAAGCTCGCGGTATCAAATTGACGTCTCCAATGGACGGTATCCAATTTGACATCTTGGGTGAAAGATCATTCCCTAGAGCGCACGATAAAAAGCAGATCTCTTGGTTAACTCGCGAAGAGCAAGAGTACTACTTTATCACACTGCCAAATAAAGACGGACAAGTCTCGGGTATCAACGAACTCTTCGGTGATAACACTCGCGGTCCAGATGGCAAATTCGCGGCCAACGGTTACAAAGCCTTGGAGAAGTACGATGATGACAGAGATAAATTGATCACTGATCAAGACGAAGTTTTCGAAAAACTCCGTCTGTGGGGTGATGCAAACCGCGATGGTATCGCCCAAAGCGACGAGCTATTGCCACTGAAAGAGAAAGCCATCTCTGTGATCGACTTGCACTATGACAAGCGTTACAAAGAAACGGATCAGTATGGTAACCAGACTCTCATGAAGTCTGTCGTAAAAACTGAGGATGGTAAACTTCACCTCGTGTTTGACCTCTGGTTCCGATACCTCAACATCACCAAATAGGGATGTTGACAACAAGGAGAAGTGTCGAAATTTAGCTTAACAATCTGCGGATTAGATAACGACGAAGGAGTCCACGCATGGCTCCTTCGTTTTTTTTATTGAGAGACGCCGCGTGTACCTTGACCTTGAGGCGCTTGCGGAGAAGATGATTTTTCGCGCATAGGGTGGTTCTTCATACATGTCACAACTTTATGGCCGGTCTCACAACGCCAGATCAAAGCAGGCTCACCTATTTTTTTAGAATATGGCTGCTGACGAGCCCACTCTTTACAATCCGTGATTTTTTCCTGTTTTTCAGTCGTAAATTCTCTTTTGCTCTCTAGAAATGTCAACCGCGTAAGAGCAAACCTATAGCCTTGGGCTGTCAAATCGGTACTGCATTTACTGAGAACCGCATCCAAAGAATCCTGAGCCATATCATTGTTCAAAATCGCAATCGCCGCCGGAATCGCATAGAATAGGGATTTAATTCCTGACTCGTCGTCAGCCTCGCTCGCATACGCTCGAGACAGCCAAAACACTTCCGCCGTTTTCTTTTTCTTTCTGGTAAGAATGTCGCTCATCTTAGTGACATGATATTCAAGAGACTTCCCCTTCTCGATTTGAAACTCACGTCCATTGATTTTTAAGCTCTTTTGAGCGGGATTAAAATTACTAAGAGTAGTATCAGAATCTTGGCCAAAAATCGAAAGCGTCCCATTTTTTTGAGAGCCACTCAGATGCAATCCCAATGGCTTGTAGTTTTGCTCGATCTTTTCAAAGTATGCGGTATCCTGTGCCGTCACGAAAGTCGTTAGGACAACGGCTTTGATAAGATCACGATCTTGTCTCGAGATTTTTTTAATCAAATCCTGATCCACTTCAGCAAACGCAATCGAGGTCATCAGAAACGAGAATACAAGAGTCAGTCGTAAGATGTTCTTCATACGCTCATTATATGAAAGAACCCTCCTCGAGCGCTCGCAATTTAGATTTTTCACTTTAATTCCAGACCTCGGCCCAATAGGGGCCCCGCAAAGAGCGTCACCGTCAAAACCGTTAACAGCGCCAAATCCAATACAATGGCTAATGACCTCTCCGAGGGCTGGCACCGCGGTTGCTCTAGTAGAAGGTACCCCCCATGGCGGCTAGGCCCTCCCCCCCCACCTGGTCGCCTTTTTTTATTCCCAAAATCAATAGCACTACCTAGAGCGAGTCCAAGATGAGCACGGCTGTAAAATCCCGTACACTAAATCCATGCGTCGATTGCTGATTCTTATTCCTATATTGTTTCTTTCTTTTGAAGCCCACGCTCTGCAAGTGATGATTGATCCTGGTCATGGCGGTATTGACTCTGGAACTTCGCATTTAGGTGTCCAAGAAAAAGACCTAGTTCTGAAAGTAGCGGGTTATCTGAAAGACCTTCTTGGCAGCAACCCCCAATTCACAGTGCAAATGACTCGAGAGAAAGATCAACACGTCAGTCTTTCTGAACGAGTGAAAAAAGCCGAAAAGTCTCAGGCAGATTTATTTTTAAGTCTACACGCAAACTCGAATCCAAGTACCCGAGTTAAAGGAACAGAACTCTATTTTCAAAACTCGTTGCCTCCGGATGAAGAGAGTTTGCTATTAGCAGAACAAGAAAATCAGGCGGAAGCTGTTGCGACAAACTCTGCAAAATCTGTCGAGTCGCCCTCAAAAAAAGGCGATATCATGGCGATCGTGGAAGACTTGCATCGCCAACACCGCGCAAAGAGCAGCCTGCAGATCACCCAGCTGCTAGCCCAAGATTGGTCCTCAGCCGCCATTAAACAAGCTCCCTTTTATGTCGTTTCGAAAACTACGATGCCCTCCGTCTTGATCGAGGTTGGATTCCTCACCCACCCTGAAGAGGCCAAAAAACTCAGCTCTGTAAAATACCAGCAAGAAATTGCTCAGAAAATCTACAAAGCGGTCGTTCAGTACAAAGAAATGATGGACAAAATCGAGGGCCAAGCCTTAGAGTGACGCCTTAATCACACCAAAGATTAAGGATCATTTTTATGCGCGCACACGGCCGTCTGACTCATCAATTACGCCCTGTTAAAATCACTCCGAATGTATCTGAATATGCAGAAGGCTCGGCGCTTGTTGAGTTCGGCAGAACTCGCGTGCTTTGCACAGCAAGCTATGAAGCAAAAGCCCCACAATGGCTGGTCGGCTCTGGCGAAGGTTGGATTACGGCTGAATACGGCATGCTCCCACGCTCAACCCATCAACGTATGAAGCGCGACAAAATCACCAGCGGTGGTCGCACTCAAGAAATCTCAAGACTGATCGGCCGCTCTCTCAGAGCTGGTGTGGATCTTAAAGCTCTGGGTGAAAAACAAATCACGATCGACTGTGACGTGATCAACGCCGACGGCGGAACTCGCACTGCTGCCGTCACTGGTGGATTCGTGGCTTTAGCATTGGCTTGTAAGAAGCTACATGGCCTTAGCGAAATCAAACAAATGCCGTTGATCAACTACGTTTCTGCGATCAGCGTAGGCATTCAAGGCAGTAACATTCTTTTGGATTTGGACTACGACGAGGATTCAGCAATTGGCACTGACATGAACTTTGTCATGACAGACAAGGGTCACTTTGTTGAAGTGCAAGGCACTGCCGAAGACACTCCCTTTACCCGTGAACAACTCAATGCAATGATGGACGTGGCTCAACAAGGGTGCAATGAACTTTTCAGAGTCCAAGAAGAGATCGTAGGTCCCATCTTTAAACGCACACAAATCGGGTAAGAGACTATGGAACTTTGGCTAGCTACGGGAAACAAAGGGAAAGTAAACGAATATAAAATCGGCCTTAAAGAGCTCGCAGATCTGAAGATCTTCACTCAGGCAGATATTCCTTCTTTTACTCCCCGCCCTGAAGACGGCAAAACGTTTTTAGAAAATGCACAGATCAAAGCTCGCACCCTTAAAGCTGTCAAATCGGGCGTTTGGGTTTTAGGTGAAGACTCTGGGCTTGAAGTAGAAGGCTTAAATAACCTTCCTGGCATTCACTCTGCACGCTATGCGGGCCCAAAAGCCGCTGACAGCGAAAATATCGCCAAGCTTTTGAAAATGATGACAATTCGACCTATCGCGAATCGCAAGGCGCGTTTTGTGTGTTCCACTGTTGTCTTTACTCCTGACGGTGCCGAATGGCATTTTGATGGCGTGATGAATGGCACGATCTCTACGAAACCCGTTGGACAACTTGGCTTTGGCTATGATCCAGTATTCATTCCTGAGGGACAAACTCAGACCTTAGCAGAATTAGGCCCTGGATTTAAAAACCAGCACTCCCATAGAGCTCAGGCCCTCAAAGCATTTCTGGAAAAGCTGAAAGCCTAGAATCTCAATAAACACGAAGTATTCAGTGACAACCAAAAGGCTTCCGCTATCTTGGAGGGTATGAAGCTGCTCAAGCTCCTTATTCTCATCCTGTTTAGCTCTTCTTCTGTAGCTTTATCGACCGAAGCTACAAATGACACTATTTTTATCGGCGTCAATGTCAACTACACCATGCCCTTGGTGGAAATCAAAAATCCGCTGTTCAATCCCGAAATAGAAAGCGGCATCCTCAAAGACTTGGCAGAAGCCATTACTCAGGAACTTAAACTAAAGCCCGTCTGGTTATTGCTACCAAAAAATCGTGTGGCACCAAGCCTGCTTTCTGGCGACGTCGCCATGGTCTGTCACCTGAACGAAGTATGGCAGCCTAAAATCAAAAAAGATGTTTATTGGAGCCAAGAACTCTACACCAGCACCAACGTCATCGTTCACCACGGCAAAAAGCCTATCAACAAAGCCTCTGACCTGTATGGCGAGCGTGTCGGCACTGTCATGAACTTTATTTATCAGAACTTGGACAACGAGTTTGCGAAGAAAAAAATTATTCGCGAAGACGGCCCCAACAACGAAGCCAATATTCGCAAGCTTAAATACGGACGCATCAACTACATCGTTATGTCCAATCTAGAATTCGACTATTACAAAAAAATATACCCCACTCTGGAATCGGCCGATTTAAAAATGGATTCTGTCGAGACTAAATGCGCGCTCTCAAAAAAGGCACCAATCACGCTGCAACAACTGAACAGGGCCATCGATACAATTAAAAAAAATGGCACCTTTCAAAAGATCTTAAAAGCGTATCAAAATTAGTGACGCTTTTTTTGGAACACTAATTTTTTCAAAAGTGGCCACTCAGCTAAGTATTCAGTGACTTCTTGATTCAGGGGTATCATGGTTTTCTCATGGTACGTCATCTGGTGTTTGCGACAGTTCTATTTGTCGTAGGGAGTTCCTCCTTAGCGACGGAAAAACCTTTGAAACGTTTGACCACAGCCTACTTTGGGGTCGCAAACGAGACTGCCCTGCCCTTTATCGAAGTCAAAAACTCTGAAATCACTCGTGGCATCTTAAAAGACCTTGCCGAAGCTATTTTCAAAGAAATGAAAATCAAACCCGTTCTGGTACTATTGCCTAAAAAGCGTGTTGCGCCGGATTTAATTTCTGGAAATCTCTCGATCGTCTGCTATGCAAATGAAGCTTGGTTTCCGGACGTCGCCGATCAGCTTCTGTGGAGCGATCCTATTACGACGAATTCAAATCTTATTGTTAGTCTCAGTAAGAATCGGCCTAAAAAAATCGAAGACCTCTATGGCAAACAAATAGGAACGCTGGTGAATTACTACTATTCAAAGCTTGATCCTTACTTCGAGAAAAACCTGATGGTTCGTGAAAATGCCTCAGACAACGAAGGCAATTTAAAGAAACTCATTCACGGTCGTATCGACTATATGGTGCTTTCAAATCTGGAACTTCACTATTATCAGAAAACCTATCCACTGCTTGAGGCCACTAATATTTTAGAGGAAGCCGTAAAGGTAAAGTGTGTGATCTCTAAAAAATCTGGGATCGACATGAAGACACTTAATAAAGCTATTGAAACCCTGAGAGACAATGGCACCTTGGAAAAAATATTCCGTCCTTAAGATTTGTTCTTACACACGCCGTTTGAATTTGGAACACAAAGTTTGTCAAAACATGTCCGCACCTTAAGTATTCAGTGACTTCTATATTCTGCGCGATCATCCTCGGTGTATGGGATCTTGTCGGTTATTTCTCTTGGGCTGGTTATTACTGGTATCGCCACCGACTGGCGCCAAAGAAGTTGTACAGCCACAAAAAACTGCCTACTTCGGGATTACCAACGAAACCACCCTGCCCTACATCGAGATCAAACACTCCGATACAAAACCTGAAATTACTAAAGGAATCCTCAAAGATCTGGCTGAAGCTCTTTCAAAAGAGTTAAAAGTAAAACCGGTCTTGGTACTTTTACCTCAACAGCGAGTCGCACAGGATCTCGTAGCTGGCGACCTCAGTCTTGTGTGCTATCTGCATGAGTCTTGGCTGCCAAATTCAAGTAAGATAATAGAGTGGAGCGAACCCATTGCCACGAACACCAATCTCATCGTCAATCTTGGCAAAACGCGCCCAAAAAAGGTCGCAGATCTCTATGGAAAACAAATAGGAGCTATCGTCAACTATAGCTATAAAGAGCTTGATCCTTACTTTGAAAAAAACCTTATCCGCCGCGAAAACGCGCCTAACAATGAAAGCAACATTAAGAAACTACTGCACGGGCGAATTGATTACATGATTCTATCAAATCTAGAATTTGAATTTCACAAAAAAGCACATCCAAAAATCGTTGCCTACGATTTGCATTTGGATTCTGTGCAGGTCAAATGTGCATTGTCACAAAAATCTGGCATCGCTCTGAGAGATCTCAACAAGGCCATTGAAATACTTAGATCCAACGGCACTCTCGATAAAATCTTCCGTCCCTAGAGTCTTAGTACAGCAAGAACTTCTTACGTGTCTTCAGCCAAGCCTTCTCGTCTTTTTTAAGAGCCTTTTCTAGATCCGCGGGCTTTGCTTTTGGATTCTCGATCCACTCGCGCAATTCCGGACCGCCATTGATGACGTCAAAAGGAGATTTGCCGACTGTGTACTCATAGGCAAAATCACGATAGATCGGATATTTCGGGTAAAGCTCGCGCACGCATTTCAACATCAAGGTAATCAAACGATAGGGCTTAAATAGTTCAGGCTTATAGTCTGCGATATCGGCATGAATCTGGAATCCATGACAAAGTTTTTTCTCGTGCTTGTGGAAAGTTGGCTCGAAGAAACACTCTCGCAAGATAATACCTTTTAACCACTGCGGAGCCTTTTTGTGCATGAGTTTTAAAACAGCGGCAAAATCGATATCACTCGCACCAACTTGCTCCAACGCGCGCGTCGTTCCGCGGCCTTCACTCAAAGTCGTTCCCTCGATCATCACCGTGCCACAATAAGCACGCGCCATATTCAAGGTTTGCGCATTCGGAGAAGGGTTGACCCACACGCGATCCATCGGCCAACCGAAGCCTGGTTTCTTATCAGGGTTGTACCCCTTCATCTTGATAATTTTCAGATCCAAATCCAAACCAAAACGATCTTTGTAATAAAGTGCCATCTCGGCTGTCGTCAGTCCGTGTCTCATCGGAAATTCAGCCGCACCAACAAACGATTCCCACCCTGGTCGCAAAGAGAATCCTTCGACCTCGCGCCCAGCTGGGTTGGGACGATCCAAGATGATCACTTGCTTGTTCAGTTTCGCGCACTCTTGCATCACATATAGCAACGTCGTGATGAAGGTGTAAATCCGGCAACCCAAATCCTGAAGGTCAAAAAGCAAAACATCAAAGGTCGCCATCATCTCTGGGGTCGGTGTGCGCACTTTTCCATACAGAGAGAACACCGGAATTTTGTACTCTGAATGAAGAAAGTCATCACTCTCAATCATGTTGTCTTGCTTTTCACCCTTCACTCCGTGCTGAGGGCCAAAAGCGGCCGAAAGCCCGATGTGTTTGTGAATCAAATCAAAACTGTGCTGAAGTTTTTCATCGACGCTGGCTGGATGACAAACCAAAGCCACACGTTTTTTGCGAAGAGCTTGCACCAATTTCTTATCTGCCAGCAATACTTCTAATCCCATCTTCATGACTAAACTCCTCGAAGCAAGGTGAAGCTTTCACCCAAATGAAAATCTGGCTTTGGCCCTTTGTGAGCCAAAGCGCAGTAATGTTTGTTCTGATTTTTCTCTTGCAGAATCGCGGTCAGTCCCACCTGAAATTTATTAAAGGGGCTGCGATTTTCCACACGGGCCACTAAACGATTCTGTACCGGAATCCACTCGAGACTTTCGATGGCAAAATCCAATGCCGGAGGTGGCGGCTGAGGCACTCGATAACCGTCGAAGGCATAAGCCTGCCAAGCCGGTTGCAAAGAGAAATTAAATTCGTAGTACTGTTCACTCCCGATCGGTTGAAGGAAGGCCTCAAAGCAGGTCGAATTCCAAAGGCCGTCGCGACGGGAAACGTCTTCTTTTTTCCAGAGAGCCGCCGCGGTTGGGAGCTCAAAAAGCCCTGCCCGGTCGGAAACGGCGTATTCGAAGGTGATATGCGAGCCATTGATGGAAATATCAGCTTCCAACGTAAAGCGCTCATCGTGGGTATAGGGATTTAAAATAAGCATAGGGAAAAGTCTAACAACAGAAAACCCCCGTGAAAACGCCGTTTTAGCAAAACCAGCCCTCATGACACCCTGAATGGCGGCTACTGGGGGAAAGCCAAGGCCAAGGCGGAAGGAGGAAGCTGTACATAGCGTACTGCGACGACGACCAACGCAGGGATTGGCTTTCCCCCAGTAGCCGCAGCCAAAAATTTCATCAATCATCGTCCAGAAGTGGACAAAGCCTAAACCCCTTGCTAGCGTGCTTCCCAAATGCACTTTTAACTCAGGAGACTACGAGTGATGAAGGGCCTAAAAATCTTTACGGGTAATTCCCATCCTAGCCTAGCACGTAAAGTAGCCGAAGCCGCAGGTGTAGAGCTCGGTTACTCTCAAGTCAGCAGTTTCGCTGACGGTGAAGTCCAAATTGAAATCCATGAAAGCGTCCGCGGACAGAATGTCTTTGTGATCCAAAGTACATGTCCTCCGGTCAATCAAAGCTACATGGAACTTTTCATTATGGTCGACGCTTTGAAAAGAGCCTCGGCGGCTCAGATCACGGCGGTGATCCCCTACTTCGGATACGCCCGCCAAGATCGCAAAGTCGCCCCCCGGGCCCCCATTTCTGCAAAACTCATGGCCGATCTTTTAACCACAGCCGGTGTCGACCGGGTGGTTTCGGTGGACCTTCATGCGACACAAATTCAGGGCTTTTTTAACGGCCCCGTAGACCACTTATTTGCTATCCCGACCCTGGCCCGCGCCTGGAGGGAACACCTAGGGGTTGGCTCTGACTTTGTCGCGGTGAGTCCTGACGCTGGAGGGGTCGAAAGAACCCGTGCCTTTGCCAAAAGAATCGAAAGCTCGATGGCCATCATCGACAAACGCCGTTCTGGCCCAAATGAGGCCAAAGCTCTGCATCTTATCGGGGATGTCACCGGTAAAACCGCTGTGATCATCGACGACATGATTGATACGGCTGGAACCCTTACACAAGGGGTTGACAGTCTTATCAAGAATGGGGCAAAACGTGTCTTCGCCGTTGCAACGCATCCGGTTCTGTCGGGCCCAGCCATTTCTCGTATTAAAGAAAGCTCGATTGAAAAAGTGTGGGTCACAGACACGATCCCACTTTCTGACGCCGCGAAAGCGTGTGGCAAGTTTGAGGTCGTATCGGTAGCGCCTTTGTTGGCTGAAGCCATCAAACGCATCCACGGCAACGACTCGGTAAGTTCGCTTTTTGATTAAGCAACTCACCTCTGGAATTGTTAACAAGTGATCAGTACCCGTATGGGGATGGATCTAAACTAGTGAGGAAGAAACAATGAAACAAAGAATTGATCTAGCAGTAGCTGCTCGCGAGACTGGTAAACACAACAGCCGCGCAATCCGTAACAACCGCCACGTTCCAGGCGTAGTTTATGGCGCTATCGAAAACGCCAACGTAACTATCGATGAAAAATTCATCGTTAAGTACAACACTCGTGCATTCGAGAATGCTCTTTTCAACTTGAAAAGCGATAACGGCAAATTGAACGGTAAAGTTGTATTGATGAAGTCTGTAGACGTTCATCCTTTGACTCGTCGTCCAGTTCACGTTGATTTGTTCGCTCTTGATATGACTAAAACTGTTCGCGTATTCGTTGAAGTTAAATTGGAAGGTAAACCAATCGGTATCGCTGAAGGCGGTCTATTGAACGTTGTATCTCGTCAGATCGAGGTAGAATGTCTTCCTACAGATATCCCTGAATCATTCACTGCAGACGTTTCTAACTTGGGCGTAGGTGATGCTCTTCACGTATCTGATTTGACTTTGCCAAGCACTGTAAAAGTAATGAGCCGTCCAGAAGACACAATCGCGGTTGTTGTTGTTCAGGAAGAAGAAGTTGCAGCTACTCCAGCAGCAGCGGCAGCTCCAGCAGCAGGTGCAGCAGCTCCGGCAGCGGGCGCAGCAGCTCCAGCAAAAGACGCAAAAGCAGCTACTCCAGCGAAGAAGTAATTGGTTTAATGAACCACCTCAAAAAGCGGCCCACAAAGCCGCTTTTTTTGTTTTTGGAGATCAAAGATTATGTGGCTGATCGTAGGCCTCGGAAATCCCGGAAATCAATACGCACTCACGCGGCATAATATCGGCTTCATGGCCGTGGATTATTTTTTAAAAGGTCTTGGCAATCCGGTGATGAAGAATCAATTCAAAGCCGAGATTTGCCAAACTAAGATCGGCGATCATCCAGTTATTTTCTGCAAACCTCAGACTTACATGAATCTCTCGGGCGAATCGGTACAGCCTCTGATGGGGTTTTACAAAATTGCTCTGGATCACCTGATTGTTTTGCAGGATGAAATTGATCAACCGTTTGCAAAAATGAAGATTCAGAAAAACCGCGGGCACGGCGGTCATAACGGTATTAAAAGTGTTTCTGGTTTGTTGGGCTCGATGGATTATACCCGCCTCCGTTTAGGCGTAGGGCGTCCTGAGAATCCAAACATTCCTGTTCCTGATTATGTTCTACAAAAGTTCACTCAGGACGAATTTACGCAGCTTCCGGATTTCCTCAATCGCGCCTGTGACGCCGTTGAGAGCATCATGAATGATGGGGTCCAAAAAGCTTCGACGAAGTTTAATTCTTAGTTTATATTGTTTTTTTTCGCACGCAGTCCAGTTTCGGCCCTCCAGGCCTCCACATCCTGCGTGTCCGCAAGGAGAGTATTCATGGCTTTACAAGTTGGTATCGTTGGTCTTCCAAATGTGGGTAAAAGCACCCTGTTCAATGCTTTGACTTCAGCAAAAGCTGAGGCTGCCAACTACCCTTTCTGTACTATCGACCCTAACGTTGGCGTGGTAACTGTTCCAGATCCTCGTATGGATAAAATCGTTGGCTTCGTAAAGCCTCAAAGTACAGTTCCAACAACAATGGAGTTCGTGGATATCGCAGGTATCGTAAAAGGTGCCAGCCAAGGTGAAGGCCTTGGGAACCAATTCCTAAGCCACATTCGTTCTACGGATGCGATCGTTCACGTAGTTCGTTGCTTTGACGATCCAAATATCATCCACGTATCTGGCAGCGTTGATCCTGTTCGCGACATGGAAATTATCAACACTGAGTTGATGCTTGCAGATCTTGATTCTGCTGAAAAACGCGTAAAGCGCGTTGAGAAAACTGCAAAGACCGGCACTGATAAGAAAATCAAAATGGAATACGAAGTAGCTCGTAAAGTCGTTGAGGCTTTGGGCAAAGGTCTTCCTGCTCGCTCTGTAGCAATGGATGATCAAGAGCTTCCATACTTGAAAGAGATGCATCTTCTGACTGCGAAACCACAATTATATGCAATGAACGTGTCTGATGCGGACTTTGCAGCTGGTGGCAATGATTGGACAAAATCTGTTGAAAAACGTGCGGCTGAAGAAGGCAACACGACGATCTTGATCTGCTCTGCGATGGAAGCTGAGATTGCTCAGTTGCCAAAAGAAGAGCGTAAGGATTTCTTGGACGCTTTGGGCGCTGAGGAACCAGGCTTGAATCGTTTGATTCGCGAAGCTTACAAATTGTTGGGTCTTCAAACTTATTTCACAGCGGGTGAAAAAGAAGTACGTGCATGGACCATCCGTGCTGGTACGAAGGCTCCTCAAGCAGCTGGTGTGATCCACACTGACTTTGAACGTGGTTTCATCCGTGCTGAGACTTATCACTGTGAAGACTTGTTTGCGCTTAAGAGCGAACAAGCTGTGAAGGACGCGGGCAAGTACCGTGTCGAGGGCAAAGAGTACATCGTAAAAGATGGCGACGTTTTGTTCTTCCGTTTCAATGTCTAGATTTTTACTCCTTGTTTTGTTTCTGTTTTCTGGTGGCTTTGTAAATGCGCAAACGCCACCAGTCTCGGGTAATCTTCACCAAAAGCCGCTGATCATTAGCGGCTTTGACGATGTCCTACGCCAGGCTGAAAACACCGGCCTCACTAAAGCTGCTCTTAAAATTCTTGAAGATGATAAAACCTTTGCCGGGATGCCTGAACTTTATCAGGTCATCACCAGCGAAGAATCCGGTAAAATCAAATTCACTCTGATTAGCGGCATTGCAACTTGGTTTCACAAGCGCATCGAAAACTTTCTGAAAGAATCCCACTACCCGGCTTCACGCCTGTATTTGCGCAACTGGTTCACAGAGTGGTCCATCGGAAAATTTAAAACCGGTCACATTGAAAACCTGCTTGCGGAAAATCCAGAACGTAAGTTCATTGTCATCTTTGATAATTCTGGTCCTAGCATCGAACTTGCGAATGAACTTTACAAAAAGCACGCCGACAAGATTCATCCGGTTTACTTACGTCAAACTGTCCTGAAGCAATTGCCTTCGCAAGTAGTACCATTCATTACGGCTTACGATATTGCTATCAGCGAATTCCAAATGGGACGCTTACAACAAGCCGAGGTCGAAAAAGTCGCAACTGCCATTCTTATCGAGACAAAGACTGAGCATCTTGTACCGTCTTACGCGTACTGCCCTGTGGATTACAATCCTTGCGGCAACACTCCTCCAGGGGCCCTTCCTCTGTGCGAAGTGGTTCGCTCTAAAATTGTCACGCTTTGCAAACTAAGACAGAAATAGATGCTTCTGTTTTCCGTAGTCAACACGACGCTCGGGAGCACCCGGGAATCTAGTTAGCCGTAGGGCTAGATTTATTCGCTTTCAATGCACGAGCCTCTTTTGGAGCGGTCCTCTTCGAATATACTGATACTAATTTATAAGTCGAAGGGATACCCGATGCTAAAGATAATCATCGCAGGAATTTTTGCCGCACAAACTAGTTTTGCAGGCATCTCGAAAAACGTCCCACCAAAAGCTAATATCCCCGGTGCTCTTAATATCGCTGTCGCGTATAACAATGCCAGTGCCGACGCAGAAAGTTTGATCAATATTATTTCAATAACAAATGGGAAGCCCCAAGAGGCCGAAGAGTTCAAACAGCACCTTGGCGTTAAGGGCCTAAAACAGAAGCCGCTTAAATTTAAACGTCAAAACGACGGTAATTATGTATCTGGTAAAAATACGCTGGCAATGATGAATGGAAAAATCCATCTTAATGGCAAAGAGTTCTCCTACGATAAGACACACACTCTGCTCGCGAACTTTAAAAAATTCCAAACAGACATGGGTCAGAAAAAGACAACGTCGCTGCTTGATATCCTCGTCCCTCAAGCTCACGCTCAATACGAAGACTACGACGGCCCGAGCCCGATCCTAATTCTGTTTCTTTTTGGCGCAATTGCAGGTGTCCTTGTTGCCATTTTTGAGGGCGGCGGCGGAGCACCGATGGCCATAGCCGGCACATCGATTGCCGGAGCCGCAGCTGCGGGTGTGGGAGCCGCAGTTTATTCTGGCGAAACCATGGCCAGTGAGTCTCATATCCCAACTGGTCTTTGCCAGAAAAAAGGAAATGTCATTACGAATACGACGGCCCATGTGACCGGCGACACTATTACGCAAGACTACGAAACAAAAGATGGTCAGCTTGTAATAACAGAAAAAGTAAATGGCGAAGTCAGTGGCGTCACCACCGTTGCCAAAAAAGGTGAAGCCTACGAGGTTGTGAAAGTGGTCGCGAACGGAAAATCCGAGGACCCCACAAAACATCCAATGGGAAAACTCGGAGAGTATTTCTTTAAATCCTATACCACTTGTTTAAATCCTACGAAGGAAGAAACGGCAGCGATTGAAAAGGTCAATCAGGTCGGTGCAGATGCAAAGGCTGGTAAAATCAAATTATTCCCACCAGGCACCAAAGCTCATGACGGAAGAGCAGAAAGAAAAGGCGCTCGTTAATTAAAACTTTCGGCGCCTAAATATCTGCTTTTGTATGCTTACTTCTGCACTCCGGAATCAAAGCATGGATTTTGTGCGAACTGCTGTGACTCCGAAAAAATACATTCTAATTCGAGCACTCACCGATTGTGACTGGGATGTGCATTGACCAGCCAACACCGCTACGAACACCCTCCCCCCATGCGGTCTCTCCACCACATAACATGGAGTTTTGACCAGGCTCTACAGCAGCATGCACTCGAGCATAGATGGTTTGTCCGACACTCAACTGAGAACCTTCTAAAGAAATTTGGTAAATGTATTCAGATACTAGCGGAGAATGATTTTGCTTAAATTCAAATTGCCCTGGGCTTGTTTGCAGTTCCGCTGGTGAACTAGCGATGTCGACATGGCTTTCACGCATTACCACATTGCCCATCAATGAAATTTGCACTAACAGTTGACCCTGTTTAATAGCGATAGAAACATCCCCCACATAATAGTGCTGGCCCGCCATAAAGCGAACTGTCGTTGCTGAAGCGCAAAGTTTTTTTGGAGTGTGCTTACCTACAACCTCTGAGTAACGGGCATCACAAATATCACGATTTGGGTCATCACCGTTACCTCCACGTCCAGGAGTCGACCCATCATTACCAGGATTTCCTTGTGGGTTATTCCCATCATCTCCAGGTTGAGGTCCTGCAATCTGTCCATCATCTCCTTGAGATCGCTCTGATAAAACCATGGAGTCCGTCGTAAAGCGTGCGGCAGAGCAATTCTGAAACAACGCCAAAAGAGCGATAGCACCGACTGCAAATCTCAAATGATTGAACCCCAGCTTCATAGACTTCATAAGGACCCCACTATTATTGACCATTTTAAATGCAAAACGGGTACCCGACTCAAATTGAGAAAATACTTCAGTAAGCCTCTAGATCCGTCACTAGAATGATTGTGGAAAGATGTATATTTTATTTTTGCCAGCTGTCCAAAAAGCTTTCGCTGTATGCTTAGAGATCGACCTTCCGACGTCTAAAGAGGATCAGGTGAAAACTAAGCACCGTTAAAAAGAGAACTAGTGCTGGCAGCAATAACAAGTGCGGGAACTGCGACAGGGACCGCCACCCTTCTTGTAATAGAATGCCCCAGCTGACTTGTGGGGACTGCAAACCGTAGCCCGCAAAGCTGATCATGCTCTCGTACAAGATACTGGCTGGAATCTGTAAAGCGAAAAGCACCAGCAAAGTGCCTTGCATATTCGGTAATACATGGCGAATAAAAATCCTGAATGGCGTTGCCCCTAAAGCACGCGCGGCTTCGATATAACTTAGCACCTTAATCTGTTTTGTCTGGCCACGAGTGACCTTCGCGACATTGAACCAATGCACTAACGAAATACTCACGGCTAACGAAATGAGCGTTTTAATATTGAAATCGCCGATTTCTAGAATGCTCTGAAGAAACAAACACAATAAAGACACCAGCAAAAAACTAGGAATCGCTTGCAGAACATCCACGCTACGAATCAGAATACGCTCTGGATAGCCACCAAACCACCCTGCTAAGGCACCAACGCAAATACCTACAACCATCGTAATAAGGCTTGAAAACAGTGCCACGAACAAAGAAACACGGGCTCCATAAAACACTCTGGTGAAGACATCGCGTCCGAGGGAATCCGTCCCGAACCAGTGCAGAGCATTCGGAGTTTGCAAAATATTTTCTGTGTTTTGAAAATCAAAAGCAAAGCCCGTTAATGTTTCTACCGAGACTGACAACAAACAAAGTATCCCGAGGAAAAAAGCACCGACGTGCCAGGACTTTATTTTCACTTCTGGCCTCGCAGTCTTGGGTCCACCCATAGCGCGCAGGCATCAAAAACATTTGTCATAACAATCAAGCTGATTCCGTAAACTAATACCAAACCCATGACGACGGGATAATCACGCAAGTTTAAACTTTCAACAAATTGCTGTCCCAAGCCTGGGATTGAAAACAAAATCTCTACCAAGAAAGAGCCCGAGATCAGGCCCACGATAAGTGGTCCACTCATAGATAGAATTGGCATCAGCGAGTTTTTGTAAGCGTGATTCACTAGAATTTGCCAGCGCGAAAGACCTTTTGCTTTTGCTGTGCGGATGAAATCCAATTGCAAGGTTTCCTGCAAAGAGTTCGTCAAAAGCAAATTCAGTTGGGCCCACGGGCGAAGGCTTAAGGTCAGAACCGGCAAAATATAATGCGCTGGTGACGACAGAAAAGCTGTTGGCAAAAGATTCAGATAAAAACCAAAAAGATAAATTAGCACCGGGCCTAAAAACAAAGACGGCAATGAAATCGCCACGACATTGATCGCTTCAATACTACGAGCGGTCAAGGTCCCCGCCTTCATCGCTGCAACGGAGCTGGTAAAAAAAGCCAAAAGGTAGGACACAATGATCGCCAGCACATTCAACATCAGAGTCTGCGAAAAGCCTTGCAGCAAAAGCTCACTGACCGTTTTGCCGGATTGAACCATTGAACTACCAAGATCACCCTTAAAAAGGCCTTTGAGGTAATGCGTGAACTGAGTCAAGAAGGGCTGATCAAGAGCCCATTGTCGGATCAGGTTTTCTTTAACGGCGGGATTCAGGGAGATCTCTTCATCGAAGGGTCCCCCTGGCATAGCGTGCAAGAATAGAAAACTTAAAAACACCAGAGCTAAGAGAGCCGTGAGAGTTTCAACAAGTTTACGCGCAAAAAGAACTCTCACGTCCTCTCTAGATGTCATCCCATGATTCCTTTTGAACCATCTGTCCGTCAGTCTGATGCGGAATTGGATCTACGAGGTATGCAAAAAGATCTTTTTTATTTCCATACAACTGTGAATACACGTGGCAGTTAGACACAACCTTTTTAACGTAGTTACGAGTTTCCAAGAATGGAATGTGCTCGATGAACTCATCCGTTTCAAGATGGCCGAAAGATGCCAACCAGTTTTTCACACGGTGTGGGCCTGCATTGTAACCAGCAGCCACTAACGGGATCGTGTTGTCGAACTTAACCATCAATCTTTGCAAATAACGGCTTCCCATTTTGATAGCAGCACTTGGCTCTAAAAGCTGGCGCGGTTGGAAGTCTTTTTCGCCTAGCAAATTTGCCACACGGTAGCCCGTGAATGGCATCACCTGCATAAGTCCCAAAGCTCCTACCGGAGAAATCGCATCTTTGCGATACTGGCTTTCTGCGCGCATAATGCCCCAAACAAGTTCGTTTGGCACAGAGAAGTCTTTCGAATATTTCTCTACATAACCCGAGAATGCTTTTGGATAAGCGTATTCCCAGAAGTTACGGCTGATCTCAAGACCCGTTGAACGTTGGCCCGAGAAATAAACTTGGCCAATATAAGAAGAACGGTGGAAATAACCAACAGAGTTGTACTCGGTCATCAAAGACTTCATGAAGTCTTTGTTGCGAGTTTTCTTTTCAATATCGTAAAGGTCCCACTTCGCCCAGTCTTCAAGACCTACCGACATCAAGTCACGGGCTTTTTCAAAACGTTTTGCCAACACCGGGCTTGCACCCTGCTCTTTGTCGGTCTCTGTGAGCTCTGCAACTTCAACTTGCTTCTCGTCAGTGCCTTCAGCAGCTTCGTTAGAATCGACGTCGCCAGATTCTTCAGCAAGCTCTTGCATGACAAGTCCCTCTTCGGTCTCACGCTCTGCCGTATCCATTGGCAACATCATGCGATCATCGACTGTAGGAATCATGAATTCACTTGAAGGCATACGAGACGCCCAACGTGGCGCGTACTCAGACGCCATACCACGACTTGCGATTTTTGGTGCCAAGCCTTGGATTTTCTTCAAGCGATATTGAGCAGCGATCGAGTAGTATCCCATCAAAGGATCTTTTGCGAGATCATCAAACAAGGTCTTTGCTTGGTCGAATTTTTCTTGGCGGTACAAACTCATCGCCATCCAGTAGTTCATACGATCTGCCGGATACTTCGCTCTGCCACGACGACCACGGCCCTTTTCACTCTGCAATTGCTTGAAAGTGACATAAGCGCCTTGGTAATCCCCTTTTAGGTATTTAATCCAAGCAAGCTGCCACTTTGCATCGCGGTTCAACGCCGAGTTCGGATACACCTTCATGAATTCTTTAAAACGACGAGCAGCCCCATCGTAATCTTGGAACTGATAGCTTAAGAATGCTGATTGATAAAGAGCTTCTTTGGCCTGTTTTGCACGCGGACTCATTTTGTAAGCCGAGTAATAAGAGCCAACCGCTGCCTGTACTTCACCCGCACGAGCAGAAACAGAAGCAAAGGTAATCAAGTAACCAAAGTGATTTTTCTTTTTCTCATAATAAGGCTTAAGAAGTTCGTAAGCCTTTGTAAGCTCTCCTTGTTGAGCAAAGTACTGAGCTTGTACTTGATCTGCCAAATAAGGATCTTCTTTTACAAGACGCTCGCGAATGCCGTTGATTTCGTCTTGGGCTTTTTTGTCGTAGCCTGCAAAAATCAAATGACGAACGCGAGATCTGAAATCATCCAAACCAGAAGCACAACCTGTTGCCTTGGTTCCGATTTTATTTTCCGCTAAGTCAAAGCCCCAATCCTTAATTCGCGGTGACGCTGGATAGCGGCTGTAGATTTTCTCGGCCCATTTGCACATCACGCGATGGTTATCAAGCCCCTGCTCTGACATCGCCAAGAAGTAAAGAACCTCTGGATACTCTTCAGTTCCACGAGTGCGCTTTTCAATTTTCTGAAAGTGATTGCGTGCATCTTTGAACGCATTCTGCTGAAGCGCGATTTGTCCCATCATTGAAATGGAATCAATTTTGAGCTTCACATTAGGCGCTGCGCTCTCTACTTTTTTAAATTCGTTTTGCGCTTCTGTCATTTTGCCAAGCTTGAAATAAGCCATGCCACGATAGAAGTACGCATACTCTTCAAGATTGGTTTTTTCTTTCAGAATATCTTCAAAGGCCGTGATGGCTTTTTCGTAATCGCCACTGTTGTAGTAAAGCATCGCAAGGCTAAACGGCAAAAGTTTACGATCTTCTCCAGAAGAGTTCTTCTGAATTTCTTTTTGTAAAAGCTGAATTGCTTCACTGCTCTTGCCGTTTTGTTGCAACTCGCGAAGCTTTGTATAGAGCTCCGAATCCGCAGCAGAAGTGGTGCTGCCGATAGTTACAAGAGAGGCTAAAAGAAGTGTTTTGAGAGCGAAGCCTGAGGAAATTTTCAATTTGGACAAGGGCTCCTCCTGAGTCCTTAAATATTTGTAATACGCCTTAATTAATGATACCGAATAACCATGGCAAAATCGAAGAGCAAAACGATATATGTATGTCAAAATTGCGGAGCGCAAAGATCCCGTTGGGAAGGCAAATGTACCGACTGTGGCGCCTGGAACACACTGGTCGAGGAGATGGTCTCAGCCGAACCCAAGACCCGTGGCTGGTCTACGGGAGCTGAAGAGGGCCGAACCCTCTCTGCGAAGCCCGTTTCCCTAGACCAAAGACTAGAGGAAATTCACCTGACTCGTTTTGATACAGGTTATCAAGAACTCAATCGCGTTCTTGGTGGTGGTCTTGCTGCCGGAAGCTTTGTTCTTTTAGGGGGATCTCCAGGGGTTGGTAAAAGCACTTTGCTTTTACAAATGGCCGGAGGTCTAGCCGGTCACAAGCACCGAGTTCTGTATATTTCGGGTGAGGAAAGCGTGGCTCAGACCGGGTCCCGTGCTCACCGTTTAGGCATTAAGAGCCCGCATATTGAAATCGGCTCTGAAAGCAACCTCCACACCATCATGGATTTGGCTCGCACCAAAAAACCAGATGTCTTGGTGGTGGACTCGATTCAAACCGTTTATCTTTCCGATTTGCAAGCGGCACCGGGTTCGGTGTCGCAGGTTCGTGAATGTGCCGGCCACCTTATGGGCCTTGCAAAGCAAGATGGAATCACTGTGATTCTGATCGGTCACGTCACCAAAGAAGGCAGTATTGCCGGCCCCAAAGTTTTGGAACACATGGTGGACTGCGTTCTTTCGTTTGATGGCGATCCCTCTTACAACTTCCGCTTGTTGCGCTCTTTAAAAAATCGTTTTGGCGCGGCTCAAGAATTGGGAGTTTTCCAAATGAGCTCCAAGGGACTCGAAGAAGTCACGAATCCTTCAGAGCTTTTCCTTGAAGAGCGCGGCGATCAACTGATCGGCTCTGCAGTTTTTGCATCGATGGAAGGGACCCGCCCCCTTCTTTGCGAAGTACAAGCCCTCACGCTTTCGAGCCCAATGGCAATGCCTCGTCGAACATCTTTGGGTATTGACGTAAACCGCCTTCACCTTTTAACGGCTGTTCTAGACCGACATCTTGACATTCGCTTAAGTCACAGTGACATTTTTATTAATGTGGTTGGAGGATTGAAGTTGGTGGAGCCTGCCGCGGATTTAGCGGTAGCTGCAGCAATTCTATCGACCGAAGGGCGCAAAGAACTGGATGCAAAAACAGTTTTCTTTGGCGAGATCGGTTTGACTGGCGAAGTGCGCGGAGTTTCTTTCGTCGAAACTCGAATGAAGGAAGCAGATAAACTTGGATTCCAGCATTTTGTCGTTCCTTTCTCTAACAAAAAGCATTTGGGAGATTTTAAACTCCCGAAGGATAAAAAGATTAGTTATATTAAAAATGTTCGCGACCTAGAGAAGCTCATTTAAGCAGTACGTAGGAGGGAGTTTTCGATGGCCATAGAAACAAGCGGTACGGCAATTGTCCGTGAAACATACGCGCCTAACGATTTTATCTTTTTCGAAGGCGACATCGAAACCCATTTCTACATCGTAGAACAGGGCCAAGTTCAAATCTTCACCAAAAATAAAATGGGCAAACGCATCGACATCATTCGCGTTGAAGCAGGCGAATCGTTTGGTGAGTTCGCACTTCTAGACAACAAGCCCCGTTCCGCATCGGCTCAAGCTCTTACTGAAGTTTCTTTGATTAAAGTTTCTGCCGATGGCTACGAACAACTTCTTTCGGAGCTTCCAGTTTGGTGCTCTTGCATGATGAAGTCGTTTGTTGTGCGCTTGAAAAATATGACGGATCAGCTCAAGGCCGGCGATCAGTTTATGGAAAGAAAATAAAGATTCCGAGGTTTTTATGTTCAAAGCGATTCTTGCTAGTTTGATTTTGGTTTCTTCGACTCTTTCAGTGGCTACCACAAAAGAAATGAAAAGTGCTTTTGAGTTGCAAATGGAACTCTCCATTGACGGCAAGAAAGTCGCAAGTCCTTCTCTGATTGCGCTTGAGGGCGAAAAAGCTAGTATCTCTCAACGCAATGAAAACTCTAAAGACGGAAGTTTTATTGAAGTCGTAACGACTCAAGAAAAATCAGAAACAAATTCAAATATGATCACTCTAAGTTTTGTCGTTGGCACGATTGACCGCGATGGCAAACGCACGATCCTTGCAAGTCCTAGAGTAATTACTATCGAAAATGAAAAAGCAACGGTCAGCATCGATCAAGAAGATCAAGACGAGGTCTCTCTGAGTGTCGTCGCTCGACGTCGCTAAGTGCTCTTTTTTTAACGGACATTTCTGGAACGGTTTTTGGTAGTGTGCTTCGCTCTGACCTGATGGTGACTTGCCATTGCATTCTGTACACTGAAAACTATTTAAATGGTAAAGCAACTAGAGTCGGTCGTTAGAAATTCTATCTTTAAGATCACTCCCCGTTTTTGGGTTCTTAGCACAATTTACTATTTTCTGTTTTGTAACCTTTGTCTTTTTCTGCTGCAGAAAACTTTGCTTGCGGGCTCTCTGAGCATGATGGAAATCCTGATTGGAAATCTGATCTTGATACTGCCAGGACTTATGATCGCAAATCACTTAGAAAAAACTATTCTCGAGCGCCGTCGCCAAGCTTATCACATGACGATGACATTCATTCGAACCCATACGGGATACCAAGTGGTAGAGGTGCAAAAGCCCACTTTCTGGAGCAAACTCTCCCCCCGCATTTGGCGTGAAGCGATCTCGTCGCAAGAACGAGTCTCTGTCGAGTGCTATTTCCACATGGATCGTAAATTTGCAGCACGCCTTTATTATACTGGCATCGTCGGATTTTTCGCGATCAAGTTCGTTGCAATCCCAGCCCATGTTTTTCAAGACATCCAACGCCAAGGCCGCGCGAATATGGAATCCCCACAACGAGTTCTGACTCCTAATCCGCGCCCTTACTCAAAGGGTTAACAGGGCTGCACTTCTTTACTCCAGTCGGTAAACGCCCATTTTTCTGCGTAAAAAAGTATGCATCGGGCTATATGGAATCACGATTTGAAATCTCTCGCCTCTGTCATTCTCAGCTCTCATTGAAATTGCTAAGTCCAAGGGGCTAAAGAGCTTATCCAAAGAATCCATCTGATTGGTCAATGCTTCAAAAGTAATTGCAAAAACTTCTGAAACTTTTTGCCAGCTTGTAGCAAATTGCATCCAAACGATTTCATGAAAATCGGCATCAAACTTTTCTCCCCCCTCAGTCATCAATAGAAAATGAGTGTAAAGTTCGTCACAAGAACAAACACTGGCTTTCGTAAAGGTATGCTTCTTGAAAACTTCTTCAAACTCACTAAATAGCGTTAAAGAAATTTTGAAATCCCGATCCGGACCAAACTTTGTTGTATTAGCAATCTTATCTAACTCTTCAATACGACCATGAATCACACGAGATCTTTTAAGAAGTTTATTTAGTGAATCATCACCATCTTCGCGCGGCGAATGTGCGTTGGCGATGCGATCCAAAAGACTCTCAATGATATTGTCCTTAGAATTTAAAAGTCCTTTGATGGTATCTGTATTAGTTTTTTGATATATGAAGATTTCTTGCTGCTTCAGCAGCAGTTCCTGAAGATGTTTTCTTAACACTTCTTCTGTATTTTCCCTTTTAAGAATGTGCCCAATGTCTTCTAGGCCAAACCCGATACTTCGCAAGGCTTTTACACACTGAAGACGATTGATATCCACTTCAGAATAATCTCGGTAATTATTGTCTCCGCGTTGGGGCTGAATGAGTCCCAGGTCTTCATAATGCCTGATCATCCGCTTCGTAAGATTTGTCTTATCTGCCACAGTTTGAATGTTCATAACCATCCTCCGTAACAAAAGCATCGACTATGCCATCGTGTGATACTTAAGCGGATTTTTTAGTTTTGGACCTTCGTCCCTAAACCCGCTTCAGTGCCGCGGCCCAACGGCCCAATCTTGTTGCGCGATCTTTGCTGTTCATCGCAACTTTGAATTCTTGATCGACCTTCCAGATTTTTTTGATTTCACCGGTGTTCTTCCAAAAACCAACACCCAAACCCGCAAGATAAGCGGCGCCAAGTGCCGTGCTCTCTACGATTTGCGGACGCACCACTTGAGTTGATGAATAATCTGCTTGCAGTTGCATCAATAAGTTATTCGAGGAAGCGCCGCCATCGACTTTGATGCTTTTTAATTTGCGACCCAAGTCTTTTTGCATGGCTGTAAGGATATCGACATTTTGCAAAGCCATTGCTTCCAAAGTCGCACGCGCAACATGCGCTTTCGTTGATCCACGAGTCAACCCACAGATCACGCCACGAGCATCCGAATTCCAGTGCGGAGCTCCCAACCCCGTGAGGGCCGGTACAAACTCTACGCCTTCGCTGCTTGTGACTGAAGCTGCTAATTGCTCTACTTCAGAACTGTGTTGGAAGAATTGCAAGCCATCACGCAACCACTGAACAGCAGCTCCGCAGATGAAAGCTCCGCCCTCGAGTGCGTAGACCATTTTTTCATCGCGTAATTTCCAAGCGATCGTCGTTAAGAGGCGCGCTTTGGATGCAACCGCTTTAGGTCCCGTATTTAAAAGAATAAAGCTGCCTGTTCCAAACGTGCACTTTACATCGCCCATATCGAAGCACGTTTGGCCGAAAAGTGCTGCTTGTTGGTCTCCGGCGATACCTGCTATTGGAATTCCATCAGGCAACATGCCAAGACCTTTTGTTGTTCCGAATTCACCACTCGAAGGTGCAATCTCTGGAAGCATCGATGCTGGAACTTCAAAGAGCTTCATCAGATCTTCATCCCACCAACCTGTATGAATATTCATGAGCATCGTGCGCGAAGCATTGCTGACATCTGTCTTGTGACTTTCGCCGCCGGTAAGTCTCCACAAAAGGAAACTGTCGATCGTGCCTGCAGCGAGTTCACCTTTTCGGGCTTTTTCTTTAGCGCCCGGAACATTTTTAAGAATCCACTGGATCTTAGATCCAGAGAAATAAGGGTCGATCACTAGGCCCGTCTTTTTTGTGACCATTTTTTCTTTGTTATTTCGTTTTAGTTTCTCGCAGACGTCTTGGGTCCTGCGACATTGCCAAACGATGGCATTGTAAATAGGCTTTCCCGTCTTGCGATCCCACACAACGACCGTTTCTCTTTGATTCGTGATCCCAATCGCGGCAATCTGATCTCCGCGGAGGCGAGTTTGTTCCATGGCTTTTTTAAGAGTATTGACTGTGGTTTTCCAAATGTCCTCAGGATCGTGTTCGACCCAACCTGGCTTCGGAAATATTTGACGGAAATCTTCGTTGTTTTGATGAACGAGACCTCCGGCTTGGTTCACGATTGCGGTGCGACTGCTAGTTGTACCCTGGTCAATGGCGATGATATAACGAGACATATACAAACTCCTGGACAGTCATCATCATGATAAATTTTTTTAGGAAACCCAACGAAAAAATTTTTAATCTAAAAAATTTAGAACGCGATGTCTTATTGTATCGCGTTCTGCCTCGTTGGATTATGGAGCTTGTTCGCAAATACTTCCGTTTGCAAATCGAGGGCATAGAACACATTCCTAAAAGAGGCCCCGCGATTATTGCTCCGAATCACTCAGGCTATATGGGAATTGATGCGGTACTTCTTGCGCATATTCTGAGCGTGAATGCCAAACGTATTCCTCGAGTCCTGACCCACCACTTTTGGTTTCTTACGAAAACGACAGCATTACCGGCGCAAAAAATGGGGTTCACCGAAGCCACTTACAAAAATGGCGTCGATGAGCTGTTAAAAAAACACGCCATTGTGATTTTCCCGGAAGGCGAAGCTGGCAACTTCAAACCCACGCAAAAAATGTATGAGTTGCAAGAGTTCCGCCGCGGCTTCGTACGCATGGCGCTTGAAACGGGCTCACCGATTGTTCCATGTATTGTCATTGGCGCCGAAGAAAGCCAAATCAATCTTAGCAATTTAAAGCTGACTAAGTTTTTAAAAGGCCTGGTAATCCCGTTGCCTCTGAACGTCATTCCTTTGCCTGTAAAATGGAAAATCAAGTTCCTAGAACCGATCCAGTTGCCTTATGGCCCTAAAGCACAAAAAGACATGAATTTGATTCGTGAAATCTGCGATGAAATTCAGGAAAAAATGCAAAAGGCCCTGCACGAGGAATTGAAAAAACGTAAATCTATTTTCTAGCTTTCTTGCCTTGGCTGGGTTTTTAACGTAGCTACTAGGGCATGAAATCGTTCGGTCTTTTTCTGACGACATTCTTACTGCTTCTTAGCTCTTTCGCCGGAGCAAAAACCCGCATTGCGTTCTTAGAGCTTTATGATCGTCATGGCCGTTTAGTTCAATACGAACCAGGTGGGCGCTTCGCCCACACCGCTATTCAATTTGATGACATTGGTGAGCAGTGGCTCAATGCCTACCCTGGCGAGGGCGTTGCCCTTATTTCTTGGAGTGATCTTGAACATCGTGGCACCATCGCTGAAGTCGTCGAGATCCCGCACTCTCTTCAACTCTCGGACGTACAACCCTATATGGGCCTGCCTTTTGATTTTTGGTACTCTTGGACCGACGATGCTCTTTATTGCACGGAGCTGATTGGCAAGCTTTTAGGGATTCCTACGAAGCCCATGAGCTTCAATAAGCAAGTATGGCCAAAGAGCTATTGGAAGTTAGATGGCACTCCGGGACTCTCTCCCGATGACCTTTATAAGTGGGCAAAGTCCCAGAGCCACTAAAGTTTTCTTTTAAGACAAAAAACAAAAAAGAGTGCTTTCTCAAGCACTCTTTTTTTACATCTCTAACTTTGGTTTTCTAACTTACTCGTCAGACAATGAAGCAATGGATTTATCCAATTTGCGTTTTGCGAGTTTTTTCTTATTAGCCTCAGCTTTAAGCTGAGCTTCTTTAGCTTTTGCGATCTTAATTTTCTTCGCAGTCAGCTTTTGTGCTTGAGCATATTTCGTCTGAGTCTCTTTATAGCGTTTGCCTGCTATCTTCGCTTCGGTCTCAGCGATTCTCAACGCAGCCTCTGCTTTTTTCAAAGCTAGACTTGAAGTACGCGTCTTCTCTGTAAGCTCTTTGGCCTTACGAGTTGCTTCAGCTTTTTGCGCCATCAAAGTTTCACGGCGTTTTTCAGCTTTCAGCTTTGCCTTTTCAGACTCGCGAATTTTCTTTTCGGAATCGTGCTTTTTAAGCATCAACTCACGAATTTGCTTTTCGTAGCCATCAGCAAGCTTTTTGTTTTTCTCAGCTTCCCTTTGAGCTACAGCAGCTTCTTTTTTCGCGCGGGTCTCTAGAGCCTTTGATTCACGAATAGACTCTTGAGCCTCAGCCTTTAATTCAGCCTGACGCTGTTTTTCTTTACGAGCAAATTCCTTGGCTTCTTCCGCTTCCTCTTTAGTGGTATCAGCATGTATATCTGCCATTTCCACTTCTAAGTTTTGGAATTCAGTCGCCTCGGTCTGTGCCAAACTGATTGGCGCCCATAACACAATCAATAGAACACTCATTATAGTTTGCATAAACGTCCTCACCATGGCACTTAGTTACAAGGGTCGTGCCATCCGCGGGCCGCCAAATGCTATAAAACCGCGTTCCCGGTTAGATCCTGAGATAAAGTTTGAAATTTATGTCGACTCATTTTGAGAAAAATGAATTAAGGCACGGATTCTACTCACCAATGCAAAATGCGTCGGGATCCCGACATGTTTAGCAAGTCGCCGTTTTATAAATCATTGATGAAAATGATCGTAAAAGTCTAGAAACGATTCGCGTCCAGCACACTGAGGTCCACAAAAGGCTTTTTGCCTTCGACCAGATCTGCTACCAACAGCCCTGTGCCGGCTCCACTTTGCAGACCCAGCATCTGATGTCCAACAGCTAAGACCAAATTCGAAATGTTTTTGTGATAGCCAATCAAAGGCACTCCATCCGGAGTACATGGACGAAGCCCCGCCCATAGCTCTTGCACTTGCAACTCTTCCGGCAGATCTAAAAATTCACGAGCGCCTTGTTTGATATTCTCTACCCGCTTTTGCGTGATAGAAAAATCCTGATCAACAAGTTCTAAAGTCCCTGCAATACGCAATGAGTTCTGCCGAGGAGTCACAGCGATTTTCTTTTCAACCAACATCATTGGATATTTCGGTTGTTTTGCTAACGGCGGAACAATCATGGCGTAGCCTTTGCCACCCAAAATAGGTACACGCAAACGAAGCATCTTTGCCAATGACTTAGACCAGCTGCCGGTTGCCATGATGACTTGCTTTGCTTTGATCTCTCCTTGAGAGGTCAGAACTTTTTCAATCTTATTATCAGCAATCTCAAGATCTACAAGTTCGGTGTTCTCGAGAATTTCGCCGCCGTGAAGACGGATTTCTTTTGCGAATGCCTGCACGACTTGAAACGGTTCTGCCATTGCTTCGTGTGAGAAATAGACACCACCAAGAAGTGGACTCTTCAATGCGGGTTCCATCGCTGCGATATCATCGGGATTCAAAACTTTTCCGGGAACTCCCAACTCTTTGACGTAGTTGAGCTCTTCGACCGCGGCCGCGACACCTGCGGGTGTACGACTGACCATCAAAAGACCTTTTTGTTCAAAACGCATTTCAGGATACTTCTGCCCAAGCTTTTCATACTCAGTAAGACTTTTTTGCGAAAGAACGACTAAGCAATCAACGGCGCGCTTTGCTTGAGTTTCATTCATGGCCTGCATGAATTTGAAAAGCCAATTCGCCAAGTCCAACGACAATGACGGTTTAATGTAGAGCGGACTCTTTGGATCCATCAGCCATTTCATGGACTTTAAAAGCATCCCTGGCATTGGCAACGGCATTGAAAAACACGGAGTCATCCAACCAGCATTTCCGTAAGAACAGCCTTTTCCGACTTGGCCCTTGTCGATCACGCAGACCTTAGCACCACGACGAGAAAGTTCAGCCCCAATGGCGGTACCTATAATACCGGCCCCAACAACCAGAATATCCACTTCTTTGTTTTGCATGTTCTTATTTGATGAAGTTTCCCGACGAAAATCAATAGTCGCTAGCCTAAACAGGGACTATTTCATAACCACGCACTTCCAGTTTACGTTGGTCAGTGTGCAGGCAGAGCTATTGTTGCTGCATGCCAAACGAATAGAAATACTTCCAGCCGCCGCGCGCGCACTCCAATTAACTTTGTTGGCTGGATCCGCTGACGGAGAACAGTGGACCATGTCCCCTGCGTTGACATTCGCAGCCGTGATATTAGGGCATGTGACCGTGTTATTCGTCCCAGCCGAGCCACCACAGTTCAAAGCCGTTACTGCAAAGTACAGATTCGGAATATCCACTTGCCAGCTGGTACCGTCATAAACTGCAGACACAAAACTATTTCCGACCAAATCACCAGCCACGAGGCTTAGCCCCGTTCTTTTACTGACCAAGTTTTTAGCTCCGGTACCGTCGACATTTAAAGTGGCTGCACCCGTATTGGTTGCGTGAGCTTTAAAAGAGACCGTTGTGCCCGCAACAGGGCCTGCAGAAATTGCTGGAGACAACGTCAAAGTGTAGGCCGTTGCAGAGCCCCCAGTAGTCAACGCCACTTGCGAGTTCGCTTGACGAGCTATCCCTGTCACGTTGCCAGTAACATTCCCGGTAACATTTCCAGAGACATTGCCCGTCAAATTACCCGTGACATTACCTGCAACATTTCCGGTCAGATTCCCTGTCACTCCACCAGTAACCGCGAGAGTCCCACCAACTGTTGCATCGTTAGTCACAGTCAAAGCAGTTCCCGCGCCCGTTAAGGCCACTGAAGTAATATCGGTGTTTGCACCTTTGGCTGCCGCATTTAAGTTTGTTCTTGCGGCACTCGCATCCGCAACGTCTGATAGGTTGTTACTTCCTTGCATAAACGCGGTTGCCGCCATCGTCGCTGCCGTTCCAAGACCGCCGATATCAGTGCTTGTCAAAGTCACAGCCCCTGTTTTACCAGCGACACTCGTTACAGGCGCTGCACCGCCGGCGGCACCCCAAGTTCCGTCGCCTTTTAAAAACTGATTCGCATTGCCATTGGTATTCAAAGCCGCAACAGTACCAAGCCCCAAAGCCGTACGAGCTGCACTTGCAGTAGTTGCGCCGGTTCCGCCATTTGCAATGGCCACAACACCTGTGACATTGCCAGCGGTCGTTGCTGTACCAGCAGTCGTTGCATTTGTCGCCGTAGCCGCTGTCGTGGCGTTGGTCGCGTTTGTGGCTGTCACAGCGGTCAATGCGTTGTTCGCAGAATTCGCATACATCGCAAGAGGTGAAGACACGATGTCGATCCCGGCAAACGTAGCATCATCACTGCCACCGAAACCGTCTTTGCTGATATCGACAATAACATCAAAACTGAAAGCATCACCATTTGAAGAGTGCGCAAAAGTCGCAGGACTAAAAGAACTGTTTAGACTATTGCAGTTTGCACTGCCCGAAAGAATTACGTTGAAGATCCCATTCACCACCGGCACTGGAGTCGCCGAAGTCTGGCACCACACATCGCTGCTGCCACGCTTGACGATAAAACGCATTGGGTATCCACCAGCATCATTCAAAGCCGCAGTTCCTTGCTTTAAAAAACCCTGAACCACTGCACGGTTGTTAAAGTACTGCGCCGAGGCTGAAGAAACTGAAAGTAAGAATGCTAAAAATGTTAGGTGTTTTTTCATAAAAGTCTCCTAAGGACTGGTTTGATGAACCGAGTTCACAAAACCAATCTCCATGGTGTAGCCCGTATTGCCTGTTGAAACCGCGGGTTTCGCTGCAAAAGAATCCATATGAATATGACTGCCACTTTGTTTTCCAGCGGCACTGCCCAAAATAAATCCAGTGGTTGGATAGCGTGGATGACCAAATCCCATCGTCCTAATAGATGTCATCGCATTCAAAGAAACCGCTAATGGAAAGCGAACCGCTTTCCCCTCTTTATCATAAGCAGTGATAGTGACATTGGCTGAGCCCGGTGCCATGCAAGCTGTGAAAGTAAAAGAGTTTCCCGAGAAATCGCCTGTGGCTGTAAGCCCGCTTAAAATCAGATCGCTGATATTTTCAGGATTGTAAGAACCACGGAAGATGATTTCCATGGTGTTACTACTGCAACTGCCAGTGCCCATATCTGCAAGAATATTTTGTGTTGTTAGAAATGGAGGCGACAGTATCGCAGGCACTCCGTTGGATGTGTAAATGATTTCTGCCCAATAAGGAATAAGTTGAGCCAAAGGATCGTCAGGAATATTTTTGTTTTTTCCGGTACCCGCTCCGCAAGCTTGTAAAAAGAAAATAGCGCAGAGACTTAAAGCCCCAACAAGCAGCTGCATGAAAGTGTTTTCCGTTCGAAAAGAGCGCATAGACTTTTATCGGTCGAAAAAAATTTCTTAACAGGCTGGAACAGGAATTTCGCGAAAAGCAAATCCAAGGGCGAGTTGAAACCTTACTATTCAGTCGACGAAGGACTGTGGCTTTGTTCGATTCTTAAACTTAGTTCGATTTGTCAGGGAGATCTTCCCCAATGGTTTTTAAGATTTGGTCCCACTTGTTGATCAGAATTCCAGGATTCTCAGGATCCCTTTTGACCAGCTCTCGCGTGATCAATGCTGCCACGGCCACTGCGATCACAAGGAGTAGAACATACTCCACGACCACTTGACCACGACTGCTTCTGAGGGATTTTGTTTTCATGAATTAAGCTTCGAATTGAAGCTCTGGCACTGCTTTCAGAGAAGGTTTCCAGTTTTGGATAGCAAGACCGATAGTCTCTACCAAAAGGTCTAGGTGCTGATCATCGATGGGGCCACGTAGGCCCACAACAACGTCTTCATTCCACTTCTCAAGAGCCAGAGGATGACTGGTTTGATTCTGCCCTTCGAAAGACATTAAGAAGCTTTCTTCAGAAGGATAAACCATAACAAGAATATTAGCCCCGGTAGCTTTAGAAATATCTTTGGCACGTGTTACTTGCTCGCTCAATTTCTGTTGGATCATGAAGTAGATCTTCAAAGCCAAAGACTCATGGAACTGTGCAAAGTAAATCCGGATCGGGCCGTCGAATATCGCCGAATTAAAAGCCGGGTTAAAAAACTTCGACTGCATCAAAGTAGAATAAGACGACTTCATGGACCTTCCCCTCAAAAGAAATGAATCTCTTAAGTTCTAAGACTAGGAATACTTGCCTGTGTTTTTCAAAGACTTTTTTAAGATTCTTAAATTTTAGGATTCATTGCGTTATTTAATGACCGCAAATATATCTAATAAATGAGCTCTCCACTCTTGTAGACAAAGGTCGGGCTACGCTCTCCGATAGAGTAGAACAACTGCTGCCAATCCTTGTCCGTGCACAAAAAGTCAGCATGCTTACCAACCTCCAAAGATCCTACTTCTGATTGCAGCTTCAAAGCATAGGAGGCACCCACGGTGTAGGCAGAGATCACTTCAGGCAACGTCATCTTCATCTCGAGCCTTGCCAATAAACCAACAAGGTTCACGTCCTGAGTTGGTGACGTGCCGGGATTGAAGTCCGTCGCTAGCGCCACACGAGCACCCGCATCGATAAGCTTTCTAGCTGGAGGGTACTTGCACTTCATATAAAGGTCCGCTGCTGGCAAAAGCACACAGGTGACCTGAGATTTGGCAAGCTTCTGAACCTGTGGTTCTTCAATTTGAATGAGATGGTCGCCGGAAAGTGCATTGAGCTCGACACCCAAGTCTGCGCCCCCACTCAATGTCAGTTGATCGGCATGCAAAAGAACTTCAAAGCCCATGCCTTGCGCTGCTTTTAGAAACTCGCGCGAGTCTTCCTGACTAAAGAAACCTTTTTCGACGTAGACGTCGACACGATTTGAAAGCTTTTGCTTTTTAACTTGCGGCAAAACCTTTTTTTGCAGGAAATCCAAGTAGGCCTTGTAAGAGTCATACTCTGGCGGCTTTGCATGAGCCCCTAAAAAGGTCGTCACAATACGAGGGCCTTCCAATGACTTTGCCACCTTCAAACATTTGATTTCGTTTTTTTCATCTAAGGCATAGCCAGACTTAATCTCAAGAGTCGTGACCCCCTGAGAGATAAACTCGTTCACCCGCTCTTGCGAGATCCCTTTAAGGGCCTTCACTGACATCTCTCGGGTTTGTTTCATGGTCGAGAGGATGCCGCCACCGCGCTTTGCGATCTCTTGGTAGCTCATGCCCTGATTGCGAAGCTCGAACTCGGCCGCGCGGCTGCCAGCAAACACCAAATGCGTGTGGCACTCTACAAGCCCCGGCAATACTGTCAGTCCCTTGGCAGAAAATTCTTTGAGCTTTTTTTGTTTCGCCAAATGCTTTGGAATTTGTTTTTGTGACCCAATCCAAGAGACACGACCTTTTTCAATGTAGATCGCCTGATTTTTCGCAAGCCCCAGATCATGCTCGGTGACCTTGCGCCCCTCTTTTTTCATTGCAGGAGCCAAAGTCAATAATTCGCCAATGTTGGTCACTAACATATTCGTCATATGTTTTTTGTAGCGACCTTCAAGACCCCTGGCAAGGAGCTTTTATATTTCAAAGTCGCGGACGTCCGTAAGCTTATTCGAGAAGCTCATATCCGGCGAGGGCGTCCCGTTAAGGCCGGTACGCTCCGCAGCGGTTGTAGTTGTTGTTTCTGCTTCCTGCTCTTTTTCAACCAGGGCATCACGCGGGAAGATCATCACTGGACATGGAGCTGCCCGCACCACATTGCGCGCAATGCTGCCAAGAAGTGCCACTTTAATCGGACCACTCTGCCCTTCCATGATGATCAAATCGCAATTCTGAGCCAGCGCCTGATTGCAAATCAAATCGTCAACGGTGTCGCCAGCGATTTCGACTTTGAAAGTGCATTGAACCCCTTCTGATTTCGCCCATTCAGCCCAGGTCTCGGCCCGACGAGTTTGATGCTCACTTTGAATCCGCAGGAAGTCTTCTAAAGACACCATCTCGCCCTCAATACCGTAGAGTGACGGATAGTATCCCGTATCCATCACGATTCTGGCTGGCATAGGCACAACGTGATAGATCATCACGGAGGCATTCATTTGTTTTGCAACAGAAACAGTTCGGCGGAAAATTTCCCGAGAGTACTCGCCAAATTCGGTTGGGAACAAGATATGACTGAATTGAGGTTCCAGCTTAATGCCAGAACCAATCACTAAAACCGGAATCTTAGAGTGCACTAACAGAGTCTCGGCAAAGCTGCCTAAAAAGAAACGATCTAGCCCCCGTCGTCCATGACTGCTGACAATAATCATATCGACGTTTTCTTTATAGGCGTACTCGAGAAGGTTCTCGACTGCAGCACTTGTTGAAGCCAGAGGCTCGATCAAAATTTTTGGCGTTAAGATGTGTGGAAAGCCACTCGTTAAGAGGACTTCTTCAAGATGTCCTCGGAGGTTGTTTTGAAAATCCCGCATCCAATCCGTGCTGTAATCCACCGGCCAATTAAGCTCGGTTGAACCAAGAACAAACACAGGCTCGATTTGCGCAAAAGTTTTATTTTGAAAAACTCCGAGCACTCGGGCTGCTTTGGCCTGCAGGTCTTCTTTCTCCTCAAAGGCATCGATAGACCAGATTATCTTTTTTAGTTTAAATCTGTCGTTCATCATTGAGGTACTCCGTTGTAAGTGGTTTGGTCTTTAAAAATTAAGGGCTCCTATTGGAGCCCCGGTGCAGGAAGCGGTTTAATAGACCTTTTAAACTTCCTGTCTCAACCTTCACCTTGTAAGGTGCTGCAATTTCTTTTTTGGGTAGTACAACTTTAAGTACCCCATCTTCAAAATGCGCTTCGATCTTCTCTGTATCGATCGATTGTGGAAGTGTAAAGTTCCTTACAAATCTTCCGTGTACTCTTTCGAAATACGTATTTTCTTCCTCTTTTGTTTCGCGACGTCGTTCTCCATATATGCGGAGTTTACTTTTATTTACGTCGACTCTTATTTCGTCCTTTTTTAATCCGGGCAAATCCACGGATATCATAAATACATTTTCAGATTCCTCTATATCCACTTCCGGCGAGTATTCCAGCGGGGTATCTAGCGTTTTTTCAACTGAAGATCTTTCTTTGCTGAAGTAATCTCTTTCAAAGTCATTGAAGAAGTTCTCAAACCTTGAAAGAAAGTCAGATCTTTCAGATTGACCGCGCATGGCTTCCTCTCATAGAGACCGGTCTCCCTACATTCTTAGCACTACACTCATTTCTGAATCAGTTAAAGTCGGTAGAGAGACCGGATTTCTTACAGAGTTATTTTCGAAAAAACATGTCGTAGCAAATCGCATGTTCGTTGGAAGATTCCACGAAATGGTTTAACAAGAGTACAAAATTTTAGGTTTATTGATTGAGTATTTGAGAGAGAAAAAAACACGGCCCCGACAAAACAACTTACAACTTCAACTTCCGCCTACCACTGAAACCGTATCCAACTTCCGCTTGAACTTCCGCTCCGCTGACAGGGCCGTAATATGAAACAAAATACCAAGGAGATAACAAAAACAGTATGCCTGCGTCTTCTCTCGGAAACCAGTGAAAAAAAACAAAGCGAGAGCCGCTCTGGTTCATGTAAAGTTTCCTTGTTATCGAGCGTGCATGACTACAAAAAGTGTTGCGGATTGAAAACGATTTCTTAACTGAACTTTATTATCAAATATAACAATGTTTATAAAAACGATCGCGATGCTCTCTGAAAATTTCCATGAGCACGTTTCTTATGCAAGTTTTTGAGAAGAGCTTGAGGACCCGACACCGAAAGACTTGCTACTTAATGAGCAAAATCTTTCGGTGGGTTTCAGAAATATTAAGAAGCAGGTTGTGAATTGTGTGCTTCCGCTTTCGAAGATTTGCCGTTGAATCTATAAGTGTACTCGACAACAGATTTTTTCAGATTTCCATGAGCAGCATCGCTAAAATCGAAGCGAGCGGCAATGCGCTTGATGCAGTCACGGATGGCAAGGTCACCGATGTCCGTAGATTTGATGCTGGCTTTTTGAGTTCTACCCATCGGCGAGATGACCCACATTAAAGTGATATGCGTGCCACGGAAGGACTTATTGTTGCGAGTAATGCAGTTTCTAACAAGGTCGCTGCTCCCAGACAGTTCGGTCAGGATCGCCTTTTGACGACGTTGGTTGTCCAACGCAAGCTTCTCTTCGGCGCTCATTCCTAAGGCAGTCGGAGTCGATTGATTAAGCTCAATCTTCATACGAGTATCAGCTGTTTGCTCTTTTTCAAGAGTAGCCCCTTGCTCTTGCTGGAAATCCATGTCGATTTGGTCTTCGGAATATGGATCGTTTTCAATGGACTGAGCTTGAGCGTGGACCATTGCTAACAAAAACATCAAAATAAGCATGATCTGTTTCATACGCGCCTCCCCTTTTGGACACCCATTAAATATACCAGCCAATTCCCCTTAGACCGTGGTCAAAACTGCGCTATTTTCACGTCGAAAATGAACTCTAAGACAAGCAAAAATGGACGTAGATCCTCTGAACACCTGTCGACCCTGTCGACAAATGCATTCTTGAAATGAGACGCCCCTCATATCTCTGTAAGAGACTGCAGCCAATTCACCTGATTTTGCCGATAAACAGTGGACCCTGAACGGCGCCACGTCCCGCAATGTATCTTGCTAAGCTTTTATCGGAGTGATTGTCGCGGGCCACACATCAGCCCTAGTCTTGGGACAAAAAGGAGTATTTATGGCTTATGGTATCGTCCACTTTTTCCCTAAGGGCACCCAAGAACAATACGATGCAACCCTCGCGGCAGTTCATCCAGATCCAAGCTCTCTGCCAAAAGGACAAGTCTTTCACGCGGCAGGGCCCTCTGAAGGCGGTTGGACTGTGATCGCTGTTCATGATTCCAAAGATAGCTGGCTGCAGTTCCGCGACAATATCTTGATGCCTCGCTTGCGCGAAGGCGTAAAGGGTGGTTTCACAAGTCCGCCTGAGGAAAAGAGTTTTGAAACGCACAATCTGCGCACCCAAAAAGTCAGCGAACTCGGTGGCCAAGAAGCCAGAATGTAAAATTCGACGTCAGTGGGTATTGGATTTACCGCTCAATTGATCTAAAAATCTTTTGAGGGTTTTCCAATACTCACTATAGGTTGGAAGGGCGTTATGTTGTCCGCCCTCGATCGTAAAAAACTCTTTTGGGCCCGGAGTCATATCGAAAAGCTTCTTCCCCTCAGCGTAAGGAATAATTCTATCGTCGGTTCCATGAATAAATAAAATCGGGCTTTTAATATTCTTCACCCACTCATTGGATGAAAATTTGTAGCGAAGAATAAAAGAAGGAACGTAGGGATAATAAAAGTACGCAAGGTCACGAATGTTAAAATAAGGTGTTTCGAGGACCACACCGTCCACAGTTTTTTCAGATGCCAATCGCGTTGCAAGCCCTGAACCTAAAGACCTGCCATAGAGGACAACCTTCTGATTTGGCGCGAACTTTTTGGCTTCATCATACATGATGGCAGCCATTTCATGAAGTTGGGCTTCGGAGGTTATCTTACCAGAGCTTTTTCCGTAACCAGGATAGTCGACGATCCAAATGCTCCACCCTGTTTGGTCCACATAATCACTCGCAAGTTCTCCCCACGTATCTAAAGCTCCACCATTGCCGTGAAAATAAAGAATAATCCCGGGCGCGTTTGGAGCTTCAAAGTAGAGACTATGCACTTTGCTGTCTTGAACTTGAAGCCACTTTTCTTCAAATTTATTTTTGAAACGAAAGGTATACTCCGGCTCAATTTTCTCAGGATAAAATATGATTCTCTCCTGGGAAAAGTATAGAGCCGCAAAGTAAATCAGAGTAATTACGAAGAGAACTTTTAGTATCGATAGAAATACGATCATGAGCCATAGTACTTCAACCGGTCTAAGCTATGTCAATATGAAGAATGGCCACAGCTCAAGAGTCGCAAACTGGCTAAGCTGTCAATTTACTAGACAATGAAGTATCCATAATTTCATTTTGGAGTGGACCCGATTGTGCAATATCCCCCTATTATGAAAACACTTCTATTTTTAGCATTATTGGCATTTACAGCAGTTGGGCATGCAATGCCTAGCAAGATCATCCTTATCCGCCATGGCGAAGAACCAACGGGTAACGAAGGCACCGAACTCTCAGACATTGGCTGGGAACGCGCCAACGGCTTGCCTGCGCTTTTCCAAAACGAAGGTATCACTCATTTGATCGCTCTGAAGCCGCATAAGAAAAAGGGCTCTATTCGCTCAATTCAAACTTTACAGCCGATCTCTGAAGCCTACGGTTTAGAGCTTCATACCCCTTTTAATCGCGATCAAGTTTCAGACCTTGTACAATTGCTTTCAGAAAGCAGCGAGCTTGACGGCAAAGTCGTATTGATCGCTTGGCAGCATGAAACACTGGCTGATATTGCGCATGGGCTTGGGGCAACACAAGCACCTTCCGAGTGGGGCAAAGTGTTTGATCGCTATTGGGTCTTAGAATCTAAAAACGGAGAAATCGCGTCGTTCAAGAGCCTGCCTCAGCGAATTTTAAAAACTGATAGCAAAAAATAAGCTACTGCACTTCCGTCGAAACGATGGATGCGTATAAAACCGCCGACTAAAAAGTCAGCGGTTTTGTTGTTTCACTAGCTTTAAGTGCTTTCTTAAGACTAATCGCTTCTTTGGCAGGTAAGAGTCTTCTCGTCGCAGAAGAAACCGTTGTTTCTGCCGCCCTTTTTGCAGGCTTGTTTCGCGTTGAACTCAGCCTCTAGTTGCGTTTTGCCCTCACCCGAGAACGTTCCATCAAATGTAGCTTCGATGGTGCAATAGTAGCTGGGTTCTCTTTCCTGAACGCCGCAATAAATGGTGTCGCGGCCCAAGCTGATAGATTCACCCGCTTGCAAAAATATGTCTGCGTTAGCTTGAGCTCCAAGCAGCATTAGGACACTGATAACGATCGCTTTTTTCATAGATTTCCCCTTTGTGGTTTGATGCCGAAAACGCACTTTGCAACACAAATGCCAAGACATTTTGACACCAATCACGCGAATGTGATGAAACCGAAACAATTCTAGGGCGCAGATCTGTTGCCTCAAATTACTGTCTCAACAAATCTGCGATCTCTTCAGACTCTCTTAAAGGCTCAAAACTTCCTGCAATTGTGCCGCGAAAGTTCTTGGGTCTTTATCGAATTGCTCTGCAAAGAGCTTTTCAATACGCTCGTCTGCTGAACGAAGCACATGAACCTTGAATCTTGTTGATAGCTCTTTTGTGAAAGACGCTTTCAACACGAATGGCATCGCCTGATCCAAGTATTTTGCTCTTTCTTCGAATTCGCGAGAACCCATACCTGGGTAGTAAGCCGGCAACTGACGAAGATTCATTAAACCTTCTGCAATCAAATAGTAGCAGCATTCCGCGAAAAGCTGGTTTTCGATTTTAAGCTCTTCCACTGCTTGCATAAGCTTCAGAACCAATGGCTCAAAAGACTCGCGGTGGTAGATCGCGTGCGTGAACAAAGTTACATCGCCGTTCACGAAGTCTTGAGCGGCATCTTGCAAATCATCAATCAATTGCAAGACAAAACCAAGCTGGTAAGCAAACTTGAGGTTTTTCTCGCTCGCTGCTGGGTTTACCAAGAACGCATCCGCTAAAACAGAAGCACCACCCTTTTGAATTGAAAGATCCAAAATCTCTGAAACACTCCATTTCGAAATGTCTTTTTGTGACTGACGAGACAAGCTCTGAACCTGACGGTCATGAATCAAAAGCAATGCTTTGTAAACTTCTGGATAGTTCGCGCGTGGATATTCGCGCTCTACTAGTTCGACAAGGGCAAAGATTTTTTCTTCGTGCTGATTGATGGCGTGAGGATTCTTGCCTTCAAGACGAAGTCTGAATCTTTCTGCGAAGCTGATTTTATCAGAAGTCTTTTTAAGAACTTGATCAATGTAGTTGTCGGTGTACGGATAAAGAAGACTGTAAGCCGTGATACTGTCTGTAAGACCGACCTTCACGCCTTGACTGTCTTGCAAGAAAAGAGCTGTGACGACGTTTCTGAGAGCTTGATATACGTCCGCACCGGAAATCCCAGCGTCAAAACTGACCGCTTGGTTCATGAAAAGTGCTGTGCTTTGGGCAATAACAGGACTTTGTCTGTCGATGGCGATGTGCTTCTCGATTTGCTCTTTAGTTTTCGCAGCAAGAGCTTTCAATTGAGCGGTGCGCTCGGGGCCCGAGTTCGGTACTGCCAAAGCGGCTTTTCGGAAATCCCACGCGAAACTTCTAAGACTTGCTGAGTTCTGATCGCGCAAATCTTCAGGATAGGTTTTCCAAAGTGAAGTTGGGAAACGATTCGGTAGAGCTTTCCAAGCTTGAATCATCTCGGCAGTCCAAAGCTCGAGTGGAAGCTTCACGCCCTCTTTGGTAACCGCAAAGGCTTTGCCACCTTTAGTTCCAAGGTGCACAAGACCCGACAGAAAGTACATTGAAGTGACAAGTGTAGTGCTTTTTAAAAACCTACGACGATCCAAGAAACCCTCCCTTTTAAGATTTCTAAACAAAGTGAGGGTATATAGGGAGGACCTACGTATATAAAGTGAAAAAAGAGTCATCTGATGGCGTTAGAAAAAAATGCCGGTTACCCAGAGGTCACCAATCGCGTGCTCCCGCGACGCTAGAACGGAACAAAATGTCTAATCCAGCAAAGAAACTGCGGCAAAAGCCTCAACTTCTTTCGGCCATGGACCTGACATTCTATATAACTTGAAAAGACAGTCCTTTTCATTGAAGAAACTCAGCATACCTTCGCCATGGTAGTCGCTGACTTCGACGCGTTTTACTTGGGACCAGTCGATATGCACATGGCAGGTGCCGTCTCCGACATCGAGTTGGTCGTCGCCGTGATGATTTCTGCGGACAGTGAATTCACCGACCAAATTGGCGACGGCACCTTTTGGGCCGCCCCCATAGATAAGTTCTCCGCACTTTTCGAGCAGACCAAATAAGGCTTTCTGCTTTTCAGAGGCGAAGACCCAAGCCATTACTTTGCCTTCCCTTGATTTGCGACGGCTTCCATTGCCGCGCGCACTTCTTCTGGGTCGCCAACGAATTCTTTATTCAAAACTTTGAAGTCCTTGTCGAGTTCGTACACCATCGGGATTCCCGTCGGCATATTCACGCCCATAATTTCATCAGGAGTCATGTTTTCTAAGTGTTGCATCAAAGCACGGATGGAATTTCCGTGGGCTACGATCAAAACCTTTTTGCCAGCTTTGATCTCGGGCGCGATGGTTTCTTTCCAAAGTGGCAAGAATCGAGCAACGGTGTCTTTCAAAGACTCACCGTTTGGCAAATCCTTCGGATTGACACCTTTATAACGTGGGTCCTTGCTCGGTTGACGAGGATCGTTGACCTCCATCGCTGGAGGTGGAGTGTCATAACTGCGACGCCAGATTTTAACTTGTTCTTCGCCATGACGAGCCGCGGTCTCTGCTTTGTTCAAACCTTGCAAAGCTCCATAGTGCCTCTCATTTAAGCGCCACTCTTTGTGCACAGGAAGCCACACTTGGTCTACCTGATTCAAAACGTAATCAAGAGTATGAATCGCACGCTTCAAAACACTGGTGTAAGCCACATCAAACAAAAAGCCCTTGTCCTTGAGAGCTTTGCCGCCTTTTAGAGCTTCCGCTCGACCTTTCTCAGAAAGATCAACGTCCTGCCAGCCCGTAAAGCGGTTTTCTTGGTTCCACTGACTCTCACCGTGGCGAATAAGCACCAATTTGTACATCTTGAACTCCTGCAAAGGTTTAGGAAAATTTTGCCCCTGGATCGTGACCGATACAGGTTCTCAGAGGCCACAAAAAGGATTATCCTAAGAGCGTTTTCTGTCTATCAAAAGCTTTGTGTTTTGCCGCGCATTAATCAGTGACGACGACTCGAGATTTTGAAAAAACAGAGGTTAAGAATTGAAGCTATTTCATAGAGTCAAAGCCAAGGCGTGAGGACGACGCTGTACATAGCGTACTGCTAGGACGAACAACGAAGGATTTGGCTCTAGGAAATAGCTTCTAACTAAAAAGGATCATAAGCCGTGAACTTTGCAAGCCGAGCTAATTTGGAAATTATTGAAGAGCTTTACAAACAATTCAAATCCAATCCTGAAAGTGTCAGCCAAGACTGGCAACACTTCTTCCAAGGTTTGGAGTTTGGTCAAGAGGGCAGTCTTGGTCTTTCTGAAAAAGAACTCGATGTTTATCACTTGATCACTGCGTACCGTAACTACGGTCACTTCGAGGCGCAACTTGATCCTCTCACAAACACTCCGGCGCCTTCAGATCAATTGGCTTTAGGTCGCTTCAATCTTTCTGACAAAGACTTGGAACAAAAATTCCAAATCGGAAAAATCGTTGGCAAGCCAAACGCAAGCCTTCGTGAAATCATCGCTCACCTTCGCGCTTGCTACTGCAGCAAGATCAGCGTGCAAGTGGCAGAAGCACTTCCGGAAGTTCGCAACTGGTTCATCAAAGAATTCGAAACTTCCCCTTTCAAACTGACTGGCGAAGAGAAGAAACAAACTTTCACTTCTCTAAATCGCGCCGAAGCTTTGGAAAAATTCATTCACACTCGTTATGTGGGTACAAAGCGCTTCTCGATCGAGGGTGCTGACGGCATGATGCCAATGCTTGAAACATTGGTTCAACGCGGAACTGGTTTGAAAGTTCAAGAAGTCATGATCGGTATGGCCCATCGTGGTCGCGTGAACGTTCTTGCGAACTTCATGGGTAAAGCGACAGAGTATATCTTCGCAGACTTCAACGGACCGACAGAGCTTGCAGTTCCAATCGACGACTTCGATGGCGACGTGAAATACCACTTGGGTTATGTCTCCCAAAAGGACACTCCAAACGGCAAATGCCAAGTGACTTTGGCGTTCAACCCTTCTCACTTGGAAGCGGTAAATCCAGTTGTTCTTGGGATGGCTCGTGCGGCTCAACGTCGCAGACTAGATACGAAAGAGCGTAAGACTGTTGTTCCTGTTTTGATTCACGGGGACGCGGCGTTCTCTTCTCAAGGTGTGAACCTTGAGACATTCCAAATGTCGCAAGTAAAAGGCTACACTGTGGGTGGTACAATCCACATCGTGGTCGATAACCAAGTTGGCTTCACGACAAATCCAGAAAACGGTCGTTCTTCTCACTATGCTTCTGACACGGCAAAAGTTTTGGCGACTCCAGTGATTCATGTGAACGGTGACGATGCAGAAGGTTGTGTGCGCGCGATGGACATCGCAATCCGCTTCCGTCAAGAACGTGGCCGTGACATCGTGATCAACATGATCTGCTACCGCAGATTTGGTCACAATGAGGGTGACGAACCTGCATTCACGCAGCCATTGATGTACGATATCATCAAGAAGCACCCAACATTGCGCGAGATCTACGGTAAGCAATTGATCCGTGAAAATGTGATTGATCAGAAATTCTACGACGATGCTTTCCAAGAGCGTTTCGATGCTCTTCAAAAAGTTTACGACGAAACTAAAAAGAATCCGCCAAAAATCCAGCCATTCAAGTTTGATGGTTTCTGGAAGGGCCTTCGTAAAGGCACTGGCGATGACATGTTGAAACCAGTGAACACGAAAGTGGACATCAAGGTTTTGAAAGACATCGGCACAAAATTGGGTGAATACCCAGCAAGCTTTACGCCACATCCAAAATTGATCAAACTTTTGGAATCTCGTAAAAACATGGCTGCAGGTAAAGAGCCTATCGATTGGGGCATGGGCGAACTTTTGGCTTATGGCTCACTCCTCAGCGAAGGCACGTCTGTTCGTTTGACCGGTCAAGACTGCGTACGCGGTACGTTTACTCACCGTCATGCGGGTTTGTACGACGTTAAAACTAATGAGTCTTACTTTGCTCTTGATCAAGTCAACGGCGACAAAGTTGAGTTCTGTGTTTATGACTCTATCTTGTCTGAGTACGCAGTTCTTGGTTACGAGTACGGAAACGCGATTTGCGATCCGACATTCCTGACTTTGTGGGAAGCTCAGTTCGGTGACTTCGCCAATGGTGCGCAAATCATCATCGACCAATTCTTGAGCAGTGGCGAATCGAAGTGGCAACAAATGTGCGGTCTGGTTCTTCTTCTTCCTCATGGATACGAAGGCCAAGGACCTGAGCATAGCTCAGCCCGTATGGAGCGTTTCTTACAACTTTGCGCTCAGAACAACATGCAGGTTGTGAACCTGACGACTCCGGCGCAGATTTTCCATGCTCTTCGTCGTCAGATGAAGCGTGATTTCCGTAAGCCAATGATCGTGATGAGTCCGAAGAAGCTTCTTCGTTATCCAAAAGCCGTTTCCACTTTGGAAGACTTGGCAAATGGACAATTCCAAGAAGTGATTCCTGACACAGTCGATAAATCGAAAGTAGACACCGCAGTGTTTGTCAGCGGTAAGCTTTACTACGATTTGCTTGAAGAACGTGAAAAGAACAAAAAAGAAAATGTTGCACTGATTCGTGTGGAACAGGTCTACCCGTTCCCGGCGAAACAAATTGCAGAAGTGCTTAAGTCTTATCCGAAGTTGAAGAACTTGATCTGGGCTCAAGAAGAACCGAAAAACATGGGTTCTTTCCAGAATGTGTACTTCAAGTTCGTAGAGACGATCGCACAAGAAGGTCTGAAACTGGAAGTGAAGTACGTGGGACGCCCAGAGCGCTCTTCACCTGCGACAGGTTCCGTTTACAGACACCAAATTGATCAAAATGAAATTATTCAAGGATGCTTTAAGGGGTAACAGCAATGAAAATCGATTTAAAAATTCCCACAGTTGGTGAATCTATCAGTGAAGCTACTATCGGTAGCTGGACAAAAAAAGACGGCGAATTCGTTAAGCGCAATGAGATCTTGATGAATATCGAAACCGATAAAGCCAGCGTTGAAGTTGTGGCAGAGAACGACGGCGTTCTTCACATCACAACTCCGGCAGGTCAAACCGTCCTCATCGGTGCGACGGTTGGTTACATCGACACTGAAGGCAAGCCCGCTGCAGCAAGTGGCAATGCAAATGTGACTAGCGCGATTTCTGCGGCGGCCGCGGCTTTTGATAAGCCAGCAGCACCACCTCCACAACCAGCTGCAGGTGCAACAAGCGGTGCGAACCAACACTTGTCCCCTGCTGTGAACAGAATCGTGACTGAAAAAGGTTTGGATCCTTCTTCAATCGCTGGAACTGGCAAAGATGGTCGCCTGACAAAAGGTGATGTTTTGACAGCAACGCCAGGTGCGGCACCATCTGCTACTTCAGCACCAGCTCCGGCTGCGAAAGAAGCAAAAGCCCCGGCAGCTCCAACAGTTGTTCCAGTTCCTCGTGGTCCTTCTAAGCAAGGCGACAAGAAACTGGTTCCAATGACAACAATCCGTAAGCGTATCGCTGAAAAGTTGGTTCAAGCTCAGCACAATGCTGCTTTGCTAACTACTTTCAACGAAATCGATATGTCTAAAGCGACTGAGCTTCGTGCGAAGTACAAAGACAAGTTCAAAGAAAAGTATGGCGTGAACTTGGGTTTCAATGGCTTCTTCGTAAAAGCAGCTGTTGAGGCTTTGAAAGAGTTCCCTGCTGTAAATGCATGGATCGTTGGTAACGACATCGAATTCCATAACTACTACAACATCGGTATCGCAGTATCGACTGAAAAAGGCTTGATGGTTCCTAACATCAAGGATGCTGACAATTTGTCATTGGCAGGTGTAGAACTTGCGATCCGTGACTTGGCAGGAAAAGGCCGCGACGGTAAAATCTCTTTGGATGATTTGAACGGCGGTACATTCTCTATCACGAATGGTGGCGTATTCGGCTCTTTGATGTCGACTCCGATCTTGAACGCTCCTCAGAGCGCGATCTTGGGTCTGCACAAAATCCAAGACCGCCCTGTTGCGATCAACGGTAAAGTTGAAGTTCGTCCAATGATGTACGTCGCTTTGACTTACGATCACAGAATCATCGATGGCAAAGAAGCGGTTAGCTTCCTCGTTCGCATCAAAGAGAACGTTGAAGATCCAGAGCGCCTCTTGCTTGAAGTATAAGAAATAGTTCCAACAAAAAAGCCCGGTGATGAACCGGGCTTTTTTTTATACCCGAATAAGACCAGTTTCTAACTAAAGTCCTGGGGAAAACCACGGACAATGACTCTCAAGCCAGCTTTTCTAGACATTCGCCTTCATTCAATTTCCCCCTCCTTTGAGTATAATATTCATATACAGGGGGTTCGATGCGTTTCATTCTCTTTGCAAGTTTGATATTGGTTTCTTCATTGTCTTTGGCCTCGGCAAAAATTTCCGATGCCTGTGAAATCAAAAAGAATACGCGCAATGAAATGAACGTAATCGCTTCTAATTTAGCCAATGTGAATACAACTCGTACTCCTGACGGAGGGCCTTACCGCAGACAGGAATGGGTTTGTAAGGGTCAAAACTGCGATGTCGTTCTGCATGACGACACCATCATTAAATACCTGCCAGGGCACCCTGATGCCAATCAAGATGGCTATGTGCTCTTTCCTTACATCAATCTTGTCACCGAGATGAAAGCCATGCTCCGCGCTTCTATAGCGCACGACGAAGCTCAGATCGCGTGTCCTTAAGTCCGTAATGCGAAGCTTCCGGCGTGACCCCTCGCCGTCTATAGCGTATACAGAAAGAGTATAACTCATCTAGAAGGATGCTCTTTATGTCTGAATCAACTCAATTTGATCTTGTCGTTATCGGTTCTGGTCCTGGCGGTTATGTCGGCGCGATTCGTGCTGCGCAATTGGGGCTTAAAACTGCCATCATTGAGAAAGACAAAACTTACGGCGGCACATGCCTGAACGTCGGTTGCATTCCTTCAAAAGCACTTTTGGAAAGCTCTGAACACTATCAGGCGGTTCAACATGATCTTGCAGGCCACGGTATCAAGATCAGCAAATTCGAATTGGATTTGCCAACGATGATGTCTCGTAAGGACAAAGTTGTAAAAACAAACACTGAAGGTATTGCTTTCTTGTTTAAGAAAAACAAAATCACTCCGTTTCAAGGTGTTGGTAAAATCCTAAAACCTGGTTCTGTTGAAGTGACTGCGGCTGATGGCACAAAACAAGTGATCACTGCAAAAAGCATCGTGATCGCAACGGGCTCTGTTCCCGTGGAACTCCCATTCTTGAAATTCGATGAAAAACGCATTGTCTCGAATACTGGGGCATTGGCACTTTCTGAAGTTCCAAAAACAATGATCGTTGTTGGTGGCGGCGTGATCGGTCTTGAGCTCGGTTCTGTATGGCAGCGCTTGGGTGCTGAAGTAACTGTGATCGAGTACGCAGATCGCTTGGGCGGTCCAATGGATCAAGACTGCATGAACGTGCTTAGAAAAAATATGGAGAAAGAAGGCGTGAAGTTCCTTCTTTCTACGAAAGTCACAGGTTCTAAATCTTCTGACAAAGGCGTCGAAGTCACTTATGAATCTTTAGCTGATGGAAAATCTCAAACGATGAAAGCCGATGTCGTGCTTGTTTCTACGGGTCGTAAAGCATTCTCGACAGGCTTGGGCTGCGAAGAAGTCGGCGTTCAAAAAGATCCTCAAGGTAGAATCATCATCGATAAACACTATCAAACGACTGTTCCTGGCATTTACGCGATCGGCGACGTCGTACAAGGCCCTATGCTTGCGCATAAAGCGGAAGAAGAAGGCGTAGCTGTTGCAGAAATGCTAGCTGGTGGCGCAGGTCACGTGAACTACGAAACAGTTCCTGGCATCATCTACACGCACCCTGAAATCGCGTCTGTGGGTATCACTGAAGAACAAGCAAAAGCCCAAGGCCGCGAAATCAACGTGGGTAAATTCCCATTCATGGCAAACGGCCGCGCCCGTGCAAAAGGTTTCACAGAAGGTTTCGTAAAAATCATCGCCGACAAAAAGACAGATCGTCTATTGGGCGCACACCTAGTGGGCCCAGGTGTCTCTGAACTGATCCACGAAATCGTGGTCTGCATGGAATTCGGCGGCAGCAGCGAAGATCTAGCAAGATCTTTCCACGCCCACCCTACTCTGAGCGAAGCGGTTCGCGAAGCTGCACTGGCAGTCGAAAAACGCCAGCGCCAAATGTAAGAAAAGAAAATACAAATAGTTCCAGAGTAGAAAAACGAGCTCTAACCAAGCTCGTTTTTTATTTCTGCACACCAAAAAATTCCTATGTTCTTAAAGTAGAAGCGCCAAACCAACAATTTCGAAGCAAATTTGAAGTGAGGGGGAAGGGCTTAGGGATCTTTCCAAAGGGGGCTTCAAGCGGCGCCACGATGGCGCGAACCACGCCAACGGCGTGGCGCTTGCGAAGGCCCGGAAGGCCGACCCCCGACGGGAAGAGCCCTAAGCCCTTCCCCCTCACTTCAAATCCCCGGTTCGAAAACAAAACCCAGTTAGTGTTGTGATAAATGTGAGATCTGTGAAATTAACCTTTTGCGGTCAATAGGTTTTGTCAGATGATCTGAACAGCCGACTTGCAAGCAGCGGTCTCGATCTTCTTTCAAAGCATGAGCCGTGAGTGCAATAATGGGTCTGCTGTAACCTTGTTTGCGCAAAGTGGTGGTCGCTTCGTAGCCGTCCATTTCTGGCATTTGAATGTCCATCAAGACAACGCCGTAGTCCCCACTCATTGCTTTCTTAACGCCCTCTAAACCATTATCTGCAAAGTCGACTTGTGCTCCGGCTCCGGTCAGGAATCGGCCAATCAAAATCTGATTGATTGGCGCGTCTTCCACCAAGAGCACCTTGATGCCTTCCAAAGATGCAACCTCTTCGCTGACCAAAGGTTTTTGGTCGACACGAAGAATGTCTTCGATCTTGTCCAGATAAGCGGTGCCATCCAGAGGTTCAGTATGCACTTCAATGATAAAGCTGCTGCCTACACCGGCTTTACTGTTTTCTAAGTAAACGTTCCCGCCCATGGCTTGCGCCAATGTTCGCGAAAGAGCCAAGCCTAAGCCAGTACCGCCAAAACGGCGTGTGGTCGAGCTATCCACTTGCACAAATGGTTGAAAGAGTTTTTCAGCCTGCTCTTGACTGATTCCAACACCTGTATCGCGAACACGGAAGCGGAAACTTTTGGTGGCTTCTTCCCACCCGATTTCCAACTTCACAGTGCCTTTTTGCGTAAACTTGATCGCGTTACTGATCATATTCAGCAAAATCTGCCGCAATCTTGTTGGGTCACTTGTCACCCGCTTAGGAATTGCATTATTCAGAATAAACTCCAGACCAATACCCTTGGTCTGAGACTTAATTCCCAACAGAGTTTTTAGATCACTAAGAAGTCCTGCCATATCGACTTCGATTTGTTCGATGTCGAGATGCCCAGCCTCTACTTTTGAAATATCTAAAATCTCATCAATGAGTTTTAAAAGCTGCTCACCACTACGACAGATAGTATTGATACTTTGAACACGCTCTTCGTAATTTAAATCCGGGTTCAAAAGCAATTCGGCAAAACCAAGAATCGCACTCAAAGGAGTTCTGATCTCGTGACTCATATTTGCCAAAAATTGAGTCTTCGCAATATTGGCAGAAACGGCCATGGTTTTAGCTTCAACAAGTAGTTTCTCGGCCAATTTGCGATCGTGAATGTCTGTACAAGTCCCAATCCAAGCGACGACTTTGTCGAGAGTATTAAGTTCCGGCACAGCTCGGACCCAATGCCATCGAACCTCACCGTCATGGCGGCGAATACGACACTCGATTTGGAAGGGGTCCCCAGAATTCATCGAATCCATCCAAGCTTTTAAAAACCCACGAAGGTCACTTGGATGAATAGCCTCTTGCCAACCAGATCCCACGCTTTGCTCAGAGCTAAGACCCGTATAATCTGCCCAAACTTTATTGAAGTAATCCAAAGTGCCATCCACTTTAGATTTCCAAATCATGTTGGGAACTGCGTCTGCCAAATTTCGGTAACGCTTCAGAGTTTCCATTTCAAGTTGGGCAAGCTGCAAATAGCGAGTCTGTCTTTCACTATCACGAATCAATGCATTTTGTTCTTGCAGCTGACGTGACTTCAGAAATAAATCGACAAAAATTCCCACCTTAGAACGCAGAATCTGCGGCTCAAAAGGTTTGAAAATGTAATCGACGGCACCGACCTCATAGCCACGATAAATGTGGCTATCATCTTTATTGATCGCCGTAACAAAGATAATCGGCGTATAACGGTATTTTTCCGTTGAACGAATATGACGAGCGGTTTCAAACCCGTCCATCTCGGGCATCTGCACGTCCAACAAGATCACCGCAAACTCATAACGAGTTAAGAGTTCCAGGGCCTCTTTACCAGATTGGGCCCTGACAAGATTTATATTTGGCAACGTCAACACCGCCTCGAGTGCAATCAAACCATCGAGGCGGTCATCCACAATAAGAATATCAACAGGAGGAATTTTTAAATCCATTATGCCTCAAAGGTTCTAGTGTTTCTTAATCCAAGTATACATTACAGACAGCAAGTGCGCCTCATCAACAGGTTTCGTGATATAATCAGATGCTCCGGCCTCGATACACTTCTCGCGATCTCCCTTCATGGCTTTTGCCGTCAAAGAAATAATCGGAAGTTTATCAAAGTCTGGCAGTTTACGGATTTGGCGTGTGGCTTCAAGCCCGTCCATTTCCGGCATCATCGTATCCATTAACACAAGATCTGTGTCTGAGTTGTTTCTCAAGACATCGATCCCTTGCTTGCCATTTTCCGCATAGACCACAGTCATGCCGCGCATTTTAAGAATACTGGTTAACGCAAACACGTTACGAACGTCATCATCAACAACAAGCACTTTGATACCGTTAAAGTCTGCGTCTGCTGGCAATTCTGGAACCTCTTGAACCACCTCTGTGCTTGTATCTGCAGTCAGAGCTTCAGCACCCATATACTTTTGTGGCAAATACAGCGTGAACACGCTGCCCACTCCAGGCTGACTGTCCACTTCGATAATACCACCCAATAGACGTGCGATTTCGCGACTGATTGTCAGACCCAAACCAGTTCCACCGTATTTACGGCTTGTCGTACCGTCAGCTTGTTGGAAGGCTTCGAAGATTAGTTTTTGTTTTTCAGGCGCAATACCAATCCCAGAGTCTGAAACTCGGAACATCAATGGCCCTTTGCCTCCACGACCTGTATGGTCACTAGAACGGCTACGATCAGCCAGAGCGATTTCTAGTTTTACATGGCCTTTTTCAGTGAACTTAAAGGCGTTAGAGAGCAAGTTTTTAAGAATTTGCTGCAAACGATTCTCGTCCGTGAAGATGGTACGAGGGATATCCTCGCCCGTCTTGATCTTGAACTCGAGTCCCTTGTGCTCTGCAACTGGTCTGAATGTTTGCTCCAAGTATTCTTGGATATCCACGACCTCGACAGCTTTTGGATTAACCGGCATTTTTCCAGCTTCGACTTTGGAAAGATCCAAAATCTCGTTGATGAGTGCCAACAAATCCTGACCGGCAGAGTGTACAGTGCTTGCGAACTTAACTTGCTCGTTGCTGAGATTTTTGTCTCTGTTCTCGGCCAAAGTTTTGGACAAGATTAACAAGCTATTAAGCGGCGTTCTGAGTTCGTGGGACATATTCGCCAAGAACTCGGACTTGTACTTGGAAATAAGTGAGAGCTGTTCTGCTTTCTCTTCGAGAGAGCGCGACGCCAACTCCACCTCTTGGTTTTTGACTTCCAAGAGTTTTGCTTTTTCTTCGAGCTCTTTTGCTTGAGCTTCCAATTCCGCATTTGAACGTTTCAATTCTTGTAAGAGTTCTTCCGTTCTCATACTTGAAGAGATCATGTTCAGGATAACCCCGATACTGTCCATCAATTGATCCAGGAAGTTAATATAGTTCTGAGTATACGGCGTGATCGACGCAAGTTCGATGACGGCTTTAAGTTCGCCCTCGAAGAGCACCGGCAACACAACAATATTGCGTGGTTTTTCTTCGCTCAGACTTGAAGCTATCATCACATAGTTGTCTTGTGGATGAGTCAGCAAAATACGTTTCTTCTCGAACGCGCATTGTCCGACCAAACCTTCTTTCAAGCGATAGCGGTTAGAAACATTTTTTCTTTCCGTAAACGCATAGCTTGCGATGAGATTCAAGCCTGGCTCTTCTCCTTCACTTTCATGCATGAAGAAGGTTCCTTGATGAGCGCCCACCAGCGGAGTCAACTCGGACATGATCAACTGAGCCACCGAAGTAATACTTCTTTGACCTTGCATCATACCAGAGAACTTCGCGAGGTTCGTTTTCAACCAGTCTTGCTCGTTGTTCTTTTGAGTGGTGTCTTTCAAGTTGCTGATCATCTGATTGATATTTTCAGATAACGCAGCAACCTCACCTTGTGCTTCAACCGAGATTGAACGAGTCAAATCCCCTTTGGTAACCGCAGTGGATACTTCTGCGATCGCACGCACTTGGGCTGTTAAGTTACCAGCAAGCTGATTCACGTTATCCGTCAAATCTTTCCAGGTTCCAGCAGCTCCAGGTACTTTCGCCTGACCACCCAGTTTACCTTCGATACCTACCTCACGAGCAACCGTTGTTACCTGATCCGAGAATGTTCTTAATGTATCGGTCATAGAGTTGATGGTTTCAGCAAGTGCTGCCACTTCCCCTTTTGCTTCCAATACGAATTTCTGATTCAAGTCACCGTTCGCAACCGCAGTTACGACCTTTACGATACCACGTACTTGTGTCGTAAGATTCGACGCCATGAAGTTCACGTTGTCGGTCAAATCTTTCCAAGTTCCCGCAACACCCGGTACGCGTGCTTGCGCACCCAGTTTACCCTCGATACCTACCTCACGAGCAACCGTGGTTACTTGATCCGCGAAGATACGAAGAGTGTCAGTCATAGAGTTGATGGTTTCAGCAAGTGCTGCCACTTCCCCTTTTGCTTCCAATACGAATTTCTGATTCAAGTCACCGTTCGCAACCGCAGTTACGACCTTGACGATACCGCGTACTTGTTTGGTCAAATTGGAGGCCATGAAATTTACGTTATCAGTCAGATCTTTCCAGGTACCAGAGACCCCTTTTACTTCCGCTTGGCCTCCTAGTTTTCCTTCAGTACCTACCTCTTTCGCAACACGAGTTACTTCGGATGCGAATGAGTTCAACTGATCCACCATCTTATTGATCACGTCTTTGATTTGAAGGATTTCGCCTTTTACTTCAACCGTGATCTTTTGACCTAAGTCACCAGATGCAATCGCGGTCGCAACTTTAGATACGTCACGCAATTGTACAGTCAAGTTAGAGGCCATCGCATTTACGTTATCTGTTAAGTCTTTCCAAGTACCAGACACGCCTTTTACATCGGCCTGACCACCTAGTTTTCCTTCGGTACCAACCTCTTTCGCAACACGGCTTACCTCAGTTACGAAGGAGCCTAGTGTATCCACCATTGTATTAATGGTGTCTTTCAGTTCTAAGATCTCGCCTTTTGCATCAACCGTGATTTTTTGTGACAAGTCACCTTTTGCTACGGCTGTTGTTACTTTCGCGATGTTACGCACTTGGGCTGTTAAGTTATTAGCTAGACCGTTTACGTTGTCGGTCAAATCTTTCCAAGTTCCCGCAACCCCTTTTACGTCCGCTTGGCCACCAAGGCGACCTTCGGTACCTACTTCTTTCGCCACACGAGTTACCTCGGCAGCAAAACTACGAAGTGTATCCACCATTGTATTGATGGTTTCTTTTAGTTCTAGGATTTCGCCTTTCGCATCAACCGTGATTTTTTGTGACAAGTCACCTTTCGCAACGGCTGTTGTTACTTTCGCGATGTTACGTACTTGGGCTGTCAGATTGTTCGCAAGACCATTTACGTTGTCGGTCAAATCTTTCCAAGTACCAGAGACCCCTTTTACTTCCGCTTGTCCACCAAGACGACCTTCAGTACCTACTTCTTTCGCAACACGAGTTACCTCGGCAGCGAATGAATTCAGCTGATCCACCATGACGTTGATGGTGTTTTTCAATTCGAAGATCTCGCCCTTCGCATCAACCGTGATTTTTTGTGACAAGTCACCTTTCGCAACCGCGGTAGTTACCTTCGCGATGTTACGAACCTGTGCTGTTAAGTTATTCGCTAGACCATTTACGTTATCTGTTAAGTCTTTCCATGTTCCGGAAACACCTTTTACTTCCGCTTGGCCACCGAGTTTTCCTTCCGTACCTACCTCTTTCGCAACACGAGTTACTTCGGATGCGAATGATGAAAGCTGATCCACCATCTTATTGATCACGTCTTTGATTTGAAGGATTTCGCCTTTTACCTCAACCGTGATTTTTTGTCCTAAGTCACCAGATGCAATCGCAGTCGCAACTTTAGATACGTCACGCAGCTGAACCGTCAAATTTGACGCCATCGCATTTACGTTGTCTGTCAGATCTTTCCAAGTGCCAGACACACCTTTTACATCGGCCTGACCACCTAGTTTTCCTTCGGTACCAACCTCTTTCGCAACACGAGTTACCTCTGTTACGAAACTTCTCAAAGTATCAACCATCGTATTGATGGTGTCTTTGAGCTCAAGGATTTCGCCTTTTGCATCAACTGTGATTTTTTGTGATAAGTCACCGTTTGCAACCGCAGTAGTTACTTTTGCGATGTTACGTACTTGGGCTGTTAAGTTATTCGCAAGACCATTTACGTTGTCGGTCAGATCTTTCCAAGTACCAGACACACCTTTTACATCGGCCTGACCGCCAAGACGACCTTCGGTACCTACCTCTTTCGCAACACGAGTTACCTCGGCAGCGAATGAGTTCAACTGATCCACCATGACGTTGATGGTATTTTTTAGTTCAAGAATTTCACCGCGTGCATCAACCGTGATTTTTTGTGACAAGTCACCTTTTGCTACGGCTGTTGTTACTTTTGCGATGTTACGTACTTGGGCTGTTAAGTTATTCGCAAGACCATTTACGTTGTCGGTCAAATCTTTCCAAGTACCAGACACACCTTTTACATCGGCCTGACCACCAAGACGACCTTCAGTACCTACTTCCTTCGCAACACGAGTTACCTCGGCAGCGAATGATGAGAGCTGATCCACCATGACGTTAATTGTATTTTTAAGTTCGAAGATCTCACCCTTCGCATCAACCGTGATTTTTTGTGACAAGTCACCTTTTGCTACGGCTGTTGTTACCTTCGCGATATTACGCACCTGATCCGTCAAGTTGCCCGCCAAGCTATTTACGTTGTCGGTCAAATCTTTCCAAATCCCTGAAGCTCCGCGAACGTCTGCCTGTCCGCCCAGCTTTCCTTCGGTACCTACCTCTTTCGCAACACGCGTTACCTCAGAGGCAAACGAGTTCAGCTGATCCACCATGGCATTTACCGTATTACCGATGCGGAAGAATTCTCCCTTTACGGTACGGCCGTCGATTTCAAGAGACATCTTTTGTGACAAGTCACCTTTCGCCACAGAGGTGATTACGCGCGCGACTTCTGTCGTCGGCTGCACAAGATCCCCGATGAGAAGATTCACAGAGTCGACGCTGGTCGCCCAGGCGCCACGTACTGTGCCCATGGACACACGTTCGGACATCTTACCTTCTTGTCCTACCGTGTTTCGAACACGCACAAACTCATTCGCCATACTTTGATTTAGTTCGATGATGTCATTAAAGACTTCACCGATCTCTGCGATGATGCCTTCTTCCAACGCCGGCATACGCACGGCGAAGTCACCACGACGCACAGCTTTGACAGTATAAAGAAGATGCCGCAGCTGTTCTTTATACTCCTTTGGCATAGAGTCTTTGCCGCCCTCTTCATGGTATTCAGGCACGTCATGGTCCAAGACTACGTCATCCAGGGCGCTTGTTTTAAGCACCTTGTTTTTTATGACCTTGGCTTTGTGATTTTTTTTAATTTGAGGTTTAGGAGCGCTTGAGTCTTGTGAAGACCGGTTCATAGTTTTTTCCATGCAAAAATAACCCCCTGAGACTTTTATCTATCTTTGCCGGTATACATGGAGCTGATTTTAAAAAGAAATGACGATTTCGTAACATCTTCACTATTCACGCTTTATAAACAAAAAATGCTGATATTTCGAGGGTTTTAAACGCGGCGGCAAGTACTTTATATGTCACCTGAAATAAAATTTGCCGCTTAGGGTTGAGGACGTTTTCGGTTTTTTTCGACAATCGCAACAAGGATCATAATAAACGCGCAGAGCCGCAATAAGTAAATCCAAAAACTTAATTCTGTCTGATCTTTTGGTTCTGGAGAAAGTGGAGTTTGCACAAATAGTACAACCACTCTTTCGAGTGACAAAAACCAACAAGCAACAGCGAAGTACTTAAAAAATTTGTCTTGCGAGGCCTTCCACAACTTCAAGAAAAATAAGCCAGAAGCCAGAAAGGCCGCCATGCTTACTCCAGCTAGAAACACCGTGTACAATATCATATAAGCTCCCAAATCAGACCACAGAGCATGACCAACCCGGAGAGCGCCCCAAGTACATTTCGCCAAAAGGGGCCATTCAAATTCACTTCAGGAAAAAGCGCGAGATCAACAAAAAGGAAAACATTGTTGAATGTGATCAAAGCAAAACTCAACGCGGTCCATAGCAACAATCTTGTCCCCGTGTGAGAGAAACCTCTGAACAACATGAGCGTGCAAAGAAAACTAAAAATCGCACATAGCAAGTACACTGTTTCAGCCATTGGAGTCTCCTTTTGGATCTTTCGGCGGAGCGATAACAAAGGCTTCGGCAATATCCCGCGCCTTTTTCATCGGAGAAAAAATCATTTCAAAAATTCGGTGGCGGTGAACCTTATAGGCTCCGCTTAACTGACGTATGATTTCATTTTTTTCAGAGCCTTCGGGTTTAAACTGAAACCCGCCCTCTTTTTTGTCGATAAGTTTTTGTGCGGCTAAGAGATTCAGACGTTTTTCGACAGACGACATGTTGGATCGCAAAGTTTGATGGACCTCACCAACGGTCCATACTTTGTGTGGTTCCGCATTTAACAGAAGCAAGATCTCCAACTGCTCCACAGAATCGATGTACTGAAAGACAAAATCTTTCACCTCTTTAGGTATCTCATTTTCAGACATGGGGGCAGGCTACAAGAAGGATTTTTATGAAGCCAGTGACGAAATCAGGATATTTCTTAGCTCCAGTACATGAACTGAAGCACTAGACAGAGAATAAAAAGGATAACGAAGGTCGTTTTGGTCCACATAAACATATTATCGTTCAAAATTGGCATTATCTTTACACCTTTTTAACAACCGCGACGAAAGACTCCTCCGAATCTCGAAATCGAGCATCTATCTCAGAATTCCCTCAGGAAAAACTCAATGTGGGGTGTTCCCTAGGACAGACGCGGCGCGATCGGTTGTTTTACACCAAGCATTGATGGTCCCAATTGCCAAGGGGGACGACACTAGGTACAGATTTTAGAGAGCCCTTGGGGAGGGGTTTTTCTATGGGGAAATTCTTAAGTTTTATTCTATACGCTTTCGTCATGACGTGGGCTTTCACGCCCATCGCAAACGCCCAAGTTTGGACCTCAGTAAATACTTGGTCTGAGGGCTGGGAAGACCACTATGCGAAATGGGTCCAAGAAAATTGGACTGCCGACTTCTTTTCCCGAGAAAGACTTCCAAACGGCCAAGCAAATCCTTACTTTGGCTTAAGAACGGACTGTGCGGACACGGTTTATTCAATGCGTTTGATTTTCGCTTACGAGAATCGACTGCCATTTGCGATGCAGGACCCGACCACAACAAGTCGCCTCATCACCAGCAATATGAAGCGCTGGAATCGCACTTCGGATGAAATCCAAAGAGTGCGAAAATTTTTGCTTTATATATACGACCTAGGCAGCACAAAATCGCTTCCGAATGATACGTTCCCAATTCCAGTTACTCGCGATTGGGTGCGTTCAGGAGCATTGATTCGTACCACGCAACTGAATCATCACTCTTGGACAATTAAAGAAATCCAAGCGATCGGTGTTCCACATTTGGTATTTAACTCGACGATCGGAAGCAGTTCTGGGTCTGAGTTGCAAGAACGCGTGTCGTGGCCAAACCCTTATTGGGTGTTTGAGGGAAATTTCACACCTGCCAGCGAAGCAGGATTTCGCGGCTGGCGCCCCATCAATTACATTACACGCCCGGTGTGGGAAACTCCCAATTATAGCGAGGAGCAATTCCAAATTCCGCTGAGCAAGTGGCAAAAGACGGTGCAGAAGAAACTCGCGTTACGCCAAGAAGGCGATGACCAAATGTTACGCCGTCTAGCAACGACCGCGTGTGAGGCCGCAAAAACTCGTATTGCGTCAGTGAAAGAGGGCGTGCAGTTCCTACGCTCGCTAAGCACAACCTGCATGACTGCCGAAGATTATGATACTTATTCGACCCCGAGCCGGGATCAGCGTCTGTTTGATGATATGGTGGCTCTGCGCCGTGCTTATAAGGATATCTTGAAAACCAACAATGGAAATTCAATCTCTGAAGATATGAAAAACCAGATGGATAAGATATTCCCATATATTCAAAAGTCTGCACGTGGAGAAACAGATCGCATGCCGGTATCACGTATTGATGAAGATTCATATTGTGTCATTACTTATGATGTCGGTCAGAGAATTGATTTTGCTGAAGCTAAACGAAGACTCTTTGCGGGTCTGATGTCTAACAACCCTCTAGATGAAATGGAATACCGTTGGGGCGCAAGACAAGGCCCTTCACCTAGAGCACAGGTCTGTCCAAGCTGGGATGTTTGGAAACCTGATCTGAAACAGGCGGATTAATATATGGAAAGCGATTCGACAAAGGCCCCTCGTGAAAAACAAATTCGATGGGCCGCAATTATAGTGACCTTCTTCTTCATCGGTCTTGCCATCGATTATTTCTTCCTGCACATTCTTTTCAAAGAAAAGATGCGCGAGCAACAAAAACAGGAGCAACAGCAACAAACCGAACCAAGTTCGCGCCTAAACGACGCTGAAAAAGCAAAACAAGCAGCCAAAAACCCACCAAAAGGCACTCCACTCACCCAATTCCAAAACATCATAGAAAAGTGCCTAGGCGACAAAGACCTAGCAAAGAGCACATCCACAGACGTACTCATCAAAGAATTGGAATCAAAAAACCCAGTAAAAGAAACCCAATTCCAACTAGAAAACACCCACATCAGATTAAGCGACGGCACCACCCGCCGCCTGCATCTGATTCAAAGTGACAGCTCAAACAAAAAGAACGCAAAAGAACTAAGATATTTCAAGCTAGATGAAGAGGGATTACCAGTAAGCATCCCACTAGAAAACAAAGACAGAATAAACCCAAAACCAGAATTCATAGCAGAACTAAAAAAACAGGGAACGCAGATTTTCCATCAGGTTAAGGAAAACAAGCTACTAAAAGACGGAACAATCCTCGCGCTGAATACAGTCAACGACAGAGTCTTCGAATTCCAACACTTCGGCAAGGGCAACACCCTATCGTGCCGAGAATTAGACTGCCGCTGCCAATAACCAGGCCAGACAACAACGCATAGAAAAAAATAGCGAGAACCAGTAATGATTCTCGCGCTACTCATTCAGCACAAAAAAAACGCGCCAAAGAAGAATTATGTTTCAGGATCCGCGCAAAAAGAAGCTCGGAGAATGCATGTGAATTTCGAAGACGGCATTTGCGGATGGAGTGGGTTTGTGGAAACTCCCTCAGGCGGCCTCAGCGGGGCCTGGATGGCCCTCGGAGTGCTTGTACACAAGCGCTCCGAAGCTGCGAGGCCTGGAGGGCCGTGCCGACTGAGGGAGTTTCCACAAACCCACTTCAGCCGCAAAGGCCCGTGTAAGAAAGACGGACTAGATCCAGAGACTACGAACTCCGCGTTCGCGAGCGACTGCAACAGCATCTTCGTATCCAGCGTCGACGTGACGGAAGACTCCCATTGCTGGGTCGGCAGTAAGAACGCGTTCAAGGCGTTTAGCAGCTTCAGGAGTTCCGTCTGCAACGATAACTTGGCCAGCGTGTTGGCTGTAACCCATGCCGACGCCGCCGCCATGGTGAAGACTAACCCAAGTAGCGCCACATGCTGTGTTCACAAGAGCGTTGAGGAGAGCCCAGTCGCTGACTGCGTCTGATCCATCTTTCATGGCTTCGGTTTCGCGATTTGGACTTGCGACAGAGCCGCAATCCAAGTGATCGCGACCAATCACGATTGGTGCTTTTACTTTTCCTTCGGCAACGAGTTTGTTGAACATAAGTCCCGCTTTTGCGCGCTCACCGTATTCCAGCCAGCAGATACGTGCTGGTAAACCTTGGAATGCGATTCTTTCTTCGGCCATATCCAGCCAGCGAAGAAGATCTTTTTTGTGAGGGAAAAGTTCTCTCATTGCATTGTCAGTTACTTTGATATCGTTAGGATCGCCAGACAAAGCAACCCAGCGGAAGGGACCGCTGCCTTTGCAGAACAAAGGACGGATGTAAGCTGGAACGAAGCCTGGATAATCGAAAGCGTTTTTAACGCCTGCTTCTTGAGCGCGTGCACGAAGATTGTTGCCGTAATCGAAAGTGATGGCGCCTTTGTCTTTCATTGCGAGCATTCCGCGAACATGTTTTGCCATGGAAGCGTAGGCTGCATCCAAATAAGCTTTTTGATCGCGTTTTCTGAACTCGGCTGCTGTTTCAACAGTGTAACCTTCAGGAATGTAACCCACGAGTGGATCATGTGCAGATGTTTGGTCGGTCAATAGATCTGGAGTGTAGTTTTTCTCGATCAATTGCCAAATCACGGTCGCCATATTGCCTTGAACCGCGATGGATTTTGCTTCACCAGTTTTGTTGTACTTTGCGATTCTTGCCAAAGCATCATCAAGATCTGTGGCAACTTCGTCGATGTATTTTGTTTCAAGACGTTTTTGAATACGAGTTGGATCGATCTCTACTGCAAGAACGCTAGCTCCTGCGAAAACACCGGCAAGAGGTTGGGCTCCGCCCATGCCGCCAAGACCGGCTGTCAAAATCGTGCGACCTTTAAGATTACCACCGAAATGTTGGCGACCGGCTTCAACAAAAGTTTCGTAAGTTCCTTGGATGATGCCTTGAGTGCCGATGTAGATCCAAGAACCCGCCGTCATTTGGCCGTACATCATCAGACCTTTTTTATCGAGCTCGTTGAAATGTTCCCACGTTGCCCATTTAGGCACGAGGTTCGAGTTCGCAAGAAGCACGCGGGGTGCATTCTCGTGAGTTTTCAAAATCCCAATAGGTTTTCCGGATTGAACAAGAAGGGTCTCGTCATTTTCAAGATTCTTCAGAGCTTCTAAAATTTTATCGAAGCTTTCCCAGTTGCGCGCAGCTTTGCCGATACCGCCGTAGACGACAAGGTCTTCGGGACGCTCAGCCACGACAGGATCAAGATTGTTCTGAATCATGCGATAAGCGGCTTCTTGCAGCCAGCCTTTGCAAACCATTTTATTGCCTGTAGGCGCGCGAACAACACGTGACTGAGCCATGAAATCCTCCTGAAAAATGAGAGCTAAAAACTAGATTCAAAGCCCCATTTTTTCAAGAGAAGAGGTACGGCCTTCTTTTTGGCGCCGCAATGCAGTGCCAAAAAGAAGGCCGTACCTCTAGGTGTTATTCCCCGAATTGGAAAGGATACGATACTGGGAACGTCTTTCCTGCTTCTGCTGCAGGGAAAGTCCAGTTCACCACTCTTTCGGTCACACAACCTTCCAGAGCTGGATTTTTTGATGTGTTTTCTTTGATAGCCAGATTCTGAACAACGCCCTTATCATCAATGTCCCAGCTGGCAGTCACTTTGCCCTTACTGGCCATTCCTTCGATGATAAGATCCGTATAACATTTTTGAACCTCTTGCAGTTTCTGTTTTACGACCTTGCGTACAGCCGCTAAATCTACACCGCCAGAGACTTCCTTCTTATTTGTTTTGGCTAGGCCCTCATAACTCAGCAGAGAAATCGCGAAGAAAAGGACCGTAGCTGAAATTCCATTTTTCATAATACACCGTCCCTAAAGACAGTATACATCAGAGCCAACACCGCTCCCTACCACAAAATGAATTGCCGATTTTTTGTTCACTAATTCAACAAAAAGTAAGGCATTCAAAGAGTTTAGCGAATCTTCCTGGACCTGCCCAAAGCCCAGTCACCTCTCAGAGACATTTTCGCTCTAGGACTTTTTAAAAATGTGGAATTGGTAGACGCCCGTTCCGTCCATCTTTTGCGCCCAGACATCTTGGTCTTTGCACTCTTGCCAGCCGCGCGTGTCCGGCGCCGTTGGTGCTCGCATAAAAGAGCGGATCACCACTTGCGAATTTGACTTCGTTTCGGGATGCAGGCCTTGCAAAATCTGATTGGCATTTTCCTGAGGCAAATAAGAGATGGTGTCTGAAAGCGAAATGAAGTCATAATTTTTACGAGGCAAATGCTCGAGCAAATTGCCTAACAGATAATTTACTTTTGTTGGAGCACTCTTCACTTTTTCAAAAATATGCTGATGAGCTTCGAGCGGCAAACCTTCTTCGTAAGCGATTTTTCCTAAGAACAAAATCTGCATAAAATAGTTTTTGCGCACAAGCTGGGATCGGAAAATACGGTCAAATTCTTCCTGCACAAATTGATAAGGTGGACGAGCTTCTGTCTTAGCTTCGCTGCGCCCGCTGAAGTGTCCTTTGTAGAGGAATTTATTAAACACATACTCGCTCGCAGCGACGCGCATGAAGCTTTTCCAGCGTACATGCGGCCAGTGTTTTTCATAAAGTTCAATCTGCTCACTCAATGTTTGGGCTTCAAACACCTTTGAAAAATCGCATTGCAAAACATCACGGAAAAGATAGCCCAACTTTTGAAAGTGGCTTTCCCAGCGACCTAACAAAATAAAACCTCGTGGACTCCAACCGGCGCTGCGCTCAAGCCAATACGTTTTTGCATCTGGACTGAGTTCAATTTTGTTGAAGATCTCTACCCGACTGTCGCCCTGGTCTTTTCCAGACTGCAGAGCTCCACGATATCCCAGAAGGAACAAATATTCTTCATACGACAGAACTTTGGTCGCTTGATACCGCAACTCACAGAGATAATTTTGACTGACGGACATGTCCACAACGTCGAGTTCTTTGGGGTGACGTGCAATCAAAGGCAAGCAACGTGCGCCAGACCCAGCAATACTAAACACTCGGGACATTTTTTCAGGAAGAAGATCGTATTCAACACGGGTGTCTTCATTGGCTAAAGTATAATTTAAGTCGGAAAAATATTCCTGGGCCACGAATCATCCTTTCAGCAAACTTTCATAGTGATCTCTGTAGTCGCATCCACTATAATATTTTTACACAAGAAAATCATCTCGGAGAAAGACCAGATTCATGAGTTTGAGAGTTCTTCTTGTCACTTCTAGAGTGACCTTTGTTCCAGAAAATTACAACCAATTGGTTTGCGGACTCGCAAGCACACCTCACGTCGTGGGTTGCGTAGTGATAGACAATCGAGAATGGAAAATGGTGCTTCAAGGACTTGCCCTGCTGCTGACAGGTGCGGCACCTCGAATGGGACTGCAATTACTCACCAATTTCTTTGGCGATTTGATGAAGCATAAGCGCCAAGCCTATGAAGGCTCTGGAAAATTGTTTTTGGTTGTCAAAGACCTGAATGCAGCGGCGGTCCAGAGCGTTCTTCTTCGCGAGCGCATTGATTTGATCGTAAACGCGCGCACTCGTACTATTTTTAAGAAACAGCTTTTGGAAACTCCCCGCTTGGGTTGCATTAATATCCACCACGGTCTTTTGCCGAATCAACGGGGCCTTATGTGCGATTTCTGGTCGCACCTCGAGAATACGTCCACGGGATTTTCAATCCATCAAATGACGCCTAAGCTCGATGATGGAAATATCCTTAGCGTTGTCGAAGTTCCTTCGGATAAAACGGACTACATGAAATCCATTTACGAAGGTTCCAAATTGGAAGTTCAGGCTACCAAAGAAGTGATCGCAGATATTGCTTCGTCTGGAACTATTGCGGGCTTTAAAAACGAAAAAACAGAACAAACCATTTACCGTAAAAATCCCGGCATCGTGGATTTCTTTAAATTGAAATTTAAAGGGGTTAAAATATGAAAACCATCATTGCATTGCACGGCAACCCCGGCTCACCAGCCGATTGGAATGTCTTAAGCTCTAAACTCGATTCTTCTCAATACCAGCTTAAGGCCGTCGAAAACTACGACGACTCTTGGAAAAGCGAAGTCATGAAAGGCTCTGATAAGAAAATCCTAATTGGTCACTCTTGGGGAGCTTACTGCATCCTGAAAAACCTGCGCGAGCTTGCACCATTCGTTGAAAAGGTCATCTTAGTAGCACCTTACATTCAAGCCGAGCGTCCTTTGTCAGGACTTGCTTCGATGCTTTTAAAACTTCCCGTTATTGGCGAGGTGTTGACTAAAGGCAGTCATAAAAAATCCAAAGACGCTTTTGTGGCTGATTTGATTTCTCCGAATCAGGTTTCGGACATTCCTTACTTCCAGACGCTGAAAACATACTTCGAAGATTGGCACGTGTGGGAAAAAACGGTTCACTACAAACTGCAAATGCAATCCGCACCATGGACCACCGACGACGTTGTTGATGATGTTTCCATCACGACTCTGTTTGGTGAACTTGATAAAATCAGCAATCCTGTGATTCAAAACATCGCACTGACAAAATTCCCCGATGTAACAACAAAAATTATTTCTGGCACGGGCCACGGACTTCTGTGGAGTCATCCTGAAGCGATCTTGGCTGAAATTTCCGGAGACAGCGCACACTCTCAGCCAAAAATCGGATATCACCCTGGACAAGACGAAAGAAACAACGTCATCAGCTACATGGAAAAGCATTTACGTGAGTTTCCAGATCGCATAGCGCTTCGCTGGGCGAACAGAGAATCCATGTCTCAGTGGAATGGTTCTCCAAATACTCCGATCAAACACGACGAAATTACCTACAAAAACTTTGCAGCACGCATTAACTCGTTTGCTCGTGGACTGCTGGATATCGGCATTCAAAAAGGCGATCGCGTGATCATCTTCTTGCCAATGAGTCTTGATATGTACACGGCGATGTTTGCCGTACAACGTATTGGTGCAATTGCCGTCTTTTTGGATTCTTGGGCGCGCAGTCATCACTTAGGCGCTTCTGCAAAGTGTGTAGACCCAAAAGCGATGATCAGCTTCCAGCAGGCGTTTGCGTTGGTGGATCAGGTTCCAGAATTTAAAACAATGCCGATTCGAATCATGTACGGTCCTGGTGAAAACTGCACTCACCGTTTCCCCGAACTATTAAAACCAACCGCTTCACCAATTGCCGCGGTTGAAAGTGAATTTACGGCGCTTATTACATTCACAACAGGATCTACAGGAACTCCGAAAGGAGCCAACCGTACTCACAGATTCTTATCAGCTCAGCATCACGCGCTTTCTCATGTGATTCCATACACCGAGAAAGACAAAGACATGCCAGCATTCCCAATTTTCAGTTTGAACAACTTGGCAAGTGGCGTGACTACGATTTTGCCGGCCGTGGATTTAGCAGCACCTTCTGAAAGAGATTCTGCGATCCTTGCGTGCCAGATCATGAACGAAGACATCAATTGCACGACGCTTTCACCAAGCATGCTTGTGGGCCTAGCTCGTTACTGCAAAGAAAATAAGATCATTCTTAAAAACTTGCGCCGTGTAGTGACTGGTGGCGCGCCGATTTCTAAAGATGACGTTAAGAACTTCTACGACATCGCTCCGCAAACCGACCTGTGGATTCTTTATGGCTCTACAGAAGCAGAACCAATGGCCCATATCGAAGGCCGCGACATGCTCAAAGAAAACCCTGCCGCAGATCCAGAGATCATTGAAGAAGGCGTGAACGTCGGTCACATCAGCGAAGACATCGCTTACAAGTTCATTCGTATTAAAGACGGTCCGATTGATTTGAATGAAACATCTTGGTCTAAAATCGAAGTCGGCCAAGGACAAGTCGGTGAATTTATTTGTACTGGCGACCACGTTTGCCGTGATTACTACAACAACACCGAAGCCTTCAAGACGACAAAAATCATGGACGAACAACACCGCGTTTGGCATCGCACCGGAGATTTGGCTTATATCGACGCTAATAAAGATCTTTGGATCGTAGGCCGCGTGAACAACGCGATTGAACGTGCAGGTCAGTATTACTTCCCAGTTCGCGCCGAAGTTCTCTTAAAACGTATGCCGTTTGCTTATCGCTGTGCTTTCTTGGGAATTCCAGAGGCAAAGCTTGGTGAAGCTACACATGCTGTTGTCGAGCTTAAAGCTGAACTTGATAAAAACACTTTTGACTTTGCTTCTGCGAAAAAAGAAATCAACCGCGTTTTTGCTAAGAACAAAATCCCGGTGGATCAAATCCAGTTTGTACACAAGGTCCCAATGGATCCTCGCCATCACTCCAAAGTAGAGTACAAAGCACTCCGTGAACAACTCAAAGACCCAGGAGCTATCATTGCGTAATTGGTGGATACTCATACAAGAGCGTTTTAGTCCCGTCGCCTACGTCCCGATGATTCTGGTTTTTTCGTGGGCCAATGGACTCTATTTAGCCAATGCTGCTCACTACACATTTGAAACCAGTAAATATGTTCTGACTGCGCTTTTGATGCTGAGTTTTTTCTTCCGCATGCGTTGTTTCGATGAAATCAAAGACTACGATGTGGATTTGAAAATAAATCCTACCCGTCCTCTTGCACGTGGCATTCTCAGCGTTGCTCAAGTCAAAAAGGGTCTCTTTGTAATGATTCTTTTTGAATTGTTACTTTCAGCCTACTTAGGGTTTTGGCCTTTTGTAATTCATACGATTGCTATTTTCTATAGCCTGATGATGTATGAAGAGTTTTTCGTTGGCGATTTGCTAAGACCTCACCTAACCACCTATGCGGTGACTCATACCTTTGTCAGCGTGCTTCTAGGAATTTCGGCGGCGACAGCCATCACAGGTTTTAATTTGCAGAAACTGACTTTTGCAGATGCCTGCTTCTTTTTGATGAACTGGGCCTTCTTCAATCTCTTTGAGTTTGCAAGAAAGACCTTCGCCCCTAGCGAAGAACGCCCGAATGTTCCAAGTTACAGCAATATCTTTAAACCTCTTGGCGCATGGCTGTTGTCATGGTCCCAGGTGTTCGTAGGCATCGTGCTTGCGTATTTTGCACTTAGCAATTCAAGCCGCTTTTATTGGCTGGCTGCTGCTGGCGTTGTCTATACTCTGATGACCTTGGGGTACGCACTAAAACCTCAAGCGAAAATGGCAAAAATATTTAGAGATGTCACTGGAATCTATTTGCTTGTTCACTATGTTCTTCTTTCTCTTGTGATAGGAGCTTAAGATGTTAGTTACCAGAAACTCCACCCACTTTTTTGCAAAAAACGAATCCGGCGGTAAGGGCTTTAACCTTTACCTGATGACCAAAGCCGGAATCCCAGTTCCTGAATGGGTGGTGTTTGGCCGTCGCTACTTCCAAGACTTCATCAACAGCGCAGGCATTCGCCAAGATCTTTACCAATTTATCGAGAAGTACATCCACAACCATGCAAGCGCCAAAGAAACAGAGGCCGCTATCGAAGCGCTTTTTGCAAAAAGTGCGACGACGGAACTTCTTTCTCAAAGTATCAAAGAAGCGCTTAAAAACTTGGGCGCTGATAAAGTCTACTCCGTGCGCTCTTCCGCTGCGGATGAGGACGGGCTTTCTCACTCTTTTGCGGGTCAGCTTTCAAGCTACCTTTATGTCTCTGGCTACGAAGATATTCTTAAGTATATAAAAAAATGCTGGGCTTCGGCGTTTTCAGAGCGTGGCCTAGTCTATCGTAAAGAAAACAATATCGATCCCCACAAGATTTCGGTCTCGGTTGTTCTGCAAAGAATGATAGATCCTGAAAAGTCCGGCGTGATGTTCACCTGCGACCCAGTCACCGTGAAGTTAGATCAATACGTGATCTCATCAGTCTATGGTGTCGGTGAAGGCTTGGTCTCTGGCGCTTTGGATGCAGATTCCTACTGGCTTCATCAAAATACGGGCGACCTTATTAAGTCCGAGATCATCGAGAAGAAAGAGATGATGAAGAAATCGGCGTCTGGGCATTGCAGTCTAGTGCCAGTGACACCCGCTTTGGTTTTACAGCCCTCACTAAGCGATACTGAACTGCGCGGCCTACACAAGCTTGGGCAAATGATTCACGAGCAGTATCACCGGCCCCAAGATATCGAGTGGGCAATTGAAAACGGACGGTACTATATTTTGCAAACTCGTCCTGTGACGAATTTAAAGACGGATCTGGTGGGTTATCCGAACCTTTGGGATAATTCCAACATCATCGAATCGTACGGCGGCTTAACGTCCCCACTGAGTTTCAGCTTTGCGCTTCGAAACTATAAGGCCGTGTACGTTCAATTCTGCGAAGTCCTCGGCGTACCGAATGAGATCATCAAGGACATGGATTCTTATCTCAGCTATATGTTGGGATCTATTAACGGCCGTGTTTATTACAATCTCTTTAACTGGTACAAACTCGTCGGCGTCCTTCCAGGCTTTAAACAAAACCGCGAGTTCATGGAAACCATGATGGGCGTCTCTGAAGCGCTGACAGATGAAATCGCCAATCGTATCAAACCCCATCCGTCGTGGGATACGTTCTCGGGACGCATCCGCAAGATCGTAACAGGCTTTAATTTTATCAAGTATCACTTCACGATCCAAAGTGTTGTCGATGACTTCCTTAAAACTTTCCACCGCGACTATGATAAGTATCGAAAGATGCCGCTTTCAAGTATGCGCGGCGATCAGCTGATTCAAGTCTACGCGGAAGTAGAAAGAAATATGCTCGGTCGCTGGAAAGCTCCGATCATCAATGACTTCTTGTGCATGGTTCATTTTGGACTTTTGCGAAAACTCACAACAACGTGGCTTTCAAACTTAGACTCAACTATTCAAAATGATCTCTTGGCTGGTGAAGGTGGACTTGAAAGTGCTGAGCCGACCAAGGCGCTTCTGAGGCTTGCAGCAGCGGCCTCACAAAACGCGGATTTGAAAAAGCTTATTATGACGACAGATCCAAAAGATGGGCTTGAGGCCTTGAATCAGTCTCCTCATTTGGAATTCTACAATATGGTTTTGGACTACTTGGACCGTTTCGGTTTCCGATGCATGAGCGAGATGAAACTGGAAGAGATCGATCTTTTGACAGATCCTTCCTATTTATTTGTGTGTCTAAAAAACTACTTGAAGGCTGGCAAAATTGAAATTCATGACGACACTCATGAAAAGTCCCTTCGTAGCCAAGCAGAACAGAAGGTTCAAGAGCACCTTTCGGGTTTCCGCAAAAAAATGTACTTCTGGGTTCTTCGTCATGCCAGAAAGGCTGTTAAAAATCGCGAGAACACCCGCTTTGCACGAACCCGTATTTATGGAATTGCACGCAGTATTTTTCAATCGATCGGCGAAGACCTTGCAAACCTGGGGGCGCTTCAAAATGCTCGCGATATTTTCTGGCTTTCCATCGAAGAAGTCTTCGGTATTTATAATGGCACATTGCCCTCTTATAATTTGCAAGACTTCGTAAATCTTCGTAAAAATTCTTACGGCAAATTTGAAGAAGACACAGATCCACGCATAATGACCCGTGGTGCGGTTTACTGGAATAACCTTTTCGTCAAGGAAGAGGAACTAGATCTGCAACTCGGAGAAAATGAAGACTGTGATCTGAAGGGTTTGCCTTGCTGCCCTGGAATCCTTGAAGGGACGGTTAAAGTTATTCTAAATCCGAGCGATAACTTAGACCTCAACGGAGAAATTCTAGTAACGGCAAGAACAGATCCAGGATGGGTACCTCTTTATCCTGCGATCTCTGGTTTATTGGTGGAACGTGGAAGTTTGCTTTCTCACTCGGCCATTGTGGCTCGAGAGATGGGCATTCCCGCGATCGTTAGTATTCCGGGACTTACTAAAACTTTGAAAACCGGCATGCGCATCCGTATGGATGGTAAGGCTGGTACTATTAAAATTCTGGATTAAAATACGGCTTGTGACTAAGCCATGACTTAGTCATGCGCCTTCAGATAAATGTGTCGGTATTTACCGACACATTCCTCCTTTTTTCATGTTTGACTGCACTTTTCGGGAACTGCCTCGCAAAGAACTCAAACATTGATAAGCTTTTTTTTAACGAAAAAGGAGGCTTTGCCTATGAAAAAGTTAATTTTTACTACTCTCGCGCTTGTTCTTGGGTTTGGAGGATTTGGTCTTTCGGAAGCTAAGGCCGAAACAGGGGCCCCTCTCTGGGTCTGCCAAATGGGTTTTAAAGGAAACGCATCTGGCTTTAAGATTCTTTTTGGCAAATATGAATTCCACGGAACCGGCCAACTGAATTGCGTCAACATTATTGGCCAAACCGTGAGCTATCCTATCAATCTTGATATGAAGGCAAAGCCTTTGTCTCTTGGTGTGGCAATCGGCAAATACAAAATGTATGGTCAAGCTTTGGAGATTTCTCTATTCAACTGCGATCCTGACGAATTGTTAGGTAAATATATGATCGCACAAACACACGCCACAATTATCGGCGGTGTTGGTGCCTTCACTGCAGTGAAGTTAGGAAATCCTCAGTTAGCGCTGGAAGTTTCTCTTCAATTTACAAAGGGATTCGGTCTAGATCTTTCATTGAATCAACTTAGAATCAGTGAAAGAGAAGAAGACAGCGACGACGCTGAACCAAACTAGTTGCATCCACCTTGTAAGCGGGTCCGAAAGGATCCGCTTATTTTTTTAGACGTGAAAGAGCCAGACTGCGTGTGAGCTCGATTTCTTTGTCAGATACAAAACCCATATGACCTTGGATTGCTGACAACTCCACACCGTGGCGACGTGCCATTTTATAGATGTCTTTTACTTTGTTCCATTCAATGTCACGGCCCATTGTGAAAGACTCATAACGACCCTCTAAAGACAACAACGCGGTTTCTGCAAGACAGGCATAGACGGCCTTCCCAGGCAGACCCAAGTTACAATTGATTTCCGCCGGCCCCGGTAACAAAACCTCTCCGGATTCGATAATCAAAACATCAGGGCGTTTTTTAGCATCTTCTTCGTCAAAGTCCAAAGGACGAGAACAATCACAAACCACACAACCCGGCTTCAGTCTTTCAACATCAATGATCTTCTGATCAAACGCCGAGGTCGCAGTCACAAGCACATCAGCCACACCTGCAAGATCATTAGCGTCCGTCGCTGTTGTAATCTGACAATCTGGAGCAAACTTACGAATCTCTTCAGCCAACTCATCCAAACGATTTTGACGAGGAGCCACCAGACAGACTTTATTAAAGGTCAAAGCTAAAAGTTTCGCCGAGACTTTACCAATGGAACCCGTCGCACCGATCACCATCGCCATCCCGTTCACAAGACCCGTGTTGGGATCCATTTGCAGAAGACGCATTTTACGAACGACGTCTGCGAGTGCCCACAAAGTCGCGCTGGCGCTTAAGCTATTCCCAGTCGTCACTGGAATCGGAGAGTTTTTATTAATAGTAATGCCAGAGTCCCCGACCACTTTGGTGTAAGCACCGAGGCCTATGATTTTTGCTCCGCGATTTGCGGCATCATAACAAATGCGCTCGATCTTCGCGTACGTGACCTCGGGATCTTCTTCTTTCAAAACTTTTGGCGTCGAGAATAGTCCATAAATAATACCATTTACTTCTTTGCCGGTCTCTTTGCTGATTACGTGACGGATATCTCCGTACACAATCGGCGGGGCTTTTGAAATCAAACGATCAAATGGATCATTGAGCTTCTTTGGCATGTGCTTCAAAACACCCAAGCCTGGAGCTCTTAGAAGATCGTTATGAGAAAGTGCATGAATAATGAAGGCAAAATCAGGCTCGGACTTTTTCAAGATCTTGTTCTTAACCTTGTTAATGCCTTGAGAAATCTTTAACTGTGTCGAACTGTGGTGACTAACGACGTATTGGCGCGCAACTTGGCGCACGTCTGTTTTGGGCGTAATGAGCTGTTCCCACTCTTCGATCGTAAGAGGTGCTGTTTTTCCATGAGTCAAACGTAAGGTAGCATCTAACACCGAGTAATTCATGTAAGGACTAATCTTATACTCTTCAGGAAAAAGATTAATGATCGAGCGAGGTCCGTACTTCATGGCCTCTTTCTCGGCCGCAGGATGATGGGACCAAACGATCAGGTCTTTTCCGCGCACGAACTCGACAGCTGAATCAAAAAGTAACAAGAACGGATAATCGCTGCAAACATACTGCACATTTTCCACTTGCGAAGCCAAGAACGAACGGCTGGCTTTTTGTAAACCAGTTTCCGCCAGAGGCGTATTGTTACGCATATCTTTAAGATTGGCGACATTCAATGCAAGTTTCGAAAACGCCATCAAGCCAGGAACTGGAGCCTTGATCATAAAAGGCAATCCCAAAACCGAATACGCATCTCCGATATACACTTTACCGCTATAACGATGGCGCAAGAACTCTTCGAGTTCCGTGCTTAAAAGAGCGGCTGGGAAAAACACTCCTTGTTCTGGAGTGACCTTGCCATCTTCAATCATCTTAATAAGAGAATTGATATTTGAGATTTCACGCAAGCCCGTTCCATCACAAAGTGGAACTGAACTTGGTGTATTCATGATTTCTAAGTATTGACGATGGACATAGCTTTTCTCATCAAGCTTGATCACTGGCGGAAGACTGGACAATGCAAACGCATCGACGTCAGTTCTGAGGTCTTGAATCAGCTTTTTCACAAGGTCGACCGAGAAGTTCACGCCAAAACGCTGAACCTCGAACTTGTGACCGCCGAATTCGTATTCATAATAGTTGTCCCAGTGGGATCTGCCAAAACTAATCTCAGCGATTCGAAATGTACTCATCGTAACCTCGCCAGAAAGTTTTTTCGTAGTCTTCAAACTCAGGACACCAGTTTCCTAAAACGTCGATCGTGTTGGTCGAGTCATATTTAGGAAAGGTCAAAAGATAGTTTAACTCTTCTTCAGGAAACTTCACGGTCCACTTCGAAATCTTTGTCAGAACCGTTTTTGGAATACGATTCACAAAGGTCACACCCTTGTGAGGAATAAAAAGATGCTTCAAGGTCTTTAGATAAAGATCATGAATTGGCAAGCCCTCTTTCGGAGTCACATGGAAGCTCTTGTAACCCTTCGCCGAAGTGTCTTGGGACCATTTTGCGAAACCCGCAATGGCTTCTGCCGCTTTATCGACAGGAACCAAAGGCAATCGACCCATTTTTTTGCCCGGCAATGGGAAAGACGTTGGGAAGCTTTCGATAAGTTTACGCACTTTCTCTAACGCCTGAGGAGCGTGATAAGGTCCATCAATACGTTGGATAGATCCTTTTTGTGTATCCCCGATCAAAACTCCTAAACGCAGATTGATGCAAAGACGGAAGTTTTCAGCTTGGTTCATAATTATTTGTTCGCCCAATGCTTTACTTTCAGAATAAGGATCTGGAAAAGCACGGCTAAAATTCAAATCATAAGGCTTGATCATTCCAAGAGAGGAATTCACAGCCGCTGCAACCGAGCTCGCATTTACAAATACTGGAATATTCAGACTGCGAGCAATCTTCAAAGCGGTTCCTGTTGCGACCACATTTTGCTGAAAACAATCCATGTGGCTGGCGCTGAGGTCATAAAGACCCGCCAAGTGAATGAAAATATCGTATTTATTAGTTTTAAGCTTTTCGAAATCTAGGCCGCCATTCCAACGGGTCAAATCGCCGCGCAGTTCGGCCTTCGAAGAGCGCGAGATCACATCGACATCGGCAAATTCACGCAAACGTGGAACCACATACTTTCCTAAAAAGCCGGTTCCGCCTGTGAGTAAGATTTTAAGCTTTGCCATGTTAAGATCCCACGACGACTGGAAGGCCGCGGTGCAAACACTTGATGCTAAGTTCTTGAACGTCTTTAAAAAGAATTTCGCCGTCACCAAAGAAAGTTAACGGACGCGCTGGATTTTTGGTTCTTACTTTGAACTCTTCAAGCTCAAAAGATCTGAAGAAATTCGATTGCCCGACCGTTCCTTTAGTAATGTGCAGGAACGCAGAAAGATGGTCCGTGATTTTTTGAGTTTCAGATAAAAGCAAATTCACTGTACCATCCGTGTTGGACGTGTACGGAGCTGGCAAGAATGTCTTACCGATAGAAGGCTGATTGTTGACCAACACGATCGGCGCTTTTGTGCTAAAAGATTTTCCACCTGGAAGTTCAAATTCCAATTCCCAGCCCTTTTGCTCCCAAGTTCTGAGAGCCTCTGCCACCATCATTGAATAAACACCAGGTCCGATTTTTTTTACGATCTTATAGGTGTTAGCCGCAAGGACCTTAAACAGACCTGCTGTCTTCGGGCAGACAGAAACTTTTTGTAATCCTGAGCGCACTTGGTTTGCAAGATCCGCTGTCAGAGCAGGAATGCCGACACCACCATTGGTAAGCATGTAGACTTTTTTATCGCCATCGGAAATTTGGATGATATCAATATTTTTAACTTGGCCTTCTAGAATATTTCGGACCGCTTGATCCACTCGGCGAGCCACGCCAATTTCGTGAGCCAGGTCATTTGCGGTTCCCGAGCGCACCACCGCGATCGGCGGCAATTTGCTGAGGTCCCCGTCACTTCCCATAAGGGATTGCAGGCAGGTATTGATAGTTCCATCGCCACCGCAGATCAGGAAAAAGTCCGTTTTCTCGGCCAATTCTTGACGAAGGAATTGGTCCATTTCTTCGAGAGTCTGAGAATTTGCAAATACCAAATCACAGCGGAAAAGAGCGGTGCGCACCTTTTCCTCGATCAGCTTTGGATTTACAGAACCCGCTTTGGGGTTAATAACCACCGACACTCGCACGACTTTCCTCCGAACGTCCTGGATTTATCAAGCCTTCCACAACAATAGCAAGTGATATACCACGACCAAAAGCGTCCCATTTAGAGAAAGCGACCTTCATCCCGTCCAGTCTTTAGACAGGTGCCGGAAAGGGGGCTAAAGCAATATTTGCTGTTCGAAGGTCATTTTGGCGCAGTTTCGCTCCCATTGAGCCCTATGTTCGGGCGGAAATATGAGCCTAAAATGCTGGGGACTATATCACTCTGAGAATCGGCCTAAAAAGCGCTCTTATTTCAACGAGTTTCGTTAAACAAAATGTGGAAAAAATCCGAGAAGAATATCAAGCGGAGTACGTTTAATGAACCTCATACAGTTGATGTTTTTGTTCCCAATTGTATTTTTGTTGAGCTTTCAAGAAGCTTCTGCTGCGCCATTTTCTTTTAACGTCGACGGTGTCATCACAGATGCTAGCGGCAATCCCCTTGAAGCAAATCCAGTTACGTTCCAAATTGACGTAAAAAACTCTGCCGAAACTTGTATCTTGTATCGTGAGACGTTCTCTGTCGACATGACAGGATCTAACGGTTATTTTTCAATCGTTCTTGGTAAACAAACGAATGCCATTGCCGGCGGCTCTACTCTCGAGAAAGTCTTCTCGAACCAAGGCGCCAATATCCCTGGATTAAGCTGTACTTACACTCCAGGTGCAACTTCAGACACTCGTAAAATCGTCATTTCTTTTAACGATGGTTCAACTTCACAGACTTTCTCTACCCAAGAAGTTCAATCCGTTCCATTCGCTTTAGAGTCGGTCCAGTCTTCAAAAGTTGGCGACTATGCTTCTAGCGATCTTTTGAAAGCAGCGACTTCTGTTAGCAAAACGACATATCCAAACAGCGCTTTGAATCAGGCTCAGTACGACGAGTTCTGGAGATTGATTACAAATCCGATGGCGGCTTACTTGCCGACAACAGGTGATGTCACCATCGTGAGCGGCAATAACAAAGTGACCACGATCATGGGGCAAGCACTTCCTGCAGGCCCTGCTACAAATGGTCAGGTTTTGGTTTCTAACGGTACCAGCTGGACACTGCAATCTATGAGTTCTGGCTCTGTGACAAGTGTTGGTGGTACTTCTCCTATCAATATTGGTGGTACTGCTTCTGCTCCGACAGTCAGTATTCAACAGGCAAATACAACCCAAGGTGGTTATTTATCATCCACTGATTGGAATACATTTAATGCCAAACAATCTAGCGCCCTTGCAAATGGCAGCGTGTGGATTGGTAATGGTTCAGGCGTTGCTGAAGCTCACGGCATCAGCGGTGATGCTACACTTTCTAACTCGGGTGTTTTGGTTCTGGCTTCGACAATTACTGCTGGTGGCCCGGTAGGAACTTCAGCTTATGTGCCTGTGATTACTTACGATGCTAAAGGTCGTTTAACGGCAGTCACTTCAGCCGCAGTTAACGATACTTCGAAGTTACCTTTAAGTGGCGGCACAATGGGTGGCGTCCTTAATATGGGTGGCAACGATATTACTGCTACAGGTAATATCACTATGGGAAGCAATAAATACTTCACTCTTTCGAATAATGGCACGGATGGAACTGCTGCTGGTCAGATGTGGTATAACGCCGGCGTCATTAAATACTATGACGGTTCGACAGTGAAAACACTGAGTGCTGGTTCTGGAATTTCAAGCCTCAATGGTTTATCAACGGCAACACAAAACTTCGCGCTTGATAGTGCTGGAGCTGATGCGGCTATCAACTCTGCGGGTTCAACACATACATTAAGTTTACCAAGTTCTTCAGCTACTAACCGCGGTCTTTTGACTAATACAGACTGGGCAGCATTCAATGCAAAACAATCAAATGCTCTTGCAAACAGCAGCATCTGGATTGGTAACGCTTCCGGTGGCGCACAAGCTCATTTGATGACTGGTGACGCGACAATCTCTAACACGGGCAATATTACTGTTGATAAAACTCAAACTGCAGTTGCTAGTAAAATCTTGCAACTCGATGCGGGCTCTGTCGCAACTACTAAAGGTGTGAATATCAATGGCACAACGAGCGGCACAGTAGGAATTCGTACTCAAGCTGCTGCTGGCGCTTACACTCTGACATTACCTGCGGACGATGGTAGCACGAATCAATTCCTACAAACAGACGGTTCAGGTAATTTAACCTGGGCTGCACAATCCTCTGCCCTACCGAGCTTAACTGCTACTAATATTTGGGTCGGTAATGCTTCTGGTGGACCAGAAGCTCGTGTTCTAGGTGGCGACATCGCTTCTGTTTCTAACACAGGTTCTGTGACTGTAAATAAAACTACTACTGGTACTGCGAATACGATCTTGTCTTTGGATGGCAATAGCGTTGGTAATATGAGAGGTTTGGAAGTCCAAACAGGTACCGGCAAAGCAACCATCCAAACTTCAGGTGCATTCACTGACTATATTTTAACTTTGCCTGCTGATAACGGAAATACGGATCAAGTTCTAAAAACTGATGGCAATGGCATTCTTTCTTGGGCAACAGTACTGACTGCTGTCACAAATACTGCGGGCCTTGCTAACGGAAAAATCTGGATCGGTGACGGCAGTGGTAAGGCTCAGGAATTTGCTCTCTCTGGTGACGCTACTATGAGCAATACTGGTGCATTGACTCTGGCCTCGACGATCACTGCTGGTGGCCCAGTAGGAACTGCGGGCTACGTACCAGTTATTACTTACGATGCTAAAGGCCGTTTGACGGCTGTAACTTCTGCAGCTGTGAACGATGCATCGAAGTTGCCACTTGCTGGTGGTACAATGTCGGGCGATATCCTGATGGGTGGAAATAAGATCACCGGCATGACCAACGTGCCAAATGTCGCAGCTAATCCTGCCATTGGTCAAAACGGTCAGTCACTTCGTTGGAATAATGGCACATCTTCGTGGGAGTGGTTCACCGCTTCTGCTGCTGGCGCCGGTATTACTTCATTAAATAGCCAATCTGGTAACTCGCAGTCTTTCGGCGCCATTGATCTTGGAACAAGCGTCACCGCTCCGGCTTGGAGTTCAGCATCTGACGTTCACACTCTTAAAATCCCGATGGCTTCTGATACAGGTGTTACAGCCGGTCTTTTAAGTAAGACCGATCATACAAGCTTCTCTAATAAACTCACAAGTCCTCTGACAACCAAGGGTGATTTGCTTTCACGTGATGCTTCAAATCATGTTCGCTTGCCTGTAGGGTCAGATGGTCAAGTTCTAAGTGCTGATTCATCCCAAGCCTCGGGACTTAAATGGGTCGCCGCTGCCACTGGCACCGTAACTAGTATTGCTACTAACAATGGTCTTACTGGCGGAACTATCACTGGCTCTGGCACAATCGGCCTTGCTAATATCACTAACAACACAGTTCTTGCCAACACCTCTGGAGCTAACGGCATTCCGGTCGCAACAACAGTTCCAACCCTTCTTGATATTGTCGGCAATACTCAAGGTAATATCCTCTATAGAAATGGCTCTACTTGGACAGCTCTTCCGGCAGGCACTGCGGGATACGTTCTGCAAACTGGTGGCGCAGGTGCCAACCCTTCTTGGGCTGCCATTCCTGCGGCTACTATTACTAATACCTCTGCACTTGGTGATGGTAAACTCTGGGTTGGAAACTCTAGTGGCAAGGCCCAAGAGGTTTCAATCACTGGTGATGCGACGATGAGCAACACTGGCGCACTCACTCTTGCTTCGACAATTACCGCTGGTGGCCCAGTTGGAACTTCTGGTTATGTACCAGTCATCACTTACGATGCTAAAGGTCGTTTAACAGCTGTTACTTCTGCAGCAGTGAATGATGCCAGCAAATTACCACTTGCTGGCGGTAACCTCTCCGGTACCGTGCAAATGAATGCTCAAAATGAACTTCGTTTTGCAGATTCAGATTCATCAAACTACGTCGGATTCAGAGCTCCAACGACAATATCAACAAACGTTACTTGGACATTGCCAAACAGTATAGGTGGCACTGGACAAGTACTGACTCACACTGGCAGCGGAGTGCTGAACTGGACAACACCAGCGGCGTCATTGCCAAGTCTGACTGGCAGCCAAATCTGGGTTGGTAATTCATCTAACGGTCCAGAAGCTCGTGTCTTAGGTGGTGATATCGCTTCTGTTTCTGACACTGGCTCTGTCACCGTTGTTAAAACAACGACTGCAGAGATCAACAAGATCTTGGCATTAAATGGTTCTGGCGTTGGTACTATGAAGGGTCTTGAGGTTCAAACAGGAACTGGCAAAGCGACGATCCAAACTTCAGGTGCTTTCACAGACTATATACTTACTTTGCCTGCTGATAACGGAAATACGGATCAAGTTTTAAAAACTGATGGCAATGGCATTCTGTCTTGGGCAACTGTTTTAACTGGAGTTTCCAACACCGCACCTTTGACTAACAGTACAATCTGGGTTGGTAACAGTTCAGGCAAAGCTGTTGAAGTGTCTATAAACGGTGATGCGACTATGAGCAACTCTGGCCAATTAACACTTGCCTCGACAATCACTGCTGGCGGTCCGGTTGGAACTTCAGCTTATGTGCCTGTGATTACTTACGATGCTAAAGGTCGTTTAACTGCAGTTACTTCAGCTGCAGTAAATGATACTTCGAAGTTACCTTTAAGTGGCGGCACAATGGGTGGCGTCCTAAATATGGGTAACAACAATATTACTGCTGCTGGTAATATCGCCATGGGAACTAATAAGTACTTTACTCTTTCCAATAATAGCACCGACGGTACAGCTGCTGGTCAGATGTGGTTTGATGGCACAAACATTAAATTCTATGACGGTGGCGCTGTCAGAACTCTTGGCGTTGCAGGTGCAGGTATCACAAGCTTCAATGGTTCTTCAGCAACTAGCCAGTCTTTGATGGCTCCTGGAACTACTGGCACAGCTCCAAACTGGGCAACCAATACGGGTTCTGGTCAGCATACTTTACATATCCCAATGGCATCAGCTTCAGGTTCTGTGACTGCGGGTCTAATCAGTAACTCTGAATACGCGACACTCGTTGCAAAACAATCAAACTCTTTGGCTGACTCAAGAATTTGGGTTGGTAACTCAGCCGGCGGCGCTCAAGCTCAATTGATGGCTGGGGATGCGACTATCTCTAATACTGGCAATATTACTGTTGATAAAACTCAAACAGCTGTTGCTAGCAAAATCTTGCAACTCGATGCAAGCTCCGTGGCCGTTACAAAAGGTGTTAACTTCAATGGTAGTACGAGCGGCACCGTGGGAATTCGCGCGCTCGCTGCTGCTGGCGCCTACACTCTGACACTTCCGAACACTGCAGGTACTGCAGGCCAATTCTTGCAAACAACAGGCGGCGGCACACTTGCTTGGACTTCAGCACTGACTTCAGTAAATACTAAAGCGCCTTTAGCGTCTGGAAAAATCTGGGTAGGTAATGCATCTGGCGTCGCGATGGAAGTCGACACAACCGGAGATGCCACTATCTATAGTAACGGTGTTATCACTCTGAATTCTAGCATCACAACGGATATTAATTCTCGCCTACCAAAAGCCGGTGGTTCAATGACTGGCGCGATCGCGATGGGTGGCAATGATATTACGGCTGCTGGTAACATCTCGATGAACAACAATAAGTATCTGGGCCTTCCTGCCACTAGCACTGCCGGCACTGTGGCTGGTCAAATGTGGTATGAATCCGGAACCGGTATGATTAAATACTACGACGGAACAGTTACACGCACTCTTGGCATTAGCGGTGCTAGTATTTCTTCTCTTGGTGGCCAAACTGGCGTTTCTCAAGGCTTCGCCTATAACAGTAGCGGCAACTCCCCTGCTTGGAGCTCGGCTTCTGATACTCACACGTTCAGCATTCCAATGGCGAATGCTGGTGGCTCTGTCACTGCAGGTTTGATTAGCAACGCGGACTACGTGACATTCAATGCGAAGCAGAGCACAGCTTTGCCTAGTGGACAAATCTGGGTAGGTAATGCCTCTGGCATTGCTCAAGCTCGTGGGATGACTGGTGATGCTACTATTTCAAACTCTGGTGTGTTAACTCTGAGCCCTTCCGTTACAAATAGCATCAATGCGAAATTGCCTCTTGCCGGTGGCTCAATGTCCGGCGCAATCTTTATGGGTAACAACAGCATCTATGATGTGAACAGCATGACGATCATCGGTGGTGCGTCTGCTATAGGTCCCACTACTGGTGCCTTGGTTGTTACCGGCGGTATCGGCTCTAGTGGCAGTATCCACACAGGTATGGGCGTCTTTGCATCGTCGACAATTTTTTCAAATACAGAGATGCGAGCACCGATTTTCTACGGTAGCAATGCAGCTTCCGGCACAATAACTTTAGATTCGACATCTCATGCCACTAAAGGGAATATCATAGTAGGCCCTGGTGCTGGCACAGTCACAATGGGCACGAGTACTCCAGAGCTTTCGTTCACTCTCGGCAGTGGCGGCGCTTCTCCTCTCAATGATGGTTCATTCTTAGCAAAAGGACCTGATGCTCCAGGCACGGGTCGCGATATCGCAACCACTGGTACTGGTGTTCGCATGATTTGGTCCACCAAAAAAGCTGCCTTCCGCGCAGGTAACGTCAACGGTACACAGTGGGATAACGTTAATATTGGTACTGGCTCCATGGGTTTAGGATACAACACGCAAGCCTCGGGATCTTCTTCCGTCGCGATGGGATATGCGACCAGTGCATTTTCAATTTATTCGACAGCTATGGGGGCTAATACTCTTGCTAACGGAACTGGCTCAACGGCCATGGGTAGTGCGACCACAGCAACTGGAAATTATTCTACTTCGATGGGAAATAACACGACATCTAATGCGATGGCGCAAACGACTATTGGTCAATTCAACATTATCACTGGATCTGAATCGGCCAGCACTTGGGTTGGCTCGGATCCGTTATTTGTAGTTGGTAATGGTACGAGTGCCGGCGCAAAATCAAATGCTATGACGGTATTAAAACGTGGTGATGTTCTTATCGGAGGTCACATCGGCAGCACATCCAGCACAGGCGTCACGGTGACCGGTTGCGGAACTGGGGCTACCGTTGCCGGTACCGACACAAGAGGAAAAGTCTCCGTCGGAACCGGTTCGAACCTCATTTGCCAAGTAGTTTTTGCAAACCCATACAACACACCACCGGTATGCGTGGTTTCGTGGGCATCCGGCGCGATCACAACGGCGATAGGCACCGGTACTATTACCACTACAACTCTCAACGTTAACTTCGGAGCCGGCGGCGTTACGAGCGTTAATTTTAACTATATTTGTATGGAGTAATATCGCCTAGCATTTCCCGCTTGTTGCCAGGGTCGAGAGTTGATTCAGTAAATTTAAAAGTTCCGTTTGAGAAGCACCTTTTCTTACCCAATCTGCTGCTTTGTCTTTGATCTCTTTAATCTGTGAAAGAATTTTCTTTTTCCCAGCATTTACTTTAATCAAATACTCTAAGTATGAAACTTCTTTCTGCAGTTCTCGTTTCTGAGATGAAGCACGTAGTACGTTCTTAAAGGCCAAATATGACAAGTCCGAAACAGCATCATAAAGATCACCAGCTACCCCTACACACACAGGAACAGTTGGCTCAGATACAAATGTGAAATCATCAACTCCAAATGTAGCCCCACCATCATGGATTTGGACTCTAACTATAGGATTGGTATTCGAAGTCACCGACAATAGTGTATTGTTCGGAGCATTGGCACCAAGAACGGACTGACCTACTTGATTTCCCGCTGAATCAAATGCGAAGATCCCTGTTCCTTGTACGCCAGATACATAGGCCGAAACGGTTCTAATATTCCCGGTCACAGTAGAATTAAATGCGAACTCCATCAGGCCTTCAGGTGCGAAAGCCAAATTTGCCCCAGAATGAGACGGCCATGGAGCAAACTCTAAAATCGTCGCCCCCGCCGCCGTAACGCCCACTCCTTGATATTGGGTAGTCAGGTTACTGCCTGCCGACACATCGTCGAATGTAAGTACTCTCGTTGTCTGAGCGCCAGCTCCGGCTGTCACAACAAGACCTGCCATTAAAATGATTGTGAAATAGATTTTTTTAAAAAGGTTATCAATCTGAGACATCATTATTCTTCCCCCACCTTGGAGAAAGAATAATGACTAAATAGGATTATATAAAGTTTTTTACTGGGACCAGGACTTCTTCGAAAGGTCGTGCCCTAGCACTGACCTGCTTTAGTCGACGCAATTAGCTGATTAATGATGTTCATAATTTGTGTTTTCTGAGTAGACGACTTAAGAGCAGCATCTACGGACGCCTTTATCAAAGTAAGCTGAGCCAGTAGCTGCTTGTTCGATACATCTGAAAGTAATGCTTGGTCTAAGCAGGATAGCTGTTTAAGAATCGCTGCCTTCACTACAGAGACTGTTTTTGCGGTCTTATAAGCGCTGCTTGGTAATGCATTAATTAGACTATATAGATTGCGATTAGAGGCAACACACATAGGAATAGATGGTTCCGAGACAAAGGTAAAGTCGTCGACCCCAAAGGTAGCTCCACCGTCATGAATCTGCACTCTTGCAATTGGGTTAGTGCTCGAGGTCACAGACAAAAGTACATTGGCACCATTTGCCGATAACACTGATTGGCCTACCTGGTTGCCTGCCGAATCGTATGCGAAGATTCCGGTGCCTGGAACACCAGATACATAGGCCGAAACAGTTCTGATATTGCCCGTAATAGATGAATTAAATGCGAACTCCATCAGGCCTTCTGGTGCGAAGGCCAAATTTGCCCCAGATTTAGGCAGCCAAGGCGCAAAATCCAAAATCGTTGCGCCTGCGGCCGTAACGCCCACACTTTGATATTGAGTTGTAAGGCTACTGCCCGCAGCTATGTCGTCAAAGGTTAAGACCCTGGTTGTTTGCGCGTAGGTCGCTGCTGCTGTCAGAGTTGCTAGTACAAAAAGTGATACATTCAGAAAGATGCTTGTCTTCATGGATTGTTTCCCCCGTGAAAAAAGAATATCGCAGGTAATCCAAAATCAATGAGCACTTTTTCTGAAGTGAGTCTCTTCAATACAGTAGTTTTTGTTGAGGACATAGTCGTGTGATTAGACTCACATGCTCCCGTAAAAACTTTAGACATGAATTTTGAAAATTTCGAGAGAGGAAGCTCTATAAGTTATCAATATGAAACCACTTCAAGCGTGTTTCTCAAGAAGAGACTAACACCAAAATGGGCAGATTTTGCGTGACCAAACTCTCAACATCGAAGAAATCACGCTGACTATTATATGGATAGCGGACTAATTTAGAATTTTTTCGGGAAGGAAGCGAACTTCAAAGTCGCTGATTTGCAATCAGAGAGTTCTTTTTTCAGATCCATCAGAACATAACTCAGGATGTACTCATCTTGTGCTCTGTATTCGAACTCTTCAACGCTGTCTTTAAGGACATCGATGATACTGCGCTTGCCTTGTTTTACTTCCTGCCAAAAAATACGCGCAGTCACTGTACGATTCGCGTCTTTAGTACATTCCTTCAAAAGAAGTCGCACCTGGGCTAGTGAAAAAAACAAGCTGCCGTTATCGCCAGGTGCATATTTAAAACTGTAAACTGCACGATCCGCATCGCCGAATTCAATATCCATGACATTCAAAAACTCGGACTCTACCTGGGTGGGCTTTTGCAATTGCAAAGCTGCCACTTTTTCCACCAACTTTGCTGGTGTTGGATCCGGTTTTTGGGATCCATTGTCAGGTTTTTGCCCATTCGTGCCCGTACGAGCCGTCATGGGTTTTTCTCCGTTATTACAAGCTGTTAAACCAAGTAAAACCCATGCGATGAGGATCAATGCTTTAATATTCATGTCTTTATGAGACTTTTCGCCTCGCTTTTTGGCAAGAGTTTTTATCTCTTAGAGAGCCTTCTAGCCATTTTTTTCGTCAAGCGTTGAGGCGGATGAACCCTTTGAATGCCTGGCACTCTCCACTCCCCGTCCAAAATCGCCTGCTTCGGCCAATACAGGCGCATCATCACGTTGAAATCCCCACGTGGTGATGGCAACCAATTCGAAACCTTGGACTTTCCGGGGTTGTCTGGCTGAATATAAATCGTCACTGATCCATCTTTATTAGCCTTCAAATTACTACGATCACCCAATGAATAGCGATTCAAAGTGTTTGGCACGAAGTACTGGCGAGCATCGTACATGGTCAAAGACCAAAACGCGTTCACCGGCGGCTTGTTGTTCTTGGCAAAATTGATCGTGTATTTGTTGCTACCATTGAGTTTATTACCCTCAGTATCGACGGTTGCGCGTGGATAAACAGCATCCTCAGCTCTGTTCGCGCCTAAAGCAAGTCGAGCCACTGAGGCACGGGTTTCATAGTCTGTGCCATACTGCCCCCAGTCCGTCGCAAACACCCATCCATTCAACATACGCCCTTGAGGCTGACGCCCTAATTGGTCAACCCGCTTAAGACCATTTTTAACACTGGTATCCAACGAGCGACGAATATCTTCTGGTAATTTTGCATAGTCGACTGTTTGCCCTGGCTTCACACCAATACGAGCTAATCTCTCTACCATAGTGCGATCTCCAGCAGCTGGAGGATTTGCTACCATCAAGTGACTCAGACGACCAAAAAATCTAGCGGCATCCATACCAGCCACATATTGCGGTGGCGGAATACTTCCATCGAAATTTTTATCTTCATAAGCGACCGAGGCCGTTACTGCAGGAGCGGAAACTGAGCGATCAAATCGACTGAGTGGAGTCAATTTGTAACGATTCTGAATAGCATGAACAGTTTCAAAATCTTTTCCACCGGTCGTCGCAGTACGCCCGACGACCCAAACCATGTTTGTCGGCGATTGAATTTTACGCAAGTTTGCAGGAGTCTGCCCTTGCCAATTTGGTCCCACGATCACGAAGTCTCCTTGTGCACTACCGGTTGTTCTTGTTCCCGGGGAAGAGATCACATTCGTCCACGCATCTAGGACCGTCATCATATAATACCTATTACCCGCTGCCGGTAAACTTAACACGACAGGCTCTCTGGAAAGATCCAACCAACCAGATGAGTATAAGGTATCAACATTGGAACTAACGACCCCTGTATTGTTCACATCGGGAAAATTGCGAACATGGTAAAACTCGTTCGGTCCGCTCTTAACCATAAATTCACTATTCGGATTCTGCTGAATATCTCGAGTGGCATCCATCAGCACCAATGGATATCCATAGACAACCGCTTCTTGAACCAAGACATCTAGCTCTTGCGGTTTTAATTGTGTGAAAAGTTTTTTCTCGGCATCAAGTTGAGCTTGAGCAGCTTCGACTTGTTGTTGCTGAGCCTTGGCCTTTGCTTCGGCTTCTTTTCTTTCTTTCGAAGCACAAGCCCCTAAAGTGACAGCGAGAATGATAGAAGACACTAACAGTGATCTTGAATACATAAAACTCCCCTCTGGAATTCAAAAGACCAGACTGGCAAAACGGCCACTGATCTGTCGTTCAACGACGTTGGCCGAGTCTTATATATTTCTGAGAGGGTTCAATATGTAAGACGACAAAATCCCTTGTTGTGAAACAAAAAGAAAACTGTCGTCACGCAGTTGTCAAAAAACTACCACTCCAAAGGGCCGACCGCTTGTTCAGCGACCTTAATAAGCTCATTTTTGACCATCATGCCTTTGATCGCTTCCACGTCTTTGGCGAAATAACGGTCTTCTTTTGCAAACGGAACTTGCTTACGGATGTGATCAAAAGCCGCTTGCACAGCTGCCGTTGGTTTCAATGGCGCTAGCAAATCCAAAGCTTGGCAGGCAGAAAGCATTTCCATCGCCACAACGTTTTCAGCATTACGAAGAATCTTTTCAAACTTACGAGCTGCGATCGTTCCCATAGAAACGTGGTCTTCTTTTTCAGCCGAAGTTGGGATTGAATCCACACTTGCAGGATGTGCCAAGATCTTATTCTCGCTCACAAGTGATGCTGCCGCCACTTGCACGATCATGTGACCAGAGTTCAAACCTCCGTTCGGAGTCAAGAACGCAGGCAATTCACTCATCACCGGTGAAATCATTTTTGAAATACGGCATTCACAAATGCTGGCCTGAGAAGAAATCGCAATCCCCGCAAAATCCATCGCATGCGCAACCGGCATCCCGTGGAAGTTACCGCAAGAAAGAACCTTGTTATCATCTGCAAACACGAGTGGATTGTCGGTGCTAGAATTCGCTTCAGTCTCAAGAACTTTTACAACATAGCGAAGAGCATCTTTTGCAGCGCCATGAACCGCTGGCATACAACGAAGACTGTAAGCATCTTGCACGCGTGGATCACCGACTGCATGGCTTTCAGAGATTTCGCTCTTTTCGCCCATCAATTTCATCAAGTTACGCGCTGTTTTTGCCTCGCCCGGATGAGGACGAGTCGCACTGATGAGTGGATCAAACGGTTTACGTGAGCCACGAAGACCTTCCAAAGACATAACGCCTGCAAGGTCCGCCATCCACAACAGACGACGCGCTTCCCAAGCGGTGAGCAATCCCAACGCCGTCATTACCTGACAGCCATTGATCATTGAAAGACCTTCTTTAGCTTTAAGTTCTAGTGGCTGGATTTTTTTCTCGGCCAAAACTTTTTGCACAGGAACCACTTGGCCATTTTGCCAAACTTCGCCCTCACCAATCACACCAAGTGCCAAGTGTGACAATGGCGCCAAATCTCCGCTGGCACCGACAGAGCCCTGACACGGAATCACTGGAATGATATCGTTATTCAAAAACTCAAGGACCTTATCAACGACTGTTGGGCGAATGCCGCTATGGCCACGAGCCAAAGCATTGGCACGAAGAACCATCATCGCGCGTGATTGATTTTTCGTGAACGGCTCGCCGATTCCCATCGAGTGAGAACGGATCAAGTTTCTTTGCAGTTGTTCAATTTCAGAATCAGAAATACGGACTGATGAAAAAGCTCCGAAGCCGGTGTTCACGCCATACATCACTTCGCCATTTTTAATGCGACCTTCGATGTAATCGCGGCTTTTTTGCATCAAAGCGCGTGCGGATGGTGCAAGCTCTGCTTTGATTTCAGGGTTATTGGCAATTTCATACAGATTTTCGAGAGTGATGGACTCACCCGTAAGCACTAGTGTTTTCATGCCGGGCAAGCTAACAAAAAAAGCCCCTAAAAGGTATGCCGGACCTCAATAGGGGCTATGCGTTAATACATCAAACGACGGATCAAACGCGGATGACGAGCCAATTGCCCCCCATCAATACGGACTGCGACCCCATGAGTGATGGTTGCGTCTTTAAAAGTGCCATCCGCCAAACGCAAAACAGCCTGAACTTGGTATTCAAACTGTAAAGTCGTAAACAGCATCTTGCGCTCAATCGCCTTCAAAAAGAAGATACGACCCTTATCAGTCAGAACAAAAGAGCACGCTTGTTCTTGCCCGATCAAACCCGCCGCATGATTGCACTCATTCGAAGTGATCAGTTCCGGCAAAGCCCCGTTCAGCGCCAACGAAGAACCAATAAACGGAAGTCCGCTAAACTCGGCCAAAGGATCTTTTGCAAGAATCTCGGCTTTAGCTACATCCAACTCTTCGCGCGTATACGCCGGCACCAAAGTCATTGCTATCACACCGACCTTGTAAATCAGATTGCGGCGATATTCCGCATAAGAAAAATGCGGAGTGCCTTTCTTATTGGTAGCAATCATCACCACATTCGGAGCCACATAATATCTGTGTGGATCTGCATGATCCGGGTAAATGGTCATAACTCCGCTATTTGCGACGTTTTCATTCATCACTGGAATTGCTTGTGCGACTGTAGTCAGTAACAAGCTAGAAACAACAATTAACAACTTTTTCATTTTATTTTCTCCCTACCTTACAAAGGAAATCACCGCATTCAAGACTGAGTCTTTCATCCAACTGTTTTATCGCCGCTACTGGTGGACAGGATTGAGAATCCGCCCCAATAGCTTCTGCAACTGTCGTCATCAAATGTGTACGAAGCGGAACTGGATTCTCGCCACCCAGAGCGTGTTTTACTGAAATTTTAGCAGCAACAAGTTGGCATGTATAATATGGCTCTTGCTCGATAGGTTCTTTCGGCGAACCACAGGCTGTAAGAACCAGAAATACCAAAATCAGCTTTTTCATCGGTAACTCCTAATTGATTTTTAAACGCAGCTTTGGAACCAATTCATATTTTGCATCTACCCACTGACTGGTTGAGTATCTTGCAGTGATCTCGATCGGAGACTCTTTCGGCTGAAGCTCTAACGCCATCAACTCTTTAAAAGAAGTCACCTTTGCCGGAGACAGATCGAAACAGCCTTCGATAATGGATCTCTTATAGTCAGTCAGAGTCTCTGCACGCACGATCCCTGATGGCTTTTTAAGATTAAATAACGCTACTACCAAGTCATCAAAACGCTTCACACGCATTTCTTTACAAACTGTAGAGCTTGAGTACTTTTCAAGAACTCTGATCGCCTGATACCCAGAAGATACCGGAATCGCAAGCTTCACCAAATCCGTCGCGCTTGCAGAAAGTGTTTTTAATTTTGCTACTTGAGCAGGCTTTAGAAGCGTTTGAAAATTCAAGTACGGTCCCATTTGACCTTGCTTTACTTGAGTTTCTTCAGAAAGACCGATTTCTGGAATGCTTACAAGCAAACTGCTGCTTGCGTGCTGAGCTGTCAGCACACGCAAAGCATAACCTGGGTACGTGCGCTTAAGATTTTCTTCTTCGCTCTTCACCGCAGCACTGTCATAGCTTAAAGACAAAGAGAACATGCCGCCTTCACTATCAAGATCCGTGACTTCCACATCCAAAACGACGTCCGGAGTGTAAAATACCGTACGCTCGTCTTTATTCACTTCAATCACATGAGCCAAAGCGATTTGGCTTACAAACAAAGATGCTAAAACAAAATATTTCTTCATAAATTTTCCTTTCAATTAGTCCGCAGAGATCACAAGGCGATCGCGGTAAGGTTCCAGATCTTTAATCATAATGTTGGTACAGAAATCGCGCTCTACAAGGTCACGACGTTTCCAAGTCCAAGTTTCTGTTTGCAGTTCTTCTTTACGAACATATCCACCGCCAAAGCGGAACAGACGATTCGCTGGAGCTGCCACTGTAATAGGAGTTGCTGACAACTCTGGAACAAACAAACGCGCCGTCAAAGTTTCAGAAATTGTGCGGATGTATTCCCAGTCTTTTGCATCGCCACCATTCATTTCGATAATGATGCTTCTCTCTGCGACGAGTTTTTCAACAACAGCTTGAATGCTCCAACTGAACCATCCCCAACCGCCAGAGTGCGAAGTTTGGAAGTATTCATAGACGCGATCCATTTTCGCAGTGATTTTGGCGTCCATATTAGGGCCATAACCTTGAACTTTGTAACAGTAGTCCATTTTTAAGAGTGCACTGCTGCTAGATTTCGTTAACAACGCTTTGAAAGCCTTTGCTCCGGTACCAGTTAGAACTGCATTCACGCCGATTTCATCTTCGGCACGGCCTCCGTGAAGGGCGAAGTTAAACTCTGTGAATAGACCTGACAAAGGTTGTTGATTCGTGGCTGTTGTTTGCAATCCCACTGAAGAAGACATCACAGGAAGGACTGCGACTTCGATTGTTGGATTTGTCGCCATGAAGTTCTCTAGATCTTTTTTCTGAGCTTCATCCGATGACAAGTGAGTTGTCATCGTCATGTACGCTCCACCAGTTGCTGGATTGTCCAATCCCCAGTAGACGAAATTGAAAAGTGGAACTTTATTATTATCGATCGAAAAACGTGTCGAGTTTGGGAAGTAATAGACTTTGTTTGGATCCGCATGATCGCGGTAAAGGGTCACGTTGCCGCTAACTTTGATGCTGCCGGCAGTTTCGCCAAGAAGAGGCACAGCATGTGCTGAATTCGCCAGCCAAGAACTCATTATGAGTCCCAAAAATAGCTTGTTGAGTTTCATTGTTTTCTCCTAAATGTCCGGTTGGTTTGATGGACAGGAGATACAATATGCAAGCAATGCCAATGATAGCGCGGCGCTCATGTCGTGTATATGAGCGCTAAGAACAGACGTTCTTAAAGTCTAGAATTGCAGTCTTAAGATTGAGGATTAAAGGACTTCGATTTTGTCCGAAAGGCGGATCACGCCTGAGTTTTCAGGAATCCACATCACACCAAAGTTCACCTTATTGCCGTCACGGCGATAGGTGCTCAGAGTCTTCAGAGGCTCGGCCCCCTCAGACAAACCGGTGTGTTGGTCAATCGTGATGATTTTGCAACGAGCGCACTTTTTTGGCTGAGAGAAAATCACATCACCAATACGAATGCGTGACCAGGTGTCTTCTTCGAAGGCTTCAGTGCCTGCAAAAACGATATTCGCACGGAAGCGATCCATCGCCACAGGTTGCGCCAATTTTGAGTTCAAATCTTCGAGTGATTTTGTATTCGTTAACAAAAGTGGTCTGCTGTCAGAAAAACGCGCTTCAGGTTGCCAATCGCCTTGTCCAAGAGTTGGCATTTTTCTTTGAGAAAAAGGCGCGTAACGCACCAAACGGCAGTTCACGCCCAAATACTGAGACAATGCTTGTGAAAACAAATCGGGCTCTAAAGCCGCGTCGAATTCTTCATCCCACACGTTGATACGTACGCCGCGTTTGAAAGAATTGTTTTTAGGAACAACAAAGAACTGCTTTCCTAAACCAAGGCTTAAACCTTGCTCATTGAGGTGAGTTTGCACGGTCGCCAATTTTGGCAGAGTTCTTTGCGTAATGAAAGTCCCCTGCTCGTCGATCAACATCCACTGGCGATCGCCCTCTGGTCCTTCCGAAGTAATATTTAACTCTTTCAAAGTCTGCCCTTGGCAAGACTTCACAGGATAAATATTTAGCTCCTGAACGGATCCATGGCTCATTTTTTAGGTCCTTGCTTGCGAGGTCCCCCCGCATGAGATTTTTTCGGGCCACCTTTATGGGCACCGCCACCTTGACCACCAGGCTTACCGCCTTGGCCACCACCTTGTCCTCCGCCGCCGCCTTTGTTTTTACTGAAACCGCCGAAGCGTTTTCTGCGTGCGTGGAAGCCCGGTTTTCTTGGTCCATAGCTATCTTGAGTTTTCTCGATCATCGCTTTAGCTTTCCCAACACTCATGACAGAAGCTTTTGCAGCTCCATCGAAGTGGTACGGATGATCCTCAATGACGGTGATTTTTTGACGAGTCGTCTTTTCAATCGCGTATAAGTAAGACTTTTCTTCAGCGGTACAGAACGCAATCGATTTACCTTCGGCGCCCGCACGAGCCGTACGACCGATACGGTGAACATAGCTGTCTGGCTGATGTGGAAGTTCGAAGTTAATCACGTGAGTGATCCCGTCGATATCCAAACCACGAGCCGCGATATCCGTCGCAACTAAAACGCGAATTTTGTGATTACGGAAATCCTCGAGCGCTCTTTGACGAGCCCCTTGGGATTTATTGCCATGAATACCAGCGGCCGGGATGCCCGCTTTCGTGAGCTTATCCACGATGCGGTTTGCCCCGTGTTTCATTTGCATGAAAACCAAAACTTTGAACAGGTCATTGCTTTCAAGAAGGTGCAATAGCAAATCAAGTTTTTTGCTTTTCTCTACGAACATGACACTTTGTTCGATCTTTTCAGCGGTAGTCGCCTGAGGAGTTACTTCGACTCTCTTAGGCTCGTGCAAAATGCGGGTTGCAAGTTCTGAAACTTCGCGAGGCATCGTTGCAGAGAAGAACAAGTTATGACGTTTTTTAGGAAGCAGAGGCAAAATGCGTTTGATATCGTGGATGAAACCCATATCCAACATACGGTCCGCTTCATCCAAAACGAAAACTTCCACTTTGTCCAAGCGAAGGTGTTTTTGACCGAAGAGGTCCATCAAACGTCCCGGAGTCGCAACGAGAACGTCTACGCCTCCGGCCATATCGCGTACTTGATTCCCCTGGCCGACACCGCCATACATCACGGCGTGTTTCAGTTTCAGGTGGGTGCTATAAGCCACCAGGTTTTGGTGAATTTGGATCGCAAGTTCACGAGTCGGAGTCAAAATCAGAGCGCGAGCGCATTTTGGCTCGCGACGGATGTGATTTTTTGCCAGGTTTTGCAGGATCGGCAGGCAAAACGCCGCTGTTTTTCCTGTTCCCGTTTGGGCCACGCCCAAAAGATCATGGCCATCCAAGATCAGCGGAATCGCCTGTGCTTGAATTGGCGTTGGGTTTTCGTATCCAGCCTCTTTGAGAGACATTTGAATCGGGGCAACTAAGGGAAGATCGGTGAATTTTGTCATTGAAACACTTGTAACAATTGCAAGCCTGGTGTTCAAGGAAGAACCATCTGTGCTATAGGGACCCGATGAAATTTACTTGGTTTTTTGCCCTGTTAGGGGCGCTCGCACTCATAGCTCTTCTTGTCCTGCTGGAACTGGGAATCCTCCAGAGTCCATTTGCAGAGACTTCAGCTCCAACGAGCGCTGCGATCGCCTCTGCCACAAGCTCTACAGCTGACGTAGATGCTCTAGCCAAGGCCCAGCCCCCTGTTAAAGACCAAGCTCGCTTTCAAGAGGTTTACACCCTCACTCAACAAGGTTTTATCGCTAAAGAGAAACTAGCTCGTATCGTAAAAACTCCACTACCAACTTTTGAGCAACTCGACAATCCCCACTCTGTTGGTACTTATAAGCTTCGCGACGAAATCGCCCTTCGCGTGACGGCTCTTGAGGCTCTCGACAAACTTGCTGTCGATCACCCGCAAGAGATTCAAAAAATTTTAGAAGACATCGCAAAAACTCAAACAGAACCAACTTTGAAATTTTTGGTGCGCGTAAGCCTGGACGGGATTTATGCCCAACGCCCCGGCAAACTCAGCCGCACTATTGATGCCATGATCACCGAGAAAGAAGAACTATGAAATTTCTGACGCTCTTATTTTTGATTCTGACACCTATTGCTGGCATGGCACAAAGTGCTTCGGACTGCGTTTCTCAGCAAGAGACCGACGATTTCTTTGAATCATTCAAAGTTTTTGAATGGTCTAATTCCAAAAATGATTATCTCCGTGTCACTCGCATCAGCGATCGTTGTGATTCTGCAGCTCTACTTCCTCGCTTGGTAAAAGCCGTGAAATTCATGGACGACTTGAATGCTTCGAAAAATCCGCAGTCGCCGTCTATTGTTGTTCGTGAAGGTGCCGGGAATTATTTTAAGAAACGTATCGCGCGTATTGTGATCGAGGGCAAAGACGCCTTCAACTGTCCTTCAGGAGTTATCGCTTATGTGTATCGCATGGAACAAGACATCATGCACATTTGCACTGAAGGGATCGAAAACTATAATTCACCTTTGATGGTCAGCTCTGTGCTGATTCATGAAGCCCGTCATACAGAGGGTTATACTCACGTTCATTGCACACACGGCATGTATCGAAAATCAGACAACGATGCTTCTGGCAGCGGCAGTTGTGATGATACATTTGAAACCCAAGGCTCTTACGGAGTCGCTACGGGCTTTTTAGCAGAGATTGCTAAATCCTCAACGAATCCTGCACAAAGACAGCAAGCTCGCTCGACGGTCGTGGTCGACATGATTCAGCGTTTTAACAAACTGCCTTTGGAACTCAAAGTCGGCATGGTTGTACAAACCAGCGAAGGCGTTGTTTCATTCTATGACGGGACAAGTCGCCAGAATCTGATTCAAGTCGGCAACGCTGATACTGTGATGACTTCTCGCTTAGATTTGCCAACCTTCTTTGACCCAAGCGGTTTTGTGAAATCCTATGCGTTCTCTAAAACTTTGATTGAAACCCAAGGTGGCTACGCGAAAGATTATGTTACATCTTACACACCTGCAGAAAGAAACAGCTTGAAGGATGCGTACTATGGAATTCTTCATGACTATAGCTGTTTGCTGTTTGATCAAAAACTTCGTTGCGGTGACAACTTTGCATCAGCTCCTGATATCGACGTGTCTTTGCGTGATATTCGTCCGATTCAGTTCTTGATCTCGGATAAATCCAAATACGTAAACAATGAAGTCCTCTACATCAGTGCGGAAGATGGATACTTATATCCACTTCCTGCGAAGTGGGCGGACTTTAAAGCATGGGCTGCGACTGGCAAGCTGACCCCAAGCTCTAAGGCATTTAATTGGAAAAGCCTTGTCAGCTTCGATCAAGGTCAAACCGAGTTTGCAGTCGATCTCAAAGGCAACCTCGAGTACAAATCTTCGAACGGCTTTTTCTGGAGAAACGTAAAACCGTATAATGACGACCAGATCCAAAAAGTGATCTCGCCGTTCTTTTGGTCTAAAAAGCTAGAAGAAATCTAAGATTTATTTTTCGATCTGGACAACACACTTCACAGGCAAGTGATCCGAACCCAGATCCTCAAGGCGTTCTCGTTCGACCAGGCTAAAGCTGTTAGAGACTAAGCACTGGTCGATTCGGATTCCTAAGAATGTCCAAATATTCAACAAAGCCGAGGGCCACGTGTGGGCCCAAGGCGAAATTCCCGCGGTATCCCTCAGATTGGTTTGCTTCACAAGTTTCGTAAAACGATGCGATCTTGCCGTGGTGTTTAGATCCCCGACAACTACAGCTGGAAATTTCTTTTGCTGATTTTTCTCTGCAAGCTCTCCAAGAATCACTTCGTGTGCTTCCGCTAATTGCGGCGCAAACGGTGGTGGGGCGTGCATCGCGAAGAGCAGGAACTCATCACCTGATGGCATTTTGATTTGCAATTCATATTGAGGATAGAAGTTTCCTTCAGCTTGGAATTCGCGGGTATTCGTGATCTCCCAGCGGCTTAAAACGGCGATCCCAAACGGGCTGTTTTCTAAATGACTAACTTGATATGGATAATCCGCTTTAAGCTTATCCATCAGCTCTTGAAAGTGCGTGTGCGCTTCTAAAAGTACGACCACATCAAAAGTTCCCGCACGAGTCGGCAACCAATTGTCTAAGATTTTAGAGTTGCCAGCGGCATTGAAGGAAAAAACTCGTACGCGCGCACTTTCTTTCGGAAGTTTTACCATTGGCGCACGGTTCAACACGGTCGCGCCAAGCTCCAAAGTCACAATGGCAATCAACAAGCCTGTTAGATAAATACGGAATTTGTTTTTTTGGTAAATATAAAAAACTAAAAGAACAACCAGCCCAAACCAGTATTGCAAATAGAAATGGCTAAACAGATCCAGCATCCAAAACTTTTCACCCAAAGTTGAAAGAAGGACACCTAGTAAAATGACAGCAAAACAAATATTCGAAAAGGTCTTCATAAGATTATCCTAAAATACTTATTTTAATTCTTTAAGGATTTTATCGCGACCTTCTCGGTCTAAATACTCCAAAACGAACTTATTAAGACTTCAAAGTTTGAATGGCTTTTTTGTAGTCGTGGCGGAAGACATAACTGCCAGCCACAAGAACGTCAGCGTCTTTGCAGAAGCCCACGGTCTTTTCATTGACGCCGCCATCGACTTCGATCAGATATTTCAAGCCGCGACGAGTGCGTTCTTCTTTCAAGAACTTCATTTTTTCAACTTGATCCATCATGAAGCTCTGCCCGCCAAAACCAGGCTCGACCGTCATGACTAGAACCAAATCGACTTCATTCAAGAATGGCAAGATGGAATCTAACGGAGTGCCCGGACGAAGAGTGATTCCCGGTTTTGCTCCAAGTGCTCGGATTTTTCGAAGAACTTCGAGAGGTTTGTCGGTCGACTCTACGTGAATCGTTAGATAGTCACTACCCGCTTTGATAAAACCCTCAATAAAGCGCTCGGGCTTTTCAATCATCAAGTGAACATCGAGTGGCAAGGGACTTACTTTTTTTAAGGATTCAACAACAGGAATACCAATCGTCAGATTCGGCACGAAATGACCGTCCATCACATCAACGTGAACCCAGTCTGCTCCGGCAGTGGCAATGTCTTTGAGTTCTCGTTCAAGGTTGGCAAAATCCGCAGACAAAATACTTGGCGCAATCAGCTTAGACACCGAATCGATCTCCTACTTTGAGGGGGTGACCTTTTAAGAAATCACTCACCTTCATACGATTGCGCGATTCGGGCTGAAGTTCCAGCAAATTCAAAACACCGCCGCCGCACTGAACTGCGACAAATTCCTCGTTCACATCGACAACAACACCAGCATCGGGGTGAGCTCCCGCTTTTTCGCTGACTTGTGTGCGATGAACCTTCACTTTCTTGCCACCCAGGGTGGTGAAAGTGCCAGGGCCCATTGTCAAAGCGCGGACTTTGTTATGAATCTCTACCGCAGGCAGCATCCATTTGATTTCGCCTTCGGCCTTTTCGATTTTATGAGCATAAGTGACTTGCGCTTCATCCTGAGGATGTGGCGCCAAGTTGCCACGGATATAATCCATCAATTCAACACGCAAAAGATCCGCACCCAAAACTGCTAACTTGTCGTGCAATTCCATCGCAGTGATCTCATCATCTAAAGGCACGCGGCGAATCCCGATGATGTCACCTGCATCAAGCTTCTTCACCATTTTCTGAAGAGCGACGCCAGATTCTTTATCGCCAGCTTCAATTCCGCGCTGAATAGGAGCCGCCCCACGCCAGCGTGGCAATATACTGCCATGCACGTTGACCGCGCCATACGGGAACATATCTAGGAATTCTTGAGTTAAAATCTGACCGAAGGCCACAACGACAGCGACCTCGGCTCCCCAAGAGCGGATCTCTTCAACACGTTGTGGATTTTTTTTGAGGGATTCAGGAGTGATGACATGCAGGCCATGATTCATCGCCAGCATTTTCACAGGACTTGGAGTGAGTTGCATCTTGCGACCCGCCGGACGATCCGGCTGAGTCACGACGCCAACGATTTCAAAGTGATCGTCGGCGATCAGAGCTTTCAGTGAAGTCACTGCAAACTCGGGAGTACCAAGAAAACAGACACGGACCTTACTCACGCCTTAACGCTTTCTGTTTCTTCTTCTTCGACTTCCTCTTCTTCTTTTTTCACAGGATAGCCGTATTTCTTGATTTGATTTTTGATTTTATTGCTCTTGATGAAGCTCAAGTGATCGATGAACAAAGTTCCTTCCAAGTGATCCATCTCGTGCTGCATGCAGATCGCAAGCAAACCATCAGACTTCACAAGGATCTCTTCACCTTTTTCATTCAAAGCTTTGATTTCAACGTATTCGTAGCGCTCAACAGTTTCATAGTAACCAGGAACGCTCAGGCAACCTTCGTCAAAAGTCGTTTTGCCTTCACCTTTAACAATCACTGGATTGATCAAAACCAAAGGTTGCGTCACGGCTTTTTCTAACTCTGTCATTTCATCGTACTTGTAACGACGGCCTTCTTTATCACGAGGACGAGTGTCGATCACAAGCATACGGATGATTTCGCCCACCTGAGGAGCCGCAAGACCGATACCGTTTGCAGCGTACATTGTTTCAATCATGTCCTTGGCAAGCTTCGCGTGTTTTTCTGTCACCTTATCAACAGGTTTAGAAACTTCACGCAAACGAGGATCTGGGAATTTTAAAATTTCGAGAATCATAGTGACCTCATTGAGTCATAAGAACTCAGTCATCAACACAGAGATATAATACACCATTTTGCACTGCAAAACAGCCTGTAAATAGCGGTAATATCTCATTATCTTTTGAGGCGCAACATAAAGAAATAGGCCAAACCACCCATCAATAGGTTAGGCGCCCAAGCTGCAATAATAGGGTTAAAATGACCATGGGTCCCCAGGGTTAAAGACGAACTGAGTAGGATCCAATAGCCAAACACCAATAGGATCACAATCCCCACATTCATCATGGTGCCCCCAGAACGGGCTTTCCCCACGCTGAACGGGATACCCAAAAGACACATGACCAAACCCGCTAATGCAAAGCTATATTTAGAGTGGTAATCGACCTCGTAACGAATGGTATCCAAACCCGCTTCCTTATTGCGCTCGATAAAACGATGCAACTCGGTTTGGCTCAGAGTATCCGAGGTTTGCCCGGTACTTTGCAGGTCTTTGGCGTCCTCGCCCATCGCGATTTTTTTGGTCTTAAACTGACTGGTCAGAGGAAAGCTTGAGTTTCCGGTAAACAGGGTGACGGAACCATCAAGCAGGTTCCAAGTAGAGCCTCGAAGTTCTACTTTGTCGGCCGTGATCATCTGCAAAAGATCCCACTCGGGGCTAAAGAAGTACAACGTCAAACTCTGAGCCGTGTCCCCCGCTGCACTCAAAGTTTTGATATTGAAAATCGCATTCTTCGAGCGGTACCAAATCTTATTGGTCTTGACCGTCGAATAAAGCGAAGGGTTCTTTTTAATTTCATTGTAGAAAATGTAGTTCTTTTGCCGAGCCATCGCGGGTCCCATGCGGTCCATCGCAATAAAGCCCGTGACTGAAATCACAAGTACCCAAAAGAGCAAGGGTAAGGTGATTCGGAAAAGACTCATTCCTGCCGCAAACAACGCCACTAACTCATTGGCCTTATTCATGGTTGAGATGGTCAAAATCGTCGCCAACAAACAAGCCACTGGTAAAAGCTTATTAAAAATTTCTGGCAGGTAATAAACGTAAAAACGCAGCAGAACCCCAAGATCAAGTCCCTTATAACTCACCATAGTGGACATGGCGTCGACCGCCAAAAAGATGGTGACGAAAACGAGGCTACCGCCAATAAAAGAAAGCCAGAATAAGCCCGAGACATAACGATCGATACGATTCATAAAACTATTATTGTTGACTCAAGCTGAAATTCCTACTTTACTTTCTTTATGGCTTTACGCGTCTTACTAGCTGATGAAAGTTCCACCATTAAACGAGTTATGCAATTGGCCCTCCAAGATTTTGGAGTGGAGGTAAAATCCGTTCCGGTGGGGCTTGATGTTTTGCCAGTCACCAAAACTTTCAAACCTGACGTTATTTTTGCCGATGTCCTTTTAGCCAAACGAAATGGTTACGAAGTCTGCGCAGAGCTTAAAGCGGATGCAGAAACTCAGAACATTCCCGTCATTTTGATGTGGAGTGGCTTCATGGAAATTGACGATGCGAAGATGAACCAGGCAGGCCCTGATGCCCGTTTGGAAAAACCCTTCGATGCGGAAGCTCTTCGTCAGATGGTTCAGGATTTGGTTCCAAAAACTCAGAACAATCCGATCAGCCCTTATTTACAATTTCCAAAAATGCCCGAGTTTTCAGAGTCTAAAGGCCCTGCGGCCGCGGCACCCAAGGCCTCTATGGCGACACCGCCGCCAGCGGCAAAACCTGCGGGTCGTATTCCTGAATCGGCGCCTGTTAATTTTGACAAATTTGATCCTACTGCTGAAGAAGAAAACATCTTTGACATTCCTGAAGAAGGAACTGTTTCAGGCATCACTCGCACAACTCATGATTTGCCAATGGTCGATGACCCAGAAGCAATTCCTGACGAAGCTATGATTGTGGCGGACGACGAAGAATTCGCTGCCGTTCCTTTGAAATCTTCTCAACAAAAAGACCAACATGAAGATGATGGCTGGCAACAACAGGATTTGAAGAAGTTCAAAATCCAAATGCCACCAGCAGACGCGATTCCTACCGAAGACGACTTCGCGAAAAAGTTTGTCATTCCTCAGGAAGAACTGGCGAATGCCCATGTTGAAGTTGAAGGTGAATTCGAAGAAATTCACTTTGGCGAAGACTTGACGTCGACCCGTTCAAATCCACTTCCGGCTTCTTACAAAGAAGACCTGAGGCGTCTACAAACAGAAGCCGTTGAGAAGGTTCAGACCAAGGCTTCTCCTAAAATCAGCTCTCAAATCAAACCTAGCCAGGCCTCTGGCAATGATACAGAAATGATTGAGCGAGTCATTCGTGAAGAAGCTCGAGAAGTCATTGAAAGCATCTGCTGGAAAGTGATACCAGAGATGGCTGAAAGAATTGTCCGCGAAGAGATCAACAAAATCCTTCGTGACGTCGAAAAATCAAACTAGAAGAAGCTATTTCATAAGGTCAAAGCCAAGGCGTGAGGAGGAAGCTGTACATCTTGTACTGCGACGACGAACAACGCAGGATTTGCCCTTATGAAATAGCTTCAGTTGAGGTTCTTATGACTCTCTTAGAATTGATCCGTGCCGCGATCAAAGAAGACATGCCTGCGGGCGATGTGACTACCGAAGCTTTGGCTTTAAAACCCCGTCAAGGCCGTGCCCGCTTAAAAGCCAAGGAAGACATCGTTATGTCTGGAGCTATGGCTTTTGAACAAACAATGCTGAGCCTAGAGCCTAACTGCAAAGTAAAATGGCACTTCGAAGAAGGTGAAGCGATTTTGAAGAATCAAATCATCTGTACTGTTGAAGGCGACCTTATGCAAATTCTCAAAGCTGAGCGTGTGGCTTTGAACTTCTTGGGTCACTTGTCAGGGATTGCCACTTTCACTCGCCGTTTCGTGACGGCTGTTGCTGGAACTAAAACAAAAGTATTGGACACTCGTAAAACCACTCCTGGTTTTCGCGAGCTTGAAAAGAAAGCCGTTGTTCATGGTGGTGGCGTCAATCACCGTATGAATCTTTCAACAGCGATTTTGATCAAAGACAATCACATCTCTGTTATGGGTGGCATCGACGCTGCTGTTGATCGTGTGCGCGAGCACAGTCCTTTAGCGATTGAAGTTGAGGCTCGTACTCTGGACGAGGTAAAACAAGCCGTTAACAAAAAAGTCGCTCGCATCTTGCTCGACAATATGGACAACGACACTTTGAAAAAAGCACGCGAGCTCGTTCCGACAACGATCGAAACTGAAGCCAGCGGCAATATGAATCTCGAGCGCGTACGTTCCGTAGCGGACATCGGTATCGATTTTATTTCTGTCGGCGCCCTTACTCACTCTGCACCTTGCGCTGATGTCAGTCTGATTTTTGACTGGGAGGACTAATGCAGGACAATCCTTTGAGCGATATTCGCCTTGGGCAAGTCACTAAGAAATGGGCCGAGAACAATCATCTGTACACTCACTACTCGGCCTCTGTAGAAAGCACCAATGATCTGGCCAAGTCCTTGGCCTTTGACGAAAAACTTTTAGAAGAACCTTTGTGTCTGTTTTTGGCAGATCACCAAACCGCAGGCCGCGGTCGTGGTAAAAACACATGGGTGACTGCGAATCCAGGCAGCGCACTTCTTAGTTCTTGGAGCTATCTGCTTGGCGCGAAACCACAACCGACAACTTCGTGCTTGGTAGGTCTTGCAGTTTATCGCGCACTCTCTACGACATGGCCATTCTTGCCTTGGAATATCAAAGCTCCGAATGACATCTACATCGGCAAGAAAAAAGTGGCCGGCATCTTGATGGAATCCATTCTTCAAGGCGACGAGGTTCGCATCATCGTGGGCCTTGGAGTAAATGTGCTCTCTTCTCCTGCGGATTTGGCAATTGCGGGTTCTATCCTTGAAGCTTTGCCAGCAGGAGTTCCACTCTTAGGTCAGGATTGGACCGCGTGTTTGGATCGTTTGATGTTTGAGATGACGGATGCGATTTCTCATTGCGAAGACAGTTTAAGTCCTTCGGATCAACATTCACTATTGATGGCTCTGAACGCGCATCCGCTCCTAAAGAGCAAATACACAGGACTTGAAGCCAACGGCACGTTGCTTGTGGGGAATGAAAAAATCAATTGGTGGGAGCTCTAACATGGCTTTAACAATCACTCCGTTTCCTGAAATCGGTTTGGACTGCCCGGATTTCACACTCCCCTCTGTCGAAGGCAAAACTTATTCATTGAAAGACTTCGCAAAGGGAAAACCACTGGTTGTGATGTTCATTTGCAATCACTGCCCGTACGTCAAAGCGATCGAAGACCGCTTGATCACGCTTGGAAGTGATCTTAAAAAAATGGATGTCTCTGTCGTAGCGATTTGCTCGAATGACGAAGAAGCCAATAAAGAAGATCGTTTTGAAAATCTAAAAAAACGTTGGCAAGAAAAGCATTATAGCTTTCCTTACTTGCACGACAAAACTCAAGAGGTCGCAAAAACATTCGGCGCACTCTGCACGCCTGACTTTTTTGTCTATGACAAAAACCACAAGCTTGCTTACCGTGGCCGTCTTGATGACTCTTGGAAAGATGAAAGCCGCGTTAACCGCCGCGAACTTTTTGATGCCGTAAAACTTTTGGCAGAAGGAAAAGCGGCACCTCAACAACAAACCCCTTCAATGGGCTGCTCGATCAAGTGGATCTAATATGAAGTTACTTAGAAGTTTTTTACTCGCCTCAGTTTTAGCTATCGTCACCTTGGTAATTTATCTTGCGACCCACCTCGGCGCTTTCAAATCCGTCGACATTTCTGAAGGCAACCGCCCAGCAATGAAAATGATCTACAAAGATCACACGGGTTCGTATCACAAGATCGTAGCTACCATCGAAGAAGTCGAAAAATGGGCCAAAGAAAACAACATCCCATGCACCGAATCTTTCGGCGAATACATCGATGACGCAAACAAAGTCGAAGAAGCCCGCCTCAGAAGCCGCGGCGGCTGCATCGTAGACGCAATCCCAGCAAATCTTCCAGAGGGAATTCAATCGAGAGAAATCCCAGCACGAAAATACGTAGTAGCAATTTTCGAAGGCTCCCCAGGAATCGGCCCATTAAAGGTATATCCGAAGGCAGAAACCTACATGAAAGAACGCCAACTCGTCATGGACGGCTCTGTGATCGAGATCTACGTTATTCACTCCTCAAAAACTATGACTACTACTTATCTGTTTCCTCTCGCGGCCCCGGTGCCTAGCGCGCCAACCCAGTAAAGTTCCGTGCTTCGAGCGAGGATTTTCGAGTGGATTCTGCGGCAGTGACTTACTCCGCCGACCACCATCCTTGGCTGTGACTTGACCGCCCTGAGTACAGGGCGGGCGCCATCCTTGGCGCCGTCAATGTCGGCTGCGCAAGTCCCTGCCGCAGAATCCCCTCGAAAATTCACTCAAATCCCGCGCCCACCACTCCGACGTAGATTCCGTGCGAATTAAAACTATATTCCGTGTTCGCGCCCTACTTAGGATTGAATAACGATCTCCGCTGCACGCTTTTTTTTGTGCATTCCGTTTTGACTTGAGGGTGCTGGATGCGAAGACGAATTTCTGGGCTGGGTGGGGCTTTGCGCTTTTTCTTTAGTTGGCCTCAGCGCGGCCCGGATGGCCCTCGAGGTGCTTGTACTCAGGTGCCTCGAAGCTGCGAGGCCTGGAGGGCCGTGCCGACTGAAGGAAAAGCGCAAAGCCCCACCCAGACTGGAAATTCCCGGGTTTGAAGCCAAAACTAGACTATGAGTCTTAACCGCAACTCGCACGAAGGAGGTCGTACAAGTAGGAGGAGTTATGACGATTACTGAATCGGTCCTTTGGAAGATTTCTATGTTTGTACTTTGCGCTCTTGTTTTTACTGCGTGCACGACGACTGGTGGTGCTAGTGGTGAGCGTAATCCGCAATCGGCGGCTCGGGAGCGGCCTTAGAAACGGCCGCCGCCTGCGAGGATGAATGAGGTTTGGGTTTCTTCTTTTGGTAGAGGGAACCCGAAACGGTCTTCGCGGGTTTGCATGTAGTACATTTGTTTTACGCCCGCTCCGATGTAAATCTTGGCTACTCTGAAGAGAGCTCCTACTTCCAAAAATCCTGCGCTGGAATCTCTGGTCGCGAAACGTGCGCCAGGCCCTGCATACAGCTGAAGTCCGAATCCCGAATTTCTTTGATTAAAATTCAGTTCGCCGCGAATCGATGTGTCCAAGCCAAAAATTGAGTCATAGTCGCTGCCAAACCGCGTGAACAGCGCGTTTCGCCATGAAAGCCACTGATTTTGGTACCAATTTGCCCCCACTTGCACCTCAGTGTAGTTGCCCAATTGGTCGCTGCCAGCGACTGCGCCGACATCATAAGTCCACATGGGCTCTCGAACAGGGACTAAAATCCCACGAGAAGCAGGCACATCGCCGTTTTGCGCCTGTGCGGACGCTCCAAGAACACTTAAAAATAAAATGAAGAAAAATGCTTTCATACCGAAAATTATTCGCGGCACCATAACGAATAACAAGTGACGATTTCTTCAAGTCCTGTAAGGCTTTGAGGAGAGCAAGAAAAGCAATTTTATTGCATAATATTAACACCGCTTTAGACGCTTCTACTTTGGGGGGATCTACATGAAGGCACTATTGATTTCAATTTTGCTGTTGGGCACACAAGCCTATGCAAATACCGCGTTTGATACACTTCGTGATGCTTTTAACAACGCAAGCACTCCAGCTACTATTCAAGATTTTGAGTATGGCCACTGGAAAGGTTGTGCATTTTCAGATATCGGCAGTCCTCAACTGACTCGCGCTACTCAAGTACGCACGCTTCAGTACATGACAGCTCCTGGACAAGGTCCTTTGTTCCCAGGCGACAACGATTATCGCATCGATGTGTTTTATGATTACAGCATCGACCAAAACATCGTGTCTTTCTTTAACAGCTCACGCATTGAAGAAGACGGCGTGAATTTCCGTCAAGTTCTTGATGGTCCGCCATGGAGACACATGAATATCTACGGTCGCACTGGCCAAGACATGATGTTCTTCTATGTAGAGATCAGCAATATGTATGGACCTCAGGCTCCGATGTACCCTCGTGTTTACGGGTACTGCTGGAATGATCCAACGAACAATGGCGACCCAGGCGATAAGCCAGATGACGGAACGGATGACGGCGAGGTTCCACTCCCAAAACCGAACTAGTTCCTGACCGATTTCAATGCTTTTCAAAAGCGAGCTTATTTTAAGCTCGCTTTTTTTTATGCCTACCTTGACAAGATTTAGATCGCACTCATAGTTCAATCAGGAGTCTAAACACCCTGATATGAAGTTTTTTGCCGCCTTTTTCTCATTCTTTTGCTTCTCCTTCCTGAATTGCGCAAGCGCAAAGGCAGAGCCATATGGCCATCGCACAGGTCAACGATTTGAAATTACGGCGCAATCTCTTTGCAAACAAAGCTGCCACAACTTCGAATTCGGCAAGAAGTCATCCTGGCCTTGTACGGCCGCCGAAGAAATTCAATTTGCTGCCTTAGAAGCTAATTATTCCAAGCCTTTTAAATCTTTCCATGCAATGAGCGCGAAAGATTTCTATGCCCCTACCGGCCTGAGTCCTCCTCTTCTGTTCGCTTAATTTTTTTTGCGAACATTTTTTTTTAATTACTTCAGAATGAGGATTTATGAATCTACGTCAATTTTCTATGGCTATTTTGATATCGGCCCTTCCACTTATTGTCGATGCAAGTGCATCTACTATTTCACTGAATAAAGAAGACTTCGTCGCTGCAGAGAAAATCTCTCGAAACGGAGAAACGCTTGTAAGCGTCAAACTCAGCAAAAGCGGCAAAGCAAAGTTTAAGAAATTAAATAAGCTCTCGCAAGGAAACGAAGTTCACAGTGAAATTGGCGGAGTCTCGACGGACTTCAAGCTCCGCGAACCCATTCAAGGAGATTCCCTTGAAATGGGACCCTACTCCACCGGCGAGGTCGATAAAGTTATAACCGAAATAAATAATAACAAGCGCTAGATCGTTAAACAAAAAGCCCGCGGCCCCCTGCGGGCTTTTGACTTATCGGTTTTCCCCTGAAACAATAGGCTACAAATTTTCAAAGGAAATTCCATGGCTAAAATTACTCTTAAAGGCAACCCTCTTGAAACTTCTGGCAACCTTCCAACTGTTGGTTCCACAAGTCCTGAGTTTAAACTCGTTCGCACGGATCTCAGCGAAGTAACTCTTGAATCTTACACTGGTAAGAAAAAGGTCCTTAACATTTTCCCAAGCGTTGATACCGGTACTTGTGCAATGTCTGTACGCCAATTCAACAAAAACGCGGCGACTTTGACGAATGTTGCTGTTTTGAATATTTCTGCAGACTTGCCGTTTGCACAAAAACGTTTCTGCGGAGCTGAAGGCATTGAAAACACCGAAGCACTTTCGACATTTAGAAGCAAATTTGCTTTTGATTTTGGTCTTCAGATGACCAGCGGTCCTTTGGCAGGCTTGTGTTCTCGTGCCGTTATTGTTCTTGATGAGAAAAACAAAGTTCTTTACACAGAACAAGTTGCCGATATCGTGAATGAACCGAACTATGAAGCCGCTTTAAGCGCTTTGAAATAGAGCCCCCTAAGGGGCTCTTGCTAAACTAGTTAGTGATTTCGTATTCGGCAGTGACATCTACGCGGATTTTGATTTGTCCTGCCATTACTTCGGTCGAATCCATGGGTTTCATCTCGTAAGCCATGGTTTTCATCATACCTCTCATCGGCATCGGTGGAGCACTATGAGAAACACCATGGCTTAACATCGATACTCCCTTAATTTTTACATTCGCTGCTTTCGCAAGTTCATCTGCTTTTGCGCGACCATTTTTCACAGCATCACCAAGAGCAGAAATTTCAAATTGTTGACGTTTGTCCGTGTCCCACTGGATCGAGTTCACGTTAACACCCGATTCATTTTTCGTAGCTGAAGTCACCATCGCATCCAAGAAGCTGCCAAGGTCTTCAGTTTTCTTCAAAATCACTTTCAAAGTTTGCAATGCACGAAAACCCACCATTTTATTTTGCTGAGTTTTTTGGTCATAAATATATTCAGGATTCAAAGAGTAGTTTTCAGTCTGAACATCTTCTTTTTTAACTTTAAAACTATCCAAAGATTTTTTTACTTTTTGGAATTCGCTAGCGTTCAAGCTTTGTGCTTGCTTCGCTGTAGAAGCTTTACTCCATATCTCGACATTTAAAGAAACCATATTAGGCTCAACATTTTTTTCAGCCGAGCTTGATACCACGATCACTTTGTCATCGGCCTGTGCCGCACCCGCGATTAGACAGAACGAAACTGCACTCAAAAATAACAACGATTTTTTCATAAGTAGCCTCCGGACTAATATCAAATCCCGAGTCACGGATTGAGACAATTGTTAATGTTACGCGACGTTACCTTCTCAGCTAAAATCCCAAATTGAGACGGTCTTCTTCCTTAGAAACTCCATAGTCTGGACAAAGTGCCAGCTACACCGCGAGCGCTCCCTTTTCACTCTGGTAAGCAGCATAAATACGTGGAAAACAACGCAATAAAGCCCTAAAATAATCGAACGGGGGAATCGAGTGAAACGTCTTGGTGCGTTTGCTATTTTTATTCTTATTGCAGCAGTACAAATTCCAGTTTTTGCTGCGCCAGTTAGCGAAATCGCTTTCTTGGCTCGATGTTATGCCCACTTGACTGGCAGACCCCTACCCATTGCACATACTCTTCGTACCCAAGTTGAAACCGGCAAGATCACAGCAACAGCTGCCTGCGAACAAATTCTAGATAAAGCTTACCTTGGTGCTAACGGCTATCTAACTAGCACTGGTGATATGGAAGCACGCGCAGTATTGCAAAACTTCAATAACTTTCACCGCTCTTGGTTTCCCGGCAACATCGTAGAAGGTATCCAAGAGTACGGTCTTGAAACCAGCCGCGGTACTCAAGATATTTATGACTCAACAGAGCCAGGCCTTGCTGTCACTCGTGCTCTTTTTGCGCAAGATGGTCGCTACTCCGAAGTGCTGACTCTGCCTACAGGTGTACATGCACTTCGCGAGGAAGATGCAGCGGTGAAAGCCCGCATCGGTTGGAATGTAAATTTCCCAGGTCGCCGCATTTTCGGCAATAACGGCCCTTTAGATTTAAACCTTTTCCATTTTAGTCCTTTAACGGGCGGCTTTAATACCAACAGCGATGTTTCAACGGCCTTCTTCATGAACCTGCCTAAAATTGAAGTCGGCGAGCTCGTCGGAGTTCGTCGCACAACCGAGTCCGTAACAATTCCTAACGTAAATCTTTTCCCACTGGGTGGTTACGTCACTGGCAATAGCATCCCCGCTTTGAACTTTACCTTTGATCTTTACAAAACAATGGGCGGCGGTGTTTTAGGAACTCCAATTTATATTATGCTGAACTACGGTCACGGTCGCGGCTTAATGGCGAACGGAACGACCAAGGTTCCACGTCGTTGGTCACAGACCAATATGACAAGCTTCTTATGCGCAAACCTTCCTGCACTTCGCGAAAGTGACATCACTCAGTTTTTCGTTGGGACATCGTCAGCCCCATTTAGAAATTCCAACAGCTGCCTTCGTTGCCATGCAAACTTAGATCCGATGGCCTACACGGTCCGAAATGTAATTACCGCAGGAACGGACTTTACTGAGTTTTCAGAAGGCAGCCGTACCCATGCAAAAGCCGCGATGGTAATGACGACCTTTAATGCAGATGCTGGTGCTAGCTCGGGCTGGCCGTCAGAGCCCGTCGCGAACTTCCATCGTATGGCTCCGACAGGCAAACTTTTCTTCCGCTCTTTTGCAACCGGTGAACTCGTCAATAAGTCTGTGAACAACGTGGCGGAACTTGGTGCTGCGATGGCCGACACTGGTGATTACTACCAATGTGCTGCAAAACGCTACTTCGCTTTCTTCACAGGCATCAATGTATCTTTGTATGACAAGCACGATCCGGACAACGCGGCTTTAAACCGCGCACTGAATGAAAAAGACGTGAAAGATCGCGCCTTCATTGAAACTTTAGCGACAGAACTAAGACAAACTCAGTCTTTAAGAGGCATGATTAAAAAAATCATATCTTCGGACTATTACAAGTCTGTGGACTATAGGCCTTAGGAGTAAACACGATGTGTGATAACAAAAAGAAAAATCTCAATCGTCGTGAATTCCTGGTGGGCGCGGGCTCATTAGGGGCTTCTGCATTTTTATTAAACCCCGTTGAAATGCTAATGAAGAGCATGAGTGCTGGCTTTATTCAACAAGCGCAAGCCTCTGCCACTTTGGGTGGTGATCCTCGTAACTATGTTAACGTGATGCTCGCTGGCGCCCCAAGCCGCTATGTTTTTGACCAATGGATTCGCACCAACGAAAGCGATCCTGCTATCATTGCAAATCCAATGGTTGCTACAAAGTATATTAATTCTGGCGGCAGAGCTGCCGGCCTTGAATACGCTACTTTCAATATGAATGGCGTCTTGGTTCCGCACATGTTCTCGCATAACGTAATGTCAGGCGATGGCTCGCAACGCCCACTGACAGATCTTTTAAAAAACACTCTTGTCATTCGTGGTTATGGCTCGGGTTTAGATGGCCATCCATTCAACGCTCAACAACAGCAAGCTCCGGTCGGAGGTATTTCTTCTTTGGCTGGATGTGCTGCGGATTATTCGAAAAAATACTTTGAAGCCGTTCAATGGCCTGATCGCGGCGCCTACCAGTCCTATACCTCGATCGAGGGCAAAGCCCTGAATAAGATCGCAGGCAACACTCCTTTGAACTCTTTGATGGAAGGTTTTGGCCCGGCCTCTGCAACGGCAGCTCGCAATGTGCGCGAGCGTAATCAAGCGGCCTTCGATAAAGCATCTGCTGTTTTGAAATCTTATGCGAACTCTTCTGGTTTCGGCGCTAGCAGTTTAAATACAAATTTAGACAATGCGACGACTTTAATGAAAAAAGGGATTAGCGGCATCGATGGCTATTGGAGCCAAGCCGTTGCTCGCTATCAAACTGTGATTCAGGGTTCGATGCGCATGTCAGGTCTTGTCGGCATCAGTGACTTAGCTTTGATCTCGAACGAAGGAGTTCAATGGAAAGTCGCTACAGCTGGCGAAAACTTCATCGTCAATAAAGATTTTGATATGCGTAATGCCATCGCGACAATGTCGGCGGCAACATTCATGGCTCAGGGCTTTGCTTTAGCCGAATATATTTTAAAAGAAGGCCTTGGCACTTCTGTCGAAATTTTTGCGCCTGATATTCCGAATGTCACTTTGGCAAAACAAGGTGTCGGCGGTACTGGCGTGCACACCGTGATCAACGATATGCACGAGACCGGAGCGATGGCTAGCCTTGTAATTTGCACGGCTTTCTATCGTGGTCTTTCAGCAGCCATCTTAGAACTGAGCCGCCAATTGGGACCTGCTGGTTGGGGCAACACCGTCTTGCAAGTGATGGGTGATTTCTCTCGTAGTGCGCGTGCTGATGGTAGTGGTTCAGATCATGGTTTCAACCAAATGACGACAAGTGTGTTCTCGGGCGCCATTACGAATGGCCCATTCGTAGTGGGTAATATTCGCCGAAGTGGTTTGAATACAACCACCTATGCAGGAACTCAAGGTATGGGTGCCGAGATTGATGGTTATAACCAAAAAGGCATGCCGACTCCGGTGATGGCAGCATCCACTGTCGCGAACTTATTAAACATTCCTAAAAATCCTTACGAAAATATTGCGGCTCCTTTAGTGAAACTTGAAAATGGTCAACTTAAAGTGCTTTTCCCTGCGAAACTGAAGGACGGCTAAGATGAAGAAACTCAGATATAGCAGTCTTTTAGGATTATTAGTTATCTCGGCCGTCAGTATGACGGTTTACCAGAACTGTGGGCAGTTCGGCGGCGGTTTTGATTTCCTCAATTATGGAAACACTTCCATGTCTTCTTCCACACTTGCCGACACAGATCACCCTGCAGGTAGCAAAGCCACACAAAGCGTCCAAAAGATGCAAATCGCCAATCGTGGTTATGTTGCACATCTTGTGCGCGAGGTTTTCACCTCTGCGACTTACCCAGTGCCTGCATTAGAAAATATTATTTTACAGTGGGTTGAAAAACGCGATGCACAGTTTGGTCTTGGCTGTGACCCCTACTCGACTCATTCAGGCCGCGATTGTGGAGGCGACATCTCTGCAGCGAATCTGCCTTATACGACTGACGACAATACTGTTCGCCAATCATACCGCATCCAGCTCTGTGACAATATTTTAGGCTACGATAACTCGGTCAATGCAGCGCTTGAAAAAATTCAGGTGAATTCGTTAGCCCCGAATGCTGACGGTATCCGTCAGATCTATGAACTCTTTTATCGTGGTGACGGTGCTCCCCAAGAAGTAGTAGATGCACTTGTTATCATGGATCGCAGTCTTGCCGAAAATGGCGAAAGCACCATCCATCGTTGGCGCGCAGTGATGCTGCAAATTTGCACCTCTCCTGGCTGGCAACTATTATAAAATCTTGACCGATAAAGAGTTGCATCACTTAAAAGGACAGCTTACCTTTTTGGAATGCGCCTATGTCTGCTTGTGATTCTTTCATCTTTAGTTTGGCTTCGTGCGGAAGCGTATCCCAACTTTATTGGTTATGGCTATAACGCCTGCATCACTTGCCACTATAGTGGTCAAGGTGGTGGCGCACTCAACGATTACGGTCGCGCGCTGTTTGCCACAGAAATCACGGCCCGTGATCTTTATCCGGACACCATGGATGAAGAAGAGATCGGAAACAAATCCGGTTTCCTAGGCACAAAGCCTCTGCCTTGGTGGGTTCGTCCTGGCGTGAAATATCGCGGTTTGTGGTTTCAGAATAATCCAGGCTCTACGAATTCCACCGATAAGTTCTACAACATGCAGAGCGATATCAACCTGAATTTCTTCTTCGATCAGCAGCAGACTTATACTCTGATCACGACGGCTTCCTATACCACCTATCCACGCAGCTTTGCGACATCTCGTGAAGATAAAACCCCTTATTGGTTTGCTAAAGAATATTATCTGCGCTGGAAAACCACTGTTAAAAATCTGTGGGTTTACTTGGGCCAAATGGACAAAGTTTATGGCCTGCGTGTGGCCGATCATACTTCTGTCAGCCGAAGTCCCATTGGCTTAGGACAATTCGACCAATCCCAAGGCGTGATTGTTGAATACTCTCCGGCAAAATGGAATATCGCGGGCAATATCTTTTTTGGAAATGCTGCTGAAGAACCCGAAGTTCGACAAAAAGGTCTTTCAGTCTCTGGCGAATATGAAATCTATGAAAAGTACCGCGTCGGTGGATCGGCAATGACTTCTAAAAGTGAAACTGTCGAATGGCTACGTCTTGCGGGTTTTACGCGCATGGGGCTTAGCAAAGGCAGTTCCTTGATGGCCGAAGTGGGGCTGACTCAAAACAAAAGCCTGCTTCCTGCCAATGGTAATGCACTGAAGGGTATGTATGCCACTCTTGAGAGCTGGGTTTTGATTCGTCGAGGTTACAATCTTCTTTCGACAATTGAATATGCAAAAGCAGACTTAGAAAGTACAGCGTCCGAGAAAATGCGTTGGAGTATTGGTGGTATTATGTTCCCACTTCCACGCACCGAAGTAAGAACCATGCTCGTGAATAGTAAATATGCGACACCGGACACGGGCGTTCCGGATAACTGGCAATTGCAGATGCAGCTGCATCTTTCCCTTTAGGAGATATGGATGAAAAATCTTTTATTGTTTTCATTTTTAAGTCTCTGTCTGACCTTTTCCCACAACGCAGTCGCGCAAGAAGAAAGCTATTTGCCTTTTGAAAACATGCCTTCTCGGACCGAATGGTTCTGGGGCGTAAGCTACTTGCGCTGGAACGAAACCTTAAGACTGCAAAAAAATGCGCTGCTAGACACCGATACTGCAAACTTCGCTGGTCTGAATATAAATCTAGAACGCCAAGTGATCTATGCAAACTGGGGCTGGAGCACCGGAGTCAATTTTGGTTCAGGCCGCGCAAATGGCGGTGGCAATAGCACATTGGTTGCTTACTCACGCAACAACGAAGCTTGGACTTCGTTTGGCGCGATCGCCAAAGTTTTTCAACGAATGACTCCAAGGATTTCTTTAGGTGTTGCGACTCCATTGCTTTTTAGAAATATCTCTTGGGTCAGTCCCGATGGCGGAATAACAGAAGCCAGCAGCGGGCAAAATATCAATATCGGTCTTTTATTTGATATCGTTCTACGTCTTGATAAAAGAATAGATTTGTATCAGGAAATCGGCACTCTGAATGCGCAAGGTTCGACACTTTGGCGTTTGGGTGTAAATGTCAGATTCTAAAGGCCGTTAATCCAAGCAGCCACAGCAGCAACATCAGCCGCTGATAAAGCCGCCGCCCCTTGAGGCATATTAGCAGGCCCGGGCCCCGCTGCCGCCCCAGTCAGGCGATAGTAGATCTTGGAAGCTCCGGGATTTTTCGCAACAACCAAACCTTTTGAAATGTACTGAGATTGCGTCAGATTACGGAAGTCTCCGTTATTGGAGCTATTATGACAACCCAAGCAGTTATTATCGATGACTGCTTTTGCTGCTAAGAACTCAGGACTGTCGCCAGAAACTCCGCCATCATCACCGGTATCATTGATCAACGACGAATCAAACGCGACGTTATAAACTTGCAACGCATTTGCCATTGAACGCGACATCACATTCAAATCTAAGCCACTAATGGACTGAGAGAACGTTGCCACATCCCAAAGAGTTCCGCCTGTCAGAGCCCCTAACACAACTGTTTTTTGAACATAGCTAAAATCATACGGGCTACCCACTTTTTGCAAAGTCAGGTTTTGCTTCATTCCGTTGACCAACAACTTCATCGAAGAAGTCGCAAGCCCGAAGGACGCCGCAACAGTAACTTGGTTGCCAGCACTCGCATCCGGAAGCGGAACGTCGGCATACGCATAATGACTGCCCGTCGAGATATGCCAAATACGAATCATGCCGTTAGTTTCAAGAGATATACGCGCTTCGTCCGTATTCGCGCTCGCATAGAAACGATAAATCGTTCCAGTCGCGGCACGATCAAAAACCAAAACCGCAGATGCGGTTTCTGAAAGGGCCGGCGTCTTATTGACGGTCTCTGTATTTTGAGTTTTACGATAAACGTAACTAGAGCTTGATAACAGACGAGGAATCGAAGAGGCATCAATATCCACAATGCTTTGTTGCTCGACGACGCCTTCTAATGGGGCCATGCCACCGCCACAGTTTTGAAAATTCAAAACCAAGACAGAAGCTATTAATATAAGCAGAATTAGACCTGTTTTTTTCATATCCCCAGTCTTCATTATCGCCTGTCTTTCCAGGAAGCTAAAGAGATTTTAGTGCTGTCTCAATTCGAGACTGGCATTTACATCCCCATCTTCCACAATAAACCGGACTACTCACTGAATAGGAACTTCGTAACAATAGAGACATGAGATCCCTCTTGTTTCTTATAAGCACGCTTCTAATGGGCTTCGCTGAAGCCCACACTATCCAAGCCATCAAAGGTGGAAAGGCGCTTTTGACCTTGGATGGAAGTCCAGTCCAAGTTGGAGACTTGTTTCAAGTAATGGATTTAACGGGAACAGAAGCAGCTCAAATTGAAATACGTCAGATCAAAGATCTCAGAGCTGTTGCCTATATCACCAAAGGTGAACTCACTCAGGTCCCTGAGGGTTATCAGCTCAATCCCCTGCCACGTTCCGAGGCAACACCCCCTGCTCCCGAAAAAACTCCGGCTCCTGAAAAAACCTATACAATCGTTCCTCAGGCCAAGGGCTACTACGGGGGGCTGTCTTACAATCAGGTGAATGTAGGGCTTACGAACGCAACGACTTTGAATCTGACGGGAAGCAGTTTTAATCTAGGGATGTTTTACGAGAGAGCGCTGACCCGCCAAATGCAAGTTCTTGCGCGTGCGGGGTACGATGGCTTAAAAGCTTCCGGCAGTTTGACCTCGGGCGCTTGCGGTGGATCCAATAACTGCGATGTCGAGATTGGCTACGTGAATGCCGATGCACTCGTAAAGTATAGCTGGTACCACGGTCAGAAAACGTGGTGGGCCGGCGGTGGTTTGGGTTTCTTATTTCCGCTACTCAAAAAATCCAATGTTCTTGATACGAGCAAAATGACTTTGAGTGAAAAGATTATTTTAGCCGGTGGCCTCAACTGGGCTCTGAATAATAAAGAATTTGTTCCCGTGCAATTGGAATATGCGCTTCAACCTAGCAACAGTGTTGTTAGCACCCAGCAAATGATTTTGCGTGTAGGATACGGCACCAACTTCTAAGGCGAGTGCATAGTCGTTTCTTGATGCTCGAAGTGATGACCGCGGAAAAGCCTTTCAAGCCGTTCTTCTTGAAATCCCGACAGTGACATCTGAAGAATCCTTCCCCCGTGCTGAGAGATCAAGCCCAGCGTCCCCTGACTGACATCATCTTGCGTATACAAAAACATCACCGAGTTCCTTGGGGAAACTTCTGTCGCAATACTGTTTACAAAGTTCGGATCAAAAGCGATTTCTGCCAGAGTTTTCTTCACAGCATCGTTGACCGAGTGTTGTGGATTGAAAAACAAAAGTCCCACCAAAGATGGCAAGAAAGTTCCTTCGGTATGCCCAACGATGGGTGAACTCATAGATCGTTCAAACTTAAGTTTACCGTTGTCTTTGATTTCGACTTCGGTGACATCAATCAATTCCAGCCGTCCTTCACTTTGCAGATGACGAACTTCTTCGTAAATTTCGGCAGGAATACTTTTATCGGCGTAAACCAAGGCTATTATTTTAGACATGGCACAGATCATATTTTTAAGTTGTTGTGAAGTTATGAAGGTCTTATCACGAAATAGACACAAGGCCTTTTTTGTGTTCACTCGTTACAAAGTCCACAACATCTATGAAGCTGCTCCTTTGGGCGTATATTCTTCTTTGCGCATCGGCGCAGGTACCGCTGGCAAATAGTTCGTCCAAAGTTTCAATATAGCGTCCGTAATTGCGCTTCTCGATCCCTGACTGTAGCTCACGTTTTAACTGCCCCCAGATATCGATAGCATCGGCCGTATCTCCATCGCGTGAAATTATGAACGATGCGTTTAGGCCATGGCGTGACGCTCTCCATTTATTCTCTCGCACCCACCAGTCCTCGGGTTGATCCATTTCGTGCATGGGGGCAGCGTGCAGGTATTCTGCCAACAACTGCACCAAAGCCGCTAATGCTGCAATCTGATCAATGCGATGGGGAATATCGCAAATGCGGAGCTCTAAAGTTCCAAAGTCAGGGTTAGGGCGAACATCCCACCAGATATCTTTCAAAGAGCCAATGCCTTTGCTTTTGCGAAGCTTTGCGGTCATATCGACAAACTCTTGCCAAGAATTCACCATGCACGGATGACCGCCGGTAGGAATGGCCTCGAAGACCGTTATACGACACGAAGAAAGCCCCGTATCTTGCGAATCCCAATACGGCGAGCTTGAACTCATCGCGAGTAGCAACGGCAAATAGCGCCACAAGCGATTGCCAATGCGAATCGCCGTATCCCCGTCCGGCATTCCTACATGCACGTGCAGACCAAAGATCAACAATCTGCGCGCAAGCCATTGATTGCGATCAATCAGATACTGATAACGTTCACTCGGAAACACTTCGCGATTCACATACCTGGAAAACGGATGACTTCCTGACGAGGCCAACCCCACACCTTTGGATTCGGCAACCGCCAGAAGCTTGCGATGAGTATCGCGAAGATCTCTTAAAACCTCATCTGCGTCTTTGCAAATACCGGTGCGCACTTCGATCATGCTCTGGAAAATTTCAGCGGTGACTTTTTCTTGTTCTCCAAGACTTGTGAGAATTTCCAAGGAACTGGATTTAAGATCCCGCGTTTCGGGATCTATCAGTTGAATTTCTTGCTCAACGCCAAGAGTGAAATGCGGAGAAGATTGAAACTGCATGATCCCACGCTAGCACGGCCACGAAAAATAAAAAACCCTGCTTATGGAAAGGCGTGGGGTTTATAGAAACTATGTTCTTACACAAAGTATTTCCCGAGGAAACTTAGCACCTCTAAATAAAAAAGCCCCCGTTTTTCAACGAGGGCTTTTTTTATTTTTAGAATTTCCTAAAAACTACTTCACGTTCGCAGCGCGGATCAAGTTCAATGCAGAACCTGCTTTGAACCAGTTCAACTGCTCAGCATTGTAGCTGTGTTTGCCTTCGATGATTTCTTTAGAACCATCTTTGTGCTTCAACTCAACTTTCACATTTTTACCTGGAGCTAAAGACTGCAAATCAAGAACGTTCACATGATCGTCTTCTTTGATTTTGTCGTAGTCAGCTGGGTTTGCGAAAGTCAAAGCGAGTACGCCTTGTTTTTTCAAGTTCGTTTCATGGATACGCGCGAATGATTTCGTGATCACCATCGTGCAACCCAAGAATCTTGGAGACATCGCCGCGTGCTCACGAGAAGAACCTTCACCGTAGTTTTCATCACCAACGATAACCCAACCTCTATGAGCTTTTTGGTACTCACGAGCGATCTTAGCGAACTCTTGTCCACCTTGACCAGTCAGTTGGTTTTTACCCTTACCGATTTCGCCAGTATACGCGTTGTCAGCACCCAAAAGCATGTTGTTAGAGATATTGTCCAAGTGACCACGGTATTTCAACCAAGGGCCGCCCGGAGAGATATGATCTGTCGTGCACTTGCCTTTAGCTTTTGCCACAACCAATTGATCCATGAAGTCTTTGCCGTCCCATTTCGTGAATGGAGTCAAAAGCTGCAAACGATCTGAAGTTGGAGCAACCGCAACTTTCGCTTCGCGACCTTGAGGTTTTTGATAACCTTCAGTGTCTGGAACGAAACCTTTAGCTGGAAGCTCTGGAGCTTCAGGAGCTTTCAATTTGATTTTGCCTTTTGGAGTTTCAAGCTCTTCAGTCAATGGATTGAAATCCAAACGACCTGCCAAGCCCAAAGCCATTACCAATTCCGGAGAACCGATGAATGCCAAAGTCTCTGCATTCGAGTCATTACGACCACGGAAGTTACGGTTGAAAGAAGTCACGATCGTGTTCTTCTCGCCGTTCTTAATGTCGTCACGTTTCCATTGACCGATACAAGGACCGCAAGCGTTCGCAAGAACAGTCGCACCCACTTCGTTCAACACAGCCATTTGACCATCACGCTCGATAGTGTTTTGGATTTGTGTAGAACCAGGGCTTACCAAGAACGGCTGTTTCATTTTAGTGCCGTTATCCAAAGCTTGTTTCGCTACGAAAGTGGCGCGACCGATATCTTCGTAAGAAGAGTTCGTGCAAGAACCAACAAGAGCTGAAGACAATTTTGTAGGCCAGCCTTTTTCTTTAGCTTCTGCTGCAATCGCAGAGATCGGACGAGCGATATCTGGAGAATGCGGACCCACCAAGTGTGGTTCCAAAGCTGAAAGATCGATTTCATAAACTTCATCGTAGAACTTCTTAGGATCTGCAAATACTTCCGCATCCGCAGTCAAGATGTCCATGTTCTGATCTGCAACCGCAGCCAACTCAGAACGGCCTGTAGAAGCCAAGTAAGCCTTCATACGCTCATCGTATGGGAAGATAGAGCAAGTCGCACCAAGCTCAGCACCCATATTTGTGATCGTGCCTTTACCTGTACAAGAGATGGATTTAGTACCTTCACCGAAGTACTCAACGATTTTGTCAGTTCCACCTTTTACAGTCAGCATTCCGCAAAGTTTCAAGATCACGTCTTTTGCAGAAGTCCAACCGTTCATTTTTCCTTTGAGGTGAACGCCGATAAGTTTTGGATTTTTAACTTCCCATGCAAGACCTGACATGACGTCAGAAGCATCAGAACCACCAACACCCACAGCACACATACCCAAACCACCCGCATTCGGAGTGTGAGAGTCTGTACCGATCATCAAGCCACCTGGGAATGCGTAGTTCTCAAGGATTACTTGATGAATGATCCCAGCGCCTGGTTTCCAGAAGCCGATGTTGTAACGAGAAGTAGAAGTCGCCAAGAAGTTGAAAACTTCTTCGTTCACTTTGTTAGAAGCAGCCATGTCTTCTGCTTTACCGTGATAAGCTTGAATCAAGTGATCGCAGTGAACTGTAGAAGGAACTGCCGCTTCATCTTTTCCAGCAAGCATGAATTGCAAAAGCGCCATTTGCGCTGTCGCATCTTGCATCGCCACGCGGTCTGGACGAAGTTGCAAGAAAGAAGAGCCACGAACAAGTTCTTGATTTTGTGGATCATCCAAGTGACCGAAAACAACTTTTTCAGCCAAAGTCAGAGGACGATTCAAACGCTTGCGAATGATCGCCAAACGTTCTTTGGATTTCGCATATACATTTTTGACCATTTCAGGAGTGGTCTCGATTTTTGCTGCCATAGTGAGCCTCTTTGGTGCATTGATTATTCAACTGATTTTTGCGTTCTCATGTTAATGAAAATCAGCTGAAAGCTCAATGTTTAGGAGCGCTTACGCAGGCGGTCGTCGACCCCTTTTATGAGGTCGTAAAAACTAGCGGAAATCGTCGAAGTCGTCTTCTTCAAAATCCGAGTCAGGAAGTGGCGGCGGAGGTGGGAAACCCATGTCCTCGTCGTTGAAATTACCAAGTGGCGGCGGGCTATACCCACCTGGAGTTGGGATTGGAGAATACGCGTCACTGTTACCACCACTGCCTAAACCGCTTGTATGGCTCTTAGCAGACTTTGACTGAGGGAGCTGGGCTAGGGCTGTGGTATGAAGCTTTTTGAGGTCTTTTCTCAATTGCGGGCAGCTGGCAGGCTTATCCATGACTTTAAGGAAGTCCTTCGCGGTCACCATACGCATTTCAAAAGCAGCTTGGAGGTCTTGGAAAGCAGATTGCGTGGCCTTGTCGCCATCAATGCACTTCATGGCCTGGCGATCTGAGAGCTTCGCATGGGTCCATGGGCTGGCAAATATAAGGGCATACGCCACAAGCTTTTTCATAGGTCCTCCGGTTACGTCCATATGGGTCCGGGCTGAGATATAACAAAATAGGTGCCGTCTTAGAAGAAAGCAAATGCCTTTTCAGAGAAAATAAGGTGTCTACATTTTCACCAAGTGACATTTTTTTGGGCGCGTAAACGGTCCCCACCCTCCGCATCAAGAGCAAGAATTACAGCCGTCAATTCGCACCGGTCCCATAGCGCGCCCAGTAATTCTTGGTCTTCTTTTTCACTCTCTCCCTCTACTCCCCACTCGTTCGTTCTGAGCCCCTGAACCCGAGAATTTTTATGCATAAGAAACTCTTATGGGTCTGATCTAAACAATCGTCGTGACCAAAAAGCCATTTCTTGATGAAACGAACAACAGGAATGGGAGGGGAACCATGACGAAATCACTGATCACTACAGCATTACTGACAAGCGCATTGGCACTAACTGCCTGCTCGAAGGTTCACAACACCGAGGGCACTGTCCAAGGCCAAAGCTTCAAAGGCATCATCAATGGCGAGACTGTCTCTGCTAGCGATGACATCGCAAAAACAACGGTGCAAATTTTTACTTTCCAAGTAGCTCACGATGACGCCGGTCGCGCGTTAGTTCGTGGCGTTGCTGGTTGCACGGGCACTTTACTGGCGGAAGACATTCTTCTGACAGCGGCTCACTGCACGACAGAAAATCCTTATTACATCATTTTGTATTTCTCTAATGAAGCTCCTAAAGACTTCAAAGCATTCATGGCTTCTATCAACACCAATCCACTGGTTCGCCGTGTGGTAGGTGGCAAAGTTGGCACTCAATGGCCAAAACTTGTATCTGGCAAGGTTGGTGACTGGGGCGATATCGCTCTCTTAAAATTTGAGGGTGGCATTCCTGAGGGTTACCAATTGGCAGAGCTTCTTCCTGCAAAAGAAAAGCTCGCAGTAGATCAGCCGATCACGCTTGCGGGTTTCGGAATCACTGACGGTATTAAGCAAACTCCATCGACTCAACTTTTAAAAGTGGATGTAACGATCCTTGATCCTACTTACACAAAAACAGAAATGGTGATCGACTCTGGAGATAAAGGACCTTGCCACGGAGATTCCGGTGGTCCTGCCTATGTCACAGGTTCTGATGGCAAAAAATATGTTGCCGGCGTTACTAGCCGTGCGGACGTTCGAAATGATCCAAGAGGCCTATGCATCGGCGATACTCTCTACACTAAAGTTCAGCCTCACGCCGCATGGATAAAGCGCTCGATGAAATCCTTGCAGTCGCCTACATTCAAGCCTGCTTTGATTCCACAGCCTCAGGGGGGATAGTTCTCATACGGAGGGGGCCTCGATCTTGCTTGCGCCGATCGAGGCCTCTATTTTTTTCGGGAATAAAAAAAGCCAGAGTTTGTACTCTGGCTTTTTTGTTTTTGATCTGGAGTTGCTTCAGCTCTGGCCGTCCCGGCCGCCGCTCTGCCCGCGTAGCCGCGAGTTGCTTCAGCTGCGGGCCGCCTGCCCTACGCTCTGCCGGCGGGCGCCGACTAAACGTATGAACCGCGTTTGATCTTTTCAAGAATGATTTTTTCAGTCTTGATTGGATCTTTTGGATCCACAGAGAAAAAGCTTTGTTGCTCGCAACGAATTTTTTCTTTGATCAAGAAGCGAAGAATGTCTGAAAGATCTTTGTTCTTCTTATCCAAGAAGAATGGATCGTTTTCTAAAGCATCTTTTGCTTTTTTCAAAGCACGTGCTTCAGCAGGATCAGATTCTTTCACTTTATAGCTGAACAAATCATACTTCTTCACGTCTTCAGGCAATACGCCCAAGAATTTCACGCTTGGCGCAGAGAAATCGGCGTTACGAATCAAAGACGCCGCAGAACCGGCTTTTAGCGTACGATAGATATTTTGCATCGTGTACGCATCGAGATCCCCGAAGAAGTAAATTGGCACATCCAATTGCTCTTGGATCAATTTACACCAGCCACGCACACCGTTTGATGGAACCCCTTGAGCACCCATCAAGATACAGTTGTTACGCTTCGTGAAACCCATTGTCGCCAAGGTATTCGCCGTACCTTCTGACTCGATAACCAAGCAGAAGTCGATTTTCTTTTTAGCTTTCAATTTCAAACTTTGTGGTTTGTTCTTTGGCTGGAACGGAGAAGTACCCAGTGTCGAAAGATCGATCACGGCCTTGTCCCCGTCTGCCAGAGTCTCAGTCACAACCAATTGTTGAGAGTAAGTTTGTCCACCACGATCATTGGCAAAACAGTTCAATTCTTCGCGATATACTTGCAGCATATCGCCAATGAAATCGATAATTGAATCAGACTCGGGCTGATCTTCGAAATCCAAAGGTTTCAACTTTGGATTGCTCTTAATCAACCCTTTTGCCACGTAATACAATTCACGCTTCGTATTGACCGTTCCAATATCCAAGTTTCTTAGCAAGATTTCCATCACGAAAACCACGCGAGCAAGCTTTTGCACGGAAGACACATTCAGTTCTGTACGAACCATCTTGTCGCCCGGAGTAAGGTAACCCACCTTAGGATTGTAGAACGAATTGTCCAAAGAAGTTTTCACAGCTTCCAAGACTGGGCGTCGTGAAGACTCCAAATCCTTTAGCATTCTTTCAGCCAGGATTTTGGCCTCTTTAGGGATATCAATTTTCAGTTCACGAATGGCCATCAACTTTGCCATTATTTACCACCCTTCTTTGTACCAGCAGCTTTTTTAGTGGCGGCTTTTTTTGTCGTGCCTTGCGGCTTTTCTGCCGCTTCTTCAACAAGTTCCTCGGAAGAAATCACGCTAGATTCTTCTTCGTCCTCATGACCAATGCCTTTTTGACGATCTTTTTTCTTTTGCGCTAGCAATTTGCTTTCTGCTTCTTCAAGATCTGCAATCGCTGCTTCAGAATCGCGACCAAGAAGCTTTTTCAAGCCTTCTTCCGCTTTCTTCTTACGACTATCAGGCGCACCTACAAGTCGTGCCAAACCTTCTACAAGGATTGGACCGAATTGCTCGATATGAGCCAATTTTCTTTCAAGATCTGCTTCTTTGAACTCTTTTTTGATGTGACGAGAAAGCTTTTGACCAGCTTGGATCAATGCCAAGCGAATCTCTGCAACTAACTCTTCAGAAGCATCAATCGTTTCTTTCGAAGCATTTTTAAATTTGATAAACGGAGACACCACAGAAACCGCAAAAATATACGGTCCAATTGGTAAACTGTCTTTAGGCTGTCCCAAACCGTATGTTTTCCAGTTCACGGATTCAATCGCCCAAGTGATCGCACAACCCGATTTATCGAATTGCAAAGGAACGCGATTCGCAAAGCGCAGTAATTGCACCGGAGAATCCGCTTCCAATTGACGAGTTTTAAAGCGCGCTAACGCCACTTCCACCACGACCGGTTTAAAGTCACAAATCGTCGGTTTACGAGTCACGACTGCAAAGAAGTCGATTTCTCCAAGACGCATAATCGATTTAGACAGAGACTCTTCACCCACAGTCAAAACAGACTTGGTTGAAGGAGCCATCAAATTCGTTGCTTGAACTGCTTGGAAGACCTTTTTGAAGTCTTCTTCACTTAAAGATGTAATTGGCTTTTCAACCAATGATTTTGGCAAACCGGCTTTCACGAAATCAGAGATAGATGAGTCTGAAATACGAGAGAAACCAGTTTTCAAAAACTTAGACAAAGACACTTTACCGAACAAAGTTGCATGAGTGATGAATTCACCCAGTTTAAACGTGTGCGGATGAGGCAAAGTTGCCTCTGGCAACTCTGGCACTTCGTTGCTTACGCGAGCTACTGTAACGAAGTCATTATCCTGAAGTTTGTACGTGATAGTCATATGAGGATTCACAAGTACTGTGCCCTCGATATAAGTCACAAGACCGCCATCACCGTTCATTTGAATACGACCATCTAACAAGAACTCAACACGAGTTCCGTGAGCACGATCCCACTCCATCGTTTCTTTGTTTTTCAAAACACCGGTGTTGGATTTAATATCCACGTCTACTTGTGCAGACACGGCTTTTCTCATTGATTTTGTCTTAGAGATAACTTGTACACCACGAGCATTAGTCATTTGCGCCCATGTTGTCGCAGCAGAAATACCGATACCTTGTTGACCGCGAGAACACTGTCCGCGACCGAATTTTGAAGAGGCCAAGTATTCTCCGTACACCTTCGCGAGATCTTCGCCTTCGATGCCGGGACCGTTATCTTCAACAACGATTTTAATGAGGTCGGTATTCTTAGTAGAACCAGTTCCTACTTTCGTCACTTCAACAAGAAGATCTGGTAAAATGCTCGAGGATTCACAAGCATCTAACGAGTTATCAACGGCTTCTTTTAAAGTCGTTAAAACTGCCTTTAGTGGGGAGGAAAAACCCACCTGTTGAAGGTTCTTCGCAAAATATTCGGCTGTACTGCTTTTGGTAATTTTACTCACAGCTGACTTATTCCTTCTAATTTCAATAGGTTATAATGAGGATCTATGCAGGATCTATTGAGCCTCTGTTTCTAGGTTAATCCCAATGCGCAGTGTTAAAGCAAGACTTTTGAAGTGTTCGTCGATTTTTTGAGCACGCGCTGCGTCCTAAAAAGACCCTAATCGATGTCGTCGTCGGAGCGTTTTTTGAGCTCGTCAGCCATGTTTTCCATGGTTAGTTCCACGGACATTTTGTAACCTTTTTTCGAGTTACAGTCCTTGCAAGAAGGCACGCAGTTCTTCTTGTTAGACTTACCTCCACGAGCGATAGGGATCACGTGATCCATAGTTAGCTCAGAGGGTTTGAATTTTTCTTTGCAGTGATAGCAAATCCCCTGGCCGACTTGTTGCCGCCACCACTGAGATTGTCGAAGCTCTTTGGCTTTTGCTTTTTCACGTTTTTGATGCTCGGCACTTGCCGCTTGAAATAACAGATTCATAATGTGGGTACGTTATACCACAGAGGAGCAGATATGGCCAAAAAAGAAGTAGCAACCCTTGCCGGTGGGTGTTTCTGGGGTATGGAGGATTTGCTTCGTAAAGTTCCTGGGTATCTCAATAGCGATGTTGGCTACACAGGCGGCACTGTTCATAATGCAACCTATGAACAAGTTAAAACTGGCAAAACAGGTCACGCCGAAGCGATTCAAATCGAGTTTGATCCTGAGACTCTGACCTATGAGAATCTGCTTTTGTTCTTCTTCAAGATTCACGACCCCACTACGGTAGAACAACAAGGAAACGATATCGGCAGCCAGTATAGATCGGCCATTTTTTATCACACCGATGCACAAAGAAAAACCGCAGAACAAGTGATTGAAAGAGTCAACAAATCCAACGCCTGGGGTGCGCCCGTCGCAACTCAACTGGAACCTGTGGATTCGTTCTATCGCGCAGAAGATTACCATCAGGATTATTTAGAAAAACATCCCAATGGTTATACTTGCCACTTCTTACGCGACATAAAGTTCTAAACGCCATTTCGTAAAAGCATCACAATACTCACGGAACAAGACGAAATATCCTCTGTTTAATAAAACAAAGGAGTTCTGCCATGATGACATCCACTGTGATGGTGTTGGTCTATCCCGAAGAGCAGATTGCTGACGAGGTGATGGACACAATCAAGGATCTGCAGGCAAAAGGTCTCCTGGAAATTGAAGATGCCTGTGTGGTGATTAAAGACCCACAAAACAAAGTCAAAATACATCAAAGCCACAATATTCCCCTCTTAGCAGCAGCCGGAGGCGCAGTTCTTGGTACTCTTGTGGGTCTAATCTTCGCAGCCCCTTACGTCGGCGCTGTTGTCGGAGTCACCGCAGGGGTCATGGGCGGCGCCCTTGCTGATGTTGGTATTGATGATGGTTTTATGATGAATGTCGGCCATGAAATGAAAGCTGGGAATTCAGCCCTCTTTCTTTTGCTTCATCACATAACCATCGATAAGGCGATTCCTGAACTTGCCAAGCACGGGGGAAAAATCCTGCATACATCCTTCTCAAGAGTGCAGGAAGAACGCGTGAAAAAGATCTTTAACTCATCGGTACAGCATCCCTGAAGGAGGTCGTCATGTCCGTCTTAATAGCCATTCTTTATCCCGAGGAAAAAGTCGCTGATGAGGTCTTAGAAGCTGTCGAAAAGCTGTCGCATGACGGTCACCTGGATATCGAAGATGCTTGTGCCGTGGTAAAAGACATCCATGGCAAAGTGAAGCTTCACCAAGAAAACGATTTATCGTTGTTTGGAGCTGTTGCGGGCCTCGCTTTAGGCACCTTTTTTGGCTGGTTTATATGGCTTCCTTACCTGGGTGTCCCGGGCGCGATTATCGGGGCTCTTGCAGGCCGTGCCAGCGATCGTGGTATCAATGATCATTACATGCGGGATTTAGGCAAAGAAATGCAGCCACGAACATCAGCTTTATTTGTCTTGCTAAGAAGCACTTCTGCGGAAGGCGCTCTGCAAGAGCTTGCTCCGTATGGAGGTCGCATCTTCCACACCTCTCTGACAAAATCCGAAGAGCTGAATTTGGAAGAAAAGCTGGAACAACTGCGCCAACAAAAAAAACCGGAGACCTCTCGGCCTCCGGAATTACGTGAATAATTTTTGCTGCAAGCGCCTAGTAGCGAGAACCCGTCAATGATGTATAACCATTGCCAGATACGCTGATGCGAACATCCGCGTGATCACCCATAGATTCAGCACGCAAATCAATCGCGATAACGTCTTCGTAGATGCTCAAGTATTCAGAGCTAATCGAAGAGTAGAACACACCAGTTCTGCTCAAGTTACGAATGCTGTAACGAGCACCACTGCGAGTGATCGCAACCGCATCGTGAAGTTGCAAAGCTGCATGCAGAACTTGTACTTGAACGTAATCAACGCGAATTGGGTAGTTCAAGTTAACGCGCAACCATTCTCCACCGCCACGACGAGAAACCGCATGGAAATCAATGCTGCTAGCACCATGACTTGGTGGCGGATTGTAAACCGGTGGTGGGTTGTACGGAGGATTGTAAGGTGGATTGTACGGAGGATAATGTCTTGGAGGTGGGCGATGAGGAGGATAACGACGTCCATCATCACGACGATAATCATCGCAGTACGGATCGTAATGACGACCGCCGCGAGTTCTTTCACGACACTCGTTGTCGTCTGGAGTGGGGCGAACTGGCCCTGGGCGATAACCGCCACCACGTCCACGATCTGGTCCTGGATAACGACCTGGATCTGCATATGCTACAGTTCCAGCTAGAAAACTTAATGCCATAACAGTTTTGATAAATTTTTGAAGCATCATTGTGACTCCTTTTCTACACTCTGGAGTCCATATTCAACTTTCATGCCGATCCAAAATGACTCCATTGCTGCGATGCAAAGACGAAGTTCTCTCTCTCGTATTTTTCAATTTTGATTTTTATTTTCCGCTTGGATAGTAGATGCGGTTATCCCACATGCCTTCGTTGAAATACTGAATCGAAGCTTTCAAACGCGCTTCAAGTTCATGTTTTCTCACAGTAGGTTCTTGCAGAATTTCTTTCTGAGCAGCATCAGTGATCGAGTACATTTTGAGCTCGCCACCAACCATCCAATCCAAGAAATAATCTTTTGCGACCAAGAAGTAGCGACCGTCCAAATACAAAGTCGCTGTGCGATCGCCTGGTACAAACACCGAGAGGCCCAAGTAGTTGACCTCTTTATTTTCAAGGCCCAAGAAATCCATCACAGAAGGCATCACGTCGATTTGTTCAACGATTTGATCCTGATCAATCCCCTTTGGCCACTCATAGCCCGGGTGATAAAACAAAATCGGAATACGGAAGCGAGTCAGCTCGTTGTCATTGCCCGCACGATACGTAAAGCCCGTATGATCGGATGTAATCACAAACAATGTGTTCTTAAACCACGGTTGTTTCTCGGCCTCTTCGAAGAATCTTTGCAACGAATAATCTGCGTAAGCGACGCTCTCTAAAATCGGATGCGGACCTTTTGGGAATTTGTCTTTGTGCTGATCCGGAATACGGTAAGGATTGTGCGAGCTCAGAGTGAAAACAGCCGCCGCAAAAGGTTGCGGAGTTTCATCAAGCTTTGTTTTCATGAACTGCAAGAAAGGCTCGTCGAAAATCCCCCAGGTGCCGTCGTTGTCAGCCGGATTTGGGTATTCGCTCGCACCAAAGTATTTATCAAAACCCGCACTCTTTGCGAAAGAATCAAAATACATCGTGCCGTTATTGCCACCATGGAAAAAGCTTGTTGGATATTTTTGCGCCGTCAAAAGACTGCCAAGACCCACGAAATAATTCGAAGAAAAATGCGAGGAAATAAAAGGCTCATTCATCATCGCAGGAATGCCGGCTGTGACTGCAGCAACGCCTTCGATGGATCTACGGGCATTGGCAAAACTGTTTTTAAAGAACAACCCTTTGTGAGCCAGTGAATCCAAAAACGGCGTAAACCCCTGCCCGCCATTGATTTCACCCATGTATTCCAAGCTGAAGCTTTCAAGGATAATCACCACCACATTTTGTGGGGGTTTTGGGCGTTTGCCTTCAAGCAATGAAGGCCCTGGTAAAGAACCGTTCAGGTTTTTCAGCATCTCTTGGCGATCCGAGAAATAGACCTCTTTCCCGAGCTTTTCAGCGCCGTAGCTTTTGATGAAAGTAAACGTCGAATTCAGTACCAAATTGTTCAAAATCGGAGCTGCAAAAATATGGGCATTGACGATGTTTAATGGCTTTCGCTGAAGACCGCCGCGGACTCCGACGACTGTCATGACAAGCACGATAAATACACCCACGATGTAGTACGGAAGTTCCCATTTTAAACCCAAAATATAGGCCCGTTTTGAAGGTCTATGCAGAATCTTCCACGCAACCCAAATTAGGAACCCCATCAGCGAGAAATTAATCACCGCCAAATGCCAGTAAGAACCCAAAATCCCTGCTACTTTTGTGTCCATTTCACCGACAACAAAAAGGGCATCATAAGAAAACCTACGGCCCACGAAGTTGATGAACTCGGAATCGCCCAAATTCATCATCATAAACGCCAGGAAAAAGGGTGCGAATAACCAAAAAGCAATGGTGGCCCACAGATAGTGGCGCTTTTCTGACCATGGCCAGAAACTCCACAAAACTACGGGGACTAAGGACATACAAATTGCCGCGATATCGAAACGAAAGCCTACGAAAAAGGCCCAGAGAATATCGGAAACTTCTTTGGATTTATATTGGGGCCAGTTCCAAACCACAAACTCTAGACGGGCAAAAAGATAGAAAGCCAAAGACAGGGCCGCCAAAGCCAGGATTTTTTCAAAACGACGTAAGAATTGAACCATTTCCAAGTCTTACTCCTGATGGAAGCCCACTGTCACCTGCTCAGTTAGCACTTGCGCCATAAATAGCCTTCTGGTACTAAATCCCCCTATGACACCACAAGAAATGAAAGACCGTTTAACTCAAGCGTATCCAGACGGAAGCGTCGAAGTTGTTGATCTGACTGGCACCCACGACCATTACGAAGTCATTATCGAGAGCAAGAACTTTGCTGGTCTAACCCGCATTCAACAACATCAACATGTTATGGCTGTTTTTGGACCAGAGCTTAAAACTGGCGAAGTACATGCCCTTTCTATTAAAACTAAAGTAAAATCCTAATTCAGAACTTTTCGGAGGACCGAATGTCTACTACTCACGAACGTATCGATAAAATTTTGGCTGATAACAAAGTCGTGCTTTTCATGAAAGGCACTCAAAACTTCCCAATGTGCGGATTCTCTTCCCGCGCTTGTGCAATTCTTCAAGACATGGGCGTTAAGTTCCACGATGTGAACGTGCTCGACGACGAAGAAATCCGTCAAGGGATCAAAGAGTATGGCAACTGGCCAACCATTCCTCAATTGTACATCAATAAGCAATTGGTCGGTGGCAGTGACATCATGATGGAAATGTACCAAAACGGCGAACTTCAAGACCTTTTGAAGAACTAATTCCCGATGAAGTGCAACGTCGCCCTTTGGGACCGCATTTTAAGATTTATCTTGGGCGTAGTTCTAACGACCTACGCTGTTGCTGGCGGTCCTATTTGGGCTTTTGGCGGTATCTATTTTATCTTTACCGCTGCCTGGGGTTTCTGTCCCCTTTACGCGACTCTGAAAATTCGCACCCTGCGCGAAGAAAAAAGAGCTCCACGAATCAATCCTTTTGAGGAACAATCATAAAAGCACCTTAGGTCATGGAAAGGATTCCAAGATGACACAGCTTTCAGGTCTTTCAACTCTACTTCCTGCCGATCAAATTAAAACTGACCCCGAATCTTTGAAGTACTACGGCAAAGATTGGACGACTTACTTTGACATCAATGCCTCTGCGATTCTTTTTCCTCGTACCACTGAAGAAGTGGCGAAAATCGTAAAATGGGCTCGTCAAAATAAAATCGCGTTGGTTCCGTCTGGCGGTCGTACGGGTCTCAGCGGTGCTGCTGTTGCTACAAAAGGCGAAGTGGTTGTTTCTTTCGATCAAATGAATCAGATCGTGACTTTCAGCCCTACGGATCAAACCGTGGTCTGCCAAGCTGGTGTTGTCACTGAAGCTTTGCAAGAGTTTGCTCATTCTAAAAATCTTTATTACCCGGTCGACTTTGCAGCCAGTGGTTCTTCACAAATTGGCGGCAATATCGCGACCAATGCTGGCGGCATTAAAGTTCTTCGTTATGGCTTAACTCGTGACTGGGTTGCGGGTTTAAAAGTTGTTACTGGAACTGGCGAAATCATGGAGCTCAACAACGCTCTTGTAAAAAACGCGACCGGTTTGGATCTTAGACACCTATTCATTGGCAGTGAAGGCATGCTTGGTTTTATCACCGAGTGCACGATTAAGCTTGCTCCGCCTCCGCCACCACTCAAAGTGATGGTGCTTGGGGTTGCAAACCTTGATGCCGTGATGAAGATCTTTGCTCAGTTTAAGAATAACACGACGGTTGTAGCGTTTGAGATGTTCTCGGACAAAGCTTTAAAACGCGTGATGGAAAACACAGGCCTGCCTCGTCCGTTTGAAACAGAAACTCCGTTTTATGTTTTGGTCGAAGTAGAAGCTCGTAACGCTCAAGATGAAGAACAAGCACTCAGCGTGTTTGAAAAGTGTCTTCTTGAGGGCTGGGTTTCTGACGGCGTGATCAGTCAGTCAGAATCTCAGGCAACAAACTTCTGGCGTCTTCGTGAAGACATCAGCGAATCTTTGGCAAAATTCTCTCCGTACAAAAACGATATCTCAGTCGCAATTTCGCAAGTTCCTGCATTTATGAACGAACTTGATGGAATCCTGTCGAAAGCTTACCCAACGTGGGAAGTCGTATGGTTTGGTCACATTGGTGATGGTAACTTACACATCAATATCCTTCGCCCTGAAGGCATGACTAAAGAAGATTTCGTGAAAGAATGCCGCAAGGTCGATGTTTTGATCTTTGAAGCGATCATGAAGCACAAAGGCTCGATCTCTGCAGAACATGGCGTGGGTTTGACTAAGAAGCCGTTCTTAAGATTCACACGCTCTCAGGCAGAAATCGAAATGATGAAAGGGATCAAAAAAGTATTTGATCCCGACAACATCATGAACCCTGGAAAAGTAATCGATCTTTAGTGCGTGCGCGAGCGCGGTTCGTCGTACGGGCGTGCGCCGTTTCGGTGAGCGTGTTTACCCTCTTTGAACTCTTCAATCATTTTGCGATTGAAGGCTGGAATGTCAGCCGGTTTGCGGCTGGTAACTAAGCCCTCGTCCACCACGACTTCTTCGTCGACCCAGTCGGCACCTGCATTCAGTAAGTCGGTCTTTATCGATGGCCATGATGTCATTCTTCGGCCCGCGATAAGACCTGTTTCGATCAAGGTTTGTGGTCCATGACAAATCGCTGCGATGGGTTTGCCCTCGCTGAAAAAGCCTGTGACAAATTCCACGACTTTCGGCTCCATACGCAGGCGATCTGGATTGATCACACCACCTGGTAACATCAAAGCATCAAACTTCTGGGGGTCAGCCTGACTGACAAGCATGTCAACCTTGATGCTTTGGCCCCAATCTTTGTCTTTCCAACCTTTGATTTCGCCTAATTTCAAAGAAACGATTGTCACTTCTGCTCCGGCATTTTCCAAAGCCTCTTTAGGATCAAAAAGTTCCGACTGCTCAAAACCATCCGTTGCAAGAATTGCTACTTTTTTTCCGCTGAGTTCTTTTGCCATTTGAAATCTCCTTGTGGTCTGTAGATACGGACTCACACTAAAACCAAGTTTTGACATAGTTGTGAAGTTCGCTTGATGAACTCTTGACCTGACGAAAAACAAATCCAAAGATGTAATGAAGCTGGAGGTTGTTGATGAGAACTCTTTTATTTGTTGCCGCGATCCTATTTGCGTCGAGCTTTGCTCAAGCACAAACTATCAATCCAGGTCTTTGGAAAGCAAAGACCGTCATCAAGCTCAATACTCTGGCGTTACCTGCAATTGATGTCGATGATTGCATTAGTGCGAATGAAGCCAAAGACATTCGTAAATACATCCAAGAGAATTTAATTCCTGAAACTCAGTGTGTGATCAAAACTTGGGACTATAAAAAGCCAGACTTAAAAGTCACTCTTACTTGCAGCAATTCACAGTATGATTCTAAAGGCGAACTCAAAGGCAAAGTCACAGAAAAAACTTTCAATATTGCCGGTACTCTCAGTGGCACTCACGTCATGATGGGTGATGTTGATGTCGGTGTCGATTACCAAGGAAAGTACACCAAAGCTTGCAAATAAGGCTGTCTCATTTTGAGACGTCAATACTCTGAAAAGCGGATGACATTTTCCGCAGAATACCTGGGACCATCCAGTCTTTTTCAATACTTAGAGTGGAACCTCGTTTGCACCCACTAAGGGTATGTGGAACAAGAAACAAAAATTTGGCGTCATTGTCTTTGTGGTTATTCATGTGCTTGCCGTTTTGGCTCGAGCGCAAACCGTTCCGGAAATGACTCTCGCAGCATTGCAAAGTTATGTGCAGAAATATAATACCAGTGTGCTTTTCGACTTCCAACGAGGCGGACGCGAGCTCATCAAGCTTGAAAAAGTCCCTTCCACAGGAACTGATAGCGCCACTCGTTTGCAAGCCCGTTATTTACCTGAGGGTTTGACTTACGTTCTACAATACACCGAGCAAGCTTTGAAAAATCCCGAGAAACTTGCAGTCGACCTGGTTATTCTTGAAGCTTCAAAGGCACGCTGGGAAGACCGCACTATTTATACAGCAGCTGAAACTATGTATAATGCCGAACATGGGAGCGCCGGCGGACGCTATCGATTGGCATTGCAAAAGAAGAATTTCTTGCAGGACCAGCTCGCCAATTCCCGTATGACAACACTGCTTGCAAACAACGACGAGACCTTACGCACAAAAATTCAATCAGAGCTTCAATTTGAAAAAGAAAAACTCCAAGCTAGCGAACAATCGCTTTTAGCTACGGCAGAACAAACCGAAAAAGCAAAGTACAAAGCCCTCGAAAAGTATCGTGCTGAAAACAAAACTCTTGAAGGTTACGAAGCACAAACAGAAAAACTCAATGATTTATTATTAAAGAATGATCGCAAAGGCGTTCGTCAAATGCTCGAGGCTTATCTTCCATGGCAAGTGATGGAGCCTATGGAAACTCAAGTTTGGAAAACTTGGTTAGACGCCATTGAAAATCCAGATCCAACAAAAACCATCGTGGCATTGCGTGGAGTGGAGTATAAGACAGATAAAATCCAGCGTTTAAAACTTCCAAATGGCCAAGAACGACTCGCTTTTTTATCGACAGTACTAACGAAAAACCAAGGTAGCTATACAAGACGCCTTCGTTCTTTAACTGTGAATCGAGAAAAAAACGGACGTATGGCAGAAGGTGTTCCGGGCGTACAAATTACTAATCAAATGAGGAAGCATTCTATCGAGCCCGTCGCTTCAAGCTTTTTATCTTTCACACTTTCTAAAGATACCGCAATCCAATTTACAGGCTCGAATTTAGTTAAAAGCATAGGTGGCGTAATTCATTCGACTCCAAACGGTGGAATACTGGCTGTCCGTCTTGACCAACGCCGCCTGGTACCCAACATTATCAGTAAATATGCTGGGGAAGCCGAACTTCTTGCTCCTCTTGTGATTTTCCCAGATGAAGTCGTTAAATACCACGAAGGAAGTTTTAATAATTATGTTAATGGATTTTTACAATTCGATACGGATGCGGCGGATAGATTTTTTGCTGAGGTAACCGAAAAAACCGGCGTTAATTTCCGAATCGTTGATATAGAATTAAGAAATAGAATCTTTCTCGAGAGTGGAAGATCCTTCTTTAACATAGCAACACAAATGCCTACGTCAAATATGTGCTCGAAGGTGTTTCCCTAATCTCCCGTCGAGCCGCTGATTTGTACCTTTTGGAAGCGCTCTTGCTCTTCCATCACTAATCGGGAAATATCTGCTTTTAATTTATTGAACTCAGGTGACGACGGATCTCGCGGATGCGGGATCGTCACCATGATGTCTTTTTTGATGGTGCCTGGACGATATGTCATTACGACGATTCGATCCGCTAAGTAGATCGACTCTTCCATACTGTGAGTCACAAAGATCACGGTTTTTTTGGACTCTTCCCAGATTTTTAGCAATTCATCTTGCAAGCTTCGTCTTGTCAGCGCATCGAGTGCGCCAAAAGGTTCATCCATCAACATAATGGGTGGATCTAACGCCAGTACGCGCGCAATCGCCACCCGCTGGCGCATCCCGCCTGAAAGATCTTTTGGGAAACGATCGCGGAACTCGGTTAGCTTCAAAGTTTTTAATAGCGCATCCAAAGTTTTTTGAATCTGCGCTGGATCTGATTTCTTAATGCGAAGACCGAAAGTAATATTCTCAGCAACCGTCATCCAAGGGAAGAGCGCGTATTCTTGAAAGACCATACCGCGATCAGGTCCGGGCTCAGTGATAAGCTTATTATCGACCTTCACGTCACCTTCAGTTGCCAACGAAAATCCACCGATCGCATTTAGCAGCGTGCTTTTACCACAACCCGAAGGTCCCAGTAGACACACGAATTGTCCCGCGGGTATTTCAAGATTGATGTTTTTAAGCGCAACGACATCCCCACCACTGCCTTTGAAAACTTTCGAGACATTGTTCACCTGCACCTGCGCTTGCATATTATTCCAATCCTCGGTGCCACCTGAGCAAGTAGTTGTTCAAGTTATCGACCACTACATCAATCGCAAGCCCTAAAAGACCAATGGTGAACATCCCTGCAATGATTTTGTCCGACCATAAGTACTCGCGGGCTTCGAGAATGCGGTAACCAAGACCGTTATTCACCGCGATCATTTCTGCAACGATCATACAGATAAAGCCTGTTCCAATCCCGATGCGCACACCACTCAAAATGTATGGCATCGCAGCTGGCACAATGATTTTTGTAAACATCGTAAAGCGCCCTGCGCCCATATTACGAGCAGCTCTGATATAAATACTATCGACCGAGCGCACACCTACGATTGTATTCATCAGAATTGGAAAGAACGCCCCAAGTGCAATCAAAAACACCGCCGGAGGATTTCCCAAACCAAACCACAAGATCGCAAGTGGAATATAAGCAATTGGTGGAATCGGACGCAGCACTTGTACTAAAGGATTTAAATAATCATAACCAACGCGACTAGCGCCCATGATAAGGCCCAATGGCAGTCCCAGTCCCCCACCAATCAGAACTCCAACAAGCACGCGATAGAAACTCGCCCACAAGTCATGAGGAAGTTCGCCTGAAAACATCCAGCTAAAGTAGCTGCCTTTTTCAGGATCAAAAGGCTCTAGCGGTTTTAAGTATTCGATCCATTTTGTGATCACGGCCCAAGGCGAAGGCAGAACTTGCACGTTGACCCATCCAAGCTCTGAAATCCCCTGCCACACTAGCACCACCACTAGTGGCACCCAGAATCCTTTGAATCGCCCCAGAGTCTCTTTCATAGAAGACTTCCTACTTAATGTTTAAGGCCTTTTTTGCGTCTGCTAGCAGATCCAGCTTTACCCAGTCTGCGGCTTTGGGTGGTGATTTCATCCGTCCGACACCCAGCTTTTGCATATAGTCCGTGGTGATTTGAATGTGCTCTACATCCAAGTCATAACTAAACGGAGAATTCCCAATAGCGTCTTTGTAGTCTTGAGAGGTAATTTGTTTTTTAAACATTTTCTCGACCACGAATTTTTCAGCGATCTCAGGTTTTTCAATGAAGGTCTTAGTGGATTCGACAAAACAGCGCATGAAGCGCTCTGCGATCGGTTTTTGCGTGTTGTACATTTTCTCGGTCATCACCAAAGTACGAATGGGCTCTTTCATTGGCGTGTCGTAGGGTTTTAAAAGTTCTTTTCCAAAACCTTTGTTAATCGCTTGGGAAGAATAAGGCTCGCTTTGCCCCATGGCATCGATGTTTTTACTTTGCAGAGCTTGGTTTAAATCCGCAAAAGCCATATAGACAATCTGTACGTCTTTGCCGGGCTTATCGGACCAAGTCAGTTTTTCTTTATCCAGTTCAGCTAAGGTTAAAAGTTCTTGGGCCCCACCACGGGCAACACCAACTTTTTTGCCTTTTAAATCTTTGACGGAATTAATTTTTGTATCAGTGCCAACAACAATGCGGGCGCCACCTTTGGCAAAACCTGCAACAGCAAAGATGGGTACACCACTTGCGCGCCCAGCGATTGCGGCGTCAGCAGCACTTGCGGCAACGTCGATTTCGCCGGCGATGATTGCTGGCATGATATCAATGCCTTTGGCAAAGACACGCTCTTGGACTTTTAATCCGTACTTGCCGCAAATCTCTGTCATGTAACTGATAGCACCGTAGTGCGCGAATTTAAGATTGCCGACTCGAACTAAGTCCTCTGCCAGCACTTTGAAAGGAAGAACCGAGATCACAGCGAAAAGGAAAATCACCTTTGCCATACACACACTCCCTTGAGATTACCCCTATCAGACTCTGGGTCTGAAAGCAGAGCAAGAACTCAAGAGCATTTTTGGCAAACGACAAGGCCTATAGGTCTTAGTACACAACGCGCGTGCGGATGCTGCGGCTGAGTGCCTGAATCTCGTCCGCCAACTGTTGTGCGTGATGAGAATTCAAATCCATCACCATGTAACCGACTTTTTCGTCGGTTGAAAGATACTGAGCCTCGATGTTGGCCCCTTCTTTCGAGATGATTCCGTTGATTTCTCCTAGGACACCGGGCTCGTTACGATGAACGTTCAAGATACGTGACGTTCCTTGTTTGACCGGCAAATCCACGTTCGGGAAATTCACAGCACCGCTTGAAGAACCGATTTTCAAATATCTTCTAAAACTTTCTGCAACCTCGGCACCAATTGCGTACTGAGCTTCTTCCGTGCTGCCCCCGATATGCGGAGTCAGAATCACGTTCGACATTCCTTGAAGTGGCGACACGAACTTTTCTTTGTTCGAAGCCGGCTCTTCAGGGAAAACGTCAATCGCACAACCTGCAATGTGTTTTGATTTTAGTGCTTCCACCAGATCATTGATGACAACCACGGTTCCGCGGCTGGCGTTGATCAAGTAACTGCCCTTTTTCATGTTCGAAAGTTGCTTCGCACCGATCATGTCTTTGGTTTGTGGAGTCTCAGGCACATGCAGACTGACAAAGTCCGCATTTTTCAAAAGATCGTCCAAAGACGCACGCATCTGCGCGTTTCCTAGTGGCAATTTTTTAACGACGTCATAGAAAATGACCTTCATGCCTAAGTCTTCTGCCAAAATACTAACTTGGCTTCCGATGTGGCCATAACCAACGATACCGATCGTTTTGCCGCGCACTTCGCGCGAACCATCGGCACTCTTCATCCACTCGCCTTTGTGAGCAAGCGTATTACGATCGCCCAATTGACGAGACAGCGCGATCATCTCTGCAATCACAAGTTCAGCCACACTGCGTGTGTTTGAGTGAGGAGCATTGAAGACCGCAATACCCTCGGCACGCGCGGCCTTGAGGTCAATTTGATTTGTCCCAATACAGAAGGCGCCGACCACAAAAAGATGCGGATTTTCTTGAAACACCTTTGCGGTTAGCTCAGTTTTTGAACGAATGCCCAAGGCCTGATAGCTTGGCAGAAGCTTCAACAACTCTGCCTCGGAAGGAGCATGAGAGATCAAGTCAACCTTGAACCCCTCTTCTTCGAGTCTTTCCTTGGCAACAGGGTGGATATTTTCAACTAAAAGTATTTTCACAGAGTTCGAATTCATTCGTGCAGCTCCCTCTCAAAAGTGTACCGAGTTTCCAGGGTTTAACAAGCATAACATCACGCAATATCGGTAGCCAAAACAGCCCCGTCCCGCGATGATCCTAGCTATGAAAACCAATAGAGCATTCCATCTACTCGCCGTTGACGATGACCCCTTGATACACCAGTCGTTAAAGCTCTGTGTATCGGCGCCTTGGAAAGTCATTTCGGTCTCTAAGAAGGAACTTGTTCCTTATACGACTTTCTTTCATGCAGCGATGGTAGATATGCACCTGACTCCGGGCAGTCGTGATCCTGAAGGTGTTAAGGTTATCGAAAGACTTATGAAGCACAATCCGCAGCTTGAAGTCGTCGCGATGTCTGGCGACCTAGACCGCGATCTGATGGAGCAATGCCTGAAAGCCGGAGCCCAAAGATTCTTGGCAAAACCACTGCAAGCTGAAGAAGTGATGCTGGTGTTGAACAAGATCGATGCCTACTGGAGTATCCGCAACTTGGATCCTCAAGGTAAAGACATCAACTGGATTGGTTCAGGTCCTAGCTCACAAAAAATCAAAAAACGTATTGCCGAACTAAAAGGCGAAACGAAAACGATTTTGATCGAAGGTGAAACTGGTTGCGGTAAAGAAGTCGCAGCTAGACTTTTGAATCAGCAAGAAGACGCACGCCCTTTTATCAGCGTGAATATCTCGAGCATTCCTGAAAATCTTTTTGAATCAGAACTCTTTGGTCATGTGAAAGGCTCTTTCACTGGAGCTGATCAAAACAAAATGGGTTTGGCTGAAGCTGCCCATGGTGGAGATCTTTTCTTAGACGAGATCGAAGCCCTGCCACTGACTCAGCAAGTGAAGTTGTTACGCTTCTTAGAATCCGGCGAAGTTCGCAAAGTAGGTTCGAAAGAATCTTTCAACGTGCAAACGCGCGTGATTATTGCCAGCAACCAACCGATCAAACGCTTGGTCAGTGAAGGCAAATTCCGTGAAGATCTTTATTTCCGTCTTTCAAGCCAGCGTATTGAATTGCCACCACTGCGTGATCGTAAAGAAGACATTCCAGATCTTGCCAGAAATTTCTTAGAGCAAGAACGCCCCCGCAGAAACAAGCAATTCACGGACGACGGCCTTGCGGCCCTTGATAATTACGTATGGCCTGGAAACGTGCGCGAACTAAAACGCGTGTGTGAACAAATCAGTCTGACGTCACCGCTTCCGTTTATTCGTGGCGAAGACGTGGATAATTTGCTTTACCCAGATGCGCCTAAGCGCGGCCGTACCAATAGCACGAACATGAACTTTACAAACGTGGATTTCACTAAGGGACTTGGTTTCTTGGTGGAAGAGTTTGAAGCAAATCTGATTCGTGCTTGTTTAAAAAAATACCCAGATGTTGGTGAAGCTTCTGAAGTCTTCAAAGTTTCACGCTCTAACTTGTATAAGAAAATCAAAGATTACAAAATCGATGAGGAAAATCTATGACCGGCACTTCTTGGTCAAGCCCCGTCTATCAGCAAACTGTGTTCATCGTTTTGAGCATCATCTTTTGTTCGGGATTGATCGTTTATTTCTTCCGTAAGCAGAACTATTACTTCAACGTCAGTTGGGCCAGTATCAAAAGCTGGTTGGTTGTTGCCCCACTTTTGTTCATCTTAATGGGTCTTCCAAATCCACTGCCATTGGTCGTTCTTGTGACCTTAGGGATTATGGGGGCTAAGGTATATTTCCAGATCATGGGGATGTTTCACCGCAGTTATTTCGTTCTGATTTGTTATGCGGGGATTATCGCTCTTGGTGCGTGTGCGTACTTTGATCGTTTGGACGTTTACAACGTCATGCCGATGATTGTGCTTGGTGCTTCGTGCTTAGTACCACTGATTCTGAATAGCTATAAACGCATGATCCAGTACATGTCGCTGACCCTTCTGGGATTCATCTTCTTGGGCTGGTGCTTTATGCATTTGGGCCTAATCCTGCACTTCGAGAATGGCATCTATCAGGTGATTTATTTGATCATCCTGACTGAGTTCTGCGATAACACGAACATCGCTTTGGGCAGATACATTGGCAAAAAGAAACTTTTCCCGCGTTTAAATCCGCACCGTACGATTGCAGGTTTATTTGTTTCGTTGCTTTTAACTTTGTTCTTAGCCGGTGCTATGCGATTCTTACTGCCAGATGGGTCGCAAAAGTATTGGCTGACAGCGGGCCTTATCGCCAGCCTTGGTGGCTTCTTGGGTGATTTGATCATGAGCGTGATCCGCCGAGACGCCGGAGTTCGCATCGTAGGACCTTTCATCATTGGTCGCGGTGATTACTTGCATCGCATGGATAGATTGATTTTCGTGGCTCCGATTTATTATTACTTGATGTTAGCACTTCCGGACATGTCGTTATGATGAAGGATTGGAACTATGACAATGAACAGTGGACGAAGCTTCCGACTTATCTGAAGCATCTGCCGCTGTTCACAAGACACGTAGATCTTTTTAGCGCTTGCATGCGCTATGTGTGGTCTATTTTCTTGAAAGACATTGCGTTCAATCTTTATATCCGCCTGCAAGTTAAAGGCGGAAGCTTCACCGAGATTTATAAAAACCATCCAAAGCTTTTGGTGATTTCAAATCACGCAAGTCACTTGGATGCGACTTCGATTGCAGCATCCATCCCCCGCCGTTACTGGCTAAGTTTATATATCGCAGCTGCGAAGGATTACTTTTTCACGAATCCGCTATTTACGTTTTTCTCTCAACACTGTTTAGGTGCGATTCCAATCGACAGAAAAGACCGTCGTGGTGAAGCTATTAACCTGATCATTAAGCTGCTTAATGAGCTTCCGCGTATTTGGTTGATTATCTTTCCGGAAGGAACACGTTCTAAGAACGGAAAGATTCAAGAGTTCAAACGTGGGATTAGTATTTTTGCTGAGCGCACGAAAACTCCGATTTTGTTTTTGTACATCGAAGGCAATGCTGACTTGTGGCCTAAGGGGAAATTGCTGCCAAAACCTGGTAAGCTAGTTATACACGTAGGCCCCGTCCACCCACCCGGAGACATCAAGATGGTTTACCAGGCTTACAAAGACTGGGTTATGACCATCAATCCTGAGGCCTTTAGCTCGACCGAAGAGACCGAGCGCCTGGAGGTAGGAAATGACGACACAATCGCTTAAACTAAAAATCGGCCCTTACGAAGTCTGCCCGATCCCGACTGGGATTTTCGGTTTAGACGGTGGTTCGATGTTTGGCACAGTCCCAAAAGTCTTATGGGAAAAAACCAATCCGCCAGATGACAAAAACAGAATCCAGATGGAAGCTCGTGGATTGTTACTAAAATCCCCTGGCAATAATATTCTGATCGACTGCGGAAACGGCGGCCACTTCGTTGCAAAGTACGGCGAAAAATTAGGGACCAAGTTTGCCGAGATGTACAACATCGATGACTCGGGCCCAAGCCTTGAGAAGTCTTTAAAAGCCCATGGCTTAACTGTGAATGATATTAACCATGTGATACTGACCCACTTGCATTTCGATCATGCAGGCGGTGCTACGGTTGAAAAAGACCATAAGCTAGTACCGACCTTCCCGAATGCAAAATATTACGTACAACGTGCAAACTTAGAAACTGCAAGTCAGCCGAACTTAAGAGAAAAAGCCAGCTACTTTGAATCGAACTTTAAGCCACTGATGGATGCAGGAGTTTTGAATATCCTTGAAGGCCCGAAAGAAAATCTGCTTCCGGGGATTTCAACGCTGATCTCTAACGGACATACCCAAGGTCAGCAGATGGTGAAAGTCACTGATGGCAATAAGACCATTTTGTATTGCGGAGATGTGGTGCCGACGAGCACTCATGTGCGTGTGCCGTGGTTGATGGGTTATGATCTTCATCCGCTACTCTTGATGGAAGAAAAGCAAAAGTATCTGTCCGAGGCTGCTGATCATTCTTGGTATTTATTCTTCGAGCACGATCCGTACTGCGATTCTGCTCAGATCGAGAAAAAGGGCGCTGACTTTGCCGTGAAGGAACGTTACTGGTTATAGGATGACGAGTAAGTTAGTTACGATGGTGAAAGACTATGCCCGCAAAACCCACTTGATGGGAAAGGATCTGATCCATCAGCTTCGTGATGGCGAAATCCAATTGGTGGCGGCGTCCCTTTCGTTTTCGACGATCCTGTCACTGGTCCCTTTCTTGGCAGTAATCTTAGCGACATTTAAATTCATGGGCGGCGATGACATACTGTACACGCGTGTAGAGAACCTGCTGCTTTTGTATTTCAAAGAGGCCGGCGGGGCTGAATTCGTAAAAGTAATTAAATTTTCAATCCGTAATATTCAGGCTGGCAGCCTGGGAGCTTCGGGTGCTGTGATTTTGGTGCTTACGACCTTTCGGTTGATGCACGATATGGAGCATGGGATTCATCGGGTGTGGAATCAGAAGAACACAAGACCGCTTTTGAAGCGCTTTTTCATGTATTGGTTCTTGGTGGTCATCCTGCCTGTTTTTTTAGCAATTTATGTGGGTTTCACCACCCTGATTCGGATGGAGTTTGGGAAGAAGTACGTGCCGGGCTCGGTGACGGGGTATACGGTTTTGGCCATTATCCTGTATTTTGCCTATAAGTACGTGCCGGATCTGAAGGTGAAGGCGAAATCCGCGTTCTTTTCGGCGGTCTTAGCGACGGTGGGCCTGGGGGTTGTTCAGAACACCTTTACCTGGGTGACTGTGAAATTTTTCCGTTTCAACAACATCTATGGCAGTTTTGCCTTCTTGCCGATCTTTCTGATTTGGATTCTGACGATTTGGTACGTGATTTTGGGGGGTGTAGCGATCTGTGCTTCGACCCAAAGGCGGCAATTGTTGGAGATTGATGAGAATACGGGAGTTCTATAATCCCCAATCCTTCGGTTTTCCGCTTGACTTGGGGTGTCTTAAATTGCACCTTAGGCACGAATTCGATACAAGTTTGAGTTCTGTTTTTTCATCCATGGTGCTGTAGCTCAGCTGGATAGAGCAATTGCCTTCTAAGCAATAGGTCGCACGTTCGAGTCGTGCCAGCATCACCAAGTTCGATCGCTCTTTACTAACTCAGAATTATGTTCGCAAACACGCAAGCAATTTGACGTTGTAGTACAAAATATGACGACCCGACTTTTTCTTTGCCAAAATACCAGCCCCCTCAAGCGTTGACAGATATTTACTAGCAGTTTGGTATGTGATTTCCATTTTTTCCGCCATGAACGTGGGGTAAGTGACAGGGAAGTTGAAAATATGATCTAGCAAGTCCGGACTATAAATGGAGTTAAAATCTTTTCGTAATTTCTTTTTCAGTTTATTCCTTTCTGACATCATTTTAAAAATAACATCTTTTGTAACCTGCGCCTGTTCATGAATCGCTTGTAGCATGAATTTTATAAAATCGATCCACTTGCCATCATTCGTTACTGAACTTAAGAGTCGATAATATTCATCTCTATGCCTATTCAAGTAGCCGCTTAAGTAAAGAATCGGAAAATCTAATAATTTGTCTTTTACTATTTGCAACACCATCAATATACGTCCTGCTCTACCATTTCCATCAGAAAAAGGATGTATCGCTTCGAATTGGTAGTGGCAGATAGCTACGCGAATCAATGGATCAAACCCCTCATCTTCAGCGTGAGCATATTTTTCCCAATTACTCATTAACTCATTTATGTCTGGCGGCGCTGGTGGGGTATAGATGATTTTTGAACCCTTCGCTATTTGATTTTGTTGCTGTTTAAACTTACCTCCCCCTTGAGGCATTAATTTTTCATGAATTGATAAAATCGTGCGCGTAGATAATGAATACTTATCCAGGGCTGCAAAACCAGAATTGATGGCCTCTCTATACCGAAGCGCTTCTTTTCCCGCCGGATCCTGTTCACCAACCGCTTTAACTTGCTCTTCAAGAGCTGTTTCCACAGTTGTGTGAATTCCTTCAATCTCAGAACTAGCGACTGATTCTTGAAGCATCGGAATATTTAATAAAATATAAGGATTAGAAATTGCTCGACAAGTTCCATTTAGTTCCGCAAGAGAGGAGTTAGCTTTTATAAGAAGCTGAACTAACTCTTTAGTTATTATCTCCTCTGTCTTAAACTGAGGAGGTAGTAGAGGTAATTTAAAAGGTTGTTTAGGATCTGAAGTCATTTAATATATCCCCGATATACATTAAAAATTTACACTTTCTTTAATGTATTTTCAAAACATATTACTTTTTAAGTAGTTTTTTAATGTATCTGGTTAATATGTTAAGTCATAAGTATTTAATATTATTAGCAATAACATAAACATCAAAATTCTTAGTTTGAAACACAACATGGGACAAAGTGCTTAAAAATTTATGGAGTTCTACACCAAATGTCACTCCTAAGCCTCAAAGCCCCGCGTTTAGCCGTGCTGGCGTTAGTTCTTTCTCTTACTTGCATATAAAACACCACTACAGCAAAAGGTCCTGAATATCACACCCATCCGTGCAAACTTACTTAGTTTATAAATATAATCATATTTTATAAACAATATAAAAAAAGCCGCAGACTATGTCCTGCATGGGTTCAAAATGAAAGACGAACAAGATCCACAAATAGTTTCTAACTTACCTAGAATTGCACAATTGATGAGAAAACCGAAAGCATTCGTTGGGGTCCTTTTGGTCTATTTCGCGGTCTTACTCGCATCTTTTCAAGTATATGAGACTGATATTTTAAATTTTATCCGACAGCAAGGACTGTACGCTATTGCAGCCATAATAGGCATCATAGGATTCACTCTGTTTTCCAATGAGTTATCCAAACATAGTAAATTTTCTCGTATGGATAACTTCGTCGATGTCGACAATAAACGAGAAGAGCCAGGCTACTTCTACAAAAAAATTCTCAATGAGCTCAATGAACTCAGACATAACCCAACAAGAACAGACGTTGAATATCTTGAATCTCTTGTCAAAAATATGACTGTTCAAAGGAAACAATCTGACGAACATATTCTCGAAAATTTCGAAAACTATTTTAACGAGATACGGCGGGTTCTTACAGAACAAGCTCATATAGCTGATACAAAAGCATCCATATTATTAGACAAAGGAACTTCTTATTCGCGAAATGGAATAGTGTTTTACATAATCTCAATTATTGGCTGGCAGATACTAGCACTATATACAGAGTTTAAGGAACAACATATTTTCGGGATTGCTTCTTGCTCACTACTTTTTATTTTTATCGAATTTTTAGCAGCGTGGTTTCTAAAACAATATCGACACTTTGTTGATACATCTACCTACCTTATAAAAGTTAAGTCAATATTTGACAAGTACATGCTCTCGTATTTGACCATTAAATCACTTAGCACGAGCACCTCAAATGAAGACTCCAAATATCAAGCAATGCTAAATATATTGGCTGAGGAAATCAGATGGCCTGAAAGCTACTTAATGAAGAATGCGGACATAAGCTTTGCAAAAGAAGCTATGGAAACAATGACACATTTTGTTCGTAGCATGAAAAAAGATGCGAAATCGAACTAATACCTTACTACACCTCTACCACCTCTCAATTACGAATGTTTCATTTTGTATTTGTTAAATAGATAAAGTTTTCTGGAGTTTTGAAGCGAGGTACTAGATTCGCTTCGGATCAGTAAGTACTCCAAAACAGGACTTTAGTAACCACGTTTCGGACAGAATAACATACTGTTTACAACATTATTGTGAATGTTAAGATTGGATGATCAATGAACTTCTCGGATTTAGAAAATGAATTTAAAGTCGCTGAATCAAAGATACCGTCGATTGAATCGACTCTGCCATTTTACCAATACGTTTACTTAAAAAGTAGTGCGCTCACTGACGCAACTTTAGCCATTCCAGAGAGCTTAATCATCGATGGCCCAATAAGTAAAACCTCAAATAAAAAATCAGTCCGTTTGGAGTTTAAGCATCCTGTTTACATTTCCGAAATGACTCTTACTACCAAAGGTACTTTCACTACACGTCGCATACATATCACTTATTTTGGTGGAATCCCTGGACTCCGCAATTCTGAGTTCAAAAAGGTACTCTCACCAAGCGAAAATCACAAAATAGAAATCAGGTCCATCATCGCAGCAATAGAAATTACCACCAGCAAATATATAAGCGAATGCATTGAATCCATAGATATTTTAGGAGATTTGAATTTCAATCCATCTAAGTTTCAGGATGACCTATCTACTTACATTCAAGAATTTACAAAAGTAGATAAAGAAATTAGGGAGCTTACTGCGACCGCTATTAAACTATCCACCAAAGGGAAAGACGCGGAAAATCAACTAGAATCACAACAACTGCAGCAAAAAGATCTTGCAGAAAGTATCGAAGATCTTGAAGGTACAAAGACCTTTCTCAACACTGAAATTAAAGACCTTACAGAAGCTCAACACTCACTACATACAAACATAGACCGACTAAAAAGCGATGAACAGGCGTTAAGCAACAACCTAAAATCTCTGCAAACTGATATCAATACGAAGAGAGATCAACAGTTTAAAGCTCAGGTTGAGCTAGATCAGGTGTTGGAAAGAAAAAACTTTTACAATTCAACCCTAGAGGGATTTAAAGCCGAAACAAAAAAAAATTTTTGGATCAACTTCTCAATCATTGTATTGCTCTCTATCATGGCCACCCTACTAAGCTGGGGGGCTATCAATTACTACGAACATGCGTTAGACCAAATTGCACAAACAACAGAATCTCGTCAAATATATGCTATCGCAGCTCTACGCCTTGGCGCAGGAGCAATATTTCTCACTGCATTCTACTGGTTATTCGGAATTTTAAAAGTCGCTGTTAGGAACAACGTAAGACTTCTCACAGAAACTCGAAACATCGAAGCAAAGCTTATACTTGCAAAAAATACAGCTGAAACTGTACTAAATGGTAAAGCTCCTGGGGAAAAACGCAACTATGCAACATTTTTGTCTTTTATCATACTTAAAAACCATTTTATGAATATGTCATATGAGTCTCTTGCTCAAGATCTTGAGATAGATGGAGAACAATTAGAAACAGTAACTCCCATCTTGCCTGCTAGATACGATATGAAAAACATAATAGGTGGGATTCGAAACATCCTAAAATCCACTCAAACAAACGGCAAAACAGATGAGGCTAACTAAACTTGGTCTAACTCTGCTTAATTTTGCGACGATATAGGGATTTTGTACCGGGCCCTATTTCTGTATGCGGTGCTTACAGAAGTAGGACCTGGCACTTAGTTTCCGGATCTGTTCCTTTTTCTTGAATAAGCCCTTCATTGATCTCTCGATAGACATGTCCAACTCAGGTGTTTGAACGTGAATATGGCACTACTGTCTTTTATCTTTGAAATTTACTTTTAACCAAAGTGCGAAATAACGGGTTCAGATACCGAGCCGTCCAAAGACCGATGGATGTGATTCCATCCGGAAGCAGATCCTTATCATCTGATTCAATCGCTGATTTAATTTTTAGTGCATACGCCTCTGGCGAAATGGAAGCTTCAGGAATCTCGAAATTTTTTCCATACTTCGTTTCGATCTCATCAAACATTCTGGTTTTAATTCCTGGAGTCACAAGGCATAAAGTCGAAACGCCAGTTCCTCTGAGTTCGACCTCTATACAATCCGTAAAGGCCACCACCGCAGCTTTAGAAGCAGCATACGTCGAAGCGCAAGGAAAATGCATAAATGCAGCGACGCTGGCGTTATTTATAATTTTTCCGCGACCTCTTTTGATCATTCCCGGTATCACCGAGCGAGTAAGGTGAACCAGAGCATTTACATTGACCTGGAACATAGAGTAAATTTCATCTAAAGGCTGCTCTTCGATAAGACCGCCCGTTAAGAGCCCGGCGTTATTAAATAAAAAATCAACGTGAATATCTTTAAGTGATTCAGCCAACCATTGAACACCTTCACGAGTGGATAGATCGCATTTTAAAAAGTGAATAGAAGCTGCGCCGAGCTTTTTAAGTTTAGACTCGATTTCTGTGTCCAAAGATCGCGCGGCAATATAGACATTCGCACCGCACTTTGCAGCCATCTCTGCGACAGCAAGTCCGATTCCTCGATTACCCCCAGTAATTACAAAATGAGATTCTTTGATCTTCATATAAGCCTCTTGGATAAACGAAGTATAATCGGAAATACATTTGGTGCCAGGTCCTATTTCTTGCCGCAAGGCTTCCGCAAATAGGACCTAGCACCTAATTAACTAGTTCGTCCAAATAGCGCCGAAAGAGTTGCCGTCGTTATAGCCCTGGATTCTCCAGAGTCTTAATCCCTGGGTGCTGTATTGATCGAACTTCTGCTGATAATTCGCAGCATTCAGGTTAAACCAAGATGCCCAAGTTCCTGGTTTTTGCATCCACACGCCACTATAGCGAAGCCCCCACGGTAATTCCGCGGCATTGAAGCTGGTATTACGCCAACCATTTGCACTCAGATATTGAACTTTATGTGTGTAATCATCTTGGGTCATATTGTGCCAATACTGAGCACCTTGTCCGTCTTTAACAAGAATCGCCGAGTGACGACGCTCGCCTGATACAGAATAAGAAACATGATCTTCGATGCGATAGCCTTTGCTCTCTACCAACTCTCTAAACTTCTTCGCAAAGTCATCGTCTTTCAAATTCACCAAGGTGGTGAACGAGTTGCCGCCATGTTTTTGCCAAATCGCTGTGAAGCGTGGCGAACCATCTGGCGCCGTCGTTACTTGCAATTCACGCGGTCGCATATCGTCTTTATCAAAGGCTTTTAAAGCCTTATTCAATTGTTCTTCTGTTAAATATCCGCGAGCTGCCCATGATTTTTCGGCTTTAGGATGGAATGCGCCTGCCGCCTTAATTTTTGTTCCTGCTTTATACACACTCAGTGTTTGTGGTCCCCAACTCATTTTTGGATAGTAGTCAGAATAGAATTTGTACAGATCCCAGTTGATGTTGTGGAAGGTCGCATAGAAAGGCACAAAGAAACGTGGATAGTCGATTTCTTTCATGATCGCATAACAACTTGAGCTTACTTTTCCATAGACACCGTATGGATCGACAAAAACCCACTCATCACCCTTTGTCGGACTTGGCACTGCCATCATGAAATGCAAATGGTTATTGGCACGAAGTGCGTTGCTAGGTGTTCCATCGTTTTTTAAACCAGCCCCAGCTCCACCGACACCCGTGTTGCCAGAGTATGCGATGACTTGTCGGGCTTTGACCTCGTCGCCAACGTTTACAGGAATAACATGGGATTCTTCACCCCAATAGAGTTTGCTATCGTTTGCCTTTGCAAAGCGCGCATATCTGGCAGTGATATCATTGCCATTTGGATCTGGTGGGACAATGGCGCTAGCAGCCTTGCGATCGTGGGTGTACCCATTACGCAAATGAAAATACAAACTGCGATACTTTGATCCATTGGCAGCAGTATGTTCAATAACCACCACATTGCCATGCCAATTGTCCCACAGTTTTGACACCACCTTACCCTGCGCCACCGCGCGGACTTCAAAAGATGCATCCGTATTTGGTGCGACACTAGCTCGCCACGAGTCTACAGCAGAATTCCCACTGCCATTGTCGCTAAGCCATCCGCGTAAGATAGAAACTTTATTTGCATCATAGGGCAGATAAAATGGCATTTGTGGCACGACACCTTTAGCCCATGTTTGGGCTGCACCAGCATCGGCAAATGCGGTTTGTGGTCCTCGATAATTCACATCTTTGGACGCCACACCATCATGAATCGCATAGTCGCAGCAGCTCGTATAAACTGTGGGTGCTGTGCAGACCGCAGCAAAAACTGAACCCGTGAAAAACACACTGAGCACCGAAAGGGCGCAAGAAAAAAATCTCATTGAAAACTCCTTCTTCTTTGTAATTTGATTACAATTCGTTGATTCTGCGACAGAAGAAGGAGCTTTTCATATCCGCTACTTGCAATTCTTTATGGAAAAAGCCGAGAACACGGCTTAGATTTTATGCCAGTTCCCAGTTCTGTGTGCGGTGCTGACGGACATAGGACCTCACACGTACTTTCTATAGGATATTCTTTTGTTTCAAATGCGAACGTCTCACTATAAACAATGCCTATTTAACTAGCACAATTGCAGCTTCTTGAAAGTATCTCGAACATCAAAATGATTTTTAACGGCCTTTAGAATTTCTGTTTCAAGTAGATATAAACATATTCCGATTAATATGAAGCTAGAAAGCCTGAATCTTAATCGGAGGCCAATTGAAAGAACAATCGCGCTCAAATAAATTCACAAACGCATACTTCTGGTGGAAGATTGATGAATCCGATTTAGCAAAGCAAATTTCAGAGTACCAAACTCTCGAATGGAAAAATTCAGCTCGAAAAGTTTCAAGTATGTGTTTGGTTTTCAGCATATTAGTTACAGTAGGCTTCACTTATTTCGGAAAAACGGATCCCTCTGCCTATGTAGATGCCGTCATAATGGCCATACTTTCTATTTTTTGCTTCAAAGGACATAGCTGGGCTTTGATGGGCGCCATGATCTATTGGTCATTTTCAAAAGTTTATCTCTTGGCCACTGGGTTCGGCTTTCCACTTCTACATATAATTTGGTGGGCAATATATATGAAACAGTTCTTCCTCGCGTGGCGTGTGGAGAAAATGCGTAACAAACCATTTCCTCAAAATCCAAATGTTTCCAAAGTAGAAAGTGCTTAGGAAAACTTCAAAACCTTCGAGAAATATAAGTTGGTCAATTAAAGATTAACTAAAAAATTGATAAATCGATCCCTTCTTGCAAGAATGCGGAAGGGTGAAGATTATGAACTCTTTAGAAAAACAACTGACTGAACGTTTCTTTCGCTATCTGGCCGTTAGCTCGCAAAGTGATGACAACATCACTAGCCTTCCGAGCACACCTGGCCAACAAAAGCTTGCAGAGTTATTAGCCGCAGAGCTAAAAGCCCTTGGTTTAAAAGATATCAAAATTGACCAACACGCCACAGTGACTGCTGTTAAACCAGGAACTAAAAAAGGTGGCCCTCGTATCGGTTTTATCACCCATATCGATACCGTCGACGTGGGCTTAAGCCCCCACATTCATCCGCAGATACTCACCTTTAGCGGCGAAGATGTTTGCCTCAATCAAAAAGAAAATATTTGGCTGCGCGTTTCAGAACACCCCGAGATCCGGCCCTACGAGGGTCAGCAAATCATCTTTAGTGATGGCACCAGCGTCTTAGGAGCTGACAACAAGGCCGCTGTCACAGTTGTTATGACCTTGCTTGCAAATCTGCGCGACGATCAAGAGTATGGTGATATCGTCGTAGCCTTCGTCCCCGATGAAGAGATCGGACTGCTCGGAGCCAAAGCTTTGGACCTGTCTAGATTTGATGTGGATTTTGCCTACACTATTGATTGCTGCGAACTCGGCGAAGTGGTTTATGAAAACTTCAATGCGGCCACTGCGGATATGACGTTCACCGGTGTCACAGCACATCCAATGTCTGCCAAAGGTGTATTAGTGAATCCCATCTTGATGGCTCAGGATTTTATCAGTCACTTTGACCGCTCTGAAACCCCCGAAAACACAGCCGGTCGTGATGGTTATATCTGGTTCAATGGCATGAGCGCCACCCAGCAAGAAGCGAAGCTTACAGCTTCTATCCGTGATTTTGATCTGCAAAGTTTTGGCGCACGAAAAAAGAAAATCGAAGCCGCGACCCAAGCCATTGCCGCCAAATACCCAACAGCCCAAGTATCTGTGAAAATCACGGACACCTATAGCAATATTAGCAGTGCTATAGGTGCTGATCGTCGCGCTATTGATTTGATCTTTGCAGGGCTTAAAGAAATCGGTGTCGATCCCAAAGTCATTCCCATGCGTGGTGGAACCGACGGCGCTGCCCTTTCCGCGAAGGGAATATTGACTCCGAATTACTTTACCGGTGCTTTGAACTTTCATTCAAAGTATGAGTTTTTACCGATTACCTCTTTTGTGAAATCCTACGAATTGACAGAGCAAATTTGCTTGCTCGCGGCTAAAAAATAAAATCTTGCATCAAGGAGACTTGCAAGTAATAAAGCCCGAGCCGTTTGAAGCCTGTCCATAGATATTATGGTGGCCCCCTCAAAGATCAATTTGCTCAGCTCGAAAATCTCCAACCATAATTGATCGAATATTGATTCGAGTGTTCGGCACTGATGTTGTCTCTAGAAACCGCTGCAAATGTGCAGCGGTTTTTTTGTTTCAATTCGAGGCTTTTTGATTTGGACGCAAATGTAAGCGGTTGTTATCAGAATAAATTTAGGACTCAAATTTTAAGTGCTCGGTGATGCTCGTAGCGGGGCTGTGGTTTGTTATAAACAATCCGATAAGTATTGGGAGCATTGAGGTAATCCGTGAAACGTATAAATAGTCAAAGTGGCTTTAGCATGATTATGGCTTTGATGGCCATTGCTATTGTCGGCGCATTGTCGATGGCGATGATGACTATTTTTAGAACCTTCAATGCCCAGTCACGCCATTTCAACTCTATGGTTGGCGCCAGAGCTTTGCTCTCGACCATGCAAGGGATCGTTGCTTATCCGAATTTATGTATGGCCAACCTTCATCCGGGCTCGCGACATATTGACCCCGTGCAAGCAGCAACGGAAGCCGGCGTGCCTTTGCGTATCCTCATGGGTGGCGGACCCTCGGGCCCCATCGTTCAAGCCGGTGCCGAGTTAAGAAGTTACGATGTCACTATCGATGCTCTCACCTTTCGTAACGTGCATCCTATCGGCACAGACCCGGGAACTCCAGGCAATACACTTTATTCTGGAGAACTCGTCGTGAAATTAAAAAAATTGGGAGTCAGTACTGAAGTGTCCGGAGGAAATGAACTCCGCGAAAGAAGTGTTGGTACCATGACTGTTTCGGTAAACCCCGCGTCCAGCAACATCACTGGTTGTTACGCTCTCACAGATGCACGAACATCTTGTATTGAGGTTGGCGGCACTTACGATGATACAAGTTATCCAAAATGCAAAATGCCCTACCCTTGTGATGGTATAGATGGCGCGATATTCCTTGGCTACACAGACACAGAACCGAAAACTCCTATATGCCGAACGATGGAGCAAGTCGTGGGCACGATTTGTCCTGCAGGACAATACATTGTCTCGAATGGTGCAGGCTCGATCACTTGCAAGTCTCCTTAATAAAATCTCCTCACTAAATATCAATTCTGATTTCAAGACAGTGCTGCAAATACGCAGCGATCTTTCGAACTCCGATCAGTTCCGAACGCTCTATTATTTTCAGAGCAAATTTAACCACAATAGAGGCATCTAAATTGATACGCAAAATTCACCAAATTTTCATTTTCTAAATTAATAGAATATTATTTAGACATATGGACGTTTGTGGAACCGCCTTCAATAGAATCGCTCGCAATCAGCGAGGACAGAGCTTGGTCTCTGTTTTAACTGCCATACCAGTGGTGGTTACCGTATCTCTATTAATAGGCACCATGGTTCATGCCACCTATAACGAAGTGTATCGCTTCAAAGTCCGTAGTGAATCAAACTCTATCCAACAAGATTTGCGTTTATCATTAGATTCGCGTGCCGCGTGTTCGTCGAGTTTAATTGGATCAGGCTCAAGTACTTTTAATGTCGCTGAAGCAACCTCTGCTGACGGCATGGACATGGCTTATAGACTTGCCGATGGCTCGGTCGTAGGCACAGGTGTAAATCTCGTAAAATACGGAGTCCGCGTAAACTCGCTGAAATTCAAAGCCTTCGCCAATGGAGGTTTAAACTTCGCTGACGATGCCCGTATTGCAGGAAACATGCTTCAGTATGGAGAGTTGATTATCAATACTGAGGATCTTAACGGCGACAGAAAAGTGGCCGCTCGCGATCAAGCTCTCGGAGGTGTCGTACTGTCAGTTGCATCTAATGGTACGATCTCGCGTTGTTTCCTTTTGGATCAAGGCTTTGATATGTGCACAGAATCTGGTGGCACATATGGTGTGGACAACAAATGTAAGATGCCTTCCCTTTGTCCTTTGGGAACTTTGTATACTGGTTTAGATGCCTCTAGTAATCCAATTTGCGTTTCACCTGCGAATATGTTGGCAAGTGCTTGCCCTGCAAGCATGATATTAGTTTCTAATGGATCAGGCAGTGCCTCTTGCCAAGTGGCTCCGACGCCAACACCTTCTCCTACACCGACTCCAATACCAACGCCGACTCCAGCTGTGACTCCTACTGTAACACCGACTGTAACTCCAACAGTTACGCCTGCGGTAACACCAACTGTGACTCCGACTGTAACTCCTTCAGTTACTCCATCTGTCACTCCAACTGTTACACCGACGGTAACTCCGACTGTTACTCCTAGTGTTACTCCGTCTGTGACTCCAACGGTGACGCCTACGCCACCACCAACACCACCTCCTACGCCTACGCCACCGCCGACTCCGACTCCAATTCCGGATCCGCAGATTATTTATACGCAACAGCAGTTGGCATTTGCTTCATCAAAAATGACGGTCGAATGCAAAAACTTCTTAAGCAATATGGCTCCGCTGGATTTGACAGCGACAAACGACGTCACAATCAGTGGTTCTATAGGTGGTGGTTATGCACTGGCTTCCGCTCGAAACTTTACCGCCGATGGTGTCGCTTCCAAACATGTCATCGTGGATAGCGCGGTTAATGTGCCGTATCTTAAAGGAGCAACCGACTTCTATATAAGAACTCAGTATCTGGATACAATGTTCGCTGGCGGCGATAAGTTCTTATTCGTCCTTAAAAAGATCAAATACATTTACACGAGTGCCGGGCCACTCTGTATCTCTGCCGAATCGATCGACTATATCGACGGAATCGCCGGAAAACATCAAATTATCGCAAAGAGTATCGCTCTTATTGATGGCGGCGCCGGAAGTATGAGTATCTATGGTGCTACTGTAAATACAGTGAAAGACTTCACCGGAGACATTTGCTTGTATAACGGTGCGAAGATCTTGAACTTAGTCAGTTCACCACTTGCCAAAGTTAGCACGACTTGCCCTTAGCTACGACTGCAGAGCCGTTGCAAAGGGCCGTCTAGTACCAACCTACGGGATCAATAAAGATATCATTCCAGTTCGTGCGAATCCGCGATCCCGTCGGAAACAACGTCTCGGGATGTTTGAGCTCATAGTACATATACGTATCCCAGTTCTCGGCGACCGTGCCATCTTGAGGGTAATTGGGATTCAGCGGCCCCGTACAAGTTTTGTCTCTGGCGACAAGGTAGATGCGCATTAAGATCGTCGGAATGCGTGGATCTGAAAGCCCCGCATAGCGATTGTCCTGGCCATTAATAAAGATACATGTCAAAGGCTCGCGACGGCCATTGATGTCGAGGTATGAGCCCTCCGTCAAAAAAATTCTGTCCCAGAAATTGCGATAGAAATGTCGCGGATCCAATCCAACTCGCGCATCGGCTATGATGGGTTCGGCGTAAATCGGTTTAGCAAGGTCGTACTCGAAATGAATTTTTTGATGGGTTCCCGCCATGGTCACGCTGAACGTGCCCACCCGACTCAGCTTATGTGTAAGATCGCGATAGAATTTTCTATCTGCTGCAGTGGGCTCTGCGTTCGCAAAGCCGCCGACACAAACTAATAGTCCCAACACGCTCAGAATCTTCATAAACCACCCTCTGTGAGCAACATTAGGGTGAACTGATAACTCACAGGGCCTACTTAAATCGAGACTAGTCCATGAAGAAATCTGGAAATCTTAAAAATTTCGCTCGAAAAAATGACAACTTATTTTCTGATCTGTCCGCACATTCTTGAGCGGAACGGGCTCGCGTCTCTAGTAAAAATCCAAACAGATCGCGCCACAGACAAGGGGGTTGGCGTCGCCTTCGTCTACGATGGTTAAAGTCCATGGGGACTTCTTTGTTCCATTCACCAAGCACGATCCCGCGCCATCGCCGTCGTAATCGTAGCGAGCAAGTGCACAGAAATCGTGAACACCTATATTAAACGCTGAAGAGCCACCCGCATAACTACGAATCTGATATGAGAGCAAATAAGGAGGCGCCCCCACAGGGAATGGAGCACTAGTCACTGTTTTAAAGGTAAAGCCACCAAAAGCCGTAACTCCTGGAGTTTGTGATATCGTGAAAGTTGCACTCAAATTAATGGGACTTGCGCAGGTCGCGGTTCCACCAGGACAAATCGCGGTGAAGGTTGTGTACACGTCAAAAACACAATCGTTATTGCCGGGGTTACAAATTTCCCCGCGAGAAGTGTATCTGACAGGACTATTCACACTGGCACCACTGACAGCGACACCATTTGGATCGTACAAAATAAATCCAACTGGAGTCGTCGTCGCTTCACACAAAGCTGCACCCGCCGTATAGCAACCGGCAAACTTCACGTTACCGAGGCTTGCAGTAGAGTTGCGCGTGAAAGTCAAAGATCCGGAACTTCCTAAGTATTTTTCCATACGCATCTCTAAAAGATTGCGCGCAATCATCGCTTGATTGAATTTGATATCTTTACGTTGCGAGCTGACCGCATTCATGAAGCTTACGATCAAAAAGGCAAAAATCCCCATGGCGATGATCACTTGGATCAACGCTTGTCCCTTGTTATTTCTGAATCGAGAATCATTATAAGAAATCAAAGCACACCGCCGAGGCACAAGAGCCGCTGGAATACCAATTCTGTTTATAACTTCCGGTCAGGGCACACGCCTGAGGGTTCAAAGACTGAATCATACAAAACTCATGGACCCCTAAATTGCCACCCGATGTATAACGAGTGACTCGAAATGGAGGAACCGTGTCGTGCCTAAGATGAATCGGAATCGGCGCACTGACAATCGTCTTCATAGCCGGCCCCTTATAGGCGATAGCATCAGGATTTTGCTGAATAGTATAGGAAGCCGTGACTGCTGCAGGCTCAAAACAAGTACTCGCCCCTTGAACACATGTTGCCGTGTAAGTAACAGCAACCTGAAAAAGGCAACGAGGTCCACCGACACACGGAGCCCCTGTCACATCAAAACGTGCTGGATTGGTAGGACCGCCAGCAAGCAACATATCCGCATTGTCGTACAAATTAAAACCTAGATCGGTGACGCTCTGACAACCACCCGTTTTAGTCACACAGTTTTTCAGATTTGGATTCTCATTCAAAGTTGTTTGAATAAAACCTTTAAGCTTCGGATTTGAAAGATAACGCTCGGTCTGCATCTGCAACAGAATCCTTGTCACAGAAATCTTTTCAGCTTCAAATTCTGCAAATTGGCGAACGATAAAAGGAGAGATGATCACGGTCAAACCCACCATGATCCCAATAGAAACCATGGTTTCTAACAAGCTGTAACCTCTCTGATGTCGTAAGCGCGTTGGTCCCATGTGTTCCAGTTCAGCATAAACACGCTTTTTACTGTAGACCTTTATATCGCCACAGGGCTTTGGGACAGGTTTACTGCTTAAGTCGAATCCCGGTTACATTTTGAATCTCAGAGACACTGCTTTTATACTCTCGCCAATCTTTTACGTGCGCTCCTGAAGTAGTAGCTACATCATTACAAAGACTTTTCTTATCTGTTGGTTCTTCCCCACTTTTTAGCACATTCGGCATCATCACCGCGAACGAGCTACGCTTTTTTTCTTTTTCCACAATTAGTACCTTAAATAACTTCGAGGGAACGGGAATATCATTATTAGGTCCGATCTCTCCAAAGTTCTGATCATAGACTGGGCCTGCTATGACATAGACGGTATTTCCCTCAGCAACAAGTTTGCGGGTATGCTGTTCGAGGTCTTCCCAAAGAACACGATTTACGTACGGGGTTTGCGGCAGCATATTGCTCATTACAAAGGTTGCCTGATTACTGGACGTAGAATTTGTGCGATCTGCTGAAGGCACTTGATGACCGCGATCAAAGCAACTTCCGCTGTAATCGTTTGGTGTTACCGCAGGTGGCGTTTGCGGATCTTGGCTTAGATATTCTTGCAGTTCTTTATCTTGCTGGAATTTATCGGTGCGATCGGCAGCACCAAGACTTTTAGCATCGACTTTCCACGCGACCCAGTTTGGCGAGCGGCGTTCCTTATTATAAGAGATCACATATTGCTTCCGCGAAATAATCACTTCATCGGTTGGTGTACTTGGCAGACCTAGTACGTTCGCATTTTGCTTTAGTGGCACGTCACCTATTACGGCTTCGATCTTTGCTTGAGCTTTGTGGGCTGCCAAAACGAGAGTCAAAAGAAGAGTTACTGTCTTCATGGGAACCTCCATCACTTCCCACTGCATAAAGAAAGCAAAATGCACCTGCAAGTGGTTACATTTTGCCTTCGCATATAAGCGTGCTCAGGTAGTGACAAAGTTCGCATACGTAAAAAGGAGAATGCGGGTGACAATTACTGACAGTACGTTTGCAGCCCATATTGGTTTAACAAAGTATAACCTCGGCAATTCGTCCCATTACACTGTACTGCCTGGTAACCGTAAGCACTTAAGTAATAGTAAACGCCCACACACTGCGAACCGGTCGTGGTGCTAGAGCTTGTGCAGTAGGTACTATTCACGGCTTGTCCTGTCGAACTTGAATAACAGTATCCGTTGGATTGGTTGTATCCAGTGGTACTACTGCAATAGCTTGTGGATACTTGCTGTCCAGCGCTTGAGTAGCAGTACCCGTTACTCAAGTAGTAGTTTGTCGCTGCCGCAGTGGTTGTGTCCGAGGTGCTTGAGCCCTTGCTGCAACCGACAGATAAGATTGTTAATAAACTTGCGAATAAAATATTTGTAATTTCGTTTTGTGTTTCCATGCCGTTCGTAATTGCAACTCACTCGCCAAAAAGTAGTGGCACGTTTAAGTTTCGACAGACAGATGGTTTTCTAAAATGATGTAATGACTGTTGAAACGTGAAAAAGTGTCGAATCCCCGGGACAAGGACGCAAATTGTCTTTCTACGAGATGGTTGTGGAAGGACTATGGAATCCCCCCTCAAAAGGCCCCCGTCAGGGGCCTCCTCAAGGCTTTTAGGGCTCTTTCTTGTGGCCTTATAAACTCGGGACGCTCCCGCACATTTCCCCTATGTAAAAATGGAAATTCCCGGGTTAACGCGTTGCATTTATTGGGTGTTTTGCTAGTATCCGCGCCGAGAGGTGCCTATGAGCGAACAGCTTTCACAACTACAACGTCTTTGTACTGAAACCTGGGATGCTTTTAAAGCAAAGTCCGAGTTTTTCAAACTCGTACAAGATGGCCTCTGCGACCGCAGATTATATGCCCTGCTCTTGATTCAAACTTATCACTACACCAGACACAATGCGATCAACCAAGCGATGGTCTGCCAAAATCCGAAAATCAATGACTTCAATTACATGAAATACTGCTTGGATCACGCTCAAGAAGAAGTGGGCCACGAAATGATGGCTTTTCACGATCTCAAACACGCAGGCTTCGCTGTTGAAAGCCCTTCTGTTTTACCAAAGCCAAGCCTTGAAACCGATATTTTCGTAGCTTACGTTTATTACATCTCTCAAACCGGCAACCCTGTCCAACGCCTGGGCTATAGCTTCTGGGCTGAAGACGCTTACGACCATATCATGCCGACTCTGCAAATTGCCGCGCAAAATATGAAGCTTAAAAAGTCTGCGATGACTTTCTTCATCGATCACGCAGCAATCGATCAAAAACATTCTGAAGACGTGCACAAACAAATTCTTCGCGTTTGTAAAACTCAAGATGACTGGGATGCAGTTAAAACTGCGATGTTGGGTACACTGACTCTAACTCATCGCCTGTTAGAAGGTATCGCAAGAGACTACAGCCTGTTAGTTCAAGGAAAATTGCCTCATCATGAATTCCTGGGCAGCGAAACTTCTTTCGCAGAGGTTGTCTCATGATCCGCTTTGAAAAGGTCCGCTCTAAATGGATCGAGAGCATCTTACTTAACGGTATCAAGGTCCTTCTATTTTTGGACTTTAAACACCGTTATGTCGGACCTATTCACGGCAGTATGTTAACGCCGTCGATGAAAAAACGCCTTCAAGAGTTTCAAGACAGCATCTATGCAGATTTAGCTCCTTACTTAAAAAGCCAACAACAACTGAATATCGAAGCAGAACTCAAAATCGACGAACGCAGTTATCACTTTTGGGCTGAAAACAAAGCCGGCGAAATCGTCGGCGGCCTGCGCTTAATTCCGGCACCGTTTGAGTTCAGCGCGCTGACTCCAGAACTGAAGGCCGCTGCCAACAAGTATGCCGATATTTTTGAAATCAGCCGTTATGCTACGAAGAAAAATCACCATGTTGTGGCTCAGCTGATTTTATTTTTCTCGGGCTCTTGGATCATTAAAGAGACTTCGCAAAAAGGCATGTTAGCCCTTTCGAAAGAGCGTTTGAAAGAACATTACAAACGATACGGCGTCCTTGATGAAGACATCGAAGGACCTTTCACCATCGATTGGAGATCTGAAGACGCCAGATACTATTTGGTGACTGCTGACATCCGTAAAATCGCAACCTCTATTATCCGCAGGTTCTTACTGAAGTTTAAGTATGAAACAAGGTAGATTCGATTTTAAAAATCTATTCGAGCAATCCCTGATCGTATTTCCCATTGCGGTTTTACTTTTCAGCGTGGCGTTGTTTGTGCGTTTCGTGCAAAGCACGGACATTTCGTGGATGATTGCTGCGATTTTAGTCCCCTATGTTCTGCCTTTGTTGTGCTTTCGTTTAGTGAATCTTGTAGCGCCGCTAAAAAGTGGCGTGTCGTTTATTGCCGAGCGCGGCTATTCACCGTGGCTTGGAGCTTACAAGTTTCAATTGATTTATTTGCACTTGCCATTCCTTGAAAGAATTCTGCGTTTAGTTCCGGGGCTTTTTAGCTTTTGGTTACGCCTTTGGGGAAGCCAGATTGGCAAATGGGTTTATTGGACTCCAGAAGTTACTATTCTGGATCGCACTCATCTTAAAATCGGCAATCATGTGATTTTTGGCCACTCAGTGCAAATGACTTCGCACGCAATCAAACCCAAAAACAACAGAGTCTTTCTTTACCTGAATGACATTACCATTGGGGATGGCTGCTTTATTGGCGCGTGGTCTAGACTCGCCCCAGGAGTGAATATCCCAGCAGGAACCACCGTCAAGGTCGCAACGGATCTTTATCCCAACGAAAAGGCGGTGTCCCCATGAATAAGACCCAGCTTTTATCACCTTTGTTGAATATTGAATCGACCATGGCTTTTAAACTGTCCGAGTTAAAAGGCCCATCGGCAAAGCTTCTTGAGTCCTTGTTAAAAAAGAAATTTGATCTGGGCACGAAAACGCAAAGACCTTTTTATTGGAATGCCGAGGCTTATGGTCTTGATAAAACCACACTCTTTCAGTCGTGCACGGAAGAGCAAAAGTTTTTGATTCTTAAAGGTCTTAATGATCTTCGTTTTATGGAAGCCCTATCCATCGAAAAAGCGGGAATCCACTATCACTCTAAGATGGTGCTTTTGTCAGACAGCTTGGATGAAAAAACATTTTATTCTGCTTTTGTGGCGGACGAGCTCAGACACTTTCACTCGTTTTTGCAATACTGCCCTATTGAAACTCCGGTTGAGTACTTACAGCAAAATCCGTTTCTGCAATTGATTAATTTGGCGATTCAAGACGGCGACCGCGAATGTATGATGGCCTTCTTGCAACATATCCTTGAGGGATTGGGACTTAGTTACTATCGCTCTTTGAAAGAAACCTGCAATGACGAATCCCTCAAAGCAGATCTCGAGGCGCTTTTGAAAGACGAAGCTTTCCACGTCGGTAGTGCCAATGTCTTTTTGGACAACAAAGTCTATGATGACCAAAAGCCGCTTTTAAAAGAACTGATCTTTAAATTTGCCGAAGGCCACCCGGCCTGGATTTATCCTGTGATCAGTGCTTGCGACCAGGTTCTTGGCGGCCTCAGCAAAACTCAAAAAGCGCAGCTCTTAACAGAACTGAACTATGAGCAAATCAATGCTCAAAAAACTTTGGAACTTAAAAACCTGATTATGTGCCCATTCACCAAACCTATTGTTGACGAAGCAGAAAAAAGAAACCTCTTCTCTGCCATCACCGTTAGCCAATTCGTCGAGAGGTTTTAATGGGCCACATCGGTGTTATTTGCTCTCCAGTCCCTGGGCATATGATTCCGTTAAGCAGCTTTGCTGACGCCTTGGAAGACGCCGGTCACAAGGTTACATTCTTTAACGTCGAGGACGTTCAAGAATTCATTCAGAAACGTGGGCACCACTTCTGCGTTGTCGGCGAACAAAGATTTCCACTCGGTACTTGGCAAAAACACATGGAGCCGCTGTCCAAAAAAAGCGGCTTAGCCGTCATCCTGGGGACCAGCAAATTCAACACTCTGCTTGCCGAGATCTATTGCGAAGACATTCCCGAAAAAGCAAAAGCCCTTGGCATCGATGCCTTTTTGATTGATCAAATTCAATTTCAAGGCTCTGTCATCGCAGAAAAAGTCGGAGTTCCCTTTGCTTCTGTCACGTGCGGAGTAAGACTTAATCGCGATTCCAACCTTTCTTATCCGCCTCCGTTTGTGCCGTGGCCACATTCTGAATCTTTGGCGACGAAGGCTCTGAACCACTTGGCCTTTAAAGGAATGGATCTTCTGACAAGTCCGATTCTGAAGGTAGCTCGGCAGCATGCTCAGAAATGGAATGTCAAAGTTCCCAGAACCATCGATGACACTTTTTCCACGGTTTTGGATTTTTATCCGTTTAATAAAGAATTTGATTTTCCATTTTCACGAGTCATTGGCAGCGAAGTGTTCTTAGGCCCTTACAAAAGCCCGCGCAGGGTTTCTGTGCCGTTTGATTACAGCAAACTAGATGACCGTCCTCTGGTTTATGCTTCTTTTGGTACTTTGAATAACGGCCTTCTGCCTCTATATCAAAAAGTCGCCGATGCTTTTAAAAACTTGCCTGAATATCAACTTGTGATGTCGCTTGGAAACAGCGCGATTGAGCCCGAACAAATCACGGTTGCTGAAAATGTTCTAGTGGAAAAGTTCTTGCCGCAGCCCGAGCTTTTAAAACGCGCAGTTCTTTGTATTACTCACGGTGGGTTCAACACGACGATTGAATCCTTAAGCGAAGGCCTGCCTTTGGTAGCAATTCCCCTTAGCAATGACCAGCCTGCAATTTGTGCGCGTATTAAGTCCCATGGTGCAGGTTTGGTTTTAGATGTTAACAAGACGACACCTTTAGCAATAGAACACGCCGTTCAAAAAGTTTTAGCGACACCTGGCTATAAGGCCTCTGCCGATAAAATCAAAAACGCGATTGATGAAACTCCGGGTCTTCTTGGGGCTGTTCGTTTGATCGAGGAAAAACTTTTAGGAGCTCAGATATGAAAATCTATCCTGAAGAACTCCTGGCATACGAAAAATACAAATCAGAGACTTCTTTTGCCTATTATTCTCCTGAGCAAAAAGCTCAGATTAAGAACCTGATCAAAACTTACTCGGCTTGGCACTTAAAACATCCTTACTTGCACAACTGTATTTCTTTGGTTTTAGTTGCCGCGCTGGTGTTTTTGGATCTTTATTGCCTTACGTACATTGGTCTGAACGAAAACACCTCAGGATGGCACACTCTTCTGCTGACAGTTGCGCATGGTCTATTGATGTACAATATCATCGGCTATACTTTGCATGAAGGCGCTTATCACCGCTTGATCATTCTTGAGCGCGGTCCTTTGACGAAAGTACTTAATTTCTTTGCAATGAATATCTGCCGTCTTTGGTACTGCGATCCTGTTTATTATCGCCAAAATCACCATGGCCATCATGTCCATATCGGTACCGAGAAAGACGGAACCTTTACCAACTTCATTCACCCAAGACGTTTTTTCGTCAGCCTGGGGCCCTTGGCGAGTGCTTTGAACTATAACGACTACAAACTGCACACGGGCGAAGTTTGGACTAAGAGCAAGATTTTGTCAGAGTCTCTAAGCTTTGGCATGCTCGTCTTAATCGGGCTTTGGACTTACTTCACTCATCACAGTTATGAAGTGTTGCTACAGTATGTAGCTGTTGCTTTTTTTGGTGCATGGATTTCATTTATATTGGACCGCGTGCGTGAAAGCACTGAGCACAATCTGATGCCCAATGATCCTTTTCATGGTGCTAGAGAGTTTGGTGTAAACTTCACAGGTCTTCTTTTTGGCGGCGGTCCTTGGGGGCAACCATGTCACCACACTCATCATTTAGCGCCGGGACTTCCGTGGTATCAGCAATTGCGTTTCCACTTTCAACTTAAAAAAGTCATGACACCCGAACAAAAGAAGCAGTTTTGCGTGCATCCTTTGTGGGGTGTCCCCGTTTTGCTTGGGCATGTGCTTTCAGAGAACAAAAAACGGATTGAGGATTTACCATGATAGATATTCTTTTGTTGATCCTCAAAGTCCTGCCCTTTTCACTGACGTATTCTTTCGTCAGCAATTACTTTTATTATTTCGTGATCTTTCAGAGCAAGTTGGGAAAAAGAATTTTCTTAAAAAAGAAACTCTATAATCATGAACCCGGTCATGAAGAGGCCTTGAAAACCTTCAAACAAGCCCTTCTTTCAGAGACCATGTTCTCAACGGTGTTTATTGCGATCATTAACTCGAATGCACCTATCTTGAAAACTCATGTGAAAGTTCGCTGGGGTTTGGCTGCCGAAACTTGGTGGATTTTCCTGGTAGAGGCTTCGGTTTTATTTATTATTAATGAAATCTATCACTATACAGTTCATCGTAATATTCACCGTCGCAAAGTTTTTAAGTTTTTCCACGTCTTACATCATTCGATCCGTTATCCTATTCCGCAATCGGCATCGGTCGCACAGTGGACCGAGCAGATCTTATTTGTGATTCCGTTCGTTGTTCTTTTATTCTGCGACGTTCATATTATTTCAATTTTGCTGTTTTCTGTGACGATTAAGTTTTTCTCTTTGATTCAGCACTCGGGCCATGAGTTCGTGCCAGGACATATTCGCGAAAAGTTTCCATTTAAGTATCTAAATACGGCAAGCTTCCATCAGGTTCATCACTCAGTCAGCATGCGCCACAACTATGGTTTTGTGACCAATATCTTAGATCGCATTTTTAAGACTAGGTATCATCAAGCCGAATAGTCCTCGAGTGCTTTCACGAGCTCGACATTATCAACCGGTTTTGTCAGATGGTTATCAAACCCACTTTGTAAAGACTTCTGGCGCTCTTCCTTCATTGCATGCGCCGTGAGCGCAATAATTGGTTTTGTATAACCCTGGTTTCTTAATACCTGGGTCGCTTCATAGCCGTCCATTTCTGGCATTTGCAGATCCATTAGAACGACGCTGAAATCTCCGTTCAGAGCTTTCTCGACCCCCTCTTTGCCGTTACTTGCGACTTCGACATTGGCACCGGCTAAACGCAGAATCTTTTTAATGAGGATCTGATTATCGATACTGTCGTCGACCACCAGAATTTTTAGATTGCTCAAATTGCCTTTAGACCGCCATTGGGTCGAATGCCAAGTGTTGATTACCTTAGGCTCTGCATCGTGAAAGAGCACTTGTTCAGAGAATCCGGGATCTATCGTTACAGTGAAGGTGCTACCCTTCCCCGGAGCTGAGTCAGTCAAAACCACGTCACCACCAAGAGCCATCGCCAGTTTTTTTGAAAGCACCAAACCAAGCCCCGTCCCACCGAATTTTCTAGTCGTCGAAGCATCCGCTTGAGCAAACGGCTTAAAGAGCCGATCAATCTGTTCTGGCTTTATGCCCTCGCCAGTGTCTGTGATAATGAAAGCTAATTTGGTGGCCCCCTTCGCATCAAGGATCAATGTCACTTTGACATGAACCGAGCCACGATTAGTGAACTTAATCGCATTGCCGACAATGTTAAATAGAATCTGACGAAGTCTAAGCGCATCTGTTTTGATGTGCGAAGGAAGTCCACCGAGAGAGCTGACTTTTAGTTCGATGCCCTTTTCTGCGGCCTCAAGACTTAGTATAGAATTCAGCTCTTTCATGATATCGGTAAAGGCGACTTCTGATTTTTCAAAATCAAGTCTTCCCGCTTCGACTTTGGATAGATCCAAAATATCATTGATGATATTCGACAGCAGACGCCCGTTTCGTTTGATGATCTCGATACTATTCACCCGCTCAGACGCCGTCATTTGGCCGTCTAATAATAATTCTGAAAACCCAAGAACTGCGCCCAGTGGCGTGCGGATTTCGTGACTCATATTTGCTAAGAAGGCACTTTTGGTGGCATTAGCGACTTCGGCGGCTTCTTTTGCACGGCTAAGCTCTGTTTGAATTTCTTTGTATTTGGTAATATTGCTGGCAACAACGATAAACCCCATTATTGTCCCGTGCTGCGCATCGAATTCAGGCACCAGAGTAATTCCCATATTTGCAACCCTGCTACCACTTCTCGAGTCCCGTTCATAGCTGATGGTTTCGCCGCTTAAAACTCTTTGTACGTAGGGTTTATTGGCGTGATAGCGATCCTCGCCCAAAAGTTCTGCAAATGATTTTCCTAAAACACTGTCGTGGCTTTGATGGAACCAATCGCAAAAGGCATCGTTCGCGAATAACACTTGTTCCTCGCGATTAAACTGTGCAATTAAAACCGGCACTGCGTCTGCAACACTGCGAAGTTGTTTTTCGCGGGCCTCAATATCTTTTGTGCGAGCGCGAACTCTTTCTTCAAGCTCTACATTCAGGCGCTTCATACGAGCTTCGGCTTCTTTGACCCTAGTGATGTCACGAATGACCTTTGAAAATCCGGTTAAAGTTCCCGCCGAATTATATAGAGGCGTCACTACAACGCTTGCCCAATAGGTCGATCCATCTTTGCGAACTCTTTGTCCTTCGCCTTCAAAATGTCCAATTTCTCTAGCCGCGACAAGCTCTCTCATGGCGGTTTGATTGTCGATATCTCTTTGAATGTAAAAGGCAGATATCTGCTTCCCGATAATTTCACTGTCGGTATAGCCTGTAATGCGTTTTGCGCCTGAGTTCCAAGTTGTAATGGCCCCGTCTGTATCTAACATTATAATCGCATAATCTTTGACGGCCTCTACCAAGCGGCGGAATTTTTCTTCGCTCTCTCCTAGTTTCTCGTCGACTTGTTGGCTTTTCTTAAGCCACATTCTTTGTCCGATGGAGCTTACCAGTGCAAGACCCAAAATTAATAGTGTCGCTGCCACTACCGTGGTCGCAAGTCCCGAGGATACCAGCAAGTTTGAACTTTCAATTGAAGACTCGGTATGAATATAAGTGGCGGCAAACATACCCGTGTAGTGCATCCCCGAAATCGCAATACCCATTACAGTACTTGCTAATAGTAGCTTCTTGAAATGATCGGCTTGATCGCGTAGACGAATTAGAATTAGCAATGCACCGAACGACGCCACCAGTGCGATTAACACAGAAAGTACGATCAGAAAGAAGTTCCACTGAATCGTCGCTGCCATTCGCATCGACGCCATCCCGATATAGTGCATACCTGCAATTGCTGCCGCCATTGCGATACCACCCGCGAAGATCGAGCCAAAAGGCGCCACCGGACGAGAGACAATAAACAACGCAAGAGCCGAGGCTACAACCGCAACAAGAACTGACAACACCATCAGGGGTATGTCATAGGCCATCTCCATGCCTGGCATTTCAAAAGCAAGCATACCGACAAAGTGCATGCTCCAAATACCAATGCCCATCGCGAGCGCCCCACAACCGAGCCATAAGGCACGCTCTCGACCTTTTGATTGAGTTACATTCTGTGCAAGATTTAGCGCTACGTAAGAGGCGAAAATGGCTACCAATACCGACAGCGTTACCCACAATAAATTGAACTGTGTTTCCATCACCATAATACTCGCAGCCTAACATGGCGATGTTAAGCGTCCACTCTTTTTGGAATGACGAACTCTGTAGAGAGATATGGTTTAGAACAGGAGTCATTTTCTGTAAAAAGACATATGGTTGTCGTTTAAAAACGAAAAGCAGCGAAATCTAAGCTATTGGTTTTAGCTTCTTACGGCCAAAGCCGATGAATGCGCAAACTGCGATCACAACAAACGGCATGCCTTTTATCGGCAAAGACTTTCTTGGATTGGTCTCTCAGAAACCTGACGAGCAATATCACAGATCTTGCTATCTAAAAGCCCAAAGACATCCCAGTTAGAAAAGAATGTTTCTGCACGACCTTTTACAACTGCGGTTAGTTTTAACTGGCTACCGATTTGTACAAAGAGCGGTCCCCCACTATCGCCGGGAGCTACACGAGCTAGCGACTTAGATTCCAAATGCCCACTACCATTAACACTCACATTGCCAAGGGCTGCGATTCTGCGCGTGTCATTGGTGGTGATCTCTTCAAATGGATTGATTGTTAGTACTTGTGGAATGTACTGCCCGATTCTTGGCAATGCTCCCTTAAGCTCTGCTTGCGAAATCACTTCGGGGAATTGCATTTCTGGTTTTACATCAAGATCGCGTTTAAACACGACCACCGCGATATCATCACTTGGCCCAATACGCGTGCGCAGTTTTTGCGAAAGCAGGCGGTTTTTTAAAGATGAAACGAAATAGAAGTCCCCATCAACGGTATCCCTTTTTTTAGAGGCATAGCCAATACGAATGGTTTTGCCATCACGCTCGCGAAAAAGGTATTCGCCCAATTGAATTTCTAATGCCGGCTTACCTAAAACAAACGCCTGCGCCACACAATGGGCTGCGGTCACCATCACTCGCGCCGAGAGCAGTTGCCCGTTGCAAAAGCCATTAACCTCTTCTTTGGTGGACTCATCGTACTGAGTGATCGAATAAAACACCAATGAATCAAAATGAGAATCTACCGCAGGCTGCGCATTGCTTAATGCGAAGCTTTTAGGCACCAAAAACATCAATAGCGTGAACAATATGGATTTCATAGAAAAAGGCCCCCACCCCGGCCTGGAACCTCATTCAGGCGATGCTGTCTGGCAATACAATTCGACCAAGCGCTCCGCATTATCGTTCCCTACATTTCGAAATAATGCCCCTTGCAAATATCTGGTCTGGGTCTCTTGACCTTGACTCTACGTCAAGCCCCAGGCTTACCTGAGGAGGCAATGATGAAGGACTGGATCACCATAGGACAATTGGCTAAGAAAACGGGTCTTACCGCCCGTGCTATTCGCTTTTACGAGGCGAAGGGGCTTTTAAAGTCGCATTCTAGAGGCGACAACGATTACCGTTTTTACGCCAAGGCCCAAGTGGACCAAGCCCATCAAATTAAGAACTTCCGAGATTTGGGATTTGCTCTTAGTGAAATTGCAGAGCTGCTCGCTCAGGACCCAGCGTTGACTACAAAGAATCTGCAGAGCTCTTTGGTCAAAAAGTTGAAGGCCCTAAAGACCGAGCACACGCATGCAGAAGAGCGCATTCACAAACTCGAAGTGCTTATAGCCTCCTTAAACAACGCTCACAAATTGAGTGAGCCACAAAGGAGGATCATCATGGAAGAGCTTGTCGTACAAGCAAAACAACAATTGAAAGCCCGCGGAGTCCAAATCTGCAGCGACGTCGAAAATACTCTGCGCGTAGAGGTGCTGGCTGCGGAAAATCCCAAAATCAAAATGATGATGGGCTTACTAGACACCATCAAAAATCTGTCTGATGAGATGAAGATCCCGATCGGTCCTGGTCGCGGCACTGTCGCTGCCAGTCTGCTTTTGTATTCAAAGGGATTTAATCACAATTACTCGCAGAATTTTGATCTGTTGCCGGATTTATTTTTCCGCGCGAATAAACCTTTGATTTGGGTGGATGTGGATTATGATATCGCGCCTGAATTTTTGAATCGTCTTCTAAAAAGAACAACTTTAGAAGCGCTTCGCGAGGCAAATATCTTTATTTTCCAATGTCCATTCCTGACTGTTTTATCCAAAGTGGAAAAACAAGTGGGACCTATCGACTTTGATGCGATCCCCGATCACGATGAACGCGTATTAAAAAGTTTTGTTGCTGGCCAAGTTCAAAATATTTTTCTTTTCGATGCTCCTGAAAAATCCGTGATGCACGCAAACTCGCAACTGGATTTCTGGCAAAAAGAAAATGAGCTTAAAAAAGCCATCTGGAAACATCTTGAAACTTACAAAGTGAAAGACGTCGAAGATATTTTGAATATCAATACCCTGAGTTTCCCGGTGGGAAATAAAACATCCATGCTTGAGCAATACATTCAGCATGACAAGTGGGTGCCTGAAGCGAAAAATCTTCCGACGGAAGTTCGTAAGGTCCTCACTAAAACCAAGGGGCTTTTGATTTATCGCGAGGACTTTATTCGTATCTTGCAGGTCTATTTGGATTGGACAGTGACTGAAGGCAATCAGTACTACCAATTTAAATTAGGTCGTACGAAAGAGTTTCCTCGTATTGATGAATACGAAAAGCACGTTCCATTAGAAGTTCGCGAGCTTTTAGATCGGGAAATCAGCTCTGTGTTTTTAAAGAGCCATATGGTCTGCATGTGGTGGTTTGTAAAACGAAGTGCCGTGATGAATTCTCTTTATCCAACAGAGTACCTTGCAGCACTCAAGGACTGGCAGGATAATCACCACTCAGCGTGGTCAGATCTTGGGTTTATCGATAAAGACTTTAGGCCTTTAGCTTTGTATTTTTAAATAATAAAAGGCACTGGAAACAGTGCCTTTTTATTTGAACACTCCAATAATTCTGGGAACAACAAAGAGCACAAACAACAGAAGCCCTAGTTGCCAAATCTTAGGTCGTCGCGCTTGAACTTCGGGGGAAAGCTTTCGCCCTTTGATCTTAAGCCAGATGCGTTCTAAAAATAGCCCTATAATGATTCCAATGATAGCAGCTCTTACTACTGGCACAAGGTGTCCCCCTTGCATCAATCCTATTGCCCTCGTGGCCATAAAACAATAACATATTTATGCTATTGTTACGAAAAGGATTCATCATATGCTTTCATTTCATCTTGGTTGGGCTATCAAGGCCCATGTTACGCGTGTTGATACTCACGTCTATTGGACGGCGGATCGCCTTTTGCGCTGGGACGACTTAGCTCCGGGGCCTTTAAAAAAACAAAAACAGACCCTGCCTTTTTTTAAACACGATTACTCTTGTGATGTTCTTACTTTTAATGAGCTCCGCAGAGAACTTGTTCTTGAAGTAAGTACGACAGATCCTGAAGATTTAGTGTATTTGAATGAGTATCAAGAAAAGCATGCAGATAGCCCGAAGTCGATTGATCCCTATGTCTACGTTCATAAGGTTGAAAACAACGAAGTCAAATTCGATGTGAATTTTTGGGGTTACAAGTATGAACTGAAAGACCTCACACTAACGAACGAAGAGTTTCAGCTTTTTACAAAGCGTTTAAACCCTTCTGTCGTCCTTGCAGAATACTGGGATTCTCTTGGTCCCCTTTTTGAAAAATTTCATATCGCATTAAAAAATGTGAATATGTCCGCGTCGCTTAAAACCCGACTCGAAAAAGAGCTAACTTCAGTCAGAATGACTAGCAACTATGAATCAGCTTGCCGCTCTTTCTCAGCTCTTCTTGAAACCTATATTCGAGAACTCAAAAGCACAAATAATTGGAAAGGCAGTGACGGCGATCTAGGAAGCCTTATTGGTGTGCTTAAGGCCAATGGCAATCCACCTCAATCGCTGATGTCGCTTCTGCAGATTGTCGGTAAGCCTACGCGCGATCACTTCAACCATGGGAATACCCTACCTGATGAAGCAGCAAAGGTGGTTGCGATGTCTTGTCTATCAATCTTCCTAATGATGTTTGAGACCTATGGATAAAATAAAAAAGGCACCCTAGGCCTTGCCTAACAATCATTTTTAAGCCATAAAAGCCCCATACAAACTACAACGAGGGGCTATTATGGCTGATAAGAAGTCAAAAATATTTTGTACTGTCTGTCCTAAATGGGAAATCAAAATCCCTGAGCGTTGTTCAAATACTCTCATCTTCAAACGCAAAAAACATTTCTTCTGTACTAAGCGCTGCAAAGAGCGTTTTGAAAAAGCTCCGGAGAACTTCTTGTGAGCCTTCGAATTGAAAAACTGACTGAGAAGAACTTTGCTGACTACGAAAAACTCACAAGTTGTGAAAGTGGCGGCGGTTGCTACTGCGCTTTCTGGCATCAAAAGATCGCTTCTATGCAAGAGTGGGATCAACGCAAAAAAGAAAACCCGCAATTAAATCGCCAAACCATTTTGGATAAAGTCCTCACTGGATTTCATGTGGGCGTTTTGGCTTATCGTGGTGATGAATTGATTGCTTGGATCTCTGTAGGTCCCATTATTGATACTTACTGGTTCTGGCGACGCGCTATTCAGCTAGGTGAACCGGCAAAGAATATTGCCGGAATCACCTGCATTACGATCGCTAAAGAACACAGAAGCAAAGGCATTCAGGCCGAGCTTTTAACCAGTCTTAGTGAATACGGAAAAACTCAGGGTTGGACTCGTATTGAAGGCTATCCATTTGAGGAGTCTACATATAAGCAGCACGGCCGCGATATAAGCTGGCCTGGAAACGCAAAAGGCTTTGAGAACGCTGGTTTTCAACATAACGGAGCTCACTGGCTAAGCCAACCTGGTTGGGACCGCGCGGTTTTTGGGAAAGACTTGAGCTAAAAATAAAAAAGCCCGGTAGACCACCGGGCTTTTGTTCTTTAGGCCGCTCGACCGCGACGCTTATTTAGTTGCTGTACTTCGCGATCTAATTGAATCTTATCCTCTGCAAGCTGGGTGAGTTTGTCTTCAAGCTCTTGCAGACTCTCTTCCAAGCTATGCGCCTGATCCTCGGGGCCCTTATCGGCTGATACGACTCCTTGCTGGTGCATCGATTTTAAATCAAGTTCGTTCATGCACAGCATACGGAACCAAAGGAACATCTCCTTTAGCTTCTTCATCACGTCAGACATTTCTTCTTGGATTTTTTTAGAGCGTGCTTCTAATAAAAGCTCCTTGGTCAAAAGCACCAAGTCACTTTTCACAACCGGCTTTTCAAGAATATTCCCAATACCTGCATTACAAGCGGCAATGGATTTATCCTTATCGAGATAGCCCGAAAGCAGAATCGATGCAATCGGTGCATCCGGTCTGTGGATCGTCTGGATCATCTTTACGCCGTTCATGTTCGGCATATTATAGTCAGTAATAATCACATCCGGCTTAAACCCTTTATCAGTATTCATGCGCTCGATGAATTCCTCAGGACTCGAAAAAACCTGAACCTCGCCAAGCGGGGTTAGGAGCATTTCATACAGATCTAAAAGATCGTGCTCGTCATCGATCACAGCAATGAGGTGTTTTACCTTTTGAGATTTATTTGAGGAAACAGTAGTTGCCTTATTCATTTGAAGTATGCTCCTTAAAGACGTTCTGATTGAGCTTCTTTTAATAGGCTACCAAAAATATGGCCAAAGTGTTCCATCTGTTTTGGTTTCGTCTCGCTTGTAGACATGTTCGAATTTAGTGTTCAATTATCCCCTGCTCCCGTAGATCATCTTCAAGACGTTCCACGAACTTCCGATAAAGAGGTATGAGTTCTCCTCCTCGTGCTGCCATCGATATAAGCGAATTTCAGAAGTTGTTTTCAGTCGTGGCAACACCCTTGTTATTGGTAGATCTTGCTTCAGAAAAAATCCTGTTTTTAAATCACTCTGCCGAAGAACTGACCGGCCACTGCCTTGATGAAGGCAGCGAGGGTTTTCCATTTCCTCAGCTATTTTCGGGTCAGTACTTAAAAGTGATTGCGGCCATTGTCGAATTAGCAAGAGCTCAGGGGCCCTCTTTTTCGGGTCGTGAAAATGACATTGAACTTCGCCGTAAATCTGGCCGTCTGTGCCCGATCAATTTGTCAGCGGCACAAATGCGCCATCACGAACGGGATTTTTTAGTTATTACTCTGGAAGATCTCTCTCAAGCTAAGAAAAATGAAAAAGAACGCCGCGAGCTTTTACAAAAAGCCACCCATAATGCAAAGCTTGTCGATATCGGTCGCTTAGCTGCGGGCATGGCGCATGAGCTGAACAATCCCCTTGCGATTTTAGATGGGTACTCTGAAAGCCTTGAGTCCCTGATTATGGCCGAAGACTATAACCCGACACTGATGCGTAAGAATATTCTGCCTATCAGAAAATCCGCTCAGCGCATGTCACAAATCGTGACCAAGATGATGGGTAAGATCCGCAACAAAGATACCAATCACGAGGTGAAGTCTTTGCAACAAGTGGTGCAAGAGGCTTTGATCATTTTGGAAGAGATGACGTTGGCTCAGTCTATTAAGCTGACTGTTGAAGTCGGCGACCAGTGGGTGAACTGTGATGCTACTCAGATAGAACAAATTATTACGAATATCGTGATGAACGCCTTCAATGCACTCGAAAATCGCAAAGAAGGCCGCGAGATTCGCATTACGTCTTCAGAAAAAAATGGCATGAACGTGCTTGAGCTTTGGAATAACGGAGATCCGATTCCAGATCACGTGCAGGCTAAAATCTTTACGCCGTTTTTTACAACCAAGCAGCCTGGCGAAGGCACGGGGCTTGGTCTATTCATGAGCTTTAATATTATGAAGGCCCACTCGGGCGAGCTTAATTTTAAAAGCAATACGAGCTTTGGGACTTCGTTCTATTTAAGCTTCCCTAAAGTGGATGTGCAGCTTGCGCAAAAACCACCGGTTGTGGCGTCACGCGCTCTTGTCGTGGATGAAGAGCTCTTCTTCAGAAAGCTTGTGCATAAGAAATTGAGCCACTTGGATTTAAACTGTGCCGAAGCTGGTGATGCTGACGACGCTTTAAAACAAATTGAGTCGCTTGGAGCTGCGCTGAAGCTAGTTTTAATTAATGCTTCTTTAAGTGGAACTAAAGATTGCGAATTGCTTTTAAAGATTCGTGAAAAGCACCCAGAACTTCGTTGTGTCTTAGTGCTGGAAGAGGCTCCTACTATCGAGCGTCAGCAAGAGCTTAAGAACTTACAGATTTACGAGGTTCTATCTAAACCTCTTCGTACTGTCGACCTAGCCCAGCTACTGGGTAGCGAAGAAGTGCCCACGGACAGTGCCGTGGGCGAGAACTAGATATTAATCCTTACAAGGCCAAGCACTAATGTTAGTTTCTTCACAAAGAACGATCTCAGTGATTTTCTTTGGAGAACTCTCGGGAGTGTCGTCTTGGATAATTTCAGATCCATCTTTTTTAGAGACCGTGATCTTTTGAGTGTACTGCTCTTTTTTAACTTTTCTGTCGATACCACAGATAGTGTCTGTACTTGATGTCTTAGATTCAACGATACGACGGTTTTTAGCTTTAATAATGATGTCTTCCATCTTTAGAACAATCGTTTGTGGGCCGCCTAAAGTGACTGTATTGATAGTAACTTCTGACTTGTTCATCAAAACAGTGCCTTGAGCGTTTGAGCACGATAAGAAGTTAAGAGCCTCAGCGTGTGCAAGACCTGCCACCATCATTGTTGCAGCTAAAAGTACGTACTTCATGTAAATCTCCCTGTTTAAGTTTTGCTCAACGAGCGTATTTTTTATACTTGGCGCTAGCGGGCTTAAATATATGAAGTTCCCGCAAGCGCTTTGGGAGCAATTGCACTGATTATGCCACAGGGGTAGCGTTTATTCGAAACAGGTGTATTTGGCAGTCACAACGATAGCTTGGCAGTTGCCGTGGCCTACATGGGTCTCGACTTTTAGGGTATTAAGAGCTCGGACCTCGCAAGCAAGCTTAGCTTTGGCTTCTGCGTTTTTGATCGCTCTGATGTACAACAGACTACTAACGCCATAACAGGAAACTTGTGGCTCAGACTCAATCTGAATTTCAGCAGCTGCTGCATTGAAACTTACGAACACCATCATTACGGAAATTAATGCTTTTTTCATAACTACTTCCCTCCTTCAGAAAGTCAGCTATGAATAACGCGGCGCTAATTATAAATATAATTGATTGATATAGGATTTATCATAGGACAATTCCTATAATGTAATTTTGATCAGGATAAAGGCCTATCCCCGACGCTGGCTTTCCCACTCAGAGCGCAAAATTCCATACCCAAGGCTGTCGTAATATTTGCCTTCCACAATCCGCGCCATACGAAAACAAGCTTCTTGCTGAAATCCTAGCTTCAACGCGAGCTTTTGTGCTCCAGCATTGCCGGACCATGTACGAATATCTAACCTAACAAGCTCAGGGCGATTTTTGAAAAGGAAGTCGATCCACAAGGTCATGGATTCAAAACCGACACCGCGGCTCCAATCCCTTGGGTTATAGATAGTTAATCCGATACAAAGCCAATTGGTTTCTTTCGACTCCCAATAGGAAACGATCGTCCCTAAAAACTCATTAGTCTTTGCATCAGCAATTACAAGCCGCTCTCTGATTTCAGGAAAATCGCCTTTAGCAATTTTTTCGCTTAAAGTAGCCGCGATGGATTCAGATTTGTCTTCATTAGATTGGTAGTAAGGGCCATCTAGCTTCTGCCACTCGTGACCAGGCCGCATCCACTCTTTATAAAGCTGAACATCTGCTGGTATCCAATCTCTGAGATGGACTATCTTGCCTTGAACGAGCACTGAAGATGCTTTCATTAAAACAACTTCTCGATATTTTCGACCGGACGACCAATGACGGCCGTTTGATCTTTAACAATGATAGGCCTTTCAAGAAGGCGTGGGTGCTTTGCCAGGTTCTCGATGACAGTCTCTAACGAGTTCACATCAAAGTTCAGCTGCTGAAACAACTCTTCTTTGGTGCGAACAACCGCAGAGCTTGGGACTCCGAGGGTCTTAATAAGGCCACGAAGTTCGTCGGCTGTTGGTGGCTGCTTCAAGTACTCGATGACCTTGGGCTGAATGCCGCGGGCTTGTAGCAAGCCCAGGGCTTCACGACTCTTACTGCATTGTGGATTGTGGTAGATTTTCCAGTTCGACATAAGATTCGGGCCTAAAGATTAGGCCCATCCTGGAAATCTAAATGAGAAGTCGCAGAACTTCTAACTGCCGGAGCTAGTTTTCTAACTGGCGCTCCTACAGGACGTCTGCGTGGGAGCGAGAACGTAAATGTACTGCCTCTGCCCGATTGGCTTTGTACTTGTACCGTACCGCCATGAGCTTCGACTGTTGTTTTCACGATCGCAAGACCGATGCCTGCGCCTTGATCCGCGGTTTTTCTTGCTTGCCAGAAGTTATCAAAGATTCCTTCTAACTGAGAATCTGGAATGCCAGTGCCATTATCTAGAACCGAGATATTTACAAACTTCTGATCACTGCGCACTTTCACAACGACCTTGCCGCCTTTAGGGCTTGCCTTGATCGCGTTACCAATCAGGTTTGAAAGCACACGAAGAACACGCTCACGATCATAGAAAGCCAGAACCGGTGGATTCACCGTATCGACTTGAATACGAACATCACGTTGTTTCGCCATTGGCTGCATCAGTAAACGTGCAGACTCTAGAACCTCGTCGATACCCAATTGATCCAAGCGAAGGATGAGTCCTTCCATCTCGGAACTTTTTTGATCACGGATATCTTTAATAAGACCTTCAATGACTTGTACGTTGCCCTTCACAAGCTCGGCACTTTCTTTGACGACTTCAGATTGTCCTGTGGTCTCTAGACGCTCGGCTGTGGATTTGATCGCAGTCAAAGATTCGTTCAAATCATGAGAGACTGCAAAGATCGCTTCGTCACGAGATTGAACGGCTTTGATAGCCTCATTATAAAGTCTATTACGTTCTGCTAAGTGGGCTGGACGTTCTCTTAATAGACGAATCACCAAGAAGCTAAGCCCCAAGAAGATCAAGGCGATTGAGCTTGTCAACCAAGCCATGCCTTTCGGAATATCAGATTCGATACTGACCACGGAACCGCGGGCCTGAGCATTGACTCGGTCGATCTCGGCCTTATGCAGGCTTGAGATCTCGTCAAAAGCGTCATTAAGTTGCGCGCGCAGTGGACCTGCCTTTGATTGGAAAAACTGACCAACAATCTTGGATTCCGTTTTCTTTTCGCGGAAGTCCATTGCTTGGTCGAAAAACTCTTTGTTCTTTAATTCAATAGATTCAATACGTTTAATAATCGCTGGGATCTGCGGCAGGCTGTATTCCTTTTCAAAGCTTGCCAGAGACTTCATAAGTTCATCTTTTTCTTTTTCTTGTAGGTCGAAAATAGATTTAGCCCCCAACAAGAAAAAGGCTTTGCTGTTCGCAATTTGGGAGTCGGCAATATTGCGCAGACGCTCCACTTCCACAAGCGCGCTAGAATCCATCATCGTAATGGAATTGTTAGCTACGACTGTTTGACGTAATTTCATCGCGTAAATCCAGGCACTACCAACAACCGCGACAAAAATAATTGAGAAGGCCACGAGAGCCTTGCGTTCCATGCTCCAATTGATTTTTTTTAAATTGATATTAGCCATATATTTTCAATAGCAATTGCGCATAGCGTGAGCAATTGAAATATCCTGAGATGGAAATGAGGGCAGTTTCAGCCGAATTTTTTTTGAAATTGTAGTATTAACTCTAGTTTTGCCGAAATTCGGCATCTGGTTATTTAGAAAAACCGATAGTACCCACGAACCCCTGTGGAACGTGGTTTTTGGCCCTGCACTTGCACCATGAAAGTCCGTCATGAAAATTAATTTTTTAGCTGGAGTATAAGTATGAAAAACCTCGTGATGTATTCAGTAGTAGCAAGTCTTTTAGGGCAAAATGTGGCTTATGCAAATAGAATCGACAGCGTTGTGGACTCTGGTGTGGCCAGTGTTGCACAAGAAATCGCAATTACAGACCAAGCCTTGGCTGTCGCAGAAGAACAACTGATTCATGTTGAGAACTCGATCATCGAGCTTCAACAACATGGCAAAATCGCTCGCTACACAACGATCGGATTAGCAGCGACAGGAGCAATCATCGGAATCGTCGGTGCCATCGCACTTAGAGGAGCATCTCCGGAAAAGGGCACTGGAGTTTTCATCGCAGCTTCAATTCCTGCGGCTTTGAGTGGTGTGTCCCACGTCATCTATGGCTTGCAAAGAAAAGAGATCGATAAAGAGAAGGTCCTTGCTGACCTTACAAATGCACAAACGCAATTAGCCGTTGCAGAACAAGTCAACGATCCAGCACTCAAGAGCAGCATCACAAAGCTTCAACAAAGCCTTCAAGCTCTTGGTAAATCCGTTACTGAAAGCAAAAATTCAGGTCTCAATGAGTTCACTAGTGAAACAGCAACTGTGATGCTTGCAATCACTGGTATGGGATTGATTGTTGGTTCGACTTCTAGTTCGATGGGTTCAAACCTCGGTCTCTCGGTCGGATATGGCCTTACACTCGCCATGGCGGATCTTATGGCGATCCCGGCTGTGATTTCCGCTTTGAGTGATAACAACAAAGCGCAAGTTCTTGAAGAGGTACAAAAAACTCGTCAAGCTGTGAGCGCCGCTCGCAAAAGTCTGCAAGGTAAAAAATAGTTTCTAAAAACTGACAAACTTCCAGACATGGTGTTGTTCGATTTCAGGAACTTCTTAAATTCGGCCTCTTTACTCCGATAAGTATAGGGTATGAGAGGCCTGTTTTTATTCTCTTTAGCATTGGCATTGACCTTAGGCACCGGTTCCGTGGCTGAGGCCAAGAAGTCCCCTGCGCGCACGACACAATCCAAAAAATCTACGAAGAAAAATCAAAAAGGCATGGCCTCGTGGTATGGCCCCCGCCATCATGGCAAACGCACCGCAAATGGCGAACGTTTTAATATGAATGCACTAACGGCGGCACATAAGACTTTACCTATGAATACGATGGTCAAAGTAAAAAGCCTAAGCACAGGTAAAACCGTGACCGTCAGAATCAACGACCGTGGTCCCTATGCCCGTGGTCGGATTATCGATGTGTCAAAGGCCGCGGCCAAAAAGCTCGGCTTCATAAATAAGGGAACGGATCGAGTCGAGATCACTGTGATTTCCAAACAGAGAAAACTTGCATCGAAGTAAAATGCTTTCGCTAATTCTCAGATCGAGACATGCTTCTCTTAACTTCACTTAGGGATCTTCCGAAAAAGTATCAATGACAACGTCACGTCGCCTGCCATCGTCGCTTTTGATTTTGGCGTGCATCTTTATTATTTTTCAAAACTGCGCCCGCCCTGGAGCATTTGCCCCTGCGGGTGATGCCGAGGTTCAGCCACCTGTTGATGTCCAGGGTCCTGCCTCTCCTGATATCGATGCTTCTTACGAAAAAGCCGTGTCGATTGCACAGCTAGCTCAGGCGTGGTTGACGGATGGTTGTAATACGACTTCCTATCATCAAGATCCCACGGACAAAACTCTGTTCTGGGGTCGCCGCCTGAAATACTCGGGTCTTAGCGGTGAAATTTCCACCAACGAGTGCACTTGGAAAACTTGGGGTGTTGCTCTTTATCGCGCGGATTTCACAAAACGCAAACTGACATTCTTACGTTTTGCCTTAAAGCCGTCCGTAGCTATTGGTGGCGGTAGAACTCTGACAACGGCTTATGACCCTACCGTGGCAATCATTGCAGGTGTTAAATACGCAGCCTTTGAATGTCATGGCACTGGTTTTCCTGGAAGTGTCGGTGCCTGCGTAGGTCCCGTCGATTCTAATAACAACATCATTGCTAGCAAAACTCGCGTGTATGTGGATGGTATTGCAAGTCGTGATAGTTCGGCTTATGCAAGCGCATCAGTTCCGAAAATATTTACGGCTTTAGATGGCAAGGCGTATTTGAGTTGGACTCAGGTGGTGATTAATAAAACCGATGGTAAATGGCGCAAACTTAGTTCGCGAACAATCCCTTTTAATGTGAGTATGGGGATGATTGCCTCAGACGCGTTGGGGCCTTTTGATATTTATAACCCGCTGACAGTTCCTGGTACTGCCGACCTATTTGATATTAAGCAGATCGTCGCTGGACGCTATTTATTTGTAGGTGTTCGTGGAGAAAACGGCTGCCTTTCCCCGGTGAATACTCAAACCGGCTGCTATCGTCTGGAAATCGGCTCTGTGAATAACCTGACTCATAAGGCATTTGATTCTTATACGCAGGCTGTGTACCTGCTGCCTGATAACCCTAGCGAGTATGGTCGATGGGCTTATGACCCCCTTCAAAAAACTTGGGGCGTCTTTGGGTACTTCTTAAGAAAGTCAGGAACCACCACGGGGCAGACCTTGAACCCCGGTCTCTATTTTATACCTGTGGCAAACTCTGGAAATGATTTACCGGTTAAGAATACGTTTATCTGCAATCCTGCGACCCAACCAGCGCCTCATTGGGGCGTAAAAAACGGCAAATGTCTGCGTTCTTGCGGAGGTTTAGGCGGGACTCGTGGCTTTACAACAGCTTGTAGCCTCAACGGCATGATCGATGCCGGTCCGGCGTACGACGTTCCTTATTGCTGTAAGTAGCTTGCTGACTAAGCCCTAGATATTGATGTCTTTTTTTCACGCTTTTACTCTGCCCCACCAAAACTCTCGGGGATCATGGTACAAAATCACTCTCTATCTACTAAAAAGAGGACCGATTATGAAATCCATGTTGATTGCGTTTGTAGCAACTATGAGTCTTAGCACCACCGTATTCGCTGGTGGCGACTTGTTATCTGATGAGTCTTATATCAAAGAAAATACCAGCTGCTTTCAACTGGTCACTGAATTTGCGCGTAATGTGATTCCAGGCGCAAAAAATGCAGAGGTCGTTGTACCACTGAGCCACGTATCGATCACTCCAGGTACTTACAATCAGTCTTTTATCTCTGTGATCAATGTGAATGATGACTACTACACAGTGACATCTAGTGGTGAATACAGCTGCGATGGCTTGTCACTTGTAGGCATTCAAAAAATTGAAAATAACTAATTGAGCACTACCATGAAACGTTCACTTGGTTTCTTCGTCGTTATTCTATTCATGACGAAGAGTCTTTTGGCTCAAACTACTGTACAAACGACGATTGAGGATGAAACAATTCATCGCAAATCTCGTTTCAACTTTATGGTAGATTTGAACCCGTTGTTTAAATTCAACGGAAGCTATGGAATTAGTCTTGGTTACGATGTTTCTCCGAAACTGAATACCGAGATTACTTATGACCATACAAATATGGCCCACAATGAATATCGCGGATTGATCGAGATTGGCTCTGAAACCACGGCCAATGCGTTAGGTCTTCGCTTTAACCTCTTTCCTTTTGCAACGACCAACACCAGCGGCTTTTACACTAGCATTGCTGTGAACCGCGTTGACTTAAAAACAAGAATCGGTGCAGCGTCTTATGCTTACAACATAAACACTAGTAAAAACTTAAATGATCAACACATCGGCCGACAAATCTATATGGGCTATCAATTCCAGCCCAAGCACAAAGGCGAAGGCCTTAAGCTAGCATCACGCATCGGAGCTGGTTACGGCAATGGCGACGAATACGGCGTTCGCGCAGGCTGGGAAGAATACGAGATCAAGAATTCTTTCCTTTTTGATACAATGTTCGTGGTTACGTACTAATTCTGAAATTACATAAATAACGAAGAAAGGCTCAGAACACTGAGCCTTTTTTTGTATTGAGCATCCGCATCAAAAAACTACCTCGTGAATACTATTTTAATCGCTCTTTAAACGTCCGCCACGAGCCTACAGAGCTTGCCATTTTTTCAATAGATGTCGTCGAATTGCATGGGCCTTTTACAAACTCAAACAGAGGGTTTTAAGCTCTTTAAAAAGGACGTCTCCGCACTATCTGTTCACACGACCGGCGAAGCGCCCCCTGCTCGTGGGCACTGAAAAATCTCGTTTCCAATTTGAAAATTCTCGGTGTTAATCTGCATGCACAGCCTAAGGAGCTTTCATGAATTACATCGTGATCACTGAAAAAGAACTGCCTGCACTTCTTGCCGAAGAACGCAGCGAACTGAGTGGCTTTGATTTTACGGAAATCAATTTGACCGATGCGAATTTGAAAAGTGCTGTCTTTATTGATTGTAAGTTCACCACTTGCAACCTTGCGAATATTTCACTTCAGAATGTTGTCTTACGTAACGTGCTCTTTGAAAACTGCAATATGATGGGTATCAATTGGATCGAAGTTCGCGCAAACGGAGATTTCAATTTCTCTGGCTGTAAGATGGACTACTGCTGTTTTCAATCCGTCGACTTGCGCGGAATGAAGTTTGAGAATTGTTCTATCCGCGAAGCCGATTTCTCAGGTGCTAACCTTACTAAAGCCAGCTTTAGGTCTTCGATGCTTTCAGGGACCTCTTTTAACAAAGCCAATCTTGAAAAGGCGGACTTCCGCGGGGCCAGAAACTACTTTATCGACCCCAAATTCGTGAAAATGAAAGAGGCCAAGTTCTCATTCCCCGAAGCCATTGCTTTGATTGAAGCCCTCGGCGTTGAAGTCGAATATTGACCCTCAAATTTGACCGCGCGGCCGGATTATTACGGAGCACGTAATAAATTTCAAAGCCCCCAGAAAAAATACAAGAGATGATAGCCGGGCCTACCCTCTAAACCAATTGGGTTTATCTCGCCCTCTTCCGGCCCTATTCCTCAATGGCACAAGCATTGCTGAAGTTCTTTTCCTCTACCCTATCGCTTAAAGGAACTTCAATGAACACAAACTTCCGTTTGCGCTTTTTGCAAAAGACCTGCGCCCCCCTTGCGCTTTTCTTAATCAGCCATTCAGCGATGGCCACTGACTGGAACCAGTTAATTGCAGTAGCTCCGACCCTCACCACTGAGAGAGTCTCTTTAGATACAAACGGTCTTGTAAGTGCAGACGTTGCAAAACTCCCAAACGGAAAATACCGCCTGATCGAGTTTCAGTCTTTTTCCGCAAGACTCAAGCCGGTCCTCGCGATCGCCGTTCCTAAAGGTTTGAAATTGGAAGAGCTATGCACGATCGACACCTTCTTCGATAAACGTAACGCTTTTAATGCAAAACTAACATTTACTGTGAACCCCGCTCTTGCAAATGAAGGTTCTCTACTTGCGAACTCAGGCATCAGTTTCGAGAACGTATTTACATTAGTTCCTCAAATCTATATCTCTAAATATGGTTTCCACTTTAGCGCTACGGTCCCAGGAGTCCCCCATGGCCAACAAAAAATGGGTGAATACTTTAGCGAGTTCCTGCAATCACATGCTCTAAAAACCAAAGATGGCACCGTGACTATCGATTTGTCAGAAATGAACGGCTTTGCCTGCGATCTAATGAACGGATCCGTAAGCTTTGTAGTTTCAGGCAAACTTACCTACGAAGCCGGCTTGCCTAAGGTCTCTGACTGGCTAGGAGCCGAATTATACGAATACATATTTCTGAGCTATTGGAAGTCACAACCAAGTTTCGTTAAGACCGTGACTGCAACAGACACTCATACTGAAGACGAAGCCTTCAACTTGGGCATAAGCTCGGGACTTCCTAGAGAGGTTTCTGGATATATTTTGAATACCCCAGAAAAGCTTCAAAAACTTATGAAGTCTTTGAAAAAGGATCTTGAATCGGTGACTCCAGAACAAAAGGCACAGCTTAAGTTTGACGATTTACAAAATAATTGGAGCATGACTTTACTTTACTCTGCTCCTAAAGACCTTCAGCAAAGCCAAAGCTTGAAGATTAGCGTGGACCCAGTTGTTGTCGTACCAATGAAGAAGGAGAAACAATAATGAAACTCTTTAGCACACTGCTTATTGCATCCTTATTCGTGATTTCTTGTACAAATTCTTCTAGTACTCCAACTCCGTCACCGGCATCTGGCAACTCTGATGATACTATTCGAAAGATTCCCCCTACTCCAGAAGAGCTTTCTGAGACTTTCAAAAGCTTCTATGCAGAGTGGACTGCGTCTTGCAATACCATTACTTGGAAAGAGGAAGATCCAGAGACATTTCTTCTAGCCAAAGATTTCTTGTTAGGAACAATTTTGAAGAACACTCCTTATGTGGAGGGTGCTGAGAATATTCTTCTGATCCGAGCTGACTTTAAATCTCGTACAGGCGAACAGTCCGCCCAAGATTTCTTGCCGCTTGCCCAAAAGCTGCTTAAAAAGAACTAAGCGCTATTCTCGCAAATAGTCAGGCGCTTTCTGACAGAAGCCGCTTGGGATTTTTATAAGTCTAAAGCGATCGTCGCCACCGACGGTCGGCTTTAGCAAAAAGCCATCTTCTTCTTCGCTGCCGCAGCCACCTTGAATGGCAAATCCATTATTTTTAAAGTGCATTCTGCCATCTTGCTGCAAACTCACGCTGGCAGAGCCGCCATCACACTCGACGTAACAATCATCATTCTTGTCACAAAATAATAGAGACCGATAGTTTTTGTAGAAATGCTTCTTTCCCTTTAACGTGATTTCAACCGTCATGAGGTTCTGATTATATTCCGCATCTTTAGAGAACTTCGCTAAAATCTTCTGCACCGTCTGCTTCGGACGAGACTTCAAATATTCCGCGCTGTACTCGCGACCATAACAAATCGGTTGTTCGGGCGTGACTTTATCAAAGACAGAAACGGCAAAAACAGAAGGCGACACTAAGAGCAAAAATCCAATGAGTGTTTTTTCCATAGAAAGCTCCTTCAACTATTCTACCTCATCGGCCCCCATGGCACATCAGTGGCAGTTGACATAGTTGTTTTGCGAGGAGCTTACTTACTTCAGATAACGACGGAAGATGGCCTCATATCGGCCAGTTTTTTTAAGGTGCTTCAAACCAACTTCGTAGTCCTGTGCAATTTGTTTGGAGCGAAAGATAGTCTGATAGTCTTTAGGGTTCGGTTTCACGAAATCGTGTTCAACTATTTTTTGATCAGCCACTTTTTCGTTTTTCACATATTGTTGTTTAAAGTAACGAAAGATGTGGCGATCACTTAATACCACATCGTAGCGTCCTCGCAAAAGAGCTAAGACCTGCAAAGGTTGCTCGTTGGACTCGAAGTAATGCCCTTCCTTACTGACTGCTCCCAACCATTCTGGGTAGCGTTCGAGAGCTCCTGGAAAAGCCAAAACCGAAAGGTTTTTTAAATCTTCAGGTTTATGAATTTGGATATTGCGACTTTTTAACGAAATAAAAACGTTGTCATACAAAACCGCAGGCTCTGCGTAAATGCCGCCGTACTGGCGCAAATCCATGTCCGAGTCCATCATCGCGCCATCAAGCTTGTTGGTGATAAAGACTCTCGGAACACGTTTGATCGGATAAAATTCGGCATTCATCGTGTGGCCTTTAAAAGCTAGGGCCTCGCGAATGATGTCGACGTGAATTCCTGTTTGAGTTTCTGGAAAACAAAATGGTTGAAGCTTATCTCCAAATGCGACCGTCACAACATCCCCGTAAGACGGCAAAGCAAGAAGAAGAATCAAGAGAAGATTGAACGTCGCAAAGTTTTTCATGGAATATAGTCAGTACATCAGGCGCACTCATAGCCCGCAAGAGGCATCCCTTCTGCATAGACCTTGGTCCTCGCAGAATCCGTTCCATGGCTAAAAAACTGAAGAAAAACTCAAGGTTCGCAAAACAAAATATTGTTGTGCGCCGTCAGATTCAACACACTCCAGAGGTCCTTCATGATCCTCCGGAGAATGTTCTTATTTTTTAGCGACCGTTCGCTGCGATGTCTTTCGAGCTTACGTAGTGATCGTATAGAACCGTGCCGTAAGAGAAACTATTTTTGCGGTTTTCAAAGTAGCTAACCCACTCGTATCTTTCGTTAGGACTCATGTAAGGCACACGTTGACGAAGATCAGTCTGTGATAAGACGCTCGCTTTCTTCGTAAGGTTGGTGAAAGAGTCATAACCTTGAGTGCCGTAAGAGTATTGGTCTTTTCTTTGATTGAAGCTCTCCATGTCGGCGTTGATGTCATGGAAGCTTTTACGATAGTTGTATACTTCTTGCTCGTAGAAGCTTGGCGCGATCTTGAAAAGTTTTGCAGCGGCTGAAGAGTAAGCGTCATACTTCACGGTGCCGTATGAAGCGCTGTTCATTTTTTGCAAATAACCAATGCCTGCTTGAAGCAAGGATTCTGTATCACGGAATTGGCAGTTAATAGATACGTCCAATGCATCTACCAAAGCTGCGATGACTGCTTTACCAGTTGTGCTAAAAGCGTCGTAAGCGACTGTGCCATAAGAGTAATGATTGACCTTATTCAGAAGACTCTCTGCAGAAGCCTCTAACTGATGGACCGGCGTGTAACGAGCATCGTTCGAACGAGCGATAGAAACTACATAATCTGCAGTTCTGCGAAGTTCACTGACAGCCATATTGTATTCCGTAGTTCCATAGCTGGATTGGTTGATACGTTGAGCCCAAATATCCATATCGCTTTCAAGTCTTGAGAGTTGATAGCTTACATCCACACCATAGTTGCAACCTTGATTGCCTGGATACTCAGGACGGTTTGGACGATCTGGTCTTTGCGGGCGATCCGGACGCTGTGGACGATCCGGACGTTGAGGCCTATCAGGACGTTGCGGGCGCTCTGGAGTTTCTTCTCGAACCTTACCCAAAACTAACTGCGGACGCTCTTGCGTAGAAACTGCGAGAACTCGCAAATCGGCATAACCACCGTAAGACTCTGCACGGATATCAATTGCAACAATGCCATCGTTGGTATTGAGGTTTTCAGATGCAATGGTGACACCGGCATCAGTCACGGCCGTGTTCGCGAATTCGCGGATCGCGATGCGCTCGCTTCTATCCGTGATCACGCTGCCTTCGTGAATTTTGATTTTCATTGAAAGCGCCATCAACTCTACACGTGACAAAGTCACTGCGCGACGAAGGCTGATGCGGTACCATTCCCCACCCGTTTTACGAGTGATGCGTTGAACTTCGATCGTGCCCTCTTGAATTTGCTGAGATGGACCTGGAACAGGTGGTGGCAGTGGGGTTTCCGCATGAGCGATAGTTACTGTTTGCAGGGACATAGTTGCTGCCAAAAATCCTAATACCAGTTCTTTTCTCATAAAGCGTTCTCCTCAAGGCGGGGGTGGTTTGATCCCAACTAGGTGATCGCTTTACCATATAACAAGATCCGTACCAGTACTTTTGGTGTCAAATTGTCCCGATATTTGTCCTTTTCCCAGCTGTTCCCTAAGCTTATGAGCTTAGCGACAGATACAAACGACATCTGGAGTGCGTTGACCGTAGTTGTCACAGCGCCCATAGTAGCCGTGGCTTGAGTCTTTCTCGCAAGAATCATAGACTCTGCGACCCCAACACTTGTGATCACTGCGTTTGCCACAACGAGCTCCGCGCCAATGTGCCACTCCCAACTCTTGAGTCTGCTGTTGGGTCATCTCTGTGGATGACACTTGAATCTCTTCTGAAGCAGAAACACTTTGTAGGCCGATAAAAAATGGGCATAACAAAACGAAAACAAATTTCTTCATTGAAAACCGCCTTTCAAATCGTAAATGTTGAGTCCCCAAGTTTTGCGTAGCCCTTTTAAGAAAAGCCATAAGTTTCTGTCGAGGCCGTTAAAAGACAAGGCTGGCTATAAACCGTCTCATTCAGGTTCAAAGGCTAGGTCCCTTTTCATCCTACAAGCTTCATATTGAGCGCGTTTTACAATGCTTGGTATGATAATAAACATGCAATCAAAGTGGTTACGATCACCCTCTTGGGATAGCCTTTGGATTTTGAGTGGCCTGTGGCTTTTTCCACTGGGCGCCATTCTGTATTACAGTCCCTGGTCGAATTCGTTTCTGACATATTTGCTGATTGCCGGCCCCCTTGTTGGTGGCTTTCACTCTTTCATGCCACTGTTAGCCGTCTTCTCATCCGAATCTTTTGTCGAAAAAATAAAACCACAACGTAAGCAAATCGTCATGATGAGTGTTCTGATTGTGGTGGTCTCGATGCTTCTGGGAGTTTTAGGATCTGCTTTTGCCCGTCCTGAATTTTGGTTGTTGGCTGGATACGTCTATTTGCTGTGGAACACGTGGCATTTTTCTGCACAAAATTTCGGAGTACTTAGCCTCTATCGCTCAGCCCAGGGACAAAGCGATGTCCAAGATCGCAAAATTGACAAAAATTTCTGCCTTATCATGGGCTGCGTGATTCAACCGATCATTTGGTTTTGCATCGAAGCTCGGTGGGGTCCTTTTATTCGCTGGATTCCATCATGGATTCCGACCGCAGTTTTAACGAAGGCAACTTTGACTCTTGCAGCACTTCTGACTGCAGCCTACGTTGTTTGGGAGTTTAGAAAAAAGAACCCATCTTATCAAAAAATCGCTTATGCACTCAGCCTCGGCATTCAACCCTTTGCGGGTGTCTTTGCCTACTACCCGTTTCACTTTTTGGTGTACTCGATTCCTCACTGGGTGGTTGAAATCGGAATTACTGGAAGTATACAAACGAACGATGCGAAAAAATCGAAACAACCCGTGTTTTTTGCAAAGATGCTGGGCCTGATTTTGGTGTGTTTAGCTTTGGTGTATTTCTTGGAACCCCCAGGCGACCGTGACGCCAATATCTTTGAATGGTGGGAGTGGCTCGCTTTCAATGAGATGTCCACTGAGAGCGTTTTAGTACAGTGGACCCTACCTACGTTGATTTCGTTTTTAGCTGTGTCCAGATCGTTTTTGCATTTCTATTTGAGTCGCCAAATCTACAAGAGCACTCGCTGGACCCTCGGGAAGATCAACGCAAATCCATAGACCTTTGGGCATGGATCAATGTGAGACAAGGTCTTAAGCCATTGCCATTTAAGGTCGAAAAGCTATAGAATAAATGTAAGCGTCTAATTTCTGCAGGAGGAACTGCCATGCTTAAGAAATCCATTTTAGGCCTTCTTTTTTTAGCAACATTTTTCGTAACAGTTCAATATCTCCAAGACGATAGCTCCGTCGCGGGTTTGCGTTGGGGTGCCGGTCTTGAAGTTGCTCACGCGCGCGGAAAATAGTTTTTTGCGATTTCTGTTCTTAGCGGCTATCACAGTCGTTGCTGGGGGGCTCGCTGCATATTTATATATGCATCCCCCCTTCAGCAAAAGACTCGAGGCCACCTGCCAGGGAAAGAGCGAAAGTTTCTCTTTCAACATTCATCCAAAGTTCTATTTAAATAAAAAACTTCTGCCTTCTCCAACTGTGTCTGATGCGGATCTGTCGATCTATGCAGATCGCCATTTACGCTACATTCACACTTCGATCCCCGCCTTTAATAAGCAAGACACCCCGAAGTTCGCTGCGATTCCCTACGACGGCTATAAAATCTCTCGTATTCAGCAGAAAGACGCCAAGTACCCTTTCAATCTTGAGATCTACAGCAATGGCATTCATCCGTCTCTGCTTAAAAAAATCAAGGACACTCAAGACCTCGATTCACAATACATCACCAAAGCATTAGCCGCAGGCTCTACGTCAAACTTGGACGATGCAATTGAAGTGACCTACGACGCTGAAGTAAAAGTATTGACCTGCCAGGATCAAACACATCAGTTCAAAGAACAGGTTCTGATGCCTGCGGATCCCTTTTTGGCTTTCTGGTTTGTCCCTGAACCCCAACGTGTCGTGAAATACAACGAAGCACGTAAAATCAACGAAAGAATCACTCCCTGCGCAACTGACGATCTGCTATACGATCACGATCCTTACTACTACTGGTACTATTGGTCTTTAGACGATCGTAGATGTGCGGACTCTATCAATAAAGACGCATTTTTGAGTTACAAGATATCTGATAAACAGACTATTTCCCTAGAAACCACCAAACCTTTCGAGATGAAGTTTTTAGAAACAATCGGTGCTCGACCACTTAAAGTAACTGTGAGCTTTACGATGATCGATGATGACTCGGTTTTTCATCCCGAGCCCGTTAACATTGTTTTGAAAGAGAAGATCGATAGCATTTTAACGCTGCAAGATTTCGAGCAGGCCCGCAAAGCCATCAATGATCTGAGCATCTATGATATCGCAATTAGATCTGGATTGGCCTTCGCGTGGTCCATGAAAAATCTGTCAGACGAATTTAAGATCGAACAACTCGCCTTAGAAGAAATTCTTTTACAATGGAAACTGACAGGAAAATTCAAAGAGAGCCAAAAAAACTATGAGATTCTGGTCACCATTGGTTCTGCAATGAAAGAGCAGTCTTCTTACGAAAAATTCTATGCAGCTCTCAACGAAGGCCTTGCTACTAGTGACATCGTTTATTTTGGCGGCCACTCTGGTGTTGGCAAAAACCTCTCTGAAAATCGAATTCACGAAGCGGTCTATAGCATTTATGGCTCACTCTTACCGCAAGCTATTCCCCGCCATCAAGTGGTGATGTTGATGACGTGCTATTCTTTGCGTTATTTTCCTCTGAGCAGCTTTCCAATGCCGAAAAAAGAATTTACCCGTGACGTCCTTTATACGGCATCAGTTCCATCTGGTTATGATGCTCGAATGGCAACGGGACTCTTAGAGCAAGCTGATAAGCACCTCGCGAAAAAAAGAACTCTTCCTTTCGAAAAATGGCCCGCGCACTACAATGCGGACGTGTATTTGGTTCATCAGAAAATGCAAAATGCTGAATAAGGCACGTTTGCGAGCGATAAGAGTGTTTTTTACCATTCTTCACTTGGCTTGATCATTCTCTTTTAGTATTACCAACTAAGATCATGAGAAAACTTCCGTTGTTTGTACTCACATTCCTCCTTCTGAACTCTGGCTGCTCGTTCAATTTTTTGAATCGCTACGCAGCGACCGAAGATCAACTGGAGCGCGCAAAATCTCAGTTAAACGCGGACTTCAAAGCGCTCGAAGTCGCCATCGAAAATCTCGATACTAAAGTTGAAGAAGCCTATAAAAATAAGACGGCGCTAATTCCTAAGGCCAACAAAAGCCAATATAAGACTGCTCCCACCGGAGTTTACTATCGCGAGCCACGCCTGGCACGTTCTGATGTCTGGCTCTCGGCTTATAAAAAACAGTCGGTTTCTGCGAAAGAAGTTCTGTATTTTACTGAATCTTTGGAAGAGGATTTTCAAAATACGGTATCTACCAACGAAGCGATCGTTCAGGTCTACTACAACAGCAAAGACAGCATGTGCAAAATCTTTCCTCCAGTAGATTCTGTGAAGGCTTTCGATCCAAAAATGATTATTCCTGAGTTCAATTTTTATTACATGGCCAATGAAACCCACAATCCCGAGAAAAAAGTGGTCTGGGTGGATGAACCCTATTTGGATCCGGCGGGTCGCGGTTTTATGATCTCGGGGATCTCCCCGATTTACGTCGACAGTAACCTCGAGGGCGTGGCCGGCATCGATATTCGCCTAGCGACATTAACCGACAAATACTCCCGAGGGGACAACGAAGGCATCGTTTTAGTACACGAGACGGGCTTGTTAGTCAGTGCCTCTAATAGAGCCTCTGAAGTTCTCAACTTGCCACCATTCAAAGAAAAAGTGTACGAATCCACGGTGAAAAAAGACACCTTTCGTACAGATGAGTACAACCTCTCGAAACATAAAGATCCTCAGATCCAAAAACTTCTGAAAAAGTGTTTGTCCAAGGAACATGTCAACACATCCATCGACGCTCTTGGCAAGACCGTCAGACTCAGCTGCAGTCGCTTAGGATCCATCCACTGGCTGGTTATATCTCTGAATCTTAACTAATTATTCTGGCTTTGCTGTTGTATTTAGGAGCGGGCGCAGATGCGGATACTCTGCCAGATCACCTGCAAGAGCTAATTTTAAATTCTTCTCGATGGTCTCGACTCGTGAAATGTGGCGCCTGCCGATTCCCAAATAAAGAGCTTCTGTTGTCAATGTCGTTGGATAAGTGACAACAGTCTTTTTGATATTTTGATTTTTCTCCACTAAGTCCTGAATGATCACATCCGCGGCGATAAGATAGTCCACTCGGCCATGCAGGAGCATATCAAGGCCTTGACGAGGCGTACGTACTTCCAAAAGATTTAAACTATGCTTGTCGGCGTATTGATTTAAAGAGAATGTATTTAGAATCGTGACACCACGAAGCTCAGGCACTTTGTTGAAAGAAAATGCCTTGTCAGTTTTCACATAGGCGATTTTTTGCTTAATGTGAGCAAATGGAAACGAGCTTAACAAAACCGGCTTGCCAGATTTACGCTCAGCCTTTGTTATGCCAAAAGAAAAATCAATGACATTTTTATTAAGCATTTCCAAGCCGCGCTTTTGAGGAAGAGGAACTACCTCCACTTTACAACCCGACTGTGTCAGCACTTTTGCCATGAAGTTAAGGCCTTCAGCATAAGAAGAGATATTTTCATAACCTGGTTCATAAGACATCTTACAGAGAGTTGTGTTTTCCCCTGCGTGCGATACAGATGTCAAAAAAAGGAGTGCCACCAGATACTTCATATGGCCTGGTAGACTACTTCTGTTTAGTCCATTTTTAAACTGAAAAAGCGCCTATTCCCTCTGGATTCGATAGATCTTACATATGTGTGCCACACCTGTGGCCAAAAAAAGTGTCGTACTCATAGGTTTTTGCGCATTCCCGAAGGAAAAATATAGAACGATTTAGGGGCTTTTTAACATTGATCGACAGCAACAGTTCACTGCATGAGCATTTGACAAGTTCTCTGTGATTCACAAAAGGCAAAAGATTCCATGCATATTGCGAGCTTGCAATCTAAGGAGTGTTCTAAAATCACAAAAAGTTCAACACTTCACTGTCAATCTATTCGCATTGAAGAGGTCTGACCGCTGGCCCGTAACTTGAAGTTCAATCTCAATATGATCAAAAGTGATACTTTCATCGTAGCACCACTGGTACTCGTTTTAGTAATCGCTGCGTCCTACTTAGTGAAAACGCAGCTGATAAGACCCGCAGCCGTTAAGAAAAGTGCTGTGATGGAAGTTCGCTCCCTAATTCCGGCCAAACACATTGTTCATGCGCCTCGCCCCGCTTCGAAAGCCACTCGCTCACCCTCATCAACCCTAAGCGCCGGTCGTTAAACTCTTAGACAGGGGCCGCCCGTGGTCCCCGAAATAGTCCTTTTCACGTCCTCATTTTCAATCTAACCGCATTTGGACTGGCAAAGTCTTTGCTTAAAGTCTTTCCGGCGGCTTCCGACCTTTTTACGGAAGCCTGCGACTTATTCAAAGGACGTTGATCATGAAAACAAAAATACTCTCTTTAAGCCTTGCTGGTATCATCGCTGTTCAACATAGCGCTATCGCCGCAGAATCACGTGTGGACGCCATAGCTGACGTCCAAATTCTTTCGGCTCAAAAAGAACTGATGATCCTTCGTCATGATATTCAACGCCTTGATCAGGGCCTTGCAGAAACCGCTTTAGCGATCCAAGCGCGTAAAGAAAAAGGCAGCCTTGCTGCAGGCATCGCCGTTGGTGGAGCTGCTCTGGGTTTGGGACTTGCGGCACTTTCTTTTGGCGTATCCAAAGTCGGTGGAGATTCTGGAGTTGGTGGCATTCTTGCTTTGGCTGGATTCGGTGTTGCCGCTGTTAAAACAGCATCTTCTGCAGCTCTTCATTTAGTGAGTGAAATCCAAAAAGGTAGCGGCGAAACGAAAGAAGCGAACGAAGCATTGATTAAAGCTCGCCAGGAAATTTTAGCAGCACGCGCGGGTTCTGAGTTAACTCCTCAATCACTGACCGCCTTGGATGAGTTGGATCGCTCTTTGGAAGCGATCCAAAACTCTTTAGAAGAATATAAAGACCGTGAAAACCTGAATAAAGGTATTCGTCTGTCTGCAATGCTGTCTCAGGCTGCCGGTGCTGCGATTACATTCTATGTTGCGGCTGGTATCATGAGAAGCCAAGGCATGAACAAAACGGCTGCTGTGTTGGGCCCCACTTTGATGACTATTGGAAACATCACTTCGATCGCAGCGACGCTGTCGCCTTCTAAAACCAATGAGCTGTTAGCCGAGATTGCAAAAACTCGCAATGCTCTCGCGATCGCTTCAGAAAAACTGCAGTAACATGAAAAACGCTCAAGATGTTCTGCGATTCTGGTTTGAGGAAATTCCTCGGAAGCAGTGGTTCATGAAAGACCCTGCTTTTGATGAGCTAGTTCGCAAAAACTTTCTTGAAACACATCTTCAAGTAAGCCGTGGAGAGACTTTCACCTGGCGTAAATTAGCCGAAGGGCGTCTGGCGGAAATCATCGTCTTAGATCAATTTTCTCGGAATATGTTTCGCGACACACCGATGTCTTTTCAATTTGATTCTTTAGCACTGGTTCTGGCTCAAGAGGCCGTTAGTAGCGGTGCAGATCAAGCATTAATGTTGGATCAAAGAGCATTTATTTACATGCCCTACATGCACAGTGAATCCTTAAAGATTCATGACGAGGCAGTGCGCCTGTTTTCTCAATCTGGTTTAGAAAACTCTTTGAACTTTGAAATTCAACATAAAAAAATCATCGAGCGGTTTGGGCGCTATCCCCACCGTAATGCAGTTCTTGGCAGAATCTCTACGCCCGAAGAGATTGAGTTCTTAAAAGGCCCAGGATCCAGTTTTTAGTCTTGGCCCCTGACCACAGCATGTTAGAATTGTCCCATGGAAAATATTTCGGATCGAGAAAAGGAATTTGTTTACACGGCCGCTCAGTTTTTGGAAAACCCAGGTTTTCTGATTAAAGCCGCGAATGCTCTTGGTAAACCGTTAGAGCTGATGCAAAACTCTTTGCCCCCAATGATCCGAAGAAAAATTTCTGAAACCGCAGAAAATGCACTTCGTAAAACTTTGGATATTTCGATTTCGACCGTGGCACCAGAGTCCTTGCCGAAGCAACCCTTGTTACAAGGAAAAAAACACAGCATTGCTACGGCCGTCACAGGTGCTGTAGGTGGTTTTTTTGGTCCCTTAGCCCTTGCTGTTGAATTGCCGGTGACCACTGGGATTATTTTTAGATCCATCGCGACGATTGCACAAAGTTTTGGCGAGGACTTATCTGATCCCGAAGTGCGTATGGAGTGTCTACAAGTTTTTGCAATGGGGTCTCCGCAAAGCAATGTGGACGACGCGATGAACTCGTCTTATTTTGCGCAACGCTTGGCTTTGAATTCGTTTTTAAAGAAAGCTTCAGAAACTGGGACGGCATCGCTCTTAGCACGTTTTTTAGCTCGCGTGGCTGCTCGTTATGAAATCGTCGTTGCAGAGAAGGTCATGGCCGAAGCAATTCCGGTTTTAGGAGCTGCAGGTGGTGCAGCAATCAATGTCGCTTTCACCAACTTTTTTAACAACACCGCATACTATCATTTTGGTCTACGCCGTCTTGAAAGAAAGTACGGCGCAGATCTGGTTCAAAAACTCTATCTTGAATCCCTGAAGTAGTATTTAAACAGTAGGCTGCCCTGGTGTTTTAGTTTTTAAAAACCGCCCTACGGCATCTACCAAAGTCCACAAATTGTAGGGCTTCTGCAAAGTCAGATAAGGTCCTTCGACACTCTGAAGTTGATTCAGTTCCGTATCTAAGCCTGTCGTAAAAATCACTGGGATATCCTTACGAACTTCGCGAATTCGGCGCGCAAGCTCTTCCCCACGCATACCTGGCATTGTGATGTCGGTCACAACCAAAGAATATTTAGCTGGATTCTCCATAAATGCTTTGTAGGCCTCTTGGGGATATGAAAAACCTGTCGTCTTGTAACCATTGTCATTCAAGATATCGCATGTTAGTTCCACCATCGTGGATTCATCATCAACCACTAAAATTTCTTGGCCATGTCCCTGAGGAAGAGAAGAGAGATCCGTAACAGGAACTTCGATCTTTTCTTTCATAAAAAGCGGAAAATACAAAACAAACTCACTACCTTCAAGAGGAATAGACTTTACTTCGATGTGTCCACCGTGATTTTTCACGATATTCTGTACCACTGACAACCCTAAGCCCGTCCCCTGCCCGGCACCCTTTGTCGTGAAGAATGGTTCAAAGATACGCGGCAGAGTTTCAGAGTCTATGCCAACGCCATTGTCCCGCACGGTAAGCTTTGCTTCGCCATTTTCCCTTTCAAGAATAATCTCTATCAGACCGCTAGACTTAGTAATCGCCTGCGCGGCATTGGTACATAGATTCATCAGTACTTGATGGATCTGCGTGGCGTTGGCAAAGATCGTCATGTCATAATCCAAAATGATCGTACGGATTTCAATATGTGCCCCGATCCCCGCGCGTAAGATCTGTCCTACCTCTTGAATGATTTGCGCCAAAGAAAGCGGCTTGTTTTCGTCCTGCTGTCCCTTTCGCCCGAAAGTCAGAATCTGCCTTACAAGATCACGAGCGCGGAGAGAGGCTTTGTCGGCACGATTGATGTATTCTGTGGCTGGTGATTTTTCCCCGGCGCGCATGCGCGCAAATTCCAGATTTGCAGTGATGGCTCCTAAGACATTGTTAAAGTCATGAGCAATACCGCTCGCGAGACGCCCGATAGACTCCATTTTTTGTGAGTGTGCGACTTGCGATTCAAGATGGCGCTTCATATCTTCGGTTTCTTGACGACTTCGTTCAGAGCGAATTCGTTCGATCTCGGCTCCGGCTCGAGCGGCAAAAATACTGAATACAGTCGTTACTAAATCTGAGTCTTCCATCGGAGAGTCATGCAATCCCACGAGAATTCCCAATATATCGCCGCGAGAATCAAAGAGCGAAACTCCCAAATAACTTTCAGCACCGATTTGAGTTAACATATGATCTTTAGGGAAAAGGTGCTGAACGCCTTTTGAAAAATAACAGATCTCTTCGCGTAGCACGCCCTCACACGGAGTATTCTCTATATCATATTCAACATTGGGAATGGGCTCGCCATCTTTACTGGCCGCAATCGTTACAACACGCTGACGATCTTTTGCGACCTCACCAACAAAAACATAGCGGCAGCGTAAAACCTTCCCTATCTCGATAACAAGTTTATCCAAGAACTTTTGACCAATTTCTTTTGAAGTACGACTGTTAATCGCTTTCACGGTGTGCTCAAAAAGCTCTGCTTTTTCAATTTCGTTTCTTAAACGGAACTCTGACCGCAAGAACGCCCGAGACAGGTAGAACGCCAACCAAACTAGTCCCACATAAAGTGGAACTAATAAATAGGCTGACGTCCACACCGTTTTGTAAACGACCGATGTCAACCGCGCGGCCGCTGCTGTCACAGGGTAGCGTTCAAATTTGGAAAAGCTAATCACGCGTTCTTGCCCGTCGACGGAACTAGGTCCGATAACAGTGCCACGCGGATTATTATAGATAGCGCTTACAATGTCTGGATACCGAGTCCTGACCTCGCCGACAATATTGTCTTTCCATGGAAAACGCGTCATATAGCGACCTTCGCTATCAATCAATGCCATGCTATCGCCAAGCTTCAGATCGATGGTTTTATAAAAGCTTTGCACCGAGCGAGGATCCATCAAAACTGCGATAACGCCTGAAAAGCTACCATCAGGCTTAGAAACACGAATCGAAAGGGGGATCTTATAAATTTGTCGATGAGGACCCTTATAGATGTCGCCTACCTTAATCTGCTTAGAAGTGTCCTCGGAATGAAATTGGAAAAAAGGAACTTCACTGAAGTTTTCCGGTTTAGCCGGAATCCCCATGCTTGAAGAAAGCAAGTTCCCTTGAGCGTCGATAACGATGAACTCTCCATTTGGCTCTTGCTCCATGTCCATTTTCTGCAATTGATCAAAAAGAGCCTGTTCACTACGACTTGCAAATGCCTGTTGAAAAGACGGGGTTTCCAGCCGTGACTTCAACAGCGCGTGAGCCTTGTCAATTTGCCGAAGGGTATTTTCCTTTAGAGCACTGGCAACATTATACGTATCTATTTTTGCACTCTCTAAAGCCTCTTTTCGGAGGTTCGCAAGATGGAAAATAAAACCCGCGCCCAACACTAAAGCGAAGGACCAAAATAATGAATATACAACGTTTTTCTGCAGAGAAGCTTTAGACCCACTCATAGACCTCCTACTCTAAACTTCTGAAGGAAGTTGTCAAAGACTCCGCGCGAATCTCATTCTTAGATTTCACATAAGCATGTGTTTTGCGACACTGTCCCATCTCGAGACTGGACCTGGCCTTTCCGCTAAAGCCATTTTTATTTCTCCCCCTATCAGATATCATTAAAAAATGACTCGCATGGGGATCCTGTTATCGGTTTTAGGGGCTATCGCCGTTGTTGCATTTAACAACTGCTCCAAAGGCTTTAATGCTGATACCTCGGGCATTCTCAATAGCGCCAGCGCCCAATGCCGCGCGAAAGTCATGACCTCTGCCAAATCCGAAGAGCTCCAGAAAAACCCTTCTTTGTGCGAAGATGCCAGCTTCTATCAATGCGACGTGCGCCGCTTCCGACCCGGAGTGGGTACCGAGCAAAGTCAGGGCCGCCAGTGTTTGAATATTGCAGGACTTGGCGAAGCTTGCGTAAATGTTGTGACTTACAATTTCGACACCTTCAATCAACAGCAAGATGCAGAAGCCCAAGACCTTGTCGAAGGTGGTGCGTACAACCGCGACGAGGCGAGTTGCATTCATACTCAAATCAAAAGCCGCGATATCGCCTTCATTCATGGCGAGGGTTCTAATCTGAATAGCGCTTTTGAGAGTGCTCTTGAAAATTGCCGACAAAGGAGCCGCCCGTGAAATCCCTCTTTCACATTACAATCCTTTGGAGTGGTATTTTACTGAGCGTTTCGTTTGCACAGGCTCATTCACGCTTGAAGGCGAGCGACGTGATTAAAATCCGTAGTACCGATCCTGGAGTTAAAATCGGTCCTTGCGGTGGATTTGTGCGCGTGGCACAGCCTGCTGTCATCAATGGTGGTCAAAGCATCACCGTTACTTGGGAAGAAACTATCTACCATCCTGGTCGTTTTGAATTTTACTTCTCTACAGGTGGAGATCAAAACTTTACATTACTAAAAACAATCCAGAACAACCAACAAGGGATGCCACTGCCACATCAATTTAGCACGACGCTAAATATTCCTGATGTGAATTGTAGTGCATGCACCTTCCAGATGATTCAAGTGATGACCGAAAATCCTGCGAACCCAACGAACTACTATTCGTGTGCCGATATGCAAGTTAAAGGCAGTGCGACAGCTCCGTCACCAACTCCGACCCCTGCCGCAACGGCAACTCCAAGTACAACACCGACCCCATCCACAGGGGATGACTGTCACTAATAACACGGTGACCTAATCTTTTTAAGATTTATCTCTTTTCAATCATTTATAAAAAAATGATTGGGCCTGCTTGACATTGTTTTTAGCGATCTCATCTTTGCACTAAGAACAACTGATGAAGGAGGTTCTACATGCGATTACTGACATCAAATTGGCCTACACAATCCGATCTCTTTTCAGAGATGGATCGTCTCTTCGGAAATTTCGTTTCTACTCCGTCAAATTCTTCCTATGACGACAGGGATTTTTCTCCTGCGGCAGAGGTCTCTGAGAGTGAAGAAAAATTTCTGATGAGCATAGACCTGCCGGGAATCAAAAAAGAAGATATCAAGATTGAAATTGATCAGAATGTCTTGAAAATTTCCGGCGAAAGAAAACGTGAAGCAGAAGCAAAAGAAAATACCAAAGTGCATTTCTATGAAAAGCGCTACGGAGTTTTCAAAAAGAGTTTTACTCTTCCGCGTTCTGTGGATGGTGCAAAAATTGAAGCCCGTTTTGAAAACGGCGTTCTAGAAATTCAAATTCCAAAAACTGAGGTTTCTAAACCTCGACAAATCGAAATCCTTTCCTAATTCCCCTCCCCGCGATTGCCTTACGCCTTGTCGTTTTTCGACGAGAGCGTAAGGCCCCTCTAAACTCAAGTCCGTAAATATCACTCCATTTAAAATTAACAATTCAAATTCATTCTCGTTTTTCTTGTTTGGTTTTTGTCAGAATTCTGGTCTTGGTTCTGCGGTAAAAAACTTTATTATTTTTAAATGGCGCAAATAAAACAAGTACTCAAAGATCAGTATCTGGTGCGCGAAGGCGAAACGCCTTCCGAAATGTACATCATCAAAAACGGCTCGTTTGCGATTACCCAATTCCGCGGTAACTCTGAGCTTCGTTACAAAGACTTCAAAACAGGAGAAATGTTTGGTGAGGTCGGTTTGTTTGACAAACGCACTTCTGAGGTCAATATCAAGGCGCTTCAAAACTCAGAAGTGATCGTGATGCCCTATGAAACTTTGCATAAGCAGATCGATGTCTTGCCAACTTGGATTCAGGCCCTTTTTAAAAACCTGATCAATCACCTGCAAGAAAGCATTCACTTTATTCACGCCAATGCGGCCACTGACAATGTGGGACCGGCTTCGTCTCACCTTTTGACAAAGTATATGGCGATTCTTAATCTTACCAGCCTTCGTCATAAGGGCCATTTTAGTCTTGCCGCTCTTCGCAACTATACCATTCAGGTTTTCCAAGAGCCTACCGCTCGTATGAATACTTTGGCGCATGCCTTGGCGGAGCTTGGCTACCTTCAGCATCAAGAGATGCCTGAAGGCCCGGGATTCAAAGATCTTAAGCCAGAAAATTTGACCCGATTCCTTGATTGGTACAATGAATGGCTCTTTAAGCCAGAAAGAGCTCGCATACTTTTGCTAAACGACGAAGAAACTAAAAATCTAAAAGCAATGATCGAGTTCGCCAAAGACCTGCCAAGGAATCACAAAGGTTTTGCAAAAGTAAATCTGAATGCTCTGCAAACTGAGTCTGTCGATAAAACCGGTCGAGCCCTTCGCAAAGAAGATATTCAAGTGCTAACGGCCAAGAAGTACTTTAGCGAACCCACTATGGAAGACTCGGGCGTGACCCTTTACCTCCACTGTGAAGAGCTCGAGACGCTTGCCGAAAACTGCTTCCTGGTCAATAATCTGACACGAATCTTCTCTTAAAACCTTTGCATTTCGTTAGAGACGGCATGGGGATTGAAATAACAATCCCCTAAGAGAGTCCTCTGAAAAGATGTCTCATTTTGAGACATTGCTCTAGAGTGGAGAAAATGCCGTGGTAAAAGCGTCCTTACTGACATTCCTCTTCTTGTTTCAATTGATAAGCCTGAGTGCTTCCGCTCAAGAGCTTTGCCGCGATGTTTTCACAGACTCTGCCAAGGGATTTCCTAGTGAAGGCACTGCTCCTTCAGACCTTCAGAATGCAATCCATCAAACTCACGAGCGCGCTCGTCGTGTGGAATTTGACCCTGACCAATTGGTTCAGGAATATCCAAATATTAAAGACACTTACCTTGATGCACTCGCTATGACTCCGGGATACAGCACTGAGAAGCCGTACCTTTCTTTGGTAATCCCTGCCTACAAAGAAGCCCACCGTCTGCCGGAATCCTTAGTAAAAATCCAAAGGTTCTTTGATAAGTTTCCATTCCCAGTCGAAGTCTTGGTGATGGTTGAAAAATCGCCGGATTTTACGTACGAAGTCTCTAGCTCTTTGGTTGCGGGCGATCCGCGTATCAAAGTCATCGATAACGTCGTTAAAAATGGCAAAGGCTATGCGGTCCGTTCGGGCATGAAGCGCTCTCAGGGCGAAATAACCCTTTTCATGGACGCCGACCTCTCAACCCCACTCCCAGAAATTTTCAATTTCTTACAGCGCTTTCAGCGAGAGCCTCAATTGCAAGTATTGATTGGGGATCGTAAAACTCAGGCTGATAACAGCGATCAAAAACGAAGTCTTTTCCGCCAAGCTCTCAGTAAAGGCTTTAGTTACATGGTTCAAAAGTTTTCTGTAGAAGGAATTCCAGATACTCAATGCGGGTTTAAGGCGTTTCGCAAAAAAGCAAACGCCGAGATCTTCAAGCACCAGAGTTTGAACACCTTCGCATTTGACGTTGAGGTTTTGGTTTTAGCAAAAGAGCTTGGCTATCAGATTGGCTCACAACCTGTAAAATGGATTGATGATAAGCGCTCGACAGTACATCCCCTTTGGGATCCCCTGAAGATGGCCCGTGACATCGTCCAAATCAAACATCTAGTGAAGAAGAATCTGCGCGAAGCTCAGAAGCCCTAGTAAACTTCGCGAGAGAAATATTTAACCCAGTTTTCTAAAGAACGATAGAACACCAACGGTTGGTTCGAGGAATTTAGTACCATCACCGCGTATTGGCCCGCACCCGAAATGTAGGTTCCCCCTTGCACCGGAGTCTCAAGAGCCTCTGCGTTTGTGCTCCACCCACCTGATGTACCCACCGTCTTGGTAGCAAGGTATAACCCTTGATCTGCCACTGAGTAGAAAGTTACAAAAACTTTTCCTGTTGTATCAACTCGCACAGAAGGTTTATTCACGATAGAAGTAACACTTCCGATGACGTAATTGAGACGCTCGCCTTCAAAGGCACTCTCACCCGTCTGAGCGCAAGTAAGGACATCATCCCCTGCAGGACAAGTTACATAACGAACGGCCCCTACACCTTGATCCATGTGAACGATGTAAGGCTTATCATCAGAATCAAGATAGAAATCAATGCCCTCTCCACGAGTGTTAACTCCTTGTGAATTCGTATCCAAGGTCAAACAAGTCCACGTGTAAGTGCTGCTCGTTTCAGCTTCGGTCGCATAAGCCATACGTAAGGATTTAACACCAGCAACTGAAGCCTGATAGACAATCACAGGACGACCACCTGAAGTCCACTTCAACTGCGAATAAAGACCCGTCGTCGTCGTTGCAGCTGTAGAACAACCATTCGTGCCGGCAGAGCCTGGACCGTCCACGATATAACGTCGCCAGCCGCCATTTTTTTCCCGCTTTGCAAATTTCAATCGTTGGCCTGTGGCGCCTGTTGAATGGTCGTAGTAGGAAACTCCGACAGTATTCTCGGTGCTGATTTTAATAGAGCTATGCTGCCCGACCGTGTTGGTTGTAACAGCACTGCCATCCACACGTTCTAAAGAAAAACTAGTCCCGCCGTTATTTGATCGAGCCACCATAAGATATCCCATGTTGGCTGCAGTTCCGTTATCTAAATAAGAAACCAAAGGATTGCTGTTCGCATCGTAAGTCAGTGAAGGATAGGCTCCGTTCGTGAACGTCGTCAGACCTTGAGTCGCGCTCGCAATGATTTTTTCGCCAAAGGCCGGCGCAAGCACCGTCCCGCCGCGAACTCCATAATACAAATGGGAATTCACACCTGGAGCAGCACCGGGTTCCTGATAGAAGTACACGTATCCCACAGTGCCATTCGGAGCGATCGTCGCATCCAACATAGGGACTGCTGTGCTTTGAGTGACAAAGTTGGTTTGATCTACGTGAGCTAAGCTGACAGTACCGGTCGTTGCAATGTCACTGCCATAAAGATTAAAGACTTTTAGATCTTGCCCCGTCACACCCGCAGCTGCAGCAGTCAATGCGCCGTAAGAACCCCAAAGCACTGACGTCGTGATGTCATATATAAAACCGCCACCGATGGTATTGGTAGTTGCTTCCACCGTAATCTGATCTGGTGAGGTATTCCAGTTAGCTGCTAAAGCCGACGTTTGTTTGTTCAATACCAAACTGGTTCCGGTCGCCGCGACTAAAGAGGATAGATAGAAATTAGTTCCGTCTGCTGCGACTCTTAAGCCCAATGTTCCTTGTGCTGCTGCTGGGTATCCGCGCACGGTAGCCCATGCCGTTGTCGATAGACCGGCATCACATGCTGCTGGAGATTGTGTTGAAAGAATCCCTGTCGCTGCTGTTATTGGCGAGGTTAACGAAGGTGCTGCGTAAAATGCACTTAGGAAAATATTTCCTGTCACGGGATCTACTGTAAGGTCCGAACGCGAAAAAGCATTTCCAGCTGCGGCTGTCATTGCAGGTGTCGTCGTGATACAAGCTCCACCACAACCTGCGTGAAAATCCAACCCCTGCCAAGTGGCGCAAGATCCATCGCTATTCGAAGTTGCACAACGCAAAATGAATCCTTGCGTAGATGCCGCTGGCACATTATCCACGGTCGCTAAAGAAATTAAAGCACCTACGCCATCTGCAGAACTGCCGCCGGTATTATACTTACACCAAGCAGCTCCGGATTGACTCATCCCCGTGCCTGCAACATAAGTAGGCGCCCCACTAACAAAGGTCAGAGCTGTCGTTGGTGCAGTAGGAGCTGTGATCGTAACTGGAGTGGTCCATGTGCCATCGGTTTTTCTCATTGTATAGGCGTAAGCACTGTTGTTTGCCGTCGCCGCATAGATACCAAAATACAAGTGAATGCGATTGCTATCATCCACAAGCATACGAAGGCCCTTTATCGGATACTCTAAGGTCGCAAGCTGCGGTCCAACACTGCTTGTCGTCAGTGCCATAATTTGAGTTCCAAGAACCGCCGTCGAGATGGTCCACGTACCACTTGTCGATTTTTCAGCAAGACGAATAGATTTGCCTGAAGATGAAGACGCTGCTCCACCTGTGCCATACACATAGGCGATTACTGGTCGTGCTGCTGTAGTTTCGTTTAAAAACTTCACATCAAACATTTGCGCTTGAGAGGCCGTCGGCACCGCGACGTTTGGGGCGCCAATACAGTTTGCAGAAGTTGCACCACCACCGCAAGCTTGTGCAGCGGTTCCGGCATTAGCATCAATAACTTCGATTTCCCAATTGCCAACAGCATCCATCGAAGCAAACTTTAACGCGCCCGCCACCGGTGAAACCAAGGCCGAGCGATCATAATAGACAACTGCTGGTGCGTGAGTCAGAGGGTTGATAGCCATTTCAGACCAAGACCCCGTCATGGCGTTAAAATTCAGTCCAGCTCCAACGCTGACAACTTTTTTTACGTCTGTGATTGTAGGCTCTGTCTCCATAGGAGTTTGGGTAACACCTTCAACAGAGTTTTTACTATCGCAAGCACTCAGAGCCCAAAGCGACAAAAATAAACTTGCGGCAATTTTCAGTTTCATAAAACTCCATCCTAGAGTCGAAATTAAAACTTAAATCTAAGCTCTACCGGAGCGATGACATTCGTCGAACTCTCTTTGGCGTCGGTCACTCCGCGCTCGCCAGTTCCGGTATATATAATTTGTGAATAAAAAACCTGAGCACCGACAGAAAAATCAATAAAGTGGTTCACGTGATAAACGAAGCGAAAGCCAATGTCCGGATTGATGCTGGTTTTGTAGTAGCCGGTTTTATCACTGGCTTCATTCATAAAAAGAGGAATAAAAAGTCCCGCATTGGCAGATAGTTGAAAGATCTCATCTAGCTGCTTCGAATAGGTAAGCCCTACTGTTACACCACCCTCGGTACGGGTGGGCATAAACACATTCGGTGTCGTGGTGTCTGCCTTGTGGTCACGGTATTCAAGTGCCACAAAGTAGTTAAAAATTCTGGAGGAATCTTGTTTTGTGCGAAGTCTTTCGTATGCCAAAATCCCTCGCGTGAAGCGACTGTCGATCTTGGTAGGTGTTAAATCCGAAGGAGGAGTCACCGCATAGAGAAGATTTTGGTAATCCAGCGTGATCGCCGAAAGTTCTCGCATCCACGTCAAACCGACAGAAGTCCCGTTGCCAGAAGAAGAGCCATTAGAAGCCTGAAATCCGGTACCGCTAAGACTGTAGCTTTGAATACTTGGCAGAGCTCCGAAGCGAATCTCGCCTCTTTGTGAAGGTTTTTCTTGAGCATTAGTAATTTGAAGGAACAACGAAGTGGTCAAAAATAAAAACAATGTTTTCATGTGCGCGCTCCACTGCTGCCAATACCTAGATTCTTTCACTCTGAGGCCAATAAACAGATATTTGAATAAAATTTTTTAACAAGGGCTGGGAAGGGATTAGATTCTGATCGAAAAGGTCTGTGAATGAAGAGGGCTCCCTATAAGTCCTGCTAAAAACCCAGACTTAGTGGCAGGCCGTAGAAGTCTCTTTTTGTTTGCTGGTCCTTCTTTGCAGCTCTAGACTCTAAGAGAGGTATTTTCTATGGCAAAACTTCGCCGCTGGGTTGTAAAAGCCGGCAGTAAGATGGTGTGCGACGGAGGCCCCCTCCTGATGCGCGCATGGATGCAACAAGTAGCTCTTCTTCGCAAGAAACATGGCATTGAAGTGATCTGGGTCACATCGGGCGCCATTGCCTGGGCCGTTTCACGAACAAACTTCAAAAAACCAAAGCGCAGCCTTCCGCAAAAGCAAGCTCTGAGCGCGATCGGTCAGCCGCTGGTGATGGATCAATACAATCTGGCTCTGCAAGCTTCCAGTCTTCTAGGGTCGCAAGTTTTGCTGACTGCCGGAGATATGAAAAATGCAACTCGCAGAAAAAATCTTCAGAACACATTGAATGAACTCCTTTTGTGGAAAGTAATTCCTATCCTGAATGAAAACGATGCCGTTGCGACTGAAGAGATTCGTTTCGGTGACAATGACTCGCTTGCTTCAAAGGTTGCGATCATGATGAAGGCAGAGCGTTTAGTTCTGATGACGGATGTAGATGGTCTTTATGATTCGGATCCGAACAAGAATCCGAAAGCTCATTTGATTTCTTATTGTCCCCGCATTAGTAAAGCCGAATACGCGCTTGCCGATCGCAAAGCGGTCTCTAAAGTGGGAACCGGTGGAATGTATTCGAAATTGTTAGCCGCTGACAACGCCCATCAGCACGGGATCGTCACTCATCTTGTGCGAGGAGATTTGCCAAGCAACTTGATCCAAATTGCCAAAGGCGAAGTGATCGGGACCCAAGTGGGAGGTCGATATGGATCCAAAAAATGAACAAATGCTTCAGACTCTGCGTGAGTCTGCAAGAGCTCAAAGAAAAATTCCTGCGGTTCAAAAAAATGCAGCTCTTTTAAAGTTAGCAGAAGATCTTGGTAAAAATTCTCAAACTGTTTTAGATGCTAATCAAAAAGATCTTGCAGCCCTTTCCGCAGACACCGCCCCTGCTTTTCGTGATCGTCTGACTCTGAATCCCCAGCGCCTGGAAGGCATGATGGAGAGTCTTCGCCAAGTGGCGGCTCTACCAGATCCAGTCGGTGAAATGATCGAGCAAAGAACTCTGAAGAATGGTTTAAATCTGCAAAAAATCCGCGCGCCCCTTGGTGTGATTTTTATGATCTTCGAGTCTCGTCCGAATGTGATCCTCGAAGCTTTTTCTTTGGCGTTTAAATCCGGCAATGTGATCTTGCTTCGTGGAGGATCAGAGTCCCGTCACACGGCGGCTGCGATATACAAACTTATGCATCAAAGCCTGCAAGCGAGTGGTTTTACCCAAGTTCCTTTCCATGGCCTTGAAGACTATGATCGCTCTTTGGTGGAAGCTCTTTTAAAGCGCAAAGATTATATCGATATCGTCGTACCTCGTGGTGGCGAGAAACTTATCGACTTTGTCCAAAGAACCGCGCTTATGCCGATTATTAAAAATGATCGTGGCCTGTGCCACACGTATATCGATGAAGATGCGGATTTAGCAATGGCCGTAAATATCGTGACGAATGCGAAGACTCAACGTCCTGGTGTCTGTAATGCTTTAGAAACGGTATTAGTTCATGAAAAAGTAGCCGCCAAGTTTTTACCAATGCTGAATCAAGCGACTGAAAGTAAAAAACTTAAATGGCACACAGATCTTACTTCTTTTGAAATTCTCGGCAAGAACCCATTGGTTACTTTGGCCGACAATGAAGACTGGGATACCGAGTATCTAGATCTGATTATGAATTGCCGAGTAGTTAAGAGTTTGGACGAAGCTCTCACTCATATTGAAAAGCACGGCTCTAAACATTCGGAAGCCATCGTCACGAGTTCCGAAAAGAAAGCCCGCGTGTTTCAGCAAGAGGTTGATGCAGCAGCCGTATATTGGAATGCTTCAACCCGTTTTACAGATGGGTTTGAGTTCGGTCTTGGTGGTGAGCTTGGCATCAGTACTCAAAAGCTCCATGTCCGTGGTCCTGTCGGCTTGCGGGAACTGACAAGTCCCCGCTGGATCATCGACGGCACCGGACAAATTAGACAATAAAACTAGCTTCTAGAAATAGTAATGGCCTAAGATCCACCCTACTGTGTTGTAGGCATTGATCTGGGCTGTTTCGCTGTAATCAACTTCTGTCGTGAGCTCTAAATGCGGACGCGGATACCAAAGAACTCCAGCGCCAACACTGTTTGTTCTCGTTCGCAATTGCGTAAAATCCAAATACGATAGCTGATGCAAAAGATAAGGGTTTACACCTTTTTTGACCTCATACTGAAGGCGACTGTAAGTCACAGCACCTTTTTGCACAGTCTTTGTAGCGCCTTCTAAAGTTTTCTCTTGATAGTCGTACTCACCCAAGAACACGAGCTTTGAGTTAAAGCCCCAAATAATTTGTGGCCCTAATAAAATTCTAGAAGAGACGTCTTCCTTTTTAAGATAGGCAAGACTTCCCATGATTTTATGAGTGTCGCCGTGGTTGTAACCCACTTGCAACGAAGCGCCTTTTTCTAAATCTACGGGATCTTCTTTACGACCAAAGCTGATCGCCAAAATCGAATTCCAAACCTCGCCAATCATGCCGATATCTAGGTTGTAGGTCTCTTGCCCTTGATCAAAACCTAAGTTTCTGCGGATAAAAGACGTGTGATCAGGAATGTTCAAACCGTAAGGCAACAAATACTTCCCGGCACGCACATAAGACTCATCATTCAAATTATAGAGTGCATAATAACGATGAGCTACGAACTCGCCCCGATTTGGCGCACGCTCAGGGCCCCCTTGAATTCCCAGATCCTGCACATACCAGAATCTGCCGAAATTAAATCCAAGTTCCAGGTCCGATTGCATTAAGAAAAAACTTTTAGCAGTCGCTTGAGCATTATCGATATAAGTTTGAATCACGCGAACATCGCCGCCGATTTTAAGCCACGCGGGAGGTTCCGGCAAATACCCATGTCCTGGAAGCTCTTCCTTTGGGTAAGCCCAAGTACTTAAGGCCTCTGCAGCGATAGAGCGGCCATAGTCCGTCATCAAACCACCACCACTCGGAGAGACGTGGCACGAAGTACAATTCGGATAGCCCATGCGAATCATTTCAGGAAAAGCAAAGGCCGCAGACGAGCTTAAAAAGCTCAGAAGAAAGAAAGAGGCAATTACTGAACGCATGTCCATTCCAGATCTACACTGTTTTCAACTTTGTCGGCAACTTTGATTCCCATATAAACTGGAATTTCAATTTGGTAATCCGTGATATTAAGATCAAAACGAATTTTAGATTTTCCCTGCCCTTTATCGGCTTTTAGGTCGAACTCGCCTTTAACAGGCTTATCAATGCCATGAAGCTTCAGAGTTCCTTCAAATGCAACTTTCTCTGCTGTCATCGATTCTTTGCATGGATCTTGAGCCAAAGCCACTGGCTTTAGAATCACTTCTGCATATTTGAACTTTCCGGTTTCAAGATACTTTTCCTTCATGTGATTAGTACGAAGTTCAATGCCGGTATCTAAAGAATCCAAATTGAAAACAAAACTTCCGCTCAGTTGCTTTTCTTTCACTTGAATCTGGCTTTTGAGATCTTGGCCTTTGCCGCGGATTTTAATCGCGCTTGGTTTTCCAATGGCCAAGAATTCAACTTCACTCTTGTTAGTTTGTAGAACGGCCGCTTGAGCGCTAGTCATTGCTAGAGTCGTTGTCAGAATTCCTGTTGCAAAAATCACAGCAGCTATTTTCATTTTAGTCCTTTGCTCCATTTAAAATCCAAATTCGAATTGCATCGATCTCTTGAGGGCTCAGTGTCACTCCGGTTTTTGGCGGCGGCATGACCCGCTTATCCTGACGAGTGACAGAGATATAAAGCTCACTGTCTTCTGGGTTTCCCGCAACAACCATTAAGTTTGCAGGATTCACAACGTAAGCCATGTCTGACAAAGGATACTCCTCGGCTTTTTCGCCGGGCTTATGGCAGCTGATACATTTTGGTTCGAAAATTTTCTTAGAAATATCCTGCCAAGTTGGGTCGACAAACTCCGGAGTCGGCAGAGGTGTTGGTTGTGGTGGTGGCGTGCCTTCTGGTGGCCCTGGAGGTGGTGGTGTTTCTGGATCCGGGGTTGGCGTCGGAACTGGTGCTGGGGCAGCTCCGGCCTCACGAGGGGCACCAGCATCAATCCACATGCGAAGCACGCTCTTCTCATAGGCGCCCAAAGGACCACCGGCTTTTTTAGGCGGCATGCTTTCGTCGATAAAAACGGTCTCTGCAATTTCAGGCAAATGGGAAACGACGTTTTCATAAGTTTCTAGATTCACGTCCCCATCATCGCCACCAGAAGCGCTATGACATTCAATACAGCGAGGAGCCAGAACCTTGGTATTTACAAATTGATAGCTGATAGAAGCTGGAGTGACGGTTTCCTCAGAAACAGGGGCTTTTTTGGAGACATAGGAATTACAGGCTGTCAGCAGCCACAATCCCAAAGCCAAATATAGAAATCGACGCAACATGAGCCCTCCACTGCGTTGGACCGAATATATACACATTCAGTCGCGAGTAAAAAGGGGATTCTTTAAAAAATGCGGACCCAATTGCGTGAAAAAATATAAATATTTCCAGGGCTTGCAATTGGCTTTCATTTAGCAATGGGATAGACCAAAACTCATGACATTTCACAGAGGCTTAGACTACTAGAATGGTGTTTGGGGGGAAGATACAATGACTAAAATCAGTTTCATTTTCGTATTGGCGTTTCTACCTTTAGCGGCTTTGGCGGAATGCCCACTAGGAGCTAAAGAGACCCACCTCACGGTGAACCGTGTGATGAGAAACTTCGGCAAATTTGTTATGGAAGCGGACTACCTTTGTGTTAGAGCTGCAAACCCCGTTGAAAAAGTCACCGATGCTGACATCAATACTGCAATCACGAAACTTGGCATGGCCATCGATTGTGCTGATCAAGTTCTTAAAGATCCAACGGGCGATGTCCTTCCATCGAAATTGGTATTCATAACTGATGAGAAAGAAAAAGCGGAATACGTTGATGACTACATCTATTTCATGACGGATTACAAAGATGGCTTAGGTCAGTACCGAGACATGTTTAAAGCTTTGTTGGCTCAACCTGCGGCCGAAAGAAACTTCACTGAAGCCAACGAAAAGCGTCTTGAACTAGATCACCTCGTTATGCGAGCCCATAAAAAACTATAAAAGGAGCTTCCCTATGCGTAAGTTTTTTGCGTTAACACTGATGACTCTTTCTTTAACTGCTTTTTCAAGCTTCGCCGAAGAGCGCAGCCTTGAAGACAATATGAAAGATGCAGAAAAAATCTTTAAGGCAATTGGTGGCAGCCTCACTGACGCTTCTAAAAATGCTGAAAATGCAGCGGCGGCGTTACAAATGGCTGAAATCATGAAAATCACAAAAGAACAGGTGCCGACTCACTTGCAAGAAATGCCAGAGGCGAAACGTGCGGAAGCTTTTAAAGGCTACCAAGATGCCATCCAGCAATCGATTGATCTCATAAATCAGCTGGCTCAGGCTTTCACAGACAATGACAACGCCGCTGCCAAAGCGATTTACCGTCAAATCAAAGACCATAAGCAAGACGGCCACGACCAATACGATCCTTAAAAGTCCATGTATGAACCTCCCGGCGACTCGTGTCGGGAGGAAATTCCGCTATTTAAGCCCTCTCTGTTCCCATTGTTTCCATAAGCTTTATTATTCTGCAGTGCCTTATTGCTATCCGTCCTTGATAAAGAATTCTAGCCTCTAGTCTTACATCAAGGAGATATCAGATGAAATTTGCACTTAGTTTTTTGGCTCTTTCTTTGACTCTTGCAGTGAATGCACAAGCTGCAGACCGCAAAATCGCAAACATGATCGCAGTTGAGCGTAGCATCGACAATGTCTACCAAGCTTGCGTGGATCAAGTCCCTGCAGACGATATGGACTCTAATCTTTTCAGCTGCAAATTCAGCACTGCTAAAACCGCTCTTGATTTTACTGCAGGCACACAATCACTTTTGGCCGTTATGGATGCTGATTGCACTGTTGAGGCAAGCGTCCAAAATTCTGTAGTGCTTGTATTGTTCTCTAGTCACACTGGCAAAAAAGACTTTGCAGGCGCGAAAGCATGTTTGCAACGTGCTGTGAGTGCTTCTAAAAATAAAGACAGTTTTAAATTCTACGTTTACACGCTTGAGTAGGACCTAAGTCCATAAACTCCACAGACTAGTTCTGTAGTAAGCCCGGTACGGCATATTCTAAAGACCTCAATCAACGAGGAGTTTTAGGATGAAGCTTTTTGTAGCCGGGCTTTTTCTTTTTGCGGGACTGCACGCACAAGCCACTACAAACCCGGATTGGACTGCAGGTGTTCCTGTGCCCGTTGGCGGAAGACCCAATCCTTATGACCTCTCTGGTGGCGATTTTAAAATCTTCCGCAACGCTGGGAAAATCCACGCACAAATCTATCCCGTCGAAATCACGGGTATGCTTCCGCCCTACGAGCCCACACGTCGCTTGATCGAAGACACTTCCAAAAATCCTTTGCGTGATTTTTTAAACTCTATTCTGCGGGGCATCTCTGGCTATCACAGCATGGATGATGTTTTAAAAGAATTGGGACTGCATCCCTACCCGGCACCGACAGATCAGGGTGTATATTCCGTTCCCTATCCTGAGGGAGTCCGCCCGAATCACCGTATGGGTTTGGGGCTAATTGAAAGTTCTCACGGCGTGGGTTTTACTTTTAGCTGCGCGACCTGCCACTCTTCGAACCTTTTTGGCAAAACAGTTTTGGGAATGACCAATCGTTTTCCAACGGCGAACGAATTTTTCATCAATGCAAAAGAAGCTGCAAAAAATATCTCTCCGGCAGTCTTTCAGTTTTATACCAAAGCGACTGATGGCGAAACACAGATGATGAGGCAACTGAAAGAAAATATGAAGTCCCTGGGACTTAAAAAACCCGTCGCATTGGGACTCGATACGTCGTTAGCGCAAGTCAGTCTTTCGTTGAACCATCGTAATCAAGATCCTTGGGCTACGTTCAGCGATCAGCTTTCTAGAACCCCTCGTCCAGATCCGATTTTAGATCGCAACCCTGCAGATTCAAAACCTGCAGTATGGTGGAATGTGAAATATAAAAATCGGTGGTTGTCGGATGGGTCCGTGATCAGCGGAAATCCGATTTTGACAAACATTCTTTGGAATGAAATCGGCCGCGGTGCCGACTTGTACGATTTAGATGATTGGCTTCGTAGCAACGAGAAAACTCTGCAAGAGATCACCACCGCTGTGTTTTCTTCAGAAGCTCCGCTCTTTACTGATTTTTTCCCTGCTGAAAAAATCGATCTGAGCTTGGCAAAAGATGGCGAACAGGTATTTAACAAAACCTGTGCGCGCTGCCACGGCCACTATGAAAAAGCCTGGAATTTGCCAAACGCTAATCAGCTATCATCAGTGGAAAAACTAAAGACCACGGTTGTCCGCTACAAAACTCAGACTCGTGTTGAAGATGTAGGAACGGACCCTTATCGCTATCGCGGAATGAAGTCACTCGAGCAACTAAACCGTCTGGCGATTTCTCAGAACAATGGGATTGTGATTCAAGTGCAGACCGGCTATGTGCCCCCGCCACTTGTCGGAATATGGGCACGCTGGCCCTATTTCCATAATAATTCGGTGCCGAGCCTTTGCGCGGTCCTAACGCCCGCAAAAAATCGCCCTGTCTTTTACTATTCAGGTGAAGCTTTGGATAAAGAAAAAGACTTCGATGCTGATTGCAATGGCTATCCTCTAGGAGCAAAAACACCGGCATCGTGGAAAGTGACGAAGCACCTCTATGATACACGTAAAGCCGGCATGGGTAATCAAGGGCATGATGAAGACATCTTTTTGGAAAACGGAAAAGAGCTTCTTTCGCATCAGCAGAAAAAAGCTCTTATCCGGTTCTTACAAACTCTCTAAGTTCTTAGAGGCCTGAAAGAAGTTGTTCAAGGGCAGCTTGGTCTTTCACGCCATGGAACTTAATGTCCACGCGACGATTTTGCTGCATATCTTCTGGCAATAATGATTGATACAAGAGGTCTGAAGAGCCTTTCCAGCTTGATTGGACCTTAGCTTTTGGCAATCCACCAGCAGTTAGACTGTTTGCTACAGAATTTGCTCTTGATCTTGAAACCTGGGTATTGATTTGGCGCGAACCTGTTTGGTCGGCGTAACCAATTACCTCTACTTTGTCGAACAAGTCAGAACGTTCTGAAAGTGTACGACCTAGTGATTCAACAAAGTCCGCGTTAACTCCTGTTAGAGTCGCGCTGCCTGTATCAAAGTGCATACGAGCATCGTTTCTAAAGAGAAGCGCGTTGTTTGTTGGATCTGTTTCGATCACACGACGTGCATTGATTCCCATTGTCGCACCAGTAGCTGCCGCCGCCGCACGAGCACTCTCTGCCATGTCAGACTCGGGAGCTGTCTCGGCCAATGAGCTTGTGGTATCACCCGTATTCATTGTGTCTTCAGTCTGTGCAACGTCAGGACCTTTTTGTTCTCCGCCAAAGCCCCATTGCAGATCCAGCATCACAGTTGAAATGTCGCCGTCAGGAATACTCAAGTCGGCAAGACCTTTCAAACCGATACGGAACATGCTGGTGTTTTTTACCGCAAACTCTTTCACCAATTGCAAACCTGCAAAGGTAGTTAGATTTGGATCTGAAGAACCGAAACGCTCACCACCACCAATGTAAGTATTCACGATAGGACCAATTTGCCAACGGCCTGTCGAGTTATAGCGCCAAGCTAACTCTGCAAGACCTCCGGAAATGAAGTTGTTCTCAGTTGTACTTTTTTGAGTGAAGCTTGTGCCCATAAAGCCCAAACCGACATCCCAAATACTGTGACGGCTTTCGCCAAAGTGCGAACCAATAATCTTGATATCCCCTGGGACACCCTCAGTGAGTAGGACATCATCAGGCGACATATAACCACCAGATAGACCGATGAAGGGGAACCATCCAACTGGATCGTTCACGTTCATTGAGCTTGGCTTTGGAGCCGCCATTGTTTGTGTTTGAGTCTCTTCTTGTGCCATTGAAATTGAAGCGAATAAGCTCACCACGGCCAGTGAGGTCGCAATCGTTTTTGTGAACATAAAGTCCTCCCTTGAATGGTTTAGTTATAACCAACTTCTATGTGAGAACCTGGAAGGAACCTTTACGATATTACGATTTTATTTTTTTAGAAGAACTCTGAAAACCCAAAGAGGGCCCACTAAAAGAAACTGCAGATCTTCAAAGAAGGAAGGTTTTGCGCCTTCGATTTTATGGCCAATGAATTGACCGATCCATGCGACAACAAAAATACCTAGATTTGGCAAAAACAGTGATTCTGTTCGCTGAGACCAGTTATGAAGAATGACAAAGGTTAGTGCCAATTGAAACAACATCAAGAGACTGCTTTTGACACCTAATCTTATGTAGAAAGCCATTCCGAGAATCGCGATAATCCAAGCTAAGCGGACTTCGCCAAATTGAATTCCCCATATCATTCCAAACAAGCTAAAGAAAATCGCGGGCACACAAACTTTATGAATGAGTTGATTAGTGCGGTTTTGATGACTGACGGAGTATAGCTGAAGCCATTGATCTAGAGTTTTCATAACCCCATTATGAAGCCAGGTCTTCATTTTGACAAGTGACGAAAAGAGCGAGTTTATTAAGTTTCGCGGCCACTATGAAGAGGCATCTCGGGACAGTGTTTCGCAAAGGCCAAAAAAAAGCTTCCTACTTTAGTAGTGGCCATCTATGATTCCCCGCCTCATATTACTTAAGGGGACAAAGCACACGTCAGCAAATCATCGAGGTTCTCGCCCGTCGTATTTTGAAACGGACCGAAGTGATTGTAGCTTTTTCCGCTGCTCATATGCAGGCTCACGCAACGATCTGCCGGCGCTTTTAAGCTGCCATTCGTTTTCACATTGGCAGGATGAGTGTTCACCGTATTACGAGTATTGATCTGCACCGCAAACATATCTGTCACTTTTGAAGCTGCGCAAAAAGCATTAAACGTTTGCAGCGAGCTTCCTAAAATACGAATCATTGTTGAAGAGCTTGCAGATTCACTGACCCTGCAGGCTGGGAACGTGGCATTCCAACCACGGATACAAGCTTGCACATTGCCCGCCGAATTTGGCGTAAATTGAAAAAGACCAATATTCAAACGGCTCTCGGGTGATTGATAAGGGTCTTCATAGAACTTGACCCCTGCCGGGCGACGATAGCTGCTTGGTGCGTACTTCTTTGCAACCTGCGAAGACTTTGTACTATCCGCAGACGTCAAAGACTCGGTGTACGCTAAACACATCATGAACTTGCTCCAAAGTTTACGAGCCTGAAGTAAGCTGTCTTTATTTCCAGCCATAGCTTCGCTTCTGTATCTGTTCATGCGACTAACAAAGACGTTGGCTTTCTCGACAGTCTTTGACGCCGGAACATACTTCGAACCCAAAGTCGTTTTCAAACTCGCTTTGCTAACAGGACACATCGGGTGGCTTAAAAAACCATTTGGTGTGTAGGTCCTAATATCCTTCGAAAGACCATAGTAAGGTGCAACGTATTCAAGTTGTGCACGGCTGCGCTTGCTCTTTACTTCAACTGCATAGGCGATGCGTTCTGCAAAACGATCACGGCCATCTAAAGATTCATCACAAGAATCTGTTGAATGAGACCCAGACTGGCTTCGGCGTGGTATCAACTCGCGTGAGCTGCTATAACGTTCGTCCACGTTGAGTCCAACAGGGTATGCAATCTTATAAAAGACATCGTCTGAGACCGCATTGGCCGCTTGAGATAACAAAAGAGCAAGACATAAGATGAGTGTTTTCATACCGACTAGATCGGATTTAGGTCGCAGGTCTGAAGGGGCTATGGCCTAGAACTAGACTTAGGCCCGATCTTGTTCTGTTCCATCTTCGCGCCTTGTCTCTTTTTAAAACTCAAAAAACTCTAAGGAACTCCGATAAGTAAGACGTGAACAATCCTAACAAAGGGGTATTAACTATGGGTTTTAACCTTCAATATGACGTCCCAGGTCTTTTTGACTTCCTCACAAACACTCCAGAGGCCGGACTCAGAAAAATGTTGGTTGATAACAAAACATTCACAGATGTCCACTTCAATATGTTGATGAAAGTGGTTCGTGCTTGTGATGAAGCTAAGTTCTGCGACCATGCTGAAAAAACGGATTTCCCAAAAATCAAATTTGGTCCTGCTGAAATCAAACTTAAAGAGAAGTTCTGGGGCGACTGCTTTACTTGCTTGTCTGGTAAAGGTCTTCTGAACCCTGCTCAAAAGAAGCACGCTGCTTAGTTGTGTTTGCTTATCTAGCTTTTGAAAATTTCAGTAAAGAGCTTGAAATAGAGCTTAAAAACAAAAAGGCGGTCTCAGATCGCCTTTTTGTTTCCGACACTCTCCAGAAGCCTATCTGGGCACAACATATTTGGTACGATTGCGAAATTCTTGAGGTTCAATCCATCGGCGATGCCGTTAAAGAGCTCAAATCCCGTGGCAAGTGGTGGGCTCTGTATTCTTTTGATCATCACCGCCGTGCTCAGTTGGTCCAAGAACAACTGCCGAAATTTAAAGTGCCACCACTCAAATTCATGGGCGAAGTCCCTACCCAACCTATGGGTGCGTGGACAATGCTTGAAAAAAATAAAATCCTGGTCGCTGCTAAAACATCAAGTCCCTTTCCTTTAGGCGATATTCAATTTCAAGAGGATAAAGAGACTCCGCCATCTCGTGCTTATTTAAAACTGTGGGAGCTTCTGACGGTGCATGGCTTAGTCCCTGCCAAAGGATCTCTATGCATGGATCTGGGAAGCTGCCCTGGCGGCTGGACCTGGGTTCTGCAACAAAGCGGAGCCAAAGTCATCAGCGTCGACAAAGCACCACTGGATCCAAAAATTGCGAAGCTGCCAAATATTGAGTACCGCAAAAAAGATGCGTTCGTTCTGAAGCCAGAGGATATTGGTAAAATTGACTGGTTATTCTCGGATATTATTTGCTACCCGCCTCGCTTACTAGAGCTTGTCCAAGAATGGCGTGCTAGCGGTCTATGCAAAAATTTTGTCTGCACAATTAAATTTCAGGGTGATACTGATTGGGAAACAATGGAAAGATTCCTGGAAATTCCAAACTCTCGTATCATTCATCTTTGTCACAATAAACACGAAGTCACGTGGATCTGTGTTAACTCTTAGCTTGTAAAAGCTCTGTTAGCTTTTGCCAGCGCTGATTATTTTCATCTGAAAGAATCGCGGCTTGTAAAGCTCCTGGCTCTGCCACTAAAAACACGTGCTCTTTCCCTCGAGTTACCGCCGTATAGATAAGATGCCTTTGTGCTAGCGGCAAATGCTCTGCAGTGATTACCACAATGACTGCCCGATATTCAGATCCCTGGGATTTATGAATAGAAATCGCATAGGCGAGGCTTAAGCGATTTAGTTCATCAAACCCAAATCGTAGGGTGCGATCATCAAACTCGATATCTAAGAACTGATTCGGATGATCAATCTGACGGATAAAACCGACGTCGCCATTAAAAACATTTTTAATGTAGTCGTTCTTTATGACCATGACCTTGTCACCACGAGTGAAGTTATGCTCTGGCCCCAAAATCTGAGTTTTACCCAAAGCCTCTCCGGCAAAACTTTGTTGCAGCTCCAGATTCAGTTGTTGTGTTCCTAAAACCCCTGCATTTAACGGCACCAAGATCTGCACATCCCGCAAATCCGTGATGCCGTACTCTTTGGGAATGACCCTTGTCGCTAGATCAAAGATCATCGCCTTTGCCTGATCCACGCCATGCACAGGCAGATAGTGAAAATCTGTTTTTGTGTGTTCGGCTTTCAGTGGCATTTGTCCTGAGTTAATTCTATGGGCATTGATTTTAATCAGGCTTGATTCGCTTTGACGGAATATTTCTTTCAACCTTACAACAGGAAATTGCTTGGATTCGATCATACTTTGCAAAATGTTTCCAGCCCCAACAGGAGGAATCTGATCTGCGTCCCCCACCAAAATCAAAGCACAGTGATCAGGCAAGGCCTCTAGCAAATGATACATCAACGACAGATCTACCATTGAAACTTCGTCGACAAGCACCAAGTCGACTTCCAAAGGATTCTCGCGATTAAATGTGAACTCACCAGTTAAAGCATTCATTTTCAACAGACGATGAATAGTCTGCGCTGGATGACCGGTAGTTTCTTCAAGACGTTTTGCCGCCCGTCCCGTTGGCGAACACAGTGCGAATTTCAAAAACTGTGTTTGCAGAATCGCGGTTAAGGATTTCACCAATGTCGTTTTGCCCGTACCAGGCCCCCCGGTTATTACGGTCAGCGAGGACGACAGGGCAATATCAACGGCCTCTTTTTGAAGTGGCGCCAGGTGAATTGCGAGAAGATTCTGTGTCCACGTAAGAAGTTTTTCGATATTAAACCAGCCCCATGGAGGCTCTTTATCTTTAAAGCTGAGCAGCCTTTTTGCGACGGCTCTTTCCATGCGCCAGATGTCGTGAAGATAAATGCAGGTGGTCTCTCCGATTTTATCTTCGACAAATCTATTTTCCACGAGCTCAATTTCAAGAGCGTTTTCCATCATCTCGACAGGCACACCTAGTTTTTTCTGAGCTTCTTCCAAAAGTTTTGATTCTGGGTATGCACAGTGACCTTGTCTGTAGTAGTTTTGTAAAAGATCATGCAAAGCCCCCTGCACTCGCTCTTCCGAATCCCGTGGAAAGCCTTTTCTAAGGGCATATCCATCGACTAAATCAAAATTCAAAGTGTGATCGCGAGCCACCGCGTAGGGGCGCTCTGCAAAGCGGCTTTGACTCTCAAGACCGTAAAAAGTCCACAACGTCTTGGCCCATTCTAAGGGCAAGGCCTCTTCGAAAAGAAAACGTCGAAAATCTGTCAGTGTCTTGTATTTTTCCCAAGCTTCGATGATCTGCATCTGTCTTTTTTGGCCAACTCCAGATGCTTCGCTTAAACGCGCGGGATCCATTTCTAGAATAGCGAAAAAATTTTCTGGAAAAGTTTCGGCCAGAGCTTTTGCGACGTTTTTGCTCAAGCCCGACATAGCTTCCGATTTTAAAAACTTTCTAAGAGTTCGCTCAGTATTCGGAGGTTTAATATCCAAGCGGTCCGCGATATAGGGTCTTTCAATACGATCTCCACGATCTTTAACTTCGGCGTAGATACTTTGTCCTGGATAGACAGAAGAGGCATAGCCCGTCACCATGACATGCGCTTTGAGACTTTCAACTTTCACATCTAGCAAACACTGCCCGGTACTTTCGTTATAGAGAACCACGCGCTCGATACTGCCAATGACGACTCCGTGCTCTAGGTCAGAAAAAAGAGACCGGCTGTCCTCAGAAGGCGAGGAGCCGGTCTCATACGGAGGGGCGCTGCGAGAAAGGGGTAATTGAGCCATAAAGCTCACCTACTTTAATGCGGCGAAGTTTCAGCCTCATACATACGGCGATAAGCATCTTTCAAATACTGCACCTGGCGTGACACAGGAGTTCCCTGTTTGTCAGCGCTGGCTTCAAGCCACTTGATATAACTCTCAATCTCAGGTTTTGGTATTTCACGAAGCTTCTTGCCTTTGTACTTACGTCCGAAAGTGACGAGATATTCTCCCGGTTCACCAGTCTCGGGACTTGCTGCGGTTTCTTCACCTTCCCCTTCTTCAGCTTCAGATGGCTCTTCCTGGGAGGCCGTGGGTTTTGCCACGCGGTCATTAGGGAAAGGAGCACGTTGAACCCGAGCAGGCGTTGCCGGAGAATCGACAATACGTTTGCCTTCGTCCAACTCATCTGCACAAAACTGAGTACCATAACCAATCAACGCCAAAGCCCGGCCAATGGCACCGGTCTCGGCTTTTTCAATAAAATCTGGAAAGCCTTGAATGCTTTCAAACTTATGAGACGTCGCAATGATTCTTCCCTTGTCGTCACGGATTGTGGCCTTTGCATAAGCCGAAACATCCGTGACAGAAACAAGCTCAGTCTCGATAGACCAATCAGAATGATCTTCACGGAACCACACCAAACGGTATTTCACCTCGAGGTACTCTTTTCCTCGAAGATTCAACAGAGGTAGCTCGGTTCCTTTTGCAGTTTTAAAACTACGCATACTCATGTTTTCTTCCTTTGAAAAAAGCCGCAAAGCCCTGTTCAAAACAAGGAATCTGCGAGGTTTATATTCGCCAAATCCGCGGGGTGTTTTCCAAGGGTGTAGAGTCGTGGTGAGTTCTGTCAGACTTGACAGGTTCTCTCTAAGAACTTCATCAATAGAGGCATAAATTCACTCTATATGATATCCCTCTGCAACGGGGTTCGCAAAATGTATGTTCACACATCTTGGCGCTGGGTTTGCAATGAACTTCCTCTATGAAAACAAGTATAAATAAACTCATTTTAGCAACAGTTTTAGCGCCAGTATTTGTCACCTGTTTAAGCTATGCGGCCCCTCTGGATCTCTGCTCCGAATTCACCCACAATTGTTCGATCCAAAAGCAGGCTATTCAAGGCCCTGATGTTCCTCAAGATCAATACGTTTTAGATGTGACTGTGGGACAAATTACCGAGGCACAATTTCAGAGTCTCCACTCTAAATTTCATACTTCGCCAAGTATCCCCTATGACTCTCAAAGAGCTTATAAACTCGTAGACTTCTTGCCGATATTCATTCAAAAAACAAATGGCCGTGTTCTTGTGCCACACGCTCTGCCTGTTGCTCCTGAATTGCTCAAAGAGCTTAAGAATCAAAATAAATCCACAGAAAAAGTGTCGTATGTCGATGGCAACTGCCACTCGGTTTCTTGGCAGTGGGTAAACCACTTGCAGGGTCAGGGCTCTACAGACGCCTTGTTGACTCTCGCTGACGGCGAGCGCCTTACTTTGGGTTTCAAAGTAGACCCTAAAGAGCTTCAACCTGGCGATGTCCTTGTGGTCAACGGTAACGGTGGATTTGATCAAGACGGCGCAGTTTTGCACTCTGCTATTTACCTTGGATATGGCTTGGTCTTTGAAAAAGGAAATCCCGGCAAAGAATATCCGTATCGCATGAGCTTTCTCAAAGACGTTATGAGCAAGTATAAAAAAGTCGATACAAATGCGGCCTTTGATTTCTATCGCATTCATGCAAACTCGCCTGTTCTCACCTCATTGATAACAGAGCTCTCTTTAGCAACTCCGGGCGCACAAAGCTCTTTTGGTTTGCAACTACAAAACCTGCCTGCATCTTTGCTGGAGCAGTACATCTTGCAAGAGAATTGGGACAACTCCCAAGGAATGAGTGTTTTCACATTAGGACGCATTCTTAAAGCGTCTCAAGCAAGCCCTCAAAATTGGTATTCAATTCTGAAGAAATAATCTGTGGTGAGGCTTCTATTTCGGGAAGGTGAAGTAGAAGCTAGCGCCTTCGTGCTTTTTACCTTCAGCACGGATGGTCCCCCCATGCACTTCAAGAATTCGCGCAACAGAAGCTAAGCCCAAGCCAGTGCCCGGAAACTCCGAGTCATCATGCAGGCGAACCAATGGACGGAATAAGTTTTCACTATGAGCAGAGTCAAAACCATCACCATTATCCTGTAAGCAGAACGTGACCTGGTATTGATCCTCTTGAGTTTTCGCAAACTTAATTTTCGCTTCGTCTTTTTTTGAGGTGTATTTAAAGGCGTTGGACATCAGATTTTCAATGGCCAAGCGAATTAAGTGAGGATCAGCAGTAACACTGAGGCTGGATTCGATCTCCATTCGCACTTTTCGTGACGGATCGTGCTCGTGTAATAGTTCTGAAACCTCAAAGACCATCGCTGACAGATTCACATTTTCTTTTTCCAACTCGCGATTTCCAACAGTGTACAGATCCAACATTCTGCGAATTTGATCATTCACTCGCAGCCCCACTTTTTGAATAGACTTCAAATAGCCTTCGAAGCGGGGTTCAAGTTGCCCATGTAATTTGGTCTGAAGAAGTTCAGCAAAAAGTAAGATAGTGCTAATTGGATTTTTTAAGTCATGTGCCATCGTGTGCAAAGCTGCTTCAAATTGTCTTTGATGATCAGCCAGCTCCGGCAACTGATTATTCTTAAGAATATTTTCGCGCAGTTGCAGATTCTCAAGCGCAATGGCGGCACTATTGGCAAGAACTTGAAGTAGTTTGATTTCCTCTTCCGTAGGGCAATAACCATTGGCCCAATAGTTCCCAATCGCGCCAATAGGATTTTCAGCACGAATCGGCACCATGCAAAGGCTCTTCACAAAAGTTACACGGTATGCACTGTGAGGAATACGATCGTCTTGATAGATATCCTTGATCGTGACGACTTCTTTGTGAATCATCGACCAACCACTGATACAACTCTCTATTGGGAAACGTTTTCCCTTCCACAACGGAGAAACCGCAGCCTCATCAGCATAGTAACATTTGTCGCCTTCTTTAAGAACGAAAGTGGCCCCATCAGCCCCCGTCAATTTGCGCGCAGCCGCAGCCACTACAGAAGTGAGCATCGGAATGGTCGTAGTCATTGAAAGGGTCTCAACAACATCGATCAAAATTCGTGACGGATCATGTTTCATGGGCCTGTAAACCAACCTTTCTTGAGAAATCATTGTATAAACTAAATGTATTTAGCAAGTCTATTGATTTACGGTACACATTCTAACGCAGGATTTCTAGAGAGAAGTGCTTATTTTTTAAGCTAAACAAGCCTATTTTCTTGATGCTGATATAGGGAGGCCCTAAATTAGAGCTCCTATCACGCGCGGGTGGTGGAATTGGTAGACACGCAGGTCTCAGAAGCCTGTGGGAGAAATCCTGTGGGGGTTCAAGTCCCCCCTCGCGCACCAATCAGATAATCCCAAATGCTCAGACAGTCCTCAGACGATGGTTCAGAGGGGCGCTTTGTTCTGTGGCGCTTGCGGAACTCGCATTTGGGATCATCTGATTGGTCCTCTCCCCCGCGCCCTTACACACAACGTGTTCTTTAGTTTTTTGGCTAACGCCGAAATAGCGCTCTGAAACTAAGAACTCCTGTTTTCAGAATGAGGATCAAGTTGAAGTGTGTTCATTACTTCGAACGTGCTGATATGGACACGGCTGTCCTAGGGATGGATAGTTGATGTTGCAAAACTCTGCAAGATTGACAGCTCTTGAAATTCTAAAAGATTTAACATGATTAGATGATTTTTCACCCTGATGGCCGCAAAAAGGGTGAATAGAGAGTATCCACTCTGTGGCTGTGGTCGTCTCAGGTATCAAATACTTAGTGATAGAAGTGAGGGATGGGCGTGAATTTGCAACAAAGGAGAGTGTCAGGCAAAAAAATGTAATTTTAAAAACGGGGAGATAAAATGAATATGAAAATTTGGACTCAGTTGACTGCGATTGTAATGCTCACGGCAATTGTAAGTTCCGCAAAAGCACAAAGTGTCTCATTTGAGAACATTTCAGATCGAGTTCCTGGTCGCAATTACAACCCTGCCTCTACGATGGTGGATTCTAGTAATGCTAATAAACTTTTGATTGGCATTCACTCAGGATACGACCTTGTCACTTGGACAAATACAGCCTTTATCGCCTCGACGGGTGGATTCCACACGCGAACCGCGACGGACACATTCAATGTCGATATCATCGCGCCAGCAGGTTATTCGATCAGTCGTATTATCTATAAGCAGACTATCGCGAACGGTAAAACGCGTATTGCTTCTTTCTCGTCGAATCTTTCTTGGACCATCGATGGAGTTAAGAGACAGTTGCTTGCTCCTGCAACTGGCGGAGTTCTGACCAGTATTGCGACATTCTCGACAGAGGTTCCTAAAACATCCGCAAGAGTCAGTCTGGATTCGACACTGTCGGCGACGGATTACAAATACATTACTCCCAATCGCTTTGTTCGCGAGGGCAGTGCCTACATTTCAATTTCGAGCCCTTCGTTGGAAGTCGAGTTGGTGGCCTCTCCGTAATCTTTCAATGTCTTAAGTAACTTTAAAGCCCGGGTGTCCATCCGGGCTTTTTTATTTCTATATCATCTTCGTTGTGCTAGGGTTTATAAACGAACTATGGCAACAAATCACACGTCCATCCCCTATCAGAACAAAGAAAAATTCTATAAAGAATTGCATCTTGAACTCGGTGGCATTCTTGAAAAAGAATGGTTTGTGAATTTAGCAAACACTTCGGCTTTGCTAAAACAGCATTTGCCAGAAATTAACTGGGTGGGATTCTATCTCAACCGCAACAATGAGCTTCTCCTTGCCTCTTTTCAAGGTCTGCCCGCTTGTACGCGCATTGCCTTTGGTAAAGGAGTTTGCGGTACAGCGGCTCAAACACGTCAGACTCAGCTTGTGAAAGATGTTGATCAGTTCCCAGGGCATATTGTCTGCGACAGCGCCTCACGCTCTGAGATCGTCATTCCGCTGATTTTGCAAGGACGTGTGCTGGGTGTCCTCGACATCGATGCTCCTATTCTGGGGCGTTTTGACTCTGAAGACCAAAAAGGCCTCGAATCTGTCGTACAAATCGTTCTAGAAAAAACCGAGTGGCCTGAAAGATTTTAATCGCGGCAAATTTTGTATTGCATTGGCCTCTTCGAATGCTAGCATTTAGATGGATTCTTGAGGGGGAAACCATGCTAAAAACCTTACCAGTATTGATTTTTATGATGGCACTGCAAACTCACGCAGCACCTAAGTTCAACTGCACCGCCGAAGTTTTTGAGTCTCTGTCGGATGGTTCCGTTAGAACAAAGAAAGTACCTCTCAAAGTCGAAAATGAATCCGTCACACGCATTACTCTATCAGCAGATCTTGATGGTCGAGGCTTCACCTTCAGCGGAGAAAAAGAAGGCCCTTATTTTGTCACTATCAGCGAAGAGCCTGATTATACGAAAGGCTCTATGACCACGGCGAACTTTTCAAAAGAAGGGCGTCTGCAACTTTCTGTTGTGAACCAAAGTCTGGTGCACAAACTAGAGTGCTTTAAGAACTAAGAAGATCATTGATACGAATATGCCAATGTGAAGGTGTTTGGCGACCAGATTTGCCCGCGTTTTTCACTCAACTAGTGCTGCATTTGCGCCGCACTTTCCTTGTTTTGGACTGAGAATAAGTTGCTCCGTAAAGATAGCTACTGAGAACATAGCTTCTATGAAGCTCTCACATGTTGCAGTATCTCTAATCCTGATTTTATTTAGCTCTCATTCATATGAACAAACCGTTCCCATGGGATTTCTCCGAAATCAAATGAACACCGTTGTGCTCACTTCGGGCACGAGTTGGACAGTGCCTTCGGGAGTCACAAACCTTATCACTGTCGAGTGCTGGGGCGCTGGTGGCGGCTCGGCCGGTGCTTCGCAATGGTCTGCCTATGGTGCCGGAGGCGGTGGTGCTTATGCGAAAAAAAATAACCTCGCCGTCACACCGGGCGCCAGTATCACTTACTCTATTGGTGCAGGAGGCACTTCCGGCAACAATGCGTCTGGTGCAAATGGTGGCGACACTTGGTTTTCAAGTACAGGCACGGTGAAGGCCCAAGGCGGACGAGGTTCCATTCAAGATGGGACAAATTATTTGGGCGGCGCCGGAGGTGCGGCTTCGCCCACGAGTGTTGGTGATGTAACCTATGCCGGGGGCAACGGCGGTAATAATCCCGATTACTATCCAGGGGCTGGCGGCGGCGCTTCGGGCTCTCCAGCCGGAGCAGGTGCCAACGGTGCGGTTCCTCCAAATGCCACGACTGGCGGCGCTGGAGGTACTGCAAACAATGGTGGTGCCGGAGGCGCTGGCGGTACGTCGTCAGCCTCTCCCACTGTCGGAGCCGCAGGCACCGCAAACCAAAATGGTGGCGGTGGCGGAGGTGGCGGCGGATCCCATACAGGCAACGCTGCAGGAGCTGCAGGAGGAAACGGCGGCTTCCCAGGCGGAGGTGCTGGATCCTCTGGTGGAAGTTCTGGATATTACGGGGCCGTTTCTGGAACTGGCGGCGGCGGACAAATTATCCTTTATTATCGACGATAAAACGACTCCGGCGACTCCCGCACCATTTATTCGGTTTTCCATTTTACATTTTTTGGGTCCAACTAGCGATTTTTCTATGGGAAAATATCGTTCGCAGTTAAAGTGCCGGCATGAATACATTTGCTGATTTTGGACTCATTCCTTCCCTCTTAAAAACCCTCAAAGAAAAGCGCTTAAGTAAGCCTACTGAAATTCAGGCGAACGTCATCCCATTGATCATGGGTGGCCAATCCGTCGTAGGGGTTTCTGAAACCGGAAGCGGAAAAACTTTGGCCTATGCCTTGCCACTTTTGAATCACTTAAAATCTCTTGAAGACGTGGGCGATGCCGTGAAGGTCGAAAACTCGCCAAGAGCTATCGTTATGGTTCCAACACGCGAACTTGGCGAGCAAGTTTCAAAAGTATTTAAAACACTGACTCACGACACCCGTCTTCGTGTTCGTCCTGCTCTAGGGGGCATGACTCTCGCCCAAGCTAAGAAGAACACATCTGGCGCCTTTGAAGTACTCCTTGCGACCCCAGGTCGATTGGTACAAATGATTGAAGGCGGCATGATCAATCTTTCGGATGTTAGATTCTTGGTCTTTGATGAGGCCGATCAAATGATGGATCAAGGTTTTTTGCCTGATTCAAATTTCGTGGTGGAATCTTGTCCTGAAGATTTACAAATGGCTTTGTTCTCTGCAACGGTTTCAACCACAGTTCAGCAATTGATCAACGGTCTTTTCGCTAATGCTGAAGTCGTTCGCAGTAAAAACAGCGGTAAAGTCGTTTCTAGCTTAACAACCAAAAATATGATCGTAGAAAATGGCGAACGCTGGCCTTTGTTTGAGAAAATTCTTTCTCAACGCACTGAAGGTGGCACTATGGTGTTCACCAATACCCGAGAGCAATGTGATAAGTTAGCGCAGCTCTTGGTCGATAAAGGCTATGCATGCGCGGTTTATCGTGGCGAGATGGACCACTCTGAGCGTCGTGCAAATCTTAAAAAATTCCGTGAAGGAAAAGTAGATCTTTTGGTTGCGACCGATTTGGCAGGACGCGGACTTGATTTAGAACACGTGGGCCGAGTGATTAATTACCACTTACCAAAAGAAATGGCGAACTACATTCACCGCGCGGGCCGTACAGCACGGGCTGGCCGTAAGGGCTTGGTTATAAATCTTGTGACTGAGCGCGATCGTAATTTGATTTCAAAACTTGAGGGCAATAAGCCGCCTTCTCTCGAGAAAAAGACCACCACTCCCGACGGTAAACAACGCGTAGCTTCGACAAAACGTTTTAAGCATCTACGTGGCAAGCCCAAGGTAAAGGCCAAGTAATAAAAGTGCTAAGAGGTCCAGGTCCCCTGGGCCTTCCTTGAAACACAAAAAGAAACTCCTCTTAGGATGTCATTGCCAGTAACCATAATTGCGGTAGCATGTTTTATACATACTGGGGGACCGCAATGACTTCAAACCTAAGATCCGTATCTGTTCTTTTTGTAGTGGCCGCTCTCGCCGCCTGTTCACATAAACCGACACCTGCTCCTGAAACTCGTAAAGTCGCATCACAACCAAGACTGCCTGGCAATGAGCCCTACACGGCTCTCGAAGACTTCGTAGCAACTCTTGATTTAACAGCTCCTGGTACTGAGCTTAGTCTTAGTAGCGGTGGAACGTCCGTGTATGCGGTCGTGAAGCGCGGAGGAAAACCTCTTGGCGCTGTTTTGCCTGACAACGCGGCCACAAAACTTTCAGGAGAAGTTCTGAGCTTCCGACTAGCCCAAGTTTTTGGTATCGCGGATATTTACCAATCTGGTTTTTATATGCTACTTGAAGGAAAAAATCTTCAGGCCTTTCAAGCAATCATCCCAACGACACCTTTGGTGGGCGCCAAATACGCAAACAAAGAACTGAACCGTAAAGCTGTCTTAGAACGCATTCAAAAAAATCCTCAAGGTATTGATGCCATTTTTAAAGACTGGGCGCTTAAACCTTCGGACTATGATGCGATGGTCAGCCCTGCTGCCAACACTTTGAATACCAAACACGCATTAAAGGGCAGCAGTATTCCTTTCGCGCAGTTTCTTAGTTGCAAGGGACCTCAGCCTTCTGCGGCAGTTGCCGTCAGCTTTAACGGCGGAACCTCGGATGAGCTGACAGCCGCGCGCGAACTATCTACCATATTTGTCGTGGATGCCCTTGTTCAACAGTGGGATCGCTTCAGCGGTGGTAATTTGCAAACAATCACTGTGGATGGAAAAACTCATTTTGCTGCTTTTGATAATGGTGGTACATGGGGCGGCCCAAAATGGACTGAGAAATACACTCAAATCGTCAGCCGCTTTGATGCGAACGTCGTACAAAAGGTCCAAGACATGAATCAATTCCTGAATGAAGGCGGCCAAAGCTTCCTAGGCTTCACCACCGAGGAAGAGCTGATTCAAGCTCTTGGCATCGATAAAATTCGTGGTTCTTTCCCACGCTTCAAAACGGCACTAAAAACCATGGCCGAGCACATGAAGAAAAACCAAGGTTGCACTTTCCCTTAACGAAGAAAAATCAAAACGAGTCACCTGCTCTGGTGACTCGTCGAAGAAAATTAGGATTCATTTCTGGGTATTAAGATTCTTAGCGACTGCCACCAAAAACATTTTTTAAGTCTTTGTAGGCATTTTCCAAAACTCCAGGACGCTTCTCGACGGTTCTAGCCTTAAGCTCTTTCTTTTTTATGAGAAACTTTTCTAATTCTGCGTAAATCTGGCAATCTGTTTTCACATTATTCTCGCCAGTGCAACCCGCTAAATGCGCCTCTCTCTGGCCATTATCCATGATTTCACACTTCATACCGAGTTCGATTGAGGCCTTGGCTTTTGGAGCTTCACTTAGTGTCAAAATAGGCTGATTAACTCTACCAATACCAACTTCTATGTAAGGCATATTTTTCGCTGCATCTAGAGCTATGAAATGCTCTCGTCCCTTAATATTAAGTATCTCTCGAAGGCGGGATTCATTGGTTTTATCAACAATGTATTGAGTGTAATAAGAACCTTCTTTTTTTCCTTTAAAATTAGACTTTAGGGTTTCTAAGTTTCTATAAATGGTGCCATCTAAAGTTTTGTATAAACTTACAGGGTTTTCAATATGTAGAGGCTCAGTATATTCATTGATGGTAGACGCACAGGCTTCAACGGTCTCCATATCTCTAGCCGATGCGCCTTGGCCCATCGAGAAAAATAGAAAAGCGGCAAATAAGATCGTCAACTTCATAGATACCTCTATTACTAGTCTAAAGAGTTCCGAGAGTATCCACAAGAACCTAGACTTCAAACTGCTCGGAGGCGTCTCCAACTAGTATCTTGGTCTAGATGCTCATTTTGAGACGACAACAAATTTGGTCCTCCTGTGCGAACATCGACAGATTTTTTTAGTCACTTCAAAATAAGGGACCCTGCACCTGGAATGCCTTTCGCTAAGTCTATTAGCAGGAGGTACCCGTGAACAAATTCTTACTCTTTTCTGTCCTACTGTTTCAATTTGCGAATGCCTTTGCCTTTGATTGGAATGCAATGGCAACACCGGTCAAGGTTGGTGGAACTGAACTGAAGGTTTCTAAGATTACTTTTGATGATCGAAATTTTGCCCGCCAGTTTTGCGAAAAGCTCAACATGAAGCTCGCCGATTTTAGCACCTTAGAAAAAGCAGCCCACGCAAGCCCTCCTATGAAAGCGGTGCTTTTTGTCGCGGATACGAATGATGGAAAGATCTCTGGTATTTGGGGATGGAATACTGAGAAGAAATATCTTGTGAAAGACACCTCTATTGATCTCAAATTTGATGGAGATCAAGAGATCACTCCGACAAGTTTGGACCTGATTAATCAAAATGCGCCGAAATGGGGAATCACTCCTTACAAAGGACTTCCTGCCGTCTGCGCACCACAATAGTCCGCCCAGTTTCTACTTGTATACAAAGACAGGGTACCTCTAAAATATTTCCTGAGGTGCCCTATGTCTTTATTAGAATCTCTGCAGAATCAAAGCCAGATCATTATTCGTCAACGTCGCGAGCTTATCGAGCTCTTGGGCTTTGAATCTCGCAATAAATACGAAATCTGCGATGAAAATGGCAATGTGATTGGCTTTTGCGCTGAACAACAAAAGGGCCTTTTAGGAATTCTGCTTCGCCAGTTTCTTGGACATTGGCGCCGCTTTGATTTGCACTTCTTCAACAATGATCGCCGTGAAGTCTTGATCGTTAAACATCCCTTTCGATTTTTCTTTCAACGCCTCGAGATCCACACTGCTGATGGCAAATATTTAGGGGCCCTTCAGCAAAGATTTGCATTCATTCGTAAGAAATTCGATCTTGAGAATTCTCTGGGCCAAGTCATCATGAGTGTGAACTCGGGCTTTTTTCAGTTTTGGACTTTCCCATTTAAAAAGGGCTCTGTTGAAGTGGCCGTGATTCGTAAAAAGTGGTCTGGAGGTCTCAAAGAGATCTTCACCGACGCCGACAACTTTCAGATTTCTTTTAACTACCGGGAGCTCAATGAGCTTGAGAGAACTTTGATCCTAGCCTCGGGCGTCTTTATTGACCTGCAATACTTTGAAGCCAAAGGCCGCGGGGGATACGGAGAGGCACTCTTTGATTGATTCCATAAATAGGAACGCTTAAGACCCGGTTGTTACCAAATCATCACCGGGTCATCTTACTTTCCGAATGAAATATTTGATAGAAGGCTCCTGCTAACAAACAACATAGGAGTCCCCATGAAATCTTTGTCCAAGAAAGCGGCGGCTATTGTCTTCGCTTTGTCTTCTGTCGCTATTGCAGCCGGTCTTATCACAAAAGAAGAAGTAAATAAGAAAATTGGCGCAATTGCAGCCCCTTTTAACAACGAAAACACAACTCTCAAGCTCGAGTTCACAGATCTAAACGTGGACAGCGTGCGCGCTTTGGATTTTGGTGTTTCAGCCCTAGTCTCTAAAAAAGGGACTTCGAATGAACTTGTCATGAAACTTGAAAACGCCGCTTATCACTATGGTGACGGCAAGACACCAACTGTAACTGGTGATCTCTCTGTACAACTGGATCTAGTCAAAGCACTTGGCCAAGAGGTTCTTAATGGCGCTGCCAAAGACTTCGAGACTCTGCTGCAGGAGATCTCTCAAGAGTATACGCAAAAGTATGGTAATGCCGCTACCGTTAACGGCAAGGTTGAAGACGTTCAAACAGATGCTGCTGGCAACATCGAATCTGCCAAGCTTCGTATTGAAGCCGTCGTCGATTTCAGTAAATTGCCAGCGGACCTGAGTGCTAATGATGTCGAGTTTCAATCTCTGCAAGTGGCCCTCACGGCTTCAAAAACGGGCTTCAAAGGAAGTTTAAAAGTCGTCGTTAATCCGTTAAATAAATCTTTCCAGACAGATCAACCGGGTCTTAAAGAGTTGATTGAAAAAATCCTCAGTGAAGATGCTGAAACTTACCAAGGGATTTCAGATGCAATTCAGGTTTTGAACAGCGTCGCTGATTCTATTGTGAATCAAGATCCTCCAGCAGATCCACAGCCCCAGCCTTAAAAACTGTGTAGGATGACACAAATGACGGAAGCTTCATGCTTCCGTCATTCAATATAGCAAAGTCTCTCTTAGGTTTGAGCTCCAACACACCCTTCAATCGGGAGAAAGTGAGTTCCTCATGAAGAAGACTATGAGTCTAACAACATTGACCGCACTACTACTAATCGCTTCAGGCAGCTATGCCGCCCCTACTGCTGAAACAGAGCAAGCTTCGGCATCTCTTGGAGCTGCAAAAGTTTCCGAAGTTAGTTTCGAAGCAGGTAAGGCAACGCTAACTAAAGAAGCTCAAGACGAAATCCGCACCACGATCCAAGACGCCATGAAACAGGGAAAGATCGGAGAGGTCAAAGCCGCCGTTTGGGCCGATCGCGAATATCCCGTTGAAGAAAACAAAGCTCCAAAACAAGACGTGAAACTGGCTAGCGATCGCGCTGATGCGTTGAAAAAGTTCATCAAAGATGAACTCAAAGTAAAAGACGTGAATACATACAATATGGCAGAAAGACCGAATGCCCTTGAGAAGTTCGTAAATACTTCTGATGCTAAAGTCAAAACTGCGATGGAAGGCAGCGGTGCTGCTCCTAAAACAGAAAAAGAAAAGGGACTCTTTAATCAAAAGGCCCAAGCTTCAAAAGCCGTAATCATGATCTACGTGAAGTAATAGAAAAAGCGACCTTAGTATATCCCATACTCGGGTCGCTTGATTTTTTGTCAAAAAGTAAAATACTTATCGAGTCTTACTAAGTATTTCTACCTTGGTTACGTCGAGACTCTCCTTGTCCGCGTCCCACTTCTTCTCTGTCTCTATCTCTTTCTTCACGGCCTCCGCCGGATGATTCTCTTGAAGACGTCGTGTCTCTTTGTGAACCTCCACTACTAGAGCCTGTCCTTCTATTTGATGATTTCTCTTCTTGCGATGATTTGTTCTTTTTCATTGGAACCTCCTTGCGCAATCATCCTCCTGAGGAGTGGCGTCTAGTTCCCTCTTCTATCGTTTTTTATTCATATATAGCTGTAAGGTGTCACGTCGGTTCTATGCGGCCTCTCACTATTCACGATACCTGATTGCCGACGATTCGTTGCATCTTTTTCAAGATTTCAACTCACAAACAAGAAACCAACACAATATCGTTTTTAGTCAACATGAGGAGGACTTTGATGGAAATACTTTGTGAAACTTCCGATCTATTGGTTTTCTCGCATATGCGATGGGATTTTGTGTTTCGAAGATCGCAGCATTTGATGTCTCGGTTCGCAATCTTCCGCCGCGTTTTTTTCTTTGAAGAGCCCATCTATGGGATGACGAAAATTCCTCGTTATCATATCCGAGAGACCCCAGAGAACGTTCAAGTCGTCACACCCTATTTGCCACAAGGCCTCAGCACCATCGAGCAAGAATGTTCTCTCATGCGTTTAGTAAGCGAGTTGGTCAACGATGAAGGATTTCAGGCTTTCACTCTTTGGTACTCGACTCCGACGGCATTAGCCTACACTCGGCACCTAACCCCTATGGCAGTATTGTATGATTTTGCAGAAGATCTTTCAAAATGTGCCGGAGCACCTATGAACTATGCGGACCTAGAAACCGAGTTATTATACCGGGCAGACTTGGTGTTTACCGCAAGCTCTGCTCTTCATGATGTTAAAAAGTATTTCCATCACAATATTCACCACATGCCTAGCAGCATCGACTTTGAACACTTTTCTTGCGCTAGAACTCACCTGATAGATGCCGAGGACCAAGAAAACATTCCACATCCAAGGGTAGGATATTTTGGGGTTATTGATGAACGACTGGATCTAGAGCTTCTTGAAAGAATGGCCCTGCAACGCAGAGATTGGAGTTTTGTTCTCGTCGGCCCTATTGTAAATATTGATCCCGCTTGTTTGCCGCGACATTTTAATATCTTCTATCTTGGGAAAAAAGACTACAAAGATCTACCAATGTATATTTCTGGATGGGATGCCACGCTATTACCATTTGCAGTGAATGAACTAACTCGCTTCCTTAATCCAACCCAAACTCTTGAATACTTGGCCGCAGGGAAGCCAGTTATTTCCACGCCAATTCAAGATATTGTCCATCACTATGGCTTTAAGAAAACCGTCGCTATTGGCGAAACCACAAAAGAGTTTATCGGTCATATCGAAAAGGCCCTCCAAGGAGCTTGCAAAGCCGATTGGCAGAAGCAAGTGGATAGCCTGTTAAGTTATGTTTCTTGGGATAGTACATGGGCGCGCATGGCAGAACTTGAGTGGATGCTCGGAGGCACTCGCGTCATGAACAACATGCACAAGTACTCGCCCTATGAAAGCTTACAACCAAATCAAATGCAATAAAATCACGGGAGTGGCTACCACTCCCGACCTCTCAAAAATTAGTGGATATTTGTAGAATCCGTCAGATGCGGTTTTTTCATTTCGGAATTAGCCTTCACTTTGCCAATGTGATGACCCAACATTTCTCCTTCTTGAAGAGGCGCATCCGTTAATGCTTCATTTTCTCTTCGATGAGCCATCAAAGTTCCGCGGCTTTGGCCTTTGAACGCCGTTTTTTCGATTTGTTTGTCAGCTGTTCTTGGCATTAAGTACTCCATAAGTGCCGACATCTTGGAAGCTGCACCGACAAAGACATCACGCTTTGGTTTTTCGGCACATTCAAGAATTGCTTTCGCAACATAGTCCGGATGCAGAGCAGGATCTGGCAAAGAAGGCTCGCCATTTCTTAAACGATTCACGGCGTGGTCCGGGAACGGCGTATCAATGGCTGTAGGACGAATGAGACATACGGCAATAGGAATGTTTTCATGTTCAAGCTCCATACGAAGAGCATCGTTGAAAGCCTTAACCGCATGTTTTGTCGCGGAATACATTCCCTGCAAAGGAATAGACCTTGCCGAGACCTCACTGCCAACATTAATAATTACGCCCCCACGATTTTTCATTGTTTCAACAGCGACGTGACAGCCGTGGCGAACACTCCAGAAGTTCATTTCAAAGAGAGCTCTTTCCTCTTCCTCAGGAATATCCATCAACATTCCATAAATAGAGCCACCGGCATTATTTACCCAAGTATCGATGGGACCAAACGCTTCAATTGCTTGATCACGCAAGCGCTTTATCTCTTCGATTTTTGTGACGTCCGCTTTAATAGGTAAAACATTTCCACCACGGCCGTTGAGCTTATCCGCAATCTTTTGTAGGTCTTCTTCATTGCGAGAGGAAATCACGACTCTCGCGTTTTTCTTTGCAGCCATTTCTGCCGTGGCTAGACCAATGCCACTAGATGCACCGGTGATGACGATCGTTTGCAAATGTAAGGGTTTATACTTTTCTCCAATTTTTGCCATATTCATCTCCTTTTTTTGATCATCCCGAATTGTAATGGACTCTTATTGATATTTGGTGACGCCCACTTGACGGCAATAACTAACAGCCAGCCCTACAAAAAAATGTCATTTGCCCTGTTTTCATAACCGTGGGACGATCAAGATGTGCAAAAACTTTTTCGTCTCCACTCTACAAATATTGGATTGATCATTTTTGCGATCATTTTGGTTTTTGGAATCTCTCTGACTTATTCTTTTGTCAGCCTAGATGACTATCGGCATTTGCATGACAATCCCGCCATGTCAGAGTTCAGTTTTGAAAACCTGAAAAGTATTTGGAGCAAATCCTACTTTGGCATGTATGCCCCTGTGACCTACACTGTGTGGAGTGGCCAAATGGCATTTGCAAAGTGGCTGGGAGGCGACGAAATTCCTTCAGCTGTTTTTCATTTTGGCAGCGTCCTCTTGCATACACTGAACACTATTTTAGTGTATTTCCTGCTGCAGCGACTGGGCTTAAGAAAAACATATGCCGTCATTGCGGCATTGATTTTCTCACTTCATCCCGTACAGGTCGAAAGCGTCACTTGGGTCTCTTCATTTCGAGATCTACTGGCAGCCTTCTGGGGACTGCTATTTCTTAATGGCTTGATGCATGCGATTTCAAGTGAAGGACACAAACTTCTTCGCAGTCTTTATCTGGGTCTCTTTTTACTCTTTGCCCTACTTTCAAAACCATCAGCGGTAGTTTTTGTACCGCTGGCCATTTTGTGTTTTTCCACTCTACGTATAAAGCCTCAGAAAGTAGAATCGCTTTGGCTAGCCGTTTGGGCTCTGATGGCGATTGCTGTCACCATGATTGCTAAAACCATTCAGCCGGATAACTCTGTTGACTTGGTTCCGGTATTTTCAGATCGTATTCTACTTTCCTTGCACGCCCTGTCCGTTTACGCACAAAAAATTTTTTGGCCTGTTGGCCTGACTCCAGACTATGGATTGAGTCCCTTGTTTGTATTGAACTCTTGGCAGAAAGAAGGTTTTGCCTATGGGACCTTTATTTTAGCGCTCCTCGGGGTGACCTCCGCTTTGTGGTTCACTTATAGAAACAAATCTTGGGCTCAAGGACTGCTCTTTGCATTGATAGCTTTGGTCCCTTATTCGGGCTTTATTATTTTTAACTTTCAAAATGTTTCTACCATTGCTGATCGCTATCTTTATATTTCGATGATCGGAATCGCATGGTGTATCTCTTCAATCCTTGCATCTCCCCGTTGGCCACAAAAACTAGGAGTGGTTTTCGGAGCCTTGGCTATCATGACCCTTGCAGGAATAAGTTTTCAGCAGAATAGCATCTGGAAAAATGATGAAACTCTTTTCACCCACATGTTGCAATCAAACCCGCGCAGTTTTTATGGCTATGGTGGCCTGGGCAATCTATTGCTAGTTCAGGGGAAAACCAATGAGGCTCTACCACTCTTGCAAAAAGCAGTGGAATTAAGACCTACCTACCCCCAGGCACTCACCAACATAGGACGTGTTTTTGAACTGCAGGGCAAGCCTCAAGAGGCGTTACCAAAATATATTCAGGCGATCAATATCGATCCGAACTTTGTAGGAGCCTACATCAGTCTTGCAGACTTACTAGTCAGAGCAGGACGCCTTGCAGAGGCGCGCGAAACCGTCGCTCATGGCTTTACTATTGCCCCGAATTCTCGTGAACTCCACGACATCTGGAAAGACATCGAAGCTAAGCAGCAGAAATAGGTCGTTGGCTATTGCTGGGGGCTTTCTTGGAAGAACAAGAAAAAGTCAGTGTCCTTATACTTTTTCAAGAAAAAGTGCTGGTGCCCTGGCTTCATTTTTCTTTGGAACTCATGAATGCCTAAAACTCTCAGACACTCGAGCGTTAGGCGTTTCTCCTGCACACAGAAGTCAGGAACCTGTTCGGCCTTTGTAAAGGCAAGCCAGGTCATACTAAAGTACGAACGATTCAACGGTCGTAGTTTTTGCTCGATAAATTCATTCTTCGTCAGCTCATGGGCTTTGTCTTTTGAAACCAGCAACCAACAAGGCTTTTCACAAGCCTGCAAATCGGCTTCAGTTGCAGCTTCTGCATTTTCGAGGATATGAACAGGTTGCTGAAAAACTTTTTCATACTCAGTACGAGTGTGAGCAAAAACTTTTTGTGATTCTGAATTTTGCGGCAGAAAGCCCCACAAAATATAGTGAGCGTCTTTAAACTCTGGTGACAGGCGGTAAACCAATGCGTGGGCAATATTAGAACGGTCTTCAGACATATCCGACGGACGAATGATCGGAGCAGATCGTAAGCTCACTCCCGACTTAACCAAGTAGATCATACAAACTGAGATAATCACGAATGCCAATGCAAGAAGGATGATGAGCTTTTTCATTCCCAGAATATGGTCCAGAATGCCTTGAGTCGCAAGCTGCAGCGGCGAAAAACCTCAAGAAAAGCTCAGAAAATAGGCAGCTCCTTCCAGAATTCGGGCCGATCTTCAGTCCAGAATGTGTTCGGGAAATATACTGACTACGGTTTATAAACTAATATAAACCAGAGGTGGTTTTATGATGGCTCGATGGTTTCTTGTGCTAACTTTGGCAACGATTACTGCATGTACAGCTCCAAAGGCTGACGAGGCTGCAAGTGGTGACGACTCTGGTGATGATACCGCGCAAATGGAGGGTTCTCCCCTCTTTATACAAGTTTCTAGCAAATATGAAAACAGCGACCTCTATGCGAATCTAGGTAACTGCTATTTGGACTCGACGACCGTATTTCCGGCGACTAAAGCCTGCACAATTCGCGTCCCAGAGCTTCAGCTTCATTTCTCGGATCTTTCCTTTAGAGTAGGAACTGGCAGCACCGATACCTGCGCGCTCGTGTCCTTTCAACCTTACTACTATCGTAAATCCGACCAAGCAGGATTCGTGCCTGCCCCGGGTGTCGCCGCTGTTGATTGTACTGATAGCAGTCTTAAGGAGTGTTGGGGCGGAGCTGCACCTGCTATAATAGAAAATTTTCCGACGGTCGGAGGGTCTTATTTTTTGCCTGATGTGATGACCGAAACGACCTACAATCTTAAATCTTCAAATTCTCGCTATATTCTTGCTAGCGGCGACGACGCGTCACTTCTTACTAACGTTGGCGTTGCCAACAATCTCATCGATCTAGCAACTCCTGTAGTGTCACCGGCTTATGTGGGCGGTGGCGCCTATCAAGATTATCAAGTTACATGTGAAGATGAATGGGCCGAGGTTCTTTACGCTATCACACTCACAATCGCCGACGACGATACCGAGGCAACCCTCAACACTCCAGCAAAAGACCACTACTTCGATTGGGGCGGGCTCTAGAACCGCTTCTTGCTACGAATCCACAAACGTAAGGGCGTGAGTTCTCTTTCACTCAGGCCCACAAAGTTTCCTAACAACTTATGCATACCGTCTTGAGATTCCCCCTCCTCTTGCGAAACAATTCGCAAAGTCGGATTGGAAATGCCAATTTCTTTAAAGACTTCACTATGAATTTTAATCAAAGCTCCTGGCGCCGCATAGACATTGGACTTAATCGTACAACCGATCTCGGAAATCGACACGATTTCTGTCTTAGTTTCAAACTCAGCCTTCATGTTCACTGGCGCTTCGGCAAAGCGTGGAGTTTTGTCTTCTTTAGTTAATATAGTTCTAATTTTCGCCAATAACAAAGTCGGATCAATTGGTTTCACGACGTAGTCGTCAGCTCCTGCTTGGATCCCCTTTTCGACATCCGTTTTTTCACGCTTACCTGTTAACAAAATGACCGGTATTCTAGCCAAATGAGGTTGACCACGAATCGTTCGTACTAATGCCAAACCCGTACCACCAACAGACATCACGACGTCTGAAATGACCAAGTCAAAAGGTTCGCCATTCAACTTTGCCATTGCATCAATGGCGTTGGTGCAGGCAGTTACCAGATGATTCTCACTCCTCAACAATGCTTCCAAAGTCAGAAGAACACTTTGCTGATCATCTACGATAAGAATATGTGCCATAGACCTCTCCTACCCATTCCTTCTAAGCTGCTGCCTTAGTCAGATATTTTTGCAGTTCACTTAGACTCTTTTCAAATTGATCATCCATGGACTTCAGCAAAGGTTCCACGTCCTGGATGTTCTCAATGTCTTCAATATTCTGACAAATGTTTGCAAGCGCCGTCGCACCTAAAGTAGCGCTACTGGACTTCAAAGCATGAGCACTCTCTTGGATCTTTTCAAGATTTCCTTCTTTAAAGGCGCTTTGAATAGATTCTCGCAATCCCGGCGCTGACGCAAAGTAGTCTTCGATCAATGCCTGCGTCAGGCTCTTGTTATTAACCACGTAGTTTTTCAGTTTTAACAAAGCCCCTTCATCAAGGACTGCCGCAGTTGTTTTCAACCACTTATGTAAAACCTCAATCAGACGCTCAAGCTCTAAAGGCTTCGTTAAGAAATCATCCATTCCCATAGAGAAGCAAGTGGCCTTTTCACCACTAGTGCCTTCGGCTGTCAGCGCAACGATTGGCGTCTTCTCGCCTTTTTGCAACTCACGGATCTTCTTGGTTGCATCGTACCCAGTCATGATCGGCATCTGACAATCCATGAAAATAACGTCGTAGGATTTTGCGAGGGCCTTCTCAACTGCAACTTGCCCGTTATTGGCAACATCTACTTCAAGTCCCAACTTCTGCAGGTAAGTCACAGCAACACGCTGATTCACCGGCTGATCTTCTGCCAACAGAACACGTCCCTTGAAAATTGGCGCAAAACTATGCTCTTTCTGCGTTGGAATTTGCTCTGCCGTTGTTTCTGGCAATTCTACTGTAAACCAGAATGTAGATCCCAACCCTAATTTGCTATGCAAACCAATTTTCCCGCCCATCAACTCAACCAATTGATGACAGATTGAAAGACCTAACCCTGTGCCACCGTACTTCATGCCCGTTTTGGTCTGGAAGTACTTTTGGAAGAGAAGTTGGCTTTCCTCTTCGCTCATTCCGGGTCCTGTATCCATCACTGAAATTTTAAGCTCTGATTTACCACGAGTCGTCGTAAGACATTCCACAGTGATTTTGACATAGCCTGTTTCTGTAAACTTCACGGAGTTCCCGATCAAATTCACCAGAATCTGACGAAGACGCTCTGGGTCCCCAATATAATTCCATTCTTCACGCCCCAAGAAACTGACATCTAGCCCAATATTTTTTTCTCGGGTTGTTGGATGGAAAAGTTCTAAGACGTCCTCACACAAAAACTTCAAATCAAATGGGCGAACTTGCATTTGGATTTTTCCAGCTTCGATTTTGGAGTGGTCCAGAATGTCGTTAATTAAACGTAAAAGCGCGCCTGCGGATCGTTTGATCGTTCCAACATAATCTTTTTGTTCTTCATTCAATGATGTTTCAGCCAGCAAAGTCGTCATCCCGATAACGCCATTCATCGGGGTGCGAATTTCATGGCTCATAGCTGCTAAGAAGTCCGATTTTTTACGTGCAGTTTCTAGAGCCGATTCGCGTGCACGCAACCACTCCTGCTCCGTCGCTTTACGACGGCTAATATCACGGAAAACAACCAAAGCACCACGAATGCTACCATCGATATCACTCAGATAGCGGCTACTAATGCTAATATAAATTCCTTCAGGATGAAGCTCGTTATGTACAAGAATTTCAAGATCGTCGACGGGCTCTCCGCGCAAAGCGCGAGCAAATGGCATTTCCATCAATCCCAACTGCTGAAGGCTCGTAATGTCGAAAAATCCGAAATCGCGTGCATCTTCGTCGCTTGAAATGCTTTTTATTTTGCTGCCAATAATTCTTTGAGCTGCCGTATTGTAACGAGTAAATTGCCCACGTTCATCAATAACAATTAAGGCCTCACTGATGCTATTCAAAATTCCATCTAGCAAAATGGACTGAATTTTCAGCTCAGAAATATCTTGCTTTTGGTCTTCCAAATTTCTTTTTTGTAAACTGTGGCCCTTCAAAATACAGAAACAAGCCAGCAAAACTCCGCCCAAGAAATACCAAAGGGCCATTGGCAAGTTGAATCCAAAAACATTCAGTGGCTCTGAAGAGTTGTCACGGATATCCCGAATCATCTCGTCCATCGGAGCAATCACCTCTGAGACCTCGGTCTTATTTGCAAGACCACGATCTTGGGACCCATTTTGTCTCTGTACGATTCTCTCATTTAAGCTTAGAAAATAAGCTCTGGATCTTTTTTGAACTTCCGCAAATTTCTTATGTTGCGAAGGATATCGCTTAAACAAATCATTTAGTTCATTAAATTTTTTGCTGACCAATAGAATTTGCGCATTGTACTCATCAAGGTCTTTGCTTTTAGCGGTGTTGACATATTGGAGACTCGCTCGTGTCGCTTGATCAATTCTTTGTTTGCTCTCTTCCAAAAGCGACAGGCTGTAAATATCAATCTTCGAAGTGTTTTCACGGAAATAATAGAAGCACGACGCCACTAAGAGGATCACCCCAAAGTACGCACCAAATCGGCTTAGCAAAAAATGGAATAAAGAAGACTTTTCCATCAATTACATATCGGAGTGTGACGCCTTTTTGTTAACCGCTGGAAGATCATTTCAAGGCTTTGGCCCAGTCTAGACAGCACTGCCGAACTGCAAAGAAAACTCTTTGTATTTTAGAACTTTTGAGCGAATCGCTTTCTGTTCAAACTAGGCCCTTGTTAGAACTCATGAAAGAGCTATTTTTGAGGAGGCATCTATGTCCCATCTGCAACAATCCACTCATTCACCTTGGCAAAAACTTATAGGTCCAGTTTTCCCCCGTCTAAATTCAGATATCAAGACAGACGTCTGTGTCATCGGATCTGGAATCAGCGGGCTTACAACCGCGTACCTTTTGTTACAAAAAGGATTTCAAGTCGCTGTTATCGACAAAGAGTCTTTTGGGAACTGCGAAACAGGATTTTCAACTGCCCATATCACCTCGGCCCTGGATGACCGCTTTGCCCAACTACGAAGATGGCATGGTGACGATGGACTCCGCCTTGCATACGAAAGTCACCACGAAGCCATTAAACTGATTGAAAGAATTGTTAGAGACGAACATATCGAGTGTGAATTTGAGAAAGTTGATGGCTATCTTTTCCAGGGAGAACCCAATTCGACCGGGCCGTTGGATGTCGAGCTCGAAGCCATTCATGCTGCTGGTTTTACGGATGTGAAGCTCTTGGATCGAGCGCCCGTTTCTTTCTTCGAATCAGGTCCTTGCCTGCAGTTTCCGAATCAGGCTCAATTTCATCCGCTCAAATACTTGCAAGGTCTCCTTAGAGTCATTCGCAGATCGGGTGGTGAAGTCTATCAACAAACCAAAGCTGTGGAAGTTAAAGGCGGCCCATTAGCTTTTGTTAAAACTGAGCAAGGTTTTAAAATTTCCTGCCGTCACATTGTTGTTGCTACGAATGTCCCGATCAATGACCTAGTCACAATGCACACTAAAGAAGCTGCCTATCGCACCTACGTGATAGGCATGAAGGTTCCTCAAGGCGAAGTCACCCCTGCTCTTTTTTGGGATACTGAAGATCCTTACCACTACGTGCGTATTGAAAGAGTACCTGGTCAAGACTATGACCTTCTGATTGTCGGTGGTGAAGATCATCGTGTTGGTCAAAATGACAATCCTCAAAGACTGTATTTGAATCTCGAAGATTGGACTCGTCTACGTTTAGGTCTCACGGGTGAAATCGTTTATCGCTGGTCAGGACAGATCATCGAGCCTATTGATGGCTTAGCCTACATCGGTCGTAATCCCGGTGACGAAGACAATGTGTATATCGCTTCCGGAGATTCCGGCAACGGCATCACTCATGGCAGTGTAGCTGGAATGATCCTCAGTGATCTCATTGCAGGGCAAGTCAATCCTTGGGCCTCGCTCTATGATCCACGCCGCTTCAATTGGAAAGGCCTCGGTACTTATGCGCGCGAGAATTGGAAAGGCGCTAGTAAATACGCCGATTGGCTGACCGTACAGGACCGTCGACGCCCCGAAGAGTTACTGCCCGGCGAGGGCGCAATACTCAGTGATGGAATTGGCAAAATCGCCGTCTACCGCGACGAGGAAGGATACCTTCATGAATTTTCTGCAGCGTGCCCTCACTTAAAAGGAATGCTACATTGGAATTCGCTAGAGAAAACCTGGGACTGCCCTTTCCATGGATCCAGATTTAACCCCGTAGGCGAGGTGCTTAATGGCCCGGCCTTCTCGAATATGAGTCCTAAAGAGACTTCACATCTAACGACGCCTCCTTCAAAAAAACCAGAGCAGGAAAAGCCTTTGCAATAATTTTAGACAGGGTTCTAGCATAAATATATTTGATAAATCAGATTTATATGATAGCTAGAACCCTATGATAGCAACACCGACAGAGATCGAATATTTTCTAGAAGTCTACAACACCAAGCACATCTCTAATGCGGCGATCCGTTTAGCGATTACGCAGCCCACATTGACCCAAAGTCTCAAAAAGCTCGAAGAAAAACTTGGAGTGGATCTCTTTATCCGAACCAAACAAGGTGTTTTACCGACTGAATCTGGAAAAATATTTTATACAAAAGCGACCGCTCTGCAAGAGAGTTGGGAAACCATCCGCAATGATGTTCACAAAATTAAAAATGAAATTTCCGGTAAATTCAAAGTCGGTTGCCATACAGCGGTTGGAAGCTACGTATTGCCTCCGTTCTTGGACTCTCTTAACCGTGAGGCCCCTTCGCTTGAAATCACTCTCGTTCATGACTTTTCACGTAAAATTACAGAGCGTCTGATCGCTTATGAAATCGATATGGCTTACGTGATTAATCCCGTACGTCATCCAGATTTAGTTCTAGTGAAACTCGGCGATGACAAAATTACTTTCTGGAAAAAGAAGGGGCTTGCGCAGCCTCCAAAAAGGCTTCTTGTCGACAACGGAATCCCTCAAGTTGAAATTCTTATGGGAAAGACAAAAGGAAAGTTTAAAGACTGGAGTTTTCTTCAGTCTTCCAGTTTTGAGCTCATTAAAACTCTGACGATGGCAGGTCATGGCGTTGGAGTGCTGCCTGCTCGTATCGCAATGAGCAACTCGAATCTTGTTACTTTCGGTGAAGGTTTGCCAGTTTTTCATGACGAAATTTATTTGGCATATCGCAAAGAGGTCCTCGCAAGTCGTGCGGGTAAAGAGCTCATCCGTTTAGCAAAAATTCAGTTGGATGTTTAATGGCAGCAAAATTTCCTTGATTTCGTGATTCCTCGACAATGCTCGACTGAGAGCAGCTATAACGCTGGAACGGTGTATGAAGTCATTTTCATGCACTTTCCTCTTCTGCTTTCTGAGGACCTTCATAAATAATATGAAAAAATTGCAAATGGTGCCGATAAACCGATGCAAGTTTTGCTCCTATTGGCATCCTAGAATATGAAAAATCTAATCTTGTGGAACACTAATTTGCGAGCGGTATGAAGATAAAAAGACTGTGGAGTAACCTCTCAATATCAAACAAACTCTATATCGTCGTAGGGGTCATGGCCTTTCTCGTCGCGGCTGAACTCTTGACCTTGTTATTTGCGATGAACACGCTGTCTGCAGTACGCGCATTCGTCAACGGTGAAAGCCTTTGGTCGAAGGCCCAAAAAGAAGCCGTTATCAGTCTGCACGAATATGCTCGCACCAAAGACCCGAATTATTATGAAAAGTTCTTCTCTCACATCGATGTTATTCTTGGTGACAGGAATGGCCGCGAAGAAATGTACGGCAACGATCCGTACAATTATGAATATGTCTCTGACTCTTTCAAACAAGGCCTGAACCACCCCGACGACGTTCCGGGGCTTATCAATCTTTTAGATCGCTTTCGTAATGTCATCTATGTGAAAGAAGCCGTCACCCTGTGGTCCCAAGCCGACATCATGGTTGATCGGTTGGTCATCCTAGGGCAACAGCTACATTTGAATATTGCCTCTGGATCTTCCCGGGATGAGATTCGCGCGACACTCAATGAAATCGACGCCATCAATAGCGATTTGACAATCATGGAGTCCCGCTTCTCGACAGCTCTTGGCGAAGGTGGACGCTGGCTTCAAAACGTCCTTTTGCTAACTCTCTTCTTAGCGGTTCTCGCCGTAGAAACGACAGGTTTGATTCTCACGTTCTCTATCACTCGAGGGCTGACCCAACGCCTGCGTGAGCTCAATGATGGAGCTTCTAAACTCGGAGCCGGAAATCTAGAATTGCAGATTCCGATTCGTTCGCAAGATGACCTTGGCTCACTTGCCGAAACTCTGAACAAGATGGCCAGTGATTTGAAAAATAGCGAAAAAGCAAATCGGCTAAAGAGTCTGTTCCTGGCAAACATGAGTCACGAGATGCGCACTCCTCTGGGCGCGATCTTGGGTTTTACAAAGCTTTTACAAGATCCAAACCTGTCCCGCAAAGAGCGCGAAGAGTACGTTGGCTTTATCGAAAAGACCGGCGAATCCCTGACGAAGATTATCAACGATATTCTAGATCTGTCTAAAGTTGAAGCTGGCTACCTTGAAATTGAAAAACACAGTTTCTCTTTACGCGCGCTCTTAAAAGAAGTCTGCGTGTTATGTGAAGCTAAACTTGGAAAAAAACAAGTTTCCGTCCTTTTGGACATCAAAGAACCTTTTCCAGATTATATCCACACAGACCCACAACGTTTGCAGCAGATTCTGATGAATCTTCTCAGCAATGCTATCAAGTTCACAGAACATGGCTTTGTGAAAATCGAATGCAGTTCCAAAGGCAATTCTTTGTGTTTCCGCATTCGCGATAGCGGCGTTGGAATCGCTTCAGACAAACAACACCTTCTCTTCAAAACCTTCAGCCAAATTGACAATTCTCTTTCTCGCAAACACGAAGGAACCGGATTGGGTCTGGTGCTCTCACGTCATTTGGCTCGAATGCTGAGTGGTGATGTGATTCTGGAAAGCAGTACGCCAGGCCGAGGCAGTACTTTCACAGTGAACTTGCCATTTGAAATTCCTGTAGAGCCTCAACAAGAGAAGCAATCTCAAGACGCTACGAATTTAGCTTTGTCGCAAGTCCAAGGAAAATCTGTTCTCCTGGTCGATGACTCTGAGATCAACCGCCTCTTACTGAACCGAATTCTTTCAAATCATAAAATGCTTGTCACTCAAGCTGACAATGGTGAAGAGGCCATCGCTAAAGCCCGTAGTGCTGACTACGATGTAATCTTAATGGACGTGCAAATGCCTATCATGGACGGTCGCACTGCTACACAAACCTTGCGGTCGACAGGATACAAAAAGCCAATCATTGCATTAACCGCGCACGCTATGAAAGAAGATCGTGATCGCTGCATCGAAGCCGGATGCAATGACTACCTCACCAAGCCTGTAGATTTTGAGCTGCTCTTCAGAACTTTAGCAAAGTATGTTGTTTAGATAGCTGGAAATTTTCGTCACAAATAAGTTCCCAAACAATGATCTGACATCATCAACAGATAGTTTAACATAAAAGGCACATTCACTTTCAATCATGAAGGAGAGGACTATGGATTTAGTCAGTGCTTTAAAAAAAGACCATCAAAGTCTCAAGAAACTTTACTCAGCAGGTTTACAGAAAAAAACGACGCTTGAAGAGAAGAAGCGAATCTTCAAAAAGCTCTCCGTCCTTGTCCCTGCCCATTCCAAAAGTGAAGAGCAAGCTCTTTACTCAAACATTACGGAACTGAGTCGCATCGAACATTTTGCGTATGAGGGATTCGAAGAGCATCACCTTGTGGATCAACTCATAAGAGAGCTAAAAACTGTTCGCGAAAATCATGTATGGGAAGCTAAGTTCACTGTCGTATGTGAGCTATTACAGCATCATATTGATGAGGAAGAAAAAGATCTTTTTCCAAAGATTAATAAAATGCTCAGCCCGGATATACGTAAAGAATTAGGTAAGGAGTACCGAGAACTCTTTAGCGAGCACTCAAAATCACCGCAGAAAGAGCAAGAAAGTAAATACATCCCTACTCATGCAGCTCACTAGTCCTTAACAGACTCTTTCTCTAAAACGCTAAAGAACTGAACGCTTAAGCAAAAAACATCGTTCAGATTACTGCTTTTAGAGAAACGAGTCGCAAAATCGCGTCGAAAGTTCTGCAGATATTTTTTAGCAGAGGGCAAATCTTTGCGATTGATCGAAAAAACAGTCGATGACATCTCGCGCTCTTCAATCGAGTAGAGCGCCAATGCCTTGTGGGCTTTCTCAAGAATTTGAGCGTGGAAACGACGAACTGCCTCAGAGGCCTTTCCATCGCCAACGGACGTCACATCCCCTGTTGGAACCAAACGTCCCTCTTTCTCAAAGATCAAATCCAATCTCTCTAATCTTTGCAGCGAAGCATGCGCTTCATCTTTAGAAATTCCAAGACGTGCAGCCAGTATATGGCTGCTCTCAAAAGAGTGGGCTTCAATCTCGAGAAGCTCCAAAAGTGCTAAATGATGCCACTCGGAGATCGTCAGAAAAGCATCATCCTGAATTTCTTGCGCAACTTGGCTCAAGCGCTTTTGCACAGCTGCTTTGGCTTTTTTCTTGGCAACATCACTGCGCGCAAATTTCATTGTGAACAAATCAGCAAAATGTTGGCATTGAGCTTCACTGAGACTCAGGCGCTGCCCGACGTCTAAAGCGCGCTCCGAAGACAATCCGTATTTTCCCTTCATAAGCTCTGTTAGAGTAGAGATCGCCAAGCCCAAATCTCGGGCGAAAGCACGCTGAGAATAGCTAGGATTCCTAGCAACTCGCTTCTCGAAAGCTTCCTTGAGGTATTTACGATAGTCTTCATAATAGACACTGGTATTCTTCACATCTATTGCATACCTTCAGAAAATTGAAATCTCAATCACTCACTTTGTCCACATTGACGAGCGTCGAAAGCCCTCCCAGCGCGAGTATGCTCGGATGTGTTCGGCTGATAATCGGATTTTTCCGAAAGAAATCAAAGGTCTAAGATTATAGATTTTAAATTTCGAAAAACTAAGTAGGAATACCCGTATACTTAATGAATGCGTACTTTACCCAAAGTTTTTTCTTCGAGCTCATCCGGTTTGAGAATGATCGGCTGCATTTTGATCATAAAACCCACGGAATAACTTCCCATCGAGCTGAGATAGTCTCCTGCAATTTCATTTTTGACTGCATTAATATCTCGACGCTCTTCTCCAAGGCGGATCTGAGCTGCATTATCCAACTCCCAACACAAACGAATCAACATAGCTTCTTCAACGATTTTATCGGAGTTGATTTTATTAGGAAAACCTTTTTGATCCGCACGCTCATGGCTCTGCAGAATCATTGATTTGATCGCCTCTGAAAATGGCAGTTTTCTAGAAAGACATTGGTTAAGACTATAGATCGGATGCTTACTGTATTCCATTTTTTCTTCGTCGTGCATATCTTGAACTCGATTCTCTCGGATTTTGGCAGAGGTCGACGGAGACAACTCCAGATACCCCACGTCCGCTAACAAGGCACCAATCATCACCTCTTTTGGATCACCCGTTTTTGAAAGAGAGCTTAAAAGCCCTGCATATGCCGCAATCGCCGGAGCTCTCTCTAAAGAACCAAAATCACCCACTGCAGAGCTGTTAATCACGACCCAAGGATTCTGAACATGAGTCAAAGAATCTAACAGTTCCGTCGCAAAGGCCTCGCAGGTTCCGTACATCTCTTTCCCAAGCGCAAACGAGGCCGCCGAGCTTTGATCGCTGATCATCAGAGCTAATTCTAAAAAAGACTGGTTGAGCTGCAAAAAACGCAACCGACATTTTCTGAGCAGACTCTGACTGTCGTCAGCTTCAAACCCATGAGAATATTCTACCCACTTTGCTAAATCCTGGCGGCGTAAATAAAACTCTCCGACATCCTGATACTTTTGCAGAAAGTCTTCCCGAATAATAACTCCAGGTTTCGCAACTTTAAGAAACTTCTTATTCACGGGCATTAAGTGAAATAACGGAAAATCCACCTCAGTTCCTGGCACTAGATCGACATTCTTTACAGGAATGTAGGCCGACCTAATCACTTGCGAGGTCACAAACTCAAGTTTACTTGAAGCATAAAATTCATTTTCCATCATTACCAACGAGGCTCCCGAGGCCTTGATGATACGTGCATCTTCGGGTCTCAACTTCGAGTTCATGACAATGATAATGTAACTGTCGGCAGCCATCTGACATGCCACTTGGGTCATTCCCGCAGCTTCATTTGATTTTTCAATTTTTCCGCAATCGAGGATGATGCAAGTGACGCCTTTAAAGGCCTCGCCTTTTTCAAAAAAGACATCGACGCTCTCAAAGGTTTCATATTCAAAACCGAAAACACGAGCCACGTCCGTCGCTCGCTGTAGGAAACGTGAATCCGAAGACACAACAGCTAAATCGATAGATTTCATACACCCGCCAAGACTTAAGCCTGGGTGCTGCTTAAATCTTGAGCAAGATGTTATTCGACAGAATGGATTCTAACTAATTAGAAAGTGATGGAACTTTCTTCGGTTTCTGGCTTATCGCCCACCATAATCTTACGAGTCACGCGAATTACAACACGACGGTTTTTTGCACGCCCTTGGTAATTTCCGTTATTCGCGATAGGACGACTTTCTCCGTATCCGATGGCTTGGAAGTCAACTTTGTTGAGTTCCGGCATGTGATCTTTCAAATAAGTCTTCACCGTATTCGAGCGAGCCTGACTGAGCTTTTGATTGTAAGCTTCGGCGCCCACAGAATCCGTATGCCCCTCAACCAAGATTTTCTGTACATTTGGAGTCGCGCGAATCATCTGCACAACAGTATCTAGATTTTTGAAGGAACTTGGATCCAACTCTGTCGAGTCAAACTTGAAGCGAAGGAACGTCAGAGTGAAGTTTTGAACCTTTGGAAGATTTCTTACGTCACGCATTGGCTGAGGTGCTGCCGCCAAAGGGCTCTTTCCCCACACAGGACCGAACGCATAGTTTACACCAGAATACACACGCCATGCCGGAGTGCCCGTACCGTGATAGATTTCAGTACCGCCACCCACGTGAAAGGCAAGGCTTGTCGTCAAATCATATTTCACTCCGAACAGAGCCTCTAAAGAAGACCTTTCACGATCGGAAACGTTTTGAGTAAGAGCATCACCACTTTTCCCATTGGGATAGCTTCCGTAAATCTCTCCGATCAGCTTCGTGTCCAAACTAGAGAGCAAGTAGCTCGCTGCCATTGAGTAAATCCATTGATTTGGCAGTGGAGAAATTCCATAAGTCGTCGCAAGACTACTACCCGGAGAACGCCAGCGGTGACCAAAGTTAAATCCTAGTAAGATATCATTTAGCATGATGTCGGCAGCGACTTCTAAATTGAAAGTTGGGCCCGGACCATCACCGGTGTAAGGGTTATTTTCAACCAAACTTTTATCGACGGACGCGATAGCCGCCCATCCCCAGCTCTCACCGTTAAAGAAACGGTACTTGGTATTCATACGCTGGCCAGTCACACCCGTTTGACTATAACGTCCGAGCTGCCCGCCGTCGTCGACTTGTTGAGACCACAAGTACGGAAAAGAGAATCCAATATCCCAGTTCGGCGCAAGACCCACTCCAAAATTCAAGTCAGAAGAAAGAAGGCGGTCATTGAACCTTGTGCGCGTTGCTCCGGCACCACCAACTCCGTAGAGATATGGAAGAGTATTCACAGCGTAATTCAGAAAAAAACCAATATTCACAATGCCGGGCTCTAGAGTCGCCGACGAGTGAACCGTCACAAAATCAAGACCATTCGTGGTCGGATTGAAGGTCTGAGAGTCGGTCCCAAGTACGTTTGCTTGGGACATTTGGCATTGAATAAAGACAAAAACTAGAACGAGTATTTTTTTGTAAAAGCTCATGAGGAAATTATCACTAAACTTTCACCGAACAGTCACGCGTTAAGTTTGTTTATGTTCTCTTATAATCATCCTGATATCGAACGATGTCATCCTCGCCGAAATAAGTTCCTAACTGAACCTCCACAAACTCGATCATCTCGTCAGAGGTATTACGAATTCTGTGTTTAGCTCCAATAGGGATGAAAACATGGCTGCCCGCTTTGACCGGAATCACCTGGTCGTTTAGTACGACCTCACCTTGCCCACGAGTAATAATCCAGTGCTCAGCTCGTTTACTGTGAGACTGGTAGGAAATCTGTGATCGCGGATTTACAGTGATCACTTTTGATTTAAAATGGTCGGTATCACGCAAAATCTCAAAGGCCCCCCATGGGCGCTTTTCAAAAACGTGATCTTTAGTCAAACTAGAGCCCTGCTTTTGCAAGACCTCTACTACTTGCTTCACTTCCTGAGATTGGCCTTTTTTGACGACCATCATCGCATCCGCGGTGTCGACCAAAATGAGATCTTCTGTACCTACAAAGGAATACATTTTCCCTTCACGACCAAAAACGAAGTTATGCTTGCCTTTGATTTCTAAAGGGCCGTCAGACCCCTGCCCATCAACGACATCTACAACTGCGTCCCAAGACCCAACATCGCTCCATGCCATATCCGCAGGCACACAAGACAGTTCGTCTGAGCTCAATTTCTCCATAATCGCGTAATCGATAGAGATATTCGGAAACTGCGCATAAACTTCGTCAAGATTGCTCAAATCAGCCTTTAACTGACTGGCGATCTTGTAAATATCCGGCTGTAACTTTTGGAATTTTTCAAGCATCACTTTCGCTTTAAAAATGAACATGCCCGCATTCCAGAAGAAATCTCCAGATGCCAAGAATTTCTCTGCAGTCTCCAGAGACGGTTTTTCATGGAACTTTAAAACTTTATTCGAAGCTTTGTCTTTTTGGATATACCCGTATCCAGTAGCTGGATGATCAGGCTTAATTCCTAAAGTGACGATCGCGCCGTTTTGCGCGAGTTTTTCTGCACTACGTACGGCCTGATAAAAGGACTCTTTATTTTGAATTAGGTGATCCGATGGGAATACCCCTACGACTTCCTCACCCAATCCACGCGTTACCAACACTTGAGCAAGAACTGCAACGGCAGGAGCTGTGTTTTTAGCAACCGGTTCGTAGATGGTGCTTACGTTTTGCAAATTCAATTCTTTCAAATTTGCTTCAGTCAGAGTCTTTAAACCAGAACCCGTCACAATCCACAAAGGTCCTAAACCTTGGCAGCGCTTCAGAGTTAAGCTTTGCAAGGAGTCATCAAAAAGATCACAAAATTGTTTAGGAAAATTTGCGCGGGAAACTGGCCACAAACGGGTGCCACTGCCACCTGAAAGTATAACTGGAATCAAAAGATCCTCCTGACAAAAGCCCATAAAAGCAAATGACCTTGAAATCGTCTACTAATAGCCACACATTGATTCAGATCGTCATCCAAATCTGAGTCTTATTCACGACAGTGTCGATGAAAACCCACAAAATACCAGCGATGAATCAAGAATTTAGACTGTTTTTTCGTCGTGGAAAATTGGACTTTCTGTGACGATCCAGACATAATCTAAGCTTCATCAGGAGGATTTTTTCATGAGTATTCCATTTATTGACCTCAAGGCTCAGTACAAGGCCCTTAAAAGTTCTATCGATTCTCGCATTCAAAAAGTTTTAGATCATGGCGCTTACGTGAATGGTCCTGAAGTCGCCGAACTCGAAACAAAATTGGCACAACACACAGGCACAAAATATGCCCTTGCATGCGCAAGCGGTACAGACGCTTTGGTCATTCCAATGATGGCTTTGGGAATCGGCCCTGGTGATGAGGTTATTACAACGGCATTCTCGTTTATCGCAACTGCTGAAACAATTTGCTTAGTTGGCGCAAAACCGATCTATGTCGACATCGATCCTGCAACTTACAACATCGATATAAAGGCCATTGAAAAAGCAATCACTCCTAAAACAAAAGCTATCATTCCTGTTTCTTTATACGGCCAAATGGCTGACATGGATGAGATCAATGCATTAGCCAAAAAGCACAATCTTCATGTGATTGAAGACGCGGCTCAAAGCTATGGTGCCTCTTACAAAGATCGTAAATCCAGCAATGCATCTATCGTAGGCGCCACAAGCTTCTTCCCTGCAAAACCTCTTGGTTGCTATGGTGACGGTGGCGCGATCTTCACGAATGATGAGAAGCTGAACAAAGCAATGAAAGAGATCCGCGAGCACGGTTCAGAGACTCGCTACTACCACACACGCCTTGGCGTGAACGGTCGTTTGGATACAATTCAATGTGCTATTCTTCTTTCAAAACTTGAAAGATACGATTGGGAAGTTGAGCAAAGACAAAAAATTGCAGACCGTTACAATTCTGCTTTTGCAGCGATCAAAACTCCAGGCTTTGTTGTTCCTTTAGTAAAATCTGACCGAAAGAGCGTTTGGGCGCAGTATACTTTGGCTGTTCCAAACCGCGCAGACTTCCAAAAGAAGCTGACGGATGCAGGCGTACCAACTTCTGTTCACTACCCTCGCACAATGCCAGATCAACCTTGGTATAAAGAAAACACTCCATGTACTCATGACATTAGCAAGGCTCGCCATGCTGCGGATCATGTGATTAGCTTGCCAATGTATCCGGATATGGATACAGCAACTCAGGATAAAATTATCGCGGCTGTTATCAGCGCAATGAAATAAGGAAATTCCTATGTCGACCACGGGTTTTAATGCTCTTGAAAAAACAGTGACCCTTCAGACCTCTCAAGGAAATATCACTTGGGGGGACGGAAAGAATTTTGTCCTCTTTGCCGGCCCAGACATCATCGAAGACGAAGGAATGGTGCTCGAAACTGGTAAAGAAATCCAAAGAGTCACCAAGGCCTTAGGCATCCCGTGGATTTTAAAATGCTCATTCGACAAGGCCAACCGTCAAAGCCTCGGAAGCTTCCGCGGCCCTGGCGCCGACAGTGCCTTGAAAAGCCTTGAGAAAATCAAGACGGCACTCAACTGCCCGCTTTTGACGGATGTTCATGAAACCATTCAAGTAGAAGATACGGCAAAAGTTGCTGATGTTTTGCAAATCCCTGCATTTTTGTCTCGTCAGACAGACCTGCTCGTTGCAGCAGCTAAAACTCAGAAGGTCATTCATATCAAGAAGGGTCAGTTCCTAGCGCCTTGGGATATGAAAGCCATTGCAAATAAAGCCGTTGCCGCTGGCAACAATAAACTTCTCTTGTGTGAGCGCGGTACTACATTCGGATACAATCGTTTAATCAACGATATGACCGGCCTTGTGGAAATGCGTAAACTTGGCTTCCCAGTGATTATGGATGCTACTCACTCAACCCAACTTCCTGGCGCTACCGGCGAAAGCAGTGGCGGTCGCGGAGAGATGGTATGGCCTTTAGCGCGCGCTGCAATGGCTGTTGGTGTGGATGGAATCTTCTTGGAAACTCATCCAAATCCAGAAGTCGCATTGTGCGATGGTCCGACCTCATTGCCATTAAAAAACTTGGAAGCGATGCTCAAGAATCTACAAAAGATCTGGCAATCTCACTTCTAATTTGCTTAATTAAGCCATGCGAAAAAAAGCCAAAAACCTTATAGTTCAAGCACTCAAGGTGGTCCTTGCCTTGGGTCTTATCATTTGGCTTGTTCAATCCGGCAAACTCAATTTTAAAGCATTGGCCAACCTTCTTCAGCCTCAATATCTTGCTGCTGGATTTTGTTTAATTTTTGCGAACATGTATTTAACCAGCGAACGCTGGCGCATGCTCTTACAAACTCAAGACCACCATCAAAACTCTTGGCAGACCTTCAAGCTAACCATGATCGGCATCTTTTTTAATTTTGCAGTTCCAGGTGGTGTTGGTGGAGATTTGGTCAAAGCTTTCTATTTCACGAAAGATCATCCTGAATCCAAAATGATCGCTGCAACTAGCGTCCTTATGGACCGTGTGCTAGGTCTATATGCAATGATACTAATGGCGTTGTTTGCAATGCTTTTGGACTGGAATCACGTCCAAGATCACCCAACCCTTCGACTTTTGTGGACTGCGATTCTTATTTTGTTCGTGGTGGCAACAATGGGTCTCGGTATGATTTTCTCGCAAAAGCTCTACGACCGCGGCAGTTTTAAACGCTTGCTTCTAAAGTTGCCAGGAAACTCAAAGACAACTCGTATTTATGAATCACTGCACATGTATGGCCGCAACTACAAATACCTCATTGCAAGTGTGATTATCAGCCTTTTGGCACAAACTTTTTCAATCTTGTTCATGATTCTTGCGGGCACAGCTTCAGGCCTTGGCGCCGAGATGAAGTGGCAAACCTATTTCCTTGTTGCCCCGTTGGGATTCATGGCGACAGCCGTTCCTATTTCTCCTGCGGGCGTGGGCGTCGGACAAGCGGCGTTCTATTTCTTGTTTAATATCTACACGGGCCATCCAACAGATTTGGGCCCTACAACCATCACGGCCTTGCAGGTTGCACAATTCCTATCAGGACTTCTTGGCGCTTATTTCTATATGCAAAGAAAAGAGCGCGTTCCTGAAAAAGTCAGTCAGAATTAGAAGCTATCTCATAAATTCAAAGTCAAGGCGCGAGGAGGAAGCTGTACATAGCGTACTGCAACGACGACAGAAATAGCAGGATGCTATTTCTGAGCTTTAGCCGAAGGCAAGGGCAGGAGCCCGCTGCAACAACGCGGGATTTGGATTTATGAGATAGCTTCTAAAAAGAAATCTCTGAGAAATTAGATATTAGTTGATACTGAAAATCAGTGTGAGTTTTCTTAAACTCTTCAAGCTTCGCAATTTCACCGGTTTGTTTTTCAGAAGTCACCAAATAGAGCTTACGAACTCCACAGTGAAACGCAGGAATCAAATCCGTCGCACTATCACCCACCATCAAAGAATCTGGGAAAGAAACCCCTAACTCTTCTTCGGCATGTTTGAACATTCCAACTTCAGGTTTACGAAAGTGCGGACGAGATTTAGCTTGGGTAAATGCAGTTCCCTCATAAAAAGGAGCGCACAAAGCTAGATCCACCCACTCGCCTTGAGCGGCCAAAAGCTGACAAATTTTCTGATGAACTTTGCGATAGTCCGTCCAAGAAAAATAACCACGACCCAATCCAGATTGGTTGCTGACGATAGTTACCCACAGACCTTGAGCATGAGCTTTTTTTAATAGCTCTATAATTCCGGGTTTCAGAGTAATTTTACTTAAATCTGTATTATAAGGAATATCGTGAACGATCACCCCATCGCGGTCTAAAAACAAACAGCGTTGATGACCAAAACCTTCCAGGGATTTCTCGTTCGCCGACATTAGAAGTATTTTACCAGTCCGGCTTCCACTAAAGCCTTCTCGATCATGAAGCACAGAGTGTGATAGGTCACAATGTGAGCCTCTTGAATATTCGCAGTATTCGCTCCAGGAGCGATGATGTAATGATCCGCCAAGCCCATTTGCTTGATCTTCCCGCCATCTTTTCCAGATAGTAAGATGCTTTTAGCCCCTACTTTGCGGCAAGCTTCTAGAGCCGTAATGATATTGCTAGAGTTGCCTGATGTTGTGATAGCCAAGAAAGTATCTTCTGGCTTCATCAATCCCATCACTTGACGAGAAAAGATATGATCATAACCATAATCGTTACCAACCGCCGTCAAAAATGAGGTATCCACCGTCAAAGCAAAAGCGCGAATTGGGGTACGATCTTTCGCAAGCTTTCCTACAAGTTCCGCAGAAATATGCTGAGCATCTGCTGCCGAGCCGCCGTTACCCGCGATATACATGCAGCCGCCCTTTTTATAGGATTCGACGATCGTGTTTATTGCGCCTGCAAAGCTATTAATGACTTCTTCAGATTGAGCAAGGGCCTGCATATTTTGAGCGGCCATTTGATAACTTTCACGAATATAAGCTTTATAATCCACGGGAACCTCACTTGCCTACAATACTATCAAAAAACATCCTTGGAAGCATCTGAAAGCTCACCTCGAACAAATCTCTACTCGCTGCGAAAAGACAAAAGATTGCCAATGTTTAGGTCCATTTCTAAGCTGAGCAAGTTCACAAAAACGATAGACCCTATCAGGAGAGGTTATGACCTTACTTCTAAAACAGATATTCGCATTCTTCCGGCTGCTCAATTCCGAGACTGGAACCAACCAATTAGCGGCGGGCCTTGCTTGCGGCTTGATTCTAGGTTTCTCGCCTTTCTTGTCGATTCAGACTTTTATAGTCCTTCTCTTGGTTTTCTTTTTCCGTATTCAAATGGGCGCTGCGTTTCTTTCCGCATTTTTCTTCAAGTTCGTCGCATTCCTTTTTGATCCTGCCGCTGATCAATTGGGCCGCGTAGTTTTAGAAGCTCCTTCTTTACGTCCTCTCTTTGTTCAAATGTACAATATGCCTCTTGTGCCGATGACTCGCTTTAATAACTCGATTGTGATGGGCTCGATGATGGTGGGATTCATTTTGGTGATTCCAGCTTTCTTTGTTTTCAAAGCACTTATCATAAAGTACCGCGCAACAGTTGTGGCTCGCTTCCAGGGAACAAAATTCTGGAAAGCGTTCACAGCAACGAAGGCTTACAACTGGTACACTAAATACAACGAACTCTACGGGTAATCACAATGACGACAGAAAAAACTCCAAAAGTAAAAAAGCCACAAGGTCCAATTCGCTGGAATGCCGTGATCCCTTTTGCGATCATCTGTGCCCTGGTGTTCGCGTACTTCCACTTCTTCTTTGATCTGCATTTACGTAAGACTCTCGAGTGGGGAGGATACAAAGCCGTTGGCGCCGAAGTTAATATCGGCAAGCTTGATACAAGCTTCTTCAAAGCGAGCCTTCGCATTCAGAATATCGAAATCACCGACGCAGAAAAACCTGCACAGAACATGCTTGAAATCGGCGATATTCGCTGGGGAATGTCTTGGGATGCCCTTCTCAGAGCCAAAATTCTCGTCAACGAAGCGATCATCGAAAATATTCAATTCGCAACAACCCGTAAGCATCCAGGCAAAGTAGCTCCTCCAGAGCCACCGCCGAAGCCAGGTCCTGGCGCCGTGGAACAAGAAGCAACGCGCTTGAAAGAAGAAGCTCTAGCCAAAGCTCAAGAGGAATACGCCAATAATATGTTAGGCGATTTAGCCGCGATTCTCGGCGGTAGCGATGCAAATGCCCAACTTGGTAAAATTGAAGGCAGCCTGAACTCTAAAAAACGCGCTCAAGAACTCGAAGCCGAAATCAAAGGCAAACAAAAACTTTGGGACGAAAAGATGAAGGCTTTGCCTCAAGGTAAAGATATTCAAGCTCTGAACGACCGCTTGAACAAAGTTAAAATCAAAGATTTTAAAACTCCACAAGAACTACAGGCGTCTGTGAAAGAGATCGAAGACATCTCTAAGCAAGGCGATGCTTACTACAAACAAATCGGATCTACTGCTTCAGAGTTGGAGAAAGATCTTAAGAAAATGGAAGCCGATATCCGCGAACTTGATGGTTTGGTTAAAGCCGACATCAAGGCTTTGGAAACTCGTTTCCGTATTCCATCGATCAACACCAAAGATTTGACCCGTGCTTTGTTTAACAAATACCTCGGCAAATACATTGCAAAGATCAATCACTACCGAGCGATGGCTGAAAAATATTTGCCACCGAAGTACGCCGCTAAAATTTCTGGCAAACCAGCTCAACAAGAAGTAGAGGAGGAAGAAATTCCTATTCAACCGCACCCTCGCGAAGTCGGTGTAACTTACGAATTCGGTCGTAAGAACTCTTACCCACTTTTGTGGATCAAGAAAGCCGCAATCAGCTCGCAAGCTGGCATGTCGCCAAAGGCCGGCAATATCCGCGGAGAAATCCTAGATATCACGACCCATCAGGCTCTGACAGGACGTCCAACTGTGGCGTCTTTGGCTGGAGACTTCCCTGCCGATCAAATCAAAGACGTGCTCCTGAAGCTCGTTTTGGATAACACTCAAGCAGACAGCCTCATCACTTATAAAATGGCCGTTGGCTCCTACCCAATCAATGGCACTGACCTTGTGAATTCATCGGATGTAAAAATCGCTTTGAAAAGTGCTACTGGAAAACTTGATATCGATGGCGAGCTTAAAGCGCTTAGAGATTTCAAAATGAATCTCAATAATCAATTCACGACGGCTAACTTTGACATCAGCGCGAAAGACGGCAACGTCGACAGTATTCTTAAAAATACATTCGCCGGTTTGCCAGCAATCAACCTTACCGGAAGCGCCTCAGGTCACCTTCCAAGTATCAGCTTCGATGTTGCATCGAACATGGGAAGCGAGCTTGAAAAAGGTTTGCGCAAACAGGTCGAAGCGAAGATCGCTGAAGCTCGTAAGCAAATCGAAGAATACATCAACAAAGAGATCGGCAAAAATCGCGAGCAGATTGATAAGCAAATCAAGCAAATGCGTGGTCAGTTCGATGGTGAAGTTAAAAAAGCTCAAGGCCAGCTAGACGCTCAGAAAAAACAGGCTGAAGCAAAGATTAACCAAGCCAAGAAGGATGCCGAAAACCAAGGTAAAAAAGAGGCTGAAAAACAGGGCAAAAAAGCAGCTGATGCTCTTAAAAAGAAATTTGGTCTTTAGAATATGATCTCGACTCTTGATTTCTATGCAAAACTCCCAAGTTTTCATGATTTCAACGAAGTCACTCAAGATACTCACTTTCACCCAGCTCCTCAGGACTGGGTGCTTGTGATCAGCGACATCCGCGGCTCAACCAAAGCGATTCACGAAGGACGTTATCGCGAAGTAAACATGGTCGGAGCCGCCACCTTCACTGCCGTCATCAACGCTCTTCCTAACTTGGAATTTCCTTTTGTCTTTGGCGGGGATGGCACGACCCTGCTTATTCCCACGGCCCGCATCAATGAAACCATGCAAGCTCTGAAGGCCACCCAAAAGATGGCTCAAGAGATGTTTGGCTTCGAGTTGCGTGTCGGCCTAGTGCGCCTCGACAGTTTGTACAAAGAAAACACTCGTCTTTCGGTGGCGAAGTACGAAGTTTCCCCCGGGAACTTCTTAGCCATGTTCCGAGGAGGAGCGCTCTCTAAAGCCGAGGCCTTAGTTAAAAGTGCAAGCCCGGAAGCACAGCTACTTCGGCCTGACGCCCAGACGGCCTCTCCAAATCTCGAAGGCCTCACTTGCCGTTGGGAACCCTTTGCTACTCGCAAGGGGGTTGTAATTTCCTTGCTGGTGCAGGCTCGTGGCCATGGGGCCCAAGAGCAAGAAACCTATGCAAAAGTCATTCGTGAAATTAACCAAATCTTCGGCAACGACCTCAGCCAAGCAAATCCCATCGCTCTAGCTAATATGAAAGAAAAAATGGTCGCCACTGATTTGGGCATTGAAATACGCATGAACTCCCGGCCTGGGATTCAGAAAGTTCTTACTTCCATAAAATTGATTTTCAAAAGCTGTCTAAACTACATTTTTATCGAGAAAAACTTAAAAGCAGGAAACTTTCAGGGGCATAGTTATAAGCAAGAGATGATTGCAAATGCTGATCTAAAGAAATTCGACGACACTCTGAGAATGATTTTAGATTGTACCGAAGCGCAAGCCCACCAAATCGGCCAAGTCCTGGAGCAGCTTCGTGAACAAAAAGAAATCTACTATGGAATTCACAAGTCTCAAGGCGCTCTGATGACTTGTCTTGTGACCGATCTCCAAGATGGAAAACACGTTCATTTTATTGATGGCACAAATGGGGGCTATGCCCTAGCAGCTACTCAGTTGAAGTCCCAGAAGTAGGTTCAGCACTCTCGCCCGCCTCGCCTGAAGCTAATTGTTTCAAATAGGCGATGGCATCTTCAGTATGCCAATCGATGGTGCCCGATATTTTTTTAACAAGTTTCAAATCTTTCCCGACAACAAAGGACTCTGGCAAACGGAAGACTTGGTATTGAGGTATTAACTTTTTCTCAGAATCCCAAACGACATAGCTATTTGGCAGGCTATTCATTTCAGGGAAGGACTTCAGGAAGCTATTGATGTCCTCTTGATTGGAGTCACCAGAAATAGCGATAAGTGCAACATCGTTGGGAAACGTTTTAAGAAGACTGATAAGCGAGGGAACCTCTTCTACGCAAGGCCCACACCAAGACGCCCAGAAGTTCACAATAACTACTTTACCTTTAAAATCAGAAAGCTTGATAGATTGACCTTTGAGGGTCTGAGCTTCGAATCCTGGCAACTCCTGGTTGATTTGGATAGGTCTTTGTTGAAGCCCCTGACTGTTCTGAGGGCCCGAGGCTCTATTCATATATAACATCGTAGCAACGACGATCAGGACCGCTAGTCCACCTACAATCAACAGAGCGCGAAGATGCTTGTTCATATATGTTCCTTCCGATTTCCCAAGAGAACTCACCAAAAACAAAAAGCCCAGGTTTCCCTAGGCTTTTATGTTAATCATTTTTAGAAAGATTGGGAGCTTAAATTAAGCTCTTGCTGCAGTTCTGTTTTTCTTTTGGATCTTTTTAACAGACTTTTTCTTAGCAGCTACCAACTTCGCAGTTGTTTTCTTAGCTTTAGTAGCGGTTTTCTTAACTGTCTTTTCGTCAGTTTTAGCCGCTGCTTTTTCGCCTTTGTCAGCTTTTGCTTCAAAATCGTAATCTACGAATTCCAAGAAAGCCATCTCAGCAGTATCACCAGGACGACGTCCGATTTTGATAATGCGAGTGTAGCCACCTGGGCGTGTTTTGAAACGAACTGCCAAATCATCAACGATAGTTGATGCAACAGTGTTGCTAGAGAATCTAGAAATCAACAAACGACGAGTCGCCAAATCACCTTTTTTACCAAGAGTGATAGCTTTTTCGATGTGTCTTCTAACTTCTTTAGCTCTGTCAACAGTCGTAGTGATACGGCCGTGTTCAACAAGTGAACTCAAAATACCTTTCAACAAGGCTTTACGAGGACCAGATTTACGACTGAAATGTTTTACTCTTCTTCTATGTGAACTCATTTTTTAACTCCGAGAAAATTACTGAGCATCTCGCTTTTGAGGCGGCTGGTTAGGATCCCATCCTGGAGGTGGCCATCCTTCGATCTTCATACCCAAACCAAGACCCATTTCAGACAAGATTTCTTTGATTTCATTCAAAGACTTGCGACCGAAGTTCTTAGTTTTAAGCATTTCAGCTTCAGAACGTACAACCAACTCACCGATGTAACGGATATTGGCATTCTTCAAGCAGTTCGCGCTACGAACAGAAAGTTCGAGATCGTCAACTGATCTGAAGAGGTTTTCATTCAATGTAGGAGATGAAGAATCTCTAGCTTCTTCAGAAGGCTCCATTGTTTCATCGAAAGTAAGGAAGATTTGAAGTTGTTCTTTCATGATTTTAGATGAAAGAGCTACTGCTTCTTCAGGCTTCAAAGAGCCGTCAGTCCATACTTCCAAAGTCAATGCATCGTAATCAGTTCTTTGACCAACACGAGCATTAGAAACACTGTAGTTAACCTTGCTGATTGGGCTATAAAGAGCGTCAACGCCAATGTAGCCAACTGCGAGATCTTTTTCTCTGTTTTCTGTTGGAACGTAACCACGACCGAAATCAACGATGATTTCTGCGTTGAAGTTAGCATTCGCACCCAAAGTAGCGATGTGCTGGTCTGGATTCAAAACTTCGACCTTGTCAGAAGTTTGGATATCAGCAGCAGTAACTTTACCTGGGCCTTTTTTAGAAATCTTAAGAGTCAAGCTGTCGCTAGTGTATTGACGGAAGCGAACTTGCTTAAGATTCAAAATAATATCAGTAACGTCCTCAAGAACATCAGTGATAGTGGTGAACTCATGAAGAACGCCTTCAAACTTAACTGCAGTGATGGCTGAACCCATCATAGAGCTAAGAAGAATTCTTCTTAAAGAGTTACCAAGAGTAACACCGAAACCTCTTTCAAGGGGACGGATAATGAATTTTGCGTAATCATCACGAAGAGTTTCACGATCAACCTCAAAACCTTTAGGTTTGATCATCTCTCTCCAAAATTTATAATAATGCTCTTGCATGTCTCCCCCGAGAACTAAATTATCTTGAGTAGTATTCTACGATCATGTTTTCTTCTACTTGAAGTGCAATATCATCTCTTGAAGGAGAATCTTTGACAACACCTTTGAAGTTAGCATGATCAGCTTCAAGCCAAGATGGGATAGATCTTCTTGCAACAGCTTGCATTGCAGATTGGATTTTAACCACTTGTTTGCTTGCTTCAGTAACTTGGACCACATCACCTTTTTGAACGATGATGCTAGGGATATTTGCTCTAGTACCATTCAAAAGGAAGTGATTATGTTTCACAAGTTGTCTTGCTTCACGACGGGAATTCGCATAGCCCAATGCGTAAACAACGTTATCAAGTCTCATCTCAAGTGACTTCAACATTGCTGTTCCAGTCAACTCTTTAGAACGAGAAGCTTCTTTAACGTATTTCACGAATTGGCTTTCAGAAACACCATAATATCTTTTTGTTTTTTGCTTTTCACGAAGTTGAAGAGCGAACTCGGAGAATTTCAAACGAGATTGTCCGTGTTGTCCTGGAGGATAAGGACGTCTTTCGAATGCACACTTGTCAGTGTAACAACGATCGCCCTTAAGGAATAACTTCATATTTTCGCGACGGCAAAGTTTACATACGCCTTGATTAATGCAGCTCACGACAAATCTCCTTAGATTCTTCTACGCTTAGGTGGACGGCAACCGTTATGCGGAACCGGTGTAACGTCTTTCAGGGAAAGGATTCTCATACCGATTGCAGCCAAAGCTCTGATAGCTGGCTCACGACCTGCACCAGGACCTTTAAGATATACGTCCAAAGACTTCATACCTGCTTCCATAGCTTTTTTAGCTGCATCTTCTGCTGCTACTTGAGCTGCGAAAGGAGTGCCTTTACGGCTACCTTTGAAACCCAAGTGACCTGCAGATGACCAAGAAACAGTGTCACCATTTGGATCCGTGATAGTTACGATAACGTTACCGAAACCAGCTTGGATATAGCAGTTCCCTTGAGGAACGTTTCTTTTAACTTTCTTTTTTGCAACAGGCTTTTTTTCAACTGTATTCATTTAATTCATCCTAACTATACGGCTTTTTTCTTGTTCGCTACGGTCTTCTTAGGTCCTTTACGAGTACGCGCATTAGAGCGTGTATTCTGACCGCGAACTGGCAAACCTTTACGATGGCGGATACCGCGGTAGCAGTTCAAATCCATCAAACGTTTAATCGCGAGACCAATTTCACGGCGAAGATCACCTTCCACCTTGAAGCTTGATTCGATGATAGAACGCATTTTAGCGATTTGTTCATCTGTAAGACCTTCAGTTCTCAAAGTTTGAGAAATACCAGCTTCTTTACAGATCATACGTGCACGAGGACGACCAATACCAAAAATATAGGTCAATGCGATTTCTACGCGCTTATTTCTAGGTAAATCGACACCAAGTAAACGTGCCATGATTAGCCCTGCCTTTGCTTATGTTTAGGGTTTTCGCAAATTACGCGAATTACGCCTTTTCTTTTAATAATCTTACACTTATTGCAGATTGCTTTTACTGATGGTCTAACTTTCATAACTTATTCCCACGTCTGTACTGAGAGCCTAAAGGCCTCGAATCCAAAACATACACAAACACAAATGGTTCGGAAAATTAACACCGAGGTAACCCCTTGTCTATGGGTATTTTGCAGATTTTAAGAAATTTGCTTCTTAATATCTGAAAAAACTTCCTCAGTATCTCTATTTCCGTTCAACTCTACGTATTTGTGAGCCTTTATATAATAATCCTTCAATGGACTAGTATATTGATCATAAACATCTAATCGCGCACCAACGACCTCTGTCTTATCGTCGTTACGCTGAACTACCTGGCCGCCACAGTTATCGCAAACACCTTCAGTTTTTGAAGGTTTATTGACTATGTGGAAGACAGCCCCGCAATTTTTACATACCCGTCTGCCCGTCAAACGACTCATAAGCTCCGCCTTAGGTACTTCTAAGAAAATAGCCTTAGAAATAGACAGGTTTAGCTTTTTGAGAAGCTCATCAAGAGCTTCAGCTTGGGGTACGGTTCTTGGGAAACCGTCTAGTATGAAATTCTTAACGCCGCTTTTAAGAACTTCTTCAACCATTCCAATAACAATAGAGTCCGGAACTAACTGCCCTTGATCCATATAGGATTGAGCCTTAACACCCAACTCTGTTTTATTTTTAATCGCAGCCCTGAAGAGATCTCCAGTGCTAATTTGCGTCATACCCATCTTCTCAATTAAGAGGGCAGACTGCGTTCCTTTGCCAGCTCCAGGAGCCCCAAAAAGGATGAGGTTCATTAGAACGTCACCCTTCGGCTTCTGATTTTAGCTCCTTTTAGGAAGCCCTCATATTTTTGAGTATAGATATGAGATTGAATTTGCTGAGCAGTATCCAATGCAACACCGACAAGGATCAACAAACTCGTTCCACCGAAGTGGAATGGAACATTCATCTGGCTAGTCAATACAACAGGGAAAATACACACTGCGCAAAGGTAGATACAACCCGCTACATTCAAACGGTCTAAGACGCGTTGAATATATTCAGAAGTGCTTTTACCAGCTCTCACTCCCGGAACAAAACCACCGTACTTTTTCAAGTTGTCGGCAACTTCATTAGGATTGAAAACGATTTCTGTATAGAAAAATGCAAAGAAAATAATCAAAGCAACGAACAGGATATTGTAGATAACCCCAGAAGGATTCAATGAATCCTGAAGGGCTTTCAACCATGGAGCCTGTACAAACTGAGCCATTGTTGCCGGGAACATCAAAAGCGAACTCGCGAAAATTGGCGGGATAACACCTGAGAAGTTGATTTTAATTGGCAAGTGGCTGCTTGGAGTTTGCATAGACTGCATTCCAGTGCCTTGTCTTTGAGAGTACTGAATCGCAATACGTCTTTGAGCAACTTCCATATAGATAACTGCCGCGATGATCGCGATCATGAAAAGGACCAACAAAATAGCGACAAGCGCTTTCATTTCGCCAGACTTTACAAGCTCCCAAAGCTGACTAGCTCCACTTGGAATTGCAGCAGCAATACCTGTGAAGATGATCAAGCTAGAGCCGTTACCAATTCCGCGCTCTGTAATCTGCTCACCTAACCACATGATAAAACAAGTACCTGCAGTCAATGTGATGATTGTCATCAGCTGGAATGGAAGGAAGCCAACGTATGGAGCAAGAACCAAAGAATGGCCTTCAGGACTTGTTGAGTGCATCAACCAAGTGCTGATTCCATAACCTTGGATCACTGCCAAAATAACAGTAGCATAACGAGTGTACTGGTTGATCTTGCGACGACCATGTTCACCTTCTTTTTTCAGAGCTTCCAAATATGGAACCGCTGAAGTCAAAAGTTGAAAAATGATAGATGCAGAGATGTAAGGCATGATTCCCAATGCAAAAATACTGAATTGGGAAAGAGCGCCACCAGAAAAGGTATTAAAGAGGCCGAAAATGCCGGCACTTTGTGCTTTAAAGAACGAGAAAACAGCGCTGCCATCCACACCCGGAGTCGGAACGTGGACTCCGATGCGGTACACCGCTAGCATAGCTAGCGTGAAAAAAATGCGATTTCTAAGGTCTGAATTTTTAGCGATGCTACCTACGGCTGACACTACTTAATTACCTCTACTTTACCACCAGCAGCTTCAATTGCTTTTTGAGCACTTGCGCTGAACTTGTGTGCCTTTACAGTCAAAGCTTTTTTAATTTCGCCGTTGCCGAGGATTTTAACTAAGCCTTTACCAACAAGACCATTTTGGTGAAGAACTTCAGGAGTTACTTCGCCAGAAAAATTAGCCAATTGGCTGAGGTTCACGATATCGAACTCAGTCGCGAAAGCAACGTTGCTGAAACCGAACTTAGGAAGTCTTCTGTGCATAGGAGTTTGACCACCCTCGAAACCACGACGAACAGTGCCGCCAGTACGAGCAAGTTGACCCTTATGACCTTTAGTAGCAGTTCCGCCCATACCAGAACCGATACCACGACCGATTCTTTTTGGAGAGTGCTTAGCGCCTTTTTTTGGAGCAAGTGTGCTTAAAAGACTCATAAATTACCCCTTAACCTCAACATCTACTAGATGCTGAACTTTCATGATTTGTCCTCTATTAGCTGGGGTGTCCTTAACCTCAACACTGCCGCGGATCTTTTTAAGACCGATACAACGAACAGTGTCTTTTTGGTCTTGAGTGCAACCAATAAGAGATCTTTTTAGTGTTACAACAAATGTTTTTGCCATTTTCTACCTACACATTCCTCGAAGGAACTAGATTTGCTTCATCTGTTTAAGTTGCTTCAATCCGTCGATTGTCGCTCTTACCGCATTGTGTGGATTACGAGTACCAACACATTTAGTAAGAATGTCTTTTACGCCGACAGACTCAAGGACCGCACGAACTGCACCACCGGCGATAACGCCAGTACCTGGAGCTGCTGGTCTCATGATCACTTTTGCGGCACCGAATTTACCGATAACTTCGTGAGGAATTGTGCCCTCTTTCAAAGTGATAGCTTTCGAGTTCTTTTTAGCTGCACGGCTTGCTTTACCGATAGCCTCTGGAACCTCACCAGCTTTACCAGAACCGAATCCGATATCGCCAGCGCCGTTACCTACAACCACAAGTGCCGCGAATGAAAAGCGACGGCCGCCCTTTACTACTTTAGTAACGCGGTTGATAGCTACTACGCGCTCTTCGAATTCAGCTGCTGCTGTTGTTACTTTCTCCACAATTTACTCCTTAGAAACTGAGGCCGCCTTCACGCGCGCCTTCTGCAAGAGATTTAACTCGACCATGATACAAGTAACCGTTACGGTCAAAAACTACTGACTTAATGTTCTTAGCAATTGCTACTTTAGCCACTGCCATTCCTACTTCTTTAGCAAGATCTTTACCAGAATTTTTGGTATCGATGCTCAAAGAAGAAGCTGCAGCCAAAGTATGACCGTTAACATCGTTCACGATTTGAGCGTACATATGTTTGCCGCTTCTGAATACGCACAAACGAGGACGCTCTTCAGTACCGTTAACAGTCTTTCTGATTCTGATTTTCTTAGTGAGGCGGTTTTGCTTGCGTTCACTAGTGTGTTTGCTCATTTTCAATTTCATCATAACTCACCTCAATTATTTACCAGCAGATTTACCAGCTTTACGTCTGATATGCTCACCAGCATAACGAACGCCTTTACCAAGATAAGGCTCTGGTGGACGGAAGCTGCGAACTTTAGCAGCAACTTGACCAACAAGCTCTTTACTTGCGCCAGTAATGTTAATAGCTGTTTGCTTATCTACCTTAATTTCGATTCCTTCTGGGATGTCGAAGATTACAGGATGAGAAAAGCCTAAAGAAAGCTCTAATTTTTTTCCTGCAACGTTTGCACGGTATCCAACGCCATGAAGCTCAAGTCCTTTAGTGAAACCTTTAGTTACACCAATAACCGCGTTTTGGATCAATGCTCTGTACAAACCATGAAGTGCTTTGCTCTCTTTAGAGTCATCAGCACGAGTAAGAACTACCTTCTTACCATCAAGTTTTGCAGACACTGCAGGTTGCATAGCGATGTTCAAAGCGTTTTTAGCACCTTTTACGATCACTTCGTTTTTAGGAGTTACAGTAATTGTAACTTTATCGTCAAAAATGACTGGGGCTTTACCAATACGTGACATGTCTCACCTACCAAACAGTGCAAAGAAGTTCGCCACCAAGATTTTTCTCAGCAGCTTGTTTGTCACTCATGATTCCCTTGCTAGTGCTCAAAATGCACATACCAAGACCAGATCTAACTTTCGGAATCTGAGTTGCTTTTACATACAAACGACGACCAGGAGTGCTCACTTTGTCGATTGATGTAATTGCGTGTTGTCCATCTTCTGAATACTTCAAGTAAACGCGCATGATACCTTGCTTAGAATCTTTAGCTACTTTGAAGCTACGGATGTAGCCTTCGTTAGCCAAGATTTGAGCGATACCAGCTCTTACTTTAGAAGCAGGCATATCAACTTTCTCATGTTGAGATTTTCCTGCGTTACGAATTACTGTAAGAAATTGTGCAATTGTATCCATAGTATTCCTCTTACCAACTTGCCTTAGTTACGCCAGGCAATTTGCCATCAAGAGCCAATTGTCTGAAAGCAAGTCTTGAAAGACCAAATTTTTTGTAGTTACCGCGCGGGCGACCCGTTAATTCACAACGAGTGATTACACGGTTCACGTTTGTATCACGAGGCAATGCTTGAAGCTTTTTGCGAGCCAACGCTCTTTCTTCATCAGAAAGCTTCATGTCCACTGCTTTAGTGCGAAGCTCTTCTCTATGTTTGAAGTATTTTTTCGCGAGAGCTTTTCTTTTATTATTTTTTTCAATACTTGCTTTACGAGCCAATTGACACCAACCTTTTATTTTCTGAATGGCATGCCGAGTGCTTCAAGAAGAGATCTTCCATCTGCATCGTTCTTAGCAGTTGTACAAATTGTGATATTCATACCGCGTACTTTATCAACTCTATCGTAGTTGATCTCAGGAAACACGATCTGCTCTTTCAAACCCATGTTGTAGTTTCCACGTCCGTCGAAACCTTTATTTGGAAGACCACGGAAATCTCTTACGCGTGGAAGTGCCAAAGTGTTCAAACGATCGATGAAAGACCACATTTTTTCTCTTCTCAAAGTCACACGAACTCCAAGAGGAATGCCAGCTCTCAACTTGAAGTTAGAGATAGCTTTCTTAGCTTTCGTGATAACAGCTTTTTGTCCAGTGATTGCAGTGATTTCATCAACCACAGTGTTCAAAATCTTTGGATTTTGAACGGCTTCACTCAAGCAAACGCTCAATACAATTTTCTCTAAACGAGGAACTTGCATTACGTTCTGTGCACCCATTTTCTTCATCAAAGCTGGGGCGATTTCTTTGTTATATCTAGTTTGCAAGCGATTCACATCACACCTCTTAGAGTACTTCTGGAGCCAAAGAAACAATCTTAACGAATTGTTTTGCTCTCAATTCTCTTGCTACTGGGCCGAAGATACGAGTTCCAATTGGCTCTTTAGAAGCATTGATAAGAACTGCAGAGTTATCATCAAAGCGAATGTATGAACCATCTGGACGACGCAATTTATGAACAGTTCTTACAACAACTGCTTTAGCCACATCACCTTTTTTAACTTTTGCATTTGGAAGAGCTTCTTTAATGGAAACAACAATAATGTCTCCGATAGAAGCTACACGTCTCTTAGAGCCGCCAAGTACTTTGATACAAAATACTTCTTTGGCTCCAGAGTTATCAGCTACGTTTAGTCTGGTTTGCATTTGAATCATAACTACACCCTAGCCTTTTGTTGTCTCAACGACTTCGCTAAGCGCCCAGCGCTTAGTTTTGCTCAAAGGACGAGTTTCGTAGATTTTTACTACGTCGCCAATTTTCGCTACATTTTTTTCGTCATGAGCTTTGAATACAGAAGTCTTTTTAACGAACTTTCCGTACTTTTTGTGTTTAACCATTCTGAAGATCAAAACAGAGATAGTTTTATCCATCTTGTTGCTGATCACTTCGCCTACGACTTCGTTTCTACGTCCTCTAGAATTTGTTTCCATAGTCTTCCCCAATTACCGAGCTACTTTTTTAACAATAGCCGTATTGATTTTAGCGATATCACGGCGAAGGTTTCTGATTTCAATTGGGTTTGATAATTGCCCAATTGTGTTCTTAATACGAGCTTGAAAGAGCTCTTCGCTCAAACCTGCTCTTTTTTTCTTAAGTTCTACTACTGATAGATCTTTAATTTCTGTGAATTTCATTTCCACTACTCCCGAGCCAAGAATCTGGTTTTAAATGGAAGTTTGTGTGCCGCACGTTCGAAAGCTTCTTTAGCTTGCTCACGAGTTACACCGTTCATTTCGAATAGAACTTTTCCAGGAAGGATACGTGCTACCCAGTATTCCGGATTACCTTTACCGCTACCCATACGAGTTTCAGCAGGTTTTTTAGTTACTGGAATGTTAGGGAATACACGGCACCAGATTTTACCACCACGCTTTACAGATCTTGAGATCGCGATACGAGCAGCTTCCAATTGGCGAGCTGTCATACGGTGCTCTTCAGTTGCCTGAAGACCGTAGTCACCGAAATCCAAGTTTGAACCGCGAACTGCAAAACCAGTTGCACGACCTACGAATTGCTTACGCCATTTAACTCTTTTAGGACTTAACACGGCCAGCCTCCTCAACTTCACGAGCACTCAAGATGTCACCTTTGTAGATCCATACTTTAAGACCGATGATACCGTATGCAGTCAAAGACTCAGCAGTACCGTAGTCAATGTCAGCTCTCAAAGTGTGCAATGGAACGCTCTTCTCATTGTACCATTCAGAACGTGCGATCTCAGCGCCATCAAGACGACCAGAAACGCGCACTTTAATACCTCTTACGCCACCTTTGATTGCTGCAGCGATAGCTTTCTTCAAAGCTCTTCTCCAAGAGATACGTTTCTCAAGTTGAAGTGCGATGCTTTCAGCAACCAATTGCGCATCCAAATCTGGTTTACGAACTTCTTGAATGCTCAAGAATACTTCGTTTGGAGTCAATTTTTGAACATCAGCTTTAAGAGCATCGATGCCTGTGCCTTTTTTACCGATAACAACACCAGGACGAGCTGTAGAGATGATGATCTTAATTTTCTTAGCAGCGCGTTCCATTTCGATTTTGGCAACGCCAGCGTGCTTCAATTTCGCTTTCAAATATTTTCTGAGGCGAATATCTTCGTGGAGGTTCTCATGATATTGTTGGCCTTTTGCGTACCAACGAGAATCCCAAGTTCTGATAACTCCGACTCTTAGTCCAATTGGATTAACCTTTTGTCCCACGACTATTTCTCCTCGAGAACTACGTTAATGTGGCTGGTCTTCTTTTGAACACCAAAAGCTCTACCTTGGGCACGAGGACGGAATCTCTTCAAAGAAGGTCCTTGGTCAACCCAGATGGACTTTACGTAGAGATTATCTACGTCCATAACTTTTTTATACTCAGCATTTGCAACTGCAGACTCGATAAGCTTTTTGATCAAACCAGCTGTTTTCTTGTTAAGGAAAGTAAGAGTCTTTACAGCCTCATTTACGTTCTTTCCACGAACAACATCAGCAACCAATCTTGCTTTCTGTGCGCCTACTCTTGCGTATTTCAAACTTGCTTTAACTTCCATAAATCACCTTATTATTTCTTCGCCGCAGGAGCCGCTGCTGGAGCAGCTTTCTTCTCTGCATGTCCATGGAAGGTTCTAGTAGGTGCAAACTCACCATACTTGTGACCAATCATGTTTTCTGTCACATAGACAGGAACGAACTTTCTTCCATTGTGAACCGCAAAAGTTAGGCCCAAAGCCTCAGGAAGGATCGTAGAGCGTCGTGACCAAGTTTTGATAACTTTTTTGTCATTTTTTTGGATCGCGTGGTCGATCTTTTTCATCAAATGATCGTCCATGAACGGACCTTTTTTAGTTGAACGTGCCACCTTTTACTCCTACTTGCGTCTCTTAACAATTGAAGAGTCAGTACGTTTATTATTTCTAGTCTTGTATCCCTTGCAAGGCTGACCCCAAGGAGTTACAGGATGATGACCTTTACCCACGCCTTCACCACCACCGAGAGGATGGTCAACTGGGTTCATCGCCATACCGCGAACGCCTGGACGGATACCTCTCCAACGAGAGCGACCAGCTTTACCTAAAGAGATATTTTCGTTGTCAGTGTTACCAACTTGACCAATTGAAGCGCGACATACAGTCAACACTTGCTTCAACTCGCCTGATGGCAAACGGACTTGGCAATATTTATCGCCTTTACCAGCTAACGTTGCACTTGCACCAGCACCGCGGCAGATTTGTCCGCCTTTGCCTGGACGCATTTCAACGTTATGGATTGTAGTACCCAATGGAATCGCACCTAAAGAAAGTGAGTTTCCAGGTTTAATATCTGCTTTGTCGCTAGATACTACAGTGTCGCCAACATTCAAACCAACTGGAGCCAAGATATAAGCTTTTGCTCCGTCGTTATAAGAAATCAAAGCGATACGGCAAGTTCTGTTTGGATCGTACTCGATCGCAACAACCTTTGCTGGTACTTCAAGTTTTTCACGTTTGAAATCAACCAAACGATATTTTCTTTTATGACCGCCACCGATATGTCTCATGGTGATTTGACCATGATTGTTACGGGCGCCTTTTTTACTTAGAGGAGCTAAAAGTGATCTCTCTGGAGTCGTTTTAGTGATCTCCTTGAAATCAAAACCTGTCATTCCTCTTCTGCCATCAGAGCGTGGGCTAAATGTTTTGATCCCCATCTCTAAACTCCCTCAAAGAGTGCAATTTTCTCACCGGCAACAAGCTTAACGTAAGCTTTTTTCCAGTAAGGAACTTTAGTTGAACCGAATTTTGTGTTTTTAGAATGTCCTCTGCAGACACTCGTTCTAACACTGTCGACTTTAACTTTAAAATTTTTCTCTACCGCTGTTCTGATTTCTGTTTTTGAAGATTTCAAATCAACTTCGAAAACATAAACGCCAGCTGCGTTGTGATATGTGTTCTTCTCAGTAATGAGAGGAGCTTTAATGATCTGTTTCATTACGCCTTCTCCAATGAACATCTGTCGATGATTTTTGCTACAGAATCTTTAGTGATAATTGCAGCATCGTATTTCAAAAGGTCAAACACGTTCAAACCTTCCACTGGGAAGTATTTGAAAGACTCAAGATTGCGGCTTGCACGGCTGAACATTTCGTCAACACTTGCATCGATAAGAACTGCTTTGTTCAAACCGAAAGACTTCAATCTTTTTTGAAGTTCATTTGTTTTACCTTCAGACTTCATGCTGTCTACAACAAAAAGTTTTCCTTCGCTGTGCAAGTGAGAAAGAGCCATGCTCAATCCCAAGCGACGTACTTTTTTAGGAAGTACGTAAGCGTAGCTGCGAGGTTGTGGACCGAACATAGTACCACCACCAGGCATCAAAGGGGAACGGCTAGAACCTTGACGGGCGTTACCAGTTCCTTTTTGTTTGAATGGCTTTTTACCGCCACCGCTCACAAGACCTTTTGTTTTAGTCATATGAGTACCTTGACGACGACTAGCCAATTGCCAGTGAACTACGTTGTGCAAAACTTCCTTTTTAACAGGAGCTTCGAAAACATTCGCAGCCAACTCAACTTGACCAACTTTTTCTTTTTTCCAATTAAGAACGTTAACTACTGCCATAACTATTCTCTCACCAATTTCACTAGAGTGTTTCTGGCGCCAGGAACTGGTCCTTTTACCAAAACAACGTTTTCAGTAGTGTTGATTTCAACAACTTCTACGTTTCTTACGGTAACTGTTTCAGCACCTAGGTGACCTGGGAATTTCTTACCTGGCATTACACGACCTGGCCATGTTCTGTTACCAGAAGAACCAGGACGACGGTGGAACTTAGAACCGTGAGATGCAGGACCGCCCGCAAAACCCCAACGTTTTACGGAACCCGCAAAACCTTTACCTTTTGATTTAGAAGTGATTTTTACGAAATCACCTTTAGTAAGGCTCTCAATAGAAACCTGAGCACCGAGAGCAGCTCCCTCTGGAAGCGTCTGACGGAGTTCTTTTACATATTGAGCACCGTTTTCAAAACCAGCTTTAGACAAATGACCTTTTTCAGCCGCTGTAGAGTTCTTAGCTTTTTTAGGTTGGCAAGCAACCTGAACAGCTTCGTAACCATCTTTTTCGTTGGTTTTGATTTGAGAAATAACCCAAGGCTCATAACGAAGAACAGTTACTGGAACCGCTTCACCTTGGTCATTGAAAATAGTAGACATACCTTCTTTGAAGGCAAAAAGACCGTTTAGTTTCAGTCCTTCAGCAGAGGTAGTGTTTTCTGTAGTATTTGTAACTTCGCTCACGACTTACTCCTATCAGATCGCTGACAGTTTAATTTCAACATCTACGCCAGCAGAGAGGTCGAGTTTCATGAGCTGATCGACAGTTTGCTGTGTTGGTTCTAAAATATCCAGCATGCGCTTATGTGTTCTAATTTCGAATTGCTCACGTGATTTTTTGTCAACGTGTGGCGAGCGCAGGACTGTATAACGGTTGATACGGGTTGGCAAGGGAATTGGGCCAGCAACTTTAGCGCCAGTACGACGTGCAGTCTCTACGATTTCTTTCGTAGATTGGTCTAAAAGTTTATGGTCGAAAGCCTTCAACCTAATTCTGATTTTCTGACTTTGCATAGGACACTCTTCTTTTTGTTAAAGTATCGTAAATACTAGTAAAATCTGGTTAACTCAACACCTTCGTTCCATCGAAAACCGCCTCTGGATGGGCCCTTGCGGCCCTGGAAATACCCTGATTCAGAGAGTTTTTTGTAAACTTAGGTGTACAGGTGCGCGAGTATGCACCGAAAAAACAAACAATGTCAAAGGCTAATCGAAAAAAAATTAATTAAAATCGACCCAGCTTTGTCAAAATTTCAGATTTCACTTTTGGCGGCGTTACCGCGTATGCCAAAAACTCCATACTGAAGCTCGCTCGGCCTTGGCTTAAGCTACGAACATCTGTGGCATAGCCAAACAGATTTGCTAGCGGCGCTTCGGCAGAAATAATTTGTCCTCCGCCAGGCTTCACATTCATAGAAATGATCTTCCCACGGCGAGAGTTTAAATCTCCAACAACATTACCCACGAAATCATCAGGGCATGTAACCTCAAGCTTAAAGATAGGCTCCAAAAGCTCGGTGTTCACTTTTTTAACGGCTTCACGGAACGCCAAAGAGGATGCCGCTTTGAAGGCGATTTCGTTCGACGATTCCTGACGAGCCTCTACGGACATTAGGGTCCCACGGATCCCGATCATTCCATAGCTAGCCAACGGCCCCACTTCCGCGGACTCCTTAAAGCCATTTTCAACTGCCTTAAGATATCCAGGTTGAATCACAGATGTTGCAGTCACTTTGTTGACGAACTGCACGCCTTCCGAGAGTGGGATAGACTCGATTTTTAACTGAACCTTGGCAAAATGTTCTTCGCCGCCCAATTGGCGTTCGTAAACATAATCCACAGTTGCAGAGGATGTAATTGTTTCACGGTAGGAAACCTGGGGTTTACCCACGTTTGCTTGAACCTTGTATTCACGAAGAAGGCGATCCACAAGAATTTCTACATGCAGTTCGCCCATGCCAGACAACAGAATTTGACCTGTTTCAGGATCGTTTCTGAGCTTACAAGAAGGATCTTCTTTTTCGAGTTTCGCAAGGCCTTGAAGCATCTTCTCTTGATCTGCAGAAGACTTTGCTTCGATCGCAACTGAAATCACAGGCTCTGGGAACGTGATAGTTTCTAAAACCACTGGATGAGAAGACTCGCAAAGAGTGTCCCCTGTTCCTGTGAATTTAAGACCGATCACGGCACCAATATCTCCCGCTTTCAAAGATTGAATTTCTTCGCGAGAGTTTGCATGTAACTTCACAAGTTTTTGGATGCGTTCTTTTTTCTCTGTTCGAGGGTTTAAGAGCTGATCGCCCACTTTCACTTCACCTGAATAAACGCGAATGTAAGTGAGAGTTCCCGCAAACGGATCATTGGCAATTTTAAAAGCCAATGCAGCTGTGTGCGCATCAAAATCTGTTTTACAGATGATTTTCTTATCTGGTTTTTCTGGATCGTGGCCTTCAATAGCTGGAACGTCTAAAGGCGATGGCAAATAATCAATCACACCATCCAAGAGAGGTTGAATGCCTTTATTTTTGAAGGCCGCTCCACAGAAGACAGGAACTGCTTTGAGAGCGAGCGTTCCTTTTCTGAGAGCTTGCTTGAGTTCGGCAACAGTAACTTCGTCACCATTCAAATATTTTTCCAAGAGAGCATCGTCAAACTCGACGATTTTTTCTACGACTTCTAAACGGAATTTTTCAACTTCCGCTTTCATGTCAGCAGGGATATCTGTCGTTTTGAACACTTCATCCTTAGTGCCGGTCTCCCAAATGTAAGCTTTGTTTTCAAGAAGATCGACAACGCCTTTGAAAGAGTCTTCGAGACCCACAGGAACTTGAACAGCAATAGGATTTGCATTCAATTTTTCTTTGATGGAATTTAGGCTCATAACAAAGTCTGCGCCTACACGGTCCATTTTATTGATGAAGCAAATACGAGGGACATGATACTTGTCGGCTTGCCTCCAAACAGTCTCAGACTGTGGTTCTACGCCGTTTACTCCGTCGAAAGCCGTGATAGCACCATCGAGAACGCGAAGTGAGCGCTCTACTTCGATTGTGAAATCAACGTGTCCAGGAGTATCAATGATATTTACACGGTTGTCTTTCCAGAAGCACATCGTGGCTGCAGAAGTGATCGTGATACCACGCTCTTGCTCCTGAACCATCCAGTCCATAGTGGCGTCGCCATCATGGACTTCTCCGATTTTATGACTTTTACCTGTGTAGTATAGAATTCGTTCGGTGGTGGTCGTTTTACCGGCATCGATGTGAGCCATGATGCCGATATTACGAGTATACTTAAGATCAGCTACAACTTTGGGATCTTTCGCTGACATTAGACGAGATTACCAATTGTAGTGTGAGAATGCCTTATTAGCTTCAGCCATTCTGTGGACATCGTCTTTCTTCTTAATAGAGTTGCCTCTATTGTTGAAAGCGTCCATCAATTCACCAGCAAGACGTTTTGAGAAGTCTTTCTCACCACGCTCACGAGAGTATTCGATCAACCAGCGCATTGCCAAAGCAAGACGACGAGATGGACGAACATCTACTGGAACTTGGTAAGTAGCTCCACCTACGCGGCGTGAGCGAACTTCGATAGAAGGCTTTACGTTCTCCAAAGCTTTTTTCAAGATGGAGATAGGCTCTTCATTTGGTACTTTTCCTTTGAGTTCATCAAGAGCTCCGTAGAAAAGTGCCTGAGCAACGCCTTTTTTACCTTGGATCATCATTTTATTCACGAATTTCGCGATAACGAGATCTTTGTAAACTGGATCTGGGATAATTTCTCTTTTAAAGGTCTTTTTACGACGTGACATTTCTATAACCTCTTAGTGACTATTTCTTAGGTCTCTTAGTGCCGTACTTAGAACGTCCACGAAGACGTCCGTTAACACCTTGAAGATCCAATACACCGCGAATAATGTGATAACGAACACCTGGCAAGTCCTTCACACGACCACCGCGAATCAAAACAACGCTATGCTCTTGAAGGTTATGACCAATTCCAGGAATGTAAGATGTCACTTCGTAACCGTTAGACAATCTAACACGAGCAACTTTACGCAAAGCTGAGTTTGGCTTCTTTGGAGTCGTAGTATACACGCGAGTGCAAACGCCACGACGTTGAGGACAAGAAGTCAAAGCTGGTGACTTAGTTTGGTTTTTTTGAACAATACGCTCACTTTTGATGAGCTGATTAATTGTAGGCACTTCTAACCCCTTATAACAATTATTCCCAATATACGGATGCAGGACCCTAACCTTCGAACAACGGCGGGTCAAGCCCTAGTTTATAAATTTTGTATACAGGGAGCTGATTTCAGCTCCCTACCCTTAAATAATTACACGCTTACGGTGTAGCTGTAGCAGTCATTCCAGGCAAAGAGATGTAAGGAACGTCTTCATCTTCTTTAACAATCACTTTCCAGCGTTTGTAAGAAGTCAAACCGGTACCGGCTGGGATCAAGCGACCCATGATGATGTTCTCTTTAAGCCCTCTGAGATGATCTGTTCTAGAGTTGATAGCTGCCTCTGTAAGAACCTTAGTAGTTTCTTGGAAGGAAGCTGCCGAAATCCAGCTGTCAGTACTCAAAGAAACTTTAGTAATACCAAGAAGAAGAGGCGCGTAAGTCGCAGCTTGTCCACCTTCGTTGTTAATACGTTTAGTCTCTTGCTCATAGGCAAATTTCTCTACCTGCTCGCCTGCTAAGAAACGTGTATCACCTGGATCACGAATCTCTACCTTACGAAGCATCTGACGAACAATCACTTCGATGTGCTTGTCATTGATACCAACCCCTTGAAGTCTGTAAACTTCTTGGATTTCGTTTACTAGGTATGCAGACAACGCTTTTTCGCCAAGAACCGCCAAGATATCGTGTGGGTTTGTAGGTCCATCCATAAGGGCCTCGCCGGCTCTTACGTATTCACCTTCACGAACGGCAACGTGCTTACCTTTAGGGATGAGATATTCTTTTTGCTCACCCACTTCAGGAGTCACGATTACGCGTTGTTTACCTTTAACGTCCTTACCGAAAGTAACGTAACCATCGATCTCGGAAATGATTGCAGCTTCTTTAGGTTTACGAGCTTCGAAAAGTTCGGCAACGCGTGGAAGACCGCCCGTGATATCCTTCGTTTTAGAAGTCTCACGATGCATTTTCGCGATCATATCACCAGAGTGAACTTCTTGTCCGTCAGCAACGAGTAGCTGAGCCCCAACAGGGATCAGATAACGGGCAGGAATATCACGGCCTGGCAATGTCATTGGTTTACCATTAGCATCAGTCAAGAATACTGTTGGTTTCACATCAGAAGATTTACTTTCAGTAATAACCTTCGTAGCGAAGCCTGTTACAGCATCCACTTGCTCAGTCATGGTCGCGCCTTCTTCGATATCTTGGTAAGTAATCTTACCAGTCAATTCGGCGATGATTGGGTTGGAATAAGGATCCCATTCTGCAACGGTTGCACCCTTAGTAACCTTCTCACCTTCCTTGAAGTTGAGGACAGCACCATAAACGAGCTTAAATCTTTCTCTTTCACGACCTGCTTCATCGATCACCAAAGCTTCACCGTTACGATTCATAACAGTGAGTTTGCCTTGACGGTTAGAAACCGCGTGAACATTTGTTAACTTAATAGTTCCATCGTAACGAGTCGTGTGAACAGATTGTTCAACCGCACGAGAAGCCGCACCACCCAAGTGGAACGTTCTCATCGTCAACTGAGTACCAGGCTCACCGATTGATTGAGCGGCGATGATACCTACAGTTTCACCCATATTCACAGTCGCACCGCGAGCCAAATCACGGCCGTAGCAACGGATACAAACGCCACGGTTAGATTGGCAAGTCAGAGCAGAACGGATCGTTACTTTATCGATACCGAGAGCTTCAACCTTCTTAACGTCGCTTTCTGTGAACTCTTGGTTCGCAGCTACAACAACGCTATTGTTGTATGGATCCATAACGTCTTTCAACGCTGTACGACCCAAGAGACGCTCACCGATTGGTTGGATGATTTCGCCCGCTTCATAAAGTGGAGTTACTTCCAAACCATCAGTAGTTCCGCAATCTGTTTCGCTCACAACAACGTCTTGAGCAACGTCAACCAAACGACGAGTCAAGTAACCAGAGTTCGCTGTTTTCAATGCGGTATCGGCCAAACCTTTACGCGCACCATGTGTAGAAATGAAGTACTGGATAACTGTCAAACCTTCACGGAAGTTTGCTGTGATCGGAGTCTCGATGATCTCACCAGAAGGTTTCGCCATCAAACCACGCATACCACCCAGCTGACGAATCTGATTCGCAGAACCCCGGGCTCCGGAGTCAGCCATGATGAAGATCGGATTGAATGAAGGACCTACGGTCTCTTTACCATCGATAACAAATTTTTGTTTCTCGATCGCATTCATACCTTCTTTAGCAACACGGTCTGCAGTCTGCGCCCAGATATCCACTACTTTATTGTAGCGCTCACCATCTGTGATCAAACCTTCATCGTATTGTTGCTGGATTTCGGTCACTTGACCTTCAGCATCTGCAATCAAAGTAGCTTTGGCTGCAGGGATCACCATGTCGTCGATACAGATCGACATACCCGCTGCGGTAGAATATTTGAAGCCAAGTTCCATGATTTTATCAGCTAAAATACAAGTCGCTTTCGCACCGGCAACACGGAATGTTTTGTCGATCAAAGCTGCGATTTGTTTTTTGTTCATCACTAAGTTCACTTCGTTGAAAGGAACTTCGCGAGGAACAGCATCAGAAAGAATTGCACGACCTACAGAAGTCTCTTCGATCTTTCCGTTGATACGTACTTTACAAAGAGCTTGAAGATCTACAAGGCCTGTCTCGTAAGCGTATTGAGCCTCAGAAACGCTAGAGAATACTTTGCCAGTACCTTTTGCGCCAGGGCGAATACGAGTCAACCAGTACATACCCAAGACGATATCTTGAGATGGATTGATGATTGGCTTACCAGAAGCAGGAGAAAGGATATTGTTCGTAGACATCATCAAAACGCGAGCTTCTACTTGCGCTTCTACTGACAACGGAACGTGAACGGCCATTTGGTCACCGTCGAAGTCGGCATTGAACGCCGTACAAACGAGCGGATGCAATTGGATCGCTTTACCTTCATGCAATACCGGTTCGAAAGCTTGGATACCAAGTCTGTGAAGAGTTGGTGCGCGATTCAAAAGAACTGGATGTTCTTTAACCACGTCAGAAAGAATGTCCCAAACCTCGACCGCTTGTTGGTCTACGATTTTCTTAGCTTGCTTGATTGTAGTCGCAAAACCTTTTTCTTCGAGTTTGTTGTAAACGAATGGTTTGAACAACTCGAGAGCCATGGCCTTTGGAAGACCACATTGGTGAAGCTTCAAAGTAGGACCTACTACGATCACAGAACGACCAGAGTAGTCTACGCGCTTACCAAGAAGATTTTGACGGAAACGACCTTGCTTACCTTTGAGCATGTCAGAAAGTGAGCGAAGAGGGCGTTTATTTGGACCTGTGAAAGTCTTACCGCGACGACCGTTATCCAACAATGCATCAACCGCTTCTTGCAACATACGTTTTTCGTTGCGGATGATGATGTCTGGAGCATTTAGCTCCTGAAGACGCTTCAAACGGTTGTTACGGTTGATAACACGACGGTAAAGATCATTTAGATCTGAAGTCGCGAAACGACCACCATCCAATGGAACCAATGGACGAAGATCAGGAGGAAGAACCGGAAGGGCTTCCAACATCATCCATTCAGTTTTATTGATGGAATTTTTGAAAGCTTCTACAACTTTCAAACGTTTAGATAATTTTTTGATTTGAGCCTCAGACTTAGTCTCTTTGATCTCCATGCGGAGTTTACGAGATAAGTACTCAGGATCGATTTTTCTCAAAAGTTCACGAACCGCTTCACCGCCCATGCCCGCTTTGAAAGTAGGACCGAATTCATTCAGAGCGCCTTGATAAGCTTCTTCTGAAAGAACAGTGCCTTCTTCAAGAGTGGTTTCCATTGGGTCGATAACTACGTAAGCTTCGCAATAGAGAACTTTCTCAACATCTTTCAAAGAAAGATTGAGCAAGTTACCGATACGAGAAGGAAGTGAACGCAAGAACCAGATGTGAGCAACAGGTGTTGCCAACTCGATATGGCCAAGTCTTTCACGACGAACTTTAGTTTGTGTAACTTCAACACCGCACTTCTCGCAGATCACTCCGCGATATTTCATACGTTTGTACTTACCGCACAAGCACTCGTAATCCTTAATAGGACCGAAGATTTTTGCACAGAACAAACCATCACGCTCAGGTTTGAAAGTACGATAGTTGATTGTCTCAGGTTTTTTTACTTCACCAAATGACCAGTCACGGATCATTTCAGGCGACGCCAGAGATACTCTGACGGCGTCAAAACTAAGTGGATCTTTTGGTTTGTCAAAAAAGTTCAACAAGTCTCTCAAGGCTCACCCCTACATTTTCTTGTTGTTAATATTAATACCTAGTGTTGATTGCTGCCCGGCTCTTCCGGAGTCGGAATAGCTGGAGCTGCAATCACCTCTTCAATTTCACCCTCTTCAGAATCTTCAGCTTGATCTCTCAAGATGTCGGACTCCATCAACTCAACGTTCAGAGCAAGAGATTGAAGCTCTTTCACCAATACGTTGAATGACTCAGGCAAGCCTGGCTCAAGGATGTTTTCACCTTTCACGATGCTTTCATACATGCGCGTTCTTCCTGCCACGTCATCAGACTTAACAGTGAGGAACTCTTGCAATGAATAAGCGGCACCGTATGCTTCGATCGCCCAAACCTCCATCTCCCCGAGACGCTGACCACCGAACTGTGCTTTACCGCCCAGAGGTTGCTGAGAAACGAGTGAGTAAGGTCCAATTGAACGAGCATGGATCTTTTCTTCAACCAAGTGGTGAAGTTTAAGCATGTACATGATGCCCACAGTAACAGGATTCGTGAATGGCTCACCAGAACGACCGTCAAATAGGATCGCTTGAGCACGCTCAGGAAGGTTTGCTTTCGCCAACAATCCTTTTACGTCTTTCTCGCGAGCACCGTCGAATACCGGAGTACCAACGTGAACGCCGTCTTTCATTTTCACGAGCATTTGCTTCAATGAATCATCATCTGCTTTATCAATTTTCGCAGAGATATCAGAGTCACTGAATACGTCCTTCATTGCTTTACGAGCATCTTCAGACTTGAAGTTTTGGATGTACGCTGAAAGCTGAGTACCCAAGTTACGAGCAGCCCAACCCAAGTGAACTTCCAAAATCTGACCGATATTCATACGCGAAGGAACGCCCAGCGGATTCAAAACCATGTCTACTGGAGTACCGTCTGCCAAGTATGGCATGTCTTCCAAAGGCAATACTTTAGAGACAACACCCTTATTACCGTGGCGACCGGCGAACTTATCACCGACTTGAAGCTTACGTTTAATCGCAACGTAAACTTTAACCATTTTGATAACGCCTGGAGGAAGCTCGTCACCTTTACGGAGACGTTCAATCTTCTCATTGAATACCAACTTAACAGCATCCAATTGGTTACGAGCGCCATCGATGATCTTGTTCACTTGGAACTCAAGATCTTGTTCAAGCGGGATATAGCTCAAAAGTTCGAATGGAATTGTCTCAAGGTCTGCCTCAGTAAGGTTTTGACCTTTGTTCAACAATTTTTGGCTACCATCTTCGTTCAAAAGAACGCCAGTAGTGATTTTACCTACCAAGATGTCACGAAGTTTAGAGATCGCGTTATTTTTGATAACGTTTTGCTCAACTGCCAAGTCTTTTTCAAGCTTGCGTTTTTTCTCTTCGATGATTGAAGACAAACGCTCATCGCGGTCTGCGCCTTCACGAGAGTAAACTTGAGCATCGATCACTGTTCCGTAAACACCAGATGGAGCACGGAGAGAAGTATCACGAACATCGCCGGCTTTTTCACCGAAGATTGCTCTCAAGAGCTTTTCTTCAGGAGAAAGTTGAGTTTCACCCTTAGGTGTTACTTTACCAACGAGGATGTAACCTGGGCGAACTTCAGCACCGATACGGATGATACCTGAGCTATCGAGGTCTTTAAGAGCCTCTTCACCCACGTTCGCGATATCGCGTGTGATTTCTTCTTTACCAAGTTTAGTATCACGAGCAACGCACTCAAACTCTTCGATATGGATTGAAGTATAAACGTCTTCTTTCAAAAGACGCTCAGAGATCAAGATAGAATCCTCGAAGTTGTAACCCATCCAAGGAGTGAACGCGACTAGGATGTTTTGTCCAAGAGCCAATTCACCGAGTTCAGTCGCTGGACCGTCCGCAATGATATCACTCTTAGAAACGCGATCGCCTACTTTAACGATAGGTTTTTGATTGAAGCATGTGTTCGTGTTTGTTCTTTGATATTTAGTCAAATTGTAGATGTCTACGTTCGCGCCGAGTTCTCCGCCTTTTGCAAAACGACGAACTACGATACGAGAAGCATCAACTTCTTCAACGATACCATCATTCAAAGCAACTACTGATGTTCCAGAGTCACGAGCAACAAGTCTCTCAACGCCTGTACCAACGAGTGGAGCGCGAGAACGGAGCAGTGGCACCGCTTGACGTTGCATGTTCGATCCCATCAACGCACGATTGGCGTCATCATGCTCAAGGAACGGAATCAAAGAAGCCGCGATAGAAACTAGCTGAGAAGGAGATACGTCCATCAAAGCTACTTTTTCTTTATCTACGATCTCGTACTCACCATCACGACGAGTGATTGTGGTAGGAGTCTGGATTTCTTTGTGTCCAGCTTCGTCACGAGCCGCAGGTGCGATGTAGTGACCAGCTTCTTCCAAAGCAGACAAATAATTGATGCTAGAAGAGATCTTACCAGCATCAACTTTGCGGTATGGAGTCTCGATGAAACCATAGTTGTTGATACGAGCGTATGTTGCCAAAGAAGAGATCAAACCGATGTTTGGTCCCTCTGGAGTTTCGATTGGGCAAATACGACCGTAGTGCGTAGGATGTACGTCACGTACTTCGAAACCGGCACGGTCACGAGTCAAACCGCCGGGACCAAGAGCAGACAAACGACGTTTGTGCGTGATCTCAGACAACGGATTCGTTTGATCCATGAACTGTGACAATTGAGAAGAACCGAAGAATTCCTTAACAACCGCGTTCACTGGTTTAGCGTTCACGAGGTCATGAGGCATCATAGTCTCAACGTCTTGAAGAGACATACGCTCACGAATCGCACGTTCCATACGAACGAGACCGATACGGTATTGGTTTTCCAACAACTCACCTACTGAACGAACACGGCGGTTACCCAAGTGATCGATATCATCAATCACACCGCGACCGTTTTTAAGGTCGATAAGAGTTTTAATAGTAGAAAGAATATCTTTGTGAGTCAGAGTTCTGAACTCAGGTGGGCACTCTTCCATAGAAATACCGAACTTGTGATTGATCTTGATACGACCTACTTCAGATAGATCGTATGTCTCAGGATCAAAGAACAAACGGTGGAAGAAAGCAGTCGCAGCTTCCAATGTTGGAGGCTCACCAGGACGAAGACGTTTGTAGATCTCGATCAAAGATTCGTCTTTGTTGTTTACTTTATCAACAAGCAAAGTGTTTCTGAGGTAAGGACCTACTGTCAAACCGTCGAAGAAGATCATGAAGAAACGATCGATACCCAAAGCGATGGATTTCTTGATCAAGCTTGCGCTCAACTCAGCATTCGCATCAGCGATGATTTCACCCGTAGATTCATCAATCAACGGCTTAGCCAAAACTTTGCCATCAAGATCTTCTGGATTTACTTCAACCTCTGTAAGGTTGATGTCTTTAATTTTCTTAACAATCGCACGTGTAATACGACGACCAGCTTTTACCAAAGCTTCGCCAGTCTTAGGGTCTACGATGTCAGCAATAGCTCTTTGACCAGACATTCTTTCGATGTCGAGTTTTCTGAAGAGTTTGCCGCCCTTAACGTAAACTTCATCGAGGTCGTAGAAGTACTCAAGAAGCTTCTCAGTGTTGAAACCAAGAGCTTTCAAAAGAATAGTTACTGGGAACTTACGACGACGATCGATACGTACGTGGATCAAATCTTTTTGGTCAAACTCTGCATCCAACCAAGAACCGCGGTAAGGAATTACGCGAGCTGAGTAGATGAGCTTACCAGAAGCTGCATTCTTACCACCATCGTGGTCAAAGAATACGCCCGGAGAACGGTGCAACTGAGATACGACAACACGCTCAGTACCGTTGATAATGAAAGAACCGTTTGCAGTCATGAGTGGAATTTCACCGAGGTAAACTTCCTGCTCTTTCACGTCACGGATGCTACGCGCTTCCGTTTCTTCATCAACGTCAAAAACGATAAGACGGAGAGTAACTTTGATTGGAGCTGCGAAAGTCATTCCACGCTGGCGGCATTCATCAACATCGTATTTTGCAGGCTCAAGAGTGTAACTTACGAACTCTAGGCTTGCAGTGTTGTTGAAGTCGCTGATCGGGAATACGGATTTGAAGACACCGTTAAGACCCGCTTCACCACGACGATCCGGATCTGTATCTTTTTGCAAGAATGCTTCGTAAGAAGACTTCTGCAATTCAATCAGATTTGGAATGTCGATAACTTGTTTATTTTGAGCGAAAGATTTTCTGATACGCAGATTTGAGGCCGTGATTGGAGTTTTATCCATCTAATCTCCCTTAAAGATCAAACCGTCTTAGTTGCTGAAATTGCTTTCGTATTTCGGCACAAATTCAGAACTAGAAATTCATACAAAACTGATAAAATCAGTTCCGTTCGGCGTAAAGCTTAGCCGAAAAAATATAATACCCCTTAGTCTAGGGGTCAACGTCACAATTCAAGAAAAACGTAAAATGGCCTCTTTTTTGCATTGCTGCTTAAAAAGAGGCCATAAGTTCACAAAATTATTACTTAACTTGAACTTTCGCGCCGGCTGCTTCAAGAGCCTTCTTGATTTTCTCAGCGTCTTCTTTAGTAGCGCCTTCTTTAACAGCTTTGCCGCCAGCCTCAACCAAAGCTTTCGCTTCTGCCAAGCCAAGGCCTGTCAATGCGCGAACTTCTTTGATAACGTTGATTTTGTTAGCACCAGCGTCAACAAGGATAACGTCGAAAGCAGTTTTTTCTTCTACAGCTGCAGCAGCACCGCCGCCACCAGCCATCATTACAGGAGCAGCAGCAGAAACGCCCCATTTTTCTTCTAACATTTTAACAAGTTCTGCTAGTTCAAGAACCGTTTTACCAGACAATGCGTCCATCAATTGATCATTAGTTAAAGACATGAAATCCTCCGAAAAAAATTTTTTAAATTAAAATTACAAATACAACTCTACAAGACTACGCTTGTGGAGCTTCAGCAGTAGCAGCACTATCGCCACCCAATTTCTTAACGTATTCGTTAATGCAACGAGCCATTTTAGCTGCAGGAGCATTAAGAGTCGCAAGGAATTGTGCACGAAGCTGATCTTTGCCAGGAAGAGTTGCCAAGAAGTTAATCTTTGCAGCGTCCATTCCTTCGCCATCCATCACACCAGTTTTGATTTGCAAAACTTCAACGTCTTTCGCGAAGTCTGCCAAAACTTTAGCAGTGGCATTCACTTCACCGTAAGAGAACACAATTGCATTGGTTCCTTTAAGGGAAGTAGTCAAAGCTTTCTCAACGGCCGGGTGATCTTTCAGCGCTCTTTTAGCAAGAGTATTACGGACAACCTTCATCTCAGATTCAGAAGTATGAAGTTTTTTACGGAGAGAAGTAACCTGCTCCACTTTCATACCTTTGAAATCAACGACGAAGGCGCCTTTTGACTTGGCAAGTTTGTCAGTCAAATTCTTAATCTCTTGTTCTTTATCAGCACGAGTGATCATCATATAAGGGCCTCCTTTCATTAGATTTATGCGAGTCAGGTCGGTTTGGGAGGTACTTTGAGAAGTAAACTCTTTTGCCTTATCTCGGTAGGATCCTTGCGGAATTAAAGTCCGAAGTTTTCACTCCGGACGACCTACTGTCTCTGATCGCAATAGTTTTATTTAATTAAACACTAACCGCAACAGCAGTTGCTTGGTTTGGATCCAACTTCAAGCCTGGTCCCATAGTAGAAGACAAAGCAATAGTTTGAAGGTAGATACCTTTTGAAGAAGCAGGTTTTGCTTTTACGATCGCGCCCAACAAAGTTAGGAAGTTATCGCGAAGTTTAGCATCGCCCATAGACTTCTTGCCGATACCAGCGTGAACAATACCCGCCTTATCAACACGGAAATCCAATTTACCCTTCTTCTCAGCTGTAACAGCTTCACCAACCGCCATAGTTACGGTGCCAACTTTTGGATTTGGCATCAAACCACGAGGTCCAAGGATCTTAGCAACTTTAGAAACAGTCGCCATCATATCCGGTGTCGCGATACATTTATCGAAGTCCAACCAACCACCTTGGATTTTAGCAACGAGGTCGTCAGCGCCAACAAAGTCAGCACCTGCGTTTTTCGCTTCAGCCTCTTTAGGACCTTTTGCGAAAACAACAACTTTTACGTTTTTGCCAAGACCATGTGGAAGCGCGATAGCGCCACGTACTTGTTGGTCAGATTGTTTTGGATCAACACCCAAACGAAGAGCTACATCAATTGTTTCGTCGAATTTTGCTGTCGCATTTTCAACAACCAATTTGAACGCTTCGTCTACTGAGTATTTTTTTGTAGAATCAACTTTTTTAGCAGCTGCTTTAAATCTTTTATTTGCCATACATCACCACCTTAGTCCGCAAGCTCAATGCCCATGCTTTTCGCAGTACCAATGACTTGCGACATAGCGGACTCTACTTTCAAGCAGTTCAAATCTGGCAACTTAGTAGTCGCGATTTGCTTAACTTGATCGTTTTTAATTTTTCCAACTTTGTCTTTCTGAGGCATTTTGGAACCTGATTCCAATTTCAATGCTTTCTTAATCAGAGAAGACACCGGAGGTGTTTTTGTAATGAAGGTAAACGATCTGTCTTGGTAAACTGTAATGATGATAGGGATAATGCTATCACCCAATGCTTGCGTACGAGCATTGAATTGCTTACAGAATTCCATGATGTTTACCCCATGCTGTCCGAGCGCCGGTCCAACGGGAGGAGCTGGATTAGCTTTCCCTGCCGGTATCTGCAGCTTGATCATTCCTGTAACTTTTTTTGCCACGACCCACTCCTGCAATAGGGTTGTTATTAATAATTCTCTCTAAAATTTAGAGAGTTAAAAAACTAGTGCTTTTCTACCTGAATGAAGTCCAACTCAACTGGAGTTGGTCTTCCGAAGATACTCACAAGAACTTTCACTTTCGCTTTGTCCTCGTTGATCTCTTCAACAGTTCCGCTGAAGTTAGAGAATGGACCGTCAACAACAGTCACATTTTCGCCCACAGAGAATTTAACTTTTTGCTTAGGTTTTTCTGCAACGCCAGCCATTTGCTGAGTTACGCGTAAAACTTCGGCCTCTGGAACTTCGGGAGGACGAGTTTTAGCACCGCCTACGAAGCCTGTCACCTTTGATGAATGTTTTACAAGATGCCATGTCTCGTCATTTAAGAACATTTGAACGAACATGTAACCTGGGAAGAATTTACGAGATTTTGTTTGTTTTTGGCCTTTTACCAGCTCCACCACGTTTTCAGCAGGGATCAGGATCTGACCGAAAAATTCTTCCATTTTTTGCGAACGGATACGCTCTTCGATGGCAGTTTTTGCCGTCGCTTCACAACCAGTCTGAGTATTAACGATGTACCATTTTTTTTCCATGGACACTTCCTATCTCACGAGAGTGTTGATGACATAACCAGAGATCATGTCAAACGAGCTGATAATTACGCTAGAAATAAGAACCATAATGCAAACTACGATTGTCATTGCTGTTGTGTCCTTACGAGAAGGCCATACAACCTTTTTAACTTCGGTAACGACTTCATCACCCCAAGCAACTACTTTAGAGTTGAATTGGCAGTAAGCAAAAAGCCCGAAACCAATAATTAGAGGCAAACCGTGACGAATTAAATCTACGTCGTTTGCACGCGCTACAACCGCAAAAGCACCCGCGAATGCCTTCATTAACAAACTAACAACTAGGCCAACCAAAAAGGCGACAATAGCAAAGCTAAGTGTGATAATTTTAGAGTTTGTTTTTTCCATCTGCGTTCTCTACTTCCAATAAGAGTTAAGCTTTATGAAATTGGCAGGGGCGGAGGGATTCGAACCCACGACCTAACGATTTGGAGTCGTTCGCTCTACCGCTGGAGCTACACCCCTGCACTAAAAAATTTTAAAGCCCTAAATAAGCCGAAGGGGACAATCTCGTCGAGACGTCCCCTGGCTGTCAATCTTCAATTTAAATGAAGACGCAATTACTCAAGGATTTCAGTAACAACGCCTGCACCTACTGTACGACCACCCTCACGGATCGCGAAACGGAGTTCTTTTTCCATTGCGATTGGAGCGATAAGTTCAACAGAGATTTCAACGCGGTCACCAGGCATAACCATTTCAGTTCCAGCTTTCAAAGTACAAACGCCAGTAACGTCTGTAGTTCTGAAGTAGAATTGTGGGCGGTAGCCGTTGAAGAATGGAGTATGACGTCCACCTTCTTCTTTAGTAAGGATGTAAGCCTCACCTTTGAATTTTTTGTGTGGCTTGATTGTTCCTGGTTTAGCAAGAACTTGACCACGCTCAACGTCTTCTTTTTTAGTACCGCGAAGTAGAACACCGCAGTTGTCGCCCGCTTGACCTTCGTCAAGAAGCTTACGGAACATCTCGATACCAGTAACAGTAGTTTTTTGAGTTGGGCGGATACCAACGATTTCAACGTCCTCACCAACTTTAACGATACCACGCTCAACACGGCCAGTAACAACAGTACCACGACCAGAGATTGAGAATACGTCCTCGATTGGCATCAAGAATGTTTTATCAACAGCACGAGCTGGAGTTGGGATGTAAGCATCACAAGCTTCCATCAATTTCAAGATAGAAGGACGGCCGATTTCAGAAGTGTCGCCTTGAAGAGCTTTCAAAGCAGAACCTTTTACTATTGGAATCTCGTCGCCAGGGAATTCGTATTTAGAAAGAAGCTCACGAACTTCAAGCTCAACTAGCTCAAGAAGTTCTTTATCGTCAACCATGTCAACTTTGTTCATGAATACAACAAGAGCTGGAACACCTACTTGGCGAGCCAAAAGGATATGTTCACGAGTTTGTGGCATAGGGCCGTCAGCAGAAGAAACAACCAAGATACCACCGTCCATTTGAGCGGCACCAGTGATCATGTTTTTTACGTAATCGGCATGTCCCGGGCAGTCAACGTGCGCGTAGTGACGATTTGCAGTTTCGTATTCTACGTGAGTAGTAGAGATAGTGATACCACGCTCTCTCTCTTCCGGAGATTTATCGATTTGATCGTAAGACATTGCTTGCGCTTGGCCAGTGATTGCCAAAGTTGTAGTGATCGCAGCAGTCAAAGTTGTTTTACCATGATCGACGTGACCGATAGTACCGATGTTTACGTGCGGCTTATTACGTGAAAACTTCTCTTTAGACATTATTTCCTCCTGAAGAGATCTTTTATTAATCTTAGAAACCTAAAGTTCAAATCCAAAAAAAACTTACTTTAAAACTACTTCAAAAACTTTATTCATTTTTGATGGAGCCCTTGATCGGAGCCGAACCGACGACCTCACCCTTACCAAGGGTGCGCTCTACCACTGAGCTACAAGGGCCTTAGTTTTGGAGCGGGAAACGGGTCTCGAACCCGCAACCCTCTGCTTGGAAGGCAGATACTCTAGCCAATTGAGCTATTCCCGCCCGACTCGATCGCCCCGAACGAATGTGCCAGCTTGCGCGTCACACTCCCTCAAGTTTTTTGAACTAAACGCTGTTAGATGGTGGACAGGGAAGGATTCGAACCTTCGTAGTTGTGAAACAACGGATTTACAGTCCGTCCCCTTTAGCCACTCGGGCACCTGTCCGTTCTTAAGAACGTTCACTTCAAAAAACTTGGAGCTGGTTATGGGACTCGAACCCGCAACCTGCTGATTACAAATCAGCTGCTCTACCAATTGAGCTAAACCAGCACCTTTTGACAAATACGAATAGTTAATAAGTCGAATTTATCAACCGAAACTTTGTACAAAAAACAACCCATAGCAGTCAAAGGGTATTATTCGATTTCGACTTATTTTTTTCTAGGCTTGGAATTCTGATGTTGTCGGAGGGTCTCCGTCAGAGCCATAGCAGTAGCTACAGAGGCGTTGTAACTCGCCGCTGCACTGCTTTGCGGAATGTACACTAATTCATCACAAAGTCTTTCAGTGTTGACTCTCATGCCCTTGTCCTCAGAGCCGATTGCCCACACGACTTTTTCCGGGAGGTCTAGTTCAAAGATAGACTTCTTACCACGAGGGCTCAGACCGTAGATCCAATAGCCCATTTTTTTGAAGTCTTCCGCATAGTTAGTGAAGTTTGTGGTTTCAACAACTGGGACGTGTTCTGCGCCTCCGCAAGCCACTTTGTGAACCGTTGGAGTCAAGCCCACTGCCCGATCTTCAGGCACTAAAACACCCTGCACGCCGATCAACCAAGAGGTTCTGAGAATCGCGCCCAAATTGTGGGGATCTTCGATACCGTCCAAGATTAGCAATATCGACTTTTCGAAGTTTTCCAAGCCATCGACAGAAAGGGTCGGTGCGCCATTCATGAAAAGCACCGCGCCTTGATGGGAAGAGCCAAAACGGTCGATGACGGACTCTGGTTTGTTGTCGATTTTAATACGAGCCGCTTGAGTGAGCTCTTGAATCTCACGAAGATCCGCTGAAGATTCCCAGCCCTGACGAAGCCACAGAATTTTCCCCATTTTAGGGTGCACTTTCAATGCTTCTTTGATTGCGTGAGTGCCGATGACTGGACGCCATTCTTTGGGAATTTCTAATTCACGGCCACCACCGCCTCTTTGTGCAGGAGCACCTTTCTGAGGAGCACCACCACGTTGTGGCGGTTTGCCACCTTGCTGAGGTCTTTGAGATTGAGAAGATTTGCCGCCGAATTTTGAATTATTTTTTTTCATATAGAGCCATCACGTAGTCAGTTGCAGTTTCACGAGGATTTCTAGATTCGATAATGGGACGACCGACAACCAGCGCGGAAGCGCCGCCTTTGATCGCCTCGTAAGGCCCCATCACTCGCTTTTGATCTCCAAGGGAATCCATACTAAAACGAATCCCCGGAGTTACAAGGTAGAGACCCTTATTTTGTAAAAGATCCAGCTCATGAGGAGAACACACAACCCCCGTCATACCCGAGGAAATCACCAGATCCGCAAGCTCTACTACATGTTGAGAAATAGGTTGTTGTTTGAGAACTCCCGGAACCGAATGTTCATCCCAAGAAGTCAGAATAGTCACCGCAAGGATACGAAAAGGACGTTTCTGACTAAGCTCTTTTTCCAGAGCCGCCATTTTACTAAGAGCCTCGCGACCGGAAAGTGCATGGACTGTCACAAGACTTGCCCCCGCCTCAAAGCTTGCACGAACTGCCGCCTCCATCGTCGAGGGAATGTCGAAGTGTTTGTTATCAATAAAGACAGGTCCGCGGGCTGCGACTTCTTTGACAAGCTCTTGGCCATATCTCAGGCAAAGTCTTGGGCCGACTTTAAAACCGCCGACGACATCCGCCAACTCATCCGCGAGTTTCAGGGCTTGCTCTCGAGTATCAACATCCAGAGCTGCAATAATTGGATTCAACATCGGCTGGGATTTTTGATTGAGTTTCATGCTTGCTCCTGCGACTTTTTGGCGAACTCTTTGAGAATAAAGTCTAAAAACATTTTCTTCTTTTTATCAATCAGGACTTGCTCATTACATATGATGTAAAGCTCTTGTACCTTCTTATCACGCAGGACGACTTCGACCTGCCCTTTGCTTTCAGCCTCTATTGCACTTGTATAGGGCATCACCGCCGCCAAGTTTTGCTTGCGCACAAGTTCGAGCATCTTCGCATGAGAGTTGACGCTCGCAACGATACGAACTTTTTTAAGATCAGACTTAGAAAGATGTCTTTCGAGAAAGTGCTCTGTGTAAAGATCCCGTTCCCGGTAGCCGATCATGAGGATCTCGCCTCGCTGACCCCATGACTTTGCCACTTTTTTATCCACAACCATCACGGGAAGGTCTGAATAGACCGGAAAAGCCTTGATCGATTTACGATCCGCCACTTGATAGACAAAGGCGAAGTCCAAAAGCCCTTTCAAGATCATTTCGTTAGCGGTCGTCGTCGGCATCAAGGTCGTATGAATCTGTAACCCCGGGTTTTGCTCGATACATTTGGCTATAGTAGGGAAAAGAATTTTCTCTCCGGCTTCGTACATACTGCCAATACGAATAGTTCCGCGCATGAGCTGACCTGGGGCTTGTTTTTCAAGAAGAAGCGTGCGGATTTCATCCACCAGTGGTGACAGCCGCAGTTTTAAATCCTGCCCTTCTTGAGATAATAAAACCCTCTTTTTTGTTCGCAAAAACAAAGAATATCCCAAGGACTCTTCCAGAGTTTTTATTTGACGAGAAATTACAGGCTGGGCCGTATTCAAGACTCTGGCTGTTTCGCTAAAGCTGAGATTTTCACTTAAAATTATAAACGTCTCTAAGAAGTTCCAGTTCACCATATACAGAGTTTATATCAATTTAATATATAAATAAAACTTATATTCTATTTTTGTATTAATTCAGAATCGCTTATAAAAGCCGCACACAACCAACCCCCTGGAGAATTTATGAAAAAAGAATTGTTAGCAAGCGTTCTGACCCTTACAGCAGGCATGGCGAGTACTATCACATTTCCACAAACGGCTTTGGCAAGATCCACAACCATCGAAAAGCAATTTGCGAAAAATTTTGTTTTAAAAACTCAAAACCCAGCCCGCATGACTGAAAAAGACGGCACAGTTATCATGGGCTATATCTATTTGAAACTGGAGCAAACTCCTTTTACTCCTGAGTACCAAAACAGACTTCATGGTGAAATGACAGGCCGTCTCTATTTTGAGAGCGACGACTATACTCATGAGTACAACGGTCAAAAATACAAAACAGCTATGGACCTTGCTGGCGACGACGGCGGTGTGCTCTTAGACTTGATGGACGCAAGCGAAGACAACGAAAGCACGTACCAAATCTATGGCTGTAACTCGACTCGCACCCATTGCCTCCATGAAAAATATGAGTTGTTCATCGGTGGAAAACAAAAGATCACCATGAACCTGAATCTTGGATCTCAAAACATCGAAATTCTTGAGACCTATCAACAAAATCAACAATGGTCTTCTGAAGCCTACTCAGTTCCAATGACGGAAGTTGTTTTTCAATAATGAATCCATTTTTGGCTCGTCTTTTAGAAAAACCAACAGCTCTCGAGTCCGAAAAGATTCGAGAGCACGAGGTAATTTTAGAACGCCTCTGCCAGGAGACCTCCGAATTGTCCTCTGAAAAGTGGCTTGCAGGAATGGGGCGCATGGCCCCGTTTCGCCTTAAGGCCTCGGGAAATCTCTCTCGCGGAACTGTCGAGTCATGGCAGAAAGCAAATGCGTACGTTGCGCAAAAAATCCAAGAGGGACACGCTCCTATTTGGGAAGATATCCTTCAAATAAATTCTCTTTTATTAGGCAGCGAAACTCGAGAGTTTAGAAAAGTTCCCATCTACATAGGTCCACACCAAGCTTGTCCTGTCGAATGGTTGGAAGAAAGTGTCCGTCACTTTAATGACGAGATTTTAAAAATAGAAAATCACTCAAGCCCCCTCATCGCAGCGGCTCTCTCTCAGTATAGCCTTGTCAGCATTCATCCCTTCGTCGATGGCAACGGTCGAACCGCGGCACTCCTCGGAGATTGGATCCTGAATCTTCATGGCTACTTACCTATGAGTTTCGAGACCAGATTGGATTCCTTAATGGGCCGATTCTCAGATCAACGAGCCTTAGCAACCCCTGGGAATGCGATTTCAAAACTAATCAAAAATGTGTGTTTCAGCTATGAGCTGGTTTTAGACAAAGCTTAGCGGGACACCCGCCGTGGTAGGAACAAAGCATGCCCAATTTGGTCTCCGTCCCAAGCCATAGACAACTTTCCTGTTCCAGCTGAAATTTAGGGACCACCCAGGCTGGAATGGGTCTCGCAATATGGAGTCTTAGCGGAACTTCAAGCACTTAGGACTGAGAATGGGTCTCAGCTCCCGAGCCCGCTGGAGCCCCCAGGAGAGTCTATGAAAAAGCATATTTTGGGTCTAAATATCGCGATTACGGGTTTAGCATTTTGGATTTCAGCCTGTGATCCTTTGATCTCCCAAAACCCAAAAGACACCTTCTGGGACAAAAAGTTTCCTAAACAACTTGAGTGGATCCGCAGTCAGATGCGCGAAATTCCTCTGAAGAATCAGGAAAAAATCGTCGAGCGCGTGAAAAAAGACCAGCAAAGAAAAGATCTTCTGAAAGTCGCCGTGATCGACAGCGGTGTGGACGTTGCTCATACGGATCTTATTAACCAAATCGACTACCGCATTGAAGACGGCCGCATCGTAGGCGCGGGTTACGACATCATGGGTGAAGGCCGTTTTGGCTCTCACGTTTTGGTGGACCCAACTTTGTTTGCGTTTGGCGCCGAGGCTTTGCGTGACGGCCGCATCGTTACTCCACCAGAGTCCCCGCTGCAAATTTTAGAACAAATGAACAATCGTTTCCGGGATTTGATCATGCAAGGGATTCAAGCGGATCCTCTTTTGAAAGCAAGTCTGTTCGCAAAGCTGAACCGCGATAGTTTTACAGCTCTTGGCTTCGAATATGAAAAACGTAACCCTAAAGAATATTTGGAGTCTTACGCGGAAAATAAAACCAAAGGCGAACTCATTTCAGCTACAACCCCAGCTGAAGGCCGCAAGAAAGAGAGCATTCTGAACATCCAAAATTCTTGGAACTCAATGACCGACGACCATACGCCGGACGCACTCAGAAATATTGGAAACATCGAGCATGGTGACCGCTTCATTGAGCTTCTGACTAAGACTTATGAAACTCTGGATAAAGAGATGGATTTCACTAAGCGCATTGCTCTCTTTGTCGAGTTTAAAAACACTCTTGAAAGAAAAGACGACGTTAAAGAAGACACAGACAGATTTCCAGACGAACTCAAAAAAGCCATGGAATTTGTCGTCCTTGGCGCTGATATGTACGACCCTATTCGTAAATTAGAAAGGCTCTTTAAAAGCAACCGAGAATATCAAGACATGAGCTTTGCGGACGCCTTTAGAAAATACCAAGCGGAGCAAGTGGCTAAGCTTGAGACTCTCTTAAAAAGAACTGACTTGGACAAGAAAGACCGCTTGGTCCTCGAGAAAAACAAGCTTCAAATGGAGATCTTCGCGAATGTCGTTGAGAACTTGATCAGCATTGAAAAAGATCCTGTGGCTTACACGAAAATGCGTTCTGACTTACGTCGTTACGTTTTTAGAACAAAGCATCCCTATATCGCAAAAGAAAGTAACGACAACAGCCACGGAACCCACGTTTCTGGCGTGATCGCAAAACAACATCCAAATATTCGTATCGTCCCTATTCGTGTAACGACTCAAACAATCAATGTTGCAAAAGATCGCCAAAAACAAATCATCGACAAGATGTTAGCAGAGGTGAAGCTCTTTATGGAGTCGCCCTACTATCAGCCATTGAAGGCTGAAATCGCTCGAGAGTACGGCAATCTTAAACTGGCTGATTCTACCATCGTCAGTGAAGTTAAAAAGTATTTAAATAAAAATGCGCTGAATGCCGTTTTCATCCAAGACGTTTTGAACGCCGTGGAAGCCGCAGGAAAAGACCAAGTGAAATTAGCCAATGTTTCTTTGGGCACAACATTCCAAAAGAATCATTCTTTAAGCCAGAAGAAGGCGTCTATGGTTGAGGACATTTTCAGTGAGTTCGCTCGCTTTAAAATTGGTCAGACAATCAAAGAAAAGGCTCCGGGCACTCTCTTTATGATTGCGACGGGAAATGATGGTGGTTGGATTGATGGCGTCTCTAAATCTGCATTCCCTGTGGGAATTACGTCTACGCGTTTGATTAAAATTGCGCAAGAACGTGGCCTAAACCCAAGCCCTAACAACACCGCTAAAAACGTTTTGGCTGTTGCGAGTATCAATCCGAATGGAACATTGACACCATTTACAAATATTTTGTTGGACCCTAATATTCCGCAGATTTTTTCAACAGGCGAAGAAATTCATTCCTCGGTACCAGCAAAGTCTGAGTCCGCAGCTGAGACGATCGTTCGACAAAAACTCCAAAAGCTGAATTTGTTACTAATAACAATGTCACAAATTGAAAGCAAAGATCAGAAAGATCTCCCACTAGAAGAGAGACTTGAAAAAATGGGCAAGGGCATGGTGGACATGAAATTCATGTTGGAGTTACCAGGATCCCTGGCTGTTCTTAACCACATTCAAGACCCTATCAATCGCGCTAATATGTCTGGAACCTCGATGGCGACACCAACAGTGACAGGCGTGATTGCTCGCTATGTTGCTGAAAGAATGGCTAAAGAGAATATTACTAGTGATCAGGTTTACAATCACCCAAGCTTTACACCCGAAAAGATCATTAACGATGTTATGGCCATGAGCCGCTCTAGTGCTCTGACTCCAATGATTACAGTAAAAATGCTTGTCGACGGCATCAAAACTTGGGGCAAGTCTAAAGGTGAAATCACCCAACCGAAAGCCGCTGGGCGATTTGTAAAACCACGTTGCGAAGGCGTATTTGCAATGTAGTTACTGACCTTTGAAGCTTGGAGGTCGCTTGTTTTTAGCGGCTTCCAAAGCCTCGAAGTGATCCTGAGTTCTCTGCGTAATTCCTTGAAAAGCTGCTAACAAATCCAATGACGTCTGCAAATCATGCAAGTAAGAAATCTTCATGGCTTTTTTCGCCATGGATTGTGCGACCGGTGCGTTTGCAGCGATTTTTGCTGCAAGCTTTTCTGTCTCCGCCAGAAGCTGAGTATCGTCCGTCAGAATATTGAGTAAACCGCAGTCTTTGGCTTTTTGGCCCTCGTAAAGATCCCCTGTTAGAGTCATTTCCATCGCTTTTGCATAACCCACAACTCGTTGAAGGAAGAAGGTTCCACCATCTCCGGGAATCAGGCCGATTTTTGTGAAAGTTTCACCGAACTTTGTGGACGTGGTTCCGATGCGCATATCACACATCATTGCTAGATCGCAGCCCGCACCAATCGCTGCGCCATTCACCATGGCGATGATCGGAGTTGAGATGTCTTCGATGGTTTTTGGAATCTGCTGAATCCCCTGCTGGTAACGCATGCGAAGCTCGTTGCCTTCGCCCTGGAACATTCCCGTTTTTTCTGCCATCGCTTTGATATCACCGCCCGAGCAGAAGTTTTTGCCCGCTCCGGTAATCACGATCACACGGATTTCAGGATCAAAATCTGCGTGTTTTAGAACTTTTCCGAGAGAGTCGATGATTTCGTAAGTGATCGCGTTGCTTTGGTCTGGATTGTTCAGGGTCAACCAAAGCTGGTTCGACTTTTTTTGAACTAAAAGCTGGGGAAATTGCTGAGAATAAAAATCCATGTCAGATCCTACCATTTCTCGCTACGCATGCGCTTTTTATTGGAATCCTTTTTCTTGGAATCCAAGCGCTTGCGCTGAGACGATTTTGTCGGTTTGGTTTTGATGCGTTTCTTAGGGACGAAGAGCGCCTTTTCGAGGATCTCTTCGAAGCGGCGGAGGGCTTCTTTGCGGTTGCTGTCTTGGTCGCGGAAGTTTTCAGCGCGAATCAATAACTCGCCCTCTTTATTAAGCTGAGAGCCGAGTTTTAGTAGAAGCCTGTCTTTTTCAGGGCCGAAGAACATCTGGGTTTCGACCAGGTTCCAGCGAAGAATGACCGCAGATTCTGTGCGGTTCACATGCTGACCCCCGGCCCCGCGGCTGCGGGTGAATTCGAATGAAATCTCGGGAATCAGCTTGGAAACTCGCTCATGAATACTCATGAGCTAATCTTAGAGGCCTTGGAACAACTCGTCCAATTCTTTTTGCAACTGAGTTTGGAGGTATTGAGCCTCGTCAGTAAAGTACTGAATCAAACGAGCTTTTTGCTCTGGCGCAAGAACGTAAGCACGTCCTTTAATCACGCCTTTGCCCGTGTTGATCGCAGTCAAAACCTTTTGCAAATCAGCATCCGTCCAACCCGCTGCTGGCGTCAGGTACTGCTTCACGCCGTTCATACCGCCCACTTGTTCTAAATCCGCCTTAAGGTTTAGATCCAAAACTGGGTCACTGTCCGTTTTAAAGCCACGCTGGATGTCGTTACGCCATTTATCAAGGCTGACTACGCCGTCTTTTTTCTTGTAGTAGCCGATTTGAGTTTTCAAACCGTCCAATGAAAGAACACCGTGGTTTTCATTCAATACACGATCCAAAGAGTTGATGAATCCTGGAGTTTCCGCAGGGAAAACCTTCGCCAGAACATCATCCAACTTTCTAGAAAGAATTGTGTTACGCAAACGCAAGTGAGTGTTGAGCAAAGCTGCGAATGGACCACCGGTCGCATCGAATTGTTGGCAATCATAGATCACCACTTTGTCACGGCTACCGCTGATGATTAAGTCTTCGTCAGAGCAGTACTTTGCAGTGCTGGTCTCGAGAATCTTGTCGTCTGTCGAATATGCCCATTGCAAAGCTGTTTGATCGTATGGAAGTGGATTGTTTCTGATGTAGCTTCCAAGCAGAACTTCTTCTTGGCCAGTGATATAATCCATCACGGTTGTTGCCGTCAAAGCACCAGCATGAGCCGCATCCAAGAGATAGTTTTTAACCAAACCAAGAACATCCAAACCAGTTAGGCTTGTGCTTGCAGAACCCGCAAAGTTATGACGAAGCCCCATCACGTGACCAATTTCGTGAGCCACTACCGAGCGAAGCATGTCGTTAGCAATACGCACATCAACCGGGTTGTCAGGACGTAGATCTTCCATAGCAGTGAAGGCTTTAGAGAAATCACAAGCTGCCATTGGGTTCAAAACCGGAGTCATTCTTTTGCCACGACCTTTAGTCATTGCAAACGCTGAAGTCATGAACACCTGGGCACGGATGAATTTACCAGTCAGAGGATCTGCTTGGCCCATGGCATATGCGAAACCAGCATCATCCCATGGAATCCAACGAACCATAATAGAATGAACTGGAGGTACTGTACGATCATCGCCGCCAAGTTCTACTTTCAAACCTTCAAAGCCCAAAACCTTGTTCCAATAAAGGATACCGTCTTTGACTGCATCTAGGTATTCAGCTGGAGTGTTTGCAGAAACAAACACGCGTACAGGCTCTTTTCCTGGAGAGATATCCCACTTCGTGATCAAGAACTTTTTCTCGTCACCAAGGTGCTCTTTAGCAACAGGAGCAATAAAGAAACCGACCGTCTTAGAAGCATCGCTTTCTTTTGCTTGGAATCCTGGGTCCAACTTGTAAGGCAAAAGCTGAACGTTCAAGTTCAGAGTCGACTCTGTCACGTCGAAGTTAGGTTTGCCTTTGTCTTCTTCGTCAAAAGGGTTCTCTTTACGAGTATTGATCGCAGACTGCTGAACTTTAGCGACTTGAACAACTTCAATGTATTCAGAAGTCACGTTCACTTTTTGAACGAATGAACTCAAAATGCTGACAGAAGTACGTTTTGGAGCGGCAGGATCTAGCTCGGCCTCGATCTGCATAGACTCATCGTTACGCAAAGTATTCAGACCTGAACCCCAGTCAAATGTTACTGAAGTTGCGTCCTCATCAAGAACGTCAAAGCTTTGAATGAGTTCTTTTGCATCGTCAGCTCCATAGATTGCATCTACGCTGACAGAGAACAAACCAACTTGGCCGCCACTTTTTTGGAAAACGACAACTGCAGGGTTTGCATCCAACCATTGTGGAGCGCCGCTGTTGCTTTTTCCAGAAACCAACAACATGAAGGTTTTGTTCAAGCTGGCTTTTTCGATCTTAATGCAATTTTTCTTCGTGCAAGTAGCTGCAGAGAAAGATTCCAAAGCGTCTGCTGGTGGGTTTTTGTAAACGATTTCTTTTTCGGATTTTGTACAAGCTGCCAATGACAAGCTAAGTACTAGAAGGCCCAATAGTTTTTTCACATTTCCCCCTCGGAAATTGTTGTTCTGTTTAGGGGGTTTTTAGGAGGGTGTCAATCGACTTTGGCAGGTTTTCGATCCGATTCCTCTGGAACGGCAATAGAAAGATTTTGTGCATTGTAACGCTCTAAAAATGTCCTCCACCGAGGGGACCTCATCAGGGTCTTTAATTCGATATTGAGCCACTTTTGCAGGCCAACTTCACTGTGCGGCGATATCAAAACTCGGCGTTCGAAAACGTCGATAGGCTCTTTGGAGATGCTCAGGCGGATTTGCCAGTTTTCTCTGGCGATCAGGTCTTTTGCAATCATTTCACCGGTAACGACGAAATCCACCCGGCCTTCCACCAACTTTTTGAAGTTTCCGATCATGGAGGGGCTTTCCTCCCTTTTGATCTTTCCTTGATTCACGAGGGGCTCGATCGCGGGCATTTTGTGCCCCAAGACATAACCCATGGTTTTTCCCGTCAGGGAGTCCGGGCCTTTGTATTCAAATTTCTTTTTTGCCAGGGTGACCACAACATTTTGATCCATCAGCAAAATGCCAGTCCACAAATACCGGCTCTGATCGACGTCATCAAACCACTTGGGACTAACGAAAGGAATGACGACTTTTTGCTTTTTTACCAGATAGTTCTGCAGGCGTTCCCGCGGAACAAAGGTGACTTGAAACTCGTAGCGGCCCTTGCTTTGTTTTGAAAGATAGTTGGCCAGATCAAAAACCAAACCCGTTTGGTCTTTGATATCCAGAATAAAAGGCGGATGGTCGTAGTGGGTGGCAAACTCGACTCTTTCTACCGCTACTGCCGCAGAACTGACGCTAATAATGATAAGAAAGCACAAAAGCTTCATAGCTCTCTCATTAAGCCATGAAGCCCTCGGCGGTAGCAAATAACTTCTTGTTGACGCTAGAAAGTTTAGTACGATTTCGCGAAAATCACTCGGCGCTTGGACGGTTTACCAGTGAAAATGCAAGTGCCCGCCTCTTCAGGTCCCTCCAATGGAATACAACGAGGAGTCACCTTTAACTTCGCTAGAATTTCATGGCCCATTGCCGCTTCATTCCAGTGAACCATAGCAAAACCGCCCGCTTGAGACTCGGCATCGCCGCCAAAGAAGGCTTCGAAGTCTTTAAGATTTTCGATTTTCTTAGTATTAGCATCGCGATGTGCTTTGGCTTTGTTAAAGATATTCTGCTGAATCTCTTCAAGGATCTTCGGCAAGGATTCCACAAAGGCTGTACGAGCCATTCCCGACTTTTCTTTAACACCTTTATCGCGACGACCGACGAAAACTTCGCCTTTAGCCATATCACGAGGACCGACTTCTACACGAACTGGTACACCTTGCTTGATGTACTGCCATGCTTTTTCACCACCACGCATATCGCGATCATCGACTTTCACGATGATGGCCTGGCCATCAAAACGTGAAGCGCGAAGTTCTTTTGCCAATGAATTTACGTACTCAAGTACTTGCGCACGCTCTTCATCATTACGGTAGATCGGCAAGATCGCCACGTGAAGTGGTGCTATTTTCGGAGGTAATACCAAGCCATCATCATCACTATGGCTCATGATAAGGCCACCGATCATACGAGTCGACATCCCCCAAGACGTCGTCCATGCGATCTCTTCTTTACCCTCTTTGCTGAGGAACTTAATGCCGGAAGCTTTCGCGAAGTTCTGCCCCAAGAAGTGAGACGTTGCAGACTGCAAAGCCTTATTATCCTGCATCATTGCTTCGATTGTGTATGTATCTACAGCGCCCGGGAATCTTTCATCCGGAGTTTTCATTCCTTTAGTTACAGGAATCGCCATGTAGTTTTCTGCAAAGTCAGCATACACGTCGAGCATTTTCAGAGTTTCTTCTTTGGCTTCTTCCGCAGTCGCGTGAACAGTGTGACCCTCTTGCCACAAGAATTCAGCAGTACGAAGGAACATGCGCGTACGCATTTCCCAGCGCATAACGTTGCACCACTGATTCACCAAAATTGGCAAATCACGATAGGATTTTACCCATTTTGCATATTGATGGCCGATGATCGTTTCGCTTGTTGGGCGAATGATCAATGGCTCTTCAAGTTTTCCGTCAGGAATCAATTTACCATCTGGGCCGGCTTTCAATCTGTGGTGAGTAACCACCGCACATTCTTTAGCGAAGCCTTCTACGTGCTCTGCTTCTTGCTCGAGGAAACTGAGTGGAATCAAGAGTGGGAAGTAAGCATTCACGTGACCAGTTTCTTTGAACTTGCCATCGAGAACCTTCTGCATGTTTTCCCAGATCGCGTAGCCCCACGGTTTAATCACCATACAACCACGAACGGGAGAGTTCTCAGCCATGTCAGCGGCCTTGATGACCTCCTGATACCATTCTGGATAATTTTGCGCACGTGTTGGAGTAATAGCTGTTTGTGACATTATGATACCTCGATGCCGTAGGACTTAATCTTACGATGTAAATAGCTTCTTTCAAGCCCAATTACTTCCGCGGTCTTACTGATGTTGCCGCCGTTTTCAGCAATTTTCTTCAAAAGATATTCTTTTTCAAACTGAGCGCGGGCTTCACGGAAAGTCGACATTACATCCGCATTCGCTTTTTCATCGGCTTTGCCGATAAGACCCGCAAAACGCACGTCATGCAAATCCACGAACTCGCCTGGAGTCAGAATGTAAACACGCTCGATAAAGTTTTTTAGCTCACGCACGTTTCCAGGCCATTCGTACTTCATCATGGCTTCCATCGCCTGAGCAGAGAAAGCCTTTTTCATGTAGCCGCCTTCACGAGCAACATGATCGCTGAAGAACGAAGATAAAACTGGGATGTCTTCCGGACGCTCACGTAGTGTCGGCATACGGAAAGGAATGATGTTTAATTTGTAGTAAAGATCTTCGCTGAAGCGGCCTTCTTTAACCATTTTCTCGAGATCTTTTGTCGTTGTCGCAATGATACGAACATCACTGCGGATCTCTTCAGAACCACCCACACGGTAATAACATTTTGTCTCGTAAAAACGGACCAAACGGTGCTGCACTTCCGGAGTCAGAGAGGAAACTTCATTCAAGAACAAAGTTCCACCTTGTGCTAGATCCAGCTTTCCTTTTTTAACTTTGTCCACGCCAGGCATCGCGCCTTTTTCAATCCCGAAAATTTCGCTTTCGAGAAGATCTTCCGGCACAGTTCCGCAATTGATATCCACAAACGCTTTCCCAGCACGCGTGCTGAGATAGTGAATGTTTTGCGCGGCCAAAGCCTTACCAACGCCAGACTCACCCGTAACTAGAATCCACGAGTGTGTCGGTGCCATCTTTGCGATGATCTGCTTAGTGGCCATGATCGCCGGAGCTTCACCAATCAGGGCAATGCTTCTGCGAAGTTTGTTCAAAAGAAGAACCTTCTCTTCTTTTTCAGCTTGATAGCTAAGAACATTCGAAATGATAATGCTGATCTTGTCCATGGAAAGAGGCTTTTCGATAAAGTCCCAAGCACCAAGCTTCGTTGCTTTCACTGCGGTCTCGATCGTCCCGTGACCAGAGATCATGACAAAATCAACAGTTGGGAATTCTTTGCGCGCTTGGTTTAAAACCTGAATCCCATCCAAATCCCCAGGCATCCAGATATCTAGAAAAACGATGTCAGGGTTGAATTGACGAATGGCCTGTAAACCAGACACGCCGTCGTGAGCAGCGGAGACCGTGTAGCCCTCGTCTTGCAATGAAGCACTTAAGACTTCACGAATAGGAGCTTCGTCGTCGATGATTAAAATTTTGTAGTTTTTGTTCTCGCTCATACTTTGTTCCCTGCTTTCGATGGTTTCCAAGCGTCGACTTCGTTGACCGGAAGTTCCATCAGCATTTTAGTTCCTTTAGGTTCATTGGCAGTCGCGCGAATGAACCCGTTATGGTCTTCAATAATTCTTTTCACAATCGGCAAACCTAATCCGGTTCCGCCCTCTTTCGTGCTGTAATAAGGCTCGAAAATGCGGCCACGATCTGCGGCAGGAATGCCCTCGCCATTATCAGTCACTGTCAGACGTACGATTTTCAAATCGCTGTCGTAACGAGTGGTTACTTCGATCTCGGGGTTTGTCTCTTTATTCAAAGCTGCCACCGAGTTATCAATCAAATTCACAAACACGCGACGAATCTGATCCGGATCGAACTTAAAATCAGGCAAATCTGCATCTGGATGGAAAGTAAAACGAACCTGAGGGTGGGCCTGTCTGAACATCGTCAAAGAGTCGTCGATAACTTTATTCAGCACTCCCGTCACAGGCTTACTCTGTGGCAAACGAGCAAATTGACTGAACTCATTCACCATTTTCTTTAAGTCATCCACTTGGTGAATGATCATATTCGTACACTCACCAAAAGCAGGATCCGTCACCTGCGCTCCGAACTTTCTCTGCAGACGTTCCGCTGAAAGCTTAATCGGAGTTAACGGGTTTTTAATTTCGTGTGCGATACGACGAGCCACTTCGGTCCATGCCGCTGCTCTTTGCGCATTCACGATCGGGCTCATGTCATCAAATACCAGGATCTTACCGATCTCCGAGCCTTTCTCATCTTTCAAGATAGAAAGATTCATTTGCAGAGGAATCGACTGGCCCTGAACGTTCACGTGGAATTCTTTTTGGATATTTTCGATCTTGTGATCTTGCATGGTCTTTAGAAGTTCCGAGAACGTTCGGAAGTATTCCAAAGTCAGAAGTTCACGCACAGGACGACCGATGTATTTGTTTGGATCGATCTTCAGCAAATCGCCTGCGTGGCGATTCAAAGTCGTCACCTGGCCGTCCTTACCAACAGAGATCACGCCAGTGCTCACGTTACCAAGCACAACCTCGATATAACGATTATGCTGATCCAAATCCTGCAAGGTTTTTTGCAAATTCAGATTGGCTTCTTTAACCTCACGCTCGGATTGCTCCAGAGTCTCGGTCATTTTATTAAATGAGGTAATCAGGAGCGAAATCTCTTCACTGCCTGAGCCCGCAGAAATCTTTTGGGTATAATCCCCGCCCGCAACTCGCAAGGTTGCCTTACCCAGTTGCACCAGGGGGACCGCCAATTGTTTTGCCAAGTAGAAACCAAACCAAGTCGCGGCCAAAAGAATCACAAAGGTGATCAAGAACAAGATGATCAGATAAATGGACTTGAGCGGATATTCCAACGGATTGATATCCCGGAACTCCTCATAAGCCGTACCGACGTCGTTCATTCTTGAAATCAACGACAAAGGTACGAAACTTGAGACCACAACCGCCCCGCGATCGCTGCCCTCTTTCACTGGTACGATCACGCGTACGAGATTTCCTTCACCAAATTGGTGGATGGTACTGGCTTCACGATGGCCCTTGACGCCCTTTTGCAAGAACTCAAGGGATACTGGTGGAATCGGTGGAATATTGTCGTCTTCAGCAAATGCATGCAAGCGTCCTTGAAAGAGCGACGGATAGTACTCGACGGAATCCAGAGAATACTCTTTACGAAGCTGCTTGAGGTTTTTCTGGATCGCTTGCTGACTGTTTTGCTTTTGGATATGAGCCGCAATTTGATGGGCAAAGTGATAGTTTTTGTTTTTCGCGTCCGCGTAGTAGGCGTTGGTCACTTCTAGGGAGCTTTTCAAAACCCCCACCATTTTCACGCTAAACCATTTGTCGAAACTCGAGTTGATATAAAACACCGAGATGATGAACATCAACAAAGTTGGAACGGTACTGAATGCTACAAACGCCGCAATCAGCTTGGCCTTCAAACTACTGCCAAAGATCTTTCCCCGTCTTTCCACGAACACCTTTACGATGTTTCGGAAGATCAGGAAGATCAGAAGCAATAACAGGATGATGTTAAAGTTCACAAGGCCGAAGAAGAAAATACTGTGAACGAATGGTAGTTGCTTACTGGTTGTCAGAATGCGGATCTCGAACCAGGTCAAAAAGAAAACAAGAAGAGACAACAACGCGATCGTCAGGATTTCACGACGACGTTTTCTTTGCTCCATCTTTGGAGAAAGATCCACGACTTTTGCTTCACGGATCTCATTTTCGATTTCGACAGATTTCTTATTGTCGGCCATTAGATAAGTTTATTTCTTTTTTGCTTTCTTGGTAGGCTTTTTTACGGACTTTTTTGCCGTCTTTGCAGGTGTGGCTTTTTTGCCGCCTTCTTGCTCAAGATCTTCTAAAAGACCCATCATTTCCATGACGACCTGAGCTGATTCAGCCCCTTTATTGCCATGTTTACCACCAGCACGGTCCATAGCTTGCTCATCGTTCTCTGTGGTCAAGACACCGAAGCCAATAGGACGTTTATATTCGAGCATCAAAGCTGTTACGCCGCGCTCTACGCTGTTGCAAACATAATCGTAGTGAGAAGTCTCGCCACGGATAACTGCGCCAAGGGCGACGACACCATGACAACCGATATCGAACAAAGCTTTACATGCCAACGGGATTTCTACAGCACCCGGCACTTTTACCGCCAAAATTTCTAGATCAAATTCTTCAAGATAACTGAGAGCGCCTTCTTCGAGCTTGTCAGTGACTTCGCTGTTAAAGCGAGCGGTAACGACTCCGATTTTGAGAGTGCCTTGTTTCATTTATTTGCCTCCAGAGATTCCGTTGAGATGCGGTATTTAATCAGATCGACGATGGTGCCGACTTTTAGATTGTGTTTCTTTGCAAAAAGACGAAGATCCGGAACACGTGCCATTGTGCCGTCATCGTTGATAACTTCACAGATCACAGCTGCGGGGTTCAGTCCCGCTAAGCGCGCAAGGTCAATGCTGCCTTCAGTGTGTCCAGGTCTTTCAAGAACTCCACCTTTGCGTGCACGGATCGGAAAAATATGTCCAGGCATATGTACATCCGAAGCTTTTGCATTTGGATTCGACGCTACACGAATTGTGCGAGTACGATCTGCCGCAGAGATTCCGGTAGTTACACCTTCTGCAGCTTCGATGCTGACAGTGAACGCTGTTTTGTTAGAAGATTTATTAAACTCTTCACGCACCATTTGCGGCAGTTCTAAACGATCGATCTGCTCAGGCATGAGCGGCAAACAGATCAGACCGCGCGCCTCTCGAGCCATGAAATTGATAGCTTCAGGAGTCACATGATCCGCAGCGAGCACTAAGTCGCCTTCGTTTTCACGGTCCTCGTCATCAACGAGAATCACCATTTTTCCCTGACGGATATCTTCGATTAATTCTTGGATGGAATCAAAACTCACAGCTTCTCCCCCAAAGATGCGCCGGTCTCGCCCGCTTTCCAGCTTTGGGCGGCAGCCACGACAGCTCGGGCCATGTAATCTGGCTCGATATTTACAAACATTCCTGGTTGTAACATTCCCAGGTTCGTACGTTTTAAAGTTTCAGGAATCAAACAAACTTCAACGATCGCATTTTTCACGTCGTTTACAGTCAGGCTCACACCGTTGATGGTGATGCTGCCTTTTTTCCAAATGAATGGCCAAACAGAAGAGGCTACTTTGACGTCCAAGAAGAAAGATTCTCCTTCGGCCTCGGCACGAGTTATTTCACCAAGGCTGTCGACATGGCCTGTGACCAAGTGACCATGAATACGGTCACCAAATCGCAAAGATCTTTCAAGATTCATTTTTTTGCCGATCCAACTTTGTGGATTCCAGCGAAGAACTTTGATCGTTTCCGCAGCCAGTGTAAACGTGATTTGCTGCTCATCAAAGGCCTCTACGGTCAGGCACACGCCATCACAGGCAACACTGTCACCCAAATGCAGATCATTAAACTCGTGTGGTTTTTCAACTTGAATGCGAAAAGCATTTGCCAGCTCTTGAGAGCTTTTAATTTCGCTGACAGCCTCGACGATCCCTGAAAACATAAAAAGGCCCCTTTGATGGGCCGGAAACTACACTCTTTACAGGCACTTGGCAAGAAAAGGGGGCTCTTTTTAAGCCCCCTTTTTAGGATTCTTTCGATTTTATAGGCTCCAAGTACGCCTAAAGCTTACTTAGCAGTCTTGGCAGCCGTGTCAGGCACCAGTTTAAGGATTTTTACCTTCGCACCCAAAACAGGATTCTCATCAGTTTGAGTTACGACTTTCCCTCTGGAAACTTCGTCCCCAACCCAGTCCAACTCGATCGTTGCCACTGGAGTTGCAGCTCCACCACCATAATATTTTGAATTACAAGGATCGCCTTCCCAGTAATAAAGTTCGTTGTAAATACTGAACTGGTCACCGACTTTGGCATTCACGTTTGTTCCACCCAAAATCACCAAGTGAGAGTCATGATCCATCAAAACACGGCTGTACCATTCTTCTTTGGATTTCAAACCGTCATAGATCGTATTCACACCTTTGGTCAAAGCACTCTCAGTCACTTTTGCGAGTGGCGTTTGATAGTAAGCACTTGGTCCAACAGAGAACGCGCCAACATCCAAAGTGAAATTCACTTTTGTCTTCGTCTGATTCGAAGTCACATTGCCGCCAGCAAGTAAACCGTTCGTCAATGGATGAGTCGCCATCATACTAAGAGCCAACTGTGCCCACTCGATGCTGAAGCCAAGACCGGTCAAGCCCGAGACATCAATAGGTCCCGCAGCATTGAAACCAATTTGTACTCCGGCACCGCCAATCATTTCAAAAGCGTTCACCGAACCCGCAATGCGCGCGTTTGGTAAGTTGATCAAGCACTCGGCGTCTTTAGAGTACTGAGGCTTTTCTGAAGCACCTGAATTCGAAGCAAAAGCTTTCATCATCACTTTATCATTCGTAGTGACGTTGAAAAATTTTGTATCGCCATTAGCATTTGTTGTCGGTACTTCAACAACCGGAGGCGCATATCTTAGAGCAAAGTGCTCGCTCTTTTGCAAAACTCCATAGACTTGTTGATTTGCGACGTACTGGAAATCAAAAGAACCGCCCTGAGGCAAAGTAATAGATGGAGCTGTAATCTTGCCCATCTCTACGATACGCTTCAGTTCCCTTTGCGGAGCGGCCTTCTGCTCACAAGACTGATTTCCCATCATCAAACCTGCTGTCGAAAGCAAAACTCCGGCTTTCACTAGGTTCTTAATAGTTTTTTGTGGTCCCATCTGTTCCTCCATAAAAGTTTACATTGGTCGCGATGGTGGTTCATTGTTGCTCACTAGACTCTTCGGCTGGACTTTTGGCGCAGTTGAGGACTTTTTCGCACCAAAGTCGAGTCGATGGAGAAACGTCCAAAAGTTTTTCTGAATCCAAAAAAATAAAAATGGTAACGAATTGAATCAACGGTCCAGTGTTGAAATTACTGGCGATGTTTTTTGCACGTAATAAAAAAACCCAGACCTTAAGCCAGGCCTGGGTTTCAGGGGAATCAGTAAAATGAAAATCTACTTTTTCTGAATGACTAGTCCGGACCCATTGGCCTCAACAACCACTTGGTCCCCAGAGCGAATATCACCGGCAATGATTTGTTTTGAGAGGGGATTCAAAAGATCATTTTGAATCACGCGCTTCAAAGGTCTAGCTCCGTAAATTGGATCGTAACCCTTCTTCGCCAGCATATTGATCGCAGCATCTTTGAACTCGATGTTGATCTTCTTTGCTTTCAAGCGCTCAGTCACCAAACTCAACTGCACCTTAACGATGCCTGCGATTTGCTGTTCACCCAAAGCCTTGAACATCACGACTTCGTCGATACGATTTAAGAATTCTGGACGGAAATGCTCGCGCATAGCTTCAGTCACGGCGGTTTGCTTTTCAGCCTCGCTGAGACTTGGGTCAATCAAAGCGTGTGAACCAATATTAGATGTCATGATCAGCACGGTATTTTTAAAATCCACGGTACGGCCTTGGCCATCGGTCAAACGACCGTCGTCCAAAACTTGCAATAGGATATTAAACACATCTGGATGCGCTTTTTCGACTTCATCTAAAAGTACGACACTGTAGGGTTTACGACGAACGGATTCAGTTAACTGCCCGCCTTCTTCGTACCCAACATATCCCGGAGGAGCTCCAACTAATCTTGAGACCGCGTGCTTCTCCATGTATTCGCTCATGTCGATACGAACCACAGCTTGCTCATCATCAAATAGGAATTCCGCCAAAGCCTTTACAGTTTCGGTTTTACCGACACCTGTTGGACCTAGGAAAATAAACGTACCGATCGGACGATTTGGATCCGAAATCTCGGCACGGGCTCTGCGAATAGCATCCGCCACAGCCGTCAATGCATGATCCTGTCCGACGACGCGTTTTTTAAGGTCTTCTTCCATATGCAAAAGTTTTTGCGACTCACTTTCAAGCATTTTTGAAACTGGAATACCAGTCCACTTTGCGACAACTTCGGCCACATCTTCGGGACTGACTTCTTCTTTCAGCATGCGTGTTTCTGAAGCGGATTTTTGCCCACGGGATTCAAAATCTTTGAGCTTTTTTTCCATGTCTGGCAAACGACCGTACTTCAGCTCAGCCGCTTTACCCAAGTCGCCTTCGCGCTCTGCTTTGGCAATGAGGTTTTTAGCTTCCTCGATGTCGGCTTTGGTTTTTTTAATTTGCTCGATGCCGCCTTTTTCAAAATTCCATTGCTCGCGCAATTGCTGATTTTTTGCAGAAAGGTCTTTGATTTCACTTTCAATCACATGCAGACGGTCTTTAGCGCCCTCATCTTTTTCTTTTTTGAGGGCTTCTTTTTCAATACGCAACTGCATGAGCTCACGCTCGATCTTGTCAATTTCTTCAGGCACACTCTTCGCTTCAATACTCAATTTGCTGGCAGCTTCGTCGATCAAATCGATCGCCTTATCTGGCAAGAAGCGATTTTGAATATATCTGTGCGACAACTTCACCGCCGACACCAATGCTGAATCCATGATACGGATCCCATGATGAAGCTCGTACTTTTCTTTCAAGCCACGCAAAATGGTGATGGCGTCATCAACGCTGGGCTCATCCACAAGCACAGTTTGGAAACGACGCTCAAGCGCCGCATCTTTTTCGATGTACTTGCGGTATTCATCCAAAGTCGTCGCCCCGATACAGCGGAGCTCGCCACGCGCTAAGGCTGGTTTCAATAATTGCCCAGCATCCATGGCGCCTTCGGCTTTACCCGCACCTACCAGATTGTGGATCTCGTCGATAAACAAAATGATTTGGCCATTGCTAGAAGTGACTTCTTTGATGACAGCTTTTAAGCGGTCCTCGAATTCACCACGATATTTCGCACCAGCAACCAAGGCCCCCATATCCAAAGACATGAGCTTTTTGCCAATCAAGTTTTCCGGCACGTCTTGTTTAAGAATTCGTACTGCCAAGCCTTCGGCAATGGCGGTTTTACCCACACCTGGTTCACCAATTAATACAGGATTGTTTTTTGTACGGCGTGAAAGCACCTGAATGACCCGACGAATTTCTTCATCGCGCCCAACGACAGGATCCAACTTACCTTCAGCAGCAAGAACTGTCAGATCACGCGCGTATTTAGTGAGAACTTCGTATTTATTTTCTGGATTGTCGTCTGTCACTTTTTGGTTACCTCTTAATTCACGGAGGGCCTGAACTGTCGGATCATGTTTAATTTGATGTTTTTTAAATAAGGCCTGAAGGTCACTGTCACCCAAACCAAACATCGCTAGCAAGAAATGCTCTGTCGAAATATAAGCATCACCCCAGTCTTTGCAGACCGTATCAGCGACCGTAAAGAGCTTTTGTAAGCGTTGGCTGGCAAATATCTTTTGCCCAGCTCCGCTGACCTTCGGAAGCTTGTCTATTTTTGCTTTTAGGTCCTCTATAATGGACTTCACATTGAGGTTCTGCTTTTCGAATACTCGAGGCACAATCCCTTCAGATTGTTGGAGCAATTCTAAGAGCAAATGTTCGGGCTCCACTGAGGGATTTCCGCGATTTTCCGCGTTTTGGGCAGCGGCCTGCATGGCCTCCTGACTTTTACGCGTCATTTTCTCTATATCGTTGCTCATGCACTCCTCCGTCCTGTAATTAAGGATGAGGCCTAATTGGAGCTTGTCAATGTCTAGTGGTAAACCTGGCGCAAAATTTCACCCAAAACGCATACGCCCTTCCATAAAGAAGGACGCTATCAATCCACAAGATTATCTTAAGTATGACTTCCGTACATCATGCGAAGACTGTTCGCATTTTGATTCAAAAAACGAGTCCTGCACTTTGGGATATAACACGGCTCCACACCGCAAGGCTCAGCAAGAGCATGACTATAACATCACCGGCATGATCGCTCAGTGCCGCTTCATCGAAATTGACTAGTGACTAAGCTTTAAACACAGGGACCGCAATTTGGTCCTTTAGCCGAGCCCCAGGATCGTCAGATTCTTTTAAATGCCGTTTCAGTTGGTTCCATTTTTGAAAGTCGGGACAATGTCGACTTTTAATTAGAAGGAGTACGTCTGTGGCAAGACCTGGAACCCACCTTAAGTCATTTGTTGCTCTCGCTCTTATTATTAGTGCTCAGATCTCATGGGCAATCAGTAAAGAGATGCAAGACCTTGTTACCTTAGAAACCAATGCAAATGCAGCTGCAACTCGTAGCAATCAAATGGTCCAGATGGAGCATTATGAAATTCCATTGGCTCTTCTTGAAGCCGATGTCGCTCTTCGCGCCAATCCTGAATTTATGAATGCCCTTGTCTTTGAAAAAGACGGCAAAAAATACGTGCGTTGGATTATCAATCCTGAAGATACAAAGTGGCACAAGGAAGTTGAAAAATTCCTTGAGAAAAACAACATCAAGCCTGTGAAAAAGAAATATTTCGAAGGCTACATGACGGCGTCTCGTAGCTATATCGTTGTCGATCCAAAATCAGGTGCGGAGTTCTCTTTCAAAGGTTCCACGGACAAAACTGGCGGCGCATGGAAAGACAAACAACAGACTTGGGATGACGGTCAGCAAATTCGTTTGATGACAGACTTCGTGAATCAACAACTGAAGAACCAACCAAAGCTGGAAAATTCTATTTTATTAGACGAAGCTATTGCCATCGGTATCAAAGAACTCGACCAAGCAATGATCATTCGTTCTTATGAGGGCCTTACTAAGAGTGGCAAACGCTATGTTCCTGGCTTCTCGATCATGCACGACAAAGTAGGTAAGGCTTTGGCAGCAGCCAATGGTTCTAACGATCCTGCTGCTTTCTGGAATGAACACTATAACAAGCCATTGGCTCGCGCTTTGGCTGAGTTCATGGCTTTAACTGGTATGACTTACGATTCTCCACACTCGCAAAACTTCCTAGTTGAGTTGGATGCTAAAAATCGTCCGACAGGAAAAATCGTTTTGCGTGACTACGGCGATACTTATCTTTCAACTGAGTTCTTCACTGCGGCTAAAAGAACAGACATTTTGAAGAAGTGGGAACAAGACAATATCAAAGTTGGAGAAATGAAAGTCGCAGTCGGAATTCTGCACGGAAACAAAGCTCCGACTTGGATGGAAATGCAAAAAGACACTACAAAAAATAGCAGTTACGACCAATGGGGCCGTGATTTCTTTGCTGAGTTCGAAAAAGAATTCGCTCGTCAAACGGGAGTCAACTTGGGCGCCCTTCAGGACAAGCCAGAACGCGCTGGAAACTATATTCGTCAGTATTATTCAACGACAGATGCTGCTGGAAAGCAGTGGACGAACCTTACAAAAAAAGGTGCGCAACGCAATCACCTCTTGATCATGTCTTGCGAACGCGTCCTTTTGGCAATGTAGTTACTTCTTTAAAAACAAGGCATCCAGTTGCCTGAAATACCAATCTTGCAGATTTTTTCTTAAAGGCAGAGAGTCCAACATCTCTGCCTTTTTTTGTACGTTCCCTTGATGTTTTTCCTCTACATCCTCAGCACACTCTCGGACCCAGTCCTCAGTCGCCTCGGGGTGAAACTGAGTGCCTACAACGTGATCCTTCCACAAGAATGCTTGGTTAGGGCAATAGTCGCCTTTAATCAGAAGAGTCGCCCCCGGAGGCAGTTCAAACGCGCAGTGATGCCAATGAAACATAGGAACTTCTTCGCCGTCTTTAGTTTTTGCTGGGACAAATCCGATCTCCCAGCCTTTTTGGACATAGACTTTTCCGCCAAGGACCTCGGCCAACAGCTGTCCACCCAAGCATAAACCAAATATTTTCGTTTTTTTCTCGAGTAAATTTTGAACGAATTGTTTTTCAGTCTTTAGCCATGGAAACTTGTCTTCTTCGAACGTGTCCATAGAGCCACCACAAATCACCACGCCCAGAGAATCGTCCGTAGACTTCGGCATGGGTTCTTGTGCTGGATGCCAAAACACGACGTCCACTCCGCGTGTTTTTGCCCATTCTAAAGTAGTTCCAGCTGATGTGTGTTCCTCATGTTGCACAATCAAAATTTTGTTAGCCATTTTCTTGCCCCCAAAAAGTATGCACCGCAAAAATCCCCTATTCTCTTTCAAAGGTCAATAGGGGGCGCGGCTTCTCTGTCGTATTTTTTGACTCTTCTTCAGTCGAGTTTTCCTGCTGAATTCGGCCCTTCAGTCCTGTAGCAGAGTGGCGCAGGACGATCCTTCGTCTAGAAGGGCCTTCTGCCCTTGGCCTAGTATTGCAAAAAAAACTCAAATCCCGCCTACAGTCCTGTCAAGAGTTCGTCGCGAATCCCGATCTAATGCTTGTCAATGAACTCGTATTCACAGGTTAACAATGTGGATCCAGGAAGGACCGGAGAGAGAATAAGGTCACTCTCTCCTACACACGAAAGGAGGGCCTTCAAGGATGAGATAAAAACGAACAATAGAATGTTCAGTTATTTTACTTAAATAGTAATAGGCCAAAAAAGTTAAAAAAAATCGGCTCGGATGCCGGCCCCAACAAAATGGAATATGGGGAAATAAAACTCAAGGAAGGTATGGAAATGAAAAATAAAAAATATTAACGGAGGAATTTACAATGGGAATGAGAGTAACAACAAATATTTCGGCACTTAATGCACAAAGAAACCTAGTTGGTAGCCAACGTGCGATCAACGGTTCTATGGCGCAACTTGCTTCTGGTAGCCGTATCAATAAAGCTGCGGATGACGCTGCTGGTTTGGCGATCAGTGAAAACTTGAAAGCTCAGATCAGATCTGCGACTCAAGCTCAACGCAATGCTAACGATGGTATCTCGATGGTACAAACTGCTGAGGGTGGTTTGAACGAAATCGGTAACATTATCGTTCGTCTTCGTGAATTGGGAATCCAAGCTGCTTCTGATACAGTTGGTAACACTGAGCGCGGTTTCGTGGATAAAGAGGTTCAACAATTGAAATCTGAGATCCAACGTATCGCTTCAGTAACTACTTGGGGTACTACAAAACTTTTGGATGGTTCTTCTCCAGAGTTTGATTTCCAAGTTGGTCTTTTCAACAACGCTGAAGAAGATCGTATCACTTTCAGAGCTAGCGAAAACATCGCGACTTTGGATGCATTGGGATTAGGCGCTCTTGACTACACTTCTAAAGAAGGTGCTCAAGAAGCTCTTCAAATGCTTGATACAGCTCAAACTTCTGTGAATGGTACTCGCGCTAACCTCGGTGCCCTTCAGAATCGTTTGACTTCGACTGTTGATAACTTGGGTGTTGCTCAAGAGAACATGTCTGCTGCTAACTCACGTATCCGTGATACTGACGTAGCTCAGGCTTCTTCTGAGATGACTCGTAATAACATCTTGCTCCAAGCTGGTACTTCTACTTTGGCGCAAGCGAACCAAGTTAACCAATTGGCTCTTAAGTTGATCGGTTAATCCGCGACCTAGTTAACAAAATAGCCCCGGTGAGGAAACTCACTGGGGTTTTTTTTATTTTCTAATGCCTAAACACCGTCTTTTCTTTTTTCAGTTTTTTGCGGATTTTTTCTACAAGACCTCACAAAAACCAATTCATTTTTTCGTTTTCTGTATAACTATTTTACTAATAATTTCAAATATTTACCTAAAGATCCCCCGACTTTAATCCGAAAAATAATAGGTCAGGAGGAGTTATGTTACAAAAAATCATCACACGCGGTTTGTCCGTCGGCGTCCTAACCATCCTTCTTGCTTGTAGCGATAAAGGTGGATTCAGCGCTCAAAGCCTTCCGGGTACGGATAACAATGGCAGTTCGTCAACGGATGGCGGCAATGACAATACCCCGGTCCCTAATGAGTACCAAAAACTTCAATATAAAGGTTTTGTTTCTGGCGGAAACAACGACGGCAGCCTAGTTATCGACATTGATAAAACAGCCAACGCCCTCTTGATCATCCTGCCCCTGCAAATGAATCCATATATCGACAGCGCCGAGGGTGAGATTCCTGACCTTCCAGGCGTAAAATTCATGACCTACAAAGACGACAAGGGAGCTTCATTCTTCGCAGTGAGTGTTCCATTACGCTATGTTCTGAAAGGAGCAAGCTTCTTAAACCCTGCCCGTCTGCCTAATGGGGACCCTCTTCCTCAGGTAGCCAGTGGTGAACTTCCGAGCCTTGCTTTGGCGGTTCCCGGCAAAAATAACGTGAAATTCCATTTCTACATCGGCGTCAATGTGGTCGGTGTCTATGTTTCGAGCCCTTACGACCCGTATCTTCCGCTCCACTTCCCTATTCGTAGAGGCGTAGAGACTATTGGGTATTTCCACACGGTCCCAGCCAAGTCAGGATTTGATGGAGGTTTCTTCTTGAACACTCAAATGCCTGACTCTGTGGCAGCCATCATTGACGATCACTTTCGCTTCTAATGACCAAGTCGTTGATCCGATGCTGTAATTAATTATTGATTGCCCCCTAAAATCTCGCTAGGCTCTAGACGTTACATCGATAACTTCTAAGGGGGCATCTCATGGCTAAGAAAGCATCAAAGACTAAAAAAGCAAAAAAACCAGCTGCTAAAAAAGCTGCGAAAAAAGTTACAAAAAAGGCTGTAAAAAAGGCCGCTAAACCTGCAAAAAAAGCGGCGAAAAAAGCCGTTAAAAAAGCAGCAAAACCTGCGAAGAAAGCCGCTCCTAAAAAAGCTGCTAAAAAGCCTGCAGCTAAAAAAGCTGCAAAGCCAGCTAAAAAGGCCGCTAAGCCTGCTAAAAAAGCGGCGATGGCTGCAGTAGTTGCCCCTGCAATCAAACCTGAAACTGCTTTGGATGACATCACTAACGAGTTCGACGACGAAGCTGAACTTGATAGCATGGTAGATATCGAAGAAGAACCAATCGGCGACGACGAAGAAGGTTGGGAAGAAGCTGAAGAGAAAGAAGACGATTCTTTCGAAGATATGGAAGATGACACAAACAAGACTTCTGCTGAAGACGATGAAGACGACGAAGAAGAAGACGAAGATGATGAAGAAGGTTACTTCTAATATCTGACTACAAATGACACTAAAAAAGGGCTGTTGAAAAACAGCCCTTTTTCTTTTTCTGCCGCTCTATATTTTTAAATAGTCTGGAGCTTTTGCTTTAAGCTCTTCCAAAACTCTCATCATTAAGCGCGAATAAAATGGCTGCTCAAAATAGTGAAGAGTCACAGGCCGCTTATAAGAGGCGTAGCCCTTGACCTGCTTGATCTTATTACTAGCCGTGACGAGATGGTGACTCATCACCGCCCTGCCAAGACCGGCCTCTACGCCGTCAATAATTCCATAAACATCACCCATGAAAGAACGACGATAGAATCCTGGGCTCTTACTTTGCGCTCTGAAGAACTCTTCGGTCGCATTGTCTTCGGGGCCGTGATCCAGATACAGGTCTTTGGGGCTATCATATTTGGTACTTTCAACGACGACGAACTCCTCGAAGCCTAGAACCTCTTCTCGGATATTCTGTTTGTTCATTTTATAGTCCGTCACAATCAGCTCTGCCCGCGCCGTCTTCAAAACTTCGGGCAGCTCAAACATTTCGTAAGACTGAAAATCAATATGGACTTTGGGATTCTTCCTTAAAAAGGGCGCGAGCGCTGGAACAATCACAGATCTCAAAACTGAGGAGTATCCCCCAAGGCGGATCGTCCCCGCCAATTCCTGACTGTGGCCTTTGAGTTCAAAGAGCAACTCCTCTTCGATCTTTTGGTTTAAAGTCGCAAATCTTAAAAGTCTTTGCCCCGCTTCGGTCAGCTTCAGTCCGCGTGGCTCACGAATGAAAAGCGTTACTTCAAGTTCGCTTTCCAGCAAAGACAACCTTTGTGAAAGCGCAGACTGGGTCAATCCAAGGTCTTTAGCGGCTTGGGTGACATTAAGGGTGGCAGCGGTTTGGGTAAAGGCCTGAAGGCCAAGGCTCGATATCTTCATAGACATTAATTATGCTAATGCCTCGATAAAAACAATTAATTTTTCTTATCTTGGAAAATCTCTTAGGTTCGGATTCGTGGAAAACACACAAACAACAAAGGAGATAACAATGAAACAACTTATTACAATCACACTTCTCGGAATGATGCTTGGGCAAAATGCTTTGGCAGACTACTTCTGCCTCGCAGACCAAGGAGAAAAGCTTCATATCAAAATGGAGGAAGTTCCAAAAAAAATTCAACCAAAAGTCCCACCGGCTTTTGAAATACCTATTGAGATTTTTGCAGGAGCTACTTTAACAACGGGAGAGGTCACAACAGCATTCCAAGCAAATGGCACTTTGCCCGATGGTTCCTACAACTTGCTAGACGGTGAAGGAAATCCAGCAACGCTGCAAATCAGCCAATCCCAAGTTTATGGTGGACGATGCGGAAGATGCGGAGACGACTTTCCTACCCCTGCTCCAACTCTAACCACATACGCCAAACTGACTTACCAACAAAATGAATTGAACTTCACTTGTCCATAATGGAAACGCTACAGAAGTCTCTCATTCTAACAACCATAGGCCTTGCTCTTTGCGGAGCAGGCCTATGGCTTTATGCTCATACTCCCGGAAGTATCGTCATTGAATCCGAAGAATCCAAAAACAAAGATCTTGAGCCTGTTTACAACGAGATCAAATGGATTCCCGGAAAAACCAAAGACGTCTGGATGATGAAGCAAAGCCATGCCGGTCGAAACGCCAGTCCCCACCAATGGGAACGACTGGCTATTGTCATTGATAAAACGGCCACCCCAAAAACAGCGCGCTACTATCAATTCGCCCCAGGCCCCTTGGAATGGAGCGAAGACCTCTTAAAAGAGCGCGTCGAATACAGAGTGAGTTGTTTTATCTGCCATAACAATGGGCCAAGAGGTATTCGCCCTGTCAGCGATAGTCCCCTTGCGGGCATGAGTTGGAATGAAAAACTCAAAATCGGCTTGTGGAATTTAAGAATCAAAACTTACGGAAGAATTCTTTTCGACAAAACTCACGATGAAGAAGATGCGTCGCTCAACGTGCATTTTCGTTGGCACGGAGATCCACACAATGACCTTTTAAAAGTGCCCGTCTGCCAGAAGTGCCATAACGAAGACGGCTTCTTATCGCGCGGTTCTTTACGACGCCAGCAAATCGGCACGATAGAACATCTAGTTGCTAAAGGGCACATGCCGCCAACGGGTTTTCAGATGACCGTCCAAGAAAAAAAACAGCTTCAAGATTTTATTCGAGGCTTCAACTAACGGCATTCAAAAAGGTGTCTCAAACTGAGACACTCTGGAACTCTAGCTACGGTTCTCGCCCACCAACATTTTGCGCGCACAGGTGTCAGAGAGTTGATCAGGACCACCTCTATGCTCTTAATACTCCATGCATTTGACGTTCTGGCCGGGGCTTTGCAATTAGTTACTTATTATGGCGTTTTGGACCAAGTGCCTCCTTATTTTAGCAATACAAGTGACGACCTGCTTTACTTGGTCCGCAGCAGCTCCGCTTTCGAAAAACTTCGCCGCTAGCTTTAATAAGGAAAATATTCTGATTGATTCCCGTCGACCGATCGCCGGAAACGGAGATACAGCTTCAACTTTCTTCCTGATTCAGAATCTCATCGAACTTGGCTTTAAAGGGACTGTAAATATTCTTGTTGATGAAAAAAGTGAGCGAATTCTACGAACGATTTCAAGCAACTTACAAGGCCTTGAATCACAAGTTCGTTTGATTCGCGAAGCGGAATTACCTGCCAAAGAATATTCTGTGGTGATTCGCACTGGCATGCCATCCGGGCGCATTCTTGCAGACGGACTGCACCTTACTACCGCAGAATCTCCGGCTCAGGCGGGAAAATTGAATATCAACGATAAGACCGTATTTTTATCGACCCCCATCTATGGCAATACTAAAAACACCGCATCCATACAGCCATTGAGCTTGTTGAACCAGGGGAACAAGTTTTACCTTTTGCCTGCCCCGGGACTGGATGCCAATTCTAATGAGGCGGGAATTTTTCGCGATCCTTTCTCATTGTCGATCCGCAACTGGTCCCTTGATAAGGCAGAAAAATTTTTGCTAGAACAAACCAAGACAACACAACCCGATTTGCACTCACTCCTAAACGCGGTTATTCAGGATCGAAAAAGCGGGAATACTAGGTACGCATTGGCTTATGGATTCTCTATTCCTCAGGTAAAGGTACAAGCCAGAGACTATTTTAGAAGCCTATTGAATTCTTCATCGCCGTTGATCGTGCTGACGCCGTCCGCGTTCAGTGAAAGTCTGTTAGCTAGTTTTTCTGAAGAAGAGCGCAGCAAAATCAGCCTCACTAATTTAAAAGAATTTTCCGAATCAGGAAACAAATTGCCACCTGGTCATCTGACAGTCGTACAAGTCCCAAATGTGCCTCACCAGATTTTTTCAACTCTCTTATTGGCAAGCAATCGCAATCATGTAGTTCCGCTAGGAGCCGGTGATGGTTTTTTTACGACAGCGTTGAGTCTGGGAATTCCTTTTGCTCCTACAACCGTCGACTGGAATATTCGTAACGTACGCGCGTTGGGAGGAGTCCTCCAAAACGAGGGAGTGAAACAGGGCTTCGATTTGGCCCGCTTGCAAAGTCTGCGTTCAGTCTATTCAATAGACCCCGGGATTCCAGTTCAATTGCAACAATCACAAAAACTCATGATGTACGATAATCTATTTAAGAATGCTCACAATAGAATTCCAGACTTTTCTGAACTGTTTGTTTTGAGCGTCGGGTACTTACGTCAAACTAACACCCCCCCACCAGGCCTGAAAGTTCTCGAAAACATACAGCACGCGTATATCGGAACTCCGTCTCAAGACATCATTTCTTGCGAACGTGTATTCTAGGAATGGCTGGAACATCCTGACATAGGATCGGCACACCCGCCGCTTGCAATGGCGCAGCCATCTTATCCAAATCGGCTGCGAATTGCAGCTCATCAAGATGGACGATAAGCATTTTCTTGGAAAGAAACTTAGTTCCCACACCCAGAACCGCTCGAGATTTTTGATCGTGCTTTTCTGCAAGCCCTGCAACTCTGCGGATCGATTCTAAAAAATGTCTGACCATGCAGTTTAAGCGTGGCTCTTGCGAAAGTTCTTCGACAGCCTGATGCGAAATCTTTTCGACGCGTTTGAAATCCCCTGCTTTGATGGAGGGTTCGAGCACCTTCACATAATCCCCGACTTTCACTGAAACAAAATTCTGCAACAACGGCGCTCCTGAGGGATAGTGAGCTTTAAACTGGGGAGTTGCATTTATAGAAATATAATCCTCGCAAACAATCGGAACTCCAGCCCATTGAAAGGGTCGCGCCGTAATGTCCGCAATGCGGGATTTTAATAGCAGATCTTTTTCATAAGAAATCAGGGCCTCGCTGATCGCAAGACTGCGTCCATCAGTGAGTTCCGCATAGAGCGGCTTTCGGGCCTCGTTCAGAATCATCGCCTCGTGAACGTGACGATACAAACAAGAATGCTCCGTCTCTGCATAAGAGACGGAGCATATCAAGAGTGGTATTAAAAGAGTGTAAAGAGCAAGTCTCAACTCTAACCTCGAAAGATTACTTCATCGGTTTAGAGTGAACTGCGAACTTTTCAAACTCACCGTATTCATGGAGTTTGTTGTAAAGAGTCTTGATCGTGATACCCAAGTTGTTAGCAGCTTGAGTCTTGTTGCCACCGAAGTGAGCCAACGCCTTCAAGATGTAACGTTTCTCAAGCTCATGAAGAGTCAAGCTTGGATCGTAATCAATGATATCGTCTGCTTTTTCTGGGTTACGAACGTTTTCTGGAAGATCATTGATCATGATCGTGTGACCTTCAGAAAGGATCTGCAATCTTTCGCAAACGTTTTGCAATTCACGGATGTTACCTGGCCAGTCGTACTTTTGCATTGCCTTCAATGCATCTTCAGAGATTTGGCGACCACGGTTCAAGTAAGCATGGTTGCTGTTGCTCAAGAAGTGAGTCACCAACGCAGAGATATCTTCACGACGACGACGGAGAGGTGGAGCGCTTACTACGATCGTGTTGATACGATAGAAAAGGTCTTCACGGAAGTTACCGCGTTGAACTTCTGCATCCAACTCACGGTTCGTTGCAGAGATCAAACGGATGTCTACTTTAATAGGATCTTTACCACCAACACGGTACAATTCGCCTTCTTGGATGAAACGAAGAAGTTTCGCCTGAATGCCCGGGCTCAACTCACCAACTTCATCAAGGAACAAAGTTCCGCCGTTAGCAACTTCAGCCAAACCGATTTTACGGTTGTAAGCGCCTGTGAAAGAACCTTTCTCGTGTCCGAAAAGTTCGCTCTCAAGCAAAGTTTCGCGAAGTGCGCCGCAGTTGATAGCTACAAAAGGTTTATTCTTACGATTTGATTTTTCATGAATATGGCGAGCAACCAATTCTTTACCAGTACCAGACTCACCAAGAACCAAGATATTTGCCGCAGACGGAGCCACGCGCTCGATCATCTTCATCAGAGTTCCCATAATCTCTGATTGATAGACAATCGTCTTATTCTCACTGGATTTCTGGGTATTGTTGTTCCAAAGAACTTGCTGGGTGTTTTGAGAAGAAGGTAAAACAGTAGTTGAGGATGAGTTGTTGTTCTCCATTACGTGCCGCCTTTCGAGATAATCTAATTTTGATACATTGCGTTAACACGATGCAATATACCGGTGGTGATGTAATTTATGCAAGCGATTTTTTGCACGGCATTATATTTTTTCTAGGCTCGCGTAAAATCGAAAGGACGGGGTTTTAAACTCACGATGGCCGCTCTAAAGCTCCTGGAATCCATAGATAAGTACCTGAAATTCATGGATTTTGTAAAATCTTCATCCCCCCTCACGCTCAAAGCCTATAAAAAGGATCTGGAGCAGGCCTTTGGTTCTTTAGATCCCCAAGGCCAAGCCAAGAAGGCCTTTACCGAGGCTGAAATTTTAAGCATGTCCCGAGATGCCCTGAATAGCTGGGCAGGGCTTAGCCTGTCCTCCAGGAACCGTAAGAGCTCTACTTTAAAGAGTTTTTTTAGCTGGGCCTATCAGGAAAAGCTGACTGAAAGAGACCTTTCGACCCAGATTATTAGCCCCAAAGTCCCTAAAAAACTGCCTCATTTCCTCAGCGTTGACGAAGCCCTGGCAGTTCTGAGCTCTTACGACAAGAAGGATACTTCGATCCAAAACATCCGCGATAAAACGATGTTTTTAGTTCTTTATGGAGCTGGTCTTCGCGTGAGCGAAGCGTGCAACTTGAAATGGACCGATGTGCACTTCTCGACCCGCAGTCTGCGCCTTAAAGGAAAAGGTGGGAAAGAACGTTTGGTCATTCTGCCAACACTTGCAATCGAGGTTTTGCAGAAACTGCGTTCGCTTTCAGACGAAGACTATGTGTTTGGCGTTGAGCCCCTAAATCCTCGCGTGGCTTATGACTGGGTCCGCACTCGTGGCGCGAAAGCCCTGCTGATGAAGCCTCTGCACCCGCATGCCCTCAGACACAGCTTTGCCACACATCTATTAAGTAGTGGGGCGAACTTAAGAACCTTGCAAGAGTTGCTTGGTCACGAAAGCTTGCAAGCCACTGAAAAGTACACGCATCTTGGAGTGGATCAACTTGCAAGAACGATGGAGAATCATCACCCTTTAAGTAAGGGCTCTCAAAAAAAGCCATCGAAACGCTAGTCATTTAAAAGAATCCCGGCCTTTTTAGGCGAGAGAACCTCGACTTTGAAAGAACTTCCTGTAAAAACTCTCGACGTTTCGGAAAAGAAATCAATGCGAGTTTCCCTCTATAACAGGTTTCGAGCACCTTGTGGTAAACACTTTCCCCACGAGGTGCAATATGAAATTTTCGCGTTTACTTGCGGCTGGAATTACGCTCGCCGCTTTGTCTGCAAATGCAGGCGATATCATTATTTATGAAGCAGGTAGCTTCAACCCACTATCTGGTCTTACCAACAACGGTAACTTAGTGCTCATCAACGGGAAAAAAGCTGGCTCTTTATTTAAGAAAGTCTTCATGAGTGAAGATGCCACGACTGCGAGCAAGAACATCACACTGGTCCGTGATTTCTATAATCAGGAATTTGGTCGCAACTCTTACGATGGCAAAGGTGCTAACATTTTGGCTGTCGTGAAAGTCGGTCGCGGTCCTGTTAGTTTGTTAGGTATGTTGGGACTGGATCAAAACGCTGCTTGGGACAAAAACGGAAAGCGTTTCCTTTTCGGTACGGGTGAAAAAGACAATTTGAATAACTTCACAGGTGCTGTGGATGTTATCGGTCACGAGTATACTCATGCGGTCGTAGAATCTACTACGAAGCTTGAAGCCCTCGGTCAGTCTGGTGCCTTGAATGAGCATTTGTCTGATGTTTTCGGTCAGTACATTCAAGTAAAAACCGGCAAAGGTGCAAACGACTTCTTGATCGGCGAAACAGTTCTTGGCGACGATTTGAAACAAAAGGTTGCTGCGAAGTATGGTTTCACACCAAAAGGTCTGCGTGACATGCTAAATCCACAATTGAGCATTCCACCACAACCTACAGAGATGAAACAAATTCCTGCGGCTTTGGGACCAAACTGTAAAGCGACAGCTGAAAACGACAAATGTGGTGTTCACTTGTTAGCTGGTATTCCAAATCGCGCGATTTCTTTGGCAGTTCAAAAATTGGGCTGGGATAAAGTTGCTCATGTCGTTTACGTAGTAATGACTGAGAAACTTCCGAAGAACGCTGACTTCTCTACTTATGCAAGTGAGACTATCAGCGAATGCGGTCGTCAATTAAGCAGCTCTGAGTGTGCGGCTTTTGACAGCGCCTTTAAATCCGTTGGTCTGTAATAGGATAATCACAGAACAATAGAAAAAGCCCTGGTGATGAACCGGGGCTTTTTTATTTAAATGCCTTAAAGATTTAGTGATTCTCGGCGGTTTTTAGATATTGCTGGGTCGCCGATTCGATAAAGAACATATTCTTTGTGACTTCTTTTTTAAGAGACTCATCACCAATTAAAGAATTAGATTCCCCGATGTTAGTTTTTAAAAACGGCGCCATCCAAGATTCCGTTGTCAGAATCCCCTGCTGAAAAAGAAACTTTAAATAGAAGTGCATTTTTAAAACAGCGACGTTCTGGCAGCTTTCAATAGCTTTCAATGTGTTGCCCAAAAGATTGAACAAAGAGTCCGAACTCTTATCCCCTTCTTGGCTGACTCGCGAGACGCATTCGATGACTTGCAACGCGAGCTCAAGATGATCGTAATCCTGACGGATTTTTTTGAAGTCATTCAACAAAGTCGCTTCGCTGATCGGATTGAGTTTTCCTTCTCCGGAAGCTTGTTTATAAGTGAATTGGACAAAGTGGGAAGGTTCAAGAACACCGCCACCAAAACGCTTTTTACTTTTCAAAGCACCACGGGCAATAAACGAAAGCTTTTCGCCGACCGGAGACAAAGCATGAACGATCAAGTCCGCCTCGGAATATTTCATGGTACGTAGAATAATAAAACGATCTTTAACTTCCAAATCGGGATCCCTATGAAGATTACCAGCTTTGTTCGGCCTTTATCTCTTCATAGGAGCTTTTTAGGATCTTGGCAAAATCTTTTGTGACAAGCCACCCAGAGTCGATCACTAATAACGACGACAGGTCGTCCATAGTGGGCTTGGGCTCCCACCAAGAGTTAAAAGTCTTGAAATGGTGCCAGCGACATAGGTTTGTTGTGTCCATGGTTTCGTAATATTTCGATGAGTCGACCTGCAGATGGTCATACAGACGCTGCAAGAGGGCCTCTGCACTGACTTCTGGGAACTTCAAGAGCACACGCTCATAAAGGCGCGACACTCCCTGAGCAAACCAAGGCGTCGCTATATCACTGAAGGACTTTTCGAAAGATTCCACCAAAGCTTTGTCTTGGGGGCTGACATGGATTTTTTGAACCACACTTAAGCACTCCGCCACATGCCAATTCATTTGCGGAGCGATCAATGCCGGAGTCTTAAATCTTTCTCCACACAAAGCTACCGCATAGTCGTTGTTCAAATAGCAAATTCGAACTGAGTATGGTCGAGGATGAGCCGTTTCGTAAAAATGTCTGAAGTGAGAAATTCGAACAGCAAAGATTTTCTTTTCGTTCAAAAGCTCATCTAAACGATCATAGTTGTAAAGCTCACCCGTCACTGGATGATCTTCAGCAAACATCACAAACGTGGTGTCTTTCTTAAGGCCGTTCACCCACGCTTCAGGATCCGTCAACGCCAAATGATTCACAGCTTGAACGTTGAAAACCTCTTTGTAGAAATATGGAAGTAAGGAATCAAAATACGGGGTTTGCCCTTTAACGACTCCGAGACTGCGTTTGTGAGAGAGAAATTGGGCGGTACCTTGAGCTACTTCAAAAACCGCGTGAGCCAAACCTTTGTAGATTCTTGCGGTATTGTCCGCTGGAAGTGCGAAATGAATCTTCAGCTGATCATTCAATCTTTCCCATTCTTCTAATGGGACGAGCGCTAATTTCATAAACAGAACATACCACGGACACAAACACATGACGAGAGAAGCCTCGAACGCAAAGACTAAGGTCCGTTTTTATTTTCCAAGTTAGACCCTCAAGAAAAGGACAAGATAGAATGAAAAAGTTCCGAAATTTTTTCTGGAGGATTACCGTATGAAACATCTTTTACTTTGCGCATTCATCTTTGCTACGGGCTCACTGCTTTCAGCTCCGGCCCACGCTATCTTCGAAGTTCGAGCGACTTATGGTCTCTTGGCTTCTAAACCTGATTTGGCACCACTCTTCACTGGCAGCCCAAGCTTGCCAACGATCGCCCCAACCTATGGTCTAGGTGCTGATGCTATCATCTCTCCACCACTTTTCAGCATGGGCTTTGGAGTTCGTTATGAAAACATGGGTGTTGAAGCTTCTAGCAGCGGTATCGAGTTTAAAGCCAACTACTCTCGCACTGCATTGCTTTTGAATTATCGTCTTATCGACACATTGTTGTTCTTGGGCCCGATCGTGACTTACGGGATTTCTCATTCTGGCGAAGTTAAAGCTATCCAAAACGGCACTGAGACAGGCGTCTTTAGCTCTGACAAAATCACTTCATACTCTGTGGGCCTTGAGGCCGGTGTGAAGCTCATTGGCTTTCATTTGGGTGCAGAGCTTGGTTATCAAGACTTCCGCTGGAAGAACGCAACGGACAGCACAGGCAACGTAGCGACCCAAGACATCAACATGTCAGGTTCTTATGCTAAGGTTTTGTTAGGATTTGGCATCTAATTACAATCGCGAACAAAAATTTAAAACTAAACAGAAAAAAGGGCTGGAATTTCCGGCCCTTTTCGTTTTTATTCAGTTGGCTGTCAAAACCGTGTTTCCCATGGAAAATAAACTCATTTCAGGGCACAATAAGTTCTAGTTGGAGGACATTCCAAAATGCAAAATACGACCGTTAAAAAAAGTTTTAAACAATGGCTTTCCCAATATGATCTTACGGTCTCTCTCTTTCTTGTTTTAAATCCTCTTATTTCCGTTATTTTGACGATTTGCTATTTCGCAACGACGGACCGAGTTCACTGGGGCATCCTTGCTTTTGCTTTGGTTTTTGCAGCTGCTACAAATCTGAGCATTACTGCGGGTTATCATCGCCTCTTTTCACACAAAAGCTATGATGCACACCCGATTCTTAAGGCGTTGTTTCTTTTAGTGGGCGCTTCGGGCTTTCAAGGTTCTTGCTTGAAATGGTCTTCGGATCATCGCCGTCATCACGCTAAAATCGACACCGAAAATGACCCTTACAATATCCATGAAGGTTTCTGGTACGCCCACATGGGTTGGATGTTCCGCAAAGACAGCGTGAACCTGCCGGTCCAAGCTCCAGATCTCGAAAAAGACTGGATGGTTCATTTCCAAGATAAGCACTATGTGTGGATTGCCATAGCGACGGGCTTCTTCGTTCCGATGATTATTGGTTATTTCTTAGGCAGCGCTTTAGCGGGCCTTGCAATTGCCGGTGGGCTTCGTATTGCACTCACTCAGCAAAGCACTTTCTTTGTGAACTCTCTTTGCCATACTTTGGGCACTCAGACTTACTCTCGCGAGATCTCTGCGCGTGACAGTCTGTTCGTCGCATTTCTGACTCATGGTGAGGGCTATCACAACTTCCACCACAAATTCCAAATCGACTACCGTAACGGCATTCGTTGGTACCACTGGGATCCGACCAAATGGACGATCCTGACTTTGAAGTGGATGGGACTTGCCTACAAACTCCGCCAAATTTCTAGCGCGGAAATTTTGAAAGCACGTCTTCAGGTGGAAAGTTTGAAAATGAAAAGCCGCGGTTTCTCTGAAGAGCATTTAGAAAATCTGCGCGAAAAAATTCTTTCTGCACAAATGAAAATGAAGAAACTTGGAGAAGACTACGAACGCATGAAGAGCGAATTCCAAGACGCTTCTAAAGCCAAACTCGAACAGATCAAAACTGAAATGCAAGTTGCCAAACTTGAATTCGAGATGGGCATGAGACTCTGGCGCATTTATATGAAAACCGCCTAGCGACATTGAAGATTCAGTCAATGACTGAATCTTCACTTGTTCTGTTTCATGGAGCTTGATTTAAAAATCCCCATGAAAAAGGTAATTACTCTACTTTTCTTAATGCCGCTCGCAGCCTGCGGGCCTAATAAAAACCCCACCCTCATTCATTCTGGTACTGACGACGCTTCAATCGTAGGCGGTCAGGTTGTTGATAAAGAAATATTCGCAAAGCACGTTGTGGCTATCTACAACTCCAAAGAAGGAGTTCTCTGCACGGGGACTTTGATTGCTAATAATTTGGTTTTAACGGCCGCTCATTGTGCAAATACGGGAGTGCCATCCGAATATGCGATCTTCTTCACCAAGAATCCTAAAGTGAATCAGTCCCTTGTCCGTCACGTAACAAACATCCGCGTGCATGCATACAATCCAAAATCCTATGCAGATCGAAAAGATTTGGCGATTCTTCGCTTTGATGGATATCCGCCAGCAGGATTTGAACCTATGCCTCTTCCGACAGAGCAAGATCTTGCTGATGCAGGAAGAACATTCTATGCGACAGGGTATGGCACTGTGACCGGGCGTAAAGACATTACCGAACGGCAAGGCGGCACTCTTCGCTATACACAAGTGACAATAAATGAGCCAGAGATAACAACCGCGACTTCTCAGTTTTCAGTGAGTCAGCAAAATGGACACGGAATTTGCTTTGGAGATTCCGGAGGCCCTGCCTTTGCAAAAATCGATGACCGAAGAGTTGTAATGGGCGTGGCTTCTGCGGTTTACAGTCTTGATCAAGAGGCAAGAAAAAAGCCTGATTTCGACATTTGCCGATATCAGGCTATTTATATTTCGACGTATTTCCACTTACCTTGGATTCAAAAGACCGCAGCAGAGCTTGCGGTCTACTGAATCCCAAAATAGAAACTACTCTTTGCGGATACGAGAAGAGTGCTCGATCTTCAAAGACACTGGCACCCCTTCATTTAAACCAACGTGCTGTCTTACAACAGTCACACGTACGCTGATTGTTTTACCATCACGAACTTTGTCTTTCAGAATTTGTGATGGAACGCCAAGATCAGATCCCAACATCAAGCGATAGAAGTTATTCGTTGAAAGAGGCATATTTTCAAGCGCGATTTCTTTTGTAGAAACCACTTGGCCGTCTTTCTCGCCAACGATCACTTCGATGCGGTAAAGAGTGCTAACGCCTTCGTCTTTCGGAGCTTGATCACGGAAGAACAAACGAGAGTCTTCTTTTTCGCCACGAATTTCAAATCTGCCGATCTGAGACTTATCCATATAGACGCTGGCATTTTTCAACGAAGACACCGTTTGAGTCGCAGAGATCACAGTATCGATGTCTGCCGCCAACGGAAGGCCTTTTCTGAAAAGACGAATGTCGACTTGGTAAGTTTTGTTTTCAGTTAGAATTACTTGTAATGGAATACTGACTTGAGCCGCTTGAGCAACAACAGAGCCTTGAGCAAGGATGTCAGTCGTTCCGACTTCAAACACTTGATAGCTGTAGGCAGTGTCAACACGCGGACGAAGTCCTTCGTCTGTGAAACGGATGACTGAGCCTTCTTTGATTGCTTGTAAACCAAGTCCCTTAATAGTCGCAACACCCAATTGATCTTGGGAGTACAAAGCGACACGCTTTAAAGTCACGACAATACCAGCGCCATTCACATCTTGACGTTCAACTTCGTAGCCAAAAAGAACTTTCTTCGGAGTTAGCTTTACAGATGGGCTTGATTCGCTACCTGTAAACTCGACAGAGAAGGTTTCTTGCTCGGCTCCAGCTAGAACAGTTTCTGCTGGGAAAACCACGCGGACTGGCAATTGGAATTGGTGATCAAAGACAGTTCTGATTTCTGTCTTACAGCAAACTTCTTTGTCACGGTAACGAGTGACTGTGCGAGTACGCTGTTCTTGGCGATAACGAGTCACCGTGCGATGACGAAGCTCTTGACGGTAACGAGTCACCCAACGAGTTCTTTCAACTGCACGCGTACGGCGTACCGGCACATAGTCACAGTCTTGATAACGACGTGTAATGGTTTCGCACACTGGTTGAGTGGTGCAAACACGGCGTGGGCTTCCGTCTGGATTGGTTCCAGGGGCAATGTGGCAGCTTTCTTTGTCGTGACAAATACGTTCATCACGGCTGCGCTCTTCGCAGCGATATTCTTGCTCGTAGTATTCTTCGTAGTCTGTGTAAGTTTCTTGATCTTGATAAGGAACGTTTTCGTAGTAACTTTCGGTCTCTTGGTACGGCACATTTTCGTAGTAAGTCTCTGTGTCCTGGTAAGGCTCTTGAACCGTGTAAGGCACTTGAACAGATTCTTGGCGATAAATATTTTTAGTTAAGGTCTCTGAAACTTCGGTGCCAGATGCGGCACTTCGAGTCAAAGTCGCAGTGGTTTTCTCAGCAGGTGCAGCGTTTGCGACGACGCCAAGCCCCGCTGTTGCGATCAACAAAATCGCAAAAGCGTTTTTAATTTTCTGGTGCATTTTGATTCCCCCCTTTGGGCAACCGAAAGGTGGAGCAAACTTTGTGCCGAGTTTTTCGGTGTCACTTTGGTGATTTTTTGCGTGATGCTCTGCGGAACCAGCGCTGGCGGCGATACTCAAGAGGCCTTTACAAAACCTGCTCAGAAATGATCGGGCTTTATACACTTATAAACATCTTGTTCAGTAGCCATTTACTGCACGCACCAACCTTGATTATTTCTTATCTCATTTTGAGACTTATTGTATCGGATTAGGATACTCCTGAGACAATAATGCTAAGCTATAAGTAAGCTTCAAATAAGTAACAAGGAGTAACTTATGAGACTGCTTATCGTCCTTGGTATTACTTGCTTGGCCTTACTACTTTCTGCCTGTGGAAAAGGTAGTGATGCATCAAACTCTACATCGGATTCAGACGCCGGCACCGCTGGAACTGGCTCCGACACCGACCCCTCATCGAAAAGTATTTTTGGCGTGTGGACTGAAGAAGGCAACGTCTTTTCAGTGGACTTAAGAGCTGCACAATTTGGTGTTACCTCTGAGGCGTACATTACTTCAGGAACCGTCGGAAGCTGTACCTGCCAAGTGCTGGTTCAAGGTTCGCAGGCTTCTGGTACGATGAACTTTTTAAGTTGCAACAACGGCAGCGTCGGTTGCGTTGAATTGCGCCCATCAGGCGCATATAAGAGATTAAGCACTTCCCGCCTACAGCTTTGCTCAAACGTCAGTTGCATCTATCTTAGGTAAACCACTGATTTAGTGATCAGTGGCTTTCTATTTTTGAGTGGGCCTCCACCAGAAGGCTCCGGCATCATCAATTTGCCCATCTTGTGTTTGAAATACTTTTTCAACGCTCTCTAATTCAAAATGAAGATTGAGCTTAGCAAGCATTTCTTTAAAAGGCGCGTGAACTTGGGTTTGGTGAATAAGGTCTACTAAAATCCTATTCGTAGACTTTTGAGATTTATGTTTTGGATAATTTTTTCGAAAGTCTTGATAATCAGCAGACTGCTCAGCCGCTTTGGCAACAATTAAATTCCAACTACCATCCGGTTGAAGACTCTTTAGTCCATTCGTTGAAATGCTTTTGATGTTTGTAGCAGCATAATCTTTGAGTATTCTCGAAAGGACTTTTTCATGAAGGCTAGCCGCTTGATTAAATGGCAACTTGCATTCAGTGCGGTTTTTGAGGTGAACCTCAAGCACCTGATCTTTCTTTTCTGAGTTAGTTTGCCAAGCAACGCGGCAATCATTTTCAGTCAACTCGTATCTGGCTTCGACTTTGTCAGCCCCTTGCAGGATGCGCGATTCGATTTTTACCAAAACCTCTGGTTCCGGTTTTTCTACAGAAACCGGTTTTTCAGTTTTAGGTGTGCAGGACAGAACAAAAAACAGAATGGAAACAATACTCTTATACATAGATTTGATATTGTCCCACAATGCCGGACTTGGGAAACAAAATACCCAATAAGGGACAAGAAATTACTACTGAATCTGCACCACAGTCACATGGATGTACGTATTATCGATAGCCCCCGGAGAGACCGTGTTTTCTGTCACTTGATACTTGAGTGTCGTCCCATAGGCTGGAACTGTGATGTAGCCAAAGCTAGAACCACTGACTTCTTTGGTCCCAGCCCCTGAAGTCCCGCCGACGTCGGCAAAGCCCGTTTGAATTTCCGTGGGCCCCTCATCGGTTTTTAACTGAATCATATAAGAGTAGTCTGCTGAAGCTATCGTCGGCTTTACTCGTGAGTTTAAAAGCACCAGAAACTGCCCTTCTGGTAAAGTTAAAGAGTTGCTTGCTAGCAAATCATAGTCTTTTGTGTAAATACTCATCCCCGAAGCCGATCCGTGGCAGCCAATGATTCTGGCAACCGCAGGCACCGTCGTATCCACGGCTAAGATGGTTGAAACAACAACAGGCTTTAGTGCCCTGACCAAACTTGTTGCTGCAAAATGAATCTGCCACTCGGCCAAGTAGGTATTGCCCGTACCGGATTTGATGTTCAGTTCTATATTTTCTGCAACCAAAGTGGAAGCAAAGGGTGACACCGCTTTGTTTTGTTCGACCACCGCAGGAGCCGCGTAGCTTGCAGAAGTATAAATCTTAGGAATCGTTATCTTCTGTGGCAAACTGGTCGAATCAAATGACGCCGGAGACGGCGTATTTATAGAGAATAGGCATGCAGAGCTTTTTGTCAGAGTCGCAGTCAGCACGGACTGCAGGTCTTTACTGGCAATAACTTCACCTAAGCCCTTCACCTCTTTCTGTTGCGCCACCATAGTAGAGGCAATGGCAGAAAGTATGATCATTGATATAGCCATCGATATAATTACTTGAATTAGCGATTGGCCTTTTTGACTGAAAATCGTTTTCATAAGTTGGCCCTCAATCAAAGAATATCCCCAGCCACTCATTTGCACAAATTTTTGAACGCAGATTCTCAGAATGAATTTCGTCTATAAAAACATTAGTCACAATCCTAAAACTTACCCTCTAATCAAGAGTTTATAGGTTTAGAAAAGCGACTAAAAGAAAGTCGGAATTAATCGAAGAAACCGAGGAACTTTTTCTCTACGACGTCTTTAGAGTAAGTCGATTGAGCCTTTTGGTAACCGCCTTCAGCAAGGGTTTGGCGGAGGTCCGTTTGGGTCGCCAATTTTTCCATTGCGATAGCTAAGTCTTGTGGATTTTTCGGCTCTACTAAAAGACCATTGATATTGTTGTCGATGATGTTGGGAACACCGCCGGCATTGGTCGCAATTACTGGGGTTTTCGAAGCCATGGCTTCAATAAGAACGCGACCAAAAGTTTCTCGGTCTGAAGGCATTAGAAGAACATCCAACGACGCGATGATTTTATCCATATCCGAGCGATAGCCTGTGAAATGCACAAGGTCCTCGATGCCCAAATCTTTGGACATCTTTTTTAGCACATCGAGGTAGTTCATTTCGTTCTTGGTATTTTCACCAACAATCACAAGCCGCAAAGGAATGTTTTTCTGTTTCAGGATCTTTAGAGCCTCTAAAGCAACGCCCTGCCCTTTTTGCGGATCCAAGCGAGACGCCGTTCCCATCAAAGGAATTCCAGGCATGCCGCCCATACTTGCACGCACTTCTTCAGAACGATTTCTTGGGTTAAACTTTTCGCAGTCCACGAAATTTGGAAGGACCGCAATCTGACTTTCTTTTAAAGGCAGGAATTCTAGAAGATTCTCTTTGTGATTTTGAGTCAGGCAAATAAGAGTCTGCAATTTTCCATAGACCCAGCGGTGAATGAAATCTTTCTTATTCACACCGATAAACATATGTGCAATCGCAATCATATTGATTTCAGGAATCCCGATGGCGGCAACTGAAAGAAGTTTCAAATCTTTCAGCATCTGCACTAGAAAATACTGAATGCCGTGTTTTTTGATAAAACTTCGCACTTTCAAAAAATCAAAAGGCTTTTTACGAATGCTGACCGTGGAAAGATTCAACGCCTTAAGATGCTGCTCTAGCGGAGAGCCCTCAAAACAAAGAGTATGACACTCAAAACCGTTCTTCGTCAGAGAAATAGCATTTTCATAGGCGACCATTTCAAGGCCGCCCCATGATTTTGAAAGACAAGATTGAAGGACTCTTTTGGGCATGGCCCAGTATGGACCTAACGGATGAATTTGATCAAGTGATCATCATCAAAGCGAACTTTTTTGTTGTTCTGATATGCGTCCTCTTGATGACGATATCCCAACGCCACAGTAGCAACGGTTTTCCAACCAGAACCTTCAAGTTCGAGAATTTTGTCATAAGCCGCGGGATCTAGCCCCTCCATCGGGCAGGCATCGATTTTTAAGAGCGCCGCAGTCTCTAACAAAAAGCCCATCGCAATATACGATTGGCGCTGAGCCCAGTTTTCTATCTTTTTAGGATTTGGCGTTAGCACCAGGTTTTGCAACATCACCTGTTTGTAACCATCTAAGCTTTCTTGAGAAACACCGCGCACCTCGGCGATGCGATCAACATACTTCTGCACATGGGGCTCATCCATCTGTTCTTTATAAAGAAGGACGACGTAGTGGCTAGAGTCTGTCACCTGTGTTTGGTTCCAAGAGACCTCTCTGAGCTTTTCACGCAAAGCAGGATTCTGAACTACCAGGAATTTCCAAGGCTGAACTCCATAAGAGGAAGGGGCTAATTTCAGGGAGTCTTCCAGGATTTTCCAGTCGGCTTCAGATATCTTTTTTGTAGCGTCAAAACGTTTTGTGGCATAGCGCCACTCGAGGGCTTGTTTAATCTCAGAATGATTCATGGGGTCTCCTTAACATCCTTTTAAATGCAACAGATACACGCACATTATGACCCTAAGGCCATTTAAATGCAACAGATAAAGTTACAATTAAGGTCTATTGTCTATACCTGAGAAATACCCTATACTTAACCTATGAATGACCAAAGGTTTTCAGCCTCAGTTCATATAATGACCGTTCTTGCCTTCCATAAGGACGAGAAAATGACGTCAGAACAGTTGGCGGAGAGTATCCGTACCAACCCGACGGTCGTTCGCCGTTTACTGGCGAAACTGGCTGAGGCCGGCCTCTTGGAATCCTTTAAAGGAAAAGCTGGTGGCGTGCTTCTGGCAAAACCACCAAAAGAAATCACGCTCAAAGATATTTACATGGCGACGACGACTGATAAAAAATTGATCTGTACGTCTGAAAAAGAGCCAACCAAATCCTGCTTGGTCAGCTGTAATATGAAAGAAATTATGGCGGATGTTATTGAAGGCTTCGAGGATCACTCGATGGTTTACCTAGCCAAGATCCGCCTTTCTGACCTGACTTCAAAAGTTTCTAAAACTTAAGCCAGAAATCCTTCGGCTTTTAAAAGACCGACTTTGGTTTCAGTGCCGCCACGGTATTTGAAGATGTTGCCGTTCTTACCGATCACACGGTGACATGGGATCCACACGCAAATTGGGTTTTGACCAATCGCTGTACCCACCGCACGGATCGCTTTTGGCTTTTTGATTTTTTTAGCCACATCAGAATAAGTCACAGTTGTGCCATGAGGAATATTCAATAGTTCCAACCATACCTTCATTTGGAATTCTGTTCCTTGAAGCTTAAGCTTGTGCTTCTTTTTCCAGAAATTGCCCTTGGTCCATTTTACCGGTTGGAACTTTCCAATATGGAAGTGGTAGTGCTTGTGAAGGAACTCACCCAAATCTTTTTCAAGCGCAGCTTTGCCAGGATTGTAGCTTCCCAAGAAGACCATTTCATCGCTTTCAAATACTGCCAACCAATCGCCGACTTCAGAAGGAACTTTGTAAAGATAGAATTCCAAATCACCCATTTTTAAACCTCACTTTTCAATGCCTTGGGATTACTAAGGGAGCAGCTAAAAAGCAAGAGCAGAGCATCAGAACCTTGTATTTACGGGCCTTTCGGGATGCAATGTTAATAAACAAGGAGGAACTTCTATGAAATTACTACTTTCGTTGGCGACAGCTTTGCTTCTTTCCACTTCGGCTCTGGCAATGGATTCTCAGACCGTCACTTTGGAAGTGAACTCTGAGGGCGTTTCTACCCTACAGGATCAGTTCTATTCTTATAACTTTGGCACGACCTCAAGACACATGCCACGCTATGCGGACTTCAACCTGACTAACAATGGGCCGGGTGATTTGGTGATTCAACAAATCGCAACTGCTGGCGCAGATTTCTCTGCATATCACGGCTGCCCGTCGGTGTTGCCGCCAAATACGTATTGCACCATCCGCGTTCGCTTTAGTCCTTGGACAGAAGGCTTCAAAGCAGGCCGTCTTGTGATCTTTACTCACACAGGACGCATGATTGTGAACCTAAGCGGCTGGGGCTCTCGTTACTAAGACGGGCCCTTTTTAGAAAATTCTAAGTTTTTACTTTTAGAGACCCGGCAACTGAAACCCGAGCGAACTTCGCAGGTGATCGTTGCCGGGCTTCTTTTTGAGCCACCCAAAATCACTTTGAGTTCTTCGCCATTCTTACGAGGCTCTTTCCATTTCACAGGTACTGGCGCAAAAGAAGCGGCTTTGCCCGTTTTCGAAGTCACCGAATAATTGAGTTCGTGTTCGTGAGTGCATTCGACGTGTTTGCTTTTACGACCTTTACAAGAATAAAAATGAAGACTGACCTCGCAAGATCCAGAGCGTCCGCATTTTTGATCCCGGTCTGAAGCACTGGCTGTCATCAGGTGTTTGCCATCTGGGGAAATCGTCACCGCTCCTTCAGTCACCTTGTATTCAGTTCCTGAAATCAAATCATAGACACGATAAAAGTTTGTCGGAGCAGGCTCACGCACTAAGTGTTGAAAATAGATCAACCCGTCTTTGCAATCGATGCGCGCTAATGTTGTTGGCGAGCTATAAATGGAATCGGCCTGATTGTGGATTGCAAACTGCTTTGATTTATTAGATGGATTTACGTAGTAGGACTCGACCCACGATGGAGGATTCGGATCCATCGGCGCTTGCTTGGTTTTCTTTTTTTCGATGAGTAGCCAAGGATTCTTGCCCTTTTTAACAGGAATACTCTCGGAGCACACATCAAACGAGAATGCTTTGGCTGGAAATTTTTCGGGATTCTCAGTGCTTTCGCCAAATCCTCGATCCGGGATATCAATCGCGTAAACGGAAAAAACATAAAGTAAAAACATTTTAATCACTGTCATTCCACTAAGTTGACAGAAAACGGACCTCATTAAAATAAAATTGTGAAACCTAGGCCAACTCCGATTGCTATATTTGAAGGTAGAAACCCGGGAGGAAATATTATGAAACACAGTTTATGGCTTTGTTTGGCGATTCTTGCCATGACGTCAACGGCATCCGCCGAAAAAATATATTGTTACTTCAACGAACCCTCAGTGAAAACCACCTATGATTCGGACACGAACGAATTCACCATCGAGGCTCTGGGTAGCAGTCCTCAGACACTTACCGGACATGTGGTTTTTGGCGCTGGCATTCTTAAAATCAGCGATACCGGCCTGATGCACTTTCTGGAAGTGAACACGATGAAAGAGGGCTCGGATGGAATGTCTGATTTTAAGTATCCCTACCATGGAACCCTCATGGGCAAGTACAGCAACCCTCAGGGTGGCTGCGAAACAGATCACGTAAAAAAATATCAGTAATAAACTAAAAAGGCTCTCGTCTTGGGTCTGACTTGTGCCATACTTTTCGTATGGCAACAATCATGACCCACGCCGTAGTTGGCTATACTATTGCTCGCATCTGTGTGCGCAAGCCCATTAGCCCGATCTATTGGATCATGGCGATGATTGCGCCCATGCTCCCAGATCTAGATGTACTCGGTCACCAATACGGAATTCGCTATCAAGATTGCCTTGGCCATCGCGGAGCCTCGCACTCGATAGCCGCCGCATTCTTAGCCGCGATCATACTACTGGTGATTTTTAAACTCATCACGAACACCAAAGGCTTCCTGACCCTGAAAGACTGCTTCTGGGGGTTCTTCTTAGGTATTTTCTCTCACTGCCTCCTCGATGCACTAACAAACGGTGGTCTAGGCGTCGCCGTATTCTGGCCAATGAACTGCGCCCGCTACTTCTTCCCTATTCGTCCTTTGGAGGTCTCTCCACTTAGTGTCGAGAAATTCTTCGAGCAAGGCTTCTTCATTATGAAGAACGAGTTTTACTACGTCTGGATTCCGTGCTTAGCGATTCTTGCGCTGGACTATGCCTACCAAAGATTCTCAATAAGAAACCGTTCCTAAAAACGCGCCCAAAAGAATTACAAAAACGAAAATTCCGAAGCAAATTTGTCGAAATTTTTGAAAGAGCTTTTGGATCTTGATTGAGCGGGGCTCAAGCGGCGCCTGGACGGCGCGAACCCGCCGGAACGGCGGGCGCTTGCGTGAGGGCCGGACGCCCGTCCCCCGAAAGCAAGAGCCGAAAGAGCTTTCAAAAATTTCGACAAATCCCGCGTTCGAACCCCAGGCGCGACATTGGTCTAATTCTGTTCCCACAATTTCCACTTCACTTGGCCCCAGTCCCCGCTAGGCAGGATCATTGCTATAGGGGGAAGTTTATGAATCTATTGAAATCACTGTGTTTGATTTTGCTGTTCTCTTCATCTTCTTGGGCAGAATCATTTATCAACGTAAAAACACTCAATGAAAAGCTGGAAAAAGAAAATGCAACTTGGGTTGCCAAGGAAAACTGGCTTACGCGTTTACCGAAAGCGGAAATACAACGTATGCTGGGCCTGAAGGGTCATGTTGAGTCTGATGTCGAGTTTGATCTTCCAGAGCAATACAATGCTAATGTTCCTTCGAAATTCGATTGGAGAAATAAAGGCGGCAGAAATTGGGTTTCTCCGATGCTCAATCAAGCGAACTGCGGAAGCTGCGTGGCTTTTGCTGCAATCGGCGTGATGGAAACACAAATGAATATCGCAACAGCGATTCCATCATTGAACGTACGTCTTTCTACTCAGCAGTTATTCTCTTGTGGTGGTGGTGTTTGTGATTACGGCTGGTATCCAGACGAAGCAATGGATTTCCTCTATGAAAAAGGCGTTACCGACGAAGCATGTATGCCCTACTCTTCTGGCGCTAGCGCTAAAGACGTCGCATGTAACGATTCTTGTGCCGATGCTCCTAGAAGAAATTATAAAATTTCTGAATGGGGACGCAGCACAAAGTTTTTCAGAAATTTGAACCAAATCCGTGAAGACTTGCAGCGTGGTCCATTGATCGCAACTCTGACAGTTTACTCTGACTTCGTTTCTTATTCAGGCGGCGTTTACAAACGTTCTAAAGATGCTGAGCCACTTGGTGGCCACGCGGTTTCTATCGTAGGTTATGACGACTCCAAACAAGCCTTGATCATTCGTAACAGCTGGGGCGAAGAATGGGGTGAAAAAGGTTATGGCTATGTTTCTTACGATGACAAATCTGGTGTAGGCCGTGGCACTTGGTGGCTGAATGTAAATCCTTCTGTTGGCGGCGTCGCGATGGTGACTCCAAAAGATTATACTTATATCACCGGCGCTCATACATTGACGGCAAAAGCAGCTGCTGAAAAAGCTGAAAGCATTAGTTTCTCTATTTTTGATGGTAACAATAAATCCATTTGGTCTTCTTCATGCCAAGGAAAAGCTTGCGGTGTAAACTTCGACAGCACTCAGTTTGCAGACGGCCGTTATGAAATCCAAGCGACCTCGCAAAATGCAAATGGCGGTAAAATCGCAAATTCTGTTCGTCATTTTTTCTATATCGTAAATCAAAAGCCAGAGTTGAAGCTTTCTTTCACGGGTGCTGATGGCTTGGACCTTAACAAGCCTTTAAGCGAACGCCCCGAGTTCTTAGTCAACGTTCCAGCGATGGCAGTACCAATGAGTTCTATCCAGCTTTTTATTAAAGATTCTAAAGGCAAGGTCACCGTAAAATCGAGTGAAGTCGTTAGAAACAACATGAAGATCGGCTGGAGAACGAACTTCGTTCCAAATGGAACTTATGAAGTTTGGATGGTCGGAAAGCTTCAGAGCACGGGCATGGATCTTATGACTGAAACTCCTCACAAGACTGTGAAGGTATATAACGAACCTTACTAGTCTCGCTCTGAGACACTGCTCGACCGTTCAATTTGTTGAGCATTACATACACTGACTAGGGCTTGGTCGCTAATGAGCACCAGGCCCTTTTTTATGCGGCACCACTCTTGCTCATAAATGGACATGACCAAAAAATATGTTCTAAGCTTTTCGAGCAAGGTAGCTCTCTCATTTTTCTTCGTCGCATTCTCCGAGATTTGCATCGGCAAGCTTTGCGCACCAGGCATTGCTACGACGTCGACCTACTATACTCCGGATGTTATGAAGATGTGTAACAGCGCCACCCCTTGCAAGGCCTTTAAGAAGGCCGTTTACTGGCAGGGTTCAGGCTCACTTCCTGGGAATAAAATCTATCGTCACACAGGCCATATCGAGTCCATAGGTTCTTGCAAAACCAGTATTGGCTCTGCAGGCACTTGTTTGATTCCTTATATCTCTGTAGCCGCGGATCCAAAATACTATGATCCAGGTGATATTATTCGAATGCCTGCCCTTAAAGGAAAAATCATGAACTTGCCTGGCGGCGGAACGATGGTTCATCCAGGATTTCTGATTGTCCAAGATGGTGGCGGCTATATCAAAGGTCGTAACCGCTTTGACTTTTACACCGGCAGCTTGGGACTCATGGAACCAAAAAAGCCCGGTCAAAAGAAAGCCAAGGTCGTTTACGAAAACTCTTTCGGCTATGGAGCTCCTAAGGATGTTCGCATGGTGGATACACGTGAGTGTGGCGAAAACAAAGCTTTCCATGTTATTCGTCGGGGTTATGTCGGTTATGAAGCCTCATTGGCAGCTATTGATGATGCCCTTCGTGATGCGGATCAAAGCACAAGAACCTTCATCGCAAGTCTTTCTGGTCAACGTTCTCCTGCTGGAGGATCTCGATAATGAAACCAATTAAGTTGTTTATCGTCGTTGTTCTGGTGAATTTTTTGGCTGCAAGCCTTGCAATGGCGGGCAAAGATATTTTGCCAAGCCAAGAGCCGGACTCTTCACCTATCAATATGTCAGAACCTCCGTTCTGGATGTCATCTTATGACGCTTTCAAAGACCTCAGAGAATCCCAGAAGGACTACTATCTAGAGAAAGTTCTGCCACTCATTACTCAGATTCCGTCACTCAATAAAAAGACCAAAAAGGACCTAGATGAGGCCCGAGAGTGGTATCAGTCCTGGGATCAGATTCGCAAAAAAGTTTATATTTATTGCCAAGACAAAAGCGTGGAAAAAACCTGTAACGAAATCGCTGACGTTCGCCTAAAGACCTTTGATCTTTTTGCGCGAACGCCCGCTTCAGATCCTCCTGAAGAAGAACATTCTTCCGAGGATTCTGAAGAGTAATCCACAAAACAAGTCACATCTTGAAAATTTCCAATGAAAGACACGACCTGAAAAAACTCTCTTAAATAGAATGATAATATTTAAGGGAGGGTCTTATGATTTGGACAATTGTCATTGGTCTTATCGTTGGGGCTGTCGCAAAACTTCTGATGCCAGGAAAAGATCCCGGCGGTTTCATTATCACAATTCTTCTTGGCATCGCAGGCGCCACTATTGCGCGCTGGATTGGGCAAGCGGTGGGCATGTACCGAGGGGAAGAGCCCGCAGGGATTGTTGCATCGATCCTTGGTGCCGTGCTGTTGCTGTGGATCTATAGAATGATCATGAAAAAGCGTGTTCACCACTAAACAGAAATAGAAAAACCGGGTGTTTTCACACCCGGTACAAAGTTTTTTCTGTCTTAAGCATTACTTACAGATAGAAAGTTCTTGGCTCCATTTAAGGATCGACTTGTACGAAGTCTTATCGCCCGCACGAAGTACTGCCCAGTAACGAGCGCCTCCGCGCCACTTGCCATCTACTTTACCCGCGATACGGAAGTCACGTTGCCCTACCCAACGGTTCAAGATACGAACACCGCAGCTTAGGTTTTTGAGTGGATCGTGAAGCTCTTCGGCGTTTTTAAAGCCACATCCGTAAGAGTTCGCACTCTCGATAGAGATCTGCAGAAGTCCGCGGCTAATGACCTTATTGCCATTGCTATCGTTGAAGTCTTCAGTGTACTTCGAGTTCGTATTGAAATTACTTTCAAAACGAGTCATCGCAGATATCATGAAGGTCCAGTAGTGCTTACGTTGAGCATCTGACATTTTGCTGTATTTCGGACAAAACAAAGAACTGTCTGCTGGAACGACGTCTAGCATATCTTGTCCAATAGTATCCAACTGTCTATTCACATGATCGGTCCAAGTTTTACCTTGAGACGTTTTTGCTTCCCAGAGAGGTGTTACGTCTCTTAATGCCTCTTCTTCTTTATCAGGTGGCGTTGGCGTCGGACTTGGCGTCACCGCAGGAGTCGGTGTCGGCTTAGGGGTTGGTGAAGGCGTTATTTCTGGTGTCGGACTCGGAGTTGGTGTCGGCGTTGGCGTTACTTCGGCTACAGTCTCGGAATCGGTGCTCGGCATCTGAGTCGTGCTAAAATCACCTTTTTCCAAGCAACCTGCAGTCAGTTGCATGCTTAAAATAATACCGGCGAATAAAATTGGTTTGTGGTATGTATTTTTCATACAACCCAGATCGGCAGCAGATCTCAGAGCTTAACGCCAAAAGCCAAAATTTCACAAAAAACTAGCCGCCAACAAATCCACAAATGACGCAAAACCCGCCACCAGAGCCATTTTCAGGACTTTTCATAGATAAAATCTGGACTAAATTAAATCAAAACGAATACTCCAAGCCCCATTCATGCCATGAACACATGAACATTCTCACTTAGCAGAATGGAGGAAGACTGAAATCAAGAAGCCGGCGCAAAGATATACGCTTTATGGATTTCTAATATTCTCTCTTAATATAGGTTTTTACCTATTTAATGTATTGGTATAATTTATTTTACTTATATTTCATGCCTCATTACAAATTACTCTTGGAAACGAAAGAGAGTATAGAATGAAAAAAATTATTTTAACTTCAGCTTTAATATTTCCATTTTTTTCTTTAGCGAGCACCGGCTTCACTTCTCACGGGGTGGGTCATGACTGTTATCAAGATTTTTCTGATGCCATAGCTGACGCCCAAAAAGATGCTGATAGAAATGCAGCGAATATGTGTGGGGAAGTGAGGGCTTGGAGAGTTTCCGAATTTCAGATAGTCGGTAATGGCGGCTACTGCACTGTTAGAGTTAAAGCTGAGTACGTTTGCCAATAATATGGCCTTATGTACTTGAGTCGCTCAAAAACTGCAAAAGCTCACCCCAAATCCCCGTTTCGAAGACGAAAAAAAACCCACGCTATTAACGTGGGTTTCGTATTCACAAACTATAAAAGCCAGGAAATTAGATACCGGCCTTGTGACGTTCTTCATCATCGACATGAGTAAGGATATGGAGGAAGGATGAAATCAAGAAGCCAGCGCAAAGATATACGCTTTATCTTCGCTACCGAGTTCAAATTTAGGAAAAATGCCGAAGCAAGAAAATAAATAGACGCCTTATTTGTTAATTACACCTTAATAAAATAAGGCATATTAATACAATAATATCAATAACTTAGATTACACTGAGGTTTTTGCTGAAAAAAACTTCGTCAGTTTTTAATACGAATTTCTGTTGGCATGGATTGCATATATTTTTAGACATCGGAGACTCTATGAGACTAAAATTTGCGATTTCTTTATTTTTAGTATTTGCACAAGCGACATTCGCTTCTGAAAATGAATGCAATAGCGAGAACATCTGCGTCGGCCAGCAATATTACGAAACCTTTTACTTAGATGGTCCACATCTTGTTACTGTTCTTGCAATCCAGCCTGATGGTAAGCTCATTGTAAGAAAAGATGAATACGGCCACGAAGTTACTGACAACTGGAAGTCTTCGCAACTTGCGAGAACTAGTGGTTGCAATAGTGAGAATATCTGCGTTGGTGAACAATACTATGAATCTTTTTACTGGGATGGACCCCACGTCGTCACTGTAGTTGGGATTCAGTCTGACGGAAATCCTGTCGTTAGAATTCGTCGAGGCGATGTCACCAAAAGAATTAAAACTAAGCATCTAACAAAGATTCCTAAAAACGACGTACCGTAAATTGGATCGTAAATCCCTAGTTAAATAATCAAAATATGTATCGAAAAGCGCAGACAAAAGATCTGCGCTTTTTATTTTTTCCAACAATACAAACAACGCGCAGAGCTTTCGGATTCGAAGACGAAAAAAAACCCACGCTATTAACGTGGGTTTCGATTCAAAAACTATAAAAGGCAGAAAATTAGATCCCCGCCTTGTGACGTTCTTCATCATCAACATGAGTAAGGATACCGCCCTTAAGATTAGGACGATAAGCCAAGTGGTTGATGTCGTAAATGAAGTTTGCGCCATTTACGCCTGGAGTTTGCCACTCAGGTCCCAAGCGGATTGCATCCACTGGGCAAGCTTCCTCACAGAAGCCGCAGAATACGCAACGAAGAATATCAATCTCGTAGCTAATAGGGAATTTTTCAACCGTTGGATCGTTATGTTCTGCAGCCGTGATTTTAATACACTCTGCAGGACAGTTCGTCGCACACAACATACAAGCTGTGCAACGAAGAGATCCGTCTTTTTTCACGGTCAAAACGTGATTCCCTTTAAAGCGAGAAGAGTACTCATACTTTTCTTCTGGGTAGTTGAGGGTCATCATTTGCTTTTTGTTGAAAATATTTTTCAACATATGCTTCATGGTGATACCCATGCCGCCCAAAATACCAATCAGATACCATCTGTTCTTTTCGGAATTGTTTTGAACTACGCTCATAGGCTACCTCTCTTAAACACGAATTCATTCTTTTTTCTGTGCTCAAGCATCACTTCATCAGTACGACGATTTGTCTCGACGAAAGTGTCAACTACTGGAGTTGCAGAGATCTTGATCTCTTGACCCGCAAACAATTGAACTGCTTGATCCAAAGTCAAAGCTTCAGAAACAACCGTTGTTACACGTTTGAACTTCTGTTCCATGCCTTGGTGATTAATGAATGTACCGTTCTTTTCTACGAAAGTTTTCAATGGGATCAAAGTCACATTGCCCTTCAAAGACTCAAGCTGTGCATTGCTGCCCGCTTGCATCCAGATCAGGTTCTGAGCTTTGCTCAACTCTGTGATTCTTTCTTTTAAGTCTGGGAACACAGCTTGGTTCTCTGGACCTGCAACAACCACAGTTTTGATAGCACCGCTATCAAGACCTGATTTCAACTCACCCCAAGAAGCGGTCACACCGTACTTCTCAAGAGTTTTCAACAAGCCTTTTGTATTTGGATTTTTGTCACCACGAAGGAGCAAACCATCGAAAGTTTCAAAAGACTCTTTGTTGTTGATCCAGAAGAAAATCTTCTTAGTTTTGAAAGTATTCACGAAAGTGCTAATGATTGCTTCGTACTCTTCAACTGTGTATTGAGCAGTCAATACCAACGCCAAAGATTCACCAGCAGCCTTGCTCAACACTGGAGCCAAGTCTTTCGCTGCCGCTCCTGGAGCCATTTCTGTCCAAGAACCGCCCTGACCTTTTTTCGCTTTCAAAAGACGAACGTCTTTGTTCACGAACTTATAGATGTCGCGACCTTCATCGCACATCCAGTGACCGTTCACAGCTTCGTTGTAAACTGGCTTCACGCGGAACATACCTTCTTTATTGAAGTATACCTTCACGTTACAACCCGTAGAGCAACCTGTGCAGACCGTTTCAGCATCTTTGAGATACCACACGCGCTGACGGAAACGGAAATCTTTAGAAGTCAAAGCTCCGACTGGGCAGATATCCACCACATTCAAAGAGTATTTGTTATCAAGTTGAACGCCTTCAACAGTACCGATCTCTGTACGATCACCACGGTTGAAAAGACCCAACTCAGAAGTTTTAGAAACTTCGTCTGTGAAGCGCACGCAACGAGAGCAAAGGATGCAACGTTCTGAATCCAAAACAACTGTCGGACCCAAATCCACTACTTTGTGTTTCTTTTGCTTCTTCTCAGCCATTTCGGGATCGTATTTACCGAACTCCATGTACTGATCTTGCAAACCGCACTCACCCGCTTGGTCGCAGATAGGGCAATCCAAAGGATGGTTGATCAAGTGGAAATCAAGACCCCACTTCGCAGCGTCTTTTACTTTCGCGGAAGTGTTGTTGATTTTCATGCCTTCAGTCACAGCCGTATTACAAGCGATCTGAACACGTGGATTTCCTTCAACCTCTACCATGCAAAGACGGCACACACCCGCAACGCTCAAGCCCGGGTGATAGCAATAGTGAGCAATCGACTCATTCATCTTGTACATTGCCTCGATGATCGTCGAACCCTCTTTTACTTCGATTTCTTTTCCGTTAATGGTGCATTTCGGCATACGTAGTACCCTTCACTTTAGAACGTCCTTCACGAACATAGAATTCAAATTCATCACGGAACTTGGAGACGAAACTTAATACTGGCAAAGCAGCGGCATCTGAAAGAGCGCAAATAGTACGGCCCTTCATGTTGTCAGCTACTTTCTCTAGAAGCTCGATGTCCTGTAAACGGCCTTTGCCTTCCAAGATCGAGTGAACGATCTTGTTCAACCAGCCCGTGCCTTCACGACAAGGAGTGCACTGACCGCAAGATTCGTGGTGATAGAAGTGAGTCAGAACTCCCAACATATCGACCATGCACTGAGAATCGTCGATAACGATCACAGCACCTGAACCAAGCATGGTGCCCATGCCTGCTAAACATTCATAATCCAAAGTCGCTTTTTCAACTTCCGCCGCCGTCATCACAGGAGCAGAAGATCCGCCAGGAATAACCGCTTTCAACTTACGGCCTGGCTTCATTCCGCCGCCCTCTTTGTTGATCAAATCAATCAAAGGATAAGCCAGTGGAACTTCGTAGTTGCCCGGCTTCACAACGTTGCCAGACAAAGAGAACAATTTTGTACCAGGAGATTTCTCGGTTCCGTGTTTACGATAAGCAGCCGCACCATCACGAAGGATGTATTTTACAGCTGCCAAAGTTTCTACGTTATTCACGATTGTTGGTTTACGAAGGTAACCTTGAACCGCTGGGAATGGAGGCTTCAATTTTGGTTGGCCTTTCGCGCCTTCCAAAGAAGAAATCATACCCGTCTCTTCACCGCAGATATACGCGCCAGCACCGCTGTACACGTCCATATCGTGGTCAAAGCCAGAGCCCATGATGTTTTTGCCAAGCAAACCTGCATCGTAAGCTTCACGAATCGCTTTTTCGACAACAGAGATTGGATAGTGGTATTCACCACGAATATAGATGTAGCTCTTTTTAGAACCGATTGCGAAAGCAGAGATGATCATGCCCTCGATCAATTGATGTGGAGCTCTCTCCATCATCATACGGTCTTTGAAAGTCCCAGGCTCGCCTTCATCGGCATTGCACAACAAATAACGAGGTTCATTATTTTTAGGAAGGAAAGACCATTTCGTTCCAGTTGGGAAACCCGCACCACCGCGACCACGAAGACCAGAAGCCTTCACTTCGTCGATGATTTGTTGCGGTTGCATTTTCAAAGCTTTCGCCAATTGAACGTAACCGCCATTCTTTTTGTAACCCTCAAGAGTTCTGAACTCGTCGAGGTGATAAAATTCCGTCAATAGTTTTGATTCCATTACTTCATCCCTCTCAACAAATTCATCGCTGATTCTGGAGTCAAATTCTCATAGTACTTATCATTTACTTGCATCATCGGAGCAGTTCCGCATGAACCCAAGCATTCCACTTTAGAAATCGTGAAACGACCGTCTGGAGTAATGTCGTTAAACTTCACTTTCAACTCGTGGCAAATGTGGCTTGCAAGTTCACGGCTGCCGTTCAAAGCACAAGAGATATTGGTGCAAACTTGCACGTGGTATTTACCCACCTTCTCTTGGTTGAACATTGTATAGAACTTAAAAACTTCGTTGATTTTACTTGCTGGAATTTCCATCGCTGCAGACAACGCATGAATCACGTCGTTATTCACCCAGCCGTTGTTTTCCTTTTGGGCAACGTACAGGCTAGGAATAATTGCAGACTCTTTCGTTTCGTAACGAGCGAGCTCCAACTTAACTTTTTTCAATCCCTCTTCAGACAACTTAAACATTCTATATACTCCGAATTAGCGGTCCAATTCGCCGGCGATAAGATTCATACTTGCGACCGTAGCAATCGCATCCGCAATCATCGAGCCTTTTACTACAGACGGGAATGATTGATAGATAGCGAAGCAAGGAGGACGTACTTTCAAGCGATATGGATTCGCAGAACCGTCACTGATCAAGTAGAAGCCCAACTCTCCGTTGGCAGCTTCAGTTGCATCGTAAACTTCTCCAGCAGGTGGACGAAGACCTTTAATGATCAACATGAAGTGATTCATCAAACCTTCGATATTTCCGTAAACATCTTTCTTCTCTGGAAGAACGATGCCTTTGTCACGGATGGTGTAATCACCGCCCGGAGGGTTTTTACAGATTTGCTCGATGATACGGATAGATTGTCTCATCTCTTCGATACGAACCAAGTAACGATCATAGATGTCACCGTTCGTTCCTACTGGAACATCGAAGTTCAAAGCATCATATCCATAATAAGGAGAGGCTTTACGCAAATCGAGGTTCACACCCGAAGCGCGAAGCAAAGGACCTGTGTAACCCCATTGAACAGCTTCAGCAGCAGTCACTGGGCAAACACCTTGGGTACGCTTAATGAAGATTTTATTGTCCAACATCAAACGAGAGATCTCGTCGACTTGCATGCGCATGTCTTTACAGAATGCTAGAACATCATCCCACCAGCCTTCTGGTGTATCTTGAGCCATACCACCCACGCGAGTCATCGACACAGTCAAACGAGCTCCGCAGAGTTTTTCAAACAAAGTATATACTTTTTCACGGTAAGTGAAGAGATGGAAGAACGCAGACAATGCGCCCAAATCCACGCCTCCAGTACCAACCGCGATAATATGATCGATGATACGAGAAAGCTCCGACAATACTACACGCATCGCTTGAGCTTTCGGTGGAATGTCCACGCCCAAAAGTCTTTCAACCGCTTTACAGTAACCTACGTTGTTCATAGGTGCTGAGCAGTAGTTCAAACGATCTGTGTATGGAATCACCTGATTGTATGGGTGAGTTTCTGCCATCTTCTCGAAGCAGCGGTGCAAATAACCGATTTCAGGATTTGCACGAACGATAGTTTCACCGTCCAACTCGACCATCACACGCAAAGTTCCGTGCATCGCTGGATGCGAAGGACCGATGTTCAAAGGAACATAGCGATCGTTCAAAACAGAACCGTCGACGCCAGGCTCATTGTTGAAATGAATTGGCAAAGGCTCTGTGCAATGTTGTTGGTGATCCGCTTCGTAATCTTTGCGAAGTGGATGACCCACGAACTGATGATGAGTCAAAATTTTACGAAGGTTTGGATGGCCTGTGAAAACGACTCCAAACATGTCGAATGCTTCACGCTCGAACCAGTCAGCACCAACCCATGTGTTGATCGCAGACTCGATGGTCTCGCCTTCTGCGACCGCGCACTTGATACGCAAACGAGAAGAATCTTTTGAAGAGAACAGGTGATAAACGACATCAAAACGTTTTGCGCGGGACGGATAGTCCACACCGCAGATGTCCATCAAGAAATCAAAACGTTGCGTCGCCTTGAAATGACGAAGAACAGGAATGATGTCTTCTTTCGGAATCTCGAGAACGTCATCACCGAAAGCGTGTACGAATTTGTAATTGGCGACGTTAAACTTCGACGCCAGGTCTTGTTTAATATTATCAAGCTTGCTCATACGGAGACTTCCAATTGTCCTTCCAAGGACGTGGTGTATGTTTCGCGATCATTCTTTGCAAAGCCATCACGCCATCCAAAACCGCTTCTGGAGTTGGAGGGCAACCTGGAACGTAAACGTCGACAGGGATTACTTTGTCAGCGCCTTGAAGTACGTGATAAGCGCGGTAGAAACCACCAGAGCTTGCACAAGCGCCCATAGAGATCACGTATTTTGGTTCCAACATTTGTTGATAGATGCGCACGAGAACTGGAGCCATCTTTTCAGTGATTGTTCCCGCAACAAGCAACAAGTCCGCTTGGCGAGGAGAGAAACGCACAACCTCTGCTCCGAAACGAGCAAGGTCATAACGTGGCCCCATCACAGACATCAGTTCAATCCCGCAGCAGGCAGTTCCGTACGGCATTGGCCACAAAGCATTTTTTCTACCCCATGCAACGATATCATCTAGACGAGTTGTGAACGCATAACTGCGTGACATATCGTCGATAGATTGAGTTGCTAAATTCTGACCAGGTTTTGTCTGATCAGCTCCATTAGCTGTATTCATGTGAACACTCCATTTTCATTTGACTCTCAATTAGTTACAGAAAATCCCGAGCCATGACAACTAGATAGATAATTTAGAGACTCGGTCTCATTTACTTCAACGCGCACGCTCCCTGACTGCTGTTTAGGTTTGATTCTCGAGAAAGCTTGTTCCTAGAATTGAAAGTTAGAACCAACGAAGGTTTGTTAATACAACATGAGAGGGGGAATTCATGTTATTGCACATTTTTACGGCAGTTCTGGGCCTCAGTTTGACGGCTCAAGCAGCTCCTAAGGAAGCAAAACAAGATCTTTTGATTAAGCTTGCTCCAAATGCAGCATACAGCATGCAGGCTTTTGCACAATTTGAAGGCAATGGCGCCAAAGTTGAGCAAATTAATGACCAATGGATTCGCGTTGAAGGGGGGAAACTCAGCGCAAAAGCCGTTCAGGCCATGGCTCAAGGCACAGGTATCGAATACGTTCAACCGAACTATCCGATTCGTTTATTGGAAGACTACACAGTTCAAGATCCACTCCGTCGCGCGGCTATTAAAAGATTCGCAGCTCGTCAGGATGTAGGCGTTCAGAAAGACAAAAAGTATCTCGACAATCCAGATATCGTTGATGCGCCACAACAGCGCGCTGGTATGGATCCGCTTTTCAACAACCAATGGGGCATGCAAAACGCCAACGTAATGGATGCATGGAAAGTAACCAAGGGTTCTCCGGAAATGATCGTGGCAGTTATCGACACTGGCGTTGATTACACACACGAAGATTTACTGCCAAATCTTTGGAGAAACTCTAAAGAAATCGCAAACAATGGAATTGACGACGACGGCAATGGCTATGTTGACGATATGGTTGGTTGGGACTTCGTTTCTAATGACAACAAACCTTACGACTTAGCAGTAGAGCCTCTGCAACTATTGACTGGCGGTAACCCAGGTCACGGAACTCACTGCGCTGGAAACGTTGCAGCTCGCAGCGATAACGGTATTGGTATTGCGGGTGTTGCTCCGAACGTAAAAATCATGTCTTTGCGTTTCATCTCTGACAAAGGCCAAGGCACAACTGCTGACGCGATCAAAGCGATCCGTTACGCGGTTGATAATGGCGCGAAAGTTCTTTCAAACTCTTGGGGTTCTGAGGGTGAAGATCCAGCAGATGGTCAAAGCAACCAAGCTCTTCGTGATGCTATCCAATACGCTCAAGACAAAGGGACTCTTTTTGTTGCAGCGGCTGGTAACGGTCACCAAGGTAAAGGTTATGATAACGACAACGATCCAAAACCTGCATATCCTGCAAGCTACCCACATGACACAATCATTTCTGTAGCGGCTTTGGACGTGGCTAACAACTTCGGTTCTTTCTCGAACTGGGGTGTTAAGTCTGTTGATATTGGCGCTCCTGGCGTGAAGGTTTTCTCGACAACTGTTGGCAGCGAATACTCTGACATGGTGATCGACAAGTATGGCTTCAAAGCAAGCTGGGACGGAACTTCTATGGCGACTCCACACGTTGCTGGTGCGGCGGCTCTTTACTGGTCTGCGCATCCAAGCAAAACATGGCAAGAAGTAAAAGCGGCTATCATGGCGACAGCTCAAAAAATCCCTGCGGCGCAAGGCAAACTTGTGACAGAGGGTAAACTCGACGTAAATGCGTTGATGCACTACTAAGATTTTTTCTTTGAAAATCTACAAAGGGATGGCGACAAGCCATCCCTTTTTTATTATAGTGGGGCCCTATGTCGGCCACCTACTCTTCGACCCCAGAAAATACCGCTGAAACCACCAAGCTGTTTAAAAATCCACTGCTTCACTACATTCGCTATCAACCGCGAGCGTTTTTTGCCGGGATTTTTTTGCTAGTTATTACCAATGCTTTGGATGGTCTTTATCCTTTGCTTTTAAAAGTCGGCATTGATCAGATTGAAAAACATCAGCCTCTCGGCGACCTCGGCCGCACTAGCATGTTTTTGATTGCGACCCTTACCTGCTTGGGGATCACTCGCTATGCTTGGCGCCGCAACTTCGGTAAGTTTCATACCTACGCGATGGAAGACATGCGTCTGCGCATTTTCAAACACTTCACAACTCTAGGCCCGAGCTTCTTTCAAAAAAATCAAGTCGGCGAATTGATGAGTGTTTTGACCAATGACGTGACGTCGTTCCGCCAGGCGATTGGCCCAGGCCTTTTGATCTTCATGGACGGCGTGATTTACTTGATCATCATTCTGCCAGTAATGTTCACGATGAACTTCACGTGGACGTGGCAGACGCTGATTCTTTTGCCGTTAGTTCCATTTCTTATCAATAGAGTGATGAAGTTGATTCACAAAAATTACAAGATTTCTCAAGACCGGTTCTCGGAGCTTACAGGCGTAACCCAGGAAACGATCGGCGGGATTCGTGTTGTGAAATCCTACGCGCAAGAAGATCACCGCACAGACATGTTCTGCCAAAGCAGTCGCAAAGTGGAAGCTGCTAATAACAAAGTCGCTTTCATCGACGCGCTTTTTATGCCGGTGATGGAGTTTGGCGTCACTAGCGGCTCGGTCATTTTGTTTTTCATTGCAGCAAATGATTTGTACCTAGGAACCGTGACCATCGGAACTTTCGTTGCTTTCCATCGTTATATTCAAAAAATGGTGTGGCCTGTAACGGCGCTGGGGCTTGGGTTTTCGTACTTTGAAAAAGGCCGCGCTTCGATTGATCGTATTAAAGAAGTCATGGTTCAAGACACGGATATTCCGGATACAGGCACGGTCGATCTTCGCGAGTTTAACTCTTTGGAATTCCGCAATGTCTCTTTCAAATATCCGGGCAGCGAAGTCTATGTACTGAAAAATATTTCTTTCCAAATCCGTGTTGGCGAGCACGTGGGATTGATGGGTCAAGTCGGTTCCGGCAAAAGCACGCTCGTGAATTTGCTACTACGTATGTATCCAGTCAATGAAGGGCAGATTTTTATCAACACCCTTCCGATCGAGAAATACACGCTGAAAAGCCTTCGCGCCGTTATGGTGCTGGTGACTCAAGAAGTGTTCTTGTTTAGCGAGACCGTATCTAAAAATATTAGCTATGGCATGAATTTGGATCCTGAGTTTACTTCCGTCGAGCGCATGACCCATGTTGTGAACATTCACGGTGAAATCGAAAATCTTCCGCAAAAGTTTGACTCTCAATTGGGCGAACGTGGCGTGAACCTGTCTGGTGGCCAAAAACAGCGCCTAAGTATTGCTCGTGGCTTGATTCTGACTTCGCCATTTTTGATTTTGGATGACTCTTTAAGTGCCGTGGATACACGCACTGAAAAAATGATCGAAGAAGAACTTGTACGAGCGGCAAAAAAGCAAACTCGTATCACGGTCGCGCATCGTTTGAGTTCTTTGAAAAGTGCCGACAAAATTATCGTTCTTAAAGATGGCATGATTGAAGCCATGGGTCCTGCCGAAGAACTCATGCAAACAAGTCCGAGCTTCCGAACCATTGTCAGCGTCCAATCCAGCTCGGAGGTGAACCATGAATGAAGATATTATTAAGACGAAGGTCACCTACCCGATCATGTTCAAACGCCTTTGGCCTTACACACGCAAGCATCCGTGGATGTTTGCTGCGGTGGTTTTGATTATTTTGCTTTTGACGGGAATCTCGCGCTTGATTCCGTATATTATCGGTTACGCCATTGACCATGGGGTTATTGCAAAAGACATTTCGCTGTTTAAGATGATGGCCTTGGTTTATTTGGGCCTAGAATTTTCAAGAACCATTTTAAGTTTTTCCCAAAACTATATGTTTCAAGTTCTTGGCAACCGCGTTTTGTATTATCTGCGCGAAGATCTGATTCGCCATACTCAAGCTTTGCCTTTGCAATACTTCAATAAAACCCCGACGGGTCGTACGGTCACTCGTATTGCCAATGACGTAAGCTCATTAGGCGATCTTTTCACGGACGGCGTGATCAATATCTTTATCAACGCTGTGAACGTGATTGCGATTATCGTGGCAATGTCTTTGATTTCGGTGAAGCTAACGGTTGTGACTTTGATTTTGTCGCCACTCTTCGTTTTTGCCGCGGTTTATTTGAGTAACAAAATACGTGATATTTTACGTGAACAAAAAAAGAAACTCTCGAATATCAATTCATTCTTGGCTGAAAATCTGAACGGCATCAAGGTTGTGCAATTATACAACCGTGTACCGAAAAACTTAGCTCAGTTCCAGGCTCTTTCGGACGACTATCGTGCCAGCAATATGCAGTCTGTAAAATCTTATGCGGCAATGTTCCCGATCATGAACTGCTTTACGGCTTTCACGATTACGGCTGCGATGTATTTCGGCGGCTGGATTAGTCTTGAGGGCGGTCTTACGATCGGTGCTGTGGTGGCCTTTATGATGACAGCTCAGGATTTTGTACCACCCCTCAGAGATATTCTTGAAAAATACCAGCAGTTTCAAAACTCACTGACGAGTGCTGAGCGTATTTTTACACTTTTGGATGAACCCGCAGAGGCCGAAGTAAAAACTGCCGAGGAGTTGTCACGCTTAAACGGCCAAATCGAAATCAAGGGACTTAATTTCCGCTATGAAGAACATTTGCCGTTGGTGCTTAAGAATATCAATCTGAAGATCCGCGCTGGCGAATCCGTTGCTTTGGTTGGCAGAACTGGCAGCGGAAAAACTACGTTTATTTCTTTACTGCAAAGATTCTATGATGCTCCCCACGAGACTATCTATATGGATGGGCTTCCGCTGGAACAAATCACGCGTCATTCAATCCGTTCGCATATCGGCGTGGTTCAACAGGATAATTTTATTTTCCGTGGTACCATTGCTGAAAACGTAAGCCTTGGCGATCCAAGCATCACTCTTCAAGACGTAGAAAAAGCGTTAGCACAAACTGGGTACTTGGATCTGCTTCGCCGCACAGGCCGTGATTTGCAATCCCCTGTTGAAGAACGCGGGGCAAACTTGTCGGTCGGCGAAAGACAGTTGATCGCGTTTGCAAGAATCTTGGCATTTGATCCAGATATTTTGATTTTGGATGAAGCGACGGCCAACATCGACTCTGAGAGTGAATTGATTTTGCAAAAAGCCACTCACGAAGTCATGAAAAGCCGTACCAGTATTATTATCGCCCATCGCCTGTCCACTGTGCGCGAATGCAACCGCATTGTGGTCTTGCGTGACGGAGAAATCATGGAAGTGGGATCTCACCAAGAACTTATGAGCCAAAAAGGCTTGTATTATCAGTTGGCCAACACAGGCCTTGGTGAAACCAAGAAGGAAGCCACCGATGACGACGGAAGAGTTGTATAAAAAACTGACTCACGATATTCCCCTGACTCGCCATTTGGGATTTGAGATTGTTTCTGCAACTCCCCAAAAAGTGCACTTGCGTGCGCGTTTGGCCGAAAATATTAATCACAAGGGCACGGGATTCGGCGGCAGTCTTTATACTCTGTCGGTATTAGCTGCCTACAGCCTGGTTTATCTGGGGCTTGATAAAGAGAAAATTAATACCAATGACATCGTCATTCAAAAGGGCGAGATCAAATATCTAAAACCTGTCACTGGGGATTTCGATATTGTCTGCGAATTCGGCAAACCCGAACTCTATCAGAAGTTTTTCTATTGCTTAGATCGCTGGAAAAAAGTGCGTGAACTGATGAAGGTGGAAGTCCGCTGCAAGGGCGAGGTTTGCGCTCGCCTTGACGGAGTTTTTGTCGTCCATATGTAATTAGCGCGTCCGTTCGATCGTTTCTATTATTCTGAATGTGACTATGTGACCTGGACCTTTTGCCCAATTTTAATGACTTTATATTTAGAATTTTTATGATGAGGACTTCAGATTAATTAGCAAAAGGAGTTGCTTCATGAAATTCATCACGATGGTTTTATCTATTCTATTGATTGGCACTTTGTCTTTCGCTCAGGAAGTTATGAAGGCTCCCCAACTTGAGCCCATGGATCTTATTCAAACTACCAGTATGAATACCCAAGAAATCACTCTAGAAGTTAAAGAGGCTCCTCGATGGAATATCTCTTTAGGTATGAGCAAGTTTGAACGCGGCAATACTTATGACACTAAAGGCAGCGGGTTGACGATGGAAGTGCAAAGACGTTTTGGTCAGGCTTTCTTTGTAGGAGCGTCTTACACAAACTACAGCATTGAATCTAATAGCTACGCTCTATCTATGAACCCGATGGTTGTGAGAGATCACGAGAACCAAAATGTTTTCACCGGGTCCATCGAGCTTCACCCAATCCGTGTAGAGCTGCCAAAACACTCTGAGTTCTTTGCTGCGATGACTGCAGGTGCAATGGGCACTTCCTATGACTATTCTATTATGAATGGCTACTTCTATGGCGCAGGCGTCGGCATCAATTACAATAATCAAATTGGACTACGCGCTGATCTGAAATCCAATGGCGATTTCAAATCATTTAGCTCTATGGCGTTGGTGGGTTACTACTAAGCCTAGAACTTTTCCGAGCACAATAAGAAGCGAGGTCGATTTTCGATCTCGCTTTTTTTATTTCTCGTACCTAAACCTTCCAGAACTCGTTGACCGCGGTCTTATTCAACCCTAGTGTCAGGCCTATGAAGTTCTTAGTTTTTTACATCATTCGTTCTTTGGCCGTCTCGATTCTTTTGGCAGGAGCCATCGCCATTTCGATTCATCGAGCAGCTGTTGTGCCTGGACGCAATTGGTCTCAGGACCGTACTGCAATCATCGTGATTGGGGCCTTTGTCTTTTTTGTGCTGCAAATGGTGACCATGCCGATCATGGTCTATCGTAAAAAATCAAAGAACTCTCAAGGTCGTATTACTGTGGAAGACATTCACAATGAGCAAGCTGCACTTTTTAAAAGCGTGAATCAATTCTTCCATCGTCATCGTGCGATTTGGATCCCCGCAATTATTTTGCTTCTTATCGGCATTGTCCTTTACGACAGCTTCGCGAAATAAAAAGCGAGATCTGTTTCTCGACCTCGCTTCTCTTTTATTCAAAAACTTCTTCTGCCATTTTCTTTGTATGTTCGCGAATGTCTGTGGGCCACTTTGCGATTTGCTCTTTGAACTTTTTGGAGTCCTTCGCATACAACGCTCTAAGGGCCTCTTCATAATGTGGAAGATTTCCCGCCATTGTCGCCATAAACTTGTAAGTTCGCTCTTGAGCTTGTTTCAGAATCTCGCGCCCAGATGTTTGTTTCTTGGCGTCATCAATCAGTCTGCGTAAAGTCGCCGATGCTCCACCTGACTGGGTCGAGAGCCACTCCCAGTGACGTGGTAAAAGCGAAACCTCGCGCGCTACGACCCCCAACTTTGGGCGACCAGGCCCTGCGGTGGCTTTCGTCTTTTCATCCGGAGAAAGATAAATCTGCAAACGTTGCAAAACCTCTTTCTCGGAACCGCTCAAATCAAAATCCATTTCTTTACCGGTCAGATCACTGAAGACCAAGATCGAAGCATCAGGATGGCTTTTAAGCCTTTTTTTAACTGCTAGGACCACTTCGTCCAAGGCCCCTTGTTTGAGTAGCTTTTCACCCTCAAAGGCCGTGTAGTTTTGCGAATCCATATATCACCTCTGGAATCCAATATTACCCGGGTAAAATAGAAATGTCAATATTACCCGGGTAATATTAAAACAGGGACGTATAAACCCCTGTTTCGCCTGGTGATTTTTCAATAAAAAACCCACTGGTTTTAAGTCAGTGGGTTTAAACAATTGGAGATCTGTAGACTAACTAGTAACAAAGAGTCGCGCCGGTATCCGGGCTGCAACCATTCCACGCAGTGTTCGTGCAGTAAAGGTTTTGCGGAGTTCTCCAGCTTTTCCCTTCGCTCATACAAGCTTGCCAGTACGGGCTCTCGATGTCAGATGCTTGATCATCAAACTCAGCAATCAAATCTTTGATCAAATCACGAGATTGATGTTCAGCGATGTCCAACTTATCAGCCATTGCTTTGATGGAAGAAGATTCTGGAAGATCGCGTTTTGCAATCGCACGGATGTCTTTCTTAGAAAGACCGATGGTCTCGAAGGACTCTAGGCCTTTGCTTTTCACGCCATCAAAAGCAACTTTGATTTTAGCTGCTGCGTCGGTGCTGACATTGTATTTTTTAGAGAACGCCAAAACATCAGAGCTTACAGCTTTGGTGTCAAAAGGTGTCTCGAGCTTCAAGTCTGCTGCGTAGTAGCGACGATAGCGTGGTGGTGGGTTACGGTCATGACGTGGTGGCGGATAGTGCCTGCGGCCATGATCGTAATCATGACGACGGCGATCGTGATGATGGTGATCACGGTCATGATCGTGTCCTCCGGCTGCAATGCCGATTCCGATACCTATGCCGATGATGCCAGCAGCGATTTCTCTGTCATTACAAGCTGTGTTGAACAACACAGAGCTCGCAAGAAGAGATACCAGAATAACTTTTTTCATAGTGGTCCTTTCTGTGAGTTGTGGCAATTTGCCACCAATTTTATGAGCAGAGTATTTTGCAGCAATGCTCATGCCAGAAGAAAGTGACACCAGTTTTTTGTTGATGCTCTAGTGCAGCAAGTTTTTGTCTGCAGAAATGCAGTTACATGCTTCTAGATTTTCGGAGATAGAATTTTGTTCTTTGCCTTCAAGATAAGCTAAAAAAGAGGCGCAACGAAAAGAGAGATCGATCAAAGTATCCGTATCCATCACAAACCTATCATTGCCAAATTTCAAAGAAACCCAGTTTTCGCTGAGCTCTTCGAAAGAAATCTCTTCTTCTTTAATGAACTGACTCTTTTTCATGAGCCCTCACTAGCCTCTCATCGAGTAGTACCCAATCACCAAATTCGGATCGAATGGGAATGGGACTGCTTGAATTTTCGGTTCATCAATCAACTTACCAGTTGGAGTGCCGTTCGCATCCTCAAGACTCAGGAAATCAGCAAGCTCTAAACGAGGAGCTTGGCGTGCGTACTGATAAACTTGATTTTCATAAGCTTTCGGAGTCAATGTGACAACGTCACCTACAGAGATCGTCGCAGAAGCAATATCCACCTTCTTACCATTCACTCTCACTTTACCGTGAGAAATCAACTGGCGAGCCGCCGGAATACTTGGGGCAAATCCTAAACGGAAGATAATGTTGTCCAAACGCTTCTCAAGAAGGTTTACCAAGGACTCAATCCAATTAGTGGCTTTGGAACGTTTGGCTTTTTTAATGATACGACGGAATTGCTCTTCGCGAACACCGTAGTGGAAACGCAATCTTTGCTTTTCTTCTAGCTGCAAAGCGAACTCAGAGTATTTGCGACGCTGATTTCCGTGCTGCCCTGGCGGGTAAGGACGTCTTTCCAAAGCTCCGGGTTTACCCATGCCTGGAAGCTCCATCAAGAGGCGGCGTTGTCTTTTAAATCTAGGAGTTTTACCTGTGCGTTTCATGAACTTTTCCTTGTGAGGTCCTAGTTCATAAAAGAGCTTTCAAATATTGGACAGAAGTTTCATTGAACTCTCACCGTTTGCAAACGCGGTGAAAGTTCATTGCAATGAAATTGAGAATGAAAATGAATTGATTAAATGTCTTGGTTGGTTTTCGGTGTGTAATCAATGCGAATGTCAGCGTCTGCTGGTGGAACAGCATCACCCTTAAAGCGAATGATGTGTTTGCCATTTTCTTGAATATAAACCCAACCGTTGGTGTCGCTCTTAGCAACCAACTTGCCATTGACGGCAACGCGGATCGTGGCCTCTAAAGGCTCCGTTTTCAAATAGAAGTCGGTTAAGATCTGTACGATACGCGCTTTGATATTTGAAACTGCTGAAGACAAGCTATTAGAGCACAGAGACTCTTTGTTACCGCCGGAAATTTCCGCCAATTGCATTTGAATCTGGCCCACTTCCGAATAGTCATTGAAAGTACGGCAAGCGCTTGAGTTCTCAAGCACGCCGATAAAATTGAAAATCCAAGACTTGCGACCTTCGACAGAAGGTGGCTTCAATGCATCCAAGAAGTTAGCATAGTAGCTTGCGGTCTTTGTACTTTTATCATCCTCGTCACTAAGCTCGATGACTGCCAAAAGGGCATCATCACGGAAGAACCCGGCACCAGCTCCGTTTAAGTACGAAGGTGATAAAGCGGTTTCCAAGGATAAAAGACCACGCTCGTTATTACTGCCCGTTTCACCCTGAGCAATTCTTTGCTGAAGCAAAGCTTCAAGGTTGGCAGTTTGGTTTGTAAGCACCATAGGCGAGCCCAAGAACTGCCCACCATTACCGTCGATACCCATGCTCGTAGAAATTGCCACGATATGATAGTTCATCTTGAGGCTCTTTAGAACAGCCACAAGGTTCGGGATCTGAGCAACCAGGCGTTGCTGGTGCTGTCCCATCGATGTTGAGTTATCAACGACAAAGACAATGTCGACTTTATTATTGTAGAGAATTTTCTGACCGAAATTTTGTTCGGTTTGATCGAGATCGAAAGAAGCTGCGGCTCCGTTGCTGCCACAGCCCACTTGAGATAAAGACAATACAAGAACCAGCGCAGTGATTATTGTGCGTACCACAAAGCCCCTCTTCCATAGGGCCGCTTAGTATTAAGCAGCCTTCTGTGTGAATTGACGAATGGATTCGCGCACTGACTGACTGATGCTTGTAAACTTGACGCCGTATTTAACTGAATCTAGAGCGCTCTTAGTATCTTTAACCATTTGCTTGCTTACAACTGTGCAAACAGCGTTGAACGGAGGAACTCCGTCACCTGGTTGGAAGTGTAAGAACAAGTTTTGTCCTGGTTGCAGATTCGGATTGTCGATCAAGATACCGGCACCGCCAGAACTGATCTCCATGCTGCGACCTTTGAACACAGTTTTGTTGTTATGAACAATCAAAGAACAACCATAAGATGCACGGGCATGACGACGACGGAAGAACACTTCCGCGATTTCAGACAAGCCAGATTCTTTCATGGCACGGATTGACTCTGCAGAATACTCATCAAGTTCCGCGACACGTTTCCACGCATTCAATTTTGAATGCCAAACATAATCGTATTCAAACATGGTTTTTTCTTGAAGCATCTGAACAAGCTCCAATTTTGAGAAAGGACCATAGTTATTGCCCTCTTTCAAAATGTACCAAGCTTTCTCTTTATATTTATCATCATGTTTTGGAGCTTCAGCATTAAAAACAGTATGCTCATCAACGGCTTTAGCTGGAGTCTTAACAGACGACGCTTGGAATTTATCTGCAAAACTTGGATGTTCCATAATTACCACCCAGTCTGCTTTGGCTTCACAATAGACATAGTCTGTCCATACATGTTCGCCGCCTTCAATCTTTTGAACAATCGTCTCTACTGAGTAAGGGCCTACATGACCGCCGTTTAGTGAGACATAAAAAAGTGTTTGCATACTGCACCTCTTGCTTCATAGACCCTATCGGCGGGGCCAAGACCAGACTTAAGGGTCCAAAAAGAAAGAGTAATTTGTCCTCTGTATTTTAAAAAAAATGTGCAGGTTTTTTACAGGACCTTAGATGAAGTGTTTGAATGTCGAAAAAATTTTGGGCAGAAGAGCCTATCACTTCCGTCGAGAAGTTTCATATAGAGACACTCTTTTTAGAGAGAGTTTTCAGCCTCGTCCATAAAGATAGAGTGAAAAACCGTGTCGCTGATCTGCCTTGCTGTTCCTATTTCCACAACGCCGATGGAATCTATGCGCGCTTCCATACGTGTTTCGTAGGCTAAACAGCGTTCCATAATCTTAGAAATGTATTTGGGATTGCAGCGAATTGCCAAGGTGCTATGAGGCACCCAACTGCCAGGCTGATAATAGAGGGAACAAGCGGCACTTAAACGTGGGTCTAGGGCATGAAATCTTTTATGAAAACCAAGGAGTCCATCCGAAGGGACGACTCCTAAAAACACATGAGCTGGGTCTGTAGGAAAAGTGGCCAGGCCATACGTGAGAACTCGCGGGACTTCGTGACAGACTTCTGCGAAGGCTCCGGCAAGTCCAATGAGGTCTCCTTCTGGAGCGTTCTCCCACGTTCCCAGGGTAATACCCGGTCGAGAGCCCGATTGCTTTAGAAACTCTGCCAATCCTGAATCCGCCAAATCCTTCCAGATCCTTCGAATTGGGGTCGCAGTCTCTTCGCTAAAATAGCACTTAATAGCATAAGCCATAGCCGGGTTCTAACAATAGCCCCATACCTTGTCATGAGTAATTCCGGTCACAAACTGGCCTCAACTCATCGCAAAAATTAAACCTCTGAATTCTAAAAATTGAGAATTAGTAAGGGGTTATTCCTAGATCTAAGAACAATTCCACAAAAAAGCTCGTCAGCTGCAATATAGGCCCCCTGAATCTGGCATCGCCATTGCTCTATTGGCACTCGTCAATAGACACCACAACAACGACAACGGAGACTTCATGAAAAAAATACTTCTAATATTGCTAGCCACACTACCGCTCAGCGCTTGCTCTCCATCAATAAAAACTCATAAGAAGACTTATCAATATTATCATCCCCCGATTCCCCCGGTCCTCCCTGAAAAAGGCGATTTGGAATTTTATAAACAGTTCTTCACCGAAGAAACTCCATCTTGCGATCCCAATACTATCTACACATTCGTGCGCGGTTCTGCGGCTACGAAAACACGTGGGCGGGAACTATACCGCACACCAAGCCTGAGCTTTTTCATAAAGAGCGATGGGACAGCTTTCGTTGGATACTCCGAGTATATTCGCATGTATCCACCAGATCAGGTTGGAGCAACAATTGAGGCTAACAGATACGCGCACTACGCTAGCACGTGGAAAATCGCCGAAGACGGCGCACTTGTTATAGAAAATTTTGGAAGCTTATACCCGGCCCTCTACTACGATGAGTTCGCTCTTACGTTTGTGCCTTCGACGACAATCAATGAAATAGCACAGGACGAGACATTTACCCTGTGGAAAAAGAAGACCACTACCGAATTTACCCTCGACCCAAAATGTGAAAAGTAGCATTTAGGTTTGCTTGACTACCAAAAAGCTACTACTTTTGAAGTCAATGAAGCTTTCGATTGTAAAGGTATTCCAATTTCTCTATCACAACTTTGGCCCCCTGATCGGGTTTTATCTGGTCAACCACTTCTTTGGGTTCAAGGCCGGCGTGATCGCTTCTATTCTAGTTGTGATTTGGGAGTTTGCTTGGCTTAAATTTCGGAGAAAAACAAAGCCCACCACATTTTTCTATATCACCAGTCTGATGGTAATTGCATTTGGCATATTCGACCTAACTCTTCAAGCCCCCTTCTTCTTTAAACTGGAAGCCTTTATTACAAATATGTGTATGGCATTTTTCTTCGGAGTCTCTCTATTTAGAGATAAATCTCTTGTCCAAGAGATTGCGGAAACTCAAGGCCGAATTGACACAGACCAAACCCCAGACAAACATTTTTTCTTTCGATTCTACACCTCCGTTTGGACCGTCTATTTTGTGGCGAAAGCTATTATATATCTGTGGATCAACCTAAACTCCTCTTTCGAAGATGCGTTCTTTTTACGTGTCGCCATCGGTAAAGGCAGTTTCTGGGCCATGATGTTTTTCTCAGTTGTCATTCCAAAGCTTGTTTGGCGGTGCTTGGAGTTCTTAAAGGTGTTTCCATCTCAACGCGCAAAAGCTCTGACACAACCCGAATAAAGCCGCACCGAGCTGTCACAGAACATAAAATCTGGCTCTACTTTGACGTGCCGAGATCCCACGGCGTAGAGTTTCTAGATGACTGAAACCAAAGCCTTTCCCTACCTCCATGGATTTTCTGAAGAAGAACAAAACCGTTTGCGCAAACAAGCTCATTTTGGTGAGTACACCGTTTATCAGGACATCAATCTTTCGAATGTCACTGATCTTTTGGAGGTTGGTTGCGGCGTTGGCGCGCAAAGTGAAATCATATTGCGTCGGTTCCCCGATCTGACTTTAACGGGAATTGATCGCAGCACCAAACAGTTGGCCGTAGCTCAACATAACTTAGCGAAAACTCCATATGCCGTAGGCCGCTTTGATCTTCGTGAAATGGATGCGACTGCGATGGAGTTTGATGCAAACTCTTTTGATGGGGCTTTCTTGTGTTGGATTTTGGAACACGTTCCAGATCCAATTCGTGTTCTTTCGGAAGTTCGTCGCGTTCTTCGCCCGGGCTCTCTCGTTTACATCACCGAAGTGATGAACTCGTCTTTCTTCTTGGATCCGTACTCTCCGAATGTTTGGAAGTACTGGATGGCTTTCAATGACTATCAGCTGAAACAAAAAGGCGATCCATTCGTAGGTGCTAAGCTTGGTAATTTCCTAATGAGCCTTGGCTACAACGACATTCGCACCGAAATCAAAACATGGTTCTTGGACAACCGCTATCCTCAAGCCCGCAAAGAGTGTGTAGAGTACTGGGCGGATCTTTTACTGAGTGCCAGCGAGCAATTGGTCGCAGCAAACTATGTTTCCGCAGAAGTCGTCGAGGGAATGAAAGAAGAAATGGCCAAAGTTGCGAATGATCCAAATGCGGTCTTCTTCTATTCGTTCGTTCAAGCACGCGCACGAACTTAGACAGTTGACTAGAGGGAAGACAACCGACTTTCGAGTGAGCAGAGCGAGCAAAATGCCTCTGTCTCAAGATGGGAATGTCTCCTCTGAGAGTAGATAATTATCCTCAAAGACCTTATTGTTTAGATATATGGAAAAAATTTATATATCACAAACCGAACTCCAAGGTCGCAACGGTCTTTCTCGCTCACTTTCTTGCCGATTTGCGGAAACTCCATTCCTTTACTTCTTCTCTGCACTAAGCTTCATTCTGAGCTTCCTCGTTTTCATGAATATGATTATGCCATTTTTCTCGGGGCATTTTAAAATAGCTTTCAGTGCTGGCAACATTTTTCAATTTTTTCTGCTGACTCTGACGAGTTATATTTCTTGGGTTCTTAAAAAGACAGCCAACCTTCGTGTACACATCCATGGTGAGCGCCTTATTTATGAACTTAAAGAAAAAGACGCCGTGTCTTTCACCGTTGAAGATATCAAATCTATTCAATTCAAACATCACCAATGGGTTTTTGGATTTTTCTTGGTATTGAAGTCTGGAGCATCTTATCACTTTCCAATGCATTTGGAGCGCCTGGATTATGTGCTTGATACATTAAGCTTTCATCGCAAGGATCTTTCGCGCACTGCGGGCTTTAGTAAGTTCCGTGAAAAAGTGGTAGTACTTGACCACATGCTGGCGCACAATCGCAGCTACCTATCGAGAGCTCATATCAAATCGCTATCTTTCTATTTTATCTATCCATTCTATGCTTCCCATACCTGGAAGCGCCTTAAAGTAGATCCAAATAAGGTTCAGCGTGACACAAGCTACGAGAAAAAGATGGAGACTCTTTGCCATAAAGTAAATATCGGCATCAGTCTTAGCATGTTAGCTATTGTAGTACTGTGGAGAATGCATATCTAAAAATGAAGAAGTAATCTTCAACACTCTCGTAAGACGCCCGTGGGATTTTCTTTTATCCTTTTGTGAAAAGGAGATCCCATGAAAATTCTTATGTTCGCGGCCTCGTTTCGCAAAGATTCGCTCAACAAGAAACTCATTCGCAATGCCGCACAGATGATTCCCTCGGGCCACGAGGTGAATTTAAAAGAGTTCAATGAATATGCAATGCCACTTTATCATGGTGATTTAGAAACGGACTCTGGGATCCCAGACGCGGCTCAGAAGTTCATCCAAGACATTGCCGACCATGACGCCATCATCATCTCTAGTCCCGAATACAACTCTGGGATTCCTGGAACATTGAAAAACGCCATTGATTGGACTTCACGAGTAAACCCTGTACCCTGGGTCGGAAAACAAGTGCTGATTATGGGTGCGTCCCCAGGCATGGTGGGCACCAATCGCGGAATGTGGGAAGTGCGCAAGCCCCTCGAATATCTAGGTGCCCATGTTTATCCAGAAATGATGGGTTTTGCCCAAGCGAATAAAGCTTTTGATGAGCATGACCAACTTAAAGAAGAAGCCATGCGACCCAAGCTGCAAAAGCTGTTATTCAAATTTACGGAATACGCAGAGTATGTAAGTAAATTCCGCCCGGCAGAGACGCCGCCACCGGCACCGACAAAACCGAGTCCGACACCGGAATCGAAGGCTCCCGAGGCCGGTTACAATCAAAAAAACCCATGAAGAGTGGTGCAATAATAATCAATGTCTTCATAGATCCAAATTAACCCTGGCGTATCCCAGGGTTATGTAATTCTTGTGACGCTTTAGAATTAGTGATGTCCGAATCTTCAAGATGTCCTCGCCAAATCACGAACTTTCATAAGCACACTGGCAATATCAAAGGAGGTCGAAGTGAATCCAGAAAAACAAAGAGAGCCGACGCAACGGCCCCCTCCGCAGCCCGTGAAAGAACCACCAGAAAAGCAGGCTCCGCAACAGGAGCCGCCAAAGAAAACTCCGAGGGATAGCGATGACATTGAAATAGATTTTCCTCTGGATTCCCCGCCCGACTCCGAAAATCGCCGACGACGTCGCAATTAATAGCTGCGCCAGTCGCTATAGGGGTTTACAACTGCTGGATAGACCTAAAAGTCTTCCAACGTTGAGAGTTCTGCCTTCTTTGACAGAAGATTTTAGCAAGTCGTAAGAACAAGATTTACGAAGGATCTCGCTTTTTAATTCTTCACCAGTAAACGCTGGATTCATTTCTTTTAAGAGCGCTGCCGCACTTGACACAACAGGAGCCGCCGCCGACGTCCCATTAAACAGACGAAGATCACCCGTCAAAGCATAGGTCGCAATTCCATCGTTGATGTCTCCGGCTGGTGCCACCACATCAATACCAGGACCCTTCCGAGAATAACCAGGAAGACTCTTGTAGGACGTCAGGCTGGAAGCTCCTACAATAAGAACATTACCCCAGGCCTCCGTAAACTCGTGGGCATAAGCCCCGTCATTTCCACCGGCAAAAACCAGCAAAGTTCTTTGGAAGAGATCTTTTCCAACATTGTCTCTGAGCTTTTTTAGAAACTCTTCAGTGAAAGAACAAGAACAGTTCACGATATCGGCTTTCAACTCAAGAGCACGAACAAAAGCATCCATGACTGATTTTTGCGAAGCAATCTCGTTTGAGAAAGCACGCATCGGCAAAATACGTACATTCGGCGCAAGTTCTAACACAATTCCCGCAACCGCAGTGCCATGGCCGTCTTTATCCTGAGTGCTGCTGTGATTTTCGAATGTATCCCATCCATCCAATACATTTTCCTGAAGCGCTGCTGGTAAAGAAACGCCGGAATCAATAATAGCAACAGTGACGGTCTTCCCAGTCACTGTGGTCGTCGTAGGATAGTTGACTAAATATTTAAGTCGAAGATTTTCAGGGTCTTGATTTGAAGGTGCTGCCTGAGAGATAGAGATGGAAATAACAAAAGTAAGAAGGCACGTCATCAATCGCATAAGACCGCCTCTTGAAAATTCCATTAGCCTTCGTAACCGACGGCTTTTTTCCATTCAGGAGTAGGCTCGATCATTTTGCGAGCTTTCAAATCAAACAAGCCAAATACAAAGATCGCTTCGCTGGCAACAGTGCCATCGGGTTTGATCATTTGCTGTTTGAGGCGTCCGATTTTTCCAGGATAATCAACGAGCTCCGTGGTGATGGTGATTTCCTCACGCAGGCGAAGCTCTTTCATGAATTTCAAATTAACTTCGAGAATCACAGGGCCCTGTTGGATGTCATGCACTTTCTTAAAGCCGTATCCACGACCAGTGACAAGATCCCAGCGGGCCTCTTCATACATATCAAGGTATCTGGCATTATTGACGTGGCCGTAGGTATCTAAGTGTCCTTCACGAATGAGTAACTTGTACGTGCCAATCTCTTTTGCCATATACTTTCCTACTTCAAAGCCTCGCGGATAACAGCGGAAGCTTGATCCATTCCCCAAACCACAATCGCGATCACAAGGATGATACAACCAACTTCAGGCCACATTGCCTGTCCTTGATACTGAATCAACATCGTACCGATACCACCACCACCGACAAGACCGATGATCGTCGCCATACGTACGTTGATGTCCCAACGATAAACGGTGAACGAAATATAAGGAAGAATCACTTGAGGAACGATGGCAAACCACACGGTTTGCAACTTTGTCGCGCCTGTCGATTGAATACCTTCAATCGGACCTTCGCTTACAGTCTCAACCATCTCAGAGTATTGTTTTGCCAAAGACGCCACAGAGTGGATCATCAATGCAAGCATACCAGCAAAAGGACCGATACCAACCCATACCGAGAAAATGATCGCCCAGATCAATGCTTCAATCGCGCGTGTGAAATTCAAGAACGTACGAAGAGCCATGTAAACTGCATAAGCAACAGACCCCTTCATAATGTTCTTCGCACAGAAGAAGCTCAAAACGAAAGCAACTGGAATTGCCAATGTTGTTGCCATGAACGCCATGAAGATTGTTTCGATAATGTTCAAAACAGCTTTCGGAAGAATTTCAAAGTTAGGATTGAACAAACCTTGGAAAAGGCGAACGGCACCGGCAAAACCGTCTTCGTTCAAAAGTTCTGTGATTGAGAACTTGGTTACATTCACGCCGACAATAAAAGTCACTCCCAAGAATACAATCAACTGCCAAGCAGAGAAGGTTTTATACCAAGGAAGTTCTGCTTTAGCGGCCTTCTTATAAGGAGGTTCAAACAGAGCCTCACCCAAAGTATGAGCAGCGCCGTTGCTGGATTTGTTCAAGCCTGCGCTTAGAACAGCTCCGATGACCATCGCAATTACAAATAACAAAAAGTTTCTGCCTAGATTCAACATTTGTTCTGGAGTTGGCTGAATCACCACCACCAAACCTACCATCGCTAAGTAAGCAAAGATAAAGCTGTCAAAAAAGGTTCTGCGGAAAATGTAGTTCTTCATCAATAGCCCCTCTTAGTTGATATGAACTTCTTTAGCGCCCTGGCCGTAGATCTTCTCAAACCACTCATCAGTGATATCGTGCGGGTTGCCCTCGTACACGATTTGACCGCCCTTCAAAGCGATCACGCGAGTTGCGTACTGACGAACTAGACTGAGGAAATGCAGATTACAGATAACAGTGATGCCCAATTCTTGGTTTACCTTTTTAAGATAATCCATCACCGTGTGGCAGGTCGCAGGATCCAAACTCGCAACCGGCTCGTCCGCGAGAAGAATAGAAGGACCTTGAGTCAGAGCGCGGGCAATCGCCACACGCTGCTGTTGACCGCCTGACAATTGGTCAGCGCGGATTTTTGCTTTTTCAGAGATACCTACAAGCTTAAGGTACTTCATCGCATTGTCTTTATCTTCTTGAGAGAAGAAACCGAAGATGCTCTTGAAAGAACCCATGAAGCCCAAACGTCCCATCAAAACATTGCTAATAACGCTATGACGTGGAATCAAGTTGAAGTGCTGGAAGATCATCCCAATATGCTTACGCAAACCGCGGATCTCTTCGCCCTGAACTTGAGCCACATCTTTGCCTTCGAAAATGATCTGACCAGAAGTCGGATCATGAAGACGATTCACACAACGAAGGAGAGTCGACTTCCCAGAGCCGCTCAACCCAATGATCACTAGAAACTCACCTTTTTTAACATCAAAACTAACACCCTTCAGAGCTTGCACACCGTTGGGATACGTTTTTACCAGATTCTTGATCGACAAAATGGGCTGAGACATGTTTGCTCCTTCAGCTTCAATTATTTCTTCATTAGGTCTGCGGCATTTTTACCAAGGTCGTTCAACATTTTGCGAACTGGCTCGTAATCAGCATCAGTTGCTTTTTTGAACTCGGTAACACCGTAGATTTTATTGAAGGCTTCTTTACCTTCTGGAGTCGCTACGAAAGCAAAGATACCGTCTACGATTTTTGCTTTCATTTCTTCAGGCATGTCTTTTCTGAAGATGATTGGATCGTTAGGAATTGGCTCAGAAAGCTCAACGATTTTGATTTTCTTTTCGACGTCTGGGTATTGAGTCAATACCAAGCGACGAGCGTCTTCCAACTTCTCGTTGCCTTTGTCGTCTTTAGAAGGCGGAGAGTAGAAAGTCGCGCCTGCATCCACTTGTCCTTGATAGATCATAGAAACCACAGAGTCATGCTTCATTGCAAACACGGTCTCTTTAGGTTCGATTTTTTTGTCTTTCAAAGTTTTCAAAGGAAGAAGGTAACCAGAAGTAGAAGAAGGATCTACGAAAGCGATTTTCTTACCAGCCAAGTCAGCAACAGTCTTGATTGGACCGTCCGCTTTAGCGATGAATTGAGATTGGTAAGTAGCTTGACCGTGACGGATCACTGTCAAACGAGCTTCTGCTCCGTATTTATCATGAGCAAGAACGTAACCGAAAGTGTTGATCGCTGCTACGTCAGCGCGCTTAGTTCCGAAAGCTTCAACCACAGCCACGAAAGACTGAGGGATAGAGATCTCGTATTTGTAAGGCGTGTTTTTTTCCATGAAAGCTTTGAAAGCTTCTGAGGATTCAGCGATGACTTTAGCGTCAACAGAAGGAACGAAGTGAACTTTAATTGGGTTTTCAGCGGTTCCCAACTCCGCTTTTTTTGAAGTACAAGCAGCTGTCATTCCCAGAGCCGCAACTACCATCAACAAACGAAGGCCTTTAATCATAATAATCTCCTTATTTTTCGGTCGCAGGAACGTAACAAAATTTCGCTCCCTGGCCAAGAGAAAGTCTTTGCCATTAAAGAACTTCCAGGGGAAGATTGCCTCACATGACGCATTCCAGCCATCTGCTTCGTCAGATTCTCGTTAAGATTGAGGAATTTCAAAATCAGGGACAGCAAAGTTTGGCTGTTTTTGATCTCGATTCCACCCTGTTTGATGTCTCGCCAAGGGTTGAAAGAATCCTTTTGGAGTTTGCCGCAGACCCTGTTAATCAGAAACGCTTTCCTGAGCAAATTCCACTACTTAAAGATATTCGCACCTACCGTAAGGACTGGGGCTTTCAAAATGCGCTACAACGTGCGGGCTTAGACGGCCACCACCCCGAGCTGCAAGAAGCTGTTCGGGACTTCTGGTACACACGATTTTTTTCCAACGAATATCTACAATATGACCTCCCGTATGATGGGGCCGTGGAATACGTGAACGCCTGCGCCAATCTTGGGGCCGAAGTGGTGTACCTGACTGGCCGAGACGTGCACCGAATGGGATCGGGATCGGCTTTGACCATGAAACGCTGGGGTTTTCCGTTGGACGATCGCCAAACACGTTTGGTGTTAAAACCGCATAAAAGCATGGACGATGCCGAATTTAAGACAGATTGGTTCGCAGCTTTGCCCGAAAAACAATATGCCGATGTATGGTTCTTTGAAAATGAACCTGTGAATATTCATCACTTGCGCGCGCAATTGCCTCACGTGAATGTCGTGTTCTTTGAAAGCACACATGCCGGCAAAGCAGCACCACCAGAAGATATCCCCAAAATCATGCACTTTCTTTTGGACGAGCAAGGAGACAACTAATGTTGTACGTTGTTGCGACACCAATTGGGGATGTCAGTGAAATTTCACTGCGTGCTTTGGAAGTTTTAAAAAACGCCGAAGTCGTGATTTGCGAAAGCACCAAAGAGGCCAGCAAACTTTTGCGTGCCCATGGAATCACTGGAAAAACTTACGAACTTTTGAATGAACACACCACTGCTGACGAAGTGAAAACTTTGGCGGACCTTTGCACCGAGAAAAATGTGGCTTTGGTTTCTGACTGTGGCACTCCGGGGTTTTGTGATCCAGGCGCCAATCTTGTGAAACTGTGCCGTCAGAAAAAGATCTTGGTAAAATCGGTTTTGGGTGCGTCCGCTTTGATGGGCTTACTATCATTAAGCGGCGAGCGCCTTGATCAGTTTATCTTCCGAGGATTTTTACCGGCAGAAACAGAAGCTCGCCGTAAAGCGCTGCAAGAGATTCAAAAGGAAAAACGCCCGATGGTCTTGATGGACACACCTTATCGCTTGAAAAAAACTTTGGGCGATTTGCAGGAGTTTTTCCCAAAACGTCGTGCGCTTTTAGCTTTAAATCTGTCTCAGGAAGAGGAAAAAATCCTCGAAGGAACGGCCGAGAGCCTTATTAAGCAACTCCCTTATGACAAAGCGGAGTTCATGATTCTTCTTTACGAGGGATAATATATGCGTCATGTGCTTATCACCGGAACGTCTACAGGGATCGGCTATAAACTGACTGAAGATCTGCTTAAAGAAGACTTTGTCGTTTGGGCAGGCTTGCGGTCTCCACAAGCATTAGAGTCTTTAGCACAAAAGTACCCGCAAAAATTGCATGTGCTGAAACTGGATGTGACGTCTTCTCAAGATATTGCAGAGGCTTACAGTAAAATTTCCGTCGACCCGACGTTGAAAGAGTTTTACTTGGTTAACAACGCTGGCATCGCTATTGGCGGACCCATCGAGGCTTTGCCAATCTCTGAGTGGAAAAAGCTTTTTGATACAAATGTCTTTGGCCTGATTGAAATGACGAAAACATTTTTGCCTCTTCTTCGTCGAACCCAAGGACGTGTCGTGAATATTGGTTCGATCAGTGGGCGCGTGGCCCCTTCATTTGTAGCGCCTTATAGTGCTTCGAAATTTGCTGTCAGAGCCTTTAGCGATTCTCTTCGTCGTGAAATGATCGACCAGGGCGTAAAAGTGATTTTGATTGAACCGGGCCCAATAAAAACACCGATCTGGGATAAATCTATTTCTAGAAGCCAGCAGCTTGAAAAAGAACTGACTCCCGAGATGAAGCAAGTTTACGGCAAGACACTCATTGGGATGCAAGCCAGTGTCGAGATGACAGCTGCTTCGGCGGTTCCCGTGGATCATGTGACTCGTAAAATTTTGAAAGCGCTTAACAGTCCAAATCCTTGTGCTTACTACCTGATTGGAAAAGGCATTCGTTTGACGGCGTTTTTCGTAAAACATCTGCCAACGAAAACTCTCGATCGTCTTATTTCTCGTGGGTTTCGCTTTCAAAAAGCTCCTCGCCAATAAAGGTACTCTGTGGCAGAGATGATCGCACTTCCCATTGATGACTTTTTAGAAGAGGCTTTGAAGTCCGTTCAAAGCCACGGAAACCTTGTCATTACCGCAGCTCCTGGCGCCGGCAAGACCACCCGCCTGCCAGCTTATTTAGCAAAACACTCCACCGGGAAAGTTTTAGTTTTAGAACCGCGAAGAATGGCGGCCATTGCCGCCGCCTATCGAGTGGGCGAAGAACAAAATTGGAACCTTGGTGAAGAAGTCGGTTATCAAGTTCGTTTTGCCAACAAAACCTCAGACAAAACAAAGCTGATTTTTCTGACCGAAGCCTTGCTGTCTCGCAAACTGGCACAGGATCCTGAACTTGCGGGTGTCGAGTATGTGGTGCTTGATGAGTTTCACGAACGATCATTACACGTCGATTTGGCTTTAGGTCTGCTTCGTGAAATGCAAGAACTTGGCAGCGCCATTAAACTTGTGGTGATGTCTGCGACCTTGGACTCTCCGAAAATTTCTCAGTACCTGGGGTCTGCTCCGATTTTGGATGTGCCGGGGAAGCTTTTCCCTTTGGAAATCAAATATCAAAAGAATTCGCAACTACTACAGACCTCTCCGCAGTTTTTTGAGAACCTAGTTGCACAAGTGAAAGAAGCTGCCCGGGAAACGGCTCATGATATTCTGGTGTTTCTACCAGGTGTCGGTGAAATTGATCGCGCCAGTCAGAACTTAGAAACTTGGGCTAATGAAAAAAGCATCGATTTGGTGCCTCTGCATGGAAGTTTGCCTCTGGAATCCCAAAGAAAAGCTCTGCAAAAAGGCGCACGTCGCAAAGTTTTGCTTTCAACGAATATCGCAGAGTCTTCCGTGACGGTGGATGGTGTGGCTTGCGTGATTGATTCGGGTCTTGCCAAAAACATGAAGTTTGATCTGCGCACAGGCTTTTCTCGTCTAGAGATGAGTCGCATCAGTCGAGCATCTAGCCAACAACGTGCGGGCCGCTCTGCACGCCAATTTCCGGGTGTCTGTTATCGCATGTGGAATAAGCTCGATGAAGGTTCGATGCCGGGGCATGATATTCCCGAAATCTTACGCGCTGAACTCAGTGAAAGTTTGCTCTTCCTAAGCGCTCAAGGAGTTACGGATTTTAATTCGTTTTCTTGGTTTGAAAAACCAGGTCCCTTGCCCCTTAAGAAGGCCATTGAAAACCTACAGGGACTCGGTGCTATCGACGAAAAGAACCACATTACCGAGCTTGGCCGAAAAATATTGCAATGGCCGTTGCCACCTCGCTTAGCAAAACTGATGTTGACTGCCATCGATATGAAAATTCCAAGTTTGGGTGCCGACGTCGCTGCTATTTTGCAAGAACGCGACTTCATGCTGAAACAAAGCTCGGAAGCCTATCTGGCAGATCGCTTTGAAAGTGATATTTTACTAAGACTCGAAGTCCTGGCGCAATTCCGGACAGACCGTGCTCCTCGCAATACTCATCGTATGGGTTTACAAACGGTGGATCAGGCCTCCAGGCAGATTTTGTCCTACGTAAAAGCGCGCGAAGATGAATCCGGCAAAGTCGATATATCGTTGGCTCTGCAAAAGCTTCTGCTGACGTCTTTTTCAGATCGTTTGGCTCGACGTCGCAGCAGCGGACAAGACAAAGCCCGTATGGTTGGAGGTCGTGGCATTAAGCTTTCACCGGAAACCGTCGTGCGTGAAAGCGAATTTTTCTTAGCTCTTGACGGCGTCGAGACCTCGCAAGGCTCTGAAACACTGGTGAGCCTTGCCGCGGGCCTTAGCAAAGACTTCTTATTTAAAGAATTGGGCTCTGCGATCGAAAAGAAGAAGGATCTGACCTTTGATCGCGAAAAAGGACAGTTTTATGTCCGCGAAGGCCGTCACTTCCGGGATCTGCCGTTGGAAGAAGGCGGAGTTTCTATTGCGAAGGCACAAGATGTTGCAGAACACCTTCCCGAAGTTCTGACTCAAGAGTGGACATGGGTTCTTAAAGAAAATGAATCGCTTGCAGGATGGACAGAGCGACTCGCCTACCTGATTCGCTCTCGCGAAAAAATCACGCAAGAGAATATTCGTGAAGAGCTCGAGCGCATGGATGAAAACATGCCTTTCAGTGACGAGCAAAAGCGCGAGGCCTTTGCCATGGCATCTAGTGGTGAGAAAGATTTCAAGAGTGTCGCGCAAAAAGATCTGATTTATTTCTTCGAAAGCCTTCTAAACTCTGACGTTGCTGCATTTTTGAAAAATGAAGTCCCAGCGAAACTTAAAGTGCCCAGCGGAAATTTTCTGCGCATTCAGTACCCTGCAGACCGTGATCCTTATATGGAAGTGCGTATTCAAGAGGTGTTTGGATGGATGGAGACACCAAAACTATTGGGCGGAGCTCAAGCTCTGACTTTGCATTTACTTGGACCCAACTATCGCCCTATGCAAGTGACCAGCAATCTTACGAGCTTTTGGCAAAATGGTTATCCCGAAGTCCGCAAAGAACTGCGGACACGTTACCCAAAACACTCTTGGCCCGAAGATCCTCTCACTGCTAAAGCAGAAGCAAAAGGCCGTTCCACTAAATTTTGAGAGATGCCGAAACACGGCGTGTCTATAAAAAGATTTCAGACCTGGTATCCAATGCTGGTCAACGCTCGGTTTTTAAATAAGGGTGTTTGAAATCAATTGCTTTACTTTGACTTGGGGGGATGAGTGATGCGCTGGAGATCTTTTCTGTTCTTTTTCGTTGCCGCTATCAGTTTTATTTTTGGAACAGCGGAAGCCGCTCACTTAAGACCTACGATTTATTATACTCCCATTATTGATATGACTCGCCCGCCATGCTCTTCGAGCGTGATGAAAACTGTTTGGGATACCAAAGGCCGTACTTCTATTAAACTATGCCCAACAGACTACAAAAGATGCGGTATGGAAGGCCAATGCATCGTAAAAACCTCTAGCCAATCCACTTTGATAAATTACAACAGCACTCAAGGCGACAAGTGGCGTTTTGACGTACGTGTTGGCCACCGTTGCAAATATGGTTTTGGTGTTAAAGGCTATTGCCTAGACCCCTTCTATACCGTCGCAGCTGATCCTAAACATTGGCCAGCAGGTTCTGTGATTTTCATTCCAAAGGTTGAGAACATGCTTTTACCTGATGGCAGCCGCCATACAGGCTATTTTATTGTCCGCGACCGTGGACATGCCATTAAAGGGTCTAGCCGCTTCGACTTCTTTGTCGGTTTTGCGGGCACATGGAAGACCAATTCCTTTGCAACGCTCGGTTTTAACGAGCAAGACAATAGAATCGAGTTCAGAGCTGTTTCAGGTCGAGAAGCTGAAGAAGCGCGCCAGGAACGCAATTACCCTTACCTACCCTAAGAGACATATCTAGAGGTCCATGCGCCGTGCGAAAGGACTTGAAACTAATAAAACCAACCTGTATTTATATTATAAACAAGGGTGGTTTACATGCTTGCAAACAGCAACATAGACAAAAACAACAAAGCACAAACCACACAGAAGACTTCTAAGAACTCGAAGATTTTGGTTCTTCAAGGGCCTGCTCGTCGTCTTGACGATGTATTAAAGGCCTTGACCCCATCCTTTTCGCAGATCGAAATGGCCTCGAAGTTCGAGGAAGTCCAACACCGCGATTATGACATCATTTTCGTGGATTATTCTGTGTCTGACATGAGCAGCATATTGCTCTATAAAAAACTTATTCAACAAGGAAGCTTGAGCTTGGTTCCTGCGGTATTTATCGCCGACACCAAAGCTTATGATCATCGTTTGAATGCGTTTGAAATGGGAGCTGCGGATTTTCTTACGCGTCCTTTTGACAACAAAGAAATCGTTGAAAAGTGCCGCCTGCACATTAAAAACCGTCGTCGCATTGCTGAGGACCAAAGCATCCATATTGGCAACCTGAGCCTGCATCCAGAATCCCAAGAAGTTTTTGTGAACGGCGAAAATGTGGCGCTCACTCAGCTTGAATACAAAATCTTGCACTTCTTACTGAGCACTCCACGTCAGGTTGTAACTCGCACAGAAATTTATGAAAGCGTTTGGGGACCAGCTCTTTCTAGCTCTGGCCGCTTGGACACTCAGCTTTACAATCTGAAAAAGAAACTAACTAAGTTCAACGGCAAGATTAAATCCGTGAACAAAGTTGGAATGCGAATTTTAATTGGAGATTCTACTTTTTCTCAAGAACCGAAGAAGAAGGACCCACGATCACAGTCCCAGGAGCAACGTCCTTAAAAACCACGGCGTTGGCGCCAATACGGCAGCCATCGCCCAAGGTAATAGGGCCCAGAATTTTAGCGCCAGTCCCAATGAGTACTTTATTACCGACAGTTGGATGGCGCTTAACCGGGTCAAACTTAACGCCGCCTAAAGTAACTCCGTGAAAGATAATACAGTCATCACCAACTTCGGCGGTTTCACCAATCACGACGCCCATCCCATGATCGATCACCAAACGGCGGCCGATTTTTGCGCCAGGATGAATTTCAATTCCTGTCAGCGTGCGTGAAACCTCTGCCACAAAACGCGCTAAGAAATAAAAGCGAGCCGTGTAAAGCCAATGAGCACAGCGATGAAATAAAACCGCTCTAGGACCTGGATATAGCAGCGCGATTTCCAGCAGGGATTTCGCTGCTGGATCATAGGCTCTGTAGTTGCGCAAAAAGTCTTTTATGATCTCAAACATTAGTAACGTTCTTTCAAATTATCCAAAAGGAAGTACCGATCAAAAAGGTCATTGTAGCGTGACCATTTATCGCCAACATTTCGTTCGCTTTCGATAAAGGTCTGAATCGTATTCATTTTACTATCCAGATCATCCACCATAGCAACAAGTGCCGCTTCCATAAACTTAGGTCGTTTTGGAGATCCGTATTCTAACTTCCCGTGATGGCTCAAGATGATGTGTTTACACATATCCTTAAGCTCTTCACTAAACCCTAAAATACGCGATGCTTTCTTCTCTACCAACTCACAAGCCAAGAGCATGTGTCCTAGCAAGCGTCCTTTGTCGGTGTATCCCAACGAGCCGTCATAGGACAGCTCCCAGACTTTTCCAATATCATGAAAGATACCGCCAAAGATCAGCAAATCTCTATTCAAGAAGGAATAGTGTCCCGCTAAAAAATCTAGGATCTTACAAATCGATAAAACGTGTTCCAGTAAGCCCCCACGCCAAGCATGGTGAATAGTTTTCGCAGCAGGAGCTTTCATAAATAGAGGCTTGATCTCGGGATCTTCGATCACATCCATAGTGAGCTGGCGCAAATGATCATTCTTCATCGAGCGGACAACAAGCAAAAGCTCAGTGAACATATCATTGGCATTTTTGCCGCTGGCAGGAATAAAGTCTTCAATATTTAAAGTGCTTTGATCTGGCTTTTCGATGCGATGAACGATCAACTGCTTGCGATTTTGAAAAAGCTGAATCTGACCCTTGACCTGGATAATATCACCAGCCTCGAACTCTTGATTCAGTTCTTCTACGCGATCCCACAAACGGCCATCAATCGAACCCGTTTGGTCGCCCAAAAGAAGACTCATGAAAGGACGGCCATTTTTACCGACATTAACGTTCTTCTCTTTCACCAAGAAGAGGCTATCGACGGTGTCCTTATCTTTAAGATCACGGACGCTTTGTTTTTCCATTACAGAGCCTCACAGAGTAGATTTTTATTTTTAGAGTCAGTGATCGTCGCCTGAGTAATATAGATACGATTATCTTTCATTACAGAAAAAATATAGTGCCCCGCCAAAACTGTCACGTGACGTTGTCGTGTTGTATTGGCTTTGATTCCTTCTGTCTTCATCATCTCTAAAAACTTCGGTGTAATTTCGAAATACTGATTGCAGCCTGCACCGAAAACACGGTCATCAATTTTTCTTTTGCGGCCTTGGCTAATGTAAATCGCTTTAAAGTTCGTGCCTTCTTGAAACTCAGGTGGCAGCTCAAAGCCGACATAAAAGGTCCCCAGCTTTCCACTCGTATAGTCTGACAAATCGATTTTGCCACCACCACGCGGAAGCTCGATCGTATAAGAAGAGCTTTGCAGAATTTCAGGATTCTTTTCTTTTAAGTAAATTTTTACTGACGAGTAAGAAACTCCAGCATTGCCAGTTTCTTCGTGTTCTTTTCCGTCCCCAGTTTTTTCTACAAGAGTCCAAATGTCTGCAGGGATTTTAAAATCCGTCGGCAAGTCATCGATTTTGACTTCTTGAGGATGTTCCGTGCGAAAGGTGTCAGCCTTTGTGCAGGCTCCGAGCACGAAACCTGTAGCCAGCATTAGGATCCGCCATTTCATGGCGACTCCATCTGATCACGAAGCTCTATCAAAGGGGCAAAATTGTTTTCTGCTTCGAATCCCGCTTTAATCTCTGTTTGCACACGCGCATGGTCTTTACGTGCCATCGCCACTTGCGCCAAACCATAATGAGCAAGAACATCGCCGAAATCTCGATCCGCTAAAATTTTATAAGCGGCTTCAGCACATCCCAAATCGCGAGCTTTCAAACAAGCTTGTCCCTGAACATACAACGCCAACCGCGTCTGCTTGAAATCAGTATTCTGGAACAGTATTTGTGCTTCATTCAAACGCCCCAGCTTCCATAGATACTCCGCTTGAGCTTGCAGACTTGTAAGTTCTTTTGGCTGTTGAGCCATGGATTCGTCCAAGAACTTCACAGCTTCCATATCACGGTTGCTTTCGATCAAGCAGACCGCGCGAACTGCTTTCATGCTTGTAGGACCTTTGCCAGAACTAAAGAGTTCCGAGCAATATCTTTCCAAGTAATCCCATTCACTATTACGCCAATCAAGGCTTAAATCTCTGACATATTGACGGCTCAAATTCGGCGGCTCTTCCAAGAACGAATTAATCGCTTCGATCTCGCCCGTAGAGTCCTGGGAAAGCTGATGCAAATAGATTAGCAAAAGAGATAGCTCTTTTCTGAGGAAGTGAGATTTGCCCAAGTGCGACTTGATATCATTCACATTTTTAAGAATGCCATTCAAATCCGGATGAGTTTTAGAAACTTCAATCAAAGCCATCGCTTTACACAGAAGAATCAAAGGATACGATGGCGAATCTGCCTTGCTCAATCCTTCAAAGGTCTTTAAAGCCTGAGCGTAAGCGCCCTTCTTTAGTAGAATAATCGCCTGATTAATCTTCGCCGTTTCATTGTTGGCATCAAAGCCCAGGGTTTTTTGCAAATAGTCTTCGGCCTGGCGAAGGTCGCCTTCCATCATATAAGACAGGGCCATCCCTAAATGAGCTTCAATAATTTCATTACGAGTACGGCCCTCTTTCAAGAGAGCACGTTCAATCACGCGACGGCCATTCAAACTTTGACGATCTTCATTGATCAACAAGAAAACCATCTGGAATTGGCTCTCAAGATCAGGTTCACGAATTGCAGCTGCTTTTTTATAGTTCTGCAAAGAAAGCTGATACAAGCCCATTTCTTTGTAGCGCAAAGCCGAGCTTAAAAGTTGGTCATAGTTCAGATCGCTTTTCTTCTCTTTACGCAAGTAATTGAAGCCAACAAAGACGATTGCGACAGCTGCGATCATGATCAGAAGGCTGCGCATGAAAATGTTTTGCTTCTGGATCTTGCTTTGGACTCTTTGATCTGAAAGATTGCCGTAACTTTTTGTTGGCCCCGAAGAGGTCTGAGGTCTTGGCGCAGTTCCACCTTCGCTGACCGGAGTCACATCTTTCAATGCTGGTTTCTGCGGGCGTGGCGGCGCTTTCGCCGGCGTCACTGGCGTCGGAGTAAACTCGTCCGTCAAAGTCGCAGGCTCGGTTTTTGTAATTGTGTTCGTACCGATAGTCGCTGTACTGGTCATGGTGTCTTCTTTAGAATGGTCCTGCTCATAGCGAAGACTCTTCACCACTTCTTTAAAGTATCTATTTTCGCGAATATAATTCCAGCGGCCTTCCGGCTGACGAACTTCATCGATGATTGTGATTTGACGACGAGTCAAAAGAACCATGACCTCTTCACGCGTGAAGGGACCCATGATCTTCGTTGAAGACTTCACCAGCCAGTTTCTGGTTAGGTGATTGTTTTCAGGACCGGCCATCTCTCATTTCCTCTATAAAGGCGACTTCGATGATAGTAAAAGCTTTAAGTCGTCGTTGGTCAGGAAGATACCCGCACCCAAATAACTGGCTTGCGCGCCTGACTTATCCAACATATCGTTCATACCACCCAAAATATAAAAACCGTGAATTAAACTGTACTGAGCCTGCACTCGGATGTTGGTCGAACCAAAGTCGAAGACTTCGGTCGACAAACGCAACTTGCGTCGGAAGAAATGATAATCGACACCGAAACCACCTTGATTCTCGATCATACCTGCACGCAGAGTCAGATCGTAGAAGTTCTTCGCGAACAACAAGGTAAATTTCGTTTTGTTATAGAACGTTTTAGTTTGATCAACTGTTGTCGAAGCTCCGCCCGTTGTTGCCGTGACAGACTCACGCTCAACTACACCGGCTGGATCGTCGATGATACCCAAGTAGTAGTAACGATCAAGACCTGGCTGAATACGAATTCCCACCGTGGTCTTCGTCGCCTTTACATCATCACCCAAGTATTCTGCATGGAAGTCGAAACCTGTTTGAATACGATTTGCAGATTCAAGCATCCCGCTGATGCCTTCGATCGTCGTATTTAGACCTTCCACCGTGCTTTCGTCATTGATGAGTTTACCAATGGTCCCTTGACCGTTGTTAACTTTTGCCATGACTTCATCGGTGTTTTTCAAAACAGAATCTAAACGCTGCAAAGAAGCCACGGCTTTTTTCCAAGACTTTTTGAAGCCATCTTCGCCTTCGTCGTTCACAAGCTCACTCAAAGTCGAAGTCACATCATGAACCTCGTCCACGATACTTCCGATTTTTTCTTTGTTTTCGCCAGTCATCTGCGCGATATCGCCAGTGAGTTTTTCAACATTGGTTACGATACGGCCTAAGATATGTTTACGAGTTCCGTCTTCCGTAATGGATTCTTTCAAAGCTTCAGAAACACTTTTGAGCGACGAAGAGATTTCAGAAACTTCGCCGACCAAATTATCCAACGAGCCTTTTTCTTTCACGTTCAAAATCTGGGCACCATCTGGAAGTGGCGGATCCCCAGGAACGCCTGGGAAGATTTCAACGTGTTTGTCACCCAAGATCCCTTGAGCACGAATCTCTACAACTGCAGAGACTGTCAAATGCACATCTGATTTTACAGTGATATCAATACGAGCCTGGCCATCTTGCAGAGTAATATCGCGGATTGTTCCTACAGGAATACCGGCAGTTTTGATGGCAGAGTTTTTAACCAAGCCGCCTGCGTTCTTAAGTAAGAACCAAGCTTTCTTAGAACGACCTAAATAACTTGGATCTTCGCTGACTTGCATAGACATAAAAGCAATGAGCGAGCCCACAACAACAACAAGAAGTCCTACTTTGAATTCTGGTGATTTTACCCAGCTCATTTATGCTTCATTCCTTTAGAGACGAATCTCTTCACTAACTCAATATCACTATTGAAAAAATCCTCAGCAGTTCCACTCAAAAGAACTTTTCCAGCATCTAACATCGCAATGTGATCGGCGATACGAAACGCCGCAGCTAAATCATGCGATACCATGATAGAAGTCAGTCCTTTCCGGGACTTATGAGTCTCTAGTATTAGATTATCTACCATTTCGGTAAGAATGGGATCTAATCCAGTAGTCGGTTCATCGTAAATTAATATTTCTGGATCTAGGGCGAGAGCTCTCGCTAGACCCGTGCGTTTCTGCATCCCGCCTGAGATCTGGTTCGGGAGTTTGTTATAGTGCTTTTTGTCCAGTCCAACCTGGACGAGACGTTCTTCGGCAATTGAAATTACTTGGGATTGTCGAAGTTCACGACGGTGCTCAAACAGAGGAAAACAAACATTTTCAAGTACTGTCATATCATCAAACAAAGCTGCGGATTGAAACAAAACTCCAAACTTCTGACGGAATCTTGTGAGATCATCCGGTGTCATTTGACCGATGTCTTGTCCCAACACTTCAATATTTCCTGATGTCGGTTTGTACAAACCAAGAATGTGTTTGAGCACCACACTCTTTCCCGTTCCCGAGAAACCGATAATCGCCGTCAAACTTCCTCTGGGAACTTCCAAAGAAAGACCTTTCAGAACGAACTCGTGTCCGCCATCAAAACTCTTTCTTACATCTTGAAGAGAAATCGCTGAAGTAGTTTGCATTAGTTCATCCCCGTCACAAGATAGAACAAACGAATAAGATTTCCGATGAAATAATCCAAAATAATAATCATCACCATGCTTTGAACGACACCTTGATTGGTTGCTTCACCAACTCCCTTGGCGCCGCCCGTGGTGTTGAAACCGCGGTATGTACAAATTACTGCAAAGACTAATCCAAAAACTGCCGCTTTGAGAAGACCTTCGTTAATATGTCGCACTTCAACAGTGTCGCGAATTTTCTGCCAGAACACGGCCTCATCAATCTGCACTAATTTCACGCAAAGAACGTAACTTCCTAGCATGGACACAAAGTCAAAGACCGCAGTCAACAACGGCATGCACACAACAGCAGCAGCGATTCTTGGCGCTATCAAATATTGTTTGGTGTTAACACCCATTACGTCCAAAGCATCGATCTGCTCGTTCACGCGCATTGTACCCAAACGTGCCGCCATCGCACCACCCGCACGAGCGGCAACAATCAATCCCGTCAACACCGGACCCAACTCGCGAGTGATCCCGAGGGCCACCACTGGTCCCACCATATTCACGGCATTGAACATCTTAAAGCCCAAATAAATTTGCAAAGACAACGCAAGACCGGTGAACAACCCCGTCAAAGAAATAATGCCGATAGATTGATTGCCAACGAATTCCATGTGACGAACCATCTCGTTATAACGATTCGGCTTAGAGAACAACAGACGTAAGCTTGTGGTCATGAATAAAACCACCATACCTACTTCATTCACCACACCTGTGATTGAATCTCGGAAAGTCTCTAGCAGGACATCTGTGTAACGGGCGAGTTTTTGAATCAAATCTCAACTCCTAATTTTTTGGCCCAGCTTCCGGTATAAACGCGCGGCACACGCTCACCAACACTTGTGAGAATTTCCCAAGTGATAGTTTGTGCATGTTTGGCTAATTCTTCCGGAGACAGCACCTGACCTTCATGATCTTGACCAAACAAAATGATCTCTTGATCCTTGAAGTCTTTGAGGTTTTTATTTTTCACAGCTTCAGTCACATCCAACATTAAAAAATCCATGCAGATATTGCCCACGACGGGAACTCTCTGTCCAGCAAATAGCACCTGAGCTTTGTTAGACAAAATTCGATGGTAGCCATCTGCATATCCGATAGGTACGACGGCAATGACAGACTCTTTTCTTGCAGTCCAAGTGCCACCGTAAGAGACGACTTCTCCGGCACTTAGCTCGCGATAAGTCGACGCGACCGACTTCAAAGTCATCGCTGGTTTCAAAGGCAAAAGCTTGGGATCGTTCAATGGATTGTAACCATAGATCATCAGCCCAGGACGTAGTCCCCAATTCACGCGCATCAACGGATGTGAAGTTTGTTTTCCCGCGCGCGCCGCCAGGTGACTGAGAATTCCCGACGAATTCAAAGTATGTACGACCGGATTCAGAGGTTTGAAAACACTGATCACGTGCTCCATCCCCATCAACTGCTCGGCACTGTCACCAAGGGCGTCAGCCGCATCTTCACCGTTGTAAAGGTGAGTCAGAATCCCCTGAACACGGATTTTAGTATTTTGCCAACATGCTTCGAAAAGATCCTGAGCTTCCTCAGGATGAAAACCTAAGCGATTCATCCCGGTATTAAATTTCAAATGAATGCCGACAGCTTTTTTTGCAACTTCTTGAATAGCCTCGAGCTGATCCCAGCTTGCAACCACCGGAGTCAGATTGTGCTGAATCATTTGCTCGGCACCTTCGCGGTCGAAACCACGGAAAACCAAAATCTCGGCCTTCACTCCGCCACGACGAAGCAGCAAGCCTTCTTCGATCAGACAAACACCAAGATGCTTAGCACCTACTTGCTCAAGACAGCGAGCCACAGCGACGTCGCCATGGCCATAGGCATTGGCTTTGACCATTGGACAAAGAAACGGCGCTTGGGGAAATGCTTGCTTCAGCGCCTCAAAATTGTGCGCGATATGATCTAAATTAATTTCCGCAAATGTGCGTCGATACATTTCCACGAAAGAGCTCCCTAATCGACTACCACTTCAAATTCCGGCGTAAAGTTTCCCGAAGGCTTAAACAGACAAATACGGTTGCCACCTTTTTCCATGATGTGCATCAAGGCTTTGGTAGCGGTTTCATCCAAACTTCCCACGGAGTCCGCCAAAGACGGATACTCGCTGACCCCGACGCTGATAGAAATTTTCACGCCACTATCCAAAATCGCGCTGCTCTCGACAATGCGACGAAGACGTTCGCCCAAAAGCGCTGCGCCTTTTTTGTGACAGTGAGGAAGAATCACCCCAAACTCATTCACCTGCGTACGGCAGGCAAAATCATTCGTACGAATCGTGCGTCGGACATAGTCCCCAATAGTTTTTAAAACTTCATCACGAACATTAGAGCCCAGGGTCTGCTCGATCTCGAAGAAATCATCAATCGAGATTTTCAAAACAGACACGGGTTGTTGCAAACGACGAGAGCGCTCTAGCTCTTCGTGCAATTTGTCGACGTAGAATTTTTGATTGTAAAGATCCGTGACGAAATCCATCACATCAAGGCTTTCAACTTTTTTCTCGAGACAGAAATAAGAATAGCAAAGAGCAAAAAGACTGAACTCTTCCCCGACTCTCAAAGTATCGGCTTTGCCGAGATCCCCCGAGTAGATCACAACGCCTTCAAGCTGGTTTTGCACAAACAAAGGCAACACCCGCGAAGTTTGGATTTGGAAAACTTTTTGCAACATCTCCATCATAATCGGCGGCAACAATCCCACTGTAATTTGCGTATTCAAACTTTCTAAATCCGTACCTTCTAGCTGACAACCCACTCCTTGAATCTGCTGAGAAGAGAATCCCGAAGCATGAGTCGCCACGAAAGAACGCACTGATGTAAGATATTTGAAATACACTGCCGGCACTTTTTCAAGACGTTCAAAATATTTCTGCAGCACTTCCTCTTTACTTTGTGAAGAACGATAGTCCGCAACACGATTTGAAACCAGCATTTGACTGGTTTCTTGTTGAACGGCTTTTTGATCGTTAACTTGCTGTTGCAGTTTATCTTTTTGACCTTGCGCCTCTTTCCAATCGGTGAAAAGTTGCTCGTTCTGATATGTTAGGTACAAAGTTTCACAAGTTTGGTCCACAGCCCACACGGCGCGCATATCCAAACTTGGGCCTTCTAAAGAAACGATATCGACCAAACCCAGAGTGTTGTATTGGGAAAGTGCCTCGAACTGTTGAGGTTCGGCCATGGCGATCAATTTAATTTCAGGGCTGACCTCGAGAACCTTGTTAACAAAATCACTAAGAATCCCTTGCACCGACGTTGTCGAGAAGACCACCAAATGCGGAGTCATTTCTTTCAAGCGTTGCTGGAAGACTTCCATCTCTTGAATGTAATAGGCATCATAGCCCGCTTGTGACAACGACACCTTTACAGAGGCGCCCTGATCGACATCTGTACTATACACAAAGATGCTAAATTGCGAACTATGATCTCGAATATTCAATTAAGTCCTCTTTCCAGGTCTGCGCACTTCGACCTTGTAAGAATCCAACTCTGTTTTCTTCGTCATCATTGGCGGAGCTGCCGGTTTATCAATCACCACCGAAGGCACTATACGAGTTGCATCAGCAATTTGTTCGTCTTCACTCTCACCAGTAAACGCCGGAGGCGTCATCACTGCGGTCTTTTCGTTATCTGCTACAGCTACACGCTCAGCTGCAATGGCCTGAGGAATGGCTGACGGCGTTTGCGGAGTCAGAGGCGGAGCTTTTGGCGGCGGAGACATCGACACGGTCATCTCTTCTGCAGGTGTTTCTTTCATTTCTGGAATCTCCTCCGTCGGTGGTGTCATTGTTTGCGGCGGAGCCACTGCAGGTTTTGTTGGCTTCGGTACCGCGGCTTGTGGCAACGGTATTGCCGGTGGCGGCTCGTCAAAGCCTTGGCCATCTAAAAACTGCAAAGGCATATCATCGCCAGAAAGTTCCAACAGGCTATCCACATTCATATCTGTCAATTTCGGCGCTGCTTGTGCTACTTCTTGTTGAGCGGCCTCGTGAACAGCAACATCTTCGTGGCTTGGCGCACTGACCTTTGGCAAATCTGCCGGCAACTCAGAAGCTCGAACCGGTGGAGGCATCGGTGGTTTCGGCAACCCGTTTGCGGCTACATCGGTTTTCTTGGCAACAGCAGCAAATACGACATTCACTTGCGTGCCTTTACCCCGCTGAGACTGAATCTGAATTTGCGCTTGATGCTCTTTCAAAATTCCAACAACAACCGGAAGTCCCAAGCCCACGTGCTGAGCAAAAGAACGCGTCGTGAAGAACGGATCAAATACCTTCGTCAGGTTATCCATCTCGATACCTTCACCCGTATCGGACACTTGCACGTGCAAACCTTCGCCGCTTTCCCAGGTCGAAATCTTGATTACCTTGTCTTGCATACGCTCCATCGCTTCGATGGAGTTCGTCAAAATATTTTCGAAGGCTTTAGTCACTTCCGCATTTGCCATCGGCCATGGTGAGGTCTCTTTGAAATCTTTTTCGATCTTCACGCCTTTTTGCTGAATCTTCGCTTCGAGATTTTTCAAAGCCTGCATCAAAGGTCCTTCGATGCGCGCTTCTGTTTTTTCAGAACTGCGCTCGCCCGAGAAAGTGTAAAGTTTTTCCAGAACATCACGCGAAGAACGCGCTTCACGCAAAATAGATTCTACAGCCTGCACGACTTCAGGCTCTTGCGTTTTTGCCAATACCATTTGCGAGAATCCAAGAATCGACGCTAAAGGCGCGCGCAACTCTTGGCCAAGTGCCGTCGCTACTTGACGATAGGCTTCGTTCTTCTCGGCTTGAATTTCATGCGGAGCCATCGGTACCGACGGAAGCGCCGCTGCAGGCGCCATCGATGCTAAATCTTTTTTCGGAGCTATTGGAGCCGCCAGATTCTCAACGGCAGTGACCACAGAAGGTCCCGGCGCTGGCTTTGGCGCCGGCATCGGTGCTGTCGGAATATCTTTCGGAGATTTTGGCGGCGGCGTCAGATCCGGAGAGTAAGAAGTTTTTGGTGAAGGCGCCGGAGTCGCGGCCACCATCACATGTGCCGGTGTTGAAGGCGCAGCACTTGGTAACGAAGCCGCTTTTCTTTCTTGCCAGAAATAAATCGCAGCTCCGATAAAGCACAAACCGATCAACATGAACGCAAACTGCCAAGCCAAAGACAAACGGCCTTTCATCAGCTCCGCAATCGGCACTGTCGAAATCACATAAGTGTTTGTGCCTGGTACCAGCTCGTACATACCAAAAATTTGATCTTTGCCCTGCATGTAAGCGCCCAGTCCATGAGAAGCCCCGGTCGAACGGATTTCTTTAAGCATCGTGCTGTCGCTCATCACGCTGCCAATATAATCTTGCATTTGATGACCGATCATCAATCCATCACTGGCGATAATCGAGAAAGAACTCAAAGATCCTTTTTGCGATTCAATCAAAGACTGAAAGTTTTCGCCGGAACCAACCAAGATGTAAGCATTTCCGCCACCCGCAAAGATCACGGCAATGTGGTGGTTCTTCTCTGGATCTTTGAAAGCGCGTAACAAAACAGTGCCGCGGCTTTCGAGCTCTTTGCCCATGAAGCCGATGTACTGACTAAGTTCATTTGCAGTCCAAGCCGCAGCAGGTGAATCCGCTTTCGAAACCATGCGCGAAATTCCCAATGATCCACCTTGATTCGTCATCAAAGCAAGAGCGTAGTACGGCTGGAAAGCTTTCCAGTTCGCAGTTTCACGTTTGAAAGAATCATTGCTGACTGTGCCCAACATGCGACGGGCAGATTGAATTTCTGAATTGATAGCTTGAGAGATCGAAGAAACTTGACTGCGTGCTTGCGCTTCCGCCCACGCCATACGGTCCCCAAAAACAAATCTATCTACGCGCCAAAGAACCACTCCTGAAAAAAGAGCTGCCAACACCAGAATCGTGATCAGGAGTTTCAATTTCATATTTACTTTGCTTTCCCTGCTTTATCGGTACTTTGGGTCCAACCCAGCCACACGCTGCCATGCACATAGCTTATTGAATACATTGTAGATTTAGAAACCGGTAAGAATCAAGCAAGAGTCCTTTGCCAAAGGCAATAAAGAGCATTAAAAACCTCTCTCAGCAGTTAGCTTTTGAGGGGCGGCCTCCTCTGAGCTAGACTAGGGAAATTCTGGGAATGCCCAGGGAGACAAAGTGAAGACTCGACGCTGTGATGTTTTGATTATCGGTTCTGGTTTAGCAGGCCTCGCATTGGCTCTGAAAATGTCCTCTCAAGGGAAAGTCGTCATTCTTTCCAAGGAAAAAGCCACCGACAGCAACACTGACATGGCCCAAGGGGGCATCGCTGCAGTCATGGCCCGCGAAGACAGTTTTGAAAATCACATCCAGGACACTTTGACCGCTGGAGCTGGCCTCTGCAAGGTCGAGGTCGTGGAAAACTTCGTGAACCAAGCCCCTGATCGCATTCAGGATTTGCTAAACTGGGGAGTTCATTTCGACGTTCGTCGAGGCGTTGACAACGAGGAGAATTCCATCGATTTGACGCGCGAAGGCGGACACTCTTTCCGACGCATTTTGCACTTCGAAGATCAGACCGGACACGAAGTTCATCGCACTCTTTTAAAACGAGTCCGTGAAAATCCCAACATCGAACTTTTAGAAAATCATTTTGCTATCGATTTAATCATCAATAAACAAGTCAACACTTACGACATGAGTCCCACGCGTTGTGTGGGAACTTACTCGTTGAATAAAACAACGGGAGAGGTCGAGGCCTTCCTTGGCAAATCGACGGTTCTAGCTACCGGCGGCGCCGGCAAAGTTTATCTTTATACCTCCAACTGGAGTGGCGCGACTGGGGATGGAATTGCCATGGCTTACCGAGCGGGCGCGCGCATTTCCAATTTGGAATTCATGCAATTCCACCCGACTTGTTTGTATCATCCTGAAGCTCGCAACTTTTTGATCTCTGAGGCTTTGCGTGGTGAAGGCGGAGAACTCATCAATTCCCAAGGCGAAGCTTTCATGCGCAAGTATCATCCGTTGGGATCCCTTGCCCCACGTGATATCGTGGCTCGCTCTATCGACGGCGAGATGAAAAAATCCGGTGCTCATTGTGTCTTTCTGGACATGACAAAACAGGATGCAGAATTCCTTAAAAAACGCTTCCCTGCCATTTACAGCAAATGCCTTGAATACGGAATCGACATGACCAAAACGCCGATTCCGGTGGTGCCAGCTGCGCACTACTTGTGTGGCGGAGTTTTAACGGACATGAGTGGCAGAACGGATATTCCAGGGCTTCTTGCGATCGGCGAAACAGCGTGCACGGGTCTTCATGGCGCCAATCGTTTGGCTTCAAATTCCCTCTTGGAATGTTTGTGCATGGCTCACAACGCCAGCAATGTTCTTGGGAATGAATTGAATGATTTGAAGGTTTGTGAACACGATCCTAAAGAGTGGCACTATCCTGAAGAATCCAACGATGACGAGATGATTGTGATCTCTCACATGTGGGAAGAAATCCGTCGCCTGATGTGGAATTACGTGGGGATTGTACGTTCAAACAAACGTCTTGAGCGCGCTCAGCATCGCCTGAAAAATATCTTGAACGAAGTGCGCGAATACTACTCTCACTTCAAAATTCATAGCGACATTTTGGAGCTCAGAAATATCGCCATTGTGGCGGACCTTTCCGTCACCTGTGCCCTTCGTCGTCATGAGTCGCGAGGCATTCACTATAACTTGGACTATCCTTTCGTCCCTCAGGTAAAAGTCCTTGATGGCGAAAGACGAACAGATCCGAAAGCGAAAGACACAATTTTGTTGCGCGGCCTCAGGTAAGTTCGCCAAAATAGAGCCAGGCAGGTAGCATGGCACAAAATCAATACAAAATTTCAGAAGGTCGTTTTAAGGGCGCTGACGGCGCTAGTCTTTTTTTTCAAGTGTGGGAAAAGCCAAATCCACGTGGGACGATCATCATCACTCACGGCCATGGTGAGCATACAGGCTCTTATCACCGTGTCGTTGATGCATTAAAAGACGAAAATTGGACCATCTACACTTGGGATATGCGCGGTCACGGTCACTCTGAGGGTGCGCGCGGATACGCGCCAAGTTTCGATGCCTATTGCGATGACTATGCCCTGTTTTTGAAAATGGTGATGGAAAATACTAAAGTTAAAAACGGACCTGTCGTTTTACTTAGCCATTCGATGGGCGGCTTGGTGCAATTCAAAACTCTGATGAAGCACCCAGAATTCAAGCCAAGTGCCTTGGTCGCAAGCTCTCCACTTTTCGGAATTGGCGTCCACGTTCCTGCTTTCAAAAAGGTTGGCGCTCAATGGTTGAATAAACTTGTGCCGACTTTGACTTTGTGGAATGAGATCACGAATGAACACGTGACTCGCGATCCGGATGTCATCCGCGAACTTGAACAAGATCCTTATCGCCACGCCCGCATTAGTGCCGGAGTTTATTTAGGTTTCATGGATAGCTTCCCATTCATCCAAGAAAGAGCTTCGCAGATTAAATTTAAAACTTTGTTCCAAATCTCTGACAAAGATCCTGTCATTAGCTCTGCAGAAGCCATCAAGGTTTTTGAAAACCTGGGGAGCACCGAAAAAGAGATTAAAATCTACCCAGATGCCAGACATGAAGTCTATAATGACATTGTTCGTGAACAGGTTTATCAGGACTTAAGAACATTCCTTGCTGGAGTAGAAAAATAATGAAGCATGTTGGAATTCTGCTATCGACAACCTTTTTACTAGCTGCTTGCGCTTCTTCGATGATCACAAATCGTGCCGGTGTAAATATCATAAGCCAAGACGGTTACGAAGATGTCGTCGATAAATGGAGTGACCATATCGAAGATTACAATGGCTTGAACAACACGGTTACGGTTCATGCCACTCTTCTTGGCAGCGAAGCCGCCCTTGCTCAAGTCGATCAAAATGCTCGTCTCTTTCAATGGGACCAAGTGAACTACGACAACGAAAAGAAGCTGGCAGAAAACCGTATGGCTCAAGAAACACAGGTTTTTGTAAGCTTCTATTCGCCTGAAAGAAAATGGGATGATCTTTATAAGAGCAAAACTCTGTGGAAAGTCTTCCTGGATGCCAACGGCCAACGCTATGAGGGTAAGGTCACGAAGATCAAACTCTTAACTCGCGAGGTTCAAAGCCTCTATCACTACCATACCTCGTTTGCGACACCCTATACGATTAGCTTCCCTGTGGCGGCTCGTTCTTTAGATGGTCACCCCGTAAAGCTGGTTTTCACAGGCGCTATTGGCTCTGTAAACCTTAACTTCGGGCCTAAATAGATTTCGGTATGACGATCTTCTAGTCAAAAAAACGGGCTTTTCCGAGAGAAACCCAGTTTTCTTAAGGGCTCCCGCGCGTTTACTACATATTAGTCAGTGTCTAGATCTTAGTGTGTGGTTCCAATTTTACGGGCTATTCAAACGGCCCGTAAGTTGCTTATGCTTAATAGTGTCGGGGGTCGTTGTATGAAGAAGCAGTCCGTTGCCACCTTACTTATCTTGTCCGCAGTTACGATCGTTTCGTATCAAAACTGCGCAAATCAAATGTTTCAACAAGAGATTAAATTCGAGTCTGCTTCTAATGATAGCCAAGAAGCTCCACCTCCTCCTATGTGCCGCAAGATTGAGGCTGACGAGGTAAAACCTAAGCTTCTTTACGCTTGGGATTACGCAAACGATGCACAGCCAGCATATGATCAAGTCATGGCCTCACCTGTTGTTGGTGACCTTGATGGCGATAAAATCCCAGAGATCGCGTTTGTTTCTTATGAAAAAGCTGCTTATAGCGCTAAAGGGGTTCTACGTGTTTTGAATGGCAAAACTGGCGCTGCTAAATTCTCGGTTTCTGCAGACGCATTGATGCCATATGCATCGACGGCTCCACTTTTAGTAGATATCGATAAAGATGGTAAAACTGAAATTGTCTATCTTCATTACCTTGGCAAGAAAGTCATTGCTTTGAATTATGATGGCAGTCTTCGCTGGGAATATAATTTGGATTTCACTGGTACAGGCTTAACGAGCGTTAATAATTGTCGCGCAGGTTTCGCAGCAGCTGACATCGACGGTGATGGCCGCTCTGAAATCATTGCTGGCAGCTGGATCTTAACTGAAGCCGGCGATAAGACGCCTTTGGCTCACACGCGCTTAGCTGAAGTCACTACAAGCTGCTCTACTTATGCCGTTAGCCTTTCTAATGCTGCTAACAGCGCGCTCAAAATCATCGGTACAACCGGTGCAATGGATACAAACGGAAACTACCTTTGGAAATTCAAGCGCAGCGGTCTTCCTGCGACGGCGGATCTTTTACCAGATGTTCCAGGTATTGAAGTTGTTGTCACTGGTGGCGGCTTTTTCTCTATCTACAACGGTTTGACTGGCGAAGTGATTGCCGACAAAACTCTTTCAGAGCACTCAGAATTGATCTGCCGCTATGATGCCAATAAAAATCCAATTGTTGGCGGTGGCCAAGCAACTATCGGAGATTTCGATGGTGTTCCTAGCACTCTTGAAATTGCGGTTGCGACTGGTAAGTCACTCACGATCTTCAATGCACGCGGTGAAAAAGTCGCAGGCAGCGTGACTCAAGACTGCTCGTCTTTAATTACGGGTTTAACCTCTTTTGATTTTAACGGCGACGGTAAGCCTGAAATCATCTATGCCGATGAAAACTACATTCGTATCTATGGTATGGATGGCAGCAACAATTTGAACATCATTTGGTCCGAAATCAACCCTTCTTGGACTCTGCTAGAGTATCCAGTTGTGGCTGACGTTACTGGTGATGGATACGCAGAACTCGTTGTTGTCTCTAACAACTATAACGTGAATAACCTTTACCAAAATGAAGATGACAAAGCGAAGGCAAAGCTTATCACCGGTCTTCGTGTCTATACACCGACCAGTGATCGTGCTTGGATGCCAACACGCTCTGTATGGAACCAACACGCTTACCTAGCGACCAACGTAAACGATGACCTGACTGCGACTTCCAGCACGATGATCAACGGCTTTACTGCAAATCTCTTTAAGCGCAATATCCAAAAAGGTCTCTTGCAACAAACCTGCACCACAGTTCAATAAAACTACTGTGGCAGGTTTCCCGAAATCGCAGCCACTGGCGTTGTCACCGATCCTGTTACAGGACTGATAAAACTACTTAGACTTGCGTCCGCTGAAGAGATGCCTGGATCCAATTGAATAGAATATGTGACTTCAATCACATCGGCCACTGTGCAGATCGCTTGCGGAACCAAGTCTGCCTGCGTGGGAGGTGGTGCCGACGCATCTCTGAGTGGTGGCCCACACTGCGCGCGAAATGAAGTCGATACCAACAGCGGACAGTCAGGGCCCGGCGTAGAGCAAGGAACGCCAAAGGTGTCCAAGCGCATTGGTGTCGCACTTCCTATCGGTGCTGATACTGCCTGAATTCCAAGAATCACGCCTGTCGGCGAACGCACAACTAGTGGTGCATAAAGAGTCAATGGATAGACAACTCCGGTTTGACAGGAGTTCAAAGGATTTCCCCCGGCACACGCCAACAATCTTGGATTCGCTGGAATTCCTGCTAAAGCCGCACGCATACTGTTGCGAAGGGCCGCCGGCATACCCGCAAAATTACGAACTGCCGAAAGAATACGGTCCCGCGTGCCGACGGTCCTGCTAAGCGAAGTATTTTTGCGCATGATATTGGAATACTCAAGGGCAACGAAAACGACCGTTGCCAAAATCGCAAATGCAATCATCAACTCAAGAAGTGCAAACCCCTTGTTTTTCATGGACAGACTCCAGATCCCGTTGGCGCCAGCAAATTTGCTTGCGTGAAAACGGCACCAGCCACGGGTTTAATGACATTGCCTTGGTCCACAGTAAGTGGATTTTGATGAACGTTGTAAAATACGCCAATAAACTCGACCGGCACCCCGACACAGCTAGCAGGAGGTTGCGGATCTGAGCTTGGTAAGACCGGCATACACTGAGCCACAAAGTAAGTTGTGATTTCAACGAGACAACTGCGCTGATTTTTATCACAAGGAAGACCATTGGCATCAAAGTAAGTCGATATTGGTAAGCCAGCTCCATCATTTTCATACAATACAAAGGGATAATTTTGAGCACTGACACAACCCGCTCCGGTTCCACAAACACAATCGCGAAATTGAGTATTGGAAGCAGCTCTCAAGGACGCTCGTAGAATATTGATACTTCCGGAACTCTGACGGAATGTCGCCACCACTTGGTCCCGGGCAGCGACAAGGTTATTTCTTTGTACGTCTTTAATTATATCCTGAGATACCTGTGCCACAATCAGTACTAATACTGATGTCACAGCCAAAGAGAGTATAATTTCTATGAGGGTGTACCCTCTTTGCGCAAGTTTACTATTCATTTTTTAAAAAAGCGGCGTACCACACCCGGTTGTGCAAGTTGAAATCAATGTCATGCTCGCAGGCAATGGTTTCGGACCAGAACCAGTACCACTCGAAGTAGTTGTTGTAGTGTTACTCGACCCGGAACTCGAACTTGTTCCTGTCGACGTTGGTGTACTCGAACCCGAGTTTGAGCCTGAATTGCTGACATTTGACGTTGTTGTGGTTTGCTCTGACAAATACTGCTCAACTCTTGCCTGAGCAATACTTGGATCTCGAATTCCTGACGCTGCGATTTCTGCCGCATCGTCTTCATCACGAATCACAGAGACGATATTCCAAAGAGTCATTGCCAACGAAGGATCGGTGACACCTCTTTCAGCAAGCTCTTCTGCGACTTCTTCGTTTGGAATTCCCGAAACGGCTTTAATAATAGATGTGATTTTCACCGGATCAATGACTCCGCCATCAATAATAGTTTCTGCGATATCATAGTGCCCCAGCGAAGAAACTGCTGACCAGATCGAATTCGCTATTGAAGCGTCGGTCACTCCATTTTTTGCTATAGAAGCGGCAATTTGCGCATTGCCCACTCCAACAACGGCGCCAACAACTGCTGCAAGTTGGACCGGAGTTTTGATGCCAGCACCCTGCAACTCGCCAGCCAAATAGGCATTGGTAATTCCAGATTGGACTACAATCTGAGCCCAGCTTGGACTTGTGATACCGGCCTTTGCAATCAAACTAGCACTTTCAACATCTGTAATACCTGCACCTGCAATCGCAGAAATAATTCTGGTAAAATCACCTTTATCAGAATCATCCCACTGTCTGATCCCCGCTTGAGTCACTGACGTGATGAACGCCGGATCTGTGAAGCCAGCCGCTTGAAACGCAAGGGCTAACATACTGATGATTTTAGAATCGCGAACTCCACCGGCTTGAACTGCTGCAATGATTGCAGGATCAATCACGGGTCTTGTCGCGACATCTGGTGGTGGCTCTGCATCTTCTATCACTAAAATAGTAACCATCACGTTGCCTGAAGTACTGTCTGTGGATCCTGGCAATATTTGCTCGCGAGTCACTGCTGGCGCGGCTTGGCTGACACTTGCCAGAGATAAAGTATTTAATGAGGTCCCAAGTGAAATTCCAGAAAGACTCGGAGCTACACGAACAGTATAACGAACAGAAATGGATTCCGCAGTCACACACGAAGCGGCTCCTCCTGTGCATGTCGCTACAAAATTAGCAAAGACTTCAAAAGGACAATTCATATCGGCTACCTTAATGTCTTCAGCACAAGGTGCACCTTTCAAATTGTAAAAAGCAGGTTGTGCTGGAATGGAACCGTGAGGGCCCGAGCCCGCCAATACTTTCAAAGATTTTACTCCGGTTTCCGACGTGACCGGATAATAGAGAGAGATTGGTTGCTCTACGCCACCTTGGCATGGAACCAAGCCACCAAAGATACAACTATTCAATGCTGAGTTCGTTCCTGTTGGAAGACTTGGGTCTAAGCTTGCTCGAAATGTAGATCCAATCGAAGAGTACCTTCTAACTTGATTGACTAAAGAGTCTCTTGCGCCAACAACGCGGAAACTCTTGTAGGTCTGATTAGACTGAGTCAATTGCCCTAGCCCTAAAGGCATCACGACGCCTAAGGTGACTAGAACTCCCAATGTTAAAATCATCACGTGCCCTTTAGAACTTTCAATCTTATTGATAAGCGCAAGCTTACTTACTTCCATACACGTACCTCTTTGATGAAACGTACAACTTTGATGTTGAATTGATCGGTGTGTACTGTTCGAAATATCAACGAAAATCTGTGTGGCTTTTTGATGGGTGTTTACGCCCAACGACAGCAAGTTTCAAATGCAATTGGTTGGAATTCGTTCTGAATCTGCAGCTATTAGGATTTAATAACGATTAAAACACTGTGGTAAAGAGTTCTGGACGAGGTCGAAAATATTCTGACCAACATTTAGGATTCTTTGATAGCAGCTCCTGAGAGCCCCCAAGATTTGAGAACTTCTTGTTCTTCATTCTCTGACATGGTTTTTTTAAACTTCGCTCCGGATTGTCCTTTCACCCGGCGCTCACAAGAACCCCAATCCTTGTGACGAATGACCACTCCACCAATATTGCTAAGGTAAGAATAAGCCACTTTTTTCTCGCCCTTATTGTTGGGCTTCATTTCGGGCAACTCTTCATGCTCTGGCAAATCTAAAATGTCGATACCATATCCAGAAAGTGGACCCACATACAAAGACACACGATAGCCCTTCGAAAACCCCACAGCAATTTCGTCGCAACGTTCATTGCCTGGCGTGCCCATGTGACCACGAGTGTAGTTCCAATGGATCTTGCCCAAGTCTTTGCGTTTAACGACAAGAGCAAATAGATCCTGCCAAATGTCTTTGTTAGAGACGTCTTTGCCTTCAGCTGTGCGCCAGTTGTTGCGCTTCCAACCCCATACCCACTGGGTAATTCCACGAATCACGTACGTAGAGTCCGTATAGATAATGATATCGCCGGGCGTGTCTGCCAAATGCTCTAAGGCAGCTCCGACAGCGTGCATCTCCATGCGGTTGTTGGTTGTAGAGGAGTCTCCGCCACCAAGCTCTTGAACCGAGCCTGTTGGTAAAAGCACGACACTTCCCCAGCCACCAGGGCCAGGATTGCCCGAGCAGGCACCGTCGGTAAAAACGATGATTTCTTTTCCTGTATAATTCACGAAGCAGATTCCTGATAACGAGGTAGATAGATGGTGAAGCTTGTGCCACGGCCAACGTTTGAATCAACAGTCACAGCACCATAGCTTTGTTGCACGAAATTCAATACGGTGCTGAGGCCCAGCCCCGTTCCCTGACCTTCTTCTTTCGTTGTAAAGAATGGTTCAAAGATTTTTTCATGCATTTCTTCTGGAATACCAATTCCCGTATCGGTCACTGTGATTGTCACATAGTCCCCGGCTACACAGAAATCCGTATTCTCAGTCAGAGTTTTATTCGCAAGACCGATCGTCAAATCCCCGCCTTCAGGCATTGCATCGCGGGCATTGATCGCAAGATTGATCAGCACGTTTTCAAAGCTGCTGACATCCACACGCACTTGCCACAAGTTCTTAGGCACATCCAAATTCACTTTCGTGCGTTTCGATGCGGCTACTTGGATTAACTCGGACATCGCAGTAATAACGAATGCCAAATCCACAGGCTTCGTTTCGATGCCTTGACGACGAGCGAACGTCAAAATTCTTTGGATCAAATTCTGACCACGAACAGTCGCACTTTGAATGCCCGTTACGGCTTTGGTCACGGTCGGGTTCTCTGGTGTTACAACACGGTTTAGAATCGCCACGTTGCCAAGAATGATCGCCAAGATATTATTGAAGTCATGAGCAAAGCCTGCAGCAAGCTCACCGATCAAGCCGACTTTTTGGATATGACGGATTTGATCTTCTTGTTTTTCGATACGCTCTTTAGAAAGAACGGTTTCTGTGACCTCTGTCAGAAGACCACGATAGCCCACAAACTTGTTATCAAGGTCATACACCGGATTGATATTCAAATTGTAATGGTGGCGCTCAGACCCACGTGGGAATGGCAACGCGTAGTCTTGAATTTTGGCTTGGGCTTTCAAAGCCTCTTTGAGATCTTCTTCTAAAGGCAATTGGAACAAGGACTGACCGACAACGACCAGCTTCTTCAAAGGATCTGTCTCGGCCGCATTCGAGCTGACGAATGTGTACTCGCCATCAATATTGGTTTCAAAGACATAGTCAAAATTATCCGCAATGATATCGCGGAAGCGGTTTTCGCTCATCTTCAGGGCTTGGTAAGAACCCTGGAAGTTTCTATGCATGAGTGCAATCGATTTCGCCATCTCGTCGATCTCGTTATGACCGCGCGAAGAGGCTGGACGGCCTTCAAGATCCTGAGGCTGAATCAAGCCCGCCTGAGCAATCGAGGCCTCTCGGGCACGAGCCGCAAGATCTCGGAATGGTTTCGTAATTAACCGATTAAAAATATAGAGAATGAAGAACGAAACTAACAAGGTCTTTAAGAAGTTACTCAGGAGCATGATCATACCCCGCTGAATAAGGCCTCCGTAGATCTGTTCCATCGTAAAGGTCACGGTCAGAAGACCGATATCATGCGAGCCCCGGGCATCGACATAATTCAGTGGCAACGTTTTCTTTGGACCATCTGGAGCCACATTATTTGCAAATTCAAAATCACGGAAACCTTCGACCGCCAAATGAACTTTGGCAACCTGCTCGAAGCGTAGAATCCCTTTAAGCTGTTTTTGGATTTGGTTTTGGTCAAAAGCCCACGTAGAGGCCGTCAGTGACTCACTCAAAACGTCGTTGATCTCATGGAAACGCTTATCGAGGTGATCCACCTCGTTATTAAAATCCACGTAAAGCTGGATCACAGTCACAATGAGGGTAATCAAGGAACTGAACAAGAGCGTCAGCGTCAGTAACTTCTTACCGGTTGATGAAATAATAAGTCGCCCCAAAAACTTCCTCCGGTGGGTTTTAGCCACCCAAGGTTTGAACCTTATATGTATATATTACGCGTGTCAAAATGAGACCAATTGGCCCATACAGATAACCTATCTGCTTGAAGAATGCGAGGAAATCTAAACTTCCGCAGATCGTCCCCTGTATATTTCTTCGCCAGGCCCCCAAGCTCAGGTGCGATTGGTTGCATTTCGTCCCCAATTGAGACGGCACCAACCATGCAATACAGCATTCGAGCGGAGCCCAGCTCCCGGAAAGTAACTATATGCAGTTTAGGACGTCGGCGATTACATTTTTTGCTCTTTTGGGTTTGATGCTCATTTCAAGCGCATCAAGCTATGCTCAAGGCAATAAAACGGCTGCTCCGGCGGCTACCAAGCCCGCAGTTGTCGCTGTGGCTAATACAAAACCGACTGCAACAGTTGCAACTACTGTGGTGGCTCCTAAGCCTGAAACACCACCATCCCCTTTCTCTATTATGCTTTCTGCATCCAGAACCCGTAGCCTTAACAACTTTAAGGATGGATCGCTGTCAGAATCCAACGATTATGAGTTTTTACCGAGCTACAAATGGGCTTACGGTAAAACAAGCCTGTATTTTACTTTCTCTGAAGACCTCCGTGCCGAAGAGGACGCCAGCGATTTCAACGATATCGCTTGGATTAACTCTTTTAAAGGTTGGGAATTGTCAAAAATCAAACTCAGTCCCTCTGTGACTGTTACGATTCCGCAATCTAAAGAAAGTCGTGAGATCAAAAATCTCGAGACTGCCATGTCGGCAAAAATGACGGCTTCTATTAAAGAAGAGTACCTGATTCCTGGTTTGTCTTTGGCTGCTTCTGTCAGCGCCGGCCGCAGCTTCCATAGATACAACACGGCTTTGACGGGTGAAGTAAACAATCAATACTCATCACGCCAAGTTTTGATGGGCGGATATGCTGTGGGCATTTTCTCTTTCGATGCGGAATTCCACCATATCAATGCATGGACTTACAACGGAGTCCTTAAAGAATCTTTTGAACACGCAGAAGAAATGTCTGTTTCTATCGGGGACCACTTTGGCTTCACCTTGGGCCATACCAATGCAGGTTCCGTATTCAAGGTTGATGGTTACACGTCTAATTATAAGTTGATCGATGAAAACAACTCTTTGGTTTATGCCAAAGTGAGCATGCAGTACTAAAGGAACGGAGAACGTTATGGCAAATATGTTCACAAAACAGTTGGGAACGAGCCTACTTCTGGCCTCTCTTGTGATCACCGCCGCGTGTACAAAAACACGTGAAGCGAAATTCGCAGAGGACGAAGCGGCAGGAACCTTCGCAATCAGTGACTTGGATACAGTAGGAACTAAAGATTCCAGCTATAGCCTCAAGACCACAAACGAAGTTCGCGAACTCAGCCAACCTGAGACGACCAGAGCCACCAATGAAAAAGGAATGGTTGCGGTCGATGTGGACTCTTTGCAGGTGCCATCACGTCTTCGTTATATGTTTAACAATCTCGAGGTTTCCGGCCAAGCGGACCAAGCTATTAAGCTTGCGTTTACTGTAGACAGCAAAGCTGTAACAGCTATGAAAGTTGTTGATAACATCAATGACTTGAGTTTGTTGGAACAGCAAATTGCGATGTCTAAAGAAGAGTTGGCTCTTCAAAAGAAAATCACATCAAGTGGCGATGCCAACAAAACACAGAAGCTAGTAAAGCAATTGGCGGATTTGCATGCCCGCCGCGGTGCTGGTCCTCTATACGTTCCTGTTTTCAGATTCGCAGTTAAAAACTACGGTGTTGTTTTACGTACAAAGAACAGCTTGGGTGAAGAGACTTCAAGCCTTCAGTTGAAAGAGACTGAGTGGGCAAAAGCTACTCATATCCAAATTTCGATCAATTCTCGTGACCGTATTATGGTGACTGCAGATCCTGCTGCTAAAGAAGAAATGGATCGCGTCTTTGTTGCTGATCGTATCAACAACAAAGTAATGGATGCTCAAACACTTCAACAACAAATCGATGTTAAATTGAACATCGACCCAGCAACTCGCGTTTTGACTTTGTTGGACGCAGACAGCCTCATCGTTTACGAAGTGACTCAGATTTCTAAAGCTAACTTGACGACAGCTCAAAAAGAGCTTCTCCGCACTAAAGGTGAAAACGGTCAGGTTGCAGAGTGTTCTGCAGAGTTGAAGAAAGTATTGCCGGCTGATGTTCAAGAAGGTTGCATCATCATCCGTCGCTTTAACGTACCAGTAGACTACCAAAAGGCAGAACTGCCAGTTGTTGGTGCTGACGGCACTCGCGCGGACACAGTTCAATTTAAACCAGCAACTTCTGGTGATAAAACAGGACTTGTGAAGATCACTAAAAACGTAATGCCGGAAGAAGTTCAACCGACAGGCGTTTTGGATCCGCGTAAAACTCTGCGTCTTGCAGATATTAAAGACAAAGAATTCTTCTTCCGTCGTACTCTTGAAGACGTTTCAGCAATGGGAACTCTTCGTGGTGGTATGGCTGGCACCTTAAATTTGGTGAAATTCGTCCTTGAAGACGATCGCATCGTAGTTCAAAAGACTGTTGGTGCTATCAACTTTAAGAATACAACTAGCATGGAAAACGAAGAGGTTCTTTCTCTTCCAGTAGTATACTTTAAACGTCAGACGAAAGATGCTAGCGGCAATAATTTAGCTGTCGCTAAGTTCGTACCAGCGACTAAAGAAGCCGCTGAATACGCTTCTATCAACTGGACAAACAATACGATTCCAGTTTTGGATTCACCTTTGGCTTTCTACGCTGATGCAAGCTGCTTTGCGAACATCAACAATCAATCTGTTGTAGATACAGATATGCGTATGTCTGAAGGTGTTTTGAGCTTCTCTTACTTGTACTCTGTGACGATGGCTCCAAGCTATGCATGCTTGAGCTTCTTCCACCCAACGAACGACTACGATCTTTCTGGCAGCTTGAACACCCAATTCGTTCAACAAGTTCGTGAGCGTATCTCGTTCAAAGTAAACGATGGCTCTACAGATAAGGCATTCGTACCACTTACTCCGTTCAATGTTCAAAATGCTTTGAACTACGGTGTGTTCACGAAAGGCGTGATCAAACCTTCTGACTTCGGCTCTTATGGCCGTGAAGGTGATCAAGTTAACTTCCCGACTGTTCATGACTTCCGTAACGGCAAGGTATTCACATATACTGTCGGCGGTATTCCAATGGACAACCCACACCGTCGTGACCTTTTGAAGCGTGTTGCTACAGAGGTTATTGCGGATTGGAACAAGGCGCTTCAAGCAGCCTTCAAAGACACTCCACTTCAACGTGAAGGCAATTACTTGGCAGTTCAGTTCGTTGGCGAAAACGGTGTTACTGGTCACTTGGGTGACTTGGATAAGAACTATGTTTGGTTCGTAGATCGCGCAATGGACAACGGTCTTTTGGGTGTCTCTCAACCTGGCATCAATCCTCGTTCAGCGGTTGTTGCTGCGGACTCTTTGATCGTGTACAGCGGTAACAACGCTAGCCAGTTGGAATACTTCAAAAAGTACTACACGACTTTGCGTAACTTCAAAAAAGGTCTTGAGGATTACAAAGCAAAAGCGACTGCAGAAGACACTAAAAAAGCAGAAGCTGCAAAAACTGAAGTTGAGAAGCAGACTGTTGCTGAGGGCGTAGGCGCTCCTGCTGCACAAAAACTTTTGAACCAGTTGAAAGCAGTTCGTAATGCGAAGACGACTCCGGCGGAGCGTTTCACTCCGAACTTGGGTGCTATCAGCTTGAAGAAGTCACTTTTCAAAGAGCCTTTGAAAATCGACAAGTCTGCAGCAACTGCTCCGAAGAAAAAGTTCGGCGCTTCCCAAACTGTTGATGGCTACATCGAGCGTATCTTCAAAAAAGCTGTCGAGATGAATATCGCTACCGACACAGCTGCGCTTGAGTCTTTGACTGCAAAAGAGGTTTTAGCGACTTACGGTTCAAAACTTTCTGCGAAGCAAAAACATTTGCTCAATCAGAAAGCTGCCTTGAATGACATGCAAGTACGCATGACTCAGTTCTACAAGAACAATCCTGGTTGCGCCTTCCCAATGGCAGACGTAATCAACGATGAAATGTACGCGAACTACATGAAAATGTCTGATGACGAAGCGTTCGTAGTTTCTACAAAAACGACGTTGGCGCATGAAATGGGTCACTCTTTAGGTTTGACTCACAACTTCATCGCTTCTTACGACAAAGCTAACTTCACTTTCGCGGGTGAAAAGTCTGCTCGTAACTACTCTTCGATCATGGATTACATCAACGATAGCATTCAAACATACGACGGTCTTGGACCTTATGATGTTTACGCGATTCGTGCAGCTTACACAGGTTTGTTGGAAGTACGTCCAGAGCATGCGGGTAAAGAATCTATCTCTGTTGACGGCTTAGAAGCAAAACTTGTTGCTGGACGCTTCATCCACATCAGAGACATCAAGAAGTCTGTAACTGCAGAGGCTGAACAACTTCGTAAAGAAGGCAAACATGCTGATAACGGATGGTCTAACTTCACAGGTAGAACTGCTCGTTCTGTGTTGATGCCGTTCCAATACTGCACAGACAAAGACGTTGGATACGAACCTACATGTCAGCGTTTCGACTTCGGTACAACACCTGTTGAGATCGTGAAGAACATCATCAAGGGTTACGAAGACCGTTACATCGTTGGCCGTTACGCATACGATCGCCTCTCTTTCGACTGGGCAAATAAATCCAGCGCGATTTCTTCAGCGATCACTGCGATGTTCTCTATGCGTCAGTTCTACGATGAAGCTTTCTACCGCGCTATCTTGGGTATGGACGAAGACGGTTTGGATTCAGCTCATTTTGGGGCTGCACTCGAAGCTTATAAATTCATGCTCAACGTGATTTCTACTCCGGGCACGAACAAAAGCTTCATGGACTACTCTCGTTTCGAAAAAGTGGCGTACATGCAGCAACAAGCTGATGGTACTGAGAAACCAGCTATCGGCTTTATCGAAGCTCGTAATCAATCGGATGTCGCTTTGACTTCTGAACGTTTGCAAAGCATCGGTAATGACATTGATAAAGCGATCGCCCTTCAAATCTTGACTTTGAAAGGTATCGGCATGCCGAAGTACGACGAGATGAGCTTGAATGTCTCGTTCGTAGATTTCGAGAAGTACAAGCGCTTCATGGGTGATGACGGCGTAAGCCCTATCACTGGCACTATTGCAGGTATCTTGATGAACAAACTTCCAGGCCGCATCTTTGCTGATGATGGTTTGATGGAAAGCCAAGGCGAAGTGACTATCACGTCGTTGCTGACAAGCTACGCTGCGATCACTGCGGTTCTTGGACTTGAAGCTGAAGCGATCAGCCAAACTGATAACTTCGCAAACTTGTTCAAAGTAGGAAGCTCTTTGGGAAGCAAAGCTCCTACAGACCGTGTTGCCTTGAGCCCGCTTGGTTCTGTTAATAACTCTCAAGCGAAGATTTCGTTCTGGGCTTTGGACAACGCTAAGATCGCTAACACGATTTTGGAAACTGCAAACAGCAAGCGCTTCTTCATGGGCCTTTCTGATACTTTGACAGCGGACGCTACGAAGCTTGTGAAAGCTCAAGCAGCTGCGGTTGTAGCTGTTGATGCTAAAGACCAGGCTGCGGCAGAAGCAGCAGCTAAAGAAGGTGCAGTTGCAAAAGCGGCTCTTCTGAAGGCGTTGAATGAGGCTAATAAAGATGGCCAAATCGTCACTCCAGAAGAAGTGGCACAAGAGCCTAGCTTCTCTATCGAATCACAAATGGATACGATTGAGACTATGACCTTCTCTGTGACTGAAATCGCGTTGCAATTGATCAAAGCTCAAGGCAACCAAGCAGAAACTGAGAAAGCTCAAGCGCGTCTTGATAAGTTTGCAGCTTGGGTTGATGAAATCGGTAAAGGCTTGCCTGCGGTTGCATCTGCTCAGAAAGCAGCTTTCGAAGGCTTGAATGCAGCAGTTAAGCTTCGTACTGCGGAGCTTGCTGGTAAACCTGATGCTGCAAAAGATCTTCAGTTGTTCACTTTACGTGTCAGCGTGAATATCGCAAAAGCGTTCTTCACTGCTTACCAAGAACGTGACAGCGAGTACGGCTTGCTGATCCGTAACGCCAGCTTCTTGAACCAGCTGACGTTGATGACGAATCCGGAATACAACCGATAAGTCTTCAGGAAGATACAGTGTGAATACTCAAGAAGCCCGCTCTACAGCGGGCTTCTTTTTTTTCTAGCAATGACTTTTTCGTCAAATGACAGTTTTCAATATTCAGAGGCTTAAAAAGCAGGCATAGCAATACTCCCAATTTAAAAGGAGTTAATGGAATGTCTCTGATCAATGATTTGAATCAATTTAAGATCACGCACAAGATTGACGGCTGGGACTTGCGCCCCCCAATTCACATTAACGGTGAAGCCATTGACGATACCTCTCCGGTTGCTCTCGATATCAGACCGGTTATCTTTAAAAACTGTCACAAAAGCTTTCTTATGCAGAAAGCGCTTTCTAAAAAACAAGCTGAACTAGGTCCTCACGGGGAACTTATCGTCGCTACGGGCTCACACACGGGCCGTGCTGCTGACGACAAATACGTTGTACACACAGAAACTACCGAAAAGACGATTTGGTGGGAAAACAATCTAAAACCAATGGGTGAAGAGGTCTTTGACCGTCTTTACCAAGACATTCTGGCTTATTTGTATGAGCTGCCAGAGCTCTTTCTGACTCATCGGTCGATTGGCAAAGCCAACCACTACGCCTTGAATATTGAGTTCCTCTCAGAGATGCCAGCGGCTGCGCTGTTCACTCAGTACATGTTTAAGAGCAAACAGGCCTTTGCTCATGAAGATTTTAAAATCATACATGCGCCTTTCTTTGAAGTGGACCCATTTAAGTATGGCACTCGTTCGGACACAGTGATTGCAACCAGCTTTGATAAAAAATGTGTCATCATTGCCGGCACCCAATACGCGGGTGAAATCAAAAAAAGCATGTTCTCGGTAATGAATTACCTAGCACCCGAGCAAGGAATTCTGCCAATGCATGCAGGAGCCAATCAAAATTCTGACGGTGAATGTTTTGCTTTCTTTGGCTTGTCTGGGACTGGCAAGACCACTTTGTCGACAGACCAAGGCACCTCTCTGATCGGAGACGACGAGCATGGCATTTCTGACCGTGGACTCTTTAACTTCGAAGGTGGTTGTTACGCAAAAACTCACCGTCTGAGCGCCGCTAACGAGCCCGACATCTATAAAGCCTGCACTCGCTTTGGCTCTTACCTAGAGAACGTAAAGTTCGATCACGACAATCGCGAAGTGGATTTTTACGACGCTTCGATCACCGAGAATGGCCGCGCCAGTTACCCTTTAGAGTTTATTGAAGACCGCGTTTCAATCGGAGAGGGAAAAGTTCCTAAGGATATTTTCTTTTTGACCGCCGATGCGTTTGGAGTTTTGCCTCCGATCAGTTCACTGACTTTGCAACAGGCTGTGGATTATTTCATTCTTGGCTATACCGCAAAGGTCGCAGGAACTGAAATGGGCGTGAAGGCTCCGAAAGCGACGTTCTCTCCGTGTTTTGGGGCTCCGTTTATGTTGAGACACCCGATGGAGTATGCGGAGCTCTTTGCAAACTATGCGAAGAAATACGATATTCGCATTTGGTTGGTGAATACAGGTTGGTATGGCGGCCCTTACGGGAAAGGTGAAAGATTTCCGATTAACATCACTCGCGAAATCGTGCGCGCGATTCAAAACCATGAGGTGCTAGAGGAAGACCTTCAAGAAGAACCTGTTTTTGGTTTGCGCATTCCAAATCAAGTCCGCGATATTCCTTCGCGCTTCTTAAATCCAGCCAAAGCATGGCCTTCCGAAGCGGACTATTTGAAAGCTGCCAGAAACCTGCAAGCAAGTTTCGAACTGCAATTAGGAAAATTCCGACACTAGTGTGGAAGAGGAGGTTCTACCAAGAACCTCTTTTCTAAAAGGCTTAAATCAATACCCTTCTCGGTCTTGATCTTTTTTTCGAATGGATAAACAACGGCTAAGTGAACTTTAGCGTTTTTGGCGATGAAGTTCATTTTGTGAAGAGCCCACGTATAAGCTTTAAGCTGTTCAAAGGCTGTTGCGGCGTGATCACTTGATCCCGTTTTATAGTCGACAATCCAGACTTCGTCGTTCACCGCACCCCAAAGATCGATTTGCCCCTGAATCCACAGGCCCTGATGTTGGAAGCTAAAGCCCCACTCGACATGGCCATCTTGAATGATTTTCAGAAGTGGGATCTCGTTGGTCTCGGCAATAAAGTGAACGGCGTCTTGCAACTCTTTGTCGTCGATATGCTCAAGCACGGTCTCAAGCGGCGTGTATTTCAAAGACTCGAAAATTCTATGAGCTTCGGTTCCACGATATGCTTTCGCCAGCGCTTTCTGCAAAACATTGGCTGGCAATGACGGTGATTTCGCCGCAGATTCGTTTTCTGCCGAAATCAATCTTGTGACCGCCAAAGTTTGTAACTGATTTTCGGTCTTTTCTTGTTTCCAAGGACCTGGATCCGTTAGGTACTTCAATTCTTCACGCTGCTGGATTTGCGGAGCAAAAGAACCCTCTAGAACCGCATAGCTGAAATCTTTTTCTTGATGGACTCCAGCGACCAGATTCAAAGGACAAGTTGCAGCCCACGAGTTCTTCTCGGGCTTTCCGGACCAGAGAAGTGTAAGACTCTCTTTCGCGCGCGTCAGCGCCACATAAAGCACTCTCAGATGCTCTTGCAACTCACGCTGATTGAACTTTTCTTTCACACGAATTGCTAGGCGTGATGGCTGGATTTTGCGCTCTTCTTCATTCATCAAAGACAAAGACCATTGGCCTTTGTCCTCGTCGACCGAGAATAGCTCTGAATGACTGAGTCTTGGCTTCGAAGTCATTCCCAAAAGCAAAACATGATCAAACTGCAAACCCTTTGAAGCATGGATCGTCATCAAGTTTACACGTTTTGGTGCAATCACCGGAGTCGCGTCAGAGTCTTCGCCACCACCATCAACATCCGGCCCTTCTTGAAGCCCATCTAGGAAATCCAAGAAATTAAATCCAGGAGTGCGTTCTTGCTCAAAAAGATTCGAAACAAGCTTCCACAGATTGGCTTCACGACGTCCCGTCGGATCTAACTTTTGGACATAGTCTAAAAGACCCAACTCCACCATCATACGACGAAGGACAAAGCTAAAGCCTAAGCCTTGCGAAAGCTGAATGTACTTTTTCAACAAGGTCACTGGATGACGAGCTTCGGTTTCCGGCACAAGCTTGACAGCTTGGCTCCAGAAAGAATGCGCCTGACTATGACAGTAGCTAAGAATGTCTTGATCCGGCACCTGCAACCATGGCGAACGTAAACAGCTTAAGAAATTCAAATTATCATGAGGATTGATCAGGAACTTCAACAAAGCCAAGGTATCCAGCACTTCGCGACGCTCGTAAAAACCGCCTGCAACGTGAATTTGCACAGGAACACCATAAGCTTCGGCCGCTTTGGCTAAAGATTCTAAAGCATTGCGTGTTCTGGAAAGTACACAGATCTTTTCGGCATCCACACCCAAAGCTAAGAGATCTTGAATACGCTCTAAAGCCGCTTGAGTTTCTTCGCTGAGTCCCGACAGAGCCTCGGCCTTTTCGATAAGGCGTACTTGGGCGACGGGTGCTTCCAACGCACCAAGTGTCTTTCCAGGAGCTGGCTCCATCGCCGCAAACTGATCACTGCTCTTTAGGAAGTAGTGATTGATAAAATGTAAAAGTCTTGGCGTAGAACGATAGTTCACTAATTTCTCTTGAACCTCGCCGCCGCTTTCGTGGGTCTGAACCACTTTTTCTTGGAAAACTTCCGAGCGGGCACCACGGAAAAGATAAATACTTTGCTGAGGGTCTCCGACCACGAAACTTTTACGATCTCCGACCATGGCTTTCAACAGAGCCACTTGGATTGGACTAGTATCTTGATATTCGTCGATCATCCAATAATCCCATTCAGCCGCAAAACTATCGCAAGCTTCCTGAGACTCATGAATGAGTTTCAACGACAATAGTTCCAGGTCTGACATGGCAATCGAGCCCGTCGTTACTTTGCTATTAAATAAATCACGAGTGAATTCTTGTGCAAGGTTCGAGAAGATTTGGTTTTTCTTTTCGTGTTCTTCCCAATAAACCGGCATGTACTCCGGAGAATCCAAAAGATCTTTGAGGTGATCGACCAGACTTGCCAGCATTTCACCGGTCTCGGTACTGACTGCGGGGTTTTTTGCACTTAAAGAAGGTTTTCGTGGATTGTCTGCAAAAAAGTTTTTAATCGTCTGTAATGCTTCAGGGGCATCCTTCGCTTCTACTTTCAGATGAAAGCGCTGCAAACCTTCAGCGTACTTTACCCATGATGCTTGCTGAGTTTCAGCCAATACTTGCGAACTAACCTGCTTACGAAGGGCTTCTAACTCGGCTAAGTGTTTTTGCAACTCTACCGCGAATTCCTCTTTTTTAATGAAATTGAAATTCTGGAACAGAAATGAGTTCTCGTAGTACTTTTGCAGAGCTGATTCCAATTGGCGGAAGCTATAGGTCTCTAACAAAGATTCATACTCGTGATTTGACAAAATCAAACGACGAATAATCTTTCGACGCATTAGATTTTCTTGAGGGCCCGACAGAAGCTTAAAATCCGAACTCAGACCAATACGATGTCCATAACGTCCCAAGAAAAGACTTAGAACCCCATGAATCGTTGAAATCTGCACTTGAGACTTGTTAGTGATGTAGTGGAAAAGATCTTCTCTTCTCTGCTCCATCGACAAATGCAACAGACGCTCTTTCAATTCTTGGGTGGCTTTACGTGTAAAGGTCGTCACTACAATGCGTGGAAAACGCTGATGCTTATTTTTGAAATCAGAGGCGTAATTTAAAAACAGATGAGTCAGGGTCGTGGTCTTCCCCGCTCCGGCACCTGCTCTGAGAATGATATCTCTTAATTCCGATGTGGCGCTCGACATAGCACACTCCATTCACAAGAATCACAGGTTTTCACATCAAAAGGACGAGGATCTATTTCGCCTTTTTGAATTTTTCCAACGACTTCTAAAATGAGGCCTTCAAACTGAGTCAGAAGCTCTTTCTTATCTTCCCCACTAGCCTTCACGCCTTTACGACCTGCAGGTCTAAACAGAGGTCCCGCATGGTCTTCGATCTGAAAGCCTTTTTCACGGTGGAAATCTTTAAAGCTATAATAGAAAGCCCCGACCACTTCGCCGGTAATTTCACTTAAGAGTTCTTTTTCAAGAGCCCACATATAGAATAACAGCTGCAATTCGCGGTTCTCGAACCACGCGCTATGATTTTTGTAAGCTGCGTGGCTGGATTTATAGTCAATCACGACGTGATTGCTATTCTGGCGATGACGATCGATACGGTCGATCTTACCGCTGAATTTCAGAGTGCCTTCAAGTGCCTCGCGATGAACTTCACCATTTTGCGGGTTAAAATAAAATACAAAATCTTTTTCCGCAGCAATCGTCAGAGTGTCAGGGAATTCACGACGCCATTCTTTTTCAAAATTCACAAAGCGACGACCCAAAGCCAAATAACGTCTCTTCATCGACGCCCATAGACGTGGATCCGCCAACGTGATTTTTTCTTGTATGCGCAGTTCTTCTAAAACCGCATCCATCTCGACGTCGGTAATTTCCGCACGGAATTCTGGGTACGTGAGTTTTTCAAAAAGCGCGTGCGCCAAGGTTCCCTTGCTACGCGCATCCTCATCCAAATCTAAATCTGGATGATCTTGCAGTTTAAAGACCTTCTGAGCTGCAAAGACAAAGGGGCATTCTAAATATCTTTCAATCTGCGATGCTGATAAACTTGGAACTTGTTTGAGATCCAAAGAAGGCAAGATCTTCTGACCGCGATCCATTTGCAAGCGCTCTAAGAGTAAAGCCTGCTCATCATTTCCCCGACCGCGGATTTCTAGAATCTTTGCGTCCTCAACACACTGAAGTGCATCCCAGCGAGTATTCCCTGGTACCGTCAGCGCATCGCTCGGTTTTAAACTCATCCAGAAATTTGACGGAGACAACAGCGTCCCCGAGAAGTCTGAAAGGCCAAAGCTGAAAACATTTTTCTCTCCAGGGCCTTCTGCTAACCAACGAAGCTGGAATTCTTTAAAGGAATGATCCGGATGCTCTAGATAAAAACCCAGATCCAAAGCTAAACGGTTTAAATCCGCGCCTAAGATATGACTGCGTTGGCGATTTTTTAGGTTTTCATCACAAAGCCCTAAGAAAATCTTATAAGACATCTTGTAGGACTGAGCAGACATCAGGGGGGTAATCACGAGACCTTCCGTGGAACCACTGACTGCTTTCATTTCTTTATTCGCAAGAATGTTTTCCAAGTAGGTCAGCCACTCTTTGTAGCTGAGCTCGACCTGAGAAGCCGCATTCTGGAAAACTTCCCGCAGCACAACGATCAGCATCTCGGTCGGGCCTTCTCGGCGTGGCCATGCTTTTAAAGCCTGAGATAGAAACTGATCACGATTCAGATTTTCGTCCAAAGAAATTTCAGAGTGATAAAGCTTGTGAACTTTTTCTTCGCGGGCTAAGTCCTCTTCGCCGTAAATCGCCTTAAAGAGCGCTGCAAATTCTTCGTAACGAAGACTCTGAGCTTCTTGGCGTGAATAAAACGAAACTTCTAAGTCTGCCGAAGTGACGCGCGAACTTTGCGCACGTAATGTCGCTACCCACTGCTGAAGGCTTGGCAGACCTTGCAGCTTCACAGTCAGATCTTTTTGAAACGGAATGCCCTCTTGCTCAAGGTATGCACTCAGCACGGGCCAGTACATTTCAATATCCGGAGCAATCACCGCGATTTGTGAAGCGGCGACTCCCTTTTCCAACCATTGACGGATTTGACTGCAAGAATGTTTTACTTCGGCCAACATCCCTGACAAACGCAAAGACTCTTTCACCGCTGGAGGCAGCAGTGGACTTTTTAAAGCTATTACTTCTTGAGCTTGCGGGCGCAGATATTCATAAGGTTGCAGTAAATAATGAAACTCTTCACGCCATGTTGGTCGTGGTTCGATCACCGTAATATTTTGACGATGACTTAGGCGTTGAAACACTTCCGCTTCAACTGTTGAAACTTCGGAACCCAAATCCACGATGATGTCTTGTTCCCACGCGGTTTCAAGTCCGTCGATCTCTTGCAAGTAACTTGGGATCCAATCGGCAATGATGACTTTTTTCTCTTGAATCATCCAGCGCAGGGAAGATCTGGCAATCAAATACCAGCTCTGCCAACGCATAGAAATTTCCGGATGATCAGAAAACCATTTTGAAATCTGCTCGTCCGAATCTTGAGCCAGCGCCAACGGTGCTAACTGAGTCATGTAGTTGAATAGGCTTTTTTCGGAGGTAGAGTTGATATTAAAGACGCTGGCATTTTTGTCGACAAAAGAGCGCAACAACGAACGTGCAAAATCTTTAGAGACAATACGAAGCTCAGGTGCCAGGCGTTTTAAAAGCTGCTTCCACAAATCACTGGCACGCAAAACAGCGCTATCCAAGAAATACCCTTGGCGCTCGATCAAAACTTTTTGCATTTCCAATTTTGTGCGTAAGTCAGAAACCACCCAAGATTGCGTCTGGGGATTGAAAGAAGCAAAAAGCTCCTCAATTTGTGAGGGTGATTGAATTTGCACGATTTTGAGCATCTGAAAGGACTATAAAAGATTAACGGCGTTGTTTCAACTTACGTCTTTTACCGTCAGCTCCAACTAAGCGGAAGTCCGCATCGAAACTTAGATCCATGCTCAGACCAAGCTCAATTCGGTTTTGCGGACTTTGACCCGGGTAGGCACCCATTTCCTCTTTATAACTTGCCACATCAAAGCGCAGGAAGAAGAGATTCATCCCTACGCCATAAGCAGCGTAACCTTGATTGATACCGCCACGAATGTCGATGAAAGGAAGAGAAAACTCTGTACCAAAGTGCAATTTCTTACCAAGCTGATATTGGCTTTCGGTAATGTGACGATATTCGAAACCCGCCGTCCAATCCAAGCCAGGTAAATCCAAAGATGTAGAGATCCCCGCACTCAAATTGTCATGAATACGCGGTGGCGCGTCCGCCCCATCCGTCATTTGAAAGGCTGTCGAACCCACGTCTTGCCATACCACTGAGAATGTTGGGTTCAAAGGCAATGGCAAACTGGTCATCACAGCAGCATCAATCCCGTAAGCATTTCCTTTATTTTGAAACTGATCCGCAATCGCGTCCATGTCTCCGCCAGCGATAACGCCCAAGTCGATATCTTGCTGACCACCCCAACGAGTAATTCTTTTGAGCGTCAAACCGCCATAGGTATTTGGAGCTATTGGAAATGATCCACCGACAACTACGCCATAGTCACTGATAAAGGTTGTATCAAACTGCGGGAATGCCGGATTGTGAAGTTCCAATTGAGTTTGATTGTCCGTATATACACCCACACCGAAGTATGGCAATGTCACAGCGGCCTTACCGCCCAGACGGAACCAAATATCTTTTCCGAAGAACTGATTGAAACTATTTGGATCAGAGGTATCGATATCTCGAAAATCCTCATAGATATCCATTCCGTTCACGCCGGTTTCGACATTCATCACTTGCCAGTTCAAACCTTGGGTTCTTCCTAGCGCCGCCGGATTCACGAAGAGCGCTTCAGAGTTATTCACGATGGACATATAAATGCCACCCATGCCCGCAGATCTCACGTTGTTATGAGTCTCGGTCACACCTGCGCCGTAGGTAGAAAGTGAAGTAAAAATGAGGAGAACTGCAAATAGATTTTTCATGGCGGGCATAGGCAAGTTGTTGGGTCTGCGTTGTTACAGCTACCAACACCAAAATCTTGAGAGTTGATTAAAGCACGAGATATTTCGATAACCGGATCCAGGTCATCAGCACCACTGGGGTTACTTCCACCACTATAATCCAGATCAGGCACACCGTAATCGTTAATAAAATCGTCAACAGCATCTGTCGATGAGCTCCCACCAAGAGTCGCGCCGACTTCACCAAACAGAGTAAGGAAATCTACAAAGCTCTCAATAATCTCTTGGGCATCCGAAGTAGAGACGCTAGTACGACAGCTGAAAGTCCCATCAACAGTTCCGTCACCAGTTGCTGGTGAAACGTCTGCAACGTTACGAATACGATTTCCTAATCTAGCCATTGCAAGAATCATCAAAAACAAGTTCTGACTTTGAGTCCGCTGAGTGATTGTACCAATGCTTTCCACAACAGTTTTCGCTGTTGTACAGTCTGCATAGTTGCTAGTATCTACTCCCACAAACCCATTCATAGCCAGGGCATAGAGTGAACTTGAAGAACCACCGGTCAAATTGGTCACAAAAGGAAGAAACTCCATCCCGCAACGAGCAGCATAAGCTCCGCCGATACTTTCTTTATAGCGTGCCGACGCTTGGAAGTCCGCTGTAGTCGCAAGCAGTTTATTGATGGCACCGGTGTAATCACCAGCGTCCATTAAAGTCTGAGCATCTTCAAATAAAGCCTCATCGGACTCTTTATTCGAAGCCAAATCCGTATAAAGATTGGCGCCCGTGCAAGAGAGAACTCCCGCAGTAACAATGAATAGTTGTAAAAGTCTAATTACGTACTTTTTCATCCTTCGATCCCCTCCGCTTAGAATCGAAATGCGAACTTAAATACGGTTCGTCGATCTTCCCGCGGCGTTGTCTCATCTCCGATCTCTTCTCCGTATGTCGCAATTTGAAACTGTGTTCGCTCTGAGGCGAACTCTAACCCCGCGGTGTAATACCTTTGATTATAACCCGCACGAATAAAGAAAATGTCTGCAATATTCACTTCTGCCCCACCATGAATCAATTTGGCCTTATCAGTCTCATCCTTAGCCGTTAAGAGACCTCGGTATTCGACAGTCCATGTAGAGCGGACTTTATTCGAGTGTATTGGGAAAATAGCCAAAGCAACATCTACGTCTTGAGGCACCGTGGCCGGCCGATCTGTCGTCGTCAAACGCAAGCCACTGGCTTTATCAAATGCCGTATTACCGACATCGTGAGCAACGATACTTAAAGTTGGCAGCATCGCCCAAGGTGCCGTCATGATTAAGCCAACATCTGTCGCCAGCCCTGTACCTTCCGTCGCACCTACACTGACGAGATCCAAAGCCCCGGTAGGATCAATCAAAGGATTGTCAACTTCGATGCGGTTAATGATCTTCGCACCAAAACCTAATTTGATACGTCCGTCGAAGAATCGGAAGTTGTAACCTAATGCCAACGCCAGATCGCTACGATAGTAGACGTCCATATTGGTACCGGCCGTGTTCATCTCGCCGTCCAACAAATAACTGCTGTAGATCCCAATACCGAAGTTTTTTGAAACCATCGATGGGAAAATTTGAGCTTTCGCGTGATAATAAGTGTCTCTAGAAGCATCGAGCGTATTTTTAATGCCGCCAATACTGAAGGGTTCAGTAATGGACGAAGACTGATTCATACTATTGAGGTTGTTCGAGTATTCTAACTCAGGGTCAAAGATAGTTCCGTAGAACTCGCGCAATTTTCCAAGACCAGCAGGATTGATGAGCAATGCCGTCTCGTCATTCACAGTAGCAATCTGGGCGCCGCCCATACCGCGACCACGGACGCCTTCATAGAAATAACGACGTTCCCGTGCCCAGCTCTCCGAGCTGCACAGAAGCACAAAAATCAAAGTATAGAAAATCGTTGAATTCCTTTTCATTTTTATTCCTACGTCCTCTTTGACGTCTATGGAACTTATCGGCAGAAACTGCTCTCAAGTTGATACAAAACCAATAAATACCAACAAAAGTCCAGATGACTCATTCGAAGACATGCCAATGGTCCTAAAGGCAAAATTTTAGTCCCCGACTGCTTTCTGCCGTAGAATAATAGAGTGATATTTGATTTTGCGGAGGACGTTTTCGATGAACTACGGAAAGAAGAAGAATTTAGCTTTTATTTGCGCTCTTTCAATGAGTGCGTTTATTTCATCTTGTGGCCCTAAGGATATGGACAAGGTCGGACAAGCTCAGCTTTGTATCGACGATGCCGCTCAAGGTGAAGCAGCAGCTTGCTTAGAAAAAATTGAAGGTATCGAATCTAAGGGAGCTTATGCTCTTCGCTGTTCTGCCAACTTCATCGATGAAGGTTTCACTCAGCCAGCTCGCTTCAGAGAAGCTTTCGAAGCCTTTGATACAAATGCTTCCAGTAATACAGAAGCCTTCATGAGTGTCATGACATTCAAAAGCAAAGCTACAATGGATGACAACGTGACTTTTGCAAGTGAAACGCTTTCTCACTGCAATAAATCTGGTGCTAAGGGCTTGATGCTTTTGGGCTCAATGGCTAGTACTTCTACTACTCTTGCGAAGGTTGCTAACACGTTGACGGGCGGTGGTTCTGGCACCACGCCTACTCCACAACAAATCAACGATGCGCTTGTAGATCTTCAAAATAATCCCGATCCTACAACGATTGCTGCGATCGGCTCTGCAATCTCTTCCACATACACAGCAAGCTGTGAAAATGGAAACGCCAACGAGTCGCTTTGCAATCAGCTTAATGATGCCTTAGAAGGCATTGATATAAATGACCCAGCCGCTGTTGGCCAAGCAGTCATCGATGCTTGGGCTGCTCCTTAAAATACCCAGCCCCCTTCACATTCTTACAACCCACATCTTCAACAAGGTGTGGGTTTTTAGTTTAAAACTCAGAGAGACAGCGGACTCATTGCATATCGACCGTAAACGACAAATACGCAGACAGCAGCCACAACACCCCAGTAGATCATCGGCCCACTCCCCGTTTCTCCAGCCGCCAGATGCAAACCGCAGAACGTGAGCATCTCTAAAGCAATTCCGATCCCGGCGATCGGGATAAGTATCGCAAGTCCTGCACTGAGTGCGGGAATGACTAAACAAAGTGCACAAAGCAATTCAAAAACGCTGAGGGCGATCCACGCGCCATGTGGAATCGCTTTCAAAGAAGGCATTGTTTGTTCAGCAGAATGGGAAAATTTCCACACCGCACCCATGATCGTGTGCAAAGCAAGAAGCACTTGAAGAACCCATAGAAAGATATTCATTATCGACCTCCAAAATTTTTAGTAGATTACCAATATTTATCTGCTGGGCGAATTTCAATCGCTCCGCCCAGACGAGCGGCGGGTATACGTGCAGCTACAGCGATAGCAGCATCGATATTTTCCGCTTCAAAAACGCAGTATCCGCCCACGCCTTCCGGCAGATAAGGCCCTTGTTTAACCACGGTTTTTCCGTTCTGCACTTGGATCGTGCGAGCCGCATTGGGCAGTCCCAAAGGAAGCCCCGCAGTTAGTCCGGGCGTTTTATTGAACTCGGCGTAATCTATATAGATTCTTTTTTGCTCTTCTTCAGGAAGAGCTTTCCATTCTTCTGTCTCTGGAAGAGGCGTCGTACCTTGATAAATCAATAGGACGAATTTCATAGGGTCTCCTTATGCGATTTTTAGTATGACGACGGAGCCGATTGAAACGTGACAGAAAAAATCACGAAAAAGACTTTTCGCGTCTTTTTATTCGTCTTTTCAGTAGGTTAGGATAATAATAGAAAATTACTGAGATTTCTTGTCACACTTTCGCAGGATGCTTCGTCATGACTAAAATGGATAAAAAAGACTGGTTAGCTAAAAATTTTGAAGAAACCCGCGGGCATCTTAAGTCCGTGGCTTATAGAATGCTCGGATCCACTGGCGAGGCCGAAGATGCTGTCCAAGAAGCTTGGATTCGCTTAAACCGATCAGAGTCTGAGAAAATTGAAAACCTAAACGGTTGGCTAACAACAGTGGTCTCGAGAGTTTGCCTTGATATGCTACGCTCACGAAAGACGCGAGGCGAAGCTCCACTGGACGAGAGATTTTCGGACGTATCTCACGAAAAAGCCGGCAATCCAGAAGCCGATTATATGATAGCAGATGCTGTCGGACCTGCTTTGCTCGTCGTACTTGATTTGCTGACTCCTGCAGAGCGAATCGCTTTTGTTCTTCACGATCTTTTTGATTTATCGTTTGAAGAAATTGCGCCGATCATCGATCGCACTGAAGAAACCACGAGACAGTTAGCTAGTCGTGCGCGCCGACGAGTTCGTGGTGCTGAGACCCCACACGAAGATCTCGAACGCCGTCAAGAAGTCGTCGCTGCCTTTGTAACAGCGTCACGAGACGGTCAATTTGAAGCGCTAATCCGTTTACTTCACCCTCACGCGACGTTACGCGCGGATGAAACGGCGATTAAGATCGCCGAAGCCAATAAAGCCAAAGGCGCACCTCAATTTCAGCGCGAGATCAAAGGCGCTGCGAATGTGGCTAATACTCTTAAAGGCAAAGCGGCTGCAGCCCAACTCGCACTTATCAATGGAGCTCCGGGCATGACGTGGGCTCCTGGCGGAAAGCCAGTTGTTGCATTCTGCTTTACTATTGAGGACGGAAAGATTGTTGATATTGAAATTGTGATGGATCGCAAAAGTCTTGAAGACGTTGAAATCGAGATTATCGGTTCATAATCTCTCGAAACCAAAATCCTACATAAATTAAAAACCCACATCTGATAAAAGATGTGGGTTTTCGTAAGAACCTCGTCGTAGCTTCTATTATTTTAGAAGTCCATGTTGAATCGAGCCATGTAAGTTCGGCTCTCGACAGGATGCCCGTAAGGACCGACATCTTCCGCGTAAGTGACAAGATCCAGATTAAACCACGTCAACTGAGCCCCAAGACCCGCTGTGAAGTATCCTTGGTTAAGACCCACATTATAGTGACCCTTCCACCAGCTTGCCACAGTCCAGTCGAATTCAAAGCCGACATGCAAACCTTTTCTAACACTGAAAAGAGGATGACCGATATCACGCACATCCAATGTTCCGCGACCACTGAAAATCCAAAGTTCTGGGTACTCCCAACGAGTTCCGACATCCAAAACACGATAAAGTTTTTCAGGAGCTGCCGTTTTTACATCGTTCAAAAGTTTCAAAGACTGACCAAAACCAAGTTCACCGACGTTACGAACAACTGCACCGAAAGTTGGTTTTGCCAATGAAAGCCACGACAACCATCCTTCAGAAGGAATGTTCGGAGTCCACAACATACCGATATCAGCATCGACAGTGTAACCCTCTTGAAGATCTTCTTTCTTAACCAGATTCGGGTCAGCAGCAGCTTCCATCAAAGTTACTGGCTTACTGAAATACCCGCGGTTTACGAATTTTCCCGTAACACCCATTGAAAAACGAGAATTCTGAATCCAATCAAAGTCCCGCGCGTAAGCGTAGGCCAAAGTGGTATCTGCATAAACCGTCGTATTGATTGCAGGACCTACTTGATTATGGAAGTCCATTTGGACTGACAAATCCATCGGGATAACCGCGATCCCCCAATTTGGACGCACCCAAAGCCCACTTGGCGCTTCAACTCTGAGGCCATAAGAATTTCCGGCGTTCTCATTGATAACTTCCATGAGTGCTTCTTGTTTATCAGCGTCACTGCCCGGAGTATTTTGCGCATCCTGAATATCTTTAGAGATGTCCGCAAACTTCGGAGTTGCCCCCAAACCAAAAGACAAGTTGATTTGACCGTCCGTACGACGAGCCAAACCCGCTGGGTTATAGAAAATAGCACTATAGTCGTTTGCAACTGCTACGAAAGCATCACCCATTCCCAAGGCACGCGGAGACTGATAGTGATGGTGAATACGGAAACTAACCCCATCTTCTTGCGCAAAACACACAGGTCCAGTTACCAACAGAGCTACAACAGAAAAAAGGAGCTTCCCTCTCCCAAAAACCATAAATCCTCCAAAAGACTTTCCAAAAATTGTATTCGTAAAATATACTTTCTTGTATGCGTCTTTACGTTCCGATTCTTTTTTTGACCTTGGTCTTGAGCGGCTTTGCAGCAAATGCAGCTCCCGTGATTGATCATCAACCATCTCCTATTGACATCTCACCAAAGAACAAGAGCGAACCCATCTATGGTTCGAGCCAAATCGAAAGAAACTGGTCGTTTCGTCTAGGTTTTATTGGTGGTGCACTTAAGGAAACAAACCAAGCGGAACAGATGTACATCTACGGACTTCGCTATGACTTTCTCAAAAGCAGTCTCAGCACCTGGCAAGGCGAATTCATGATTGGAAAAGACAATTTTATTCACCTAGTGGTGGGTAAGAAATTTTATTTCCCACTCGAAACTCAGACGATGCCCTACTACAAATTTGCAGTTGGCGATCTTATCGATTCAACGGATGGAATTGGCTCTGTCTTGAACCTTAAAAAGATTCAAGCGATGGCTGCTGTTGGAATTGATGATATGTTTCATTGGAACCAAAGACTCCAAGGTGAAATTGGAGTCAGCTATGCTCTTGTTGGTCCCCAGCTTGAAATGTCTTTGGGATTTGCGTTCTAAAAATTACTTCTGACAAAATTGAGCGGCTTTTACGCGATACCCTGGTTCGCAAGACTCACCCCATTGATTGTTCTTATTGGTCACGTAACCGTAATACCAAACAAGAGTGTCGTCTTGGGATAAAGGCTTCACTTCGCTTGGTGCTTGTGAAGGACGAGCGCCATTCAAAGAGTAGCACCAACCATAAGCACGAAGTTCTGTGTCAGAAACAACTTCAATCGCATCCAAACCCATAGGGCTGTTATTGATAGAGTTAAAACCTTGAGGCACACCCACATAAGGAATTTGATTCGCATCAAACACTTGTGTAGAGATCTCACCCAAAGTTTTATTTAAATCTGCTTCAATCGAACCTTTATAAAGAGGCTTTGCAGAACAAGGTCCTACAACTTTCCAGTTCAAAGCAAAAGAATGAAGAGAAAACAACGACACGAGAATGATGATTGATTTTTTCATAGACTTGGTTTTAAAGCCAGTCAGGTGAATTTGCAAAGATAAAGCCCACTGTCAAATCTCTGGACAGTAAGACTTTCCCACTGGCAACACAGCATTCGTTTTTAGACGGAAAATGCCTCGAACTCTGTTAAAGTGCGCCATGCTTAATATTCAAAAACTGATTCTTGCTGCTCTTTTCCTTCTACCTCTTGCAAGCTCTGCTGAGTCTTTGACCGGCATTATCGCAGACGTTCACGACGGTGACACGCTAACAATGCGGGTTCCAGGCGATACTACCAAATACAAGATCCGTCTTTTAGGCGTGGATACTCCTGAAGTGAGTTTCTTTGAATTTGATCAAGGTGAATCCGCAATTCAAGCTCGCGATTATTTACGAAGCCTAGCGCCGGTGGGCGCAACCGCGACCATCCTTTATGAAGTAAGCGGCATGGACAAACATGATCGCATCCTTGGTCGCGTGATCGTGGACTCTGTCGAAGTGAACCGCGAAATGCTCGAAAATGGTTGGGGCTATCTTTATTTTATTTTTCCATTCAATAAAAAAATCGCGATGGAATACAGCGAACTTGCGAAGATCGCAGTTGAACAAAAACGCGGGTTATTTTCAGAAACTTATCAGGAAACTATTGCGCCGTACGAGTTTCGCCTGAAGGTTCGCAATCAGGTCGGCAAAAATCCAGTGGGAGATTTAGAAACAAAAAAACTCTACAGCCCCGACGACAGCCATCAAGTTCCGGTGTGGAGACGCGTCTTCTTTCCGGATTCGGATTTAGCTAGTCAAAATGGTTACAAATACTAAACTTTGAGTTCTTTCAAAAGACGGTCCACTTCATTTTCGAGGTGGCTCAAATCCCGCGTATTGTGAATGATGTACTTGGTTTTCTTTTCTTTTTCCTGAATAGGAATTTGACTTAACAAGCGACTGCGAGCTTCAGCTTCCGTCAGAGAATTTCGTTTCATCAACCGTTGTAGTTGGAGATCTTCTGTCGACGAGACCAACAAAACTGCATCGAAGTCTTTTTCCATCTGCTTTTCGAAAAGCAAAGGGACGTCGTAAAACGCTACCTTCTGACCTTCGTCCTGCAAACGCACCTTTTCTTTCGCGACTTCTGCACGGACAAGAGGGTGAATAATTCCTTCGAGTTTTTTTCTTTGATCTTCTCGACCAAAGACGAGATGGCCCAAAGCCTTGCGGTCCAGCCCCCCATCCGAAGTCCTAACGCTGGGACCAAAAACTGTGAAAATCTGAGGTAGCGCCGCTCCGCCTGGACCTGTGACCTGATGAGAAATAGCATCCGCATCCAGAACCTCATAGCCTAAGGTCCTGAGCCTCGTTGTTACAGTACTTTTGCCGGTGGCAATTCCGCCGGTAATTCCTATCCACTTCATATATTAAATGGTCCAGATTCCTTAAGAGCTTTCAATATTTTACCGATATTTCCACAAAGAGGAAACGAATTTAATGTCTCAACAGCTCGAACAATTTGGTAAATATCTGCTGCTCGAGAAGCTAGCTACCGGAGGGATGGCCGAAGTTTATTTGGCTAAATCCGTCGGTGCCGTTGGCGTTAATAAATTCGTTGCGATCAAACGTATCCTTCCTCAACACTCCGAGAGCCAAGAATACATCGATATGTTCAAAGAAGAAGCAAAAATCGCCGTGAACTTGAATCACGGAAACGTTGTTTCGATCTATGACTTCGGGGTTGAGTATAAGCAGTTCTTCCTTGTGATGGAGCATGTCGAAGGCCGCAACCTTCGCCAGATCGTCAACGAGATGAAGAAATCCAATGTTCAGTTCTCGATTGACCAAATCGTTTATATCGCAAAAGAAGTCGCGGCAGGTTTGGATCATGCCCATCGTTGTATCGATGGCACGACTGGCAGACCTCTGAACATCACTCACCGTGACATGAGCCCGCAAAACATCATGGTGAGCTTTGAAGGTGAAGTAAAAATCATCGACTTCGGTATCGCTAAAGCTGAAACCCAAATGGAAGCAACTAAAGCCGGAACTCTTAAAGGGAAATTCGGCTACATGAGTCCCGAACAAGCTGATGGTATGCCTATCGACTTGCGTACGGATATCTTCTCTTTAGGTATTGTCCTTTGGGAATTGCTCGCGAATGACCGTCTCTTCACTTCTAGCAGTGAAGCTGCAATCTTAAGAAAAATCCGTGAGTGCCAAATTCCAAGTATTCGCAAAATCAATCCGTCAGTTCCGCCGGAACTGGAAAGAATTGTGAATAAGGCTTTGGCAAAAGATAAGAGCCTTCGTTATCAAACAGCGGCAGCTCTTCACCGTGATTTGAACCGTTTCTTGAATACGCAATATCCAGAGTTCTCTCCACACGATTTCAGCGTTTTCGTGAAGACGGCTTTCTCGCAAATCTATCTTGAACAAAAACGCCGTCTTGTGGAATACGCAAAACTTTCTGTGCAAACTCAAGACGATAAGACTCTGATCACTCGTACTGTCGGTAATAAAACCGAAGTCGTGGCTCATATTGCACAAATTCCGAATCAGGCCCCGACAACTGTTGTTACGTCGCCGGGTTCTTTGCCAGGACTTGGTGGAGACTCGAGCTTCACAGTCGAAGACAACGAGCTTGGCATTAAAGTCGATGGCAATGACGTTAAGATCAATCTTGATAGTTTAAAATCAGGAACGGATGCTCCTTCTGCCCGCAAGCAATTCTATAAGGGTGAATCAGAAAGAAAGCATGCCCTTGCGAATAACACACGTGTTACTAATACGTATACTTCTACAAAACTGCGTACTGGCTCTTCTCAATCTGCATTGATTGAACAGGCTGTGACGTGGGGTCTTATTGGTATCGTCGCTATTGGTTCTATTTTCGGCGGTTGGTACTTCTACAATACTCCATCTGGCGGTCGCATGGTGAAGAGTCTTTTAGGTGAAGGCGAACAGATTGTTCAGAGCTTGCCTAAACAAGTCGACTCTCCTCGTCCGGCACAGCAACCAGTACCAGATGCTACGCAGAAAACTGATCAAGCTTCATCTGCTCCTCCACAGCAGTACACGATTCTTTTGGTGAGTGAGCCAAACGGTGCACGTGTTTTCATCAATGGTGAAGACACCGGAGCTTTCACTCCAAACCGTCGTTCTTTGGAAGCTCATAAAGACTATGTTGTGACTCTGAAAAAAGAAGGCTACATGAACTACGAAGGTACCATTCGCGCATCGCAAAATGGTTCCACTTTCACTATGTCTATGCAGCCAGCACAAAAAGCAGCTTATATTTCGATCACCGTGGCCAACGGCGGTTTGAACACAGTTATTTATGTGAATGGAATTCGTCTAGGTGAAAAACCACCTATCTCGAAGTATGCTATTCCGGCTGGCACCCCTGTTCGTATTACTGCTTATGATCCTTTCTATAAGTTGTCTGCAGAACAAGTCGTTCGTGTGGATGCCAATCAGAAGAAGTCCGTGGATTTAATCCTCGGTGTGGATCAAAGGAAACCTTCAGGCCAATAAATTATGACTCGCAAAAGAACCGCCCCACCGACGACCACCCTTGGAAACAGCATTCTTTCGTTCCGCGAAAGAACGGCCGCGAAAGCATTGATGTATAAAAAAGGAAACGACTGGGTCAACAAGACCTGGCCAGAGTACTACAAAGACATCGAAACCTTCGGCGCTGGCTTTTTATCGTTAGGTGTAAAACCCAAAGACCGAGTGGCTGTCATGTCCAACACTCGTTACGAGTGGTCTGTCGCAGATTATGCGGCTATGGGTATTCATGGGGTTGTGGTTTCAATCTATCAAAACAACACACCCAATGACGTCGAATATATTTTAAATAACTCAGAAGCACGTGTTTTGGTTTTAGAAAACGACGCTCTTCTGCGTGTTTGGGACGAGATCAAGCACAAATGCCCGACTGTTGAAAAAGTAGTTCTCTTCGAAAGCCGTAAGTCTTTGGATGACGAGCAATTTATCACTTGGGATATGCTCGAGAAAAAAGGCAAAGAACTTCTTAAAAAGAATCCAACGGCCTTCGAAGATCTTTGTGGCTCTCTCAAAAATACCGATACAGCGACTTTGCTTTATACTTCTGGGACGACCGGCACTCCAAAAGGAGTGGTGATCACGCACACCCAAGTTATTTCCGAGGTCAGTGAAGCCTTTACGATCTTCGATGTCGAAGATACGGATCTGTCTTTGTCATTCCTTCCATACGCTCACATTTTGGGTCGTATTGAACATTGGGGACATGCCTATATCGGCTTTACAATGGCCTATGCAGAAAGCCTTGAAAAGATCCGCGGCAATCTTGTAGATGTTCGCCCGACTTTCTTGATTTCAGTACCTCGTATTTTTGAAAAAATTTATTCAGCAATTACAGCACAAATGGATGCTTCCCCTGTGAAAAAGAAACTCTTCACTTGGGCTGTCGGTGTTGGTCGCAAAGTGACCGAGCTGAAACTAACTCACCAGACGATTCCTTTGGAGCTACTCGCGACTTACGAGTTAGCCCGCAAACTGGTTCTTGGCAAAGTTGGCGCTGCCTTTGGTGGCCGCCTGCGTTTTGCGATCAGCGGCGGAGCTCCCCTGTCTCAGGAAATTTCTAGTTTCTTCCATGCCTCTGGCGTTTTGATACTGGAAGGTTATGGCCTGACAGAAACAACGGCTGCGGTTGCTGTGAATACACCGTTTAACTACAGATTCGGTTCTGTGGGACGACCGATTGGTGATGTGGAATTTAAAATTGCCGAAGACGGAGAAATCCTGATTCGCAGCCACAAAATCATGAAGGAATACTACAAAAATCCAGAAGCTACTGCGGAAGTGATCAAAGATGGCTGGTTCTATACCGGCGATATCGGCACGATCTTGCAAGGTGGCGATCTAAAAATCACGGATCGTAAAAAAGATCTTATTAAGACTGCTGGTGGAAAATACGTGGCTCCGCAAAAACTGGAAGGCCTGCTCAAATTGAATCCGCTTGTTACTCAGGCTCTTATTTGTGGAGACCAAAAGAAATACATTGTCGCACTACTCACTGTAGATCCGATTCACCTACAAGCTTTAGCAAAAGAGCGCGATGAGACCTTCAGTCAATGGACTGATCTTGTACAACGTCCGTGGGTTCAAGATATCATTCGTGATCATATTGCAGAGACTAATGCGGATCTTGCAAGCTATGAAAGCATCAAACGCTTCTTTGTCGTCCCTGCTGAATTTACAGTTGAAGGTGGAGAGCTCACTCCGTCATTGAAGCTGAAGCGCAAAGTGCTTACGCAACGGTATCAAAAAGAAATCGATAACCTCTACAACTAGAATGTATTCTAAAGGTAAAAGCGGAAGCCGATGCTTATGAAGCCGCCGCTGAAATCCAGAGTGCGAGGATTGCCGTCGATATCTAGCACGGGGCTTCCTGCTGTTTGTGCGCCTTGGAATGTGGTCACGTCTTTACTGTACTTAAGATTGTCCACCAGCATTTTGCGATAACCAAATTCAAAAATGTAAGTGGTCGTATCTGTCATGTGGGATTCAACTCCTAAAGAGCCGCCGTAATAGGTCGTAGTCCCCTTTGCAGAGACCGAATGATCACTCTGCCCGCCATAACTAATAATCGTATAATCGTTTTTGTAGCTAACACTCGCCGAGCCACCAAACACCTGAATGAAAGAGCGATAATTTGCGGTGCTATGAACATTGAACTCGATCCCAAGCTTTGGTGCAAACGCTACGACGTCGCTGTTCAGGCTATAGATCTCTGTCGCCCCACTACTTGCTACCACGTCTTTGAGCATGGACGGTTTAAAGACCTCGAAACCAAAACGCATACTTACATAGGGGCGCGAGTATAAAAATCCAAATTCACCCGTGTAGTTGTACTTCACGTCTGCAGAATAGGTCGTCGACGTCGCATCTTCATTCAGAAAAGCATTTTGTCCAATAGCCGAGGGACCACCTGTCGCCAAAAAGTATCCTGCGAACTTTTCTGAATTTATATTAAAAACCCGGGCTTCCGCCCGAGTTGTCAGCACTAGTAAAGAAAAAAACAGGCACCAGATTTTCAACAGAAGATCCTATTTCTTAGCAGTTTTACTTTTGGTGAAAAGATCGATGACGACTTTGGCGCTAGACTTCTCGCCTTTAACTTGGAAAACACGAGCAAAAGTACCTGGAGCCAAATCCAAAGTTAGATTGAGTGCTTTGTCTTCAGGATCCAAGATCATAGAACTCTTTTTCACGAAAAGAGAATCTTTGAAACGATTTGCTAAGCGGCCTTCATCCAAACGGCTGTTCGGAGTTTGGTTGAAATCCAAAACCAAGCGATTTGGATTTTTCTTAAGCTCAGCATGGAAATAAGCTGGCAAACCTTTTTGCGGTTTTCCTTCCATATCACCAAAATCAATCACGATGCGTTCTACTTTTTTCTTTGCATCAGCAGTACGACGCAAATCCATCAAACTATAACCAGTGCCAGCAACACCACCGGTTGCTTGACCTTCAGTCACAAGAATTTTTCCTACGGGAGATTTAGGTTTTGCTGGGATCGCAGCGTAGGCTTGAAGAGACAGACCCAAAACAATGGCAAAAGATAATTTCATCATCCTTAGAACTCCTTTTCAGAGGATTCCTTTATCTTGTCTTGAACCTCGACTAGGGTCAACAGACCTTAGTCCGTTATGCAAAATCAGTCTGTTCGCACGAGTCTAAACAAATTCTTGAAATTTCAATAGCTTAATGGGATCTGTAGATCCATGGCTACTTTGGCAGAATTCAAAAAAGATTTCAAAAAACTGAGCCGCCCTGCAGATGCTACAATCCTGCAGCGCTTTTTTAAAACTGGACCTGGCGAATATGGCGAGGGCGATATCTTTGCTGGCATCAAAGTCCCGCCCTGCCGAACTCTCGCCAAAAAGTATCAAGACTTCTCACTCAAAGAAATTCAGACGCTCATTAAATCTAAAATCCATGAAGAACGCGCTATTGCTTTGATGATCCTAGTTCTTCAGTTCAACAAGGCATGGAAAAAGAAGGACGAAAAAACTCAAGGGCAGCTCTTTAAGTTCTACATGAAAAACTTAAAAGGCGTGAATAACTGGGACTTGGTAGATGCCTCGGCACCCTACTTAAGCGGCCCTTACCTTTTTGAACGCGATCGTAAAATTCTCTACAAGCTCGCCCTCTCTAAGGATCTGTGGGAGAAGCGAGTCGCAATGCTGTCTTGTTATTATTTTATCCGTCAGAAAGACTTCAAAGACGCTCTTAAGATCGCAGAGATTTTGCTTTTTGATGAACACGATCTCATGCACAAGGCCGTGGGCTGGATGCTGCGGGAAATCGGCAATCGCGATCTCGCTGTAGAAAAGAAATTCTTAGACACATACTCAATGAAGATGCCTCGTACGGCTCTTAGATATGCGATCGAGAAATTCCCCGAGAAAGAACGCCTCAAGTACCTGAAAATGAAGACCAAAACAGCCTAAAGGCCTGACAATCTTCGTCTGCTGCCCACTTCATTTTCATGGGAGCTAGCTCAAATCCATTTAAATGAGACTAGATCTTCACTTGTCAGGGCACAGTCCTTGTAATAGATCCTTCCGGTTTAAACAGAATAGATTTGATTTGAGCCGATAAATGTTAACCATTTGGTTAATATTTGTTGAAACAATTTACTAACAAAATCTGTGTTCCCAAAGTTATGCGGGCTATAACTAGCTTATACAAACGCGGCACCCTAAAGACCGCATAACGGAAAAACAGGAGATACGATATGAAAACAGTTTTTAAAACCACCCTACTCGCTACGAGTTTGGTTCTTGCTTTAACAGCTTGTTCTAGCAAGTCCGAATCAGAAAAAGCAAAGCAGATCCACGCAAACAATCAGATGAAGTCTGATGAGCTTGCTGATGCCGGCGAACAACTTGTAAGCCCCTACACTTTCATGCTTTCTGATAAAGTGTTCGACATGGCTCTTGAAAAAGATCCATCAAATAAAAAAGCTCAATTTTATAAAGGCTTTGTAAAGCGTTTGATGGTCTTCAAAGGGATTGCTCGCAGAATCACTCCTTTGGTGAGCAAAGATCCAAAACAAAAAGCCGACCATGAAAGATGGCAAAAGCAATTCCCAGAGTCTCCATTAAAAACTTTCTTGATGGACGGCCCTGCGGACATTCACACAAACAGCCAGCTTGCAAAAGTATTGTCTGACTACACCGGCGCTTTGAACGATTTCAGAAAATTCTTGAAAATGAATCCTACGTTGGAACTGACTCTGAACTTGAACCCTCATATCTTTGAAAAAGAGATCAATGAAGAAGCTGCTCGTTCATGCACTTGGAAAGATGGAGTTGATGGAGCTATCGACGTAACTTGCGAAACTGGGACGATCGCTCAAAAAAGAATTAACTCTGCAGATATCATTGCACTTCGCCAAATTACTGGCGGTGAAATGCTTTACTGGTCGATCTTTACAGCTTACGACTTCAGCACACTTGAGCAAATCTCTAAAAATGAGTCGCTTAAGAATATGACTCCGCCGGAGGCTTTGGCTTACTACAAGACGTTGCCAAGCATCGCGAAGTTGAATGCTAACAACACTTTGCAACTGATCCCTGAGCTTGGAATTGATACTAGTGCCGCAGTAAAATGGGCAAAACAATATCAAGACCGTGTATGCCCTAAAGGTGTAGACTCTCCAAATCAACGCCGTGGCTACTTGTTCAAAGACGGACTTTGTGTTGACACTTCTGATGCATCAGAGAAGTCTTTAGCAATGCTTGATCAAGTTTTGGGTGGTGTATTCACTCAGCCAATCAAGGATGAACAAGACAACGAAATCGATAAAATCCGTGTGAACTTGGTTGGTTTCTTGAAAAACCCGCCAAAAGATTTGAAGAACATCTTGCCTGAGTCTGTAGATCAAGATGGTCAAGTAACTCGCTGGTCTGATAACACTTTCGGTGGCTTGTTCCCAGATGGTGATATCAGCAAGATTCCACAAAAGAAAAAGAACTAGGACACGACTGTGAATCAATGGACTTCTCTTCTTACTAAAACCCTCGGCATGATGCTTGTCACCATGCCTCTGGCTCTGACAGCATCGGCAGAAATTACGATGCAAAATGTTCAGATCCAGAATTGCGCAAGCAAAGGGGACCTGTGCCTGACGGTGAAAGCACCTCAGGCTCAAGTCAGTTCGACGAAGACCATTTATTTCATGAAAGATATTGAATTAGTAATTGGAAGTTCCAAAGGCCAAACTGAAAAGTCCGTTAAATCCCAAGGCTATTTGGATTTTGATAGCAACCACCTTGTTTTGCAAAGCATAGATAATAAAGGAACCCTTACGGAAGAGGTTTACAACCTGACAACGCTGCAAAAACGGGTATTTGTAACGAGATAAAATAAAATGAAAAATTGGCTTTTAATTATCAACATTCTAACGCTTCTTGGTTTGACGGCCTGCCAGCCGGTCAAAGAGAAAGTCGTTGAAAAACACTACGTGAATGAAAACGGAACCGGTTTGCCCGTTCCGCCAAGTCATAACGAAGGTGGAATTGACGGCGGCGGCGGCGGTAACGGTCTTGACGGAAAACCGCTCGAGAGCTTCCGTGTCGATCTTAATCAGCAAGCCGCTTACTTAAGAGTCAAAACCCAAGTCATCGATAAACTGGTTACACGCTTTCCAAAACTTGCCGCGGATATCTTGCACATCTCTGAAGAGCGCGCTTGGTATCTAATCCCGACAGAGCTTAGAAATCTTCCAGCTGCAAGAATCGGCGTCGGCTTCAGAACAGACCAAATCGCGCTTCAAAAACTGAAGGAAGTTTGGATTAACGATCTTCTGTTCGCAAAAATGGAACCACGCCAGCAAGAGACTCTGATCCTTCACGAACTTATTATGGGAGTTCGCCTTCTTGAGTTTACAAATCTTTTAGATCAGTGCTTGGCGGGGATCTCTTCGATGAGACTTTCGAATGGCGATATCACTAAATACAAAGAAGCTCGTCGCGCGTGCTTTAAAAAGTACCGCAATGCTTCGGATGTTGGTGACTCAATCGGTCTTGGCAAAGACATTCGCCTTGAAGATTACGACTATGAAACGATTCGCGATATTACGAGCACGCTCATGACAAAGGTCGATAGCTTCGATGCTCAGGAGCTTGAGGACTATATGGCAGCTCGCGGATTCCGCGTCTACGAGCAACCTTAGAAATCAAACCAATCGATATTCAAACACCGTGTCGTCTCAGATTTTGAAGGCGGCACGACCTTGTACACTTTATCTAATAAATTCGAAAGCTCCTGACGAATTAGTTCTGCTACGTCATGCGACAGACTCATGGGACCTGAATAAAATAGATTCTTGCTATCATCTTGGACCATGCGATTAAAGCCCTGTAAACGCCAGTTCTGATGGTGCTTTACAGTCAGTAAATCTGATGAGCCAATGAAGGTTTTCGTGGCTCCTAATTGAAGCTCGCCCTTTTTCTGAACTAACAGGCCGTTCGTTAATAGAAAGTCCAAAATCTTTTGCACTTGGTTGCGTGGTAGGTTCAATCTTTGGGAAATAGTGACGGCATCGTTGAAATCATCGCAAGACGCCAAGATCCGCACACCACTGTAAATCCAGCTAGAGTAGAAAATCGCTTTTTGCTGATCCGAAAGTTCGGTTTCTTTCTTTAAGCGATTTTCTAACTTCTGAGCTTTGTCTTTACGCTCTTTGATCTGTTTTTGAAGACGCTTTTGCAGCTTCATTGAACCTGCACGACGATGTTCCACCAACAACAAGAAATAGTCCGTCTCGTCTTCGTTCAAATTCAGATACTCACAAAGGTCACAAGCAAGCTCTAGACTCAGTTCTTTGTCGCCTTTGAAAACCTGGCTGACCATCGTTGTCGATACATTCAAGGCCATCGAAACACGGCGATACTCTCCGTGCCCTTGCTTCGGCAAAGATTCTACCCAGTTATTAAAATACTCTTTGTAATCTTCAAATTGATAAACAGACATAGCTCATTACTAGTTAACCAAATGGTTTACATTTTTTATAACCATTTCTAACAACCCCAGACTAAGGGCTGTCTCACTCTGAGATTCAAGGGACGTCCTTTGTCAGTTCGACAGCGCAGCCATCGCAGCTCCCCCCTGTCGTGCAGCCTAGGCGGCACTGAACTTGTACTAACTATCTTTCAGAAGTTGTTTTCTATAACTCACTCAAGATCTCGTGCGGCTTGCGAAACTTGGAGTTCGCCCCCGTGCTATGATCGTTACCGGTCAATCTGATTCCCACGAAGATGCCGACGTGAAAGCCTGCCGTACCAAATTAAGTGACTAACTTTTTTCATCTCAACGCCGACTTTTGTGCTCTCGTCGAGACTGTAAACAGAATTGGTCGAAACGTCGTCCAGTTGGGTGTTAAATCATAGCCTATTCACACGCCCAGGGACTAGAATTTGCAGAGAGTAACTATATGGAAAACCTTGCGCAAATAGACATTTATTCGTTTTTAAAAGCAGTTTCAGAAAAGCATGGGGACAAACCGGCTCTCTTTGGCCGTCATTCGGGCCCACAAGGTGACCAGTGGAGTTCTTTGAGTTTCAATGCAATTCGGAACAGTGCCGAAACATTGGCGGCAAAATTATTAAGCCTGGGGCTTGAAAAAGGCGACCGCGTTCTTTTGCTGGCGAAGTCCCGCCCTGAATACGCGATTGGTTTCTTCGCAATCCCGCTTGCTGGTGGCGTAATCGTTCCTGTTGATATTCGCTTGAACTTGAACGATCAAAAATTTATTTCTGAATTCTCGGAAGCCAAGTTTATTCTGTGCATGAACGATGAGACTCGTGCAACCGCCGAACGCATTGCTCAAGAGTCCAACCAAAAACCTGTGCTTGTGCAAATTGAAGCAGCAGGAACCGAGAGTGTTTCGCAAAATATCGATTTCAAAAAAACCGTGAGAGCCGAGCACGAAACTTTCCTGATGGCCTTTACTTCTGGTACAACCAGCCAACCTAAGGCTGCGATGCTTAGCTTTCACAACGTTTACATCCAAGTGGCCGCTGTAGGAAAACTCTATCACAGTATGGGCGAATACCGTTTGTTGTCTATTTTGCCTCTACATCACATGTTTGAAATCACGGCGGGCTTTCTGCTGCCTTTCTCGCGCGGAGGCCGTGTCTATTACGCAAACTCTCTGATTCCTCATCAAATCATTTCTTTTTTCAGAGATCTTAAAATCCGTAACCTACTCGCCGTTCCGCTCTTTTTAAGAACGCTTAAAAAAGGGATCGAGAGCGAAATTCAACACTCAAAGTTAAAACGCATTTGGTTTTATACATCTTTGGCAATTGCCCGTTACTTACCTTTCCAGGCACTTCGTCGCTTGTTGTTCTATCCTTTGCATAAAAAATTCGGTGGCCAGTTTCAAGTGGTGATCTCGGGTGCTTCTGCCTTAGATCAAACGGTCGGTGCATTTTTTGATAACTTGGGAATTTCTGTCTACGAAGGTTATGGAATGACAGAGACCGCACCGATTATCACTGCGAACTCTCCAGGCGCAAAAAAGTCCGGAAGTATCGGTAAAGTTTTGGATGGCGTCGAAGTGCGCTTACACCCAGAGACCCAAGAGATTCTTGTACGTGGCCCGATCGTCATGTCAGGCTACTTTAAAAATCCAGAAGCAACCAAAGCCTGCTTATCTGAAGACGGCTGGTTTAACACTGGCGACGTTGGCAGTATGGACGAAGATGGTTTTTACAGCATTCAAGGGCGCAATAAAGATTTAATCGTCCTTGGCAATGGTAAGAAGGTAATGCCTGAAGAAGTTGAACAAAGCTTCCGTGACCTTCCAAACATTCAAGAAATCTGTGTGCTCGGCATGAAATCTACTCATGGCGCTACAAAAGGAACTGAGATCGTGACCGCTGTTGTGGTTCTGAACGAAGCAGACCTTGCAAATCATGAACAAATTCAAAAAAGATTGCACGATGCAACTCTGCAACTGAGCTACTACAAACGGCCGACGAAGTTTATCTTCTTAACTGAGCCACTACCTAAAACAACTACATTAAAAATTAAAAAGAACTTAGTTAAAGAACTACTTATCGAACAAAGGATTAAAGTATGAACATGACTCTTGCGACATTGTTACTTGTGAACTTTGCTTATATCGGTATTCTTCCGCGTATTTTCTTTAAGAAAGATGGCCGCTACAACTTGATGTGGTTTGTAACTGCAGCCCCAATATTTTTAAACGCAGGAGTTCTCTTCTGCCAACTCGTAGGTCTTATTCAACTTGAAGCTTATTGGACTTTGCCAATGGCCGCAGAACTTGCTGTCGTGCTTTTGTCAGCGTTCTCTATCGGAATGATCTCTTATACCATGGGCACACATCGTATTCCTTTGGCACTTTGGCATCAAACGAACGATGCCCCCGCCAACATCGTGACTTGGGGAGCTTATAAATACATCCGTCACCCGTTCTATAGCTCTTTCATCACTGTACAGCTTGCTTCGATTCTTTTCCTTCCACATTGGATTATGTTCCTGGGAATGGTTGGCTGCTTGGTAATTTTGAATCGTACGGCTGCTCGTGAAGAGAACAATCTTTCTAATTCAAACTTCGGTAAGGAATACCAAGCTTACATGAAAACGACAGGACGCTTCTTCCCTAAAATCGGAGCTTAATAATGAAATCCGTTTTTATTCACGACCTTGCCTATCAACTGGGAGACCAACGTATATCCATCGAGGATTCGGCGAAAGCCGGTCGTCTATTCACGGACTTCCAGCAATTTGCAGAAGCGGGCTTTGCTTTTCACCGTATGTGTTCGCCAGACAAAAATGCTTATGACTTGGCTGTCGGTGCGGTAAAGCAGATTCAACCTGCTTTGAATGGCGTGAATTCTATTATCTATGCAACATGTTTGCCTTTGAATGGCAATATCGGATCCTTTAGCAAATTTAAGGAAAGCCGCGACGTTAAATACCTGATGGACTATCCTGCAAGCCACTTGCAGGCTGACTTCGGGCTTGAAAATGCGGCGGTGCTCGGACTGAACCAACAAGCTTGTACGAGTATGCTTGGATCATTGCGTTTAGCTCGTGCTTTGATCCTTTCAGAGACTGATCAAAATAAAATCCTCTGCGTAACGGCCGATCGCTTTCCCGAAGGGGCCTCTTACGAACAAGCTTACAATGTGATCTCTGACGGAGCTGCAGCTTGTGTCGTCAGTAACGAAGAAAAAGGCTATCGTTTGATTGCCACTCATGCTCTGACGAATGGCGCATTGGCGCAGGCCAATGACGATGAAACAGTGGGTAGTTATTTCAGCTATACTCACCGTCTACTGACGGAGCTCTTTGAAAAATCTAACCTTAAGATCGAAGACATCGACTGGATTATCCCACAAAACACCAATGTGAATGCGTGGGTCATCCTATCACGCCTTTTAGGAACTGAGTTCGAAAAGGTTTACTTTAAGTCCATTAAAGAAGTTGGACACATCATCAGCTCGGACAACATCGTGAACCTCTGCAAAATTGAAGAAGACAAACTCGTAAAACCGGGACAAAAGCTTCTGCTTTTTATGGCTGGCTTCGGATTGAACTGGCAAGCTGTCATCTTAGAGAAGGTGTAATCATATGAGCCATGATATTTCTCAGGTTGCAAAAAAACTAACCGCTCAGTCGATCAAGGGATTCTACAATCCTTTTACTCATATCCAATTTCCTGAAAAAATTGATATGAACAGCTGGTTTGTTAGTCCCGAGTTGATTTCCATCTTCGGCAGCCCCGAGTGGGAAGCGCTCGGCGAAGAGCAACGAAAGAAGCTCAGCTTCTTTGAAGCAATTAACTTCTATAGCCTGAATGTTCATGGCGAAAAATCCCTGCTTGAGGGACTGACTCGTCGTTTGTACGAGAGCGAAAACCAGGACGTGACGGACTATATCCATCACTTCATCGACGAAGAAAACAAACATATGTATTTCTTCGGTACTTTCTGCGAGAAATACGCGGGGAAAATCTATCCAGATCGCAAATTGGTTTTTCCACGAGAATATGCACCGGGTGAAGAAGAGTTTTTGTTCTTCATTAAAGTCTTCGTCTTTGAAGAGATCGTGGACTATTACAACGTCACGACTGCTCGTGATACCCGTGTTGAAGAACTTTCCCGCGCAATCAACAGCAACCATCACGAAGACGAAGTCCGCCATTTGGCTTTCGGCCGCGTGATTCTGAATGACCTTTTTAAAACACACTCTCCACAGTGGTCTGCAGAGACTTTGAATGGAGTTCGTGACTATATTCGTGGTTATTACATCACGACGTGGCGCGAGTACTATAATCCCGATATCTACGTTGATGTCGGCATTGAAGATGCCTACGATTTGGCGTCCAATGTCTTTGAGAGTGAAAAAGCCAAAGCCCATCGTGCTAAGGCCTCTCGTGCAAGCATTAACTACTTGGTAAAATGTGGAATTCTCGAGGAGACTTTTGAGTTATGAAAACTGAACAAGAAATCAAAGAAACACTTCGTCAATGGGTTCTGAAGAAGTCTAAGAAGGTTCAGGAAGCTGAATTGAATTATGCCACTCACCTTTTGGAGACCCGCATTTTGACGTCATTGCATGTGATGGAACTGATCCTCGAAGTAGAACGCATCAAAGGCAGCAAGTTTAACCTAAAAAACATCAAGCCAGGCGCTTTCAACACGATTGATAGCATCTATGCTTCTTTCTTTGGGACTGCGACATGAGCGAAATCAAATTCACCGAAATTCCTGGGTATAAATGGATTCCTAACGGACAGTCTAATTTGACAGGCCCGGTCTTTGAACTTTTCAAAGCCCTGGATGCCATGTTCTTAAGAATTGCCGCTACCGCTCAGGCACGTGAATTTTATTTCCCTCCGTTTATTCAAGCGCAAGAACTTAATAAGCTCGACTATTTCAAGTCCTTCCCTCACTTGATCACATTTCCTGTAGCATTGGACCAGCAAAAAGAAGGAAACCTTGATAAATTCATCGGTGGCCCTCGCTGCGATGACAACGGCAACATTCACCTAACAGAAATCGATAAGGTCTGCGACTGCTTAACACCAGCGGCTTGTTATCACTTCTACATTCACTTCCAAGGCCAAGACCTGCAAGAGCCTGTACACCTTACGACCCGCGCGAACTGCTTTCGTCGCGAGCTTTACTACAAACCTTTGCAAAGACAGTGGTCCTTCAATATGCGCGAAATAGTGTGCATCGGTCCGCAAGATCACGTACGCGCTTTCGTAAAAAAGTACCGCGATCTTGTCTCTGAAAAATTCACGAAGCTAAACCTTGGTATAAACTGGGAAGTGGCGACAGATCCTTTCTTTAATCCTGAAAGCAATCCAAAGTTCATCATGCAACAGCTGGATCCTGTGAAACATGAAATGATCTTTGATAAAGAACTCTCGATTGGTTCGACCAACTTCCACAAAGACTATTTTGGCGAAAGCTTTAATATTAAATTCCAAGGCGAGACAGCAACCAGCGCTTGTATCGCGTTTGGACTTGAACGCTGGATTTTTGCTATCATCAGCCGCTACGGCACAAATCCGGCCGCATGGCCTCTTGCGGAGATTCAAAATGGCTAAAATCCTTCTTACCGGCGCAACCGGCTATATCGGTCATAAACTTCTCTCTCGCCTGTTGAGTCAGCGTGCTGAAACTATTTTGGTTCCGGTACGTGCGACTTCGGCAGAAGAGCTCGGAAAACGCACGCAAAGTCTTTTAGAAGGCATTCCTGCCGACAAGCATGCACGCGTGCAGGTTTTGCAAAGTGACCTTGATGCTTTACCAAAAGCCCTTGAACCACATCGTTCTGAGATCTCGATCATCATTCACAATGCTGCGAAAACTGCGTTTAATGTAGATGAAACCACTGCCAACTCTGTGAATCGTGATGCTTCATTAGCATTGCTAAAATTCGCTTCCGAGTGTCCAAAGCTAGAAAACTTCACTTACGTAAGTACTTTGTACGCCTCTGGAATGACTGCTGGCCCGATTCGTGAAGAATTCTTCCCAAATCCAACATTTGCAAATCACTACGAAAGATCTAAATGGGAAGTGGAAGAAGCACTACGCACTCAATACTCGAAACTTCCTTGGCGTATTGCTCGCGTTGCAACAGTTATTGCCGATGGCACCTCGGGCACCGTGATTCAGCAAAACGCCATTCATAATACGCTCAAACTTTTCTATTATGGTTTGATTTCTCTTCTACCGGGCAAAGCGGAAACTCCGATTCACCTGGTGGATGGAGATTTCACGGCAGAATCCTTGGCTGCGGTTGTCAGCCGAGGCGAAGCTCAGAAAATCTATCATGTCTGTTATGACCAGGCTGGCAGCATCATGCTAGGCCGATTCATTGATATTGCGTTTGATGAATTCAATAAAGATGAGACTTTCAAGACGCGCCGTTTGTTGAAACCGCTTTTTGCCGACGAAAAATCTTTTGATACTCTCGTCACGAATATGAAAGGCTTTGGCGGCAGCGTTCTGAATCAAGGCCTTGCAAGCATTTCTCCGTTTGGCCGTCAGCTTTTTGTTAAAAAAGAGGTGGATAACTCTTCTTTGCAGGCTTTGCTACCTGGTTATAAAACTCCGGCGACCGAAGAGATCGTCCGTAACACTTGCCAATATCTAGCTCAAACTAAATTCGCAAAATACCAAGGAAGTGCTTTATGAAAATACAGCCACTCACAGAAAACGAAAAATGGCTCTTAAGCTTTTACCGTACCAGTGAAATCTCGGGCGCACTGTTCTTTGGCCGTCTGGCAAAATCGTTGCCTCCGGGCCCGATTCAAACGGATCTGACCAAGCACTTTGCCGATGAAAGCCAACACTCTTGGTACTGGACTCGTTGCTTGCAGACTTTGGGTGAAACTCCAATCAAGCTGGATATGGCTTATCAAGACCAATATATTTCCGCAGCAGGAATGCCAGCGAATATCATGGAGGTCTTAGGCATCACGTTGATTTTTGAAAAGCGCGTGATCGGTCAGTACGCTTTGCACCGTCAAGCTCCAGATTTAAATCCCGAAGTCAAAAAGACTCTCGATCTCATCGTTGAAGATGAAAAGTGGCATATTGAATGGGTCACCCAAGCTTTGAAAGACATGGAAGGCGAATACGGCAAGGAGCACATCGAAAAAACCTTGAAGCGTTTCTACGATGCAGATAAAGATGTTTACTTGAAAACCGTTCAAGAACACGAAGATCGCATCAGCGGAATTCTGAAATACAAAAAATAGTAAGGGAAAGTCCATGCTCGACAACAACAAAGTAAAAGCCCGTATCAGTGAAATCTTGAATGTTCCTCTTGAGAAAGTGACGGACTCAGTTGCTTTGCAAGATCTCGTTATTGATTCTTTCATCTTGATCGACATGGTCATCGATTTACAGAACACCTTCCACGTTCGCTTGAACCAAGAAGATCTGATCCCTGTTAAGACCGTAGGTGATTTGATCACGGTCCTGAATAGCAAGAAGGTTTAGTTCGAAGTTCTCTGTTTGAAAGCGACGCTACAGATATAGTCGGGAATCTCGGTAAAGAACCGAAGATCCCAAAGCGAAAGGCTGCCATACTCCAACGGCAGCTTTTTTATTTTCCAAGAAGCCTCGTCGATCAGGACATCGTGGACGTGTTTAAAAACTCCGCCACCTTGCGCCTTGATCAGGGCCTCTTTCCCCGACCAGAATTTCGCAAAATACTCTGTTTGTTTTGCGGGATTTGGCTCTTGCTCGATCAACAATAATTCTTCTCTTGAAAAAAACCTCTTTGCGATCTGAGAAAGATTGCGAGACTCGCGATTTTTCTCGATGTCCACGCCGACTAAGCCTTTTTCAGAGAGCGCAATCGCAAAATAGTCTCTGCTATGTGAGAGATTGAAATCGATAGAATCTGCCCTGCCCGCCCATACGGGCTTGCCTTCGCCCACCTTCGTAAAGTCCATTTGTTCTGGGGAAACTCCACTTAGTTCCGTTAGAAGCCTCTTGAGTTGCCACCGAGATTGCAGGTATTCCGAACGACGTTTTTCAATCGTCATTTGCGAGAATTCGCGAAGCTCTTCGTCTGACAAAAAGCCCTCTGGCGCCTCGGAAAAGGCGTCCTTGAAGCGATAGATAGCAAGGCTGTATTGGTGCTGAGGGTGTCTATATTCGAAAACAAGCATGGCGATAAAAGCATTGTACATACATATACTTGTATTGACGAGCCCTAAAGGAATTGGCTCGTTTTGGCACGAGAGTGCCGTTCCTCGGCACCTTTTTGAAGAAATCCCAGGCCATTTCCAATTTACAAAGTACTGACGAAGATTGTCTGTGGCATAGAGCTTGTAAGCCAAGTGTGTGGATGAAGTGTGGAGAAAAATCCCAAGGAGCTCGTCATGAAACGCTGGTTCTATACATTCTTAGTGATGCCTTTAGTGTTCGTCGCTTGTGCTGACAAACAGGGATCAGACAATACAGTGGCTGTTGCTCCTCCACCGGCAAGTTGTATTAATGGCAGTGCCTACTGTAACTCGAACCTTTATGGCCAAAATAACGGATACGCTGCATACCCTTACAACCCTTACTACTACAACCCTCAAACCGTTTGGGGCCAAGGTGGTTACATGGGTAATTTCTGTAACTGCCCAGTAGGACATCGTCCCGTTTACAACGGACAATACGGTCTTGGCTGCGTCGCAATTTCTCAATTCCAACCAGTTGCCTATGGTGCTGTTTATTGGGGCTGGGGTGCAGACAACAGTCAATGGGTGAACATTCCTCAAGTCAGCAACAGCCAAGGTTATCCAACAAATCGTAATAGCAGCTGCTTCCAAAACGTGGCTCAAAGCTGCTTTATTGATCAAGTCAACTCTTGCGGCGCTGGAGCAACTTGCCGAACAACAGGTGGAGGCTCACGTTTGGGCATCTGCGTCTCTGCTGGCCAAGGTACTTTACCTCCAAATAATGGTGGCGGATTCCGTTAAAATCGAGGCTATTTAATACGGCGCACAAGGCGCCGTAAATGCTGATGGGCATAGGCTTTTGTGCTATCACCATGCCTATGACAACACAAAATCCATTACTCGAAAAATTCGTACAAAAAGACCAAGCAGTGCCATTTGATTTGATCAAAACTGAGCACTTCCTTCCGGCTCTGGATGAGGCCATTAAACAAGCCCAAACCAATGTCGACAGTATTAAGAAAAACAAAACAGAAGCAAGCTTCGAAAACACCATCGTAGCTCTTGAAACTTGCAGCGAACTTGTTGAGCGCGTAGTTGGAATCTACGGAAATCTTGAATCCGCTCACGCTAGCGAAGAACACCAAGCTCTTGCGAAAGACATCTATCCAAAATACACAGCGTTTAGTTCTGACGTCAGTCTTGATGAAGAGATCTTCCGCAAAGTAAAAGTCGTCTATGACAAGCGCAACTCTTTGGATTTGAACAAAGAACAAATCAAGCTTCTTGAAAAAACATATCTGTCTTTCACTCGCAACGGTGCTTTGCTGGATAACGAAGGCAAAGAAAAATTGCGCGCGATCGACCAAGAGCTTTCTGTTTTGGGTCCTAAATTCTCTGAGCATGTTTTGAAAGCAACCAACAGCTTTGAAATGCTCTTGGATAAAAAATCAGACTTAGACGGTCTTCCAGAAGGTGCTGTTGAAGCCGCTGCGCACATAGCAGAATCCAAAGGCCACAAAGGCCAATGGCTCTTCAATTTGCAAATGCCAAGCTACTTGCCGTTTTTGACTTACGCTAAGAACCGCACTCTTCGTGAAAAAATGTGGCGTGCTTACAACTCTAAAGCGTTCAACGACAAGTACGACAATCAAGAGAACGTAAAGAAAATCGTTTCTCTTCGTCATCAACGTGCACAGCTTTTGGGTTTCAAAACTCATGCGGACTTCGTCTTGGCAGAGCGTATGGCGAAAGATCCAGGCACCGTCAAAGAATTCCTGACAAAACTTCTTGAGCCTTCTAAAGGCGCTGCTCAAAAAGATTTCGCTGAAGTCGTTGCTTTTGCAAAAGAGACTGAAGGCGTTTCTGATTTGCAACCTTGGGACTTCGGTTACTATTCCGAGAAATTGAAAGAGAAAAAATATTCTTTCAATGAAGAAGATCTGCGCCCTTACTTCAAACTTGAAAACGTGGTGGAAGGTGTGTTCGAGCACGCTCGCCGTCTGTACGGTTTGACGTTCAAAGAGAACAAAGAAATCCCTGCTTATCACTCTGAAGTGAAAGTCTATGAAGTCTTCGAAGAAAAGACCGGCAAATACGTCAGCCTTTTCTATACTGACTTCTTCCCGCGCGAGACCAAAAAAGGTGGCGCATGGATGACGACCTTCCGTGATCAGGGTCTTCTCAGTGGCGATGTAAAACGTCCACATGTCAGCATCGTGTGCAACTTCACGAAGCCGACTCCAACCAAACCTTCGCTTTTGTCTTATGACGAAGTGAGAACTTTATTCCATGAGTTCGGCCATGCTTTGCACGGCATGCTTTCTGATTGCACGTACCGTTCTTTGAGCGGCACGAATGTTTACTGGGACTTCGTAGAACTTCCATCTCAGATCATGGAAAACTGGGTGGGCGAAAAAGAAGGCTTGGACGTATTTGCAAAACATTACGAAACCAATGCTCCAATTCCTACGGACCTTGTAGAGAAAATCAAACGCTCTTCAAAATTCCAAGCTGGCTGGGCTTCTTTGCGTCAGTTGCAATTTGGTCTTTTGGATATGAGCTGGCACTCTCAAGATCCTAGCAAGATTGCAAACGTGGATGACTTCGAAGTCTCTGCAACTGCATTGACTCGTATCTTGCCAAAAATTCCAGGAACAAACTCTTCTTGCTCTTTCAGCCATATCTTTGCGGGTGGATACTCTGCGGGATATTACAGCTACAAGTGGGCTGAAGTTTTGGATGCGGATGCATTTGAATTCTTCCAAGAAAAAGGTTTGTTCAATAATGAAGTTGCTCAAAAGTTCAAAGACAACGTTTTGAGCCGCGGTGGTACGGAACATCCAATGGAGCTTTACAAGAAGTTCCGTGGTCGTGAGCCAGATCCAAATGCCCTTCTACGAAGGGACGGTCTGATTTAATGGCCTCGCAGAAGCTTCTTCTGAAAGACAATAAAAACGTCGCCATCGTTTACCGTCTGCAAACTGCAGAAGCGGTCAGCATGGCGAAGAAGATCAGCTTGTGGTTGAAAGAAAAGGGCTATGAAGTTTTCACAGCTCCTCAACAAACGGCGATCCCAGGAACTAAGGTTCTTAAAACCAAAGCTGGTATTGATAAAATTGGCTTGGTGATTGCACTGGGCGGAGACGGAACTTATCTCCGCGCTGTACGTAGTCTCGAGGGACGTCAGATTCCGATCATCGGAATCAACATGGGATCTCTCGGATTTTTGACTGGCAACCGTGCAGAGGATGCCTTCCGAGTTTTGGAAGAAACTTTGGAAAGCAAAATGGAATTGCGACCGCGCTCGATGATTCACATCATGGTTCGTCGCAAAACCAAAATCCGTGCGGAATATCACGCTTTGAATGATGTGGTGATCGAGAGGGGCTCTGGCAGTCACTTGATCAGCACAGCGATCTACAGCGAGAAGTTCTTGGTCAGCGAAGTGAAAGCCGACGGTTTTATTATCGCAAGCCCAACGGGCTCTACGGCTTATAACTTGGCAGCGGGCGGCCCGATCCTTCATCCGGAAGCAAAAGTTTTCGTGGTGACTCCGGTGGCTCCGCATAGCTTGACCAGCAGACCTTTGATTTTACCAGATGATTTGCACATGTCCTTTAAGATGGACAGCCGCTCGCAGCGTGCGCAACTCATCGTAGATGGACAAAATGAAACTGAGATCACTCCGGATGACGAAGTGATTATCAAGAGAAGTGGTTTTGATCACTTGATGGTGAGAGCACCAAAACACAACTACTTCCACCTGCTGCGAGAAAAATTGAAATTCGGGGATCGCGCCTAGAGGGACTTCTGAGGGGGACTTATGCTTTTAGAACTGAAAGTTTCAAACTTTGCCATTATTGAAAATCTTCATATCGAATTTGAAACAGGTTTGAATATCTTGAGCGGTGAAACAGGTGCCGGTAAATCGGTGCTTCTAAAAAGCTTGGCCCTTTTAATGGGCGAAAAGTCTTCTGCAGATACAATTCGTACTGGCGCGCAGACCGCGACTATCGAAGGTTCTTTCGACATCCAAAAACGTCACGATATCAAAAAGAATCTTGAAGAGATGGGTATTGAGATCGAAGAAGATACTTTGATCGTTCGCCGTACGATCAGTACTGGCGACAAATCCAAAGTGTATTTGAATGGCACTCTCAGTACTTTGCACAACCTTCGTGATATCGTGGCACCTTTGATTGAAGTCGCTGGGCATTCAGCTCCGTTGATCGAAATGACGGGTCAGCATGAAAATCGCCATTTGCTTTCTAAAGCTTATCACTTGGATCTTTTGGATCAGTACGCTGGAACTTGGGATAAGCGTCTTCAATACCAAAAAGGTTTTGAGCGCTATCAGGAAATCCATCGCGAGATCCAACAGCTTGAAAGCGACGCCAAACAAAAAGCTCAACGTTTAGACTTCTTAACGTTCCAACGCGATGAAATCGCGGACCTTGAATTGAAGTCAGGCGAAGATGTTGAGATCGAAGCAGAAGTAAAGAAGCTTAAAAGCGCTTCCCGCCTGTTCCAGTTCGTGGATCAAGCCGAAGAGGCTCTTTACAGCGATGACGACTCTGCCATGAATCGCATCAATACAATCTTGAAACGTGGTAACGAGATTTCAAGCTTGGACCCACAATTGGCTGGTAAAATCGACGTGCTTGAGCAAGCAAAGACTTTGATCGACGATTGCATCTACAGTCTTCGTCAGTACGTGAATAAAATTGATTCTGATCCTCAACGCCTTGAAAGTCTCGAGCAGCGTTTGAGTGACCTTCGTAAAGTACAAAAGAAATACGGTCCGACTGTTGATGACATCCTTAAAGCTTTGGCTGAGATGGAAACAGAGATCAAAAATCTGCAAAACTCAGAGACTCGTATTGAAGATCTTAAAAAAGAAGCGGCTACTTTGGTTAAAGAACTTGAGAAACTCGCTTTAGATATTCATAAACGCCGTGAAAAAGGCGCTACTCTTCTTTCTGACAGCGTGAATGAAGAGCTTTTGGACCTGAATATGAAAGGCGTTACTTTCCACGCCAATATCATCAAGCTTGAGAACCTGACAGCAACGGGTGTGAGTGATGTCGAGTTCATGAGCCAAACCTCTGCAAAAGATCCTAAACGCCCTCTAGCAAAGTTTGCCAGCGGTGGTGAGTTGTCTCGTATCCTATTATCCTTGAAGCGCGTGGTGGGTTCTTCGAATCAGCCTCGCACTTACCTCTTTGACGAAGTAGACACTGGCGTTTCTGGCCAAACAGCCGAGAAAGTTGGCCGTAAGCTTAAAAGCATCGCTAAAGGTCAGCAGGTTATCTGCGTGACTCATTTGCCACAGGTCGCGGCTTTCGGGGATGTTCACTTCTTTATCCAGAAGTCTCCGAAGAAAGACTCGATCACAATGGAAGTGGCCGCACTTCCAAGCAAAGAGCGCGTGAAAGAAATTGCTCGTTTGATCTCGGGCGAGAAAATTTCAAAAACCAGCTTGGATCATGCCGAGCAGCTTTTGAAAGAGGCTCATTAGGATTTTAGTGATCCTTTTGTTGTTCCTTAGGTTCTTCTGTTAGATCTTCGGCTTCTTTTTCTAAAGCATTGAAAGTCGCAAAAGCACTATCAAGCGCCCGCAGTTTGTTGCGGGCCTTTGCTGCAGCCTCTTCAAACTTTGCACGAATTTGCTCTAGCTCTGCTTCTTCTAACTCTTCGAGGTCCATCAAAGAGTCATGCGCTGACCTCGTAGCTCGAATAAGTTCATCCAATTTTAATTGTACGGCCACCGAATCGCGGTTTTGCGTGTTCTGGATCAGAAACACCATCAGAAAAGTAATGATGGTCGTCCCCGTATTAATCACCAATTGCCAGGTATCGCTGAATTGAAAAAGTGGCCCAGTGATCGCCCACGCAAGAATAACAAAAACCGCTATTAGAAATGTGCCCGGCAGACCAGTCACATGCGCTGATTTTTTCGCAAATCGAGAGAACAGAGAGTTTTGAGCCATCGTTTTAAACGATAGCCCGCCGGTGGCAAAACGCAAGTCCGCGTCTTATGACATTTACTCGAAGATTTCGCTCAGAACTCGACCTGTTGTAGTCGCTGGTGGCAAAGCACCGTTGATAAACGACAAAGTCGGCGCAAGATCAATCACCTTGGCTTGGTTTGCATAAACGCCAGCCTTAATTTTTGGCCCTAAGATAATCAAAGGCACTGTTCTATCGTAAGCATAGCCCGTCATGTGATTCACTGGAGCTTCGCCCTTGCTGATATAGAATGGCTTTGGAATCAGAATGATATTGCCGTTGTTTCCTGCGATGTATTGACGAGTCAGCTGTTTTCCCAGCTCCCCAGTCGGCAAAATGTTTTTTGCGATTTCAGAGCTTGTTGCGATTTGCAAAACACCTGGCATTCCAGTCATGGCCTCTTTTACTTCCGCTTCGACCTGCTCTACGGTCACTTTTCTTTCTTTCAAAGCTTCGGGATTTAGATAGAAGTTAAAACTGACGCCAGCCGAAATCCATTCTTTAGAGGGACGGCCGAATTTTTGATCAAGTCTTTCATAGATTTTTTTGTACATCGCTAAATACTCGATGCGGCCTGAATCTAGCTTTGATGCTTGGGCGTAATCCACACTTGGAGCCACACCGTGATCCGCCGTCAGTGCAATAACCACATCGTTCAAAGAGCCCATGTGATTCTTGATCGCTGTCAGAAATTTCGAGATTTCTTTATCCTCTGCCAAAGTCATTGCTTTCAACTCTGGAGAGTTCGGGCCATACGTATGCCCCGCCATATCGTGAGACGAAAAACTCACAGCCAAAATGTCGGTCTGACCATTTTTACCAAGCTTTTCGCTCTTAAGAGCGGCCTCTGCTATTTCACGAGTGAGTTCAACACCCACTGGAGTCATTAAAAGTTTTTTGGCTTCTTCACGGTTTTTGAAGACGCCAGATTTTACGATTCGTTCATTGACCGTCTTTGCCCAAGCAGGAACTTCTTTTTGATAGTAGGTGCTCGTGATCCATTTTAAGTCCACTTGATCCATCCACAAAGTGACATCACTGCGATGGCCACCCAACATAATTGAAGAGCGATCTTTCAAAGCAACCGCAATAACCTTAGAGGATTCTGACACATTTTTTAACTCGTCTCCGAAAGTGCTAGTCTTCAGGCGACGCGGAGACATCCCGAACTCGCTGTCTTCTGCGCAGTAAGTTTTTTTCTTGGCGCTCACATCATACCATTCATTCAAAGAAATTCCGGTGAAGTACGGATGCGATCCTGTCGAGATCATCGCGTGCCCTGGACATGTCATCGATTGAAGAACATCGTATTCAGCAAACGGGAAATACGCGCCTTTAGAAATCAAATAATTGAAGCCACCGACTTCATTCTTGGCGCCGACAGGCATAAATTCTTTTTGATACTTCGTCAGATAATCTGCGCGGAATTGGTCGATCACCATGACGACAACAAGTTTTGGTTTCTTGTTGTATTTCTCTAGCGTCAGAGCGTTTGATACAGAAGCGACAAAAATAAACAGAACTAGACTCAAATATTTCATCCCGAGAGATCCTTTGTTAACGTCTATGCTAACGAGCCTCTCGGGATGACACAAGAATCTAATTGTTAAATATCTGTCTAGATTCGTTATGGTTAAATTTTAATTCCGACCTTTTTTGCGATTTTCGCTCCGTATTCTGCATCGCACTTGGCAAAATTCTCTAGATTAGGACGTAAGATGTGCTCGGGAATTCCCTGCATGGTTCCCGCGATCACTGTCGTTAAACGCTCCCTCTCTTCTGGAGTCATCAAGCGATACAAATCACCGGCTTGTGTATATTCATCATTGCCTTTATGAGCATCATATCTTGCAGCGTCGCCAGAGATTCTGAGTGGTGGCTCTACCAAGCTCTCATCCTGCGCGGGTCCTGCAAAATTATTGGGTTCATAATTGTCATGAGTTCCGTTCCCGTCGAATCTCATCGCGCCATCACGCTGATATGAATTTACTGCATTCTGCGAACGATTCACCGGCAAGTGTTGGTAGTTCGCACCGATGCGATATCTCTGAGCATCTGGGTAAGCAAAGAGTCTTGCTTGCAACATCTTATCTGGTGAAGCACCAATGCCCGGAGGTAAGTTCGATGGCGAGAACGCCGCCTGCTCTACTTCTGCAAAGTAGTTTTGCGGATTGCGGTTTAGCTCGAGAATTCCAACTTCTTGCAAAGGATAGTCCTTATGTGGCCACACTTTCGTAAGATCAAACGGGTTGATTCTGTATGTTTCAGCTTCTTTCTCGGGCATTACTTGCACCATCAAACGCCAGCGCGGATATTCGCCTTTTTCGATCGCTTCAAATAAATCGCGTCCTGCATAGTCGGGGTCTTTACCCGCAAGCTCGGTCGCGCGTTCTGGAGTCAGGTTTTTAATTCCTTGCATGGATTTAAAATGAAACTTCACCCAGAATCTTTCGCCAGATTTATTCCAGAAACTGAATGTGTGACTGCCAAAGCCGTGCATAAAGCGATAGCCATCTGGAATTCCACGATCACTAAAAAGCGTCGTCATCTGATGAAGTCCTTCCGGAGACTTCGACCAATAATCCCACATACGATAAGCATTTTTATAGCCTGTACGCGGATCCCGCTTTTGGGAATGAATGAAATCTGGGAATTTCAATGGATCCCGTTCAAAGAATACGGGTGTGTTGTTGCCGACCACATCCCAAATACCTTCATCTGTATAGAACTTCACTGCAAACCCACGCGGGTCGCGTTCTGTATCGGCAGAACCCTTTTCTCCGGCGACGGTCGAGAATCGCAAAAACACGTCGGTTTTTTTACCGACCTGAGAGAATACCGCTGCACGCGAATACTTCGTAATGTCTTTCGTGACGGTAAAGTGTCCATAAGCGCCAGAGCCCTTGGCATGTACCACACGTTCTGGCACGCGCTCACGATTGAAGTGCGCAAGCTTCTCAACTAAGTGGAAGTCTTGCATGAGCACGGGTCCTCTGGCACCTGCTGTGAGTGAGTGTTGATTTTGCGAAACAGGTTGTCCACCCGCCGTTGTCAGTGTTTTTTTATTAGAGGCCATTTGTAATCTCCTTTTTGCTTTGTAATTTTTGAGCAATGTAAAAACCCCAGAGGCGCACTTGCTGAATTGTGCGACGGAAGAATCCCTCTTGGGCTCCGTCGAGTAAGACCGCCATATCATGACGACCAAACATCTGGGCAAATTGCAGGGCATTCATACCAATAAGATTAGTGGCGCTGACGTCTGCGCCCGCACGAATCAAGTGTTGTGCGACTTCGATGTGCCCTTTGAATGCGACTCCCATTAAAATGGTGTTACCACCACGATCGGGACTCTCGACATCGGCACCGTTCGTGATCAGCCACTTCACTAAATCAATATGATTGTAATAAGCGGCGTACATTAATGGCGAATAGCCTTTGTGATCTTTGATGTTGATATCTAAATATGGCGACAGAGCTTTTTCATCTGCAAAAGCTTCCGTGTTCCCTATCTTCGCATCAACGAACAATTTTACGGACTCTGTATTCTGTTTTCGGTACTCATCATAATTTCTCATGGTTCACCTCGATCTCCATGAGTTTATAATCGGTGAAAACGATATAGATTTTAAATATTATGTTCCTATATACATATAGGTAAAAACTATGATGCCTATTGGCGCCCCCTCTATCTTCCTGAAATGAGCTATGTTATTGCTGGGAAAACAACGGGGAGATTAGGAATGGTACAAGTAGATGTCTTCTGGTCCTATGGATTAAGCGCGGGGTTGGCGTTGGCAGCAGGCCCGGCTCTAAAAAAGGAAAGCTCGTTTTGGAACAACAAGTTTTTTAATTTGAGTCTTCTATGGACTGCGATCGTTTTCGCTCCGTCTGGCTTGTACCTATTGTGGGCCTTCCCCGGGTGGGAAACTATGTTTGTGGCAGAAACTCACAGTTCCATCCCCGCCTGGCTGGTCTGCCTGTTTGGCGTCACCAATGTCACTCAAGGTATTTTAGGATTTTTTGTCACTTGGTACTTCCTACGAAAAGGCCAGCAAAAGGCCGCGGTATTTCAAACTATATGGAGTCACTTTGCGATGCTCTTTGTTCTGGTCGTTGGCTGGGACGGAACAGGCTATAAACGCTTCTTCTATGCGGGCACAGGTCCTGAGTGGCATCAAGGTGTGGAGTACCCGATTAGTGCGTTCTTCTCAGCTCCCATTTTTTATACGCTTTTAGGTCTTGGTGTCGCTTTTATACCGACTTATTTCGGCCTTGTTCGTTACTTCCGCAAGCAGGTTCAGGCACATTCCTAGACCTCTACCGAGTTTCAACTTTTGCGAGGCTGGTTTAAGCTAAAACTATAGACCTTCAAAGGGAGTTTTGCTTGAAGTCCATCTTATGCCTCGCAAGCGTTTTGATATTTACGATTTCATGTGCCCACACCTCGTCATCGGAACGAAATCCGGCTCAGGACGGAACAGTTCAGGAAACTGTAAAAACTCCTCCTTTGCGCGCAGATGAAACGACGATTTGGACTTTGCAAGAACTCGCACAAAAAGGTCGTCTTGATATTCTCGAAGATCTTTTTAACAACCACGGAATCAATCTTGAAAAAGTTCCTGAAGGTTATGCTGCCGGTGCTGGCGCCCGCGTATTTGACTTAGGCACTCCTTTATTTGCGAAAGCTCTTGATAGTCTAACTGGCGCAAATTGGCGCGGAAAGATTTTCTTTCCATCTGAAAATCCACGCAAGAGTATGGGGCTGAATCGTATTCGTCACACACTGCTGTTAAAAACTTCCGTGACTCCGATGGCAAGCTTTGTAACTCAGCTTTTGGATAAACATCCATTAGTCCCTAAAGCAAAATCGAATGTAGTTATTTTGAATTATGCAAAGCCAAACACCAAAGGCTATTGGCAAGAGTGGGCTCTGACCCAAATCCAAGTCTATGACGTGATGGTGGCTGTCCCTGGTAGATATGGTCCGGTCTTTATCGGCAAAACGTGGCTTGGAAGTTATGCAGACAATCGCACCTTCAACACAGATGAGCCGAATCGTTTGATTGCATGGTTCTTCTTAGACTTCAACAGTGAAGCCGTTGCGGTTCAGCAGAAGGAACACTGGGATGGCTCTAAGGAAAAGATCCTGAATCCAGTTCCTTATATGCGAGCAATTCAGCTCCCAGTCATGCCGGACTAGGTTTTTATTTTTGTTCTAGTTCTTTCACATCCGGAGACGCTTCTGCTTTTTTGTCCATCGAAGTGACTCTCTCTTCAGCTTGCTCATACATAAACTTTAGACCATTACGATTGCGTTCCGAGAGCACCGGCCAATACACGGCGTTCTGAAATAGAAATTCTTTCTCTTTGGGATCAAGACGACGCCCCTCCACGTATGCTTCGGGGACCGCCGAGTAGCACTTCAATTGATCAACCGTTAAACGTCTCTGAAAACTTGGCGACAGCGAATAGTTAATCCATTCCATCGCCAGAGTTTCTGCAAACGCGGAACGTTTTACCGCCTTCGTCACTAACAAGTAATCCGTCCAAAGAGTTATACCCTCTTTGGGATATGCAAAGGCCCACTCTTTGTTTTTGTCATCGTGAACCGAGTGGGACAATCCCCACGCCGTCGTCAAGATACTGCGAGTGACGTCTTTATCATGCGGAACCCCTTGCCAATAATTTGCATGTCGTAACAGTGTCATTAACTGATGTTTAAAAACTTCAGTATTAAGTTTGTCAATATCTGCAATGGTCTTCTTTGGAAGGCCCATTGCAAGTGCTGTGATATAAATATTGCTCTCGTAAAAGTCTTTCGAGATAGCGTAACGCCCGCGATAGCGCGGGTCCCAAAGCACTTTCCAACTATCTGGCGGATGCTTAAAATGTGCTTTCTTATAAAGCAGACTATAGGAACCCGTTGCAAAGGGTACTCCCATCAGAACTTTCTTTTCCAAGACAGCCTCGTTTTTTAGAAATCGAGGTTCGACTCCTCTAATATTTCGTACGATCTTTTTGTCGATAGGAATAACCAACTGCTTGCCGATAAAGTTAAAACGATCATCCCGAATAAGATTATGAGATGGAGAAATAATGTCGGTCTCGTCGGCGCGAACCCGATCGTAAAACTCGTTGGGTGAGTAAACGTACTTAACCACCACCTCGATATTTTTCTTATACTTCTTCTTGATAATGTTTTTGAATTCCTGAACAGCCCAATCGGGTGCGTAGGGCTCCCAAACATCCATGGTCAATGTTTCAGCCACAGGCTTCTTTTCAGGTTGTGCATAGACCGCAAGAAGAAGGATTAACCAAATCCAAATCTTCATGCCTCGAGACTATCCAACTCGCCGGTTTTGGCATAGCTTGAACTGATCCGTCTGTAAAATGCCACTTCCAAGTAGACCGGTCGTAACACCCTTTTGATCTTAAGCAAACTCTCTAGAATTATCAGAGAACTCCCACGTAACGAGGCTAGTTGATTTCTAGCCTTTCCGTATTTCTCCCTAAATTTTCCCTTTGACCTTGCCCTAGGGGCAAGCCTGAGGGTAAGGATGAGGTTCGAATGAAGGATTGGCTGACAATAGGACAATTTTCTAAGCGCGTCGGGGTTTCTGCAAAAGCCCTTCGCATCTATGAGAAGATGGGGCTTCTGAATTCCCATACTCGTGGCGACAATGGCTATCGCTATTACAAGAAATCACAACTGGAACTTGCTTACCGACTCCGTGACTTTAATGAGCTGGGATTTACTCTGAACGAGATCCGAGGCCTTTTGGCCGCTGATAGCGCTTTGGATTTCAAAAAGCTCGATAAAGCTCTGAGCCAACGCTTGGCTGTCGTGCTCGATGAAGAGAAAGCCCTGCTTAAAAAGAAAAATCAGCTAGAACGCATTCTGACCTCTCTGAAACAGAAAAACGAGCCACTTACGGCTTCAGAGAGGAAGTACATTATGACAATGGTTGAAAAAGTCTCGATCGTCATCACCGGCATCGAGGGACTTGAACAAACAGCACAGAAAATTCAAGAGCATCTCGCAAAAGGCGGCTTACGGGCCCCCGTAACTCTTTGGGATGGCAAAACACCACTGCCTCAGGAAAAACCCCATATCTTGGTCGTTCCTGAAAAACATCTGATGGCTCCCGAAGTAAAAAATTTGAATCCTGAAGTTATCGTCGTTCAGAAAATAACTTCATCGACCGAGTCCCTTATTCAAAACTATCTGAACCTTTTTTCTTTCGTCGGTGCACACACGACAACCATCATTAATGCGGATGATGAGTCTTCGGTAAAGCTCGCTGGCGAGACTCTTGTGAAAAAAGGCCGCATTTACTATTTCTCTAAGAACACCAATCTTGAAAAACAAATCCGCTATATCGGCGGCGTGGTTAGTGATGGCGAAGACATCACGATTTATGGCTTCAACCGCTACCGTCGCTCACAAATGAAATTGGATAAGACTTTGAGTCTTGATGAAGAGATTGTATTGCTCTCCTCGCTTGCCGCCGTCATGGAAATTGGCTTGCCGATGGAAAAGTTCCCTTTAGTCGTCGGTTAACTCTCAAAAGTCGTAAGGGTCCTCGGGGCTCTTACGACTTCCCCGGCTTTACAAAGTAAAGTTCCCCTCTGAAAAAGGCGCCGAAATTTGTTAGACAGGCGCTCGGAGTTCCACGTGCTCCAAATATCTAGAGTCTCATTTCGAGACATCGTTTTCCCCTATTGTGGACCTCAGATACCAGATGACGGCTCGGCCCCTCTGGCTTCGTGCTTGCAATAGTCTTGAAGGAATCGTACTAAATAACTATCTATAGGAGCTAATCCATGAATTTCAAGTACCTCGCCATGAACGCCAGCCTTTCGCTATTAATGGCTTTACCCGCTTTTGGAGCGCAAAAAGAGATGGTGACTGTCGTTCCACGCACTCATAGCGTTATCGAGGGTTCTAGCGAGCATAAACGCATCAATCAGGATTACATGGTTACAACGCAGCTCTTGGGCTTTGCGGTGGCTCCATTCTTTGGCTTGGGTTTAAACCTAGGGATGTACTTGGATCGCAATGACATTCTTCAACTCGAAATGGCCTCTGGGGTGCTTCCTTTGATTATCGCGAACGTCAGAGCCAGTGTGGTTGGCGTGAACTGGAAGCATTTTTACGGCAACTCTTTCTACACAAAACTCGGCGTAGACCACCGCTCGATCACTGTTGAAAATCTTGATTACGAGAACGGCCAATTTACCAACTCGACTGTTGTTGGAACTGCGAATGCTTTGACGGGCAATATCGCTATCGGCAACCAATGGCAATGGGACTCTTTTACTATGGGATGTGATTGGATTGGCTTCAATCCTTCAGTTCTTACTTTGGAATCCAAATACAGAACGACGAATATGGACCCTGATGAAGCCCGAGATCTTAATCGCGAATGGAAATCCGTTGCAAAAACGAATAGCTATCAATTTATGAGATTCTATTTGGGAGCTTCGTTCTAAAAGTCACGCGCTGAATACTAATATTGTTTGGGGGGATTTATGACATCGAAAAGTTTTTTTGTATACGTAACACTATCTATGCTAGTGGCTCTGCCTGCTTTTTCCGCTCCTTATCAAGAAGAGCAGATCGTTATCATTCCAAAGCCTAAAGGTATTCTTGAAGACTCCAGCGAGCACCACCGTATTGATAAAGAACATATAGTTATGGCGCAAATCTTTGGTGCTGCATCAGCTCCTGCTATGGGCGTGGGGATCACAATCGGCAGTTATCAGGACCGCAATAATATTCTGCAATTTGAAATATCGTCCGGAAACGCTTCTGTAGGCTCAGACATCATTGGACCACGTTATGATATGCACGTTGATACCTTGGGTATGAATCTAAAACATTTCTTCGGAAATTCTTTTTATACAAAGACCGGTGTCGACATTCGCTCTATGAAACTAAAAGGGACATATAATGACTTCGATAATAACGGAGTCACCACAGGTTCTTCGAGAAGTGTTACCGGCACCTTGGCCATCGGCAATCAATGGCAGTGGGAAAACTTCGCCATGGGCGTCGATTGGATTGGTATTAATCCTGTTATCAATACAATGGAAACTAACTTTCGCAGCACTAATACCAACCTCACCGAGAAAACGTCTATCGAGAAGGAGTGGAAAAATCTCGCTCGAGGCTATGGCGGCCAACTCATGAGATTCCACCTGGGCATGTCTTTCTAGTGCGAAAGATCCCCGTGCTCTAGATACAGACTTTCTTTGACTTCAATTTCACCATTCAAAACTTCAGGAGCTTGCCAAGGATCCTGATTTTTTTTGCCTTCGACCGAAACAACGACGTGGTTTTCTAGTGCGATCTGCTGTGCGAGCGCCGGTGGTACTGTCACACTCAAAAGATGATCAAAATCAGGTTTTGCCGTGATTAAGTGGGCTGCGAACTGCTCGCTGCTATTACCGAAAAGAATGTACTGAGAAGTCGTCGCTTGTTTTTCCTGAGGATTGAACTTCTTAAAATACAAAACCTTGGAAATAGTCACTGTGACGTTGGCAACGATCTCTTGCCCGCCCCTTTCAAAGTGCCCTTTATAAATGCTAGCTTTGAATGGTTTTGGATGGCCAATCATATCTGGCAAAACAAAAATCTCGGGCACTAAAGTATAAAGTGTCTCTGTCGATCCTGATTTGCTTTCTAGATACGTATCCAAGCCCTCTTGACTAAGAGAAACCTCTAGCAAGGCCTGATAGTCATGCGGCGAATGGAACATTGGCAAGTGCGAAAGATAGACCTTCTTAGTTCCCACCATGGCCATCCCATGAACTGAAGGGGAATCCTTGCTATGGGACGAGTGATCCATCATCTGAGCACAGCTAAACTGACTACTTAAACTTAAAACGAATGCGACTAGTGATTTAAACATAAATACCTCCACGGCGTCCTTTGTAAGCGCAGCAGAGGCATATGTAAAATTAATAGATTTTATTATGCCATCGATTAAATTAATACCTCCATATAGCCACTGCTCCACGAACGTGCCTAGGGAAGCCCTATGATGTCACTCATGGCATTCTAAACTTTATGATGTTTTTTGTGTTGATGAAAAAGCGATAGGTTTCTAATGCCCGCACTATTCCCCAAATTCCTTTGGGGAATTCGAAAACTTCCCGCTCAAAACCTGTAGCTAATGTACCAAAGTGCCGATCTTTAATACTAGGACTAGTGCTAGGAGTATTAATTGTTTCAAATTAAGAACAAGTCTGGAACATCCCTGATTGAAGTTCTTGTTGCCGTTTCGATTATTGGCTTCATCGCTCTCGCGCTGACATCTCTGATAGTCTCACAGCAGAAAGAATCTAGAGCTCTAGCCGATAAACTGAGTGCGCTAGATTTACAGCAGCTATTGATCTCCACTTTGGCAGATGGCTCCGTTTGCACCTTCCAGCTGACAGATCCCTCTGAAGCTTCTCATCGCTCGGCTCAGACAATTAATATTCAAAATATCGCGACCGAAATAATTGAACTCGACAGAATTCTACTTCGCGGTGTTGCGGGGTCATCCGTTTTGATAGCAAAAGACGGTTCTGTATCAGCTCTGTCTCCACAGATGACAGTGAAGTCTATTGTCCTTGAGAACATCCAAGGATCTAATGATTTTTTTACTGCGAACTATCGAGTGGATTTTGCATCCACCAGTATTCGCCCACCAAAAGCAATCACCGTCAAAACGACATTGCAAACCAATCCCGCAAGCCCGAACTCGGCTAAGCAAATAGTCGGCTGTAAAGGGGTCGGAGCTTCAGGCCGTCAATGGCTCTCGATGTTGGGTCAACGTGCATTCAATACCGACTATATCAACAATACTGCACAAGATATCCAGGTCAGCGTTCAAGTCTATAGCGGTGCATCTGGGCAACGTTGTTCTGCTTCTATTCGTGTCGACGGAGTCTCTGTAGATTATAACTTTGTGAATGACAGCGCTGGTGCGGCTATGTGCAATGCCACCGCCACAGTGCCAGTCGGGTCAACGTATAGGGCCAGCTCTGGTGGAGCCGGCTCACTTTATGGCTGGGCTGAATTGAGGTAATAAGTAATCCACTCGGTCGTTCAGACAAGGGACCAGGTAGAAGTTCTCGCCACCTGCATGTTTGAAGGTTTCAGAGCCTTCCATACCGATTTCCTCGATGGTCTCAAGACAATCTGCCACGAAGCTTGGGCAAAGGACAGCCAGGTCCTTAACTCCTCTGCCTGGCAAAGCTTTGAGCTCTTCATCTGTGTAAGGCTTAATCCAGGTCTCGACACCGACGCGCGATTGGAACGAGACTCCCCATTGGTCTTTGGATAAACCCAATTCTTTGGCGATCAGTTCAGAGTTTTTAAAGCATTGCTCTTGGTAGGTATTGCCCGCTTCCATTTTGTTGTTCTGACTTTGCGGCAAACCATGATAGGTCATCAGATAGTAATCAATCTTTTTGCCCTGAAGATGTTTTTTCGTTTCTTCAGCCACAGCTTGATTGAATTCTTTTTGCATCCAGAACGCCGGAGCTTTTTTCACGCGGAAAGAATGATTATGTTTCGCAATCATTTCGTCCACTTTTTTGAAGCTGGATTCTGTCGTCGCTCGGCAGTACTGCGGATAAAGAGGCAATACATACAGATCTTCAATACCTTGAGATTTGAATTTATTCAGCGCTGTCGCAATAGAGGGATCTCCATAGCGCATTCCGATTTCGACTTGATAATCGTCGCTGCCCAAAGCGTGCTGAAGGTTCTTCTGTAAACCCAATGAGTGGACCATCAGAGGTGAGCCTTCACTGGTCCAAATGCTTCTGTATTTCTTGGCAGAGGCCGAAGCTCTGCGTGGAACGATACCGATGTTCACCAAAATCCAGCGAAAGAACGCCGGAATTGGCAGAATCTCTTCATCCATCAGGAACTCGCGCAGGTAGCGACCCACGTCGCCGTTGCTGGTAGAGTTTGGAGTACCGATATTGATCAGCAAGACACCCTTGGTGGCTTTCATGAATGGGTCCTTTTCATCTGAGATGCGAGTTCTTTGCTGCGAGATAGAATTTTGCTAAGCCCAATCACGCCCAAATAATTGCCAGCCAAATAAAGATTCTGTGGCAAGTGCAAATTTTTAAGAATTTCCTGATGAGCCAAAGTGTAGTGAGGCAAAGCCTTTGGCCATGGGTAGATGTGTATGTCTTTGATTTCGGCGCTCGAACCTAAAATCTTCGCACGTTCTGCAAGAATGATCTCACGCAGTTCGGATTCTGATTTCAGAAGCATTTCCGGAGAATGAGTGCCTCCGAAAATCCAGGTCTCACTATACTCAGGGCCACGGTTTGCAAAGATATACGTTGGTGACAGAACCCCCAAGACTTTAAAACCTTGATCGGCTGGAAAGAGCGCTCCGAAGCCTTCAATCTTTTTCGGGGCCTCTTTGTAGAAGACCGTTACCGACAGAACTGGAAGCACTTCAATCTTCTGTAACTCTGCCGCTGCTTGTGGTGCCACCTTCTCGATGACCGAAGGTACTGCCGAAGCTGATACTGCTACGACATGAGGTTCACTCAGGGATTCTACTTTGTATTTGGAATTCAAATGAATCTTCACACCTTGGGTAGAGAGCTTCTGTACTAGACTCATAACAAAATCACCCATGCCGTTCGCAAGAGAGACAGTGCCTCTGTACTTTTTCTTTTTGCCACCCTGAAAGAGAGGACCCAAAACAAGTTCGGCACTCATGCGGCGAATATCACCTGCATAAATTCCTTGAAGGCCCGGGCCTAAAAGATAGTCCGTAGCAGACGGGCTTAAGTTTCGAAGCCCCCAATTAAAAATCGTTTCTTGATTTGTAGGTCGAAGAGACTTCTTCGCCAAAAAAAGTTTGAACAGAAACTTGGTCGCAAGCCCCAGGCTTTCAAAAAACTTCAAAGGCCAACGTTTCAGGCCGTCACGATAGATAAATCTTTTTTTAGCATGCGCTTGTGGTTTTAAAGGTTCAAGGCCCAGATCTTTGAAAAGATCCTCAAGATCATCGCAGTTGATAAAACCATTGGCTGCAGTTTCAACCAAGCCGTTCTTGGTTCGCTCTGATCCTAAAAGCCCACCGAGGCGATGACTGGCTTCGTGAAGGTCTACAGCAAAGCCCTCGCGGCTTAAGTAGTAAGCCGTCACAAGCCCCGAGAATCCTCCACCAACAACAGTCACCTTCTTCATATCGACTTCGAGAACACCTGAGTTTGAGGTTGTTTGCTGCGCAGTCTTTCATCAAAGAACACACACGCATTACGCAAGAACGGACGACCTTTTTCAGTCACAGTCACTTCACTGTCTGTGACCGTCACCAAACCGTCTTTTGCCATTTCTTCTAAGAAAGTTTTTGCAGCCTGAGCTTGTGCTTGGCTGTTCAAAGACACTTTCAGCTGAGTCATCAGACTTAGAATCTGCTGGCGGCGTTCACGGTCCTCATTGGTGTGAACATGACCACGATGAGTTGGGATTTCGCCCTTCTCGACACGTTCTTGATAAAGATTCAGCAGCTTTTCATTTTGATGGAAGCTGTACGGAGTTTCTGAAATCGAGCTAACACCCAGACCTAGCAAAACTTCGCTTCTTTGATCGGTGTAACCCATAAAGTTGCGGTGAAGTTTTTTAGTTTGAGCTGCATGGCTTAATGCTTCGGTTGGCAATGCAAAGTGATCCATACCAATTTCTACATAGCCTGCTTTCATCAAGATTTCGCGCGCGATTTCGTAGAGCTTTCTTTTCTCGGCTCCACTTGGAAGATCTTCGTCTTTGAAAAGTCTTTGAGCAGGTTTAATCCATGGCACCAAAGCAAAGCTATAAAGCGCAATCCGATCCGGGCGAAGTGCCACGGTCAATCTTGCGGTTTCAGCAAAAGACTCTGGCGTTTGTTTTGCCAAGCCATAAATCAAATCATAGTTCACAGAACGGAAACCTATTGCACGGGCTTCTTCTGTCAGCTTTGCAGTAATATCGTAAGGTTGAATGCGATTCACTAGGCGTTGAACTTCAGGATTGAAATCCTGAACGCCCATGCTGACGCGGTCAAAGCCAAGTTCTTTCAAAACTTTTAGATGCTCTACAGAAGTTCTGCGTGGATCCACCTCAATCGAGGCTTCAAAGTGTTCAGTGTCTTTTTTGACGTCTTTCCAGATGGTCTCGATCAAAGTTTTCAAAGCCGCCGGAGAAAAGAACGTCGGAGTTCCCCCGCCCAAATGCAAATGAGTCAGAGGTCTTTCCATCAACTCTGGCACTTGTGCTTTATAGAGGTTCCACTCTTGAATAACAGAGTTAATATAAGGCTCTTCTTTTTTATGATCTTTGGTGATCGTGGTATTGCAACCACAGAACGTGCACAGGCTTTCACAGAAAGGCAGATGCATGTACATCGACCAGCGGTTTTTAGAATTCTGTAAGGTTTCGCGCAAATGACCGATCCATTGCTCATGAGTCGGAGCTTCGGCCCAATAAGGTACTGTCGGATAACTCGTATAGCGAGGCACCGGAACATCGTACTTCGCAATTAGTTTTGAAATATCAGAACTCATGCAAAAGCCTTTCGAATCGTTTCAACAAAGAGTCTTACATTGTCTTCCGGAGTTTTTGGTAAAACGCCGTGACCCAAACCACTGACCCAGCCTGCTCTTTGTTCAGGAGTCAGAGTCTTCATATTCTCGATATATATTCCCAGGCTTTCCTGGAATTGAGATTTTTCAAGGAAGAGCATGCTTTGATCGAAGTTTCCTTGAACAAAGCCCTTCTTTGAAACATTGAAACAGTTTGGCAAGTTCCAGTGGTGGTCAAAACCCATACCTGCCCATGGCAAGCTTACGAATTCCTGATCGAAGTATGTAGTTTGAGTGTTTTTAGAATAATAACCAATCTTACCAGGAGCGACCGCACTGAGTTCTTTCAACACCGGCTGAACCCATTTACGGAAATCCAGCGGTGAAAGCTCGCCCCCTGCTGTATCAAAGATCATGACAACTTCAGCGCCACCTTCAAATTGCAGGCGGATGTTTTCTTTCAAAAGCGGCAACATCTTTTTCAAGAACTGTGGGAACATAGAGATCAAACGCTTTGATTGCGTCAGGCTTCCCGCATGGGAACCTTCGACAGCATAGACGAACAATGTCCAAGGGCCGCCGATAAAACCAATCAAGCTTTTATCTTTCGGCAAAACCGAACGTGTCTTTTGCATGGCCTCTTTTTGGAAACTCATGAAAGAAACAACGTCTTCACCTTGTTTGAGGTTTTGAATATTTTCTGGAGTTAATTGAAAGCCCAATCTTGGACCATGATCAGTGTACTCTAAGCCCATTCCAACTGCTTGCAGTGGGTAAAGGATGTCACTGAACAAGATCGCTACGTCGAAATCAAAATCTTCAACAGGTCCCAATGCCACTTGTGCTGCTAAGTCTGGAACTTTGCAAAGATCATCAAAACTGTGATCCTTACGCAGCCCTTGATAGTGCTTGTGATAACGGCCCGCTTGGCGCATGAACCAAATCGGTGGCACTTTTTGAACTTTGCGAGCTAAAGCATTTTGAAATAATACATTCGACATAGGACTTCCTAACTTTCTTTAAACCACTGGTAGCCCACACCACGCACTGAGCGGATGTAGGACTCCCCTTTTTCGCCGATCAACTGGCGCAGACGAACAATGGTGTTATCAATGGTACGATGGCTTGGGTTTTTATCTAGGCCCCAAACTTCGTTGATGATTTCATCGCGGCTCACGGCACGCGGAGCGCGTTCAATAAGAAACTGCAAAATCTTTAAATCCGTCACCGGAGGATATTCAATCTGACCGTCGACTTTACGAACAGCCATCGTAGTGAAGTTGATACTGACGCCTTCGATCTCGATCTCGGATTGAACGGCATGCTGATCCAACACGTGTTTTACGCGGATTAAAAGTTCTTTTAAATGAAACGGTTTTGGAATGAACTCTTCAGCTCCGATTTCAAAACCCTTTAAACGGGCTTCAGCATCGGCCTGAGCTGTCAGGAAAATAAAAAGCGGATGCAGATTCGCAGCGCGAATATACTCGGCCACTTCAAAGCCCGTCCCATCAGGCAAACCTAAATCCAGAATGACTAGGTCCAGACCCTTTTCTTTTGCAAGGGTGTCTTTCGCCGCTTGAACACTTTGTGCCCAAAGCACGCGATATTCTTTCGACAATCTCTCTGTCAGAGTTTCACCTAAGGACTTGTCATCTTCGACCAAAAGAATCTGTCTCATAGCAGACGACCCTCGATCTGAATGACGGCTTTCAAGCCTGGATTCGCGTTTTCAAAACTCAAATCCCCGTTCATTTTTTTTACTAAGATTTTTCCAAGATACAAACCAATGCCACTGCCCGCACCTTTATTAGAAGGCATCATCTGGGCCCCTAATTGCGAAGCATTGCCTTGAAAGCCCTTGCCGTTATCGGTAATTGAAATCTGGATTCGTTGCGAGTCTACGGCCTTCGCAGAGATTTCAATCACCGTTGCTTCCCCATGCAAAGCCGCATTTTGGATGATATTGCGGATCACACTGGTTATTGCGCGGCTGTCTGCGATCATCTCGGCATTTTGGCTAAGACGGAATTCAAGCTCGCCCCAAATAATACGCAAAGACTCAAGAGTCTTAGACAAAGTGATTTTCTCGCGCAAAAGAGTGTCAGAGCTTGTCGTAGCCAATAGCAACGAGTTCTCTAGCTGCAAGTCCAAACGAGAAATATCATTGATCAAACGCTGCAAGACTGGGCTTTTCTGAGACGCATTGTCCTCTTCCAGAACTTCGGCTTGAAGTCTTAGGCGTGTAATCGAAGTTTTAATATCATGACTGAAAGCCGCGAAGAATGTTTTCAACTGATTGTGACGTTTTTCATCACGGTAAGAAAGAAAGACCAATGCCACACCACCGATGATAAGGGCTGCCAATAAAATGGTGCCCTCCCACATGAACATGCGGTGCTTTCTTAGCATTTCTTCGCCTGCCTGAGCCGGGAAGGTGTTCATGGCATAAACCCACCACCAGCCGACTAACGAGACGACAAAGAAAAACCAAACTGTGGCTAAGATGGTCTTGATCTTACTCAATTAGAAAACCTCTTTTGCCGCCTGAAGGATTTTATCAGCGGCGTCGTTCAGAATTTCATCTGTATGAGCTAAAGATATAAATCCTACTTCATAGGCATTCGGCGCCAAATAAACGCCCTTATCCAAACATTTTAAGAATAACTTTTTAAAGTTTTCTCCTTGTCCTGCAGGAATTTGCTCAATCGTACGGATCGGTTCTTTCACGCGGCCATGGATCCAAAACAAAGAACTGTGATAAGAAATCGTCACAGGAGCTTTCATATCATCGAAGCCCTTTTGCAATTTCTGACAGAACTTCTCGGTTCTTTGATTTAAAACTTTCCAACCATCAATAGATTTCATTTTTTGCAAAGTACGAAGACCTGCACGCATACCCACAGGGTTCGCGCTGAGAGTCCCCGCTTGATAAACGTCTCCGCTTGGAGCCACTAGATCCATCAAGTCTTTGCGACCACCGTAGCAGCCCACTGGGAAGCCGCCACCGATGACTTTACCGTAGGTCACCAGATCTGGCTTTATGCCAGTCAACTCTACCATGCCGCCAAACGCGGTTCTGAAACCAGAGATCACTTCATCAAAGATCAACAAAGCGCCATGGGTTTTGCAAAGAGTACTAAGTTCTTTCAAGAACTCTTGGCGTTGAACTAATAAACCATAGTTTGCAGGCAATGGCTCGATGATCACGGCTGCGATCTCGGAACCTTGGACTTTGAAAACTTCACGCAGTTGTTCAATGTTATCAAGCGGAGTCACCAAAGTCGTTGCTGCCACTTCCGGAGAAATACCAGCACTGCTAGAAGCCGAAGTTCCAGCAAGGCCACTTCCTGCTTTAACCAAAAGCTGATCTGCGTGACCATGATAACAACCTTCAAATTTTAAAATCTTTTTACGATTAGTCGCCGCTCTTGCTACACGCAGGGCACTCATCACAGCTTCCGTGCCTGAAGACACGAAACGCAGTTTTTCCATCCACGGAAGATTCTGAGTCATCCACTCAGCAAGTTCTAACGAATAGATTTCGCATGCACCGAAAGTCCACGCCGTATCAATCATACGGTGAACTTCTTCTTTTACGTCAGGATCTTGGTGACCCAAAATCAACGGACCGAAGCTTTGGCAGAAATCGATATAAGTTTTGTCTTCAACAGAAGTAAGATACGCACCTTGAGCTTTTTTGAAGAAAATCGGATGGTGATCTAGGCCTTTAAAAGAGCGAACCGGAGAATGCACTCCTCCTGGGGCTACTTTTTTGGCGCGTTCAAAAAGTTCTAAAGACTGCATGATTTTCTCCAATCCTCTTCATCCAAATAAATTTCAATCGAGGCTTGGGGGCCTAATTGATCTCGTAGTATTTTATACGTGTTTCCAGGCCCGCAGGCATGTCTTTTGTGTCTGAGCGAAGGCTCTTTCTGAAGTGCGGCTAAAAACTGAGAACCGCTGTTCCAATAGAATGCTTCTCGCTCGCCGATATTCCAATCTTTGCTCGAAATTTCGACTTGGTAAGTCGCAAGCAAATCCTTGCCGGGCTCTTGCGGAGCGTCCTTATGTGTGAGCTTTGCCCAACGGACAGAGCCGCCAAACAAAACATCGAGCTGTGGATTTTCATCTTCACCCAATGATTCGCTCGAGCCATGAACCCATACGCCTTCTTGCGCCAGCTTCTTCCAGGTCTGCAGTCCCGCGGTCCACACAAGACCCGAGAACTTGAGCCCTTGCGGATAAGCTTCAGCCTTGGCCACCCAAAGACCTTGAGTATGAGTCGGAATTTCTACGGACAAACTCAAGCTGCGAGAGACTTTCAACTCTTTCGAGCTTGCCAGTTTTTGTGGGGCTAACTTTTGCGATGAGAACTCGCGGCGTAAAGATTTTTCATCAAGAATTTGCCCTTGATCTGTGAGGCCCTTTAAAAAGAAAACCTCACCATAGGCACGCTTCAAAACAGCCACACCAATTTTTTGATGGCAACCACCACCGAAGCTCGCCAAAGTTTCGCGCTCTCTCTGAGCACTCGCGAACGTATCACGGCAATCTACTTGGGCTAGAACTTTTTCGAGATCTTCACGACCTTCTTTGATTTCAATCGCAAGCGCACCTTGAGCTGCCGCATTCGGATTTACAGAAAGTGGCAATACCACCCAATCCAAACCCTGCAAAGCTTCGCGCAAAAACTGACGAGTTTCTTGAAACTCGGCCGCTTTCGCAGTCAACAGACGATCGACCGCAGCTTTTGCTAAAATCAGACCGTCGACATTTGCATCTTCTAGAAGCTTACGAACGCGGGTTTGAATATTGCCACGAACGTTGTGGAATTGAACTTGGCCCAATTGAAAAGGCAAATGCTCTTTAAAGAAGTTTTCTAAATTATAAGCCCTGCGCGGAGAAGAACTAAAAATATGCAAAGCTTTCGAACTACGTACACGCTCGGCGTGGCTCTTCTTGAAAATCAAAAGATCGCGTTGATCCGCTCTGGGTAAAGTCGCAACGACTTTGGTCCCCACACGCGGAGCTGTCGGCAGATCCTTCCAAGAGTGCACAACCATATCGGTTTTGCCGTCTAGCAGATCTTGCACGAAGTCTTCAGTGAAGACACCCTTCTCAGGCATCTTCCATAAAGGATCTGTTAGATTTTTATCACCAAGGGATTCGCGGAAGTTGTATTGGATTTCTGCTCCAGGGATTTTTTTCTGGAGAGCTTCACCGACTTGATATGCTTGTAAACGAGCGAGATCACTTTTCCTTGCGGAAATTCTTAGACGCACAAATCCTCCCAGCCATAAGGACGATAAAGACTGCGCTCAAAGTATTCTTGAGCTCGGCTCTGTACCACACCCTTGAGAGTTTGAACTCTCTGGCTGAGATCTTTTTTGTTTTCTTCGATGCTTTTGAAAACGTCTTTAAGGCCAATGAATTGATAATCTTTGAAAAGCTCGGGTTTTTCAAGCTCTCCACGAAGATCGAGAACTTTATGAACCGACTGCGTCTTCAACCATTGCAGAAGCTCTTCATCTGATAGAGGTGCTGCCACGACCACACAAGAGTAAACATCTTGAACTGTTGCAAGAGCGTCGATTTTTAAATTCGAATACTTTTCTGAAAAGCGCGCAGCCTTAATTGGCTTGCGGCAAACAACTTGTAGGGCTTTTTCTTTTGCGACCCACGGAAGAATCTCTTCAACCAACTGACCCGAGCCCAATAAAGTAACGGCCTTATCGTTTTTGCTAAGCTTGCGCACAAGACTGCCGTAACCTTGAGAACCCAAACCAACCAGATATTCAGCGCGAACGCTTTTTGCGGTTTGAATCAAAGCTTGGAAAAATCCACGCAGCTGCAAAGTCATTGCATCTTGTTTTTCCAAAGCCTCAGTTGTGAAGTTTTTAAATTGGCCGAAGATTTCAGTTTCACCAACGATTGGCGAACGAAGGCCACAGATGATTTCTAGTAAAAAGGCGAAAGCGTCTTTGCCTTTGTAGATCTCGTCCCCTTCTTCGAACGGAATTTCCACCGCATTTTCCGGAAGGAAAGCGATCTGGCGTAAACAAGTTTTCCAGACAAGACTTTGGTCAGAGAGTCCTTGGAAACCTTTATGGTGGCGGCGATGAAGAAGAGAGATGTCGTCCATATATTTTTTTGTACTGTATTTCGCGGGGGAGTTTGTCATTTAATTGTCATCTAGACTGCATTTTTTTGCTCGCCACAGCCACATCGACTCATTGCGATACAGGCGGTTTAAGAAGCCTTTACTTCTGGCTAGGATCTGCGACAAAGGTCTTATGGACATTAGACACAGACCTCGCCGCAATCGCCGCACTCCTGCCCTTCGCAATATGATTTCTGAGACTCATTTGGGCCCAGAACATTTTATTTACCCTCTATTTTTGTGCGAAGGAAATGGGCAGAAAATTGCTATCAAGTCGATGCCAGGTCAATTCCGTCTGAGTGCTGACAATTTGCTTAAAGAAATTGCAGAATGCCAAGCCTTGGGGATCCAATCTTTTGCTCTTTTCCCAGCCGTAAATGACTCTTTGAAAAACTCTACGGCGGATGAGTCTTTTAATCCCAAAGGTCTGTTGCCCACAACTGTGAAAATGATCAAAGACAAGTTCCCAGATACTTGCATTATTACAGACGTGGCTTTGGACCCTTACTCGAGCGATGGCCATGACGGCATCGTGAAAAATGGCCAAATCCTGAATGACGAAACCATCGAGGTTTTGGTGAAAATGGCCGTAACACAAGCTGCCGCTGGTGCCGATATGGTGGCTCCTTCGGATATGATGGATGGTCGTGTTGGCGAAATCCGCAAAGCCTTGGACCAAGCGGGTTTCACGAACACTGGGATTCTTGCTTACTCGGCAAAATACGCTTCGAGCTTCTATGGTCCGTTCCGTGATGCTCTCGATTCAGCGCCAAAATTTGGCGATAAAAAAACTTATCAAATGGATCCGCGTAATTCTCGCGAGGCTTTGCTCGAAGCGGAGCTTGATGTGCAAGAAGGCGCGGACATGATCATGGTGAAGCCTGCTTTGGCGTACCTGGACGTGATTCAGTTACTGAAACAAAACTTCTCGACACCTATCGCTGCTTACAACGTCAGTGGCGAGTACGCGATGATCAAAGCCGCTGCTCAAAACGGCTGGTTAGACGGCGAAAAAGCGATGATGGAAAGCTTGATGGCGATTCGTCGTGCTGGTGCGGATGTGATTCTGACTTACTTCGCAAAAGAAGCTGCTCAAATTCTTCGAAAATAATTTTTTAGAACACTGTTTTCTGTTTTGTAGATCCAGTTCAAAGCTCCCGGTCTTGCGCGTGCAGCCGAGTTCTTTTTAAATAGAATCAGCATGGGAAAAATTCTAATTCTATTACTGGCACTTGGTTTGACCGAGGCGGCTTTCGCTAAGTCTTGGTCTGATGCTTCTAAAGGAAGCCTGACTCTGAAGCTTGGGTTTGTAACACCCAGTTTGAATTCAGAATTTAAACCCGACAAAGAATCTAACGATAAAGTTGTTTATCGTCCGAGTTCGCCAACGAAGTTTTCTATCGGTGCTGCCTATGGTCCGTTCTCGGGAAGTTACGGAACTCCAGGTGTGATGTCTGATGAGCAAAAAGCGGAGCAAGGTGAATCTAAAATTTCAGACTGGCAGTTCCGCTTTTTTGGGGATGTTCATACCTTTGATTTTTTCTATCAGAAGTACACAGGTTACTATATTCAAAACTACGACGAAGTAGATCCAAGTCAAACAGCCGAAGGCATTCGGCCCGATATTTCCAACGAACACTATGGCTTTCAATACTTCTACAATTTTCATCCGGATGATGTGAGTATCCGAGCAGCCTTTGACCAGTCTACCGTGCAAACAAAGAGTGGCGGCGGTCTTCTTCTTTTTGGCGCCGCGAACTACTACAAAACTTCCGCAAACTCAGCGATTTTGCCCGCTTCAGTGAATTCTCAGTACGGGGAGTTTGCAAACTTAAAAGGCGGCGTTTTTACTTCATTTAAAGCAGGAATTGGCGGAGCCTACACCTTTGTGTACTCCAATTGGTTCGCAAGTGGCCTTTTTACTGTCGGAGCAGGACCTCAATCTCAGCTTTATGATGTCGGCACGACAGAGTTTATCAAAGCCTCGAAATTCACGACGGGATCGAATGTAAAAGTCGGCGCTGGCTTCAATAGCAAAAGCTTTTTTGCCTGTATTGGATTTTTCATGGATATGCAAAATATCGAAAACACAAATTTATACGTAACCAACTCTACGATCGAAAGCTCAATCTGGGTTGGCGGCCGTTTCTAAGACCTACCAACCGGCTTTTAAAACTTGTTGATACCAGAAAAGGCCGATCATGGTTTTTACGTCCGAGATCTCCCCTTTTTGCATCAGTTCCATAGCTTCGTGATTTGAAATCTCAAAGACGTCCAGGAATTCTTCATCATCAAGCTTGGCTTCGGATTGAGATAAACCAGTCGCTAAATAAATTTCGATATGCTCATTGGAATAACCGATCACCGGGTGAATGGTTGTCAGCAGTTTGTAGTTTTGGGCGATCAAACCTGTTTCTTCCTGCAGTTCTCGCTTTGCCGTTTCAAGGGCTTCTTCGCCTTCGTCGATTTTTCCAGCTGGAAACTCAATGAAGACTTTTTGGACTGGGTAACGAAACTGGCGAAGCATCACAAGCTTCCCCTCGGCAGTAACAGGAACAATCATGGCGGCACCAGGATGAGGAATGTATTCGCGGGTGCCTTTTTTACCGTTTGGAAGTTCAACTTCGTCTCTGAGAACTTGCAGGAATGAACCTTTGTAGACAAGATCCGATTTCAGCTTCTTTTCGATCAATTTTTTCATGCTAGCCCTTTGTCCAAAAGCGGGACTAGGACTTGCCCCTTAGGGTGTCCTCTAAGACTCTATTATAGAGTTAAAAACGTGTCAGGGAGGATACGAAATGTCGTTCTTAAGAAAATCTATGCTTTATGCTGTAGTCAGCGTCTTGGTTTGGGCATTTTCTGCACAAACAGCTTTCGCCCGCGGCGGTGGCGGTGGTCATTCAATGGAATTCGGTCTTGCTCTTTTGAGCGCTGGCCAAAATGACATCGATACCATGATCACTAATGCTCGTGCTAACAATTCAGCATCAACGAGTGATATGGGTTCTGCTTACGAACTTTTTGCTCAATACCAATATCGCTTCGGCGGTACTATGTTCTCGATCTTATTCCGCCCATCTTATGTTATGCAAAGTGCTACAGGTTCTGGCACGGGTGGTTCTTACGATTACAAATTGAGCGGTTTTACTATTTTCCCTATGTTCCGTATGTATCCACTTGAAAATGACTTCATCAGATTCTTCATGCAGACAGGCTTGGGTTACGGAAAACTTTCTGCAGATATCACTGAAGGTACGAGCTCTATAGCTTTCTCTGGTGGTAACTTCGGTGCTATCGGTGGTTTGGGTGTGGATTTCTGCTTCACAGATTCTCACTGTGTAACTATCGAAGGAAACTTGCGCTACCTTCCAATTGAAAGAAATAAAGTAAGTTCTGTAACAGGAACTCCTGGCTTGTCTCAATACGGCAATGGCCAAGAAGCTGAAATCAACGGCAGCGACTTGATGACTTCTTTGTCAGGTATTCAAGGCATCATCGCTTACACTTTGAATTTCTAATTTGTTCCTAAAATATAGTTGAAACTAAAAAGGACCCGTAAAGGGTCCTTTTTTATTGAGCGCTCAAATTTAGCCAACTCTTTGAGTGACCACTTCGTGAATATGCTCAGCAAACTCTGGATACGTCAGACACGCCTTTTCGAAATGCTCTTTTGTTAGAACATAGAGCTCACAAAAATTTGAAGCTTTCGCTGTACGAGTACGATGGCTGCTTGAAAGCAACGCCATTTCCCCAAAGAACGCCCCTTCTCCGAGGGTCGCTATAGCGTTCCCGTCATCGTCGACGATCTGAATATCCCCTTTGTGTACGAAGTACATCGCATCGCCCATGTCGCCTTTGCGGAAAATACGCTCACCAGGAACACAAATTCGGACTTCCAGTTGGTGCATCAAATCTTCAATCAAATCAGCACTGGCGTCTTTCAAGAAAGGCACCTTTTCAAGAATAGGCTTATTGATGTGCAAATAAAGTTCAGACTGAATTTTCACTGGCAAATCTTCGATGATCGAATCATCTTGATAACCTTTTTTACTGTGCCACATGTAGTGATAGTAAGAGCGTACTTTTGAACGCAACTGACTTGGGATTTCATGTGTGTTCATATAAAGCTCGACACGGTCTAAGTTATTCATGTGATGCTCACGGGCCGCATCGTTACGTGCAATCAAACTTGCAACGTTACTCAGGACGTAACCAAAGACACCCACGCCGATAAACTGAATCATGCAAGCATAAAGCATTTGCGGATTTGTTTTTGCAGAGATGTCCCCGTAACCGACCGTTGTCAGAGTTGTGAACGACCAATAGACACCTTTAATATATTCAGTGACTTTATCAGCATCGACTCCGGCCGTGCCGCTTCCTAAAGCGATCCAACCACAAGCCACCAAGTGAACTAGAAGCGGCAACATGACAATAATCGGAATCAAACGATATGCAATCGGTTGCAAATTATCAAATTCGTCCAAGAAGCCTTTGATATGTCGAACGTGGCGAGCCGCCAACAGATTGAAAAGCAAAATGTAACTGGAAGTTGTATCAAAGAACATCATCGCAAAAAGTGATAGTGGCATCAGACAAATCAAGTCGCACCACAAGCCTACGTTCATCCACCCTTCGACGGTGGTGTATTTGTGTTCTTTGTCTTTGAAATACAAAAAGACGTTGATTGCAGCGACCAAAGAAATCAATAAGTCGAAAAAGATTTCCACTTCCACTTGCGGCAGATAACCGATCAATCGCAATGGAATCCAGAAGCCCACTAAGAATGCACCTAAAACGGATATTACTCGGAGAGTTTGTTTTCCAATCATGCCTAACATATCGGAACTCTCGGGGAAAATCTCAGTCCAGAGGGGTTATTTCAGAGTCACCCACTCGGTCTGGGTTCCAGAGAGTTTCAGGACTTTCACCTGATCCCCATACCAGCTTCCAAGATTTACAGATTGAGCATTACGGATGCCCACTTGGAATTTATAATCATCAAAGACATGCATATGCCCCGACACAATAAGGTCGTAAGGCTTTTCATCGAACACACGATGAGCATGACGACGAATCATTTGAACCAGTTTGTCTTCATTGGCAACGCGATAGACTTGGCTTCTGGCGCGACTTTTACGAGAGGCATAGTTCCCCACCTCTTCCCAGACTTTGCCAGGAATAAGGTGCCCTAGCGGCTCGACCAAAGGATGGCGGATCACGCCCCGGTATCGGAGGTAAGCTTTGTCATCAAGGTTGATCAAATCGCCGTGTTCAACCCGAACCACCAAGCCGTTGATATTGTAGTACTGAGCTTCGACGAAGACCTCGATGCCTAACTTCTTTTTCCAGAAAGCATCAATGTGCACATCGTGATTACCTTCGATATAGGTAATTCTAGCGCCCGCCATTTTAAGATCCGCAATCGCATCTACCAAAGGCTGAAACTTTTTAACGAAGACCGAATGTCCACCAATCCAAAGATCGAAGATGTCGCCGAGTAAAAATAAATGAATCTCTGCGGGATTTTTCTCTCGCAAAGAATGCAAAAAGCGCAACAGGATGTCACTGTTGCGCTCTTGCATTGTTTTTATGTGAATGTCAGATAAAAACCAGGCTTCCACTATTCTTTATTGTTCAGATCAAAACCTTGTTTCTTGCGGATGAAAGCAGGAACTTCCAAGTTTTGTCCAGAGAATGGAGAGCTCAAAACTTCTCTCGCCATTTTGCGAGCTTCTTCCAAAGATTGTTGTTCTTGATCCACGTTCATTGAAAGCTGTTCAGGCTGAGCATGACGAGCTTTCAAGTCTTGGCTTTCTTTGAAAGCGCGTGCTTTCGCCATCAACATATCACGCGGAGACATTGTTGCCTCAGCAGGATTCGGCATTGCCGGAGCAGCTTGTTGAGCAACTGGCATGATCGGAGCTGGTTGCTCTTGGTGCATTGGTTGCTGTACAGGAGCTTGCATCGGTTGTTGAACCGGAGCTTGTTGCTGCATTGGTTGCTGATATTGCGGAACCATTTGTTGTTGTGGCATCGCAGGAGCTACCGGAGCAATCGGAGCGGCTTGCTCAACTGCTTGATGAGTGTAGTTCATCACAGAAGTTTGTACTGTTTGGATCGGAGGCAACTCAGTTGCAACCGGAACCTGTTGGTACTGCTGAGGCATTTGCGGCATCATCGGCATGCTTGGCATAGCAGGCATTTGCGGCATCATGCTTGGCATAGTTGGAATCGCTGGAATTGGTGGCAACATATTCATGCTGCCTGCATTCATTCCAGGGAACTGGATGCCAGTACCGTTCAAGAATTGTTGCATTTGATTGATAGTGTCTGAAGCCATTTGACGGTCTTCTTGAGCAAAACCAGTCGCGATAACAGTAACACGAACTTCGTCGCCCAAGTTGTCATCGATAACCGCACCGAAGATGATTTCTGCATCTTCATGAGCAGCTTCAGTGATAAGCATTGAAGCTTCGTTAACTTCAAGAAGGCTAAGATCAGAACCACCCGTTACGTTGATGATGATGCCAGTAGCGCCATCGATACGGATGTTCTCAAGAAGCGGAGAAGAAATCGCAGCTGTTGCTGCTTCCACTGCGCGGTTTTGGCCTTTAGCTGCGCCAGTACCCATGATCGCGATACCTTTAGAAGCCATAACTGTACGGATATCTGCGAAGTCCAAGTTGATCAAACCACGGATGTTGATCAAATCAGAGATCCCTTTTACTGCTTGAAGAAGAACTTCATCCGCTTTTTTGAAAGTTTCCAAAAGTGGAGTCTTTTCAGTCGCAATAGAAAGAAGTTTTTGATTCGGGATAACGATCAAAGTATCAACGTTTTCTTTAAGCTCAGCCAAACCACCGTCAGCGTGCTTAGAACGTTTTTTACCTTCGAAGAAGAAAGGCTTAGTAACAACACCGATAGTAAGCGCGCCCAATTCACGAGCGATTTTCGCTACGATCGGAGCTCCCCCAGTACCAGTTCCACCGCCCATGCCGGCAGTGACGAAAACCATGTCAGCGCCTTCAAGCTTTTCGACGATTTCATTGTAAGACTCAATCGCCGCGCGACGACCGATATCGGGGTTGGCTCCTGCACCAAGACCTTTTGTTAAATCAAGACCAAGTTGAATTTTAGAAGGCGCTTTATTTGCGTTTAACGCTTGAATATCAGTATTCGCTACGATGAACTCAACACCGTTCATCTTTGACTCGATCATTGTTGATACAGCATTGCTTCCGCCGCCGCCAACACCGACCACCTTAATATTCGCACCAATACTGATGTTCTCTTCTAACTCAAACATTCGCTCCTCCTAAAACTTTATGGGGCGCATCCCTGCGCTCTAACTATTTATACACACTGAGATGAAATATTTAAAAAATCTGTCCAAAAAAATCTTTAACCTTCTGAGCGATACCGTCAAAAGACTCACCCAGATTGATCATTTCGCCTGTTTGTTGTTGGCTTTGTAGCAACAAATCTTTGCGCTGACTCAAACCATACAATAACAAGCCTACCGCTGCTGCGTGCTCTCCGGACTTCACCACATCAATGAGTCCACCGACCTTATTAGGTCCGCCACGACGAACAGGGATATCGAAAATAAACTCACCCATTTCAACCAAACCATCCAACTGACTTGCTCCGCCGGTCAAAACCAAGCCAGAACCCATCATTGGAAGCAGGCTGCTCATACGCATGTCATTAGCGATCAAATTCAATGTCTCTTCAGCGCGAGCTTCCAAAACATCTGCTAAATCTTTACGTGGAATCAAACGAGCTTTACGGCCGCCAACACCTTCTACTTCGATGGTTTCATTTTCATTCACCATAGAAGCCATTGCGCATCCGTATTTTTTCTTTAAATCTTCAGCTGCCACTTGCGGAGTTCTGAGACCCACCGCCACATCATGAGTGAAGTGGTGACCGCCAATTGGAATAATAGATGTGTGAGCCACGCTGCCGTTTACGAAATAAACTGCATCGCAAGTTCCGCCACCCATATCTACAACACATACGCCAAGATTTTTCTCGTCTTCGCTCAATACAGCAGCTGAAGCCGCCAATTGATTCAAAACAAGACCGCTGACACGAAGGCCGGCTTTCTCGACACATTTAATAGAGTTTTGAAGTGCTGTGTAACCACCAGTTACGATATGAACAGAGGCCTCAAGACGAACACCTGACATCCCAATAGGATCGGTGATTCCATCTTGACCATCTACTTTATATTCACGAGGCAAAACATGCAGGACATTGCGATCCGCAGGAACCGCAACTGCTTTTGCAGCTTCGATCACGCGTTCGATGTCTTGATTGGTGACCTCTTTATTTTTGATCGCCACCATGCCTTTAGAATCAAAAGAAGTAATATGAGTACCGGAAACTCCGACCCATACCTCACTCATAGTGTAACCACTCATGAGTTCTGCTTCTTCTTTTGCTTTTCTAATTGATTCAGTTGTTGCTTCGATATTTACGACGACGCCTTGTCGAATGCCTGTGTTTGGAGCAGTTCCTACTCCCGCGACATCGATTTTTCCATCAGGGTTCACTGTGCCAATGACGAAACAAACTTTAGTGGAACCAATATCAAGGCCAGCCAGCACCGGTGCTTTCGGTTTAATGTTGCTCATCCCTAAGTCCTAACGATAAGTCAGACCAATAAAGTCTTCGTTATCTCTCAATCCATTTGAGAGATTCAGACAGACAAAAGTCACTGGACTTCAGTTTGCCTTGACTTTAGCTTAGGGACCGTTGCGCAACCTGACAAGAACTTTCTTTGACAGATTTGCGTCTATGACGCGCGCGTCAAATTGACGAGTTTGAAGATAATCGACGACTTGTGCAACTCGAGCACTCTTCAAAGCGACTTGCTCTTCGCCGATCTTTACTTGAATTCCTGTCGCCATGAGGGTCATTGAAAAACCGTCTTTAGAATCGTAGCGAATTTCAGAGATCGTTTTTTTACTGAAAGAACCTTCCGCTGGAATTTCTTTTAAAACTTTCACAGCTTTCTGGCGCAATTCTTTTTTGTTTGCAAACACGTCACCTTCTAGAAGGGTCACATCAGGAGCTTGTTTGGAATCAACAGAATCTAAAAAACTTCCATCAGCAATGATCGGCATATATTTGCCGTTTTTTCCTAAGTACACCAACTTCACAGCATGAGGCTTAATCTTGATTTGCAAAACTGAGGGCCAACTTCGAGAGATAGTATGAGTTTCAATCCAATTTTGCGAATCCAAAGTAGCAACTACTTCTGAAAGCTTCACATGCCACAAAGATTGTCCTTTAAATTGAAGCATCTGTTTTTCTAAGCGATCAGCCATCGGAGAATAGAAATTCACTTGTCCCTGAGAGTCTACCAAAAGAACTTCGACTTGGTTGATATTGAAGAAACCATGTTCATTCAACCAATACATCGACCCAGCAACAACAGATGGAAGCACAATAAACGCAACGAACAATTTCAGAATGAGCTTTTTCAAATTCGGGACCTCGCTGTTCATTTAGTATAGCAAAGCGTTTGTTGGGATTTAAAGCGTTTCACCCAAGCTCGACCTAAGCAGAGGCCGCGACCCTTGACCAAAGAGGTGCTGCGTACTCTGCGCCAACGACTGCGCCGACGTTATTGGATTCAACTATAGGCCGCCAAAAACTGGATCCCTTCTGTTTTTACGGTCTTTTGCTTTCTTAACCAATTCCAAGAATTCTTTTCTATAAGAATCTTCCTGACCACGTACTTGCGTGTGTCCCATCGCTATTTCCAAAACTTGATCAAAAGTACCGGTGCCCTTATAGATGGACCCTCTTAAGATTTGTCCGAGCTCTACGACACTGGCAGCGAACTGAAAATCACCAGAAGCTTTAGCAAAGGCTTTATCTTCATGGACAACGGGCGCCTCAATCAGCTCGCTAGTACTTCCCTGAGGCTTCTTATATCTCAATTTAACGCTGGCAATGCGTATTTCATTTTCCACCTTCGGATTCATAAAGACTTCATAGAATACAGTGACTGTGTGGCCCGCACCGACATCACCCGCATCCTTAGCGTCGTTTGCGAAGTCTTCGTTATTCAGCTTTCTTTTTTCGTATCCCACCAAACGATACTTGCTTACATAGCGCGGATCGAACTCCACCTGTGCTTTGACATCTTTAGCGACCGTCATCAAGGTTCCTGCAGCTTGTTCAACCAGGTACTTTCGCCCTTCACGCAAATTGTCGACAAATCCATAGTTACCGTTGCCCTTATTCGCCAGAGCCAATATCGTTTCATCATTATAAGCTCGCATGCCAAAACCAAGGACACTTAAAAAGACGCCGCTCTTTGCCTTCTCGGCAATAAAACCTTCGAGCTCTTTGCTGTTACTGATGCCGACGTTAAAATCACCATCGGTTGCCAAGATCACGCGATTGATGCCGTTTCGAATGAAGTTCTTGCTCGCAATTTTATAAGCAAGCTCAATACCCCCACTTCCATTGGTCGTACCATCCGCGTTCATGGCAGCAATCGCTGCTTTGATTTTTGTTTTTTCTCCTCCTGACGTGGAGTTCAAATAAACTCCGGCACTTCCAGCATAGACGACCAATGCTACGCGATCTTGAGGTCGCAACTCATCCACCAGTAAATTCAAACTCTTTTTTACCAATGGAAGCTTATTGTATTCTGCCATAGATCCCGACGTATCAACCAGAAAGACAAGATTCGAAGCAGGTCTTTCTTCTTTAGAAACCTCTTTGGATTTCACCGCGATTCGTAATAATCGCGATTGCTTATTCCATGGCGTCTGCGCCATTTCAAAAGATACTGCTAAAGGCTGCGCGCCTTCCGGTGGAGCATAGTCATAACTAAAATAGTTCACCATTTCTTCGATGCGAATCATCTCCGCATATGGGAGTTGCCCTGCAGCAAGTGAATCTCGAAGCTTCGAGTAAGAAGCCGTATCCACATCCAGGGAAAACGTCGAAAGAGGTTCTTCCGAAACCTGCTTGGAAAGATTTTCCTCTTGATAAGACGGCGGCCCCCAGGCAGGAGGGTACTTATAATGACCTGAGCCTAAATATGCTTTTCGTTTTGCGATTCGTCCTTTTCCACCGTATCCATCGCCCCCTATAGCGCTGGAGTCAGCAAACTCTTTGCCGAGTATTTGACGACCAGCTTTTACAACACTGTTTTTTCTGGGTGCAACACTGTCCCTGTAAGCATAAGGCTCTTCAAAGACCAGAGGCTTTTGCTCCTCGGCTTCGGCCATCATTTCAGGTGTGATCTCTAGGACAACAGGAATCTTGTTGTCTTCATAACTACGAATTCCCCACGCGAGTAGCACACTAACTGCCACAAAACTTGAAACTGCGAACCATTTTGTCTTTTTCAAGAACAACCTCCAACGTCTAGTCATACCTATAAAACGAGGGAGTCCGACTTTTCTTAGTAAAAACTTACTCTTTTCTATTTTGTTAGAATTTCAAGGAGTTAGAGGGGCAAAAGACGACCCCGCAAGTCTTATGTTACAAAAAAACCCACGCTCCGAAAGAATGTGGGTTTAATGTGTCTCAAAAAAATGTTTTAACTTTTAGTGGCTGCAAGCATTGACGTCATTCGACGTATAGCCCGAATCTGCATACTGAGGAGTATCGCCATAACCTAACTTTTTACCCTTGTTGCCATAAACGAGGTAGAAAGAGCCTACGCTTTCAGGAACGATTGTATAAGAGTATGTTTTAGTGCCTTTTTTGCGTGGGAAAGTTAGAGCTACTGACGGGAATTTTCTGTCCTTGGTACCTTGTGATACAAACGACCAAGTTCCTTTCGTTGTCACAGGTTTGAAGTCCTCTGTGGCTTCATCCCAAACAGTTTTAGACTCTACGAATGTTTTATCTGATTTAAAATCAATAACACCGCTTAACATTGTCGTCGGAGCAACGACAAACATGCGAACTCCGTGCAAAGACTTTTCACTCATCACAACGTTATCCATGATCATTTTAAAACCTAAGCGAGAACCCACCGCTTGGCGTACTGACGCTGGGACTTGAGATTTAAGATTTGGATCAATAGATAAAGCCTTATCAAGATTTGTGAGGATGTCACTGTCGTAAGCTTCGAATTCGCACTGCTGATCGTTATTGAATGCTTGTGAATAAAGATCTGCTATGTCCATGTGCTTTTTTGCGATATCTGTCGGTGAAATAGCCGCGCTCGGTTTACGTTGTTCTGCGCCTGCATTTTTTTCGTTCTTCTCCGCTGCGACACTGAGAGAACTCACTAATAATACAGAAATGAAATATCCGATCATTTTTTTCATAACTCTCCTCAAGTTAATTGTATTTACTTAAACTCTAGAGAGAAAAAAATGCGGCAACAAGACTAGGTCTGCTAACAGAGTAAAAAACCGCGGCAAAGAAAACTTCTTTGCCGCATGTTCGCCATTGATACCAATTATCTTTTGGTAGCACCTACAGAGATTTCAAGAACTCGACGAGATCTGACTTTTCATCATCACTTAAGCTTAAACCCAAATGATCATCGTAATGTTCTACAACTGCAGTAAGGTCTGCGAAACGACCATCATGATAGTATCCGCCTTTTGCTCGCGCCCATGCGCCTTTCAAAGGAGTCGTGCGATACTTCTCATCCGGAGATCTCTTGGCTTGGAAGTCATCAATGCCGATTTCATCAGCCGCGTGCATATTGTAACCTGGATCGCTATATGTCGGCGGCACATGGCAAGTTGCGCACTTTGCTTTATCTAAGAAGAGCGCTTGGCCTCTGGTCGCTTTTGCCGGATCAAATGACCCCGCCGGTGGTGCAGGTGCAGCCAACGACAATTGATAGTAATGCAGAGCTGGTAACTTGCTGCTGATCAAGTCATCTTTGTTAGTGACGTGCCCAAGCTTCGCTTTTGCGGCGACCGGAAATTTCGTTGCATCATCCAAACGCGGATCATAGAAATTTCCTTGTCCATGCATCTGTAAGTTTGCGACGAAGGCATTCCAATAAGGTACAGAACCCCAGCCAGTATATGTATGCAAGTTCACCCCAATCAAACCGTAAGCCGGTGGCAGAAGAACCGCAGAAGTCTTACCATCATCACGGAAACCTTTTCCGTCCAAAAGTAAATGTGCATCGTATCTGCCTGGCCCCCAAGCCAAAATTACTTTGCGAGTCGTTTCATCACTCACACCTAAAAGATCATTCACGACCGTAAGATCCGGAGACAAATTCACAATCGCCCCGACATCAAGATCTCGATTCGGCCAACCATCCAACCGCTTCCCTAAACCTTTTGTGAGTTCATCGTCGACAGTCGAGTGACAAAGAGCACACGTAATCCCCACAGAAGTCAGATTGCCACTTTGATCAAAGATGCCTTTTAAGCCGACGATCGCATTTTCTTTCAAGAGCGCGACACTCACCTTTGGATCATTCAAATCGACAGTTTTATCTTGAATAGACTTCAAAGTTTCAGGAGATAGTGACGCGATATCTACTTTAAGCCCTACGCCCAAAGCAGTGGTTGGACTAACACCCTTCCCGACACCACCGTTGGCGCTGCCTAGAATCGCTTTGTGCAATTGAAGTTTATCTCCCCAGAATTTTTCACTGCCAAAAGTATCACTGCGAAAGATCTGCTGGCCATCTGCCAAAAGATCCGCCGCACGCGCACTAAGAGCTTTACTTACGATTTGTTTTACACTCTTATGACCGAGAGCTAATGCCGTGACCGCAACCGTAGAGGTCACGAGGACTCCCACCAGAACCTTCTTTGGATTCATACCCATCCTCCTTCTAATTTAAGCCCCCGCATCTTAGGACTGACGTGCATGCTCCCAATGACTTCGCTATGATTTTTTGGAATTTTGGCGACTTACATATGCCTCTGTGGCCGTGGTCATTTGACCCCTGAAAATGCATGGGATCAGAGGCAAAAAACGGCCTCTGTCCATGTTCTAGCCGTTCCCTAAGAGCCAAATCGCAATAGTTATTCCCTAGGGGGCACCCCGCTTGCACCAAGGCAGCTTGAGTAAAATTAACTTAGGAGTCTTTATGAACAAATTCTTGCTTACAATCGTATCTCTTGTGGCTAATCAATCTGCGTTCGCAGGCGATGTTAACGACTACATTAGAGAGATTTATAGAATCGAGGCCCGAGTTAAGATTTCTGTTACTGTTCAATACCAGTGCGCAGGCCAAGGGGAAGAAGCAGGCCGCGTCGGTTTCATTGCTTTTGATAAGAGCAAACCTTACCTTAATTTGAACAATGTTAACGACAGAACGAACTGGGCAAAAAACGGTGGCCGCAACGACCTTACAACCGGTAAGTTAGTTCCTGCAGCTCCAGCTAGACAGCCTCATACTGCCGAAGATTTGAAAGTATGGGATTTGTTGCCTGAAACAATCAAAGGTGTCCGCACTGTTGGTACCGAAAATACTCAAGACATGGTTTTGACTTTTGACCAAGCTACAACAAGCACAATTGAAAACGGTCAAACATTTGCGAATGAGCAAGTTGAAGAGATTAAAACTATGGGAACTTTGGTGACTGTGGATCACACGACAGGTCAAACCCAAGAGCAACGTTGCAATGTGATTATTCAAAAATGTGACGGTGTAAACTGTGTCACACGCGTAATTCTGCAAAACTACCACAGGCCGTTCTCAATGAACTCTATCAATAAGTAATTTTTAGTAGATACATAAAATGCAAAAAGCCTGGTTTAAACACCAGGCTTTTTTTTCGGGGCTAGCTTAGTCCGCTGTGAATACTGCGGTCGGTACAGCAATTGTCCGGACAGTCTGCGAGACCCTGATTTCATCTAAAGAACCGGTATACCAAATAGCGGACCCAGTGCCCGTTGTGACTCCTTTACCAAGAGCCATCGCAGCGGTCGAAGCAAATAAAGTGCTTGTGCCAACACTTCCACTTGTAACTTTCGCTGTGGCCGAATTGAAATAAATTTTCGTCTGTCCTTTATTCCATGTTACCGCGAAGTAATACCAAGTCGCTGTCGACATCGTTTGATTAGAAGTAGAAACCGTTGTGGATGTTGTTCCATTCTGGCTAGACACAAAATCAATGACATATCTGGATGAAGTGGCCTTTCGCAAACGAACTTCCCAACCAAGATTTGGTGACGCCGCACTTTTAGAAATCAAAGTGATATATTGACCTGTCGTTGAAATACTCGATGACAACTTAAAGAACCCTTCGACCGTCATAGTACTCGCAGCATTATTTAAAACATACGTACTAGGTGTCGAAGCATAGACACTTGAAGCAAACTTAAGTGCGCTTGTCGAAAACTTACCACTTGCATCGGCCGTCGGCGTCCCTGTCGGCGTCAACACATGGTTTACGATTGCATTTTGAGTAAATAGACTTGAATCCACATAAGGACTTGCACTATCCAAGTGACATAATGCTAAAGCGTTATAAGCAGCTTGCAGCCAAGTATAAGATTGTACTACGCTGACATTGCCCGCCTGATCTATAGCGCGCACATAAAAGGTATGACTACCGTTCGTCACCGACGCATAATTTGTTGGCGAAGTGCACGTCGCATAACTTGCCGAATCTAGTTTACATTCGAATCCTGAGCCCGCCTCATTGCTAGTATAGGTAAACGAAGCACCCACACTGATATTAGGATTGCTTGGCGAAGCACTGATCGTTGCTGTTGGCGCAACAGTATCCCTTGTCCATTGCAAGAGAGCCGCTGAAGAATCCACAGTATTGAAAGTCTGTTTCAACGAGAAATTGCGAACAGCATCTGTCGTCACAGCAAGGACGTAGCTGAAGCTGCCTCCAGCACAGGTCTGAGTCAGAGAATTGCTCGGCGTCGTGACTTCGGATGCCGAAACATCGCCTGACAAGGTGACGAGATAACCGGTATTGCAAACGCCCGAGATAATAAACGAACTTGCATTCGAAATGACCGTGGCGAGACTTGGATTGGTAATTTGTGGTGGTGGCACTGAATTACTGTCGCGGATCCACTGGAATGTCTTATTAGGTGAAGTGTTTCCCGCGGTGTCCACTTGGTATAAAGTAAAGTTATAGGTCGCATCCACGGACTTCGTCACTGTGAAGCTGTATGATCCATCCCCAGCACATACCGTATTTTGCGTATCACTTCCAGTAAGGTAAACGGTTGCATTAGGCTCGCAACCACCCACAAGATTTAAATCTCCAGGAGCCGTAAATGGGTTGCTTGCAGGATTTGTGATTGTCAGCATACTCGGAGCAGATCTATCGAGAGTCCACTCTATATCTGCAGTCGCAGAAGTCGTGCCAGCATTTGGGTTGTCTTGAGTGAAAGAAAAGTTGTAAACATCATCCACCGTTTTTTGCAGAGTGAAACTTACCGGGCTTGAATTACAAACTTGGGACAAAGATCCCGCAGGAGAAACCATCTCTGAAACATCGACGTCCCCCGAAATACTTACTTCGGCCTTTGACGGACTCAGAGAAGAATCACAAGTTACTTCAATAACTAAAGTCGCTTGATTTGACGTATGGGGATTAGCTGCCGGTGTAACGATGACTGGCGTGAATGGAACAGATGTGTCGCGGATCCATTGGAAATTCATACTTGCTGAGGCATTACCTGCTAAATCCGTTTGTACGAGCGTAAAATTATAAGTGGCGTCCACAGACTTCGAAAGGCTCAGAGAAAACTGCCCAAGAGCAGAACAGGTTGTAGAGCCGCTGGCATCCCCTGTCATCGCAATAGCTGCATTCACTTCGCAACTTCCAGAGAGGGTAATATTCGTATCACCAGATGCAAATGGATTTGCCGCCGGTGAAGTCAGCGCTAATGCTGCTGGGGCGATCGTATCACGAATCCAATTTGCGGATGCCGCGCCTGAAACATTGTTCGCAGCATCCTTCTGAGTAACTAGGAAGTGATAGTTGCCATCAACGGCCTTATTGACCGTAAAACTATAGCTGCTAGAGACACACGCTACGGAATTTGTCGCATCACCCGCAAGCAGTACAGTAGCTCCGCTTTCACAAGCACCCGAAATTGTCAGTGAATTGCCATTGCTGTATTTTGGGTTCGTGCTTGGAGTTGTGACTGTTGGCGCGATAGGTGCCACCGTGTCACGGACCCAGCGAACATTGGCCGCCGCCGAATATATATTGGATGCAGATTTCTGTTTAAGAGCAAAATCATAAGTTCCATCCGTCGACTTAGAAACATTAAAACTATAAGCACTGCCGACACAAGACGTAGTCGCAGAAGATCCGCCAGACATCTCGACGGTGTTGCCTGTATCACAAGTTCCTGAAATCGTTAATGCACTTAAATTGGAATAGTAAATCGCTACACTTGGTGAATCAATTGTAGGCGCATTCGGAATTGCTGAATTGCGTATCCATGTAAAGGACTCATTCGCGGAAGCGTTTCCTGCCGCGTCTGTCTGTACTAGCGTGTAATTATAAGTTCCATCGACAGACTTTGTTACCGGGAAAGAATAACTAGACGAGGCACAAGTAGCTGATAGAGTATCAGCCCCGCTGAGTGCAACAAGAGCGCCGTTTTCACAAGTCCCGGCAATAGTGATATTTGAATCAGAAGATGTGTAAGGGTTGCTTCCCGGAGTGACAACAGTCACCTTCGCTGGAGCGACCGTGTCTCGTTGCCAAGTGAAAGACGCTGTCGCTGACAAGTTTCCTGCTAAATCTGTCTGAGCAATACTGAAATTGAAATTACCATCACTGCTTTTAGAAACCGTGAGTGAATAACTATTCAATGCACAAGTCGTAGAAGCTGTCGCATCACCTGAAAGGGCAACAGTCGCCTGACTTTCACAGCCTCCGGTGATTGTCACACTTGAGGTGTTAGAAATATAAGGGCTTGTGGGACTTACAATCGTAGGAACTGCAGGAGGTGTAGCATCGCGAACCCAGCTTAAAGCAACCGGTGAGGTAGAGTTTCCCGCAAGATCCGTCTGCAAAACGTTGAAGCTATAGTTGCCGTCTGTACTTTTGCTAATATTGATCGAGAAAGCTCCACTCGTACAACTGCCGGAAGCGGTCGCACTGCCCGAAACAGAAACCGTCGCACCCGTTTCGCAGGAACCAGCCAAGGTCATAGTACTGCCCGAGCTAATAAATGGATTAGTAGCAGGACTTGTAAAACCTAAAGCTGCTGGAGCCACGGTGTCACGAATCCAAGCGACTGAAGCTGATGCCGAAGAAATATTGGAAAGACTCTTTTGTAAGATCGAATAGTTATAAGTGCCATCGCTACTTGCGCTCACTGAGAAGCTAAACGCCGATGAAGCACAAGTCATCGAGTTGCCGCCGTCCCCCGAAAGCCAGACCGTATAGCCCGTTGTGCACGAACCTGAAATCGTCAATGAACTGCCATTAGAGTAATGAGGACTCAGTGCCGGCGACACAATCACCGGAGTTGTCGGAATAGAAGTTTCACGAGTCCACGAGAACGCACTTACTGGCGAAGTGTTATTAGCCGCATCTTTTTGAGTCAGAGAGAAGTTATAAGTTCCATCCACAGATTTTGAAACCGCAAAGCTATAGGCACTTGCCGCACAAGCCACTGTATCTGTATGGCCACCTGAAATAGAAACCATCGCCCCTGTTTCACACGCACCAGAAATAGTGACGTTTGTATCAGCCGAAATATAAGGATTTGTGGCTGGTGCAGTCACTGTTGGTGCAGCAGGTGCAACGCTGTCACGATTCCATTGGAAAGCGGCGCTTGCCGAAGCATTTCCCGCAGGATCTGTTTGAACTAATGTAAAATTGAAAGTGCCATCGCTGGACTTAGTTATAGAGAAACTAAAAGCCGCAGCTGCACATACCTGAGATGAAGTTGCATCACCAGCCAACTGTACGTTTGCACCCGTTTCGCAAGAACCGCTCAAGGTCACAGAACTGCCATTCGAAATTAGAGGATTATTACCAGGAGATGTGATGACCGGAGCGCTTGGAGCCACCGTATCGCGCACCCATGTAAGCGCCACCGAAGCCGAGTTTGGAACTCCTGCCATGGACTGAGAAACTGCCAAATTCCAAGTTCCATCAGTACTCTTTGCAACACTCAGAGAAAAACTTCCGGAAGCACAACTTGCAGAACTTGTGGCGTCGCCACTAACTGTGACAGTCGCCCCATTCTGGCAGCTTCCAGAAATCGCAAGAGACGAACTATTTGAAACAACGGTTGAAGTACTTGGATTTGTGATCACGACAGCTGGCAATGGTATCGGTGAAGGTGAGGCTGTTGGTGTAGGAGTTGGCGTGACTTCAGGAACAGCAGGCGCCATTTCAGACGACTGCTTCGGAGCCTTTCCGCCCTTTTTTCCATCACAAGCTGTGAGGGAAAGTATTAAAGGTATGAGTAAAACAATTACTATCCGCAAACCAACCTCTAAATAAATAGTTATCCTTTTACCTATCGGGTGATTTCAGTGTTCAGAAAGTGATTTCAAACGCTTCTTTTGAAACTTGAAGCGCGCTTGAAATTGGGTTCGATTATTTCCAGAAGTTACTATAGATCAGGCCTAGGCTATACCGAACGTTACGCACATTTGGCTCGAGCACCTGGTTATTTGATTTATTGAACGTATCGACACCACCATCGACGTAAATTCCCAGCCTTTTTCGAATGGAGCGCATGATGGTAATCGAATAACCACTTCCAGCGTATCGAACACTCTCACCATCAGAAGCTGATTGAGCAAATGTGTAGCTGGAAAGCGCCTTATATCCCAGAGAAACGCCCCACTTTTGCCCCACCCATTGCACCTCAGGTCCCACAGCTATCAAGGATCCCGAGGCATTCTGGTCATCGACGGTCGCAGGTTCAGCACTCTGCGCTTGATGAACGTAATCGACGTTTAAACCGAACTGCAGCTTTCTCCAGCGAAGCCCGCCGAAAAAAGATATGGGAATCGCATTTAAGCTTCGTTGCGGAATTGTTTCTCCGTCCCCGAACGTGGCAACGCCATAGCCTAGTTTCCCCGCGCCTACCCAGGGAGCTGCGTCGACTTTCTGCAAAGATAGAAAGGTCAAAACAATGATGAGGATCTTAGAAAAAAAAGACGTCACTTCATAAAACTATCACGAAAGCACACGAGCAGATGTCTAGAACGCGCTTTATCCAAGACTCGACGATGTCAGAAAATGCTCAAACTTTGAATATACAAGATTGAACGCAGCTTTGCTTGGCCGCTAAATCTGCGCTTTTCAATACATGTTGTGGCTATGTACCTAGTGAATTTAAGGCTCAATGGTCGCCTCTTCAACAGGATCTTTACATCTCAGACTGTGATATTTTAAGGACGATTTTAGGTGTCAGGCCCTGTTTACGGAAGCGTTGCTGCATGAAACACGGCCTGGCACTTTAATTTAGTCCTCGCTATCCATTGCATGAAGAGCAGAAGCTGTGGGCTTAAGTGCAAAATAAAGAACAGCAATACAGATCAAGATGATTCCGGCCGTAAAAAGCTCTGGCCCCTTGGCTGATAAGAGCATACTAGCGCACACCAGAATTCCCAAGACAGGAATAATGGTAGGCACTTCAAACTGACCTTTAGGTTCATTTTTTCGATGCTTCAGCACGATGAGCGCACTGTTCACAACAATAAAGCAAACCAAAAGCAGAACACTGGTGGATTTCGCCAGCGAAGAAATATCACCCGAGAGAGCCAGCATCAGTAAAATAACAAACAGCACTCCAGCAGCCACATAAGGGGTACGACGTTTCACATGCACCTTCGAGAGTGGCTTTGGCAAAAGTCCTTGCTTGGACATTCCATACACCAAGCGTGAACCCATGATGAAATTTAGCAAAGCTGTATTAGAAACAGCAAACATCGCGATGATTGAATACAGCGAAGATGGGAACCAAGGAGCCGACCGGCGCACCACTTCCACCAAAGGCTCACTTGAAGTCGCAAGTTCCTGTGCGGGAACTGCCGAAACTGCAATGATACTGATGAGCATATAAATGACTGAGGAAATGGAAATAGCCAAAATTAAACCCAGAGGTAAATTGCGCTTTGGATTTTTCACTTCTTCGGCCACATTGAGCATATCTTCAAAGCCAATAAAGGAATAAAAAGTCAGCACCGCTCCTGTAAGAACCAATGCAGGTCCTACTTCGCCCAAAGGATTTGCAACGGTCACTGTATTTAGATAATCCACCGAACCGATATACCGAGCTCCAAAAATAATGATGATAGCAAGGCCAGAGAGTTCTATGAGTGTACAAACGGCGTTAGCCCACATGGACTCGCGAATTCCTCGCATCACGATGAGCGCAAGCACCAGCGCAAAGCCCACAATGATCATCTCAATGGGAACTTCACCTCCTAAAAGTCCCAGAAAATATCCCGAAAAAACCCGTGTCGCGGTCGCCATCGACGTGAGGCCTGACGCTAACACCGCCAAACCAATGCCGTAAGCCAGCCACGCTTTGTTGTAGGCACGGAGAGTGATGTAAGATGCGCCCCCGGCTTTGGGATAACGAGAACCCAACGAGGCATAAGAAAGACCGGTGAGACCCGCTGCAATCATGCTAGTTAAGAAAGCTAGCCAAACCGCATTTCCCATCTGACCAGCGGCCTTACCGACTAAGCCATAAACGCCAGCGCCGAGAATATCCCCGACGCCATACAAAGTGAGAGCCACAAGCCCAATATGTCTACTCAGGGAATTTGAAGATTCACTCATGAAAGAATTTTTATTGAGTCAGTCCATTTGGTCAAACCAAATTCACAGCAGCCCGCTCCAATACCGGTGGAAGTTTTTGTCAAATCATCTCCATAGTGAAGACAACATCCTCATTGAAACAAGCTTCGCTGGCGACTACCATTAAGTGCTTAACTTGGACTCAATATCTATAAGGAAGAGCCATGGCGAAAAAGTCATCCTCACAAAAAAACTCTCAGATTCAGTATTTCTTAGAAGACCTGCGTTTTCTAAGCGGCCTTCCTGTCTCTAAAAAATATCAAAGACTGACGCTTGATGAATACCCGCTGGACGGTCAATTGTTGACAGCCAGCTCATTGTATCAGCAAAGCCGAAAACTGTATCTTTCTCTGGGAGGCGAATTTACGCCAAAGGTATGTTCGACGATGCGTTCCCTGAGCGCACAGGATCTATTCAAGGACGAAATTGAATTTACTCCTTCGTGGTCAGAGATTCTTTGGTTTCAAGATCACTCTCACGAATTGGTAGACCCCGAGAAAGAACTCGAAGCTTTGGGTCGATTCAATGAGATCTCTCTTTATCATGAACAGAATCATCGTGTAATTTGGCGCTTGCTACCGAAGGCCCCCAAAGAGCAGAGCGATTTTTGTCGTTATTTGAATTTTGCAGAAAGCCTGGTTGTGACGTTGGATCTTGCACTGGGAGATCAGCTTGGCAGAAAAACGTCTCCGATTTTTGAAGACATGAAGGTGATATATCGCTCGGGCGGCCAGGATACTTGGCATAAGAAACCCAAAGCCGTCTATCGTCAGTATTTATTGGCTATTGTCTGCGCCACCTATTGCATTCTTGAGTGGGTAAATTCCGAAGATGTTTTAAAAGTGGTCGACTATGTTTTCCCGGGACAAAAGAAAATGAACAAAGATGCGACCAAACGCAGTCTGGAAATCAGCGAGCTATTCACCCGCATTACCAATCCTCAATGGCAAGAGCGCTATTGGAAGGAAGCCCAAGCCAAGCTTAAAAAAGTGAATGGAAAGTCAGAAGAAGACACGTTGTATATGGTGGAAGACCCACTTGATATGGAAGCAGAATTCTATTTCGCGCACCGGGTGTTTGATTATTTCGGACTTTAGGTGCCAGGCCCTGTTTACGGATGCGCTGTTGCATGAAACACGGCCTGGCACTTTTCTGATGAACAGGCGTTCAGAAATTTCAAAACACCGAGAGAAAATTCACGCAAAACACCTGTCAAAGGCTATTTCATATATTCACAATCCGGACGTTTTCCAACGCAAAGCTTCGCGGATAGGAAAAAGGGTTAAAAACCTATTTTGTCCAAGACACTAGGCGATCCGACAAGAAGTAATAATAGCGGAGGTTGGATTGCCGGACGCTACCATAGGTCCAAACATCATACTCGCTACCTGCAAATTGAGTTTGTTGACGATATTCTGGGTCGCCAATCACGAACTGAAATTGTTCTCGTTGCATCGATTTCCATGTTTGGCCTGCGCAAACTCTCTCCTGCTCGCTGGCGATTTTGCGGCCCACACTGGACAAAATCAATTCCTTGGCAAAATATTGCTCAAGCAAAAGTACCTTATTTTGTTCAGTGAGGGTGAAAGCTTTCCGATTAATCCCAACAATTGAAAAGGTCTGCCCGTTCTGCTTGGCGTGGATTGAAATGGTTTTTCCGCTTTGATAAAGACCGGTGATTTCAATCGGCAAACATCGTTGAAAGGATTTTTCTTGGTTACTGTCTGCAAACATTGGTGGCCGGGTTAAAAACCCTTGCATGCCAACGTAGTTATGATTTTGAGGAGTATTTTGAGATGCATTCTTAGCTTTTAACTTCGTTTTTTTGGTTGGGGCTTTTTCAACGACAGGTTGGGGCTCTATATAGACTTTATTCTCGGGTGTGATTTCCGCTGGTTGCACCGCAATTTCCGGAGTCTTTAAGGCGGTGGTACAGCCCGAAAGAAACACCAATGCGAGCGCCAGATACCGCACTTCCATAGCATGCCTCCAATGCACTTAAATAATAAAATGCAAAGTGCGTACCGACCGACCCCTCTGCTTTGCCACCTGTTTTTGAACTGGCACGAGTATCAATGTCGAACTTGAGGCATTTGGCTATTCTCTAAACAGACGTGTCTATAGATTAACCATCTCCAATTTATGGTTCTCCCGGATTGGATATGGAAAATATATGAGAATACCTGCCTTTAAAAGTAAGCAGCATGTCACTTTCATACGGTTTTACGTTTTAGTAAAACCCCGTAGTCTAGTTCTTTAAAAAAATATTTTTGCCAAACTTGACAGTTTTCCATGCGAACTCATTTTTGAGTTGTGGATGATTTTCCTGTTTCAGCTTTCACCTAAGAAAGGGGGACGTTTTATGAAGACACAGTTCGAAAAATTAAGGATCCCACTCTTGGCGTTGCCGCCTCCAATCTAAAATTTCACCTTTAAAATTTAGCATCATCTGAGGCCCACAAAATGGGTCGAGGCTCTACTCATTTCAAAAAAGGAGGATTCTATGCTTAAAGACGAAGTATCAGTACAATTTCAGGGGTTTCATCCCAGTGAATTTACACGCTCTCACGTAGATTTAGTGATGAGCGAGCTTCAAGACGAAGCTCCTTCCAATGCGACACTAAAAGGAGTTTTTTCGCGCAAAGATCATACTTTCAAAGCTGTAGTGAGCATTCATTCTTTTGCCGGAAAATTCTTCGCTAGCGCATCGGGAACTAAATTAAAAGACGTCACTGATCAGATTTTACAACAGCTCCGTAGAAAACTCGGACAGTGGAAATCTGACAGATATAAAAAACATGAAGTAAAAGAACAAAACTTAACCATACGGGAGGTAGATTATGACACAGATTTCGTGGCGTAATATTTTAAACAATCTGTTTGTTGCAGCTGCCTTGTCCGCCATTATTTCGGTGGCAGCTGGTGCAACAGTTTCGTTTTGATAAAAATCAAATTGGACATGACCTTGCCAAAATTATTTTTGAATAAACTTTTAAACTTAGAAAACTACTTTAAACCTTAAGGAGGTATGAAATGAGAACAACATTGTTAACCCCATATTTCACTAACAGAGCTCTTACTTCAACACTCTGGAATGAAATGGATCGCTTTTTCGATGGCTTTAACTCTTTGCCAACTTCCCAAGTTGCTTATGATGAGAGAGCCTTTAGCCCTCAATGCGATATCACTGAAACTGAAGACCACTATTTAATGAGTGTGGATCTTCCGGGCTTGAAAAAAGATGATATTAAAATTGATGTCGTTAATAACTTGCTGACGGTTTCAGGCGAGCGCAAAAACCAAGGTCTTGGTGAAAAATCAGAGCGCTATCAACGTTATGAAAGAAATTATGGATTTTTTAAACGCAGCTTCACTCTGCCAACTTCGATTGAATCGCAAAAAGTCGAAGCTAGATATGAAGACGGCGTTCTAGAAATTTACTTGCCTAAAACACCTACCTCAAAACCTCGCCACATCGAAGTCCAATCTGGAAAAGGCGGAGTTTTTGAAAGACTCTTAGGATCTAAGAAAGACACGCAGGATACTCAATAAGTGAAACTCTCCTAAGAGACTTTCCCTCGATTCCCTCGTGGTCCCTGTGGCCACGAGGGTTCTCTATTGACCTTTGGCACAAGCAAAACAACAACCCCAACAAGGGCCGGGACTAGAGCTTCCAGCTACCAATCGCCCAGACGGACGACTTCGGTCTGAAGATCCACATTGCGAATTTGTTTTATGGTGTTTCTGACGTGTTCGATGATTTGCCACATGTCGGTGGCTTTTGCTTCACCAAGATTAACGATGAAGTTTGCGTGTTTCAAAGAAACTTGTGCGCCACCAACCGTATAGCCTTTAAGACCCGCACCATCGATAAGTTGTGCTGCTTTATGACCTGTTGGATTTCTGAATACAGAACCACAGCTTGGCATATCCAAAGGTTGTTTTGAAAGACGTACTTTATTCGCACTACGAACTTGATCCAAGATGGTCGTATCGACTTGAACTGGCCAACTAATTCCCACGCGCACGATCACGCCTGGTTGCCAGCCTTTCGAGTGACGGTATTCCCAGTGGATTTGTTCTTTGGTAAATCTCTGTATCGTGAATTGGCCGTTGCTTTCTAAGCGCAGCACTTCAACCCAATCCGTGATCTCAACGAACTCACGCGGTTGGAATGCTTCAGCAACGCCAGCGTTCATAACTACGCCGCCACCGATATCACCTGGCAAACCTGCCAAGAACAATGCCGGTGCGAGTTTTTGTTTTAAGAATATTTTTAGAAGTTCCGATTTCGCCGTCCCAGCCATCGCTGTAACGACGAGCCGACCATTTTCTTCTTTGCTCTCCACACCCGAGAAACGGCGTAGACAAACCACCAAGCCACGAACACCTTTATCAGAAATGAGGACATTGGTACCTCCACCGAAGATAGTCACAGGTTGCTTACTATTTTGCGCCCAAAGAAGTGCCTCTTTCACATCTTCAATAGTTTCGGGTAGGCAGAAATATTCTGCCGGGCCCCCGACCAACCATGATGTGTATTCAGCTAAAGCGACGTTCTGTTTAATTTCCATTATAGTTTGCTTAAAACCTCAAGACCCAATTTCCAGCCATCCCCTGCGCCCAAAGTGATAAAGACATCACCAGACTGCAAGCGGCCCAAGATCTTGTCAGAAGATTGCGGATCACGAATAAAGTATTCTGCTTTTTCGTGCTTAATTTCTTCAACCAGTTTTTCCGAGTGGACACCTGGAATTGGCACTTCACCCGCAGCATAGATATCTGTCACCAAAAGTTCATCGGCTTGTTGGAAGCAAGTCGTGAAATCATGCCAGCAATGCTGAGTACGAGAATATCGATGCGGCTGGAAGAATACCACTAAGCGGTTTTGTGGATACTTCTCGCGGAAAGCTTGAAGAACCGCGCGCACCTCTGTCGGATGATGACCGTAATCATCATAGACACGAATGCCATTCTTTTCGCCTTTGAAATGGAAGCGACGATCCACCCCTTCAAAGCGCTGAAGACCACGCGCACAAGTCGCAAAATCAACACCGGCATGCATCCCTGCCAAGATCGCAGCTGTTGCGTTCAAAGCATTGTGACGGCCAGGAACTTTCAATTGGAAGTCCCCGATTTTAGTTTTTGCGCCAGTCTTATAATCACGACGAAGCAAGGTGTACTTACCTTGCTCACCTTGCAAGATGATGTCGTTCTTCTCATCAAAGCCATAGAACAGAGCGCGCTTCGGGAAATTTTCAAAAAGGGTGTGCACTTTTGGGTCATCACCGCAAATCACGTTCATGCCATAGAATGGAACTCTGAGCGCAAATTCATAGAAATTTTTTTGAAGGTTGTCGAAAGTTTTAAAATGATCCAAGTGATCCGAGTCAATATTTGTAATGATCGAGATCTCGGGACTCAACTTGTGAAAACTGCCATCACTTTCATCGGCTTCCGCCACCAACCACTCACCATTACCTAGAAGAGCCGTTGATTTGATCAACTCAAAACGTCCACCAACAACAATCGTTGGCTTCAGATCCGCCTCAAGAAAGATTGCAGAGGTCATACTGGTCGTTGTGGTTTTTCCGTGTGTCCCTGCAACGGCAACTCCACGTTTAATACGCATGATTTCCGCAAGCGCTTCCGCGCGAGGAATCAATGGGATTTGCTTCGCGCGAGATTCTGCGATCTCGGGATTCGAGTACTGAATAGCACTTGAATACACAACAACGTCGGCATCGCCCACGTTGGTAGCCGCGTGCCCTTTATAAACTTTGATGCCCAATTCTTTAAGACGTTCGGTGTTTGCATTTTCCGCAAGGTCGCTGCCAGAAACGGTCGCTCCCATATTGCGAAGAAGTTCCGCCAGACCGCACATCCCGATCCCGCCAATACCCACAAAGTGAAATTTTGAATCTTGTAAACGCATAGAAATTCCTAATTCTTAGGCCCGCAAGAGGCCTTCGCTATCCCAGCAGAAGTTCGGCCATCTTTTCAGCGGCCTGAGGCTTATAGAACTTCGTCAGGTTTTTTCTCATTTCTTCCCGTAATTGGGAATTGTTTTTCAATTCTTCGATCTTCTGTATCAAAGATTCAGAGGTGAGGTCTTTCTGGAGAATCATGGCGGCAGCGTTTTGTCGGAATAGGCTCTCTGCATTTTTTCGCTGGTGATCATCTGCGGCCCAAGGAAGGGGTACAAAAATCGCCGGTTTTCCGCAGGCAGCGACTTCAGCCACGGTGCTGGCCCCAGCGCGGCAAATGATAAGGTCAGCCCACTCGTAACTTTTTTCCATCTGGTACAGATATTCGTGAGCTTCCACATCGCCTTGTCCCCGATACGCTTCAGAGACCCGTGCAAAATCGTATGCACCAGTTTGGTGAATGATCTTAGTTCCCTTCAACCACTCCCCGCCCTTCAAGACGGCCTCTTGTACAGCAATATTGATACTACGCGCACCTTGGCTTCCGCCAAACACAAGGATATGAAATTCCTGTTCGGCTTTCCCGATATCAGGACGGTTTGTTTCTTTTTTTGCTAAAGCTTCTACCTCTTTACGGAGGGGAATCCCCACCTGAGAGATAGACTCGCTTTTTAAAAATTTCGCAGCTTCTTCAAAGACGACGAAACTCTTTCCCGCAACGCGTGAGAGCCAACGGTTTGTCATTCCAGGGAATGCATTTGGTTCCCAAATTGCTGTGCGAAAACCCATAAGACTTGCAACCAACACAAAAGGTCCCGAAGCATAACCACCCACACCCAAAACGGCCTGGGGTTTTAGTTCCATAAGAAGGGCTACGGATTGAACGAAAGCCCTTGGCAAACCGATCAGGGTTTTCAATTTACTGAGGATGCCGCTCGCATTATTGAGCTTACCAATGTTGATGTGATGAAGTGGAAACCCTTCGCGCGGAATGATTTTATTTTCCAAACCTGCTGAAGTTCCAACAAAATGAATTTCGTAATCAGGGTGTTGAACTTTGATGGCACGAGCAATGGCAATACCAGGATAGATGTGACCACCGGTGCCACCACCAGCAATCACGACATTTTTCCGACTCATGATTTCTTTACCTTTGATTGATCCCATCGGGCCTTTCCAAATCTCTTTGAAAAGTCCCCCGATTCCAATGAATTTTCAACATTTAAAATTAGGCCGAAAGTAAAACACAAAACCAAAAGCGAACTGCCGCCGTAACTCAAAAACGGCAAGGTCAAACCCTTCGTTGGCAAAAGCCCCATCACAACACCGGCATTAATGAACACCGACAACGCAAAGGACAAAGTCAGTCCCAGCACCATCGCCTTCTTAAACGCGTCTTCGACTTTCACGGCGATTTGAATTCCGCGAAGCACCACGAATCCATAAAGAATCAAAATGACCAAGAAGCCAACAAAACCCATCTCTTCACCGAACACTGCCAGAGTGAAGTCCGTATGAGCTTCCGGTAAGAAGAACAACTTCCCTTGGCCTTGACCGATACCTGTTCCCGTCAATCCGCCAGAGTGGAAACTCAGCATACTTTGAATAACCTGAAACCCTTTTGAAGCCGGATCAGACCATGGATCCAAGAAAGCCAATACACGAGCACGGCGATAAGGAACTGCCATTACCAAGAAGTAAACAGCAGGAACTAGAACGATGAACGAAGCAACGATGTATCTCCAGCGCAGACCGAACGCGAATAGAAGTCCCACGCCCACCATCAGGATGATGGCAAAACTTCCAAAGTCAGGTTGCTTCAACAACATCATCAAAGGTGCTGCTATCAAAACCAAAAGCAAAGGCCACTTCATTCGCCACAAGAAATTGTCCTGACGACATACCAAGCTTGCGAACAAAAGACTGAACGCGACTTTTAAAAGCTCGCCCGGTTCGAAACGAAAACCGAAAGGCAGCTGAATCCAACGAATGGCTCCGCCAACACGCACGCCCAAACCTGGAATGAAGGTCGCCGCAATCATAAATGCAGCCCCTGCCCAGACAAGCCAGCCGTATTTTTCAATATAACGGAAAGGTATGTGAATAGTGCCAATCAAAACTGCAAACGCGAGTAGAGCAAACAGCAGTTGTTTCTTAAAGAAAAACAGACCGTCCCCATAGGACTCGATAGCAAAAATGAAACTTGAACTATAGACCTGAACAAGGCCGATGCCGATCAAGGCGATGATACTCAGGAATAAACTGCTGGAAAGATAGCGAAGCATGCGGAACTCCTCTGCTTTATTCTAAGCAAGGAGTATCCGCCTCGTCTCTGGAGACATTAAAAACTGGACCGCAGCCCGCGCGCTTACTTGTCTTCGACGATATCGTCGTCTGATGCAGGACCTGCATTGCTAGCTGGAGCTGCAGCTGAACCGCCACCAGAAGCCGCAGTAGCTGCAGGAGCTGAACCGCCACCGCTTGTTGCAGGTGCTGTTACAGCTGGACCAGTCGATTTGCGTTTACTCGAAGCTACTTTGGAAGAGTCGCCACCAGTCATTGCGCAACAGTACATGATACCGTTGGCGTCAGATGAGTTTTTGTATGGAGTTAAAGTGAATGGCTTCGTCGAATCACAACGCTTCGCCATCTGAAGATTGACCTCAACGTCGATATCAGAAAATTTATCGCCGTTGATCCATTCGCAGTAAAGACCTGCTGCTGAGGCTTGCTTTTCGCGAGTATCAAGACGGGCCTTGTAACTGCTTGAAGCACAACCAGTAATTAAAAACAGGCCCATCAATCCGAATACAGAAATAATCTTGTTCACAGCTCCCTCCGTGGCGCTTGTGGACGGTGATTCTATCTTAGTGGAACTTACGAACGATCTCTTTGAAGTAATCACCGCGCTCTTCAAAGCTATCAAACATATCAAAGCTTGAGCAGCTTGGTGAGAGCAAGACGATATCGCCGATTCTGGACTTCTGATAAGCGATCAAGACCGCTTCTTCGAAAGTACCGATCAGGAATGTTTCGCTGTAGTCGCCCAAATCGCGATTGATACGCTCTTTAGCTTCCCCGACCAGGATCAAAGTCTTAACTTTGCGCTTCACGATGGTACGCAAAGGCTCATAGTTCAGATTGGTGTCCTTACCGCCGGCAATCAGGATCACGTTTTCGTCAAAAGTGTCCAAAGCTCTAAGAACTGCGTGAACGTTGGTGGCTTTAGAGTCGTTGTAGAACAAAACTCCGCCCACTTTGCGCACGTACTCGATACGATGAGGAATATTGCTGAAACCGTTGATCACAGCTTGGATCGCATCGTGCTTAGCTCCGTGTTCACGAGCTGCCAAGATCGCTGCCATCACGTTTTCGATATTGTGCTTACCCTTCATCTTCATGTTCTTGATGGTGTAGTACTCAATATCTGGGCCGGTACGAACACGGATTTCATCGCCGATATTCACGGCGCCACCGATGTTCATGATCTGAGGCTCCAAAGCCGGTTTGCGAGAGAAATAGAAAATACGTCCACGTTGAACTTGTGGATCACGCGCCAATTCAACAACGGCGTTGTCGTCTGCATTCAAGATGCTAGTTGTTGCTTGATTTGTATTTTTGAAGATACGGCGTTTTGCGTTTACGTATTCTTCCATAGAGCGATAACGATCCAAATGATTTTCAGCAAGATTCGTGAAAACCACGTTCATTGGATTGAAGTTTTCGCTATGCTCAAGCATGAAGCTAGAAACTTCTGCAACAACTACTTGGGCTTTGTCATCAAGACGAAGATATTCCACAAGTGGCTTATCAGTCGCGCCGCCAACCCAAACTTTAAGGTCAGATTTGCTCAAGAAAGCTTCGATCAAACGAGCTACTGTCGTTTTGCCGTTCGTTCCTGTGATACCAATGATTGGCTCTTTAATGAAGCCAGAGCTGAACTCGAACTCACCAGTGATTTTGATCCCTTGGCTGCGAGCATAGTCGAAGATTTTCAAATTCGAAGGCACGCCCGGGCTCAAGATGACTAGATCTTGTTGCAAGAAAGTTTTTGGGCTGTGTCCGCCCAAATCAAACTTAATAGGCAAACCTTCGCACAACTCTAACTGAGCAGACAATTCAGGCTTTGATTTGTGGTCCGTCACCGTTACTTGAGCTTGGTGCTTGCACAGGAAATGCGCAAGACTCACACCGGTTCTTCCTAAACCGACAACAAGAATTCTTTTATCCTTCAATTCACTAACTTCTCTGAACATGATGACTACCTTATCTTAATTTTAAAGTCGCTAGACTTAATACAGCTAACAAAATGGAAATAATCCAAAAACGAACAATAATTTTGGTCTCAGTAAGACCTTTTAACTCATAGTGATGATGGATGGGCGCCATCTTAAAAACTCTTTTGCCTGTCAGCTTAAAAGAGATCACTTGCGTGATCACCGACAGAGCTTCAACCACAAACACGCCGCCCAATAGAACCATCAAAAGTTCATTGCGGGTGACGACCGCCATAATTCCCAAGAATCCACCGATGCTTAGGCTTCCTACGTCTCCCATGAAAACCTGCGCGGGATAAGTATTGAACCACAAGAAGCCAAGACCCGCGGCCACCATCGCTGCAGCCACTGGCACCAATTCACCGGCACCCACCACATGAGGGATCTGCAAGTAGGAAGCGATCGAGAAGTGTCCTGCTACATAGGCAAATAAACCTAGGGTGCTGGCACTAATAATCACAGGCACAATTGCAAGTCCATCAAGCCCATCTGTAAGGTTGACAGCATTAGCAGTTCCAACGATCACCAATGCGGCGAAAACCGTGTAGAAATAGCCCAAATCCAGTGAAATATTCTTCGCAAACGGCAAAGAAACCACAGTTGAAAGCTCAAAGAAATGGATCAAAACAAAAACCGTGATCCCCGCGATCAAGAACTCCCCCAAAAGGCGGATCTTTCCAGAAAGACCTTTTGTGTTCTTTTTGCTAACTTTCAAATAGTCATCCGCATAACCGATCAAGCCAAACCCGACAGTGACAGCAATAACTGCCAAAACTAGGGGGCTTAACAAATCGACCCATAACAAGCATGGAACCATGGCGCTCAAAAGAATCAAACCGCCACCCATAGTAGGTGTTCCCGCTTTTTTCTTATGAGTTTGTGGGCCGTCATCACGAATGCTTTGGCCAAAATGTTTTTCTTTAAGACGATTGATGAAGTAAGGGCCCCACATCCAGGCCATGAAGAACGAAGTAAAAAATGAAATGAACGTACGGACGGTGATGTAGCGGAAGATGTTTAAAGGAGAAAACTGATCCGCAAGCGAATATAGCCACTGATAGAGCATCTTTGTAAAAACCCTTTATTCTAAGATAATGCTGTCGTTGAGTCTGGACTTTCGTTGTGTAACACAAAGACCAAACAAAAAGCAAGAAAATGTTTGCAAGATATTGAAATCATTTATATTTAATTAAATTATGAAAACTCATTTTTCGAACCTTAGTTTGCGGTCGTGTGTGCTAGTGGCCCTTTTCGTTTATGTACTGGTAGTGATTTTTAATACCGGTTTCATAGCGACGGACGAATATTGGGATGGCATTACTCGCTATCTTCCGGCGCAAAAGGCCACGACAAAAACTTTAATTAAAGAAGATGACGTTAAATCTCCGCTGCAAATTCTGCCGATGCACTTTGCGGCTCAAACTGCGTACGCCCTTGGCATTGATAGTCCCTTTAATCAGTATCACTTCGTTATAGTGTTTTGGGGATTGGTGGGTTTTGCACTGAGTGCTTGGGCCGCCATTCTTCTGTTCCGCCGACAGAACGAGACCTTGGCAAAAATAGCGGTCCTAATGCTGGCGTTTCACTTTGCAGCGCCAGGCTTGCTCACACGGCCGATGTTTGAGGCATTGGCTGCTCCGTGGATGGCTTTGTCCTGTGCGTTTGCCGTCCTTTATGATGAGAAACGAAACTTGAGAGATCTCTTGCTGGGTGTGTTTGCCGCATCAATGGCTTTTACTCTGCGCCAACAAACGGGATTCTGTGCGCTGGTTTTTGTCTTCTTGCCGGTTCTTCACAAAGAATGGAAACATTTTTTCATGGCGGGTGTCGCGGGCCTTGGCTTCTTTGTCTTAAGTGGCATTCCCGACATTTTCCTGCGTGGCCGCTTCCACCACTCTCTGCGCGCTTTAGCAGAATACAATTTTAAGCATGGCTCGGATTATGGCAGCCGTCCTTGGTATTTTTTCTTTCCACTCATTTTCGTCTGCATGATGGTGCCGTGGCTGATTGCAAAGTATCCTCCAGGTTTCTTAAAGACCTACTTCCGTCGCTACCGTTCTCTTTTTATAATTTTGGGCCTTTTCTTGGTTTTGCACTCGATGTTCGCGAACAAATTTGAGCGCTTCTTGATTTCTATGATCCCGGTCATGATTTTCTTGATGGTGCCGTTTGTTGGGTACTTCGTAGAGAACTGGCAAAGCCGCAAATACCGCCTGATCTCGATGATGGTATTTAGTTTTATATTGTGGCTTCCGGCTTCATTCTTTCCGGCGCAAAAAAATATCACGGACCTTTCGCGCTTTTTGGATGCGCACCCAGAAATCAAGCACGTCATTAATGTCGATATATCGCTAGAGTGGCTGCCAGATGCGTTCATGAACCGAGGTGCTTACAACATTTCGCACATTTACACTCCTGACTTTCAAAAACTTCAGCCAAAGACTTGCGACTTGATTGTTGTCCTGAACGAAAACTCTTATCAGACCAATAAAGAATTCATGGAGACGCACTACTCGTTCATCGAGCGTTTTGATGTAAATGTGATTGAAGCCATCGCCTATAAACTCAATCCACAAAACAATGTACGCCGCTCACCCTTGTACGTTTACGGTTGTAAGCAGCCTCAATAAGACTGCTTCCAAAATCCGTCATTAAAATTACCATGATTCATCTTAGACTCCTGTCTTTTACCAAGGCCGGAGTCCGGCGTTTGACCCCTGTTCCATAATCATTAAAAACCAAAAGATGAATATTGAAAGTTCTTTTCGGACGTTTGAAGACCCCATTCGTGGTGAGAGTTTCAGTACGCCCCGGCTCGAAAGCAATGCCGAGGCTTTGGCGCGCAGTCATGCGCTTTTAAAAGATCCTCGCAAGGGACGCGCCCTCAGTCATCGCATCAATGAAAATAGAGACGTTTTAGAAAAAGCCTATCAAGAGGTGCTTGAAGCGGTCGCTGCACACCGGGCCATTACACCTGCCGGAGAATGGCTCATCGACAACTTTCATATTGTGCGAGCACAACTTAAAGATGCTCATGACCACTTGCCACCAAAGTTTTACAAAGAGTTGCCAAAGCTAGAAGAGGGACCTTTGCAAGGATATCCCCGTGTGTATGGCATTGCATGGTTTTATATTTCTCACACTGACAGTCACATTGATACGGACTCTCTCAAGCGCTTTTTGATGGCTTATCAAAAAGCGGAAGTACTCACCATTGGCGAGCTCTGGGCGGTTCCTATCACTCTGCGATTGGTGATGATGGAGAACCTGCGAAGACTTGCCGTCCGGATTGTAGGTTCGCAAAGAGCACGCAAAAAAGCGGACGCCATTGCTGACGAAGTCTTGGGACTTAGTCCCGAGGCTCCACGCCCCACGATGGATATTTTAGCAGAGCTCGAAAAAACGCCGTTTTCAATCTGGCTAGCTGTCCATTTGCTTCAGAGACTGCGCTTTCAAGACTCTAAAGTGGAGCCGATTCTAAATTGGCTTGATCAAAGGTTGGAACAAGACAATCTGACGGCAGACAGTGCCGTTACCATAGAACACGCCAATCAAACCGCGGCAAATGCCACGGTTCGCAATATCATCACAAGCTCGCGGTTGATTTCAGCCTTTAATTGGCGGGAATTTTTTGAAGATGTCAGTCAGGTCGATGCGGTCTTAAAAAGAAACTCTGTATATCCGTCCATGGACTTCGCAACACGCGACCGCTATCGCCATAGCTTAGAACATCTGGCAAAATACTCACCGCTGACGCAGGTTCAAGTCGCTGAAAAGTTGATTGCCATCACAGAAAGCCCCAAGGTCGCTCATGATCCGCGTTTGTCTGAACCCGGCTACTATTTAATTTCAAAAGGCCGAAAGTCTTTCGAAAAAGAAATCCGTTTTCGCCCCCGCTTTTCAGAAATTCTGGCAAAAGGTTATCTTGAAAGCGGCACCGAGATTTACCTTGGCAGTATTTTGTTTCTGACCCTGTTGATATTGTCTTTGCCTTTCTTGGCGGTTCGCTCTTTAGGTCTTTCGCAGATTGAAACCTTTGCTTACTTTGCATTGGGCCTTTTACCGGCCTCTGAAATCGCAATTGCTATCGTCAACCGAGTCACCGTCGCCCTTCTCGGCCCCCAACATTTACCACGCCTGGATTTAGAAGACGGAATTCCCGAAAAATTCAAAACCTTTGTGGTGGTTCCTTGCTTTCTGACCAGCAATGCAGCCACTGATCAACAACTCGAACAGCTCGAGATTCACTATTTGGCGAACCCCTCAGGGCATGTGCATTTCGCGATGCTGACGGACTGGCTAGATGCCAAAACCGAAACTCTTCCGACGGACATGCCGCTGCTTGAGTATGCGGTTGAAAAACTACGAGTCCTCAATAAGAAATACGGGCCATCGCTAAGTGGAGATCCTCGCTTTTACATTTTTCATCGTAAAAGACTTTTCAATCCCAAAGAAGAAAAGTGGATAGCTTGGGAAAGAAAGCGCGGAAAGCTTCATGAGTTCAATGAACTACTTCTAGGACGTAGCGATTCCAGTTTCATCAGTTTATCGGGTGGCAACTTGCCAATTCCATCAGGGGTTCGCTACATCATTACTCTAGATGCAGATACGAGAATGCCGAAAGCATGCGTAGCTCAACTAGTCGGCACGCTAGCCCATCCTTTAAATCACGCTCAATATGATTCTGAAATAGGACGTGTTACTGAAGGTTATGGAATTTTACAGCCACGCGTGACTCCGACGCTGCCGCCACTTCATGAAGGCACTATCTATCAAAGATTGTCGGCAGGTCCTGGTGGCGTTGATCCTTATGCCACTGCCGTTTCTGACGTGTATCAGGATCTTTTTAATGAGGGGTCTTTTACTGGAAAGGGAATCTATGATTTACCGGTTTTTCATAAGGCACTTTCTGGAAGAGTGCCCGAGAACAGTCTTTTAAGCCATGACCTCTTCGAGGGAAACTACGCACGGTGCGGATTTCTCAGTGATGTGGAGTTCTTTGAGGATTTTCCCTGTCACTCAGGAGTAGCGGCTTTACGCAACCACCGCTGGATGCGTGGTGACTGGCAGCTTCTTCCGTGGATCTTCGGCCGAGGTGGTTTTTCGATTTCTGTCATCGGTCGATGGAAAATGTTGGATAACTTACGACGCTCGTTAATGGCGCCTGGAATCTTTGCCCTGTTTGTTTTAGCACTGACCAGTCCAACCCCTTCCATTATTGCATGGTCACTATTGGCAGTGGCCGCCCTGGGTATTCCGGTATTGCTGAATTTTATTTTTGATCTTGCCTCTAAGAAACGAAGTGTCCGCTGGTCCGAGCACTTTTACTTTGTGGGCGAAGATCTTGTTCAAGGACTTGAACAAACCGGCATGAATCTAATGCTTTTGCCTTTTCACGTTTGGATCGCAGTGGATGCCATTGGTCGTTCCCTGCATCGCCTTTTCATAAGCCATAAAAATCTTCTTGAATGGACGACGGCGGCTCAGGCCAAAGCGGCAGCCAATCTTCATATCCGAAGTTTCTTTCTAGGGATGCGTGGCGGTCTTTACTTAACGATCGCTGCAATAATATTGCTGGCAGTGAGTTCACCCTACAGTCTTATACTTGCGAGTGTATTGTTTTTAGGATGGCTCTTGTCACCTCTCTATGCGTATTGGATCAGTCATCCACTTGAAGAGGACACCCTTCGCCCGATGTCGCTCGTTGATCGCGAGACCCTGCACATGACAGCGCGAAGAATTTGGTTGTTCTTTGAGCGTTTTGTCAAAGCCGAAGACCACTTCTTACCGCCGGATAATTTTCAAGAAGAACCCGATCACGTCATTGCACATCGAAGCTCTCCAACAAACTTCGGTCTGTATTTACTTTCAGTCTTAGCCGCAAAGAATTTTTCGTGGATTAGTTTACATGATGCGATTCATCGCTTGGCAGTCACTCTTAAAAGTTTAGATGAGTTACCGAAGTTTAACGGTCATTTTTTTAACTGGTACGAAACCACCACCACTCACCCTCTAGAACCTCGTTATATTTCCTCTGTTGATAACGGCAATCTGGCCGGTCACTTGATCGCCGTCGCTCAAGGTGTGCGCCAAATGCTCAGCGAAAAAATAGAGTTGAACCACTGGCCAAAGGGTATTCAAGACAGTTTCGCCTTGTTTAAACGTTACGTGAATCAGCAGTTACAAAATAAACCCACCAAAACCTACGACGAAGAAGAACTTTTAAGAAGCATTCACCTGTTTGAGAAAACCCTGATACTATCTTTGGGGCGGATTGAAGAAAAATCCTATTGGCATGAGCTCAAAGAGTCTGCCCATCACATGCACGAACAAGCCCGACGCATTTTTAAAGAACCTGCTGATTACGAGATTCTCGCCTGGTCCCACGCCGTTCAAACTGACGTCATCAATATCAGCCTTGATTTTCATTCTTTGATGTCATGGATTGAATACTCTTGGAAAGATCTTCCCGGTACCAAAAGGCCCGAAGAGCATAAATCCTGGACTGAAATTCAACAGCTCTTACGTCAAAGCGTGTCTTTGCAAGATCTTCCGTTATTCTGTGAAACTATCATCGAAAAACTGACTGCATTTACAAATACCTACCCATTGCTCTCGACGGGGACTCTTAGCTATATAGAAGAACTTCATCGTCGTCTCGAAACCAGCATTACCAATGCTCAATTGCTTATTGATCGCGCCCATCAAGCACAAGCGCTGTCTTATCAGCTTTTTCAAGACATGGATTTCAGTTTGCTCTTTGATAAAACCCGCAAGCTCTTTTCCATTGGGATGCGGGTCTCTGACAATACCTTGGATCCAAGTTATTATGATCTTCTAGCCTCTGAAGCCCGCCTTTTAAGTTTTATCGCTATTGCCAAGGGCGATGTCCCGGTCTCGCATTGGTTTCACTTAGGGCGAAGTCTTACGGAAGTTAACGGGGGTGCCGCTTTAGTTTCCTGGTCGGGATCCATGTTTGAATATCTAATGCCTTCGCTGGTGATGAACACTCCGGATGGAGGCCTCATCAAGCGCACTTGTGATTTAGTAATTCAAAGACAAATCGAGTACGGCGAAGAAAGATCGGTTCCTTGGGGTGTATCTGAATCCGCCTATAATAAACGTGATTTGCATCTAACATACCAGTACTCCAACTTTGGGATCCCCGATTTATCTTTGAAACGTGGCCAAGGCACGAATCTAGTTGTTGCACCGTATGCAACACTTCTAGCCGCCATGTATGAACCTTCTCTTGCTGCAAGTAATTTACGACGCCTAGAAACCTTCGGAGCACGCGGTCTTTATGGTTTTTATGAAGCTATTGACTTTACTTCTACTCGGCTGCCTTCCCATACAAGTTACTCTGTCGTGAAAGCTTATATGGCCCATCACCAAGGCATGTCTTTGGTGGCGATTACGAATCTATTTAAAGAGAATCTTTTCTGCCGTTTTTTCCATGCGGAACCTCTCGTTCAGGCCACAGAAATTCTACTGCAGGAAAGACCGCCACGAGTTGTCGGAGTTATACCAACCACCGAAGCCCCTCACTTTGCTTTTGTGCGTGAAGAAGTTTCTAACGTCAGCCGTCTCTATCACAGCGTGAACAGACCGACTCCTCGCACTCAGATTCTTTCTAATGGTCAATATTCAGTAATGATCACCGCGGCGGGTTCGGGCTATAGCCACTACCAAAAGAACGCGGTTACTCGCTGGCGTGAAGATGTAACTCAAGACCGTTGGGGTCACTACTTCTTTTTAAAAGACAAAGACAGTCAAAAAGTTTGGTCTCCGACTTATCAGCCACTTGGCACACCTGCCGATTACTATGAGGTCTCTTTCGCTGAAGATCGTGTCACGTTTATGCGCGAAGAGGACGACATCTATTCACGCTTGGAAATTTTCGTCTCTCCGGAAAGCAACGCTGAAATGAGACAGCTGACGCTGACTAATCATAGCGATTTAGTGCGCGAAATCGAAGTTACCTCTTATGCGGAAATAGTTCTTAACACACCGGGGGCAGACACCGCACATCCCGCGTTCTCGAACTTATTTGTACAAACTGAGTTTATTCCAGAAATTGAGACCCTGATCGCCCAACGTCGTCCTCGCTCATCGACAGATCCAATATTCTGGGCAGCCCATGTACTTCAAGCCGACCACCATCAAGTCGGTGACGTCGAATATGAAACCAATCGCGGTCTGTTTTTAGGACGAGGTCGTAATATCCGTAATCCAGAGGCTATTTTTGACGGGCAAAAACTTTCCAAAACACTGGGACCTGTTTTAGATCCTATTTTTAGTTTACGCACCAGAATCCGCCTAGAACCTGGAAGCACTTCTGTAATCACGTTCTCTATGATGGCGGGTCACACTCGGGAAGAAGTTTTGCATTTAGCTGAAAGCTATCACGAACCGCAAATCTATGAACGCGTTTCCACTCTGGCTTGGGGTCAAGCTCAAGTAAAATTGCAGTATCTAAATATAGAACCGGAAGAGGCCCATCTCTTTCAGCGCTTGGCAAGTCGTCTGTTATATCTGGATTCATCTCTACGCCCTTCTGGTGCTGTCCTTAAACGAAATGTAAAAGACATCACTCAGCTTTGGAGCCAAGGAATCTCGGGCGACTTCCCGATTATCGCAGTTCGTATTGAAGACTGGGAAGACCGCGGAGTCGTGCGCCAACTATTAAAAGCACAGGAATATTTGTCTCTGAAAAATGTGGTGGTGGATCTTGTCATTCTGAATGCAAAAGGTACTTCTTACAGTCAAGAACTGCATAGTCTTTTGGAATCCCTCGTTCATATGGGAACAGTTGCTGCTCCTCCGCCTTTGCATCAAACTCGCGGAAAAGTCTTTTTACTTCGCGAAGACCTACTTTCCACCGAAGAACGTTTGGCGGTCTACGCCGAAGCTCGTGTCACACTGGCTGCCAAACAAGGAAGTCTTTCTGACTTGGTGAACCGGATGCTTCACCCGACCAATCCACCAGCGCCTGCAACAAGTGTGAATCGTCACAAAATAGCGCCTCTGCTTAAAATGCCCGAACTTGAGTTCTTCAATGGGCTTGGTGGCTTTACACCGGATGGCCGAGAATATGTCGTAGTTCTAAACAAAGCTTCGCAAAATACTCCCACTCCGTGGCTGAACGTGATTTCAAATGGCAACTTTGGTTTTCAGGTCTCTGAAAGCGGCTCTGGATATACGTGGTCTATGAACAGTCGTGAAAATCAAATCACGCCGTGGTCCAACGATCCCGTTTGTGATCCTAGCGGCGAAGCATTCTATTTCTATGATCACGAATCAAAATGCATTTGGAGTCCGACAGCTCTGCCAATTCGCCTGGAAGAGGCCTCCTACATTGCTCGCCATGGACAAGGCTACAGCACGTTTGAGCATCTCTCTCATGGGGTTTATAGTACGCTTACGCAGTTTGTTCCTTTAGATCTGTCAGTAAAGGTCTCTTTGTTAAAATTGGAAAATCGCTCTTCACAAAAACGCCGTATTTCAATTTATTCCTATGTAGAATGGGTTTTGGGCTTTGCACGCGCAGTCACAGCACCTTTGACGATCACGGAAGTGGATGAAGTAACCGGCGCTCTCTTTGCATTGAATTCTCGAAGCAACGAGTTCGGCCATCGCGTGGCCTTTGCAAGTTTCTTATACAGTAAAAAACAATCCGTCACCGGAGACCGTCGCGAGTTCATCGGACGCAATAGTTCTTTAGCTTCACCTTATGCCGTCGTGCGTGGCACGGGCCTTTCCAATCATGTGGGCGCAGCGCTTGATCCATGCGGTGCTTTTCATATTGAAGTGACAATGAGTCCCGGTGAAACGCTTGAAATTCCGTTTGTACTTGGGCAAGCCGAAAGCCGCGAAGAAGCTCGCAATATTCTGACGGTGCTACGTAATCAAAAACCAGAGGAGATGCTTCTACAAGTTACTCGTCAGTGGGATGCGTGGCTTGAAAAGATTCAAGTACACACTCCGGATCAAGCTATGAATCTGTTGCTGAATCGTTGGCTTTTGTATCAGAACATGAGTTGTCGCTATTGGGCCCGTTCCGCGTTCTATCAAGCTGGCGGCGCCTACGGATTCCGCGATCAGCTCCAAGACTCTATGGCTTTAGTGCACATGGCTCCGGATGAAGTTCGTTCTCATATTCTACGCGCAGCCTGTCGCCAATTTGTCGAAGGCGACGTTCAGCACTGGTGGCATCCTCCGATGGGTCGCGGAGTGCGCACTCATTTCTCGGATGATTTGTTATGGCTGCCATACGTCGTTAGCTACTATATAGATGTCACCAAAGATTTTTCGATTCTTGAAGAGGAAGTGTCCTTCTTGGAAGGCCCGCCACTACGTCCTGACCAAGAGGATTCTTACTATACTCCAACGGTCTCAACTCAAACAGCTTCTTTGTACGAACACTGCGCCCGCGCTTTAGATCGCAGCTTGAAAGTGGGTGTTCATGGTCTACCCCTGATCGGATGTGGCGACTGGAACGACGGCATGAATCGCGTTGGTAAAGAAGGCAAAGGTGAAAGTGTTTGGTTGGGATGGTTCTTATACACCAATCTTCAACTCTTCGTTCGCCACGCAGAATCCCGGGACGACAGCACACGAGCGATTCAATGGGCCCATCATACTGAAAGTCTGAAGAAAGCTCTAGAAACTCACGGTTGGGATGGAGATTGGTATCGCCGTGCTTACTATGACGACGGGACTCCACTGGGTTCGGCTCAGAGTAGCGAATGCCGAATAGATTCTTTGGCGCAAACATGGGCCGTGATTTCGGGCGCTGGCGATCCTGCACGTACTCGCCATGCGATGCAGGCTTTGGATCGATTGCTGGTACGTCGACAAGAGAAAATCATTCAGCTCTTCACTCCTCCTTTTGATAAAACGCCTTTGGATCCTGGCTATATCAAAGGGTATCTACCTGGAGTGCGTGAAAATGGCGGGCAATACACTCATGCCGCCGCTTGGTGTATTATTGCGTTTGCACTCTTAGAAGACGGTCACAAAGCCCAAGAGCTTTTCAATCTGGTCAATCCGATTTACCACGGCATTACTTTAGAAGCCGCGCAAAGATACAAAATCGAGCCCTACGTTGTTGCCGGAGACGTATATTCGCAAGCCCCACATGCGGGCCGTGGCGGCTGGAGTTGGTACACGGGTTCTGCGGGCTGGATGTACAGAGCAGGTCTTGAATACATTCTCGGTTTTGGAGTTAAAGGAGATGAGCTGACAATAAATCCGCAGATCTCACCAGACTGGGCACAATTCAAGATTAACTACCGTCATAAGTCTTCGTTGTATGAGATTCTAGTAGAGAACCCGGGCTCTTATTCCAACGGAGTCAAAAGTATTTTGGTGGACGGAGAAGAAATGAAAAGTGGGTCTAGCATTCATCTTGTCGACGATGGTAGAACCCACTCGATTGTTGTAACACTCGGAGGCTCTCGTATCAGACCAAGCCCCCGAGAAATCACTTACTAGTTATTCGGCGCACCCGATTGGATCCATCTGAGGATCTGATCCAATTGCGTCGGAGTCAGCGCTGATCCACTTTTTGGCATAGAACCGCTTTGAGTGATTCTATACAGCAAGCTACCCGCAGGATTTGCAGTATTTACGGACTTCATCGTATTTGCATAAGTCGTATAACTGTATCCACCTGAAGTACCGTGGCAGGCCACGCAACGTGGCTTCAAAATATTATTGTAGATAGCAGTATATGTAATGTTCGGATCTGGCGTCGGAGTTGGAGTAGGTGCCGGAGTAGGTGTTGGCGTCGCTGTTGGACGTGGAGTTGGTGTAGGTGCAGGTGTCGGCGTCGGCATTGGCGTTACCGTCGGACGTGGTGTCGGAGTTGGAGTCGGTGTCGGCGTCACTGTTGGTCGTGGCGTCGGCGTAGGAGTCGGAGTTACAGTTGGACGAGGTGTCGCTGTAGGCATTGGCGTAGCAGTAGGTCGCGGTGTTGGTGTCGGCGTTGGCGTGACCGTTGGACGTGGAGTTGCTGTCGGCAGAGGAGTCGCCGTTGGCATCGGTGTCACTGAAGGACGCGGAGTAGCCGTCGGCATTGGTGTTGCTGTTGGCATTGGTGTCGGTGTTGGTGTCGGAACCGAACCCGGACTTAAAGATGCAATCCATTCCGCAATGATATCAGCTTGCTCAGCAGCTAATGGCGACCCCGGCGGCATAATACCACCTTGGATAATCAAATAAAGTTGCGATGATTCAGGATCTCCAGGCACTACGTAGTTGGATACAGCGAGTTTGTTAAGATCGTCAGCGTAAGTCAGGTTAGTACCGCCATAGTTATTGGCATCATGGCAGCCCGCGCAGTTTTGAGTTAGTACATGCAAAGCTTGCGACTTCAGATCAGCATTGGGATCGCCATTACTTCCTAGATCCAAATTGCCAGTATTCAAATCTTGTCCAAAATCGGCAACTGGAACACGACCACAAGCTTGATAGTTTAAGACGAGCCCCGCAAGACCTGCGATGACCACGACGGCACCTAACGTACGCTTCATACATCCCCCTGGATTCCACTATTATGTGGCAACTCGGGGACGTGCTAAATAAAAATTAGCTCAGCCAGACTAAGATGAGACACTCTCGACTTGGAAGTGAGGCCTAGGCACTCAGAAACCACACGGATTCTCATGTAGAACGGATGTTCGATTTTGCTATTTGTTCAGACTGAAATCTTTGGGCTCGCACGGAAGCACAAAACGCTCTAGCTTCATGCCTCTAGACCCCTTCACCATAGCCATATCGCCCGAGCGAAGGTCACCTGCAAACTCACGAGCTGTTTCGTCTTTGAAATCTCCGGCGATGTTCGCAGGATTTTTATAACCCGACTTTTTAAGACCTTTTTCAAAGGCTCCAAAGCTTGCGCCGATGAAATAAACTTTATCAAAGCCGCTTTTGCCAACAAGTTCGCCCAACTCTTCATGCAAAGAATTTGCAAGAGATCCCATTTCGAGCATTTCACCAAATACGCCAATTTTACGGCCCTTGGTACTGAGGATTTTCACATTGTCCAACAAGGCTTTCATAGAATCCGGATTCGCATTGTAACCATCAAAGATCATTTGCGCGCCGGATTTTAGATCCAACAATTGATTACGACCCCAGATAGTTTTGCAGTGACCAAGGCCCTGCCAAACTTGTTCAGGATCCAACCCGGTCGCGATACCGATCGCAGCGGCTGCCATCAAGTTCGTTAAATTCTGAGCACCAAAAACTGGAACGGTGACTGTGCCATCTTCATCTAGGATGTGACCACTCACCGTCAGGCTCTGCAATCCCATAGCATCAAGTTTCAAATAAACATCGGCCTTAGGATCCGTTGATGAAAAAGTCACAAGCTTCGCCTGTGGAAATTTCTTCTGAGCCTTTTCATACATTTTGTGAGTCAAAGGATTATCGAGGTTGTACACGCGAGTCGCTGTTGGCGAAGCCGCTTCGTAAATTTCTTCTTTGGCTTCGGCAATTTTTTCGATTGTGCCAAAGTGCTCAATGTGAGCACGACCCACCATCGTGCAACAAACGACGTCAGGCTCTGCAATGTGAACCAATTCTGTGATTTCGCCCGCATGATTCATGCCCATCTCGACAACGGCAACTTCTTTTTGCGGATCTAACTGAAGCAATGTAAATGGCACGCCCCAATGGTTGTTGAAGCTTCCCTTGCTGTAGTGAACACTTTTAAAACTATCAATGACGGCTGCGGTAAATTCTTTGGTCGTCGTTTTACCGTTAGAACCTGTGATGCCGATAATAGTGGCCTTTGAAGTTTTACGGGCCCAGTTACCAAGATTCTGCAAAGCCTTCAATGTGTCTGAAACCAAAATCACCGTAGTCTTGCTTTTCAAGCTTTCGATCATCGGTGTTTTTTCGTGAACGAGGATGCCAGCCGCGCCTTGAGCCACTGCTTTATCAACAAAGTTGTGCGCATCAAAACTTTCGCCTTTAAGTGCGATAAAAAGTTGTCCTTGAAGAGATTGACGAGTGTCTGTGCCGATGCCTTGAAATTTCTGATTCACATCACTGAGGGCTTGTCCCTTTGTTGCCGCAAGAACGTCCTTCAATTCCATGATTCTCATTTCAAGCACTCCTCCGCCACTTTGAAATCGCTGAATGGCAATTTCTCTTGGCCAATAATTTGATAGTCTTCATGACCTTTGCCCGCAATCAAAATCACATCGCCTGCTTTTGCTTGGCGAATTGCCTTTTGAATCGCGTCTTTTCTTTGAACTTCCACTTGGATTTTATATTGCTCGCCCGCTGGCAGAGCATCCGTCATGTCACGAATGATTTGAATAGGATCTTCCGTGCGTGGGTTGTCCGAAGTGATAATAACATGATTAGAATATCGCAAAGCCATCTGAGTCATCAATGGACGTTTGCCTTTGTCACGATCTCCGCCACAACCAAACACCGTCCAGATTTTTGCCGAAGACCCCATGGATTCACGCACTCGGATCAAGGCACTTAGAACATTTTCAAGCGCATCCGGTGAGTGAGCATAATCAATAAACACTGAAAGATCTTTGTCGTTTTTCACAGCCTGTAAACGCCCAGGAACTCCAGTGAAGGTTTTCAAAGCCGCAATACAAGTTTGCAATGGGATCCCTGCAGAGATACCCACCGCCATTGCAGCTAGTGCATTCATCACATTATGAGTTCCAGACATTGGTAAATAAACTTCACCCTCGCCAGCTGGTGTTTGAACTTTAAAAAGAGTCGACGTGAAATCCATTTTGATGACTTCGTATTGGAAATCGCCTTCACGATGTCCATACGTCCACAAGATTGCAGGATCCGCAACACGCAGTTGGCGTCCCCATTTGTCATCAGTGTTGATAATAGCAAAACAAGGACTTTTGCTGGTCTTCCAAAGAAGATCTGTGAACAGTCTTTGTTTTGCTTTGAAATACTCATCCATCGTGCCGTGATAATCCAAATGGTCACGGGTCAGATTGGTGAAAACTACAGAATTAAACGGCACGCTGTCGACACGTTTTTGTTCTAAGGCGTGACTTGAAACCTCCATCACAACGGCAGAAGCGCCCTCTTGACGGAATTCATTCATACGTTTTTGTAGATTTACGGGATCTGGAGTTGTCATCTCTGACGGCCAAACTTTTTCGCCAAGACGATGATTAACAGTTCCAATCACGCCGACAGGCATACGAGCGTAATCCAAGATACATTCTACCATGTAAGTAATAGAAGTTTTGCCGTTAGTGCCTGTAACACCAACGCAGAAAAGATCACGACCCGGATCCCAATAAAAGCGACTCGCTAAAATATCCAAAACTTGACGCGAGTTTGGTACTTGCAAAACAAAACCAGAAAAATTTGCTGGAATTTTAGAGCGATCTTCCAAAACCAGAGCTGCCGCTCCTTTAGAAATCGCGTCTTCAATAAAATCATGCCCATCCGCTTTGGATCCGCGAATAGCGACAAATACTGCGCCAGGAACCACCTTGCGAGCGTCATAGCAAATTTCGCTCACTTCCACGTGAGAAAATGAATTCTCCGGGATTCCTGGAAATATAGAAAATAAATGTTGCAGCTTCATGTTGACCTTTATTGTTCAGAAACACATTATCCTAAAATGAGAAAACTCGCAAAAGTATATTGCCTCGACGAATATCATGACGACAACGCGCCTTGGGTCATTCTCATTCACGGATATGGAGCAGATGCTTCAGATTTAGAGCCGCTGAAGGATTACATCCCCACTTCAAAAAAAATTAACTGGTTATTTCCGCAGGGCCTCATAGATGTGCCAATCGGTCCCGGATGGACCGGAAAAGCTTGGTGGTCGCTGGCTCTGAGCACTTTGCCAATCGAAGATATCAGCACAACAAAACCTGATGGCCTCGAAAAAGCCCGTCGAGAACTCATAAACATGATCGAAGAGCTTAAAGTGCCTTGGAGCAAAATTATTCTTGGCGGTTTCTCACAGGGCGCCATGTTGGCAACGGACATTTATTTAAATGCTCCAGAAACACCTGCAGGACTCATTCTTTTGTCTGGGTCTTTGATCAACAAAGAGGAATTGAAGCCCTTAGTCGAAAAACGCAAAGGTGAAAAATTCTTCCAAGCCCATGGCGAATTGGATCAAGTTTTACACGTCAAAGGCGCACGTCGCTTAGAGTCTTTTTTAAATCAAGGCGGAATGAAAGGAAGCTGTCTTGGTTTCCAAGGAGGACATGAAATTCCTCCTCAGATCATTCAAAAAGTCGGCGCTTATATCGACCAACAGATTAGCGCAAAATCACTGTAATTTCTTTGCTGTCAGGCAGCGGAGCTCCTACTGGGGGCTCTACACCACTGACAAGCCCCTGACCGCGGAATTTCACGCTGATCTCTTTTCCTGAGAAGCGGCGCAAGACTTCGCGCAACGTCATGTTTGTCACATCAGGTACAACACCCAAGTCCAAACTTGTCGTTACGATGTCCCCTTCCGTCACAGCGGCAAGACCTCGTGATTTTTCACCATCCATCTTGATCGCTTTGCGTTTTTCTGGAAGAAGATTTTTCTCTGATAAGAGCACTGGCGCCAAGCCTTCTTTACGAACAGCATAAGAGGCTACACGCGAGAAGATCGGTGCTGCCACTTGCGCGCCATAGAATGCTTTACGTGGATGATCCACAGCTACATAAATCACAAACTTTGGATTATTCGATGGAATGAATCCCGCAAAACTCGAGATATATCCACCCTTGATGTAACCACGACCGTTCGGATTCACTTTTTGCGCAGTTCCTGTTTTACCAGCGACGATAAAACCATCTACGCGAGCATTTTTACCCGTACCGCCATCCGTAGTCACTGCACTTAACATCATCTTCATTTGGCTTGCTTGTTCAGGAGTTAAAACACGTCGGATCGGTTTTGGATCGATGTTTTTAACCTGGCCTGTTTCGTTGTCACGAATAGATTGAACGATGTAAGGCGCATTCAATACGCCGCCGTTAGCAATCGCCGCATACGCATTTGCCAGTTGTAGCGGCGTCACCGCAATCCCGTGACCGAAAGAAATATTACTGAGCAAATGCGGACGCCAAGGCAAAGCTTGTACTGTCCCACGCGCTTCGCCGGCAAGATCAGACCCCAGCTTATTACCAAAACCAAAATCCAAAAGACCTTGGCGAAGACTGTCGTCTCCCATTTTGAATGCGATCTTCGTAGTCCCGATATTCGAAGACACCGCCAAAATTTCACTCACGGTTAAATTTCCGAAGTTCTCATGAGTTTCTGCTTCGCGGATGACCTTATCACCGACCTTGAATGAACCATTTTCGCAGAAGAACTTGGTGTTCGGAGCGATATTCCCTTGGCGAAGGGCCGATGCAATCACGATGGTCTTTAAAGTACTGCCAGGCTCGAATGCGTCGGTCGCAGCTTTATCACGGCGAAGTTCCGGCGCTGTTTTCATCGCCTTATTCACATCAAATGTCGGCACACTTGCCATTGCGACGATCGCAGATGTTTGCGCATCCAAAATCACGCCTACTGCTGAATCCGCTTCAAAGTTAGCAACGGCTTGAGCCAATTCATTTTCAAGATTGTACTGAATGTCAGAGTCGACAGTCAGTTTGAGTTCATTCCCATCTGGATTTTCAGTAAAGAGCAACCCATCAGCGATCAAAGGACGACCACGAGCGTCTCTGCGGACTGAAACTTTTTTGCTATTGCCTTTAAGCTCTGTTTCGAAAGATTTCTCTAAACCTTCAAGCCCTTGTCCTTCACTGCCCAAAAATCCCAAAGTGTGCGCTAAAAGACTTTCATTCGGATAAACGCGTCTCCACTCTTCAACAAAAGAAAGACCGCGAATATTCCAAGATTTGATCTTGTTCGCTTTTTCTTCGTCCATCAGACGTTGAATCCATACAAAGCGTTTGTTGGAATCTTTGATCTTACTGAAAACACTCTCCGTGCTAACGCCAAGTTCTTTAGCGATATTCTTGGCCAACTGTTTTTTCTTTTCCAAGATTTTTGGATCAGCATAGAGCGAGTATGCTGTTGCCGACATTGCCAAGTCACGACCGTTACGATCGATGATCGCGCCACGACGAGCTTGCAAAGTCACCACCGTCTGAAATTGACGGTTTTGCAAAGATTGAAGTTTTTCATTCGGCAAAAACTGAAGATAGGCCGCACGTAAAATCAATGCGCCCCAAAGAACCATGACACCGGCAAAAACCAAGATAATACGGGATTTCAACTAGAGCTCCTTTTTGCCCGCAGGCGAAGCTGACTCGTTCGCCACTGCAGTACTTCCACTCAAATGAATGATTTGATCCGCTTGAATTTTCTTAAGAGTAAATTTGGAATGAGCCATGCTCTCTAGAAGCTGAGGGCGCGTGACTTTGACCAATTGGATTTCTTTAACGTGCTTTTCTTCAAGAATCTTTTTATGTTCGCGGCTCAGCTTCAAAACGCTGTAACCCAAACGACGTTCTTCCATTTGCAAGAAAACTAAAGAGAAAAAAGTGAAGATGACGATTAAAACACTAAAAAATGGTTTTAACTGTCTAAAATTTCGCGAGCTCATCCTGAACTCTCCTCTCAAACACCCTCAGCTTCGCACTTCGCGAGCGTGGGTTTTTATCGCACTCATCCTGAGTGGGAAGTAAAACTCTTTTATGGGTTTGCTCACCCAATTCTTTATTACTTTTAAAAATAGTTTTTGCGATACGGTCTTCCAAAGAATGAAAGCTGATCACACACAAACGTCCACCGGGCTTCAGGGACTTCATCATCGCAGGGAGTGTATGCTCTAAAACTTCCAATTCGGAATTCACCCGCAGACGCAAAGCCATGAAGTACTGAGTCGCTGGATGGAAACCTTTGTGTCTCCAACCTTCAACACGCTCAATAAGGCCTGCTAATTCTTTGGTGCTTTGCCAAGCTTTGGTTTTACGATCGTGCACAATTGCACGCACTACGCGGAAAGGCTTATAGATTTCTCCATACTCCTTAAACATATCATTGAGTTCCTGCTCTGACGCCGTATTCAAAATATATTCCGCCGTTATGCCTGTGGTTTGATTCATGCGCATATCCAAAGGACCGTCTTTGTTAAAACTAAATCCCCGATCTGCCTTATCGAGCTGAGGAGAACTAACCCCCAGATCTAATAACATCATATCAAAAGAACCCAGATTGTGCTCAGGAAACTCTGCAAAATTTCCATGAATTATGCGTACTTGCTGAGACTCGACCTCGGTCCTGAAGTTCTCGTGACCGAACTTAATAGCGGTGTCATCTTGGTCCATTACCACAGCTTTCACTTGTGGAAAGTTACTTAAAACCGCGCGCAAGTGACCGCCGCGCCCGAAGGTCCCATCGAAATAACGAATGTCTTTTTTGTCTCTGAAAACAGAGAAGGCCTGAAGCACATCTGTGACCATGACAGGATAATGCTCCGGAGAGAACTCGACCTTCGTTAGATCAGGAAAAGGGCTATTTTGAGGGGTATTGGAGTCTGACAAGTCGATGTCCTAATTTGAAAATTTTCTCTGTGATTCCCAAGGTATGAACAAATTGTTTGTGGGTCAAGAGCCTATGATTTAAGCTATTAATAATGCTAGTCAAATGTCCACGTTGCGGTTTTTCGCAACCCCAAGATAAATACTGCGCACAATGCGGTGTCGATATGGAGACCTTCAAGCCTCCTCGTAAATCCGCGCTGATTCGCTATTTGACAGATCCTCTTCTGTACTTGGGCATCGCTTTGATTTTGATTGGCCTCTCGATTGGTACTCTCTACAAAAAAGACAATGTCGATCTTGCCCAACGAGTAAGATTCCTCAAAGGCACGTTGCAAATTGCCAGCACCAAAAACTCTGAGGGCACTGCTACAACACCTGCTGATAGGCAAGTTTCTGACAACGAAGAGCCTGAGGTCGATGCCCCCGCCGTAGCCGTTGGGGCTATGGCCGGTGGACAACCACCTCCTCCGCCAACCACAGCAACGAAAGCAGCGGCGCCGACTTCAGGTCCCGTAGCTTATATTTATTATGCCGAGGTTCCGCGCGCTGCTTTAGATCGCCTCTATCAAGAAAGCCAAGCGACAGGACAATTCAACTCTTTCGGAGATTATACGGCTGGTATTCTTCCGGATATGCAGAAACGCATTACAGCTCCGGGATTAAAAATTCGCATTCTTGAAAAAACAGAGAAAGTGATCGTGAAGAATCAGCAATGGTTCAGCGGTATTCATGATCCTGAATTCGACGAAGACCTGGGACTCAGCACTTTCATCGAACTCACTGACTCTGATAACAATGTCTTCCGTGGAAACCTTGAAATCGTCCGCAGCCTGCGCGAGTTCGATGCTGAGAAGGCCCGTGGCCTTGCCGCTGTCGATCAAAACGCGGGTGTTCAAAAGAATTCCTTCCCAGCTATTTTTGAATTGGGCCCAGGCTATGGCTTTTTCATTGCGGGTGTCCTGCCACGCAAAACCGTGATTGCTCACGAAGAAGAGCTTGCTAGCAAAGCGCCTCCTTTTACGATCTTGAAATCCCCTGCCTTCCAAAACAAGCAATCTGAATTCGTCATTTTCATTGAATTTGAGAAAAAACCTTAAGATATTGCCATCCATGCAATATCAAGAAATCACTCATCACTATGGCCCCCGCGTCCATTTGGTCGATAATCCGTTTTTAAGCGGACTTTTAGCGCAGCTGTGTTCTCCGCAGACCTTTCAACCACAAATCAACAGTTTGGTAGAAATCCTCTACACGCATTTGATTTCCATGGTTGTGACCAATGAATTTGACGTAGAAGCCTTCAAAATCCCGACGCGTATGACTGAAGCCCACCCGGGAATCGAACTCGAAGGCACCCGCACTGCAAGAAAACAAAAAGCCGTCTGCGTGAACCTGGCCCGTGCAGGAACTTTTCCTAGCCATCTTTGTTATAACTTCCTTCATTTCGCGTTAGAACCACAGAACATCCGACAAGATCATATTTTTGCTGCCCGCATAACTGATCTTGATCATCACGTGACCGGCACGCATCTAGGGTCCGTTAAAATCGGCGGAGATGTGGACGGAGCCCACGTGCTGATCCCAGACCCTATGGGGGCTACGGGCAGCACCCTGGTTTCTTCTATCAACTATTACAAGCAGAAGGTTCAAGGTACCGCGAAGAAGTTTATCGCGCTCCATCTTATTGTTACACCCGAATATCTAAAGAACGTTCTGACCGCACATCCTGACGTCGTGATCTATGCCTTGAGGCTTGACCGAGGGCTTTCAGATAAGGCAGTTTTAAGGTCTCCCGCAGGCCAACACTGGGACCAAGAAAAGGGTCTTAACGATCTAGATTACATTGTTCCAGGTGGCGGTGGTTTTGGCGAAATAATGAATAACTCCTTCGTTTAAAAGGAAGCAGAACATGACACAACTTCAAATCAAGCCTTATATCACCGAAGAACAACTTCAAAAGAAAGTTTCGGAAATTGGCGCCGCAATCACCAAAAAATTCAAAGGCGAACAAGTTGTTGCCGTTTGTGTTTTGAAAGGCTCTTTTGTTTTCTACTCTGACTTGATCCGCGAAATTAACGCTGACATCACTTGCGAATTCTTCGGCGTATCTAGCTATCACGGCAACACTTCTTCTGGTGAAGTGAAAGTAACTTTGGATTTAGCTCATCCTGTAGAAGGCAAACATATCTTGTTGGTGGAAGACATCGTCGACACTGGCATCACTATGAACTATCTAAAAAATTCTATTCTTTCTAGAAAGCCCGCTTCTTTGACAACGGTTGCTCTTCTTGAAAAACCAGAAGCATTGAAAGTACCTTGCAAATTGGACTATGTCGGATTCCAAATCACGAATGAGTTCGTTGTTGGTTACGGCTTGGATTACCAAGGTTACTACAGAAACTTGCCATTCATCGGCCAAGTTCAAAATTTCCAATAAGCTCTAGGAATAGTACCCACGTACTAGCATTTCGATTTTATAATCCTTCGAGGTCTCTCCGAACGGAGAGATCTCCCAGATCCACTCTCGATCAAATTTTAAATCCTGCAAATTCACATTGTACATTTCGGTTTTAATTCTCTGCCCGTCGTGGCCGATGTAACGAGTTTCGAAATCCGCAAACAACAAAACCTTTTGAGACTGTCCGAAAAGTCTTTCGATATGCTGATCCCGCACCGAGCGCGCGAATTTTTCATACGTCTCGGATGTCATTGGCAAAGCTTCTGATATCATCAACGGAATTTGCGACAAGAGGTTTGCGGAAATAATCAAATCCACTTTTGGCAAGTCCCAGACAGGGAGCTGCTTCCAAGGGATGTTCTTAAGCTGAAAAGGACCCGTGCCTTTTTTCAGAAGTCCCAAAAGTCCCGAGATATCTCTTTCAATTAATTCGATCTGAGGATGTTTTGCAGCCAGTCGACGAATCTCTGGGGCATGCACCAGGTCAACCAGATACACCTTCTCGGCTGTCGCCAAAAGGGCCTCTATGGGGACTTCTAGCAACAGTCCGCTACCGACAACTACGATTGATTTAGGCTGGGTTTTTGCCAAATGCCCCCGGACAAACTCACGGCAGTTTTCATTATGGCTTTTCCAGGCTTTGGCGCAGCGGCGAGACCGGAATTTCAATGAGATATTCTGATAGACGTAGCCCCAATCCTTGGCGGTTTTGGTGCTTTTTGTTCGGAGATATTCCAGCCATTCTAGAATCATAACCACAGACTAAAGTATTTTGCGGTCGTGTCAACGCGAGACTCGGAAGCATTTGAATGCTTTAAATAGAAGGACCGCAAAACTCTAAGAGGATTTAAAAATGAAGAAGTTTTTATTTGCTATTGTGGCTTTCAACTTGGTCGCTTGTGCGAGCTATTTTAAGAAAAAAGAATGTGAATCCGTGAACTGGTTTGAACACGGAAAAAGCGTTGCCCTTCGTGGGGAATGGTTAAATTCAGACAAGCTTGTCGGCGAATGCCGTAAAGTCGAAGCTGACATTCAAGAATCCCAATTGGATTTGGGATTTAAAAACGGTATGCAAAGATATTGCACGGCTGACAACAGCTACCAAACCGGTAAAAAAGGCGACGTGTTCTCTCGCGATCTTTGCGAAGGACCTGAAATCAATTCTCTTTTGAACAACTACAGAAAAGGCATCACTGATTACTGCGCAAAAACCAATGGTCAAAATGCAGGAGCTTCCGGCAAAAAGTATCAAAATGTTTGCCCGAAAGAATTAGAACCAGCGTTCTTGGTTGAATACCGCAAAGGTCGCAAAAAGTATGTTTTGACGATGATCGAAACACGCCAAACTGATGTGCGTGAAATGGAGACCAAGCTTTACTCTAAACGTACTGAGCTTAGCATCAGTCAAAGCCGTTTGAGCAGCTTGCAAAGCCAGATGTCGAGCTTAGAAACTCAAAAGAACTTTACTCCACAGACAAACACTGCTGCCCAAGGCTACTTGGACGGTCGTATCTCTGCTTTGTCTTCGGATCTTTCTACGGCAAGACATCAAGTTTCAAATGCTGAAAGCGACATCGCCTCTATCGAGCGCGAACGTCAAACGAAAGTCGATGAAATTGCGAACTATAAGGCAGAATTGCCAAGCTTGGATCAACAACAGTAATTATAATTTTGGAATCATTAACTTCAACAAGGCCAGAGTCAGATCGGCCTTGTTGAAAGTTTCAAAGGGAATCCCGACCACTGTTTCACCGTGATCGACTCCTTCAAGACGGACAAAGTCCGCTCCTTCAAGACGAGAACTCTCAAACGGAACCATGCCGTCACTCTTAGAGTAAGGCCCAGCATACAGATTGATCGTTACACAGAACGAAAACACACTTTTCACACAACCTGTTTCTAAGATATCTATCGACGGCGAAAATAGACTGCGATGTCCATTCGCGACACCTCCGACTGTCAGAATCGGAAGGCCCGCAACCAGCTTTTGTATAGCCGGAGCATTTTCATTCATAAACTGAGTGCGTGAGCGAGTCCCCAAGTAACGAAGAGTTTCTTCGGTGGTATTTACTAATGGCAAAACCGGCTTCATCCAAAGACCTAAAAGGTAAGGATACTCGAAATATAAATCAGCCACCGGAGTGCCTTTAAAAGGGCTTTGCAAAAACAGAATCCCGCCAACATCTTTCTGAGCCTTCGGATTAGCGATAAGCTCTTCAAGAAGTGCTAGCCCCCCGAGGGAGTGAGTTACAAAGAAGGCTTTCTTTTGAGCCGTCTTGGCAGCGTCTAGCGCTTTTCTTATATTGATGCGAATCTCTTCAACAGATCGTGAAGAGCTAGAAAGACGTTCCGCAAAAAGGCCATATTTTTGTTTGAGAAGATTCTCTTGAGCTCCGAAATAGTCTTCGGTCAAATTCGAGAAATTAACTTTGGATCGATTGTCTTTAGAAATAAAGGATTCGGATAAAATGCCAGGCACCAAATAAAACTGAAACTTTCTAAGGCGATTGTGCTCATCTGCAGTTAAAGCAAGAGGGGTTTTATAAACCAAAGAAAACGACTCGGAAAGATCGGCAGCCACCGAGCGTGGTCCGCTTAACAAAGACACTATTACTGAGAAGAGAATCAAACCAGTTTTCACAAAATAGATAGTACCTGAACTCACAGAACTACTCCAGAAGTTGGAACTTCTTTCATAAAGCACAGAGAAAACTAGCCTTAAAACGCGTATAGCGAAGGCCAAAAGCCCCCCTGCCTCTTTGTAGATCACGGATTCGAAGACAAGCTAGATTCTTGCTTCGCAGCAAGCACTTTTATGTGACGGCAAGCCCATAGCCCCCCTATGATTCGTAGTCATGAAACTATTTATCGCTCTCTTTCTTTTTTCGTCGATGGCCTTTGCTCAAATGGCGGAGGGTCCTTTGGCTCCCCCAGATCTTTTGCCGGAATATAGGCTCGGTGAAATAGCTGACGGGAATCTTTTCTACTCACTCGACGAGAGCTGCTGTCTTTCTGGAAGAACTAATTTAACCACTACGCTTCATTGGCAAAGTCAAAAAGGTGGAAAGATCGAGAGTGAAGAGCTCGGCTCAGAGATCAACGGCAAAATCCGCAATACACAGATTTTTTTATATAAAGACTATGTCGTTGTTAAAAGTTGGCTTGTAGAAAGCCGCTTTGAACACTTTGAATTCTTCTCTTGGAGTTGGACTGCAATTGATCCAATAACTCACAAGCTTGGTAAAGGTAGCTATTGCACGCTCAGTGACCCTGATTTTGAGATCGAGAAGAAAAAGTGGACTTCAAAAACCCTTTCAGAAACTAACTTCTTTGAAGCCTCAGACCGACTGGCAACAACCGTCTATGAGGACATGACTGCAGGCGGTTATTATGGGGATCTCGAAAATCGAGTCGCATGGTACGATAAACCTAAAGACGAACTCGAGTTTGTTTCTTCGATACGAGATATTGCTAACAAAGAACGAGACGGACTTAAAGTTTGTACTTACCTTCAGGAATACCCGCTTTCTCGTTGGATAAATGAAGATTTAGAAATCAACGAGGACCACGTCGCTTACAACGAAGAACAAAAAAACGCAGCCACGGATGCGAGCACCGGTTCTCAACTGTTGGGCGATATGGGCTTTTTTCTTCAAAAAGCACAGTTCAACGCAGACGCCGTCAAAGTTTTAAACCGAGTTCTGAAAATGTCCCCTGATCGCGCTGTCAGTCATCTGAATATTGCAGATGCCTATTGGGATTTGGGAAAAGCTAACCAAGCAAAAGCCCACTACCGCCAATATGTAGAGCTTGTTAAGAAAACACGGTTTACCGACATTGAAATTTATAGAGCCCAAAAGCGAATCGCCTCAAAAGAAAAAATCAAAGCTTTAACTACTTCGAAGACTTGCCCGGTCTTTTCACAAAAAAAGAAATTTGCAGATGCAGTCCGAAGCTTTCTTAAAGAAGGCGGCTCTCCGAATGCATCTATCCCTGTGCTAGCACCGATGGCCGACACTCCTTCCGAAGTGTCTCTTATTCAACAAGCTGTGAAGAATAAGAATACAGCCCTAGTCATAGAGCTGCTGAACAAGGGCGCGCTTATGTTCCGTTCTGATGGCTCTTCAAACTCGTTGTTCTCGTCAGTTGTTTCTTCCGGCAATCTAGAAATGGTGAAAGCATTGATAGAAAGAGGTGCCATGAAAGGCGACGCCGGAAAATGGAATCGAAAACAAGCGCTGAGCTGGTCTTTCCCAAATAATTTGGCCATTGTGAAGTTACTTATCGAAAATGGCGCCGAATTCCCTCAATACAATTTGGAGAATATGGATCATTCGGATTGGAGCAAAGACATTTGGAAGTACGTATATACAAGCCATGAGGGCTATCCCGAACCAAAAGTCGACCAACCTGATTCAGGCGGTTTTACCGCGCTTCATGTCGCCGTCATGAGCAAAAACAAAAATTGGATAGAATTTGTCTTAGAAAAAGGTGCCGATGTAAATGCACTTACGGGAAGTCGGGAAACAGCTCTGGATCTATTAAAAGACCGAATAGAAAGTGACAATCCAGAAGTTAAGTCGCTTATGACATATCTAAAATCAAAAGGCGCTCTCACAGCAAAAGAACTCGTCGCGAAGGCTCCCCAAGAATTCTACCGCCGCACAAAAGCCAACGAGGTCGTTCCAGACGTCATTCAAAACGCCATGAAAAATGGAGTCCCAAAATCAGGACAGTGTGAATAACCCGCCGTCGCGGGTTAGGTTTAAATCATTACTTTTCGATTCAGATTTACTTGGGACATAAAGTATCTGAGACTGAACCTTATGAACTATCTTAATTCAATTATTCGATCTCCGCTTTCAGTTAAGCTGCTTTTTGCAATCTATGCTTATTCACTATACAAATATGGATCTCAACTCTTACAGCCAGAGGTAATAGAAAAATTAGGCTATTCTTCTACGTTGATTCACATGGGAATAAGCATCGTATTGATAGCTTTGATTGTTCTTAGAGTGTGGTGGAGCTGGATTGCCGGTATCAGTGAATGCACATATTTTGCTGCAATGTCAGCCTATGCATTAACAAAGGGAAATCACATTATTTCTTCCGCCACAGAATCGGCACTACAGAATCCTGCAACATCGAAATTGACTCCTGAACAACTGAAGATGGGAATGAGTATCGGCTTTTACGGAGGTCTCGGTTTAGTTATCGCGGGAGGCCTCGTTACAGCTATTCTATGGTACAAATCGAGATTCTATTTCGAATCTAAGACCGCCTGAACTAAAACGCTAACTTTCCAAACGCGAGAAAAAGAAGTACGAAAATTTCGAAGACGATTTGGAAGGAAGTTTGAGAAAACTTCCTTGCAAATCCCGAGTTCGAAGCGAAGGCCTATTGGCAGTTACGGCCGTAGTTCAGAAGCTGGCGGATTTCTGGTTGGCTTAAAACCATTTGTGGAATTGCACACTGAGTGTGAGCACCGCTCTTTAGTGAACTCAATACACCAGAGTATTGATCACGGCCCATATCCCAAATGTCGCTGAACTCTTTTTTGTAGTCCGGCAACACTGCTTGAGCTAAAGCACCGTTAAGTTCCAAAACGTTTTCGATGTGGCTATTCTCGCTGCTGTTAGACCAGTTGAAAGATCCTGTGAACAGAGTTTGACCATCAACGATCATGAACTTGTTGTGCATTTGGTAAGTGATATAAGCACTTAAGTTCAAGTTGTAGAACTTAATACGAAGCTCGATGTTTTTATTGTTGAGTAAGTACTTCGCACGACGGCCCAAATCGATGAAATCATCTTGGCTGATAACAGCTTGGATTTTTACGCCACGTTGAGCAGCTTTAAGGATCGATTCCAAAACTGGTTCGATGCGAATGCGTGTTGTCGCAATTTGAATGTTATTTTGAGCGCCATCGATCAAACGCACGATCTCGCCAGTGATATAAGAAGCCTCTTGAGACTTACGATCCACTGTACGTGGAGAATTGAAGAAGATCTCGATGTCTTCTTGATCTTGATACTTTGGTACTTTCACATCAGGGTGACCTAAAGAAACGCCGAACTCTTTAGAGGCATTCCAAAGACGATTGAATTCAAATTGATAACGACCTGTCACTTCTGGCTCTTGAGTGAAGAACAAAATGTTTTCGTTGTAGTTCTTGTAAGAAGACAAAGACCAGTTGGCGCTGCCTGTGATTACGCGCTCAAGAGCGCCGCCAGCATCGATAACTGCAAACTTGTGATGAACTTTTACGGTCTTACCAAGATCACGCACGTCGATACCCATGTCTTCAACGGCTTGTCTTTTCTTTTCGTTTTCTTCTGGAGTTCCATAAAGCTCAAGGATCATGCGGATTTTCAATTGACCTGAGCGAAGACGACTTTGGATTTCTGGAGATTTCAAAGTTTGAACAACCGGTGAGGCATCTGTCGTATCCATGTTGTACATGGCGATGTCGATTGTGGATTTAGCGTCAGAGATACAACCTGCGATAGCTTCCAGTGTCGGGTCATGAGGATGGAAGAGAACCTGAACACGAGCTTCTGCAGATAGAGCCAAAGTTGTAAGAGCTAAAAACAAGAAGGATTTCATGGGCGACCTCCAAAGTCAGAGGTGTTTTAAGACATCTGCCCGGAATCCGCCAATAAGTGTTTATGATTTTTATATTCTTTCTATGAATAATTAGTGAGAAGGCTTCGGAAGATGGCGGGCTTGGCGCTCAGGCAAGCTGTTCCCAGAGCCTTGAGTCCGCTGATGAATCTGATAGGCCGTTTCGCTCAAGCCATCCTTTAAAAACCCAGGAATATTACGGGGTTTGTCCTTCATGTAGTCGCTCAAAAGAAGGTCACGAACGACGTCTTTTTCAAGGCCTTTTGCCTCGGTCAGGTAGGCCCAAAGGGCTTCCAAAAGACTCTGCAAAGCGATGCTATGGGTCTCTTGAAAACGATTACTCATGAACTCGCTGAGTGCAAAAAATTCCCAAAAAAATGAGCGGTCCTCACGTTGTCCAGCCTGTTCCTTCAGCCAACGAGTGGTATTGGTGAAGTTCCCACTATTGGCCACCAAGTCCCAGTACTTGGCAAAGCGGTTCATCTGCTGCATTTCCGAATAAGAAATGTCCTTGTTACGCAGAATCTGGAATGGTGGGTGCTCTTGATAAGTCATCTGGAACTCGCGATCGTGACGAACGATCGGCGTGCCCTTTAAGCGCTTCAAAATTCCCACCTGAATCTCATGAGGCTCACAAGACGCCAGGTTATCGAAGCCCTCGCCAAAGCTTTTTACGGTCTCGCCAGGAAGACCCACGATCAAATCCGCATGAGTATGAACGCCGCTTTCCAAAGATAAGAACTTAAAATTCTCGCGAACCTTGTTGTAGTCATTACGGCGGCTGACGTTTTTAGCAACTTCGATATTCCAAGTTTGAATTCCTACTTCGAATTGCAAAGATCCCACTGGGAATTGCTTGATCAAGTCTTTGAGTTCGTTTGGCAAGCGGTCCGGCACCATTTCAAAATGCAGAAACAAGCCCAGATCAATACGATCCAAGAAGAATTGCAAAATACGAGAGCTCGTTTGAATGCTTAAGTTGAAAGTACGATCGACAAATTTGAATTGTCGGGTCCCGCGCTGAATGAGGCTATCAATGTCGCTGAGAAATTGATCCAAATTAAAGCTACGCACGAGTTTATCCAGCGAAGAAAGACAGTACTCGCACTTGTAAGGACAGCCGCGCGACACTTCCACATAGATAATGCGATTTTTAATATCTTCATCCGTGTAGAAACCGTACGGCGATTGGATTTTAGCAATATCTGGCAATGCACCCGAGATAAATTTTTTCTCTGGTCGTTGTCCTTGAACTAAAATCTGCTCACAGAACTCATAAAACAAATGATCAGCTTCGCCCTTAATCACGTAATCCGTTGTCTGACAGATCGCTTGGTTTTCGCTCTCGTAGCTGACTTCGGGACCACCCAACACAATGGTAATTTCAGGGGCTACACGCTTTAAAATGGAAACGATTTGGAAAGTCTCGGTGGTATTCCAAATGTACACGCCAAAGCCGACAATCTTTGGATTGTGAGCCAAGATTTTCTCAACCACATTGCGGGGACTTGCATGAATCGTCCACTCTAGAATTTGAGCTTGCGGTTGCAACTCTTTGAGGTTCGCAAACAGGTAACGGAGCCCAAAAGCGCAGTGCTGATAGGTCGAATTCAGGGTCACTAAAAGAATGTCTTTTTGTTTGGGAGCCATCATGTGAAGGTCCTTAAACCAAACCCCCGCTTTTTTGGCAAGCCGTTTGCTTTTAAGTGTATGAAATCCCTAGGAGACCTTGGATGCGATTTGGTGCCCGCCTAAACCCCTTACTGACTGCAAAGATTGTCACTCTTTTCGTGGCTTTAACAGGCTTTGCCGGTTCTGTTTGGGCCATGCCTGCCCCCCTTTGCTCGGAACTTTGGGGCTATGAACAGGGTGCCCAGGGCCGGGTCTCTAAATATGTTCATGCAAAAACTCCGTATAGCGCCAATCTTTTAGAGAAACACCTAGAGACCATCGATAACCTTTTAGGTCCGTTAGCCCGCCCGAAAGAGGCCAAAGTCACTATCGGCTCGGTTTATACAAGATCGGTTTCTGACTTTGCCACTTTTGAAATTTACGTCGGCATCCGCAGTGATGTTGATTCGGCAGGGAAAATCATTCCGCCCGAGAAAAATCTGGCGACTCTGAGCCACGAGTACGGTCATTTGATCCTAGAAAAAAATCTTGTTGAGAATCTTGAGTCCTATCGACAGATAAAACCTAACTTTGTTCTTGTGGGTGTTGCTAGAAATGCTCTTCGCGATCTTACTCAAGCATCCAAAGAGCTGACGGCCCGCAAAGAGGCCACTCAGGATCCTATTGAAAAACAAACCCTAGAAAATGCACTTCAGGTTTTGACACTGAAAATGAAGGCTATCTCGACGGAAGCAGATCGCGTGCAAAAAATAACAAATACCGCGATGGCACTACATGAGTTTTTTTCTGACGTGGTCGCCACCGTTCGCCACAAAGACCCGCAAGCAATCGCATATATGGTGACGGACTATCAAACACCTGCAAAAGAAAACTCTTATCAAGAACTGATTATCCGAGATTTTTCGCCTAAAGACCACGCGGCTCATGAAAAAGCCTGGGAAGAGCAGCGCCCGTGGGCAAGCTTCACCAATGATCCTTACTTTGTGATGTTGCCGTCTCGCTGGGAGTTTTGGCAGCTTGTAAAAAACAAAATCAACGATCCTAACTACCGCTCGCAAATTATTCCGAAAGTGTATAAAGCCGTGGAAAAAGTCATGAGCGAGGCTCTGACATGGACGCCCGAGCAAATCCAGGGTGTCAAACTGACGAAGGAACAAATGAGTCTTTTGAATCAAAGACTGATCGAAGAATTAAAGGCCTCTCTTTAATCGAGAGGCCCCACTAGATTATTTTAAATCAAACAAGATGAACTCAGCCCCTTGCGGGCCGCCTTCGATGCGAATCAGATTTTCTTTTTCGATGGCAACACCGTCGCCAGCCGCGATCGTTTGCTTATTCACGATCAGAGAACCTTTGGCGACTTGAATCCAAGTGCCGCGGCCCTCTTTAGGCTCGTAGCGTTTCTGAAAGTCTTTATCAAAGACGCCAGCGTAAAGGCGCACGTCCTGATTGATTTTCATCGAACCACGGTCTCCGTCAGGTGACGCGATCAAAAGAAGATTATTGCGTTTGTCCTCGTTAGAAAACATTTTCTGTTTGTAACCAGGAGCAAGTCCTCTTTGACTTGGGACAACCCAAATTTGCAGAATCTCTGCAGCCACCTTCGCATCTGGATTGTATTCACTGTGCATGACACCAGTGCCTGCCGTCATGACTTGGATTTCGCCAGGTTTGATCTGCGCCTTGTTGCCAAGACTGTCTTTGTGCTCGAGCGTACCGCGCAAAACGTAAGTGATGATTTCCATATCGCGGTGCCCATGAGTCGGAAAGCCAGAGGCCCCGGCAATCACATCTTGGTTGATCACGCGCAAGTCACGATAGTTCATGTGCTTAGGATCATAATATTCGCCAAAAGAAAAACTATGGTAGGAGTCCAACCATTCGTTTTTGAAGTGTCCACGGTCTTTCGAAGCTCTCATTGTTAGCATAGGTCCTCCTCGGTGTATTCAATCATGGGGATAGCTTTGTATGTTGACCTGGAAATTACTTTATCAGGACCAGATGATCTAAAAAACTATAACTTTTCTATTAACATGATCTATTTTTTAGATTATGATTTTTTCATGACTCTTGACCAAATCCAGGTTTTGCAAAGCATCTTAGAGACCGGCAGCTTTCGTGCAGCTTCACAAAAGTTGAATCGTGCACAATCCGCTGTCAGTTATGCGATTCGTTCTCTGGAAGACGAATTAGGTTTTTCTATTTTTGATCGCAGTGGGTATCGTCCTCGTCTGACCAAAGAAGGCACCGGCTTTTTTAAAAAAGCCGAAGAGCTTTTAGGCGACTACCAGTCTTTGCAGAAAACAGTTCAATATCTTAAACGTGGGCATGAGCCGGTGATTCGACTCGCCATCAGTGCCCATTGGCCCCTCCCCTCCTTGATCTCGGGTCTGAGGAAATTGGCAGCCCAGTTTCCTCAGACCGAGATCAAGATTATTTCCGAAGTATTAAGCGGCGAAGATTTGCTGTTGAATGAGCAGGTGGATCTCGCATTGTCGCAAGTATTCCAACAACGCTCCGGTTTGAGTGTGCGTAAAGTGATGGAGGTCGTGCAGGTTCCGGTCTGTGCTTCTTCCCATCCACTGGCAAAGTTAAAAGGCAAGGCCCCTCCCGACGAACTTGCTAAACACAGCCAAGTGGTTTTACGCAGCACTTTGGATGGCCCCGGGAAATCGGCCGCCATCCTCAATCCTCTGAACACCGTGAGCGTCGACAATTTTTTAAGCAAAAAGGAACTTCTGCGTGGCGGACTGGGTTGGGGCTTTATGCCCGAGCATCTGGTAACCCCGGAAATCAAGAAAAAAGAACTCGTAATCACTCACAACGACGTGCAGAAAATCCCTCTTTCCCTGGCTGTGCGCCAGGGACAAAAGCTGGGACCTTGCTCGCAGCTGCTCTGGGACCACTTTTCCTCGGGAAAAGTGAAGTAACAGCCCGCAATAAGTAGAGACAAAAAGTTCTACTTTCATAGAATAGGACCCCGAACGACTTGGAGGTTAAAATGCGCCAATACCACGAACTACTAAAGCATGTACTTGCTCATGGAGCGCAAAAAGAAGATCGCACTGGAACTGGCACCCTGAGCGTGTTTGGTTACCAAATGCGTTTCAACTTGGAAGAAGGCTTTCCACTTCTGACCACCAAAAAACTTTATACACGCGCGATCTTTCACGAACTTCTTTGGTTCTTAAAAGGCGACACCAACATCAAGTATCTTCATGATAACAAAGTGACGATCTGGGATGAGTGGGCTGATGAAGAAGGCAACTTGGGACCCGTCTACGGAAAACAATGGCGTTCTTGGGAAACTCCAGATGGACGCAAAATTGATCAGATCGTAAACGTTGTAGAGCAAATCAAAAAAAATCCAGACTCTCGTCGTTTGCTGGTTGTCGCATTCAACCCATCTGATGTTGATAAGATGGCGCTTCCGCCTTGCCACGCCTTTTTCCAATTTTATGTGGCGAACGGAAAACTTTCTTGCCAGCTTTACCAACGAAGTGCGGATATTTTCTTGGGCGTGCCGTTCAATATCGCAAGCTATGCGTTGCTCGTGCATATGATCGCGCAAGTGTGCAATCTCAAGGTGGGTGAATTCATTCATACCCTTGGGGACGCACATATTTATTCAAATCACTTAGAGCAAGTGAAGACTCAGTTGGAAAGAGACTTCCGTCCCTTGCCAAAACTGACTTTGAATCCTGCAGTGAAAGATCTCTTTGATTTCAAATACGAAGATATTCAAATCACAGGCTATGATCCACATCCAGCCATCAAAGGCGAGGTGGCCGTATGATTCTAACTCATGTCACAGCGATGTCTCAAAACCGTGTGATCGGGACTCAGAACAAGCTTCCTTGGAATATTCCCGAGGACCTGAAATTCTTCCGTGATACGACCAAGGGTCATATTATGATCATGGGAAGAAAGACTTTTGACTCCATCGGCGCAAAACCTCTTCCACAACGTTTTCATATCGTGATTACCCGCCAAGATTTGCAGTCCACTCACCCTCTGGTGAAATACGTGAAGACTTTGGACGAGGCGATTGAGGCCGCGAAGCCTCTGACAGCTCAATGGGGCGAAGAAGTTTTCATTGTTGGCGGTGGCGAGATCTACAAACAGTCTATGCCAGTGACGGACAAGATTTATCTGACGGTGATTTACAAAGATTTCGAAGGTGATACTTATTATCCAGAGGTTCCTATGGATAAATTCGAACTTGTGGCCCAATCAGATAGGACGGATCCAGTTCCATTTTCGTTTCTCACATATAAGAAAAAATAAAAACTTTCGCTCGAGATATTTTTCGAGTTATTAGAAGTTCGACACTTTCAAAAACATCCTTTTTTGGTGCATTCTCATTTTGAGATTATGAATTCCCTTCGCAGATTTACCTTAGTGGCCGCGATTTTTTCGCCGATACTAAATACGTAGACTTTTTGCAAAGGGAAGAACCAATGACTTCAGGCCAAAACACGACGGAGAGACATCAGACTCAAGAACGCGCGTACCTGGAAATCTTCGGTCGCATGGGCACTCTGATTGCAGAGCTCAAAAACCTATCGACGACAGGCGCTTTCTTAGAAATCATCCAAGGGGACTACATTCCTCAGAAGGGTGATTTGATGCGCGTAACGGTTCCCCTTGAAAGTTTGGGCCGTACCCACAGCGTGAATGCAGAAGTTGTGTGGGGCAAAAGCTTGGGCGTTGGTATCTGCTTCTTGAATCGCCAAGAGACCATGACCAAAATGCTTACTCGTAACCGTACTCAGTAATTCCTCTTACCGGAAAACTCCGGAACGCTCTTCACTACAAACCTAGACCTTAGTCTGTTGCACCCATTAGGAGCTGTGCTAGCCTTTTAGCCATGTCCAAGGAGGACCTATGAAGGCTAGAATTGCCGCTGCAGCACTGACTCTTCTCTGTTTTATTCCTCAAGCCCGCACTCAAGACTCCAACCTCTATTGGATGAAAATTCGTGCGAACGATAAATTCCAACGAAGCGTGGTCGCTGATACCGGCGTTTCAATCGAAGCTGTTCGCGAAGACTTCGTGACCGCGACAGGAACCTTAGAAGAAAAAGAGGCTCTTGAAAAACTCGGCTGGGTTGAAGTTAGCTTCACTATCGGCGCCGAAATGATGGCCTTCCCTGGCCAAGACGCCGCTTATCACGACTATCCTGAGCTCACTCAAAAAGTCCAAGACCTCCAAAAAACCTATCCACAGATCTTGAAGGTCACTTCTATTGGTAAGACCAATGAAAATCGCGACATTTGGGCTCTGCGCATCTCTGGGAATTTAGCTCAAGCTGATAACTTACCTGCGGTTATCTATATGGGTGGACACCATGCTCGCGAACATCTTTCTGTAGAGCTTCCACTATTCTATGCAGAGTACTTTTTGAGTGAATACACGAAAGGCAACCCACGTATTGTGAATCTTCTGAATGGCCGTGATGTTCATATCATCCCAGCAGTAAACCCTGATGGCCTTGAATACGATATCAGCGGTGGTCGCTACAAACTTTGGCGTAAAAACCGTGCTCGCAATAGCGACGGCACCTTTGGTGTCGATCTAAATCGTAACTATGGCTATCAATGGGGCACAGGCGGTTCTAGCAGCAACCCTGGCAGCGATACGTTCAAAGGCCCAAAACCTTTTAGTGAGCCTGAAACCCAAGCCATCAAAGCTTACGTAGAAGCTCATCAGAATATCTCGACTCTGCTTAGCTTCCACACCTTCTCAGAACTTGTTCTTTATCCTTGGGGCCACAAATACAATGGCATCGATAACAATCGTGATTTCCAAGTCCATAAAGTCATGGCTGAAAAGATGTCCGAGTGGAATGGCTATCAGCCGATGCAGTCTTCCGCACTTTACCAAGCTAGCGGCGATACGACGGATTGGTCTTACGGTGAACACGGTATTGTTTCATTCACCTTTGAATTGGATCCGACAAACAGTGGCTGGGGTGGCAGCGATGGTTTCTATCCTGGTGCCGGAGTTATCCCAGCGGTTCAGCAAAAGAATTTAGAGCCGGTTCTTTATCTTCTTCAGTATGCTGACAACCCTTACAGAGTTTTAGAATTTAACATCAATCCAATTCCGTAATAGAGAATAGAAATTGGAAAAATAAAAAGAGCGGGTTTTCCCCGCTCTTTTTTTATTCTCAAAATTCGTTCTTAAACTACTACTGACCGGTAAAGGTTGTTTCGTAGTTTTCTTTTGCTAAGGCAAATTGTTGGTTGAAGTCCAACGCTGGCTTTCCAAGGAACGGCTCCCACATACGCGCTGATAAGAAGCCTGGAATCATCGAAGCACCCGTTCCGGCAGCAGCATGGCAACCCAAACAGCTTGTTTTTGGATTGTCAGCAGGACCGTTCAAGCGACCGCCGGAACCATTTGCGTATGCACCTGGGAAGATCAAACTTTCATTCTTCTCCGGAGAATCAAACCCTGTTTGTACGCCGATAGGGCGCATTTTCAAAAGTTCTTTTGGCAGATTTGGAATGCTCTTCAAAGGATTCTCTTCACCCAATACCGCTTTGAGTTCTTTTTCAAAGTCGTAGTTAGGATCGTAATAGAAACCCGCCATAATCCAATGGCCCAAAGTAGGATCCGTTCCTTTCAAGGAAAGATCTTTAACCGCAATATCCATTTGAATGTGGCGAACATCCTGAACTGAACGCTCTGTCGAACCTACGTCACTGACTGTTGCTCTCCACTTGTAAGCGTGTTCAATTTCAGAGAAACGAGCTGTGGTGAAAAGCATCTTCGTGATGACTGTGCCGTCTCTGAATGTAGATTTCGTGAAATCTGGTTCTGGACGATGGTTGCCTTGGCTGCCGAAAACTTCGCCGATCGCATCGCAACCTTCGCCGTTGAAGTAAGCGACACCCCAGTTAGAGCCAGGCGTTGCATTTTGATAGGTTGGAATACGCTTTGAAGGAACCAGATCTCTTTCTTTTGTCATCCCGTGAATGGCTTCACGTCCCGCAGCACCAACGTGCATCCATGGCATGTGACACCAGTAACGTTGTTTGTTGTTTTGGGCGATGAAATTGAAATCGCGTTTATTCGGATTTTGATTCGCCATATTTTCATAGAAATACTTTTGAACTAGAAGAGTAAACTTTAAAGCTTGGCGTTGATCCTTCAGGTCCAACCCTGCCCATGGTTTTGGATCTGGGCGTTGAGGATTTCTATTATAATCCGCGCGCAGCTTAAACAAAGGCAAATCTTCCGAGAACGGTGTATCGTCAAAGATATTGAAACCATCGTCTTGGGGGCTATTCGCCACTGTTCTTTTAGCGGTTTTCATCCCACTGATCTTTTTCGAAGGCTTACCTTCAGCCCAATTTGAAATAACAGTGTCAGAGATCGACGATTTTCCAGATTCACAATGCGCTATACGGAACGTCAGACGGCCTTTAGAGTTGTGATCCAAACTCAAACCCAACATTCTGCCGTCAGTACTTGGTTTTACCTCTGGCCAACGGCTTGCAAGGTTACGCACTTCAGTTTCAGCAGGGCCTTTTTCAAAGAAATTCTTTGCAATCGTTTTTGCATCCCCGTGGAAGCAAGATGCATGACGAAGACCTTTCAAAGAAGTATTGCGCGTATTTGAGTAATACATTTTCAAAAGATAGTCTTCACGTCCACCAGCGCTAAAACCACCGTTTTGTCCCAACCAACGAGCGGCTGTGATCTCTTCGCGGTTAGCCTTCCCGTCTTTGCCGTAAGTGACATAAATCAAACGTGGCGTTTCTTCTTGCAACGAAGAAGGGGCGCGCAGAGACTCGGTCGTCATAGGAGTTTTCTCTGTTTGTGTACAAGCAACGGCTCCCAAAAGGAGGCTTGCACCTGCAAGGGTCATCCATGGTTTTGTTTTCATAAACATTCTTACTCCTCGATTAATCGTCATCTCTTGTGCCAATACGGCAATTCATTTCTACGGGAATGTGGTCACTTATAAGCTCCAAAAGAGCTCCATATTTATTCGCCTTCATACGCGTAACGGAATCCGCATAGCTTTTTGTCATGTCGGCTTTTTCTTTATCACTCAAAGGACGAAGTCCTTTGTTTTTTCCCAATTGGAACTTCGTCAGCATTTCTAACTCAGCACTCGCATCGCTCAGTAAAACGGCTTGCATTGCAGGGCTAAGCATACGAGCAATATCTTTTTTGACCGGGTCCGTACTATTTTCTACGTCTGTGAAATTGAAATCACGAACTGTATTGATGTCACACTCTTTCGTCGCTTGCGGATCTAAGATGAAGTGATCGTAGTTGCTGGCCATCTTTGCGGACTTGATACTCAGAGTCGTCGGTGCCGTTTGAGTCACAACATAGCCAGGAGCATCTTTTAAGGACGCATTCCAAAGTGCTTGGTTGTTTTTGGCAAACTCGATATTGAAATCACCCATAAAGACCACGTCCTGATCCCCGGCGATTTGTTTCATATCGTGAATTTGTCTTGCGATTGCTTGAACTTCGTAGAATCTACCTACGAACTCATTCGCCACTTTACACTTCTGTAAGTTTTCGTGGCTATTACAGATTGAAACCTCTTGAGCTTTACGATCGGCCTCTTGATCTGAAGGACGGAAGCGAACGTGAGTCGTTACGCCGATAAAGTCAAAATTACCCGCTTGGAAGAATGCCGTGAAGGCCACGCGTGACATTAACTGCCTTTGATCCGGAGGAATTTGCGTCAAACACCCATAGTTGAAAAGTGATTCATTTGATTTAAGCTCTACCGCGCCATCACGAGGGCAATAGCCCCAGTCTTTTAAACGCACCCGGCTTGAGCGATAGAAGAAACCAGCCATCTCTCCGCTTGTACCCTCGCCTTCCGGAGAAGGTTGAAGAATCAAAGCCCAGCTTGGATCAATCTCATGGAGCTCATGAAGAAGCGCTAAATATCCAGGAAACGTAACTTTCCAATTTTGATGAGGAAAAACCACATTCGCGCGATTCGCCACTAAGAAATCGTAGATTTTTTGATTCGCTACAGCCCACTCGCCTGGCAAAGGCATCATTTCTTGTGCACCAACGACATCCCATTGGTTGATAATTTTTGCTACCAAAGAAAGACTCTTCATTGGCGCTTGATTGTCACCTAAGTGGAATAAGTTAAACGAGCCAATGCGAAGATCACCTTTGGTTTTCTCTGCTACTTTTGGATCGTAATTTTTTGGATAGTAGTGAACATAATTGGCAGTGCAATCAGCTGCTAAGATTCCGTCACGAGAATATAGCAACTCAAATTGCAGACAATCGTCTACGGGTCCACGATAATCCACGGTCTCTTGGCTTGAAAGTTCAGCTTGGGATTCTTTCTCGGAGTGATTCTGGAAGTAAAAGAGCGAAGAAAGAACCAAAGCCAATGCACAAACAATAACTGCGATTGTAGTCTTATTGGATCTAGTCATGGTTCTATTTTCGTATCGCGGACCGTTTTCCACAAATCCAGATCTATAGAGGGCTAGTCCAGAAATATGTCCCGACTTTTTGAGACCTACTTACTCGGATCAGCCGACTTAATCTCTGTTCCCTTTGGTTCCTCTGGAGCCTTTATCTCGGGGCCCATATTCGCCGCGTATTTGAACTCTCCTCGAGCCAAACTAATAAGAGCTTGGTTGTAGCGCTCCTTAGGAATTGCAATCACCGCCTTAGATGGGATCGAAATGCTACCACGTCTTGCCTGTCGTGAAATATGCGGATTAAATACTTCCGCTTTTTCATCGTTTCCATCAAACCAAGTTAAGAGGTCTTTGTATTTAATAGAGATCGGCAATTTGATCTCTTCGGAATCCAAAGGCTGAGACCACACCACTTTCGGAAAGTACTTTTGAGCATTCTTCTCAACTTCAAGCACCGCCATAAAGCACGCGTAGAAGTTTCTAGAGGCAAAACCAAAGCTGCGGCTGGATTTAACATTTTGAATAAGCTCTACAAGCTCACGAGTTTTATATTTTTCTGTGAGCTTACGTACACCTGTTGGACCGTGATTATAGCCTGTCATCGCTAACGGCCACGCTTTCAACATGTTGTAGTTATCTTTCATCAAACGTGCTGCTAGCCGAGTCGCTGCCATCGGATGGTTACGCTGGTCAACAGCATCGTTGATCATGCGATATGGACGAGCTGTATAGCGCATAATTTGCCAAAGCCCACTCGCCCCTACTTTTGAACGCGCTAACACGTTGAAAGAACTTTCTACGAATACCAAACGAGTCAATTCAATAGGTAAACCCGCATCACGGAAAATCTTTTCCATGTCTTCTAGGTAGCGACCCGAGAAGAAGATCGCTGCCTGCATACGGTCTTTTTGCCCAAGCTGGAAACGAATGCGCGATTTGTGACCGGCTTCTTTAAATTTGTGGGCCTCGTTGTCGCCTTGGAACATATTCCAATAGCGTTTTTCAACTTCATTTAAGCCCTCTGGAGAATCCACTTTGTCGAGTTTCTGAAGAATCGCGATGATTTCTTTTTTCTTATCATCAACAAGTCTCTGCTTGCGTCTTTCTTTTTCGAAACGATTCAAGGACTCATCGTTGATGATGTCTTTAAAATCAATCTCCGCGTAAACTCTGGTCACACTTTCAGTGTCATGAATGAGGCCCTGATCCGTCGTGTACTTAGAATAGATGTCGAGCCAGAAATTAACCTGAGGTTCAAGTCCTTTGGGAACGGCAAAAGCAGTTGGCCCATATCCTAAGGCTTTGTCTTGTCCTGAATAATCAGGGACTCTGAACGCGCGCGTGCCAGTCAGAGTTTTTCCACCGAGGACTTCGGCTTGCACCATTGGCGTATCTTCATCCAAAGTGCTGACCTTTTCCTCATCGGGAATCGAGTCTTCCGCGGCTTCTTCTTTAGTCGTTGGCTCTGTTGAGAACAAACCAAAAAGATCAAAGGCGTAACTTGCTGTGGAAATACCTGTGCAGAATACGAGAATGAACATCCAAAGTTTCAAGCAAGACCCTCCATGGCTTTGCTTTTTTATTTCAAAAGAGCAATCAACATCTGGTCAAAAAAGTTTCTCACAGACGCCTCATCTTTTGTACCATTGAAGATAAAAGTGAAGGTAAAAACTCGACCGTCACTACGTCCAGCGTAGCCCGCTAGCGAGACCACGTTTGTCAAATACCCGGTCTTGGCGCGAACCCATCGTTCCCCCGGAGAGTTTTTCATGCGTCTTTTAAGAGTCCCGTCAATTCCAGCAATCGGAAGTGAAGTCAAAAATTCGGGCTGAACCTTAAAGTCATTTTTCAGATGCAAGATAACCTTCCACATACCAAAAGGGCTAATCTTGTTGTCCCGAGTAAGTCCAGATGGGTTTTGGAAGTAGTATTGGTCGTCTGGAAGGCCTAGTTTTTTGAGATGCTCGTTAATCATCTCCATACCTGTATCCAAACTGCCGGGTTGCTTTTTTAAAGCTCCCATATTTTTCGTCAGCATTTCTGCCACATAATTGTTGGAAAACTTATTCATGTCCGCGACAGCCTGTTCAATGGCTTTGCTTTCAGCTTCTGCCAAGATCACAGCCTTATCGGAAGCTTTTCCAATGCGGATTTTTCCGGTGATTGTAATCCCCCGCTGCGAAAGGAAAGATTTCAGATTGTAGCCCGCCCACAAATCTGGCTGAGTGATGTTCTTAAAGATCACGACTTCTTTGGAATTCACGCCGATTTTGCCGGACACATGAATGACATCGCCACCGAAGGTTTTGTCCTCGACTCGAGAAGCTACTACATTGTTGTCAGAGCCGCTTGTTGTTGTCGTTTTATTTACAAGGCGCACATATTCGTTTTCTGGATCCAAAAAGACTTTGGCAGCTTCGCCCGCTTTGTTACCAGGACGCACGAAAATATTGATCGAGTTCCAGTTAAAAGACATCGCGCCGACAGGCGCATCGTAGGCACGGTCCACGCGCTCAGGTTGGCGGCTTGAATCATAGCGTTTTTGATCAAAAAGTGAGTCATCAACCACAAGATCGCCTTCAACCTTTGTGATTTCACTGCGCTTAAAATTATTGACCAAGAACCACATATTTTCAGAGACAAAACCCGGATCGCCGCTGCCTTTTAAAACCAGGTCCCCTTTCAGAGTTTTATCCTGGATGTCACCTGCAGAGAGAAGCTGGGTTTTGAATTTGTAGCCCGGCGGAAAATACTCCAGAACAGCAGAAGCTGTTGCCACTTTTGAAATGGATGCCGGAATCATTTTCTTTTTAGAATTTACATCCAAAATAATTTCCTGGTGTTCCCCTTCGCCCGCTGTGATGTACAAACCTAGATCAGATTCTGGAATACCCGAACGTTTGATGATTTTTTGCAGTTCAGTTTTAAAATTTTCCTGAGCAAGCACCGGTTGAGATAAAAGAAAAGACAAAAGGCATGTTCTTAACAATTTCATGACCATCTCCCTAGACTAAAAAATGGTATCTATGAGCTTTGTTGCTCTCAAGGAAAATCACTTGGTACATTGGAACCTATGAGAAAACGCGACTGGTTCCTTGTAACTTTCCCACTCATTGTGACATGGTTGATAGACCGTGTAAGCAAAATTGCAGCATCCCAAATGCAGGGCTCATCCAATCATGGTCCAGTAAGTTTTATTCTTCATCACAATCACGGCGCCATGTTAGGACTTTTCTCAGATCTGCCAGCAGTTCTGCGTATAGTTTCATTGTCGACAGGCGGAGCTTTCCTTATCTGTTCTTATGCGATCGTTCAGTATTTACTTCCGATTCGCAGTCTTATGTTGCGTTCTGGACTTTCTATTCTTCTTGGCGGAATCCTTGGAAACGTTGCAGACCGTATTCTATATGGCTATGTGATTGATTTCATTGTGTTGGGAACTCCGACCCTTTCAAGTCCTGCGTTTAACTTAGCCGATGCTCTTCAATGGGTTGGTTATGGCATGATCGTCTTTGCAATCATCCGCGAAGGTGACTTGTTGTGGCCCGAGAACAACGCCCGTAAACAGTATTGGATCAACCGTAAGTTCCAATTGAAATACTGTTTGGTCCTGATGGCAGTCGGTCTTGGATTGACTGTGATTAGCTTGGTCTTCTCTTACACTTATTTGCGAGTCACGATTTCAGAGCTTGTAGGCAACAACCAATTCCTACTCAACAAGTTCTTAATTCCATTCGTGATCACTTACGCTATTATCTGCGTCGCTTTCTGCGGAATTTTGTTCGCGGTGGGACGTTTGATTTCTCATCGCATCGCTGGTCCGGTCTACGCTTTTGAAAGATTCATCATGGATGCAATGGAAGGCAAAGATCGTCCTCTGAAACTACGTTCTGGAGACGAGTTCCGTCACTTAGAAGCCTTGGCTGAAAAAGTGCGCGAAGAATGTCGTCGTCTCAAAGAAGAATCTAATAAAGAACAGCCGCGTCCTTAATTTTAGCTAAAAGAAACCTTTTATTGATTTTATCCTTCAAACAGAACGCTTGAAGATAATCCCCGTCAGGATTTCTTACGATTCCTTCTGGAGTCAGTTGGCGTGGTTCTGCCTTTGCCGCTGACTTCTCGTAAACAATTTCCAAGTTTTTCTTTTGGTAAATCGCTTCGATCATCACTTTCACAACAGGGTTGTTCCAACGTAGAAGTGAATAGTCATTCCACTGTAGGTTTTTGCCTTGGCTTTTAAGAGCTTCTGCCAAAGTTGCTTGTTCCCCCATGCGCTTGAAACAATCCAAACCCACTTGCAAACAAGAACGAGCATCATCGAGGGCACGATGGGCGGCTCCGCCTTGCAGGTTCAAAAACTTGACCAAAGTTTGGAGCTTGTGGTTTTCACAACCATGAATCCACTTTCTAGAGAGCAAGCTTGTGCAAACAACCGGAGTATTCAATAAAGGTAGCATGTGAGTTTCAAACTCTACCGCCATAAACCCCATATCAAAGGGTGCATGATGGGCCATTGGAATTGCATCCGACATAAAATCATAAATTTCGCGGACTTTTTCAGACATCTTTGGAGCATCAGCCACCATTTCATTGGTGATTCCGTGAATGCTCATATTGAACTCCGTCAATAAACCACGAGGCTTCAACAAAGTTTGGTAGGAGCCAACTTCTTGACCACCACGCCACTTCACAGCACCAAACTCGATCACATCGGAGCCAATGGGATAGGCCCCACTAGTTTCAGTATCGAAAGCCACATAAGTATATTCGGTCCAAGGTCTATGAAGTTCCATATAGCCGTTTCTGTTTGTCATTGAAATCGATTTGAGTCAAATTAATAGGAAGACAAAGGGAATATGATAAAAAACGCCGCCCATAAATTCATCTTAAAAACAGCATTGCTAGCCTGCAGTGTCGTCTTTTCGCTGCAATCTCGCGCACAATCGACGGATGATTCAAAAGGTGAAGTCCCTACTTTCAAAATGACCGGTGAAGTAGCCCTTCTTACCAACTATGTTGAGCATGGGCTCACACAGACAAACAAAGACCCTTCTTTGCAAGGCGCCTTTGGTTTTAACTTCGGTCCCCAGTTTAAACTTGGGCTTTCGGGTTCTAATGTCAGTTTCGCAGACACTGAAACAGAACATTTTCTTTTGAAGCTAAATGCAGAACTGAAAGTTTTGATTTCTACGACGACGGACTTTAAACTCGGCTACTTCAATAATCGCTATTTCAAAACTGAATTCCGCGATGGCAGTACAACCTATTTGGTTATCACGTCTCATGGATATCGTGTTCGTTATGAATCCAATAGCAATTGGGAAGGCACCGGTGCTTCTTCCTCTTACTACTCTTTCGGGAAAGCTTTTGATTTAAGCCCCACCTGGAAGTGGGACAATGAAATTGGTTACACGATGTTAGATGTCGAAGGTTATGAAAACTACTTCGATGCTCGCACTTCTTTCCAATACAAAGGCAGCAGTAATGTTGTTTATCAAATTACTGCCACCGGAACCTCGACGCCGTCACAGTTTAACGGCCAAGGTGAAATCTTCTTCTTAGTCGGCGCTGCGACTACTTTCTAATTCTGACCGCAATACTGAGCACCTTGGATTTTGCCATACTCTGCTGGACAACCTTTCTTGATTCCTGGCTGTGACAATAAGTCTTCATCACGCACGAAAGCTTTTACATTCTTGCCTGAAGAATCTTTTTCTTCACACTTCATGTACAGCCATTGCTCACTAAACGACCCCTCCTTGGAAATTCTTTGCAGGTCTTTATTGTCATAGATGAAAGAACAATGCGTATCGATCGGTCTTGAGGTCTTGCCAATTTTGACAGTAGCTCCGCAGTAACCTTCGGCATAATAAACCACATTCACAATTTTGGACCCTTTAGGAATCTTCATTTTTATGGTTTTAGACTTTTTTGTTTTTGGATCATATACAGAGTCTTCGTGAGTAATAGTTTTTAAAACCTTAAAGTCTTCAACAGCAGACAAAGTATAATAGTTAATAATCGAAGGCTCATTTTCAGACCATGGGTGATAAAGTCCATTTTGGACTGTGCAGCTTACTTTATCTGATGTTTTTGGATCTCTGAGATTTGTATAACCAGAAATTTTTGTCGTGCCCGAAGTGTCTGAGGAGACATCAATGATCGGCATCGGCCATTCTCCGGACCAAAATGAATAAGCCATGCGCTCTTCAGTCGCTCCATTGCGAGTGATTGGAAGTTTGTAGCTATAAGACTCTGCAGTTCCTGGAGAAGACGAATCGATGTCCCCCGTTCCCGCGGGACTTCTGAATTCACCAGTTGAAACTGTGTTTGTGGCACAAGCTGAAAGCAACGCTGCTACGAGTGTCGTCGCCAAAGCTCCTTTAACATTGTACATGCTGTCTCCTTTGAAGTTGTTTGGATCACAACCTAAGTATCGGAGACTGAAGTATTGAGTGAGAAGTCTAGTTGCGCGCTCAGCTTTGTGAACAGAAAGGTTCGTCTGGCTGCGCAAAAACCTCTGTGACTGGGATCATATTGAGGTTCATTTTGTAGAGACGCTTTTCCAAAAGTGTTTCACTGTCGTACTTCGCAAGCGTTTTGTTCACTAGCGCGTTTACTTCCGCGACGAGATTTTCATAGTCAGCTTGGGAAAGTGGTACGAGCACGCTTCTGTAACGTCGCAAGTGTGCGGGCATCTTCTGGGCGTCAATGGCTTCTAACAAACATTGATTGTGGTAATTCTCGAGAGCTTCACAACCAAAGTTCTTTGGCACTTTAAAAGATTTCTTGGTGGGCTTCCATTCCATGGCTTGGAGCTCAGAATTAAATTCACTTTGAGCGACCTTTAACTCTTCGAGTTTCTGAAGGTTTTCCAAAACTTTCGCTGGTGGCTGACTCAAAAATTTCGCAAGTCCACTCACCGTTTTTTCTAAGTCTGCGAAGCTGAGTAAGACCTGCAGTTTTGGCAGATCCGGCGAAGACAAAAACTCGCTGTATTCACGGATTTCCTGGAAGTCTTTGTTCTCTCCAACATGAGCGAAGAGTTTGTCTTGGTAAAAGGTTTTCTCGGCGTGACTTCCTGCCTGACTGTAATTCACGAGAAGAGTGAAGTAGGCTTTGTCGCTTTCATTGAAGTTCAGAGATTGGCTGATAGCTTCGATAGAGGATTCAGTGATAGTACGCTGTTGATGGATGAGCATCTTCACAAAAGATCTGCTTTTAAAGCCCATCTCTGCGGCCCAAGCATCATAAGAAAAGCCAGGGTTTTGCGACTTGCGATAGATGTAAATGTCTTGGAGATATTGAGTGGCAGAAAGATAGTTTTGTAAAACAGGAAGTTCTATTTTGTTCTTATCTTGTGTCATGTGCAGCATCCTTGCTGCAAATAAGCCTAGGATGCGTGAATTAAAACCACAAGCGATTTTTAGAACCGGGACATCCTGGGTTGTGTTGACTTGAGTGTTGGAGACTTACTGACACTAGTTTTTTATGTTTTACTTAATTCAATGCAAGCTGTTGAAAGTACTTACAAATACAAAACCCCACATCCTATTCAAGATGTGGGGTCTGAATTCTTCGTTCTTATTTTTACTCTACTCTTCGTGAGAGTCCGCGCCTGGGAGGCCGCCTCGGTTGATCTTCTCGGCTTCTGAGTCGAGAGGATTTTGAAGCTGCGGAACTGTGCCGGCCTTTTTCTGAGGAAGAGCCGGAGCTTTTTTAGCCTCAGGTTTTTTCGTCAGACTTTCGTACGCCGACATCGTTTCATTAGAGCCACCGAAAACGGTTTCTAACTTACGCGGTTTCTTACCTGAGCTTGTTAGATCCTTTTGGCGGATGCTGATACGGATGAAACCAATCAACTTCTGTGGATCTACTTCGCCACGTTTTTCTTTAACGATGCTAACGCCCTTCAAGTTCACAGTGTTGAACTCTAACCCCGCTTGGATTTTGTTTTTCACAAGATCCAGACGTTCTGAAGAAACTTTATTCGCTAAAGGCGCAGAAGCTCCGGCAACTGCTTGCACAAACAATCCTGAAGTCACTCGGATTTCAGCGTCTTGCAAACCGGTCGTTACCCCTTTGATTTTATCCATCACTTCTACGAAGCTCTTCAGCGGCGTAGACGAGCCACGTTCAAAAAGAACCGTGTCAGGAATATCAAAGTCAAAACCATCTGGGCTGACTTGAACGTTCTTCGCGAAATCATTCATCTGATCCGCCAAGAATGCCGTCACCACTTTTGCAGAACCCATATCCAAAAGATTCGGGGTCTTCTCGATAGGCTCAATAAACTGTTGGAATGCTTTTAGTGGTTCGTTGACCAAATCCAAGAAAAGTTTTTCCAAAGTAATTTCCGCACCGAAGTTTTGGAAGTTGTATTCGATGACTGACGGACTCGAGAAATAATCCGAAACCGCTTTTTTGGTTTCATCGGATTGCCCTAAGAGCCACATAACAAGGAAAAAGGCCATCAACGCGGTCATGAAATCAGCAAGCGCCACCTTCCAGGAACCACCATGGCCCCCGCCAGCAACAACTGTGATTTTTTTGATGACGATCGTCTGCTTCTTCTCTGCCATTGTTTAAATCTTTCCTAATCCAGTTACGCCGTAGGCGATTACGCAGCTTTCTTAATTTCTTTTGTAGCCTTATCGATTTCGTCAAAGCTTGGTCTTTCTTCTGGCATGATAGAACGACGAGCGAACTCTACACACACGATTGGTGGAGCTCCTCTTTGACATGCAACCATTGCAGCTTTGATTACTTCTAAGTAACGACCTTCAGATTCGATATCCGCGGCCATCTTAGTCGCCGTCGGTTCGATGAAACCGTAAGCGCAGAATACCCCTAACATCGTTCCCACGAGGGCGTGGGCAACGCTGGCACCGATAACTTCGGTACCTTCTGATAATTTACCCATCGTTTTAACGATACCCAAAACGGCCGCAACGATACCTAGTCCCGGGAATCCCCCCGCAACTGCGGCAACCGCATGCTGCGCTAGATGTTCTTCGGCATGAATACCTTTGATATCCGCTGACAACAAGTCGTCTACGTCATACTGAGAAAGTTCCGCAGACAAAGTGATTTTCATCGTGTCACACAAAAAGTGAACCGCATGATGATTGTGCATGAAGCTTGGATACGCCTTGAAGATATCGCTTTGTTCTGGATTCTCGATGTGTTTCTCGATCCCTTGAGGACCTTCTTTTCTGAGTACTTGGAAAATTTGGAACATCATTTGGCAAAGTTCGACGTAATCTTTTTTCTGAGGGCCTTTGTTGGTCATAGCTTTGATGGCAAGCTTGATACCCATTTTTACGATCTTCAATGGATTGGCGATAACGTAAGCGCCGAATGCGGCACCGCCGATGATCACCATCTCGAGAACAGCAGCGTGAATGATAACACCCATTTGGCCACCACCGGCCATGTATCCACCAAACACTGTCGCAAAAACTATCAATATTCCGACAAATCCCATGATTTACCTCTTAAGGTCTCTATCGGAAGAGAACGCTATGCTATTTAGAGACAATGAGATAAACTTGTCCATAGTCGAGAGAATTATGACTAAACAGTTTTTCAGTGTATTTTTCAGCGTGACGCTTCTCCTGAGCTTTTGGCCGGCGACCTTCGTCCAGGCACAAAGCCCAGAAGACAACCCAGATCCACTTCTGACCGAGGTTTCCTTGACCTTGTACGAGTGGAATCCAGGCCAAAGCGGCGATATTGAGATTAAACTCAAGCTTCCGAAGGGCTATCACGCCTACGAAGACATGTTCCGTCTGACTTTGCTAGACCCAGATGGCTTCAAGATGTCAGCCTTTAAGCTGAAGCCAGTGCATGAGTTCTATGACAAGTTCAGTAAAAAGAACCGTCGTGGTGTTGAAGAGCGCGGAACAATGAGCGCGCATATCGAAGCTCCACTCAGCTTTACAAAGAGTCACAGCAAGCTTGTTTTAGAACTCACCTACCAAGCATGTTCAGACACATTCTGTCTTTTCCCTGTTACCAAAAAATTGGAAACTCCGATCAAACTTATCGGCGCCCCCGTTGAACCGGTTCTGCAACCGGCAGAGGACAAAGTTTCACAACCGATTTCTAAAAATATTTTCTCGGCTGATTATTTTGCCGAGATGCTTAATCGCGGTGGCTTTATCATTTTTGTGTTGGCGTTCTTTGCAGGAATTCTAACCAGCTTCACACCGTGTATTTTCCCGATGATTCCAATCACACTAGCTGTTTTGGGCAACGATTCGAATAAACGTTCGCGGGCGCAAAACTTTTTAGTCAGCTGTATTTATGTTCTCGGTATCGCTACCACTTACTCTATTTTGGGATTAGTTGCGGCAACAACTGGAACTCTGTTCGGAGCAAGTCTTGGCAATCCTTATGTGTTGTCGATTATCTGTTTTGTGTTTTTAGCAATGGCGCTTTCCATGTACGGACTTTATGACATCCAAGTTCCTGCATGGATGCGACAACAATTCGGCGGCAAAGTTGAAATCCGCAATCAGCACTTAAAAACTTACCTGACGGGACTCTTTGCAGGTATCGTTGCAAGTCCGTGTGTAGGCCCTGTCTTGGTGACCATTCTTGCTTATGTGGCCACTCACCAAAACAAAGTGCTCGGCTTCTTCTTGCTGTTCACATATGCACTGGGTTTGGGTTTGATTTTCTTAGCGTTGGGACTCAGTAATCAATTGATTCGCATGCTTCCTCGCTCTGGCATGTGGATGAACGGAGTCAAATTTGTTCTGGGCTCTTTGATGTTGAGCGCTTTTTACTACTACTTAGATTTATTAATTCCTACCCGCGCCTTCGATGCGGCTCTGGGATTAGGCTTGGTAGTGATCGCAAGTATCTATGGCGCCTTTAAACCCGTTAAGAATGCAAGCGGGGCACTTCTTAAAGGCCTGATGGTTACTTTGCTTTTGGTCGGTTTGGGTTACATCTCTTTTGGTGTCTTTGATTTACGACCACTCGTTTCTCAAAGACATATTTCTGAAGGAGGCGTCACCAAAGATCAAAAACTGGGATGGCAACCTTTCAGCGAAGAGCTTTTGCAAAAAGCCGCTGCAGAAAAACGTCCCGTCATCATCGACTTCTGGGCCGAATGGTGTGCCGCTTGCCATGAGTTGGAACAATTCACTTTCACCAACCCACTGGTACGTACTGAATCTGAAAAGTTTATTTTACTGAAGTTCGACGCCACAAAAGACTCTCCGGAACTTCGTCGTTTGAAACAGAAATATAAAATCCAAGGGCTGCCTACTGTGATTTTCTACAATCCAGCCGGAACTTGGATCGAATCGCTGACTCTGACCCGTTTTGAAGAGTCGCCGTCTTTCTTGAGCAGAATGAAAAAGGCCCAGGAGTAACCCTAGGCCTTGATGATTTTCCTTAACGCAATATGTTAGAAGCGCTTCAAACGGGCGATTTCCATCTTCGCTTCGTTCAATGCCGTATAGGCCGCTGCTACTTGAGCTTCTTTTTCAGCAAGCAGCTTTTGCAGATGGTTCAAACGGACTTCAAAGCTTTTGATCACATTGTTGTGTCGATCGACCATCTCTTGGATCTTCATATCGAGAGCTTTTCGCTCAGCAAGTTTGTTATTTATTTGCTGAATCTTCTGACCTGCTTCGAGTGCAAGACCGTTGTGGCTGGTTTCAAGGCGACTGAGTCCCTGTTGGAAGCGCTCCATGCGGGCATTTCCAGTCTTATTGGCCTCATTCAACGCCTGGGTGAGCTTACTTAACTGCTCATTTACATTCAGCATTTGGCTTTTGAGTTCAAAGATCTGGCGGTCCGTGTTCAGGTATGCTGGATCCGTGCTGGGAGCAGGCGGTACAAGGCCTTCTCTACGAGCGGGCGTCGCACTCTTTTTTTCTCCGAAAATTTCGGGATTCAATTCCTTTTGCATGACTCCTCCTACAGAATTTGCTACGACTCCCATGCTATTTCTTCTGGACACTAAAATCAATTCTTCATAAAAAGGTCTCATGCTAAAAGTTGGGCAACTCATCAGATTTGTAGCTGGTCTTAATCCGCAGAATACTCCTGCGAAGCTGTCCTTTTACAACTTCTTGCGTGGTTTTCCTCATCCTGACGATGCTTTGACTCCAGAACTCATCGAATTGTTCTTCATTTATTGCATGGACTACCCGCACTGGGCTGCGAACAAAAATCAGCTCAGCAACGAGGTCCAGTATCTGTTAGAAAACTTCAACACCTTCTATCAGCAGAATTTTGACCTCAGCAAAATCCGTTTTCCGCAAACCATGCAGCTTTTGGAAATTGAGCGCCCGACGGACCTTGAAGACGTTTTGATGATTTTTCTGAAGCGCCAATACTCTGAGGCCGATAAGATCCGCATCATCAATGACCAAAACAAACGCATGGTCGCCCTGGTACTTCACGAAGACCGCTCGCTGACAGTACGTATTTTTGATAAAAAATTCACGATTCGTGATGGCCACTTAGAGCCTCTCCGTAAGGACTTGGCTTTGTATTACACAGCCGGCTTGGAGCTCAGCCCAGATCATAAACAAAAGATCGAAGTGGCTCCTTACATCGTGGCCGAATTCCGCGTGAAGAATGATAAAGTCCATGGCGCCCTTTTGCGCGGCTACGTGTATCAGAAACTCCTCGAATTCAAAGGGGAATCTCTGAAAGAGCAAACTCGTTTGCTCTACCCTATTAAGCGCCTGGAACAATTCTTCATCGACCGTCGCACAGATCCTTACTACCAGGATCTGATCAGCCAGCTTGAAAGAACCCTGGCTCTGATCCAACAAGGGGACCCTGAGGCCCTCAACTGGAGTACGATGATTATCAACCAGGCCGAGACCGCCTTGGAAAACGTTTTCACCGGTGACAAACTGCTCACTCTTCTGGTAAGAGATCTGCGTCATACTAGCGAATCTACTCGCAAATTGAACCCATCTCTGAAGATGGGCAAATCTCTGAATGAGGCGGATGAAGAATGTCTGAAAATAACTCCGAGAACAAACTACGACTTAACAAATTAATCGCAGACAGCGGGCTTGCAAGCCGTCGCCACGCCGACCGCATGATCGAAGAAGGTCAAGTGACCGTCAACGGCAAGCGCGTATACGAATTGGGTATCAAAGTAGATCCAGCTCACGACCACATCATGGTTAACGGCAAGTCTCTTAAAAAACCTCTCGAAAAAATCTATGTCATGCTTAACAAGCCAAAAGGTGTTTTGACGACGATGGAAGATCCTCTCGATCGTCCAACAATCGCTGAATACCTCGAGAAAGTTCCTGGCCGCGTATTCCCTGTGGGACGTCTGGACTGGGACTCTGAAGGTTTGTTGCTTTTGACTAACGACGGTGATTTCGCAAATCGCGTGACTCACCCAAAATCTGAAATCACAAAAACCTACATGGTAAAAGTCGACGGACAACCAACGAAGGAAGACTTGCAAAAGCTTCTTCGCGGAGTTTCCATCATCGGCGGTAAAGTGGCGGCAAAACACATCGAGAAGATCAAACGCCCTGAAGGTTCTGATCAATACGACTGGTACAAGATCGTCATCACCGAAGGTAAGAATCGTCAGATCCGTCAAATGTTTGAAAAAATCGGCTTTGACGTCATGAAGCTTCAACGTGTGGCCATCGGTCGCCTGCGCATCGGTAACGTTGAGCGCGGTGATTTGGTGTTCTTGAACGAAGCAGCTGTTGAGCGCGTCTTCTTGGCGGATGCTCCAGATGAAATCAAAGTAAAGAAAACTTATAAAGGCCGTGCAGTCGCACAAAGAAACGCAGCTGCTGAAAAAGCTGGCGGTAAAAAAGCTGCTGCTGGCGGCACCAAAAAGCCTTTCGCTAAAAAACCTGGGAAAAAGTTTGTTGGCAAACCAGCTCCTGGTAAAAAATCATTTGGCGGCAAGACAAAAAAATCCTTTAATAAGGGATAGTGAATCGCAAACAACTCGCTGGCATTATTGAAATCACCCTGGGAAGCCTTGGATTTGGCTTTCTAGGAATCTTTGGAAAATGGGCCTTTGCCAGTGGTCTCGGAGTTGGCGAACTTCTCACCTACAGATTTATCATCGCAGCCTTGCTCTTGTGGGCAGGGCTTTTTATTTTTAGCCGCGATAAAATTATCATTCCCCGCGCACAGTTGGTGATCTCTGCGTGTCTCGGGATTTTGGGCTATGCGGTTTTCGCGACCCTCTACTTCACGGCCATCAAAGGCATGAGCGTGGGCCTTGCGGCTTTACTTCTTTATACCTATCCATTTTGGGTCAGTCTTTTAGGGCATTTCTTTTTGAAAGAGCGAATGAATCAGACTCAATGGCTATTGCTCTTAGGAGCCTTTATAGGAGTCTCTTGCTTGCTGTGGGGGCAATTCCATATCAGCAATATGACGGCCCTTATAGCGGGTTTAGGGTCGGCTCTGACTTATGCCGCTTATATTCTGTTTTCTGCTCGTTATCAGCGCAGCGTAAAACCGATTTCATCTAGTTTGTACGTTATTACCTTTGCCGCAATAGCACTGGCGGTCTTTCATCAACCCAATCTTCAGATGTGGAATGTTTTAAGTACCTATCAATGGCAAGTGGTCTTAGCCATCGCCAGTATTTCGACGATTTTACCAATGACCTTGATTCTGGCAGGATTGCAAAAGCTGAAAAGCTCGCAAGCGGCATTGATTACGATGCTTGAACCCGTCACTGCAGCTATTGCAGCCGGCATCTTTTTGCACGAGAGCATGAGCACTCTGCAAATCATTGGTGCTACGATTGTGATTACTTGCCTGGCACTGAGTATTCTAAAGCCAGGCAAATAGATTTATTTGAAGACCACGCACTTCCAATTACGGCTAGTAAGCGTGCAATTTGAAGTATGGTTGCAGCCCATACGAATTGAAATGTTACCTGCTGTCGCCATCGCACTCCATGACACACGACCTGCTGTCGATGAGGGATCCGCACTCGGAGAACAATGAACAATATCTCCCGCATTCACATTTGCCGCCGTGATATCAGAGCAAACGACAGAGGTTCCCGCGGTAATGGGACTTGTACAGGTCAATGAGGACGCAGAAAACGGAAGCGGTGGGATATCAGCCACCCAGTTGGTACCATCATAAACCAATGAGATAAATTTGTTAGCGACCAAGTCACCTGCAGCTACCGCAACACCGGTTCTTGCGCTGAAAATACTTTTCGCACCTGTGGCGTCCACATTCAAAGTGGCAGCACCCGTATTCGTCGCATTAATTTTAACAATCACAACAGTGCCACTCACTGGACCTGCTGCGATCGCAACTGTGTTCGTTGCAGTATACGCCGTTGTTGTGCCCGCTGTGGTTGGCGCTACGTGCGCCGTCGCTTGACGAGCAATCCCCGTGACATTTCCGGTTACGTTTCCAGTCACATTACCTGTGACGTTACCGGTAAGATTTCCTGTCACGTTGCCACTGATAGCACCTGTAACTCCAAGAGTCCCGCCAATAGTAGCGTTGTTCGTTACAGCAAGTGCTGTTCCCACGTCTGTTAAATTTACGGATGTGATATCCGTATTCGCGCCACTAGCTGCAGCTGCTAAGTTTCCACGAGCCGCAGCCGCGTCTGCGACATCGGAAAGATTGTTGCTTGATTGTAGAACCGCTGAAGCTGCGAGTGTCGCTGCAGTCCCAAGTCCTCCGACATCGGCGGTTGTCAAAGTTACCGCTCCGGTTCTACCTGCGACACTTGTCACAGCAGCAGCCGGCATCACTGCCCAAGTACCGTCACCTTTAAGATAGTGAGTCGCATTTCCAGAGCTGCTGATTGTTGCTAAATTTCCTAAGCCTAAATTAGTACGAGCAGCCGCTGCAGAAGAGGCTCCTGTACCACCGTTCGCAAGTGCTACTATGCCGGAAACATTTCCTGCGGTCGTTGCTGTTGTTGCGCTCGTAGCGCTGGTTGCGGAAGTTGCAGAAGCTGCCGTTAAAGCAGAGTTTGCATAGTTAGAATAAATCGCTAATGGTGAAGACACGATGTCGATACCCGCAAAGCTTGCGTCGTCCGCTCCACCGAAACCGTCTTTATTGATATCCACGATCACGTCGAAAACAAAAAGGTCCGAGTTCGCAGCATGTGCAAACACGCTACCATCAAAGCCATTCGTCAACGATTGGCAGTTCGAGTTTCCGGAAAGGATAACGTTGAAAATACCATCTTTCACCGGCACGCTTGCCGCCGCTGTTTGACACCACATCACGGTCGAATTGCGCTTCACTAAAAAGCGCATCGGGTAACCGGTCGCATCGTTCAAGGCTGTCGTGCCCTGTTTAAGATAACCTTGGATGACGGCCCGGTTATTGAAAAACTGAGCCGAGGCTTGAGTACTCAAACCTAAAACAAGTAATAACAGTGTCGTCGACGTACCACGCACTTCAACCTCCTAAGGGCTGAGCTGTTTTACATAGTTAGTAAGACCAGTTTCCATCGTATAGCCAGTGTTTCCAGTGGATGCCGTGGATTTTCCTGCCACAGAACCCATATAGACATTGGCCATCTTTGTTGAACCAGACGTTAAATTTTCCAAGCGCGGTGCCGCGCTCATCATTGCAAGTCCGGTGTTTGGATACCGAGGATGTCCCTCTCCCAAAGTAATTGTATTAACAAAGTTCACCGCAGCTAAGGACACAATCAGTGGAATACGAAGAGCATTCCCATCGCTGTCATAGGCGGTAATAGTGACTGAAGCCGAGCCTAAAGCCATACACGCTACAAAGTTGAATGTGCCTGCGTTCGAGTTGTTCGTTGCTGTCAGTCCCGTCAAAGACAAAGACGTAATAGTTGCAGCGTTATAGATGCCATTAAAATTAACTTCAATAGTGTTGCCCGTGCACGAGCCTGTATTCAAATCTCCATACAGGTTTTGTGTCGCGATAAACGGTGGCTGCAAAGTCACCATATTGCCGTTACTTATATAAGTGATGCTGGTCCACTCTGGAATATATTCTGCCAATGGGTCTTTTGAGTTCTTGTTTTTACCCGTTCCCGCTCCGCAACCCGAAAGGACAATAGCAACGAGTACTATTATTAGTATCCAGACTCGTTTGAGGTTTTCTTGATGTCCCGCCCTGTTTTGCATAGGGAACATATCGGGTAGTTAAGATTTTTTTACAGAGATCCAAACAAAGAAAATGTTTTTGGAGCACTCAAAGTTCGCGAATCAGCTTTATTGCAGAATACTTCGTTCATTTCCACTGAAGTGAAAAACTATTTGTCATAATTCCGAATGTTTCCTGAGGTTCATTTCACTAGAGCGAACACTTTTGAACTGGTCTTGAATGGAATTTAACAACTCGATCACTCATGCGAGTTCAAAAAACCACGGCTAGGTTTTAAAAAAGGAAACTAAGCGGCTCTTTGCTGATCGCGAGTGAGTCTATCAATCGCAAGTTCTTGCAGGTACTTCGCTAAGAAAATATTCTGAGCGAGCAATTTATAAAATTCGTTTTGATTGATTTCAATCATCAAGGTTTCACGCTGGGCTAATACCGAAGCAGAACGAATGCCTTGATTCGCAAGCAAAGCAATTTCGCCCAAGAAAGCCCCTTGACCAAGAACATTGATATTTTGATTGTTTTTGTTCACAACAAGCGAGCCCTGAATGACGACATAGGCGCTCTGTCCCTTATCTCCTTCGTGGAAGAGGACTTGGCCGTCTCCGCAACGGACAAATTTTCCAGAGTGGCTAAGAGCATCGAAGCAGTCTGAAGGCACCTCTTTGAAAAGCGGTGAATTCAACAATGCATGCTGCACCCAAAAACGGTATTGCAAACCTTGTGCTTTTTCTTTTTTCAAATAGCGGTCAAAAATTTCCGGCAAGCAAGGAATACGCAAGATACGGCAATCTGACATCGAGATCACATCTGCACTGCGCGGTTGACCCAACAAGAATGCGCCTTCTCCGAAAACAGCGTGGTCTCCGAGAGTGGCAACGAGGTATTTACCCCCGCTTTGATGTGGACGATATACTCCTGCTGTTCCTTTTAAAATTACAAACAGGTCTCGAGTCAATTCACCCTGACGACAAATCAAAGATTTTGGCGGCACATGGTGAATCGTCGCTTTTGACAAAAGGAAATCCGCTAATTGAGGCTCCAGCGATCTAAAGAACGGAAGTTCTTTATAAGTGCGCATAGATCCCATCGTGCTCTCTGGAAGTTCAAGATTGATAATCTTATTCCAAAGCGACTTTTCTGAAACCGGCTTCATCTTATCAAAGTAAGCATAGAAACTTGGGTTACGAACTGCTTTAGCAGCTACTAGCTTTTGCATAAGGTCTGCAAACTCTACGAAATTAACCAACCAGCCTTGATGTAAGAAGTGATGTACAACGGCCTCAATAGACTTGCCCCCTTGCAGAATCTGCAAATAGAGCTTTTGCAGGTCTGTCAGATCCGGCAGACCAGCAAATGGGGGCTCAAAATGAACAACTTCTTTTTCGATTTTCATCGTTAGGCGGCCTTCCCAAGAAGTTCTTCAAGTTTTTTCAAATGTGGATTGGTGTTGTAGTACAACATATCGCTTTGCTTATAGTGCTCCACAAGTTTTAGCGCCACGTAACGGCCGCTGGCTTGGTGGACTTTGTCTGAAGAGCGCAAAAGGCTTTGCACTCTTGTAACTAGCTCTTTGTCGACCACTTGTTTCCCTGTAACTACCAACGCATCGGCAGACACGCGATTGTGGTCCGAGTGGATAAACTTTTTCAAGAAGCGGATGTTAGATGGGATTTCACCCAATACTGAAACCGCATTGGCTTGTACGCGCGCATCCGCAAATTGCAAATAGAGCTTCAAAATTTCTGTCAGTTTTTCAGAACCTTTTCCTGGTGGAATCAGGTTTTGTGTCAAAGAAACTGCCGCTGAAAGAACCTTTGGATCTACAGGCTTATCATGAGACTTGCGATAGACCATTTCCAAGAAATGCGTGAATGATTTTTCAAGGTCCGAACAAATGATGTGGGCCTTGACGTGTTTCAAATCACCGAAAATACGGAAGTAAAGGTCGTCCTGCTGCTCATCCACAAGTTTTTCCATGTACTTCAGCAAAGACATCAAGTTCAGGTCACTACGATAGTACGTACAATATTCGACTTTGTTCTTCTCAAACAAAAGATCTTGAGGTGCAAACTCACTGACCATTGCGTATTCGTCACTAAACGATTCCAGACTGCAGATACGAGAAACATATTCTTTGCAGCTTTCTGAAAGTACCAAAGTATTTTGTTTTTGAGTTTGAACTTGGGCAAGGGCTTGGGCCGAGCTTACAAATGGCAGACCGCTCAGATTGAATCCACCTTCTACTTTAGTAAAGTGAACCGTACCGCTTGCAACACTGGCTTTGAGTCTAAACGCTGAGCCAGCCCCTGTTGGTAACGTTTTTTCAATTTCTTCTGCAAGTTCAAAGAACGAACGAACACAAGCAACGCCCATAGGCTCAACAGCTTTGCGAACGCCTTTAAAGTGGAATACCAATTCACTACCGATAGTTTGGTAATGAAGTCCACCGTAACGACCAATCAATTCGTGAGCTGCCACAAAGTATCTATTCAGAATTGCCGTTAGATGCTCGCTCTTACCCAAAGATGTTTGGGTATCATGACTTAAATCAACACGAACGACCGTACTTTCGAAAGTTGCCGGTGCGAAGGTATTGTTTTTGATTTCAAATAAAATCGCCGCAGGTAAATTGCTGTGACTTTCCTTAAGCACTTTCGGAGCATGTGATCCCGCAGCGACCGATTTTAAAGGTGCTTCTGGCTCTGTCTTCTGCAAACCTCGAAGTTTCGTGAAGCTAACGGCATCTCTATATATAGAGAAGAACAAAACGGCTGCAAATATCGTTACTATAGCCAAGTTGTGCAACATCAAGTACTTTTGCTCGCCCAAAGCAACCCGCATCAGTGACTTCTTGGCAGTATTCACTCCTACCGTTAGATGGTAGTCATAGATTTGAATCGTTTTAAAAGTGACATCGGAACCCTCAACAAACTGATTTAGATCAGAATATGCATGAGAGAACTCATCAGGATTGTTTTGTTTGTTATAGAAGGTAACGACTTTGTCTTTTCTTTGCAGAAGATAGAAATCGACCATTCTGAATTCGCGAGCATGCTTCAGACGTTCTGCCAGAGAATCTATATTGTCTTTGATAATCATGTTGGCAGAGAATTCTAAAACGAAATCCACGTCTTTCTTACGATCTTGAATGACTCGGTCTACGCGCGACGTAATATTAAAATAGTATTCTGCTGACACAACGCCAACGTAAGCCACCCAGAACATCGCGATGGCTAAAAGCAGAATGGTTTTTCTATTTTTCTGTCGCTTCGACAAAACAATTCCTCCGTAATACAACTCGATCGAAATTCGTTTCGATCAACTCACTATGAGTCGTATCGGCGTGCGACGGAAAAACTATACTGGACTGGCCTCAAGAAGTTAGAAACTAACCTAGGTCTGGGGTCTAAAGGGAGGGCTTCCGAGATTTCAGACATATCTCGAGGGACGAACCCCCGCTTTTTTGAAAATTGGCCCCTCCGTGGGACTTTGTTGATGGGGCTAAAGCATCATATTTAGCCCCTGCGTCCTTGCTACTAGAACTGTTCAATTAGAAGCGCCAAATGAAGCGCCACCATGGATTTCTACGAGGACGCTCCGGTGGAGTCATTCTTGGTGTGGGCGCAGGTGTTGGTGAAATCACCGGCGTCGCTCGTGGTGTTGGCGAAGGCATAATCACTGGTGTCGGACTTGGTGTTGGAGCAGGAGTCATTACCGGTGTTGGTGTTACACGCGGAGTAGGAGTTGGTGTCGGCGTCATTACTGGCGTCGGCGTAGGAGTCGGCGTCATACGCGGAGTTGGTGTTGGTGTCGGAGTCATCACCGGTGTTGGCGTTGGTGTAGGTGTTACACGCGGAGTAGGCGTAGGTGTCGGAGTCATCACCGGCGTTGGCGTTGGTGTCGGCGTTACACGCGGAGTTGGTGTTGGTGTCGGAGTCATTACTGGAGTCGGAGCTGGAGTCGCTACTGGCGGTGGCGTTTGTCCTGTAGCGTAGTTTGCCTTCAAATAAGAAGCCAAACTTCTCAAGTTCAAACTTTTACCATCCATGACTGAATTCGTTAGGTTGGCGTTAACTTCAGAACCAAGCTTTAGAATTTGTTCAACCATTGCAGGAGTTGGCTTGAAATTATGGCTCTTCAACCAGCTTGCAACAATCGCAGCTGCACCCGCAACTACAGGTGAAGACATCGAAGTCCCTTGCATTTCGCCGTAACGACTTCCCATCGTCGTCGACAAAATACCGTTAGAACCTGGTGCCGCTAATTCTACATAAGTTGTGCTGTAATTTGAAAAAGAGCTTAAACGTTTTGATACCGAATCGATCGAAGCAATCGCAATCACACCTTGGAAGTCTTTGCCGTATCCTGCAGGCGAAACGAAGTTTGTAGTTGATAAAGCAGCGCTATCATTTCCGGCAGAAACGATAACAGTAACACCAGCTGCAACGGCATCTCGCAAAGCATTTTGCATTGCCGTTGAACGACCATTACCACCAAGACTCATGTTGATGACGTCAGCCTTTTTCTCGATTGCATAGCGAATAGCATTGATGATGTCGGTGTTGCTACCGCTACCTTGAGAGTTCAATACCTTGAGTGCCATGATTTTAGTACTCTTTGGAGCAACGCCAGAGACACCAACAGCGTTATTTGAAACCGCCGCTGCAAGACCCGCAACGTGTGTTCCGTGACCAGCATCGTCTGTTGGTAGATTGTCATCATTAACGAAGTCATAACCGGCACTACCCGTGCCGTCATTCCAAAGATTGGCTTTCAAGTCTGTGTGATTCAAATCAACACCGGTATCGATAATTGCTACAACCGCATCTTGAGTTAAAGAACCGTCAGCCAAAAAAGTATCAAAGCCCACAGGAGCTTCGATCGAAGCTAAATGTCTTTGCTGAGCAAAGCTAGGGTCATTCGTTGCTACGGTCGTTTGAAACATCAATTCATTAGAAACTTCGACAATGCAATCATCGCCTTCAGCTTGAAGTTTTAAATCTTCTAAAGCCATGTCTTGATTTAAAGTTACAGAGTAAGCATGTTTTTTAAGACGGATGTTTTCTTGGCGGCTGTCTGCGACTTTTTCAGATAAGTCTTGAGAAGAGGACTGGCCGCTTTGTTTTTTGCTGTCACGGCATTCGTTGCTTACAACAGCCATGAGCTTTGTACCGCTTGGAAGAACGATTTTTTCTTCAGAGACGCTGTTCGAGCTGAGAGCTTCAGAATTAGCTTCTGCAAACCCGGCGTTGTCTTGAGCAAGCTGTTGGAGGTCGATTTGAACTTTCTCAGAATGAGAAGACTGGCCTTTACCGCAACCTACTAATAGTAATGTCCAAACAAAGATGCCTAAGGCTAAAGTGATGCCTGTGTTCATATGTGTTCCCCCACATTTGGGAACAAAGCAAAATAGGAACCACACCCGTCCCCACGTCAGTTCGATTTGAGCGTATACTTTTTTGATAGCTGTTCAGGTTTTTCAAGACATGAAAGTTATGGCCCGGTCTCTTTTTGAAACAGGCTTAATGAATTATTAAGATTGTCTGAATTTTGGCCGATAAGATAAACATACGGAGGTTTCACCGATGAAATCTGCAAAACTACAATCTATGCTTGTATTTGCGATCTTGGCTTTGATGCTGACTGCCTGTTCTATGGAAGCATCTATTCAAAGCCTTGTCCCTGATATCAAAATATTCAAAGCTCCTGGGCAGGCCCACGGTATTACTTCGGGTTCTGGTCAGATGAAAGTTACTAACACCGGCACTTACAAAGTTTCCGCGTCTGTTGGTATCGTCGGCGCTACGAACGGTGCTAACAACAGCGCAGTTCACACGACTTCTGGCGGATACAAAGTCTATGGCACTGTTCAAGGTGCGATTGTTTCTCAATAGAAGCGAATAGACCTGGCTGAAAGCCTTATAAAGTTTCAAAATAAAACAACCGAAGAATTCCCCAGGGAGTGTAGACTATGAAACCTTGGGGATTTTTCTTTTTAGCGTCTTTGTTAGCAAGCAACGCGACGATGGCCCAGGATCTCAGTATCGTGGATGTGCGCAGACACATCACGTTGTCTGATGATGATGTTGTCTACAAAGACTTCTACATCAACGGTGGCGAATCCGATGGTCTTAAGAAAAACCTCGTAGTCACGGCTGTTCGTAAAATCCAAGTGCGTGATTCTAGTGGTTCTCAAAGTTACGGAGAAATCCAAGTTCCTGTGGGTCAACTTCGAATCATTGCAACTTATGGCAAAGTCTCTGTTGCTCGCGAATACAAACTTCTTTCGCGTGATGAGTTGCCGATGCTCGAGCAAACCGGTCTGATGAACGGTGATAAGATCGAGATCAAAGGCGCTTTCATGGACAACAGCAAACCTATTTACAAAAAGAAAACGGCTGAAGTGATTGCTCCAAAAGAAACAGCTGTCGTTGCCGTGGTAACAGCACCGGCAACTACAACGGCCCCTGCACCAGTTGTCGTAGCAGTGGCTCCTCAAGGACCCGCGCCAGCATCGGTAGCCCCGGCTGAACCTAAAAAGCTTGAAAAAACTGCAGACGCAGGCGCTGCCAAAGCTCAATAAAATTAAGATCTTAGTTTACAAAGCACTCGCCGCTGGACCCCCGGCGGTTTTTAGGGCACAACTACGACCCTATGAACTCATATTTTCGCGTTCGCCTGAGCCAAGTCCCTACTCTTCTTGAAGACGAGATCACAACCCATTCTTTCGAGCATGGAGCTAGCGGTGTTACTGAAGCCCTTGCCTATACTCAGCCAGATCTCACATACGATCCGGATTTGATACCAGTAAAAACCCATGAGTTGGACGTGTTCTTTTTAGAAAAGCCTCAAGATAACTTTTTCTCGGGACTTTCATCTTTTGATAAAAATATTCAGTGGAAAATCTTTGAAGAAGAAAACAAAGATTGGCTCGAAGAGTGGAAAAAAGGTTTTAAACCTTTTCAACTCGTTGGTCCTTTTTGGATCGTGCCTTCGTGGCTTGAAACGCCTGCTGAGTGCGAACATCCGATCTTTATCGATCCGGGAATGGCGTTCGGAACCGGCACTCATGCAACGACAAAAATGGCTTCTTACTTTGTTCACAAATTGGCTGAGAAGCACAAAAAAGAAGTTCCGAACTGGACTCTGTTGGATGTCGGTACTGGGACGGCAATTCTTGCGATGCTTGCGGCAAAAAGTGGTTTTGGCTTAGTCACAGGCATCGAGATCGACCCTGAAGCTCGCCGTGTTGCTAAAGAAAACGTAAAGCTGAACAAGATGCCAGAAATTGATATCTCGGACGCTCTTCTTGAAGAGGTCAAAGGCGAATACGACGTCGTGATTGCAAACATCATCGACGGCGTGCTTATTAATATCCGCAAAGATCTTCTGCGTGTTCTGAAACCAGGTGGCTTCTTGTTCCTAACGGGAATCCTGACTGAAAGAGACAATTTGTTCTTCGAAAAATTCATCGAAGCTTCAAACTTGAAAGTTCTGCGCCGTCTTGAAAAAGAAGAATGGGTTGGCTACTGGGTGCAAAAACCAGAAGTCACAGTCGAGGCAGAGGACTAATATGCGCCGTTACTGGATTGAAAAGAAGGATCACTTCGGCGATCGCGTGAATTTCACGGGCGATACCTTTCATCATATTTTCGATGTTTGCCGCCAAGAAGTCGGATCCAAATTTGAAGTCCTCAACGAAGACAGTAAAGCGTTTTTGGTGGAAGTTATCACTGTTGGTAAGAAAAACGCTGAAGCCCGCATTTTGGAAGAGCGCCAAATTCCTGCTCTGCCGGAACCACATATTCACTTGGCTTTAGCTGTTTCGCGTTTTCCGGTTATGGATGCTGTTGTCGAAAAGGCCGTCGAGCTTGGTGTGAAGAGCATTCAACCTCTTTTTACAGAATTTAGTTTTGTACGCACGCACAATGCGCTTTCTGCAAACAAGGTCGAGCGTTGGGATAAAATCGTTCGTTCGGCCACCCAACAAAGTGGCCGCGGGGATCTTATGCAAATCAGCCCCGCCGTGCCCCTTGATGAGTTTTTAGGCAAATTTAACCAGAAGTCGTCGGCATTGGGTCTTTTTGCTTATGAGGGCCAGTCAACTCTGGGCGTTAAAGACTATCTCCGCCAAAAGAAGGCCGAGATAGGGGAAAAGCCCAAAGAGGTCTGGATCTTCGTCGGTAGCGAAGGAGGCTTCTCCTTTGCTGAAGTCGAAAAAATGCGACAACTGGCCCTTCATCCAGTGACACTTGGATCCCAAGTTTTGAGAGTGGAAACGGCTTGCATGGCCCTAGTCTCCGTCCTAAAGTATGACTTTGATCTGATGTGTTGATTCCTCACGTGTCAGGAAAGGGAGATGGAATGGATCCATTTGAAGAGTTTGAGTTTAAGCCCCTCACGGAAGGTCTGGGTTTTCACAAAAAGAAAGCATCAAATCCTAAAACAACTGATCTTGATTCTTCTTTTGAAGTGACCAAACCAGGACTCAGCTTAAATCAAACCGGTCTTTCTCTTCTTGAAGACGAAGCCGTAGATCCACTTCGTCCACCACTTCCACGCAAATCTCAAACTCCAGCGATCGAGCCTGAGGCTTCTCCGTCTTCTTCAGCGGTGGATGAAATCCTTAAGACTTTGCAAAAAAACCGTCGTTTGGATTTTGAAAACAAGTCTGCGGCCAAAGCGGCCACTAAACCAGTAGCAGCTCCAAAAGTAGAAGAGTACAAAGCCGATGTTTGGAATGTGTCTTCTGCGCTTTTGGATTCTATGCTTGTTATCGCTGCCAGCCTTCTTTGCATGATCATCGTTTTGATGGTGACCAAAGCTGATTTGATCGCGAACCTTTCAAATCCAGATGAAAGCGGCATGATCTATCTTTCGACGTTCGCTCTTTTAGCATCCGTCAGCTTGATCTATCTTTTGGTAAACCGCATGTTCTTGGGCTCAACTCCTGGCGAGTGGGCGTTTGAACAACGTATCGGTCAACCGGAAGAGATCAACACGGCAATGTACTCTGTTCGCGTGTTGGCGCGTTCATTGGTTGTGATTGCAACCGGCTTTATCGTGCTTCCGATCTTGTCTGCTCTTTTGAACAGAGACCTTGCTGGTGAAATCACTGGCGCTCGTCTTGTAAAAAAGGTTTAGTTTTCTATGGGCCAGGTCTCTCAGTTCGATAAAATCGCTACGGATCTGGCTGCTTACAAATCCCAAAACAAAAAAATCGTTTTCACGAATGGCTGCTTTGATCTGCTTCATGTCGGCCATGTTCGCTATTTGCAAGAGGCCCGCAAGCTTGGTGATATTCTTGTTATCGGCGTGAATAGCGATGCCAGCGTGAAACGTTTGAAGGGCCCTACTCGCCCCGTGCAAATCGAAGCCGACCGTGCGGAAATTCTTGCGGCCTTGGGTTGCGTAGATTTCACAGTCATTTTCACCGAAGACACTCCGGAAAAACTTATTAAAGCTGTGAAGCCCGACATTCTCGTTAAGGGTGGCGATTGGAAGATCGAGCAAATCGTAGGCTCTGACTTCGTCATCGCAAACGGCGGCAAAGTCATGTCGCTGCAATTCGTGGACGGTAAGTCTACGACCAAACTTATCGAAAAAGCTCAGAAATAATTAGAAGCGGACGCCGAGTTTACCTGCGTATGTCGATTGCACGTAGCGGTCTACTTCCAAGGCGATGAAGACGCTTGCCATCTTGATGCTAATACCAAACATCGTATGTGGTGAATAGACGTCTGCGGATTCCGTGTTGCCTGTATCGGTGACACCATCAGCGCCGCCAACGAAAGTTCCGACCGAGCGCGCTTGCCCGATACCAAAGAACAAAGACACGTCTCTCATGTTCACGGAACCGACGAGGTCCACGCCGGTGGTTTCAGCTCCTAAAAGATTATTGATGTTGGTACCCGAACCATGCACGACTAAGCTTAAAGCTGCAGGCATGAACTTCGTTTCGTAAAAGCCCCAACGCAATTGGGCTCCGTAACCTGACACAGACTCATCCTGTGGCATCGGAATGAAATGCACGAAAAGATCCAGGTTATAGAAAAGACCTTTTCCAAGCATCAAATTGAAATAATTCAGATCCGTTTTCGAATTGGATTTTGTTCCCAAGCCTGCAAGATCTGCTAAAGGAATATACTCGCTGGTCATCCCAACTTCGACGCCGTGAAAACCACCCAAAGGGTAAGGGCTTGAAAGCAGCTTCGAAGCCGTGCCGAAACCCAAGATACTCAAAGCTGTTTTGCGTTCAGAAGCATTCAGATTCTGTGGGAAGTCCAAAGCCGCAAAAGCGGAAGAGGTAAAAATAAAGATGAAGACCGCGATGAGTATTCTCAGCATGTCTTCATCAAAAACCAATTCGGGGAATTAGTCTAGGTGTTTGAAAGGGACTGGATTTGAGTCAGTGCGTTTTGCGCAAGGCCAACAATCGTGCTGTCACCACTTGTCGTCAAATCTTGAAGGATTGAAACGAACTGAGTGTAGGTTTTGCCTGTGCCTGATGCCACAACTCCGCGACCAGAATCATAACGGTTACCGTCATTAGGATTCGTTTGACCATTTTTTACTTTTTCAAGACCCGCAACCATCACCTGAGCGGCATGAAGAACTACTTGGCTGTCGTCTGATTGAAGAGCCAAAGCCAAGATGCTCAAGCGAGAAGTCTGCATATAAGTTGCCAAGTAAGAATCTGCACTCTTTTTAACATTTGGATCCAACCTGTCATAGCTATTAGAAACAATCGAGAAGCTTCTCAAGCTTGGTACGCTTTGACCGATCACAAGACCCAAACCTTGGGTTTCAGGATTTGAACTTTGTAAAAGGTCGTTCATGATTGTGTATAAGGCTGCTGAATCAACTTGCTTGTTGTTAAAAGCAGAAACCAATTTCAACACGTTGGCTCTTGTTGGTTGTCCTACAACCAACGCGCGCCATTGAGCTGCACTCATACCGTCTTTATCCACTGGAGTTTGCGCGCCCACTGGAACTGTTGTTGTTTGAGCTTGAAAGTTCGTTGGAGCAGGTGCCTGAGTGGCCTCACCACTTCTTACAGAATCACCGCCTAGAGTCGCCGTCGCCTCACCCACCACGGTTACGTCCACTTTAGGCTTTGCCGCTGGTGGAGCTGGAAGGATTGGTTTTTGCGCTGCTTTCTGAGCCGCAGCTTGCTTCTTAGGATCGATTTTAGGAGCGTCCTTACGAACACCCGCAGCTTCTGTTTTAACATCCGTGTTAGAGAACGGATTGATTTCTTTACGATTAATCTCGCGACCTTCAAGGCCGAAGAAGAAGTTATAAAGAGCGCTCTTAGGGCGTGGCATGCTGAAAGACATGTCGAATTCGGCCTGGCGAACGGTTTTTACGGCACCGCGGAGGAAGTAGAAACTTCCAAAAGCTATAATCGCTGCAGCCAGAAACATTCCTGATACATATCGATTTGTGTTGCTCATAAAAACCTCGCTTATTGTTATAACTATTCAATAAGCCAAGGATGTGCCAGCAGGGTCAGCCTATATGCGTCCTGGGGGTCTCACCCTGGGACTGTGCGCGCAGTACGACAACTTGCGCGCACGTGTGCATACTACTTAGACATTCTTATTTTGAGACAGCCTGTTTGCTGCGGGCTTCTGCCCTTGCCCTTCGGGCTAACGCTCATAAATAGCATCCTGCTATTTCTGTCGAGTGGCAGGACACCAGCCAGGACGAGGCCCTATAGAGGGAAACTCGCGACAGACGTCAGGACGCTTCTCGTAGACCGTGCAAAGACGGGTTTTTGAGTCGAGAAAATAGCAATCACGACCGTATTTCTGAGTCAGCATAAAGAGCTCCGTCCCCTGACGGTAGCTGCTTACAATGCCTTCTTTCATCAACCTTTTTGCGATTTTTTTGATAGAGCCCAGCGCTTCATCTTCACTGACTACTCCAAGACGGATTAAGTCGCTCAAGCGCACTTCGACAGGCATTGTGCAACAGCCGCCCCAACAGCCATCACACATTCCTTTGCGATAAAATTTCCAAGTAGAGGGGCGATCTATATCAACCAGGCTCATGCCGCTTATATTACGGAATAATAGGGGCCTTTGTCACTAGTTGACTGTTGTAGCGGGCCTGCTCATCCATGGGCTGTAAAACCACTAGGGTGTAACCACGGTCATAAATAGCTCTCAGAAAATGCGGCAGAATTTCCAGAGTTCGGCGCTGAGTATCGTGAAACAAAACAATGCCTCGTTGAACTTTGTCGATTTGCGCCAAAACGTTTTGCAAAAGGACTTTATTGTCCTGAGCTTTCCAGTCACCAGAATCGACGTTCCAATAAAATTGCCCTACTTGCCTTGAGGCCAAAAAAGCGCTGAGCGCCGGATCGGATTCCCCAAAAGGAAAACGAAAAAACGGATCCACAAACCCCAAAACGTCTTGCAAGGCCTGGTGCCCACCGCGAATTTCTGCTTCGGCTTCTGCAAATGTCAACGGGGTCCCGTTATTGGCTTTGGCACAAATCGCGTTGCTAGCCAGACATCGATGAGTCATCGAGTGAGACCCCATGATATGCCCGTCAAGCGCCGCCCGCTTCACGATCGCAGGATTCTGTCGTACATGCGGGCCTACATGAAAAAACATGACCTTGGCTTGAACCATCTCAAGGATATCTAAAATTCGTGGCGTAAGGCTCGGCTCGGGGCCGTCGTCGAAACTCAACACCAACTCTTTTGGCTGCACATCTCCTGTGGCGGCTCGATAGCCTTTTGAAAGATCGCGTTTTTCCGCGCGGGGCTGAAAGCGAAAATTCAAAGTGCTATCTTTCAGAGACTCCTTCTGTTCTTTCCAGTAATCCTCTAAGGTTTTTTTCAAATCGCTTTTACAATCTTTCAAAAGACCTGCATTGGTTGAGCTATTGATTTCTTCTTCAAACAAAGACAAATCCTGCCCGTTCAGTTTTGCAAGCCCATCGCAAACAGTCTTGCCAATAGTTGAATCACTGGCGGCTTGTTCACGGTATTTCTGAAATAACTTTTTTGGATTTTCTTCAGAGCTATCCCACTCTAAAAGACTTTTTGCATTTTTGTTGGCGTCGATCGAAGCATTGAAATCTACGGGCGTAGCCTTTGTACAAGCGAGCAGTCCAAGTGCTACAAAGATTATGTAACATGAATGTTTCATAAAAACTCCTAAAGCTCTGCCTTATTCAACAGAGCCGTGATTGCCGAGTTGGAATTTAATTTTGGCGTTTTCAATAACGACGCGTGGATCTTGATTGTGATCGTCGTCTATCACCGTTATATCACGCACGCTTTCTTTAGGTTGAATCATTGGCACCCAAAGATATTTGAAATAAATGAAGGTCAGGCCAAAAACCAAAGCCATGATGAAGCTCAAACATCCCAAAGTCAGAATATCGACTTGGGGACCCGTATTGTCTCTTCGTGCTCTTTCCAGAATTTCAAAGCGATCACGAATAGACAACTTCTGTGCCTCAACTTTAGCCAGCGTTTCGCTGAGCTCTTTATATTTTGCATATTCAAGCTCGGATTTTTTGCGCTTATCTTCCAGCATTTGCATCGCCACTGGTAAGACTTTTAGGTGTTTTCCAATACGATCCACGGATTGGCGCAGTTCGCCCAGACGGCTATTAAGTAATTTGTTTTCAAGACGAAGCGCTTCGATCCGGCCGCCGACTCCATAGAGATTGCTGCCCGCATTTTTCTCGTCACCTTTTTCTCCTTGGAGAAAGGCGATATCATTTGTGTTCTCAGCAATCTTGAGACGGGTTTCGTTGATTCGCACCATCAGCTCCGACAGATATTCTCCAACTTTTTCCCGGCTTGTCATCGAAATGAGATTCTCAGGCTGTGTTTGAAAGTGAGCTAATTCCTGAGCCAAGCCTTGAATAGTTTTGTCGACGACCTGTTTTTGTTCGGTAATAAACTTTTCGACTTCGTGGATCTCTTGCATTTCACGTTCTTTTAAGAACTCCGACGATAGTTCTAGTGTCGCATTCGTCAGAAATAAAGACAGATCTCTGGAGGGAGTCGAAAAAGAAATACGGATTTCATAATCAGATTCAAGTTTCGTCTGGGACCAAGCATCCATTTTCATAATAAAATTTAGACGACTTTCTTCATCCTTAAGTGCATCATCCAAATATTTCACTTTGATATTTTCAAATGCTTTTTGTTCTTCAACACTGAGATCTTTGCTCTTGGATCTGTCTTCAAGATGTTGCAAAAGCTTTTGATAGAACTCGCGTGTTCTTAAAACTTCTATCTGCTTGCCGATCTGCGTGTTGCCTTTTTTTCCGTCAGCCACGGATTTGGTCATGCCAAAATAAGAGGTAGAAAAAGCCTGCAAAGAACTGTTCTGCGAGTCATTCACAAGCAGACGACCCTTTGCCACGTAAGGAATCCTGAATGTATAGATAAGAATAGACACTAATAGAAAACTTAAAAATGTCCCGGCGAATAACTTACAATGTCTTTTCAAGAGCGCTAGGAAATCCTGCACTTGAAAACTTCGTTCCGCTTTGCTCTCTAGTAACTTTTCCATGACATGATATATGCCACAGTTTTAGAGGTCGAAGATAGTGAGCACAAGGCCCAAGAAGAAAGCTTATAAAGTCGGTAACACAACCGTCACCGACCAGATCTCAATTTAAATTTAACGCTTTTGATTAGCCTTCGATGCGTGGGAATGTGACGGGACGAATCACCGGACCACTCGCTTTTGCAGGTGTTCCCTTAGAAACTTTATTGTCCTCTACAAATCCTTGAGTCACTTGCTGAAGATGGTTTGCTGTTTCGCAAGCTTGTCTGAAGGCATCTCCCAATTTTTTAAGAGCTTCTTGATCTGCTTTTGGGACCTCAAATGCTTTTGTCAGATCCACTGGAACTTCTCGGCTTAGTGGTGCTTCCATATCAATTCTAGATTCTTGGAAAGCATCGACGTCCGTTTCTTTCGCAATTGCTGGCTCTGTCGAAGACTGTGCCCACTCTGGCAGACTTTCTTCGCAGAACATAAGTTGGTCTTTATTCACCTTCGCGATCATTTCGATTTCGCCCAAAGAAAGATCTACCTGAGAAGCGATCTCTTGTACGCTCATCCCTTGATGAGCCAAACGCGCCGCTTTGACATATTTAATAGTGCTTTGGCGTTCAACAATTTCACTATGAGGAATACGATCCTGGAAGATCTTTGCGACTTCGAGGCTCTTTTGCATACTCTGCTCAATCTTCTGCAATTGTTTGTCAGAGTGCTGAACTTGTTGTTGGATTTCACGAACCTTTTGCTCAAGCAGCGTCGTCAACTGTTGAACTTGAACCTCAGTGCGATCTGAAAGGTCTTCTAGAACGGCGATTTTACTTTGCAGCAGCTGCAAACCCTTGCTCAAGCGCGGATCGTCTTTTTGCGGGCGCTGAAAACGCATCCAAATCCCGACCACTCCTGCCACCAGAACCAAATTCACCAATACTTGCGCTAATACCCAAAAGCTCACAGGGCCTCCGTCGTGTTCTTATATGCATTCAGTTTAGAGGAAAAGATGGATTCGTCACAACAGACCAAGGTCTCAGTTTGAGACAAAAGTTTTGTTATGGTCCTGTTTATCTTCGAACACAAGACCAATAGACGGGGGCTACCTTTGTCTCTAAACTACACTGTGCTAATCTAAGACAAGGGGGATACATCCATGGCGCCGTCATTTTCTATCTTCAAAGGAATTTTTCTTCCTGTAGTACTATCTCTGGCATTAACTGCCTGTGGAAACGTGAAGTTCCATGCCGAAACCGAACAAAAGGTAGACGACAATACCCCAGGCTCTGTTGACGACAACGATAATGGTGGAGCTACTCCTACACCAACAGCAACGCCTCCGGGCGGTACACCAACTCCGACAGTCACTCCTCCAGGTGGCACACCGACTCCAACGGTGACTCCTCCGGGCTCTACTCCTACACCGACGCCGACTCCAGCATCTCCACGGACTGTGACATATTCTCAAGTAGTTCCTGCGAATCCTAACAAAGTAGATCTTCTGTTAGTGATCGACGATTCCGGTTCAATGAAAACCGATCAGTTGAAACTTGCAAGCAAGCTTTCGGGCTTTGCTACTCAATTGGAAAGCCAAAGCGTTCCGATGGATTGGCAAATGTGCGTGACTGTAACTCGTGATCAAAAATTAAGTGACGGCAAATACTACTGGGGTGCTTCTGTAAACTGGGAAGGCTACTCGCCTGCTGCTGGGACTCCTCGCTATGTTCTTAAAAAAGGGACGAGCGGTTTGAACGATATCTTCACGAAGACAATCAACGCAATTGGCGCGGGTGTCGCAGGTTCTGGTGACGAACGCGGTATCAAAGCAGCTTATCACCACTTCTATAATGGTGAGCCGGGCGCTGTTGGCACAAGTGGCTGTTATCGTAAAGATGCTGCTGTAGCTGTTATCGTTATCTCAGATGAAGACGAACGCAGCGTCGGTGGCGATTGTTCTCGTATCAAATCTGCTATGCGCGAAGACCCTGCAACTTGTAAGGCTTTAGAGCCTGCAGATATGCCGAATACGCTCCTGACTCAGGCAAAGAGCATGTTCGGCGCGAACGTACGCTTTACATTTAACTCGATCGTAGTAGCTGATAGCTCTTGCGAAAGCGTCCAGGACAATACCGCAGATGAAAAGGGCGAAAAAGCCCCAAGCCATCAAGGTACTAAGTATATGGAGACGTCTCGCCTAACGAACGGCGGTATCGGTAGTATCTGTGCGAGTGACTTCTCTACGAACCTAAATGTCTTTAAAGATAAGATCCTGAACTCTTTGTCTACTCTGACTTTGGAGTGTGCTCCAGTGGCAGGTACTTTAAGCGTAGCAATCGATGGGGCCTCGACAACAGACTATACGTTGTCTGGCGCCAGCTTGAAATTTAACAACGCGATTGTCGAAGGCAAACGCGTTACTATGACTTACAAGTGTAACAACTAGCACTGTTAGAAAACTGACCGACTGTCGAGTAGTTTTTCACTCGAAAAACTACTCGACACCTCAAAAAAATCCTCTCGTCAATAGCCCGTCTCAAAGTAAGAATGTGGTAATTATAAGTTTGTCTATTGTCCCTAGTGTGTTACCTTTTCTATCAGGGGGAATACCATGGCTCAGAATATTTTTAAGAGACCTCTTACAGGGGTTGTGACTTCTTTTCTCTTAATTTCGTTTCTGGCTGCCTGTGGAAATGTACGTTTTACTGCAAGTTCATCTACGGATGGAACTGGAACCACTTCAGGCACCGGAGGCAATAATCCTGGCGATGACGGTAATATCGCTGGCAACGACGGCGGTGGCCGCGACGATGGAGACGACGGTGCCATACCAGGCGGCGGCGGAACTCCAGGATCTACACCGACACCTACACCACCACCAAGTGGTCCACGTACAGTAGATTATAATCTGACAGTACCTGCCCACAAAAACCAAGTAGACTTCCTACTTGTTATCGACAACTCAGCTTCAATGATCGCCGTTCAACAAAAGATGGCGCAATCAATGACGGCTTTGGCTGCTCGTATGAATGAGCTGCAAATCGACTGGCAAATGTGCTTAACCGTTACTACTGATATGAATAAAGGTGGTACGGCAACTGGCACAGGCACTCATAATTGCCGTGGTGGATATTGCACAGGCGCTTACTCTGGCGGTTCATGGCACTGGGGGGTTTCACTCCCATGGTCTAACAACCAGACTGTTTTGACTAAGGCGGCTTTGGCTTCTAACGGTCAAATCTTTAATAACACAATTCCGCTTCTTGGCGCCGGTGACTCTGGAACTGGTGACGAGCGTGGTGTGAAAGCAGCTTACAACCACTTTGCAAACTGGAAATCTAGCGGCGCGAACAATACAACTGGTTGCTATCGCCAAGGTTCTTCAGTAGCTGTAATTCTTTTGTCTGACGAAGACGAACGCAGCGTTGCTGGTAACTGCTCTCGTGTAAATACAGCTTTGGGCGATAAAGAGATTCCTGCTTGCCGTAACTACAATGATGGCAGCATCCGTGTTTTGGAATTCCAAGACATGCCTTCGAATCTAGTCTCTCAAGCAAACTCAGTGTTCGGAGATACAGCTCGCTTCACTTTTAACTCGATCATCTCGGAATCTGAAGCTTGTACTAAGCAATTAAACGAAAACGCTAGCTTCATTAAAGACGGCGTTCCTTACTACTCTCCACACTACACTGGTACAGTGTACGCGGAAGCTTCACGCTTAACGAATGGTAAGGTAGCAAGCCTCTGTTCTCAAGACTTGCAGCTGAACCTGTTCAGCGATGTTGTTGTGAACAAGCTTGATAAGTTGTCATTGGAGTGTGAGCCTGTAGCTGGATCACTAAAAGTGGACATCGGCGGTGCTCCAACCAATTCCTTCTCAGTCAGCGGTGCGGTTGTAACTTTCAACCCTGCTTTGAGCCAAGGACAAGTAGTTCACTTGAACTACAAATGTAGTCAGTAATTTAAAATAACGGATTATTATTAACTTAACTGAGCCATACAAGAAGCCATCCTCTGGATGGCTTCTTTCATTTGCCCTTCAGAGCAAGCGAAGCTCAAACGCAAATACCCATCACAACCGCACTCAGAACCCGGCACTGTCGCAACATAGTACTCGTTCAATAAGATATCCGCGAAGTCTTTAGAGCCATGGATCTTCGTTCCTTTGTATGTCTTTCCATACAAGGACTTCATATCCACCCAAAGGTAGAAAGCACCTTGGGGCTCGATCACGCGCAATTGCGGGACCTTTTTAAACTCTTCCATCGCAGCAATTTTTCTTTGGATCAAAGTTTTAACGACAGCTTCAATATCGGGCTCTGTATGCTTCAGCGCTGCTACAGCCGCGTACTGAGAAATGCTCGACGGTGATCCCGTCGACTGGCTCTGATAATCGCCCATCGCCGTAATAAGCTTCTCTGGACCCACAGCCCAGCCAATGCGCCACCCGGTCATCGAGTAAGCCTTAGAACCCCCATTTACAAGCACTACGCGGTCTTTCAACTCAGGAGCTACATGCAAAATATGTGGAGCCACTTTAGAGCCGTCAAACATCAGGCGATTGTACATATCATCAGAAATCACCATCACATGAGGATGGCGGTTTAAAACTTGCGCCAAAGCTTTCAACTCTTCATGCGTATAGACAAGTCCTGTCGGATTGCTCGGAGAGCAGAACAGAAAAACGCGTGTTTTTGGAGTAATCGCTTTTTCAAGTTTCTCAGGGGTCATTTTGAAATGATCCGCTTCACCACAATCGACGACAACAGGAACACCGTCTGCAAGCTCTACCATTGTTGGATAGCTTACCCAGTACGGAGAATTGATGATCACTTCATCGCCAGGACTGCACAGCATTTGCAGAGCCCCAAAGATAATAAACTTAGCACCCGAAGCAACAGTGACATTCTTAACACCGTATTCAAGACCGATTTCGTGTTTGATTTTGTCTGCGACTGCTTGGCGAAGTTCCGCAGTCCCGTTAGCAGGCGTGTATTTTGTGATGCCCTTTTCGATGGCCTCTTGGCCCGCTCTGGCAGCCACTGGGAAAGTTGGCCAATCAGGCTCACCCACCGTCAAAGAGATGACCGGATGTCCTTTAGCTTGAAGCTCTTTCGCTTTAGCCACCAAGAAAAGAGTTGGAGAGGTTTTTAAGTTCTGAGCTCTTTTAGATAAAATCATTTGGACCTCTTCATTTTTTTGGTCAGGGCATCCGCCACAACATCTGTCACGAGACCTTGCAAAGAACCACCGTGCTGAGCCACCTCTTTCACTCCGCGCGAAGAAATGAAGTAGTACTTCGGATCCGCGAAGACCAAGAGTGTTTCAATACTCGGAGCCAGCATCTTGTTCATATTGGCCATGGTGAGCTCGTATTCAAAATCCACAACCGCACGCAATCCGCGCACGATCACTTGTGAGTTCACAGTTTTCATGTAGTCCGTCGTAAGCCCCTCGTGAATATCCACGCGCACATTTTTAAGATGCGACAGACTTCTTTCGATAAGTTCTTTTCGTTCCTGAGGTGTGAACAAAGATGCCTTGTTCGGAGATTGCGAAATCAAGACCACGGTCTCTTCATAGAGATGCGAAATTCTTTGGATAATATCGACGTGGCCAAGAGTGATGGGATCAAAACTGCCGGGATAAACTGCGACCTTACTCATGGCTTTCTTTATCTCGTTTTTTCGAGAAGAAAGAAAGGATTTTGTCGCCAAACTCGCGATGGTCGTAACGCTCTAGATCGCCGTACAAATCCTCCATACGCTCGCGTCGTTCCGACTCAATCGTCAATAGAGTGTGAGCTCCAAAGGCCTGACTAAGGCTTGCATGCTCCATGACTGCGTGGGCCATTTTTTCTGTAAATGGCGGGTCCGCAAAAATGATATCAAACGGTTCGTCGTTGTACTTTTTCAGATAGGTTAAGACGTCCGCATTGATGATTTTGTAATCGACGGCCGGGATTTTTAGTTTTGCCAGGTTCTTTTTCAAGATTTCCAAGGACTTGGGGTGCTTTTCCACAAAAGTCACTTCGCGGGCCCCACGGGACAGAGCTTCGATCCCAAGATTTCCAGTTCCGGCAAACAAATCCAAAACTTTGGTTCCTTCAAGCTCAAACATCAATTTATTAAACAAAGTTTCTTTCACACGGTCTGTTGTGGGACGAATGTGATCCGCTTTGAATTCTACCAACGGATGCCCTTTGTATTTGCCAGAAATAATTCTCATTTCACCAAGTCCTCAGCCACACTCACAATCGAGAAAATATCTTCAAAGGGTTTAGGAATAAACAAGTCCGCACCCATTTGCACTGCGGTTTCCATATTGTGCTCTCCGGAAAACGCCGAAATTAAAATCACTTTGCCGTTGTGCTGAGAACCCATCTCAGCCAATACTTGAGGGCCCGTCATCTTTGGCATAAGCACATCCAAAAAAACCAAATCAGGCTTTTGTTCGCGCCACATCGTCAGACCCTGCAAACCATCTTCGGCTTCCAAAATCTCGTGCCCCCGGCTTTTCAGCGCTCGGCCCAAGGATCTCCGCACAAGAGGTTCATCATCGACAACTAAGATTTTCATTTCGCCATCTCTCTAATCGGAAGATTGATGTAAAACACGGTGCCTTTTCCCATCTCGGAATCAAAGCGAATTTCGCCACCAAATCGTTCCACAATGGATCTCGACATACTTAAACCAAGCCCGGTGCCAAGTCCTTCTTTTTTTGTGGTAAAAAAGGCTTCGAATATTTTATTTTGAATATCTTTGGGAATCCCTGCCCCGGTATCCCTGACGCTCAGTTCAACAAAGCGTGGGTGTTGTGACGAAATAACGGCACTCACCGTCAAAGTCCCCGGGTCCTTCATCGCTTGGCAGGCGTTGTTCACCAAATTGAAAACCACCTGTTGCAGCAAATGCGGCTCGACTTCCACCAAAGCCTCGCGAGACTTCAGATTTAGTTGGAAGCGATGAGAGCGTAGCGCTGTCTTCAGCATTGGTAGCGTCTTTTCCACGATTTCATCCACAGAAATCAGAACCTGAGGTTGACTGTCGTTCTGCGAAAACTCCAAAAGATTTTTAATAATTTTCTGCGAGCGAAGCGCGGCCTTTTCAATTTCTTGCAAGTCTGAATGCAAAGATTCCCCTTTCGGAGCTTCTTGCAAAAGTACTTGTGCCAAGGATCTCAATCCTGTTAGGGGATTGTTCAGCTCGTGGGCGATGTGGCCCGCAAGTTTTCCGATGGCACCCATTTTCTCGCTTTGCAGAACCTTTAAGTACAACTCACGAGATTCCGTAATATCGACGTACTGGTTCACGACATTCGTAGAACGGCTGCCACTTTCAATCACAACTGGGTAACTGTAAACTTGGTACGTGCGAGATCCCACTTGGATCTGCCCACTTTCAGATGTTTTATCTTTCAGCGCTTGAGAAACTGGACAACCAGGGCAAATATCGGTTCTTCCCGCAAAACGCTCATGACATCTTTGTCCAACCAGTTGTTCAGAAAACTTTTTATTAGAGCGTACGACTTCGTAATCCACATCGACAATGGCGATAGGATCTTTCATGCTGTCGAAAGTTTTTTCCCAACGGTATGAAAAAATAGAAAGTCTATTTTCTAAAAGTACACGGTCCAGAGCCATACTCAAGGGGCCTAAGCGGTCATTGATATATTCTAAGAAGAACGCTAGTTCTTTATCCGCCAAAGAACTTTCAAAACATAAAATTGCTTCGGCTTTTCCTTCGTCCAACTGGCGAATCAACTTCAATTCCAAAGGGAACATCAGGGTTTTAATAAACGGACGCCCATAGTGATTTGCAAAACTCTTCACCAAGCCCGGGTGATTTGCATGATACTTGTCCGGAAACTCAATATCGATCGCGCTTTCAGACTGAGTGAACTGTCCACCATGAAAGCTCATCAAAGAAGTTTTTGAACCTCCGAAACGGAAAGCCAAAATCGGATCACCTAATTTATGAAATTTACGCAATTCTCGACGCAAAACCTGCAGAATGTCTTCGAAGGAACCTTGCGCAGCCAATTCTTTGATAAAACGGATCAGCAATCGTTCGCGGCTAAGCTTTTCGCTTTCTTCTGTATGAGAAATCTCGATATGCAAAGTCCGCTCTTCAACGATTTCTTCCAAGCTATTGGTAAGTCCTTCAAGCTCGCGGTTCTGGCGCGAAGACTCTCTCAACAACTGAGATTGTTGCGAACGTTGCAGATGCTTTTCCAAAGCCCCGTTCAAAAATCCTTGAAAGGTTTTTATATCCAGCTCTTGAGGAATAATTCTTAGCACTTGGCCGCGATTAATGCCTTCGCGGATCACACGCTCGCTCATTTCTTCAGAGCGAAAGATACGACTTGAAAAGGCTTGATGAATTTTTGCAAGATACAGCAAATCCAGAGCGACGTTCTCTTCCATATCAGAAGAGACCAAAACCACCGAGAAACGGCCGGTTTGCAAAAGGCGCTCTGCTTGAATGGCGGACTGAGCCTCGGCCCAATCCACCTTCATGCTCAAGCCTAAGCCACGGTATTCCTGCGGCAAAGGCTCTTTCGAAATCCACAAAATAGGATGAGCATCACTCTTTAAAGTTTGATTCATGAGCTTTAATGCTATCTTCAAGCATATAAACGCTCAAGATTCTTTGCAGCTTTTCATGGACCTCTAAGGTCCACTGCGCCACTTCTTCCTGACTTCCTGCCGGAATACGTGCCTTTTCAGTTTGATACCACTTCACAATAGGCGCTACCGAAGGCATAACACGCGCCACAGCTGCGATGACCTCGTCTGCTCGGTCTAACAACGGCGCCATCACTTCCAGACCTTTGTCGGGGATCTGGCGGATGTTCTGCCGAGCAAGATCATTGACCTCGTAAATTTTCGAAATGGCCTGACAGAACTGAAGGTTGTCCGTCACCGGGAAGTTACCGCTCAAGTACAATGCTTGAACCAAGTTCCAAGTAAAGAGTTCTTGGGGATCTTCTTGTGGAACTTGGTAGCTTTCTAAACCTGAACTGCGCTGAATGAGTTCTGCGGGCGCTTTGCCTTGCAAAACCTGATGCATATATGCACCCAGCTCTTCCGAAACCACGTCCTCGGGGAAACTGGCTTTGTAAATAAAGCTGTGGGTCGCTTTTGGACCGGTCTCCCAGAAATTCACGGAATCAAAACTAATATTTAAGCACGGTGTATTGGTTAAACCTGCCATATGCATCGGAGCACTATCACAGCCCACGAGCATTTGCGCGCTTTTCAAAAGATGGAAAACTTCTCTGAGCTGAGTTTGCCCAATCAAGTTAATGATACGACCACGACTAACACCAGCTTCGATCGCTTCGCCCAAATTTCTTTCGTTGGCTGCGCCGATCATCACTACAGGTGTTTCAAGATTATGATCAAAGAAGTTTTTTAGAACACGCGCCCACTTAAAAGGTGGCAGAGATTTTTTAGCTTCGGATGCGCCGATATGAGCCAATATAAATTTCTCGGGCAATCCGAAGTCACGGCCATCCACTTGTGGCGGATCCCAGTCGGAATCAACATAGTCATAGCCCAACATCGAAATAAATAGATCCGTCAAATGGACACGGTTATACCCAGTCACTCCGGCCTGAGCATAAAAATAGGCACTGACTTCATCTGGAATTCCCAAGAACCCGTCCGAGTGACGAGTATAACCAGTCACTCGAGTCTTCGGACCGGTAATCGCATGGGTCAGATAACTGGAAGCCGGAGAGAATGTATAGTTAATCACCCAGTCATACTCTTCCGCTTTTAGAGCGTCGACAAAGGTTCCAAGACGCTTCATCGCATCTTCTAAATCCAGCGTCGGCTGAATAAGAGGCTCCAAAAAGAATTTGGTCGGCATTTGAAGATGATGGTCTACGACTTTGAGGCCTTCTGTCGCTGCGCCAAACTTCGAGCGTGTTAAGAAATGCAACTCGCAATTCGGATGCATTCTTTTAATGGCGCGCAAAGCGGGCCACGTCATGTAGATGTCGCCAAGTCTAGCGAGTTGAAGCACTAGAATTTTCATGACTTCCCTGTTCTTTAACGAGTTCTGTAAGTAGTTTTAATTTTTCTGTCTCTTCATTGTAGCCCTGAGTTTTCAAAACCTCTTTATAGGCCTTTTCAAGACGCTTCAGCGCCACTGTCAGGTAACTTTCTAGTTCGTTGTTCATTGGAGGCTCCCTTAACTGCTTGATGACGTCGATTGAGTTCTTCGACGATCATCGTCTTTTTTTGAATAACTTGTTCAAATTGATTCTTTTGCGCCAGTGATAGGCATTGGATGGTCCAACCCATCAAATCCCCGATCTCTGTTCTTAAAACATTTAAATCCGGATTTTTCTGGCTAAATTGTAGCCATTCGGTTCTTTCTAAATTCAATAACATGCGTGCCGATTCAAAAACCGGCTCTACATCCAAGCTCTCTCCACAAAGATGAGACCGCTGTGAACATGGACTAGAATGAGGGCAAGGACCACAAGCCACTCTTGGTTGCAAAATGACCGCATTGTTAGAGTAGGCTCCTACCTGTAACGGCTGGCTACTGCCCAAAGACAGCTCTAATATTGGAACGTCATAAAGTGCCGCCAAGTGTTTTACACTTGTGTCGCCTGTCACCAGCAAAGCCGCGTCCTGCAAGGCTTTTGCGGCATTGTTGAAATCGCAAATATAAAGATCTTTTTCGTCAAAAACCGTGCTGAGCTGTGCTTTCTCAAATGGCGCACCCAAAACTTTGACTTGATAGCCGGTCTCTTGCTGTAACCGCTCTGCCAGAGCTTTGTATTTCTGTAAGCTCCAGTTCTTTTTCACGTCACTTGTTAAAGGCTGTATAAGGATCGTCTTCAGAAGGTGCGGGCGTTTCCATTTAATCGAGGGTTGCTGCAGAGGAATCTCCAAAGCACGCGCTAAGAGTTCCGTATAGTGAAAGCCCGTCGCTTCAGGTCTGCCAAAGTAGTTATTGAAAAATTGAATCCACGGATTTGTCAGGCCATAAAATTGACCTTGAACGGAATAGATGCCAACTTTATTGGAAGAATTGATCATTCCCGCCAAGTGCGCCGTTAAGCGATTGTGAGTAAAGTTGTAAACTGTTTCGTAAGTGTTCTTATTAATATCATCAACCAAACTTTTCAGCTGATGGTAGCCCCAAAGGATATTGTATTCTTTTTCGCCGCAGCTTTTTTGTAAAGACTCGCGATCAAAATAAATAAAACGATCCACTAAGCCTTCGAAAAGAAACTCTACTTGCGAAAACTGCTTGTTGATCAGCAAATGAATTTCACTTTGAGGATGCTTTTTACGCAAACCCTCAATCAGGGGTTTTTGCAAAATCAAATCCCCCAATCTTAAAAGTGAAATCCCCAAAATCATCATTTCAGCAGTTCTCTCAAGGTTTCAAAATAACCACGGTTTTCTTTTGCAACTTGGCTGTCAGAATTCACGATGATGTCCGTCGCCTCTTTGATAGACAGTGGCTTTTCAGTTTGTTGTAAAGACGACAATGTTCCTTCGTCGATCTCAACTCCAAGATTTGCGAATTGTTTTGCAATTGCATAAACAGAGCGGCCTGTGAGGTTCTTCCACAAAGAATAGAATAGGTCTTCTTGGGCCCCCCAAGAACTTCTCATGAAATAAACCGGCAAAGACTTCATAATGATGTTCTCAAAAGCATCAGAAGCAAGAAGCGCATCAAGACTTTGGAAACAAGAATAGTTCTCGACCTGAGATTGAATCTGCTTCTTATAGATAGGCAACAACTGGTCACGCACTTCAATCACGTGAATTTTCAAATACGGATGAGCTTCTTTCAAAGCTTTCAAATGAAAGCCGGCGCCCAAACCTAAGAGAACGATCTCGTTAGAGATTGTCACGTTTTGTTGTGCGACCCACTTTTCAGCTTCTTCAATTGGATTTTCAAAGCTGCACAAAGCTTTTTGGTCTTCTAACGGAATCAAATATCCTTCACTGTTTTCAGAAAATGAAATGATGCTCATAATTTATGCTTTCTTGATGTTTTTTAGTTTCTCGCGCAAAGAGGCCACTTCTTGATTTGCCGGATTCCACAAAAGCACGCGTTCACACTCAAGCTTGGCTTCTGCAATTTGGCTTGTGCTGCAATAAAGGTTGATCAGCACCAAAGATAGATCTTCGTCAAACTCGACGCGGCCTAGATAATCTTGAAGGACGGCAATTCCTTGCTCCTGGCGGCTGTCACGCAGACCCCAATTTGCAAGAAGCAGAACTGCAGTTCTGTTTGCTGGGTTGATATCCACAGCAGTTTCCAGATTTGCCCATGCAAGCTCTTGATCTCCGAACTGAGCATGCACCATCGCAAGTCCTACCCAAGCTTTGTCATTCTTAGAATTGGCTTCTACGGCTTGGCGGAAACAATAAAGTGACTTGTCATAATCTTGTCGTTGCACTTCAAGTGTCCCGAAGTTAACAAGCAATGTGTCTGACTGTGGATTTAGGGTATAAGCCTTATTGTAATACTCCTCTGCACCTTCGAAGTCTCCTTGGCGCACAAGAATATTTCCCATGTTTTTATAAATATCAAAAATAGCTTCGTTCTCTTCTGTTAACAGAGACAACGCTTCGAAGTATTGGCGAAGTGCCTCTTCGTCACGACCGAGCTTGTAGTAAAGAGTCGCAAGCTTCTGAACTTGATCGAAGCTGCACTCTACACGTACGGCTGCATTACGTACTTTAAGTGCTTCATCAAAGCGTTGAGTTTTCTCGAGGCAGTCTGCCAATAAGTTAATGACAGCCATATTTTTCGAGTTGCGATTAGACGCCGTACGCAGAAGATTCAAAGCCAGGGAATATTCCTGATGCTTCATCAATACGCGAGCGTTTGCGAGGAGAGTCGCCGACTTTTCATCGAGAGAGTCTTGAACCTCTTGCTTTCGAGCGAGTTCCGTTTCGCGATCAAACTCGCGAAGCGCAGCTTGACGGTCAAAATAAATCTCGGGTTTAACTGGATCTACATTCGAAAGATTTTCAGGACCGGTCGTAAGGTCACTGGACTTTTGAAGGTTGTGTAATTCTAACATCGGCGTTCCTTCTCCTTAAAGGGACGAGTTCTTCGTCCTCCCTTTTAGAAAAGCAACCATGGTGCCAATGCTATTTTATATGTAACACTTGAATAAGTTCGATCTGGCACCCGCATGAGCCATGAGTTTGACTCTTCTTCGGGGGCCAGACGTCATGAATTTGACTAAGCTTCTTCGTCCAGACGTTTATTGAAGGTCGGACTTTTATAACCGCCGACTGCTTTACGAACTCGACGCACATCCTGAAGTTCGCGAATAATATTCGATTTTGCAGCCTCAATGCAGGCAAGCACTTCAAGGTCTTGCTCAATAATGCGGCTAACATATTCGTCTTTGATGGCCATAGCAGACTTAACCTGACGGCGCTCTTCAGCACTGCACTGGTTCATGTCTTCGATTTCCGAATTCGCGGCTTCTAACTGGCTATCAATGTATTTAAGGATTTCTAAAATTCTCTCGCGAGTGTTGTAGAAATTCTCGAGGCCTTCGAAGTGACCCATCGAGAAATTTACAAGTTCGCTTTCGTTTAGAGAGTAGAACTTTTCCAAATAGTGATTTTTTTCTTCTAACAAGCTGATGATTCTCAACATGGGCTCTCCTATTTCTTTGCGTCCGCTTCGTCTTTTTTAATCTTCTCGATGGCTTGAACCCATCCTTCATACAGATTTTCTAGAACCTTCAGTGAAGCACGAAGAGGTTCTGGATCTCCTGAGATGTTAGCTTTCGTGAATTGCTCCATAATAAACATGTAGAGCTGCTCGAGGTTCCTCGCAATATCGCCCCCAACTTTGTGGTCCAGCGTATTGTTAAGTTCCATAATAATGTCAAAGGCCTTACCGATATTCCATCCGCGTTCAGCGATGTTTTTCTCTTCAGCTGCTTTGATTGCTGTTTTAGTAAAACGAATAGCTCCCTCATAGAGCATCAACAGCAACTTCTCTTTGCTGGCACTCTGAATTGATGTGTTTTTGTACTTCTGATAGGCGTTCTTCATAATTCTCCTCTAAGCCTCCACTTCCGTGTTCAGTTTCAATTCAATTATCCCGCAGGCTTAGCCAACGATGCGCCCATTGCTTGCACTGAACCCATTTGCTGATTCAGTTTGGACATCTTCGACTCTAAGTCTGCGAATTTCTTTCTTAAACTATCTTCCTTCTGCACAAGCTGACGTTCTTTGTTGTCGATCCGCTTGTTGATCTGGTCGATCTTATCCTGCATCCCTTTTTTACGGTTGCCGATAGGACCAAACTGACCGTTCACTAGATTCGTGACCGCCGTCTTGACCGTCACCACGAAACCAGTTTTAAAACCATCGCCTCTGAAAAATTCGGCAACACCCGCTGGGTTTGCTGCCAAAACTTTATTAAATTTGTCCTGTTTAAAATCCAAAGTACCGTTACGGTTGAACTCGATACCCAATTCATTCAAACGACGAATCGGAGTCTCTACACCGTACTGAGGATTCAAGATCACGTTACGTAATGAACTCTCGACGGTTCTGAGGAGGCCATCACCACCCAAAGGACCCATCGTTGGAGTTTTACCATTATTGTTATTGAGCTTGTGTTGCTGCTGAACGAAACCCAATGCCGCATTGTAGGCGTCCACGAAGCTCTTAATCTTTCCACTGATGACTTCAAGATTTTCTTTGACGTTGATACGGATGCCACGGCCAGGTGCCGCTTGTCTTAAATCCAACGTCACGCCAGGGAAAAGATCGGTCACTTTATTTTCAGGCAATTCGATTTCGAACCCGTCGACTTTTACTTTCGCATTTTGTGCGGGTTTGGATTCATCGAAATACATATCCTGGTCCCCGTCCAACATGTAAATCTTCGGGAACTCGATCTGATTGTTTTCACCGGTTCCAAGACCAGCTACTAACAGGCGATATGGATTGTCTTTGTCTTTACGATCTTCAATAACTGAAGCTCTTAAACCAAGATTCTGAGAATTGATCTGATCAGCAACACCATTCAAAGTAGAGTTGCTGCCGTTGATGTAGACTTCTTTAACTCCGTCAGCTGTTTGGAATTTGATATAACCAACACCCAACTGTGCTTTGTCTTTGTCTGGAAATCCGTTAGAGATCGCCGCAGGTTTTTGTGCAAGCTGAATAACTTCGATATTGTAGTCACCGGGAACTGCGAAGTTAGGATCTAAAGTTCCTTCGACGATGTTTGGATCACCGCTCGTTAATTTTTTATCGACAAAACCTTTTGTACTAGTGAGTTCACCCAGAGATTTTGTGATGTCATTGACTTTGGTTTCGAGGTCGCTTACGAGTTTGAGCTTGTCCTCGTTTTTGGCTTTCGTATTTTCCATATTCTTCACAGGAATGCGTTCCGCTTCCATAATCTGCTCGACTATGTTCGGCGGTAAACCTGAAGCCATTCCGGTGATACGAATCCCAGCCACTTGAGAGTCCTCCTGACTCACGTGTTAGAAACCATCCTAGTTTCTAAATCAGAGCTGTTCTGATACTTTTATTCTCGCAGAAGTTTAATAAAACAGTGAGTCAATCAAATGACCTGGACAAAGCTCGAATCGGCCTGGAAAGCCCTATTTTGCGCGGGTTTTTTGACACTAGTCTCGACCTTCGAAAAGAAGTACCAGGCTCTGATCGAGCTTTTGCAGATAAGATCTTTTATATGGATTTAGGCGACCATTGGTCGTGGAATGTTAGAAATCTTGTAAGTTAGAAAAGAAGAGCGAAGGTTCAGAATTTTTTATTTCAAAGGCCAAATTCTATGAATTATAGTCCTGCGACCAGCAAAAGAGCCACCATTCTCAGATTAAAGATGATCCGAAAAAGTGGCTCCGTACTTTTTTAACTAGCGCGAAGTCAAGTTACCAGCAACTGCGCCACCAGCGCCAAGAGCTGCAACGACAGCAACAGCTGGAATTCCGATAGCAGTTCCCATCGCAGCGATGCCAATACCACCAATGGTAAGGCCTACGACAGCACCAAGGATGCCACCAGCAAACGCACCTTTAACACCCTTCTTTTTAGACTGAGTGCGGGGTTTTCTGGTTGTGGTTTTTTTCTTAATTGTTTTGCGCGCCATAAATAGCCTCCCTTAGGTATCGTGCGATTATATGCGGGCGCTACAGTTTTGAAAGAGGAGTCATGAATCTTTGAAATAATGGTCTAACTGTCCAGAACCCTGACACTACACTTTGTAATGTGTGGCTCGAATGGTCGTCACAAAATTGCTTTATTTAAAATCAAGAAATCAGTGTAAACACGCGCACTTGAGGCTCTTAGTGATTAGATGCTATAGCAAGAATTCGGCGCACCAATAAAGTAATTCGACACTTATCGAATTGAAATTGACATGCCTATTTAGTTCGATTAATATCGAATTAAATAGAGAGGCAGCCATGTTTAATTCAGAGGTATTTAAAAGTAAGACAAAAGAACTTCAGGCTATTATGAAAATAGCGCTTCGGGGCAAATTAGATGAGAAAATTGAAATTAAAATTATCGATGAATTTTCAGAAATCTACTTAACAATGACAGACAAATACTCTGATGGGGTCCAATCCGGTAAGAACTTGCCTGCTCTACAAAGGTTTGCGGAATCTCCAGAGGGAGAACGTGTTTATCTAGCTCTCTTAGATCTTTTGGAACGAATGGAACTTGATTTCTCTCAAAAGTTTGCAATGGATTTAAAGCATGACTTAGAAAAAGAAATAGAAATTGGTAAGATTAAATTATCTTTTCTAGACGGCATCCGCCGAAGATTGCACTTTGCCAGGGTTAACTAATGAAAGCTTTAATGATGCTTAAAGCACTTGCAGATGAGTCTCGATTAGAAATTTTTAAGCTTCTACTAGATCGAGATGCTTACATTGAAGTTATCTCCGAGCGATTAAAGTTATCCCCGTCTACTGTTTCATTTCACGTAAAAAAACTTTGTGATGCTGGCTTAGTCACCTCACGAAGGGAACAGTATTACACGATATATTCTGCAATACCTAGCGTCGCCGATCTTCGAGTAAAGGATATGGTATTAGGTTTTGCTTCAACTATCCATGAGCAAGATAAAATCGAACTCGCTTATAAAGAAAAAGTATTAAAGAGCTTTTTTAAATATGGCCGTCTGGTAAAAATTCCGGTTCAAAAAAAGAAGCGTCAATGGGTTATGGAGAAGATTGCCAATAACTTTTCACCAAATAAAAGTTATTCAATGACTGCGGCAACGAAGTTACTCTCCGAAATTTTCGAGGATGCTGGGCTGCTGTTAAAAGAACTACAGTCTTGTGGCTGTTTGGATATTAGTAATGGTGTCATCCAAAGGAAGTAGAACCTAAAGCACCAGAAAATTAGCCGATCTCATTCAAAGAAGGCACTGACTAAAAGGTTGGTGCCTTTTTCTTTTTCCAACACCATTTTCTGGCGCAAAAAAACAAGACATTCAAAGTCCTGCTTTCGAAGCAAATTTGGAGATATTGGCGAGTGGCTTTGGGCTCTTACAAAAGGGGGCTTCAAGCGGCGCCTGGATGGCGCGAACCACGCCAAAGGCGTGGCGCTTGCGAAGGCCCGGAAGGCCGACCCCCGACGGGAAGAGCCCAAAGCCACTCGCCAATATCTCCAAATCCTTGTTTAGAAAAAAGGTAGGCGCAAAGACCGAGGGTCATTGCTAGCTAGAAATTACTAAGCTGTTTTTTTAAGAAGTTGGCCCTTGCTCGGCTCAGTGGCCGATGGAAGAGTCCAGAGATCTGCCTCAGGAATACGGCGAATGACATTGCCGTTGAGGTCTTTCACTATCGCGAATCTTTTCGCTTCATTCACACTTAACTCGACCGTCCAGTTATGATCTTTCACTCCCGGAAGATTTCGTAAATGCTCGAGGGCCTTTTGCAACTGCTCGTCCGTCATCGGTTCGCGCTGTTGCTGCTCACCACCGCCTGCCTGTTGACCGTTGGCATCGCGGTCTGCCGAAGATGAATCCGACTTGATCGCCCGCTCAGTTTTCTCTGCGGGACGCAAGGGACTCGTTGGCAACATGTTTCCTAAAAGACCTTTGATATTCATCAACCTACTTATCGGCTCTCACTGAAATTGTTTAAATTTCGAGCAAAAAACCAGTCCTAAGTACCCAGGAGAGTCCAGTATGAACCCTCCTGATAGGTTGGCACCGAGGGGATTATGGAGAAAACCCCCTCTTTTAATTAATTACCTAAAAATTATCCAAGAAGTTTCAAAGCAAGTTGTGGAACTTGATTTGCTTGTCCAAGAACACTTGTATTTGCATTCAGCAAGATACTGTTTCTTGTCATCTCGGAAGTCGCAGCAGCTACGTCTGTATCACGGATACGAGAGTTTGCAGCTGAGATGTTTTCGTGCATTACACCCAAGTTGTCGGCAGTAGATTGCAAGCGATTTTGAATCGCACCGAGACTTGCGCGGAATCCGTTTACTTTGAATTGAGCATCATCCAACTGAGCAAGAGCTTCTTGAGCGCCTTCTTTAGTTGTGAAATCGATACCGTCTACACCCAATTCGTCGATAGATGCATTTGTCATTGAAGCGTCGTACTGAATACGATCTTCAGAATCTACGTTGTTAATACCTACTTGGAAATCAAATGTATTACCAGAACCATTCAAAAGCTGAGTATTACCGAAACGAGTTGTTTGAGCGATACGTTGCATTTCTGCTTTAAGTTGTTGAACCTCTTTGTCAGTGAAACCACGCTCACGATCACCTACGGTGTCAGAAGCTGCCTGGATGCCCAACTCACGGATACGAGTCAAGATAGCGCTCACTTCGTTCAAACCACCTTCTGCAGTTTGTACCATCGAGATACCATCGTTGGCGTTACGTTGAGCTTGAACCATACTACGGCCTTGAGATTTTAAATTTTCACTGATTGCTAAACCTGCAGCATCATCTGCTGATTTAGTGATACGAGAACCTGAAGCCAATTGAGCCATGCTCTTTTGGATTTCGCGCTGACCATTACTCATTGTTCTCTGCGCGTTGATAGAAGCTACGTTTGTCGAAATTCTGATTCCCATCTGGGACCTCCATTTTTATCGGCGGCCTTATACCTATTTAGACCGCCAGTTTGTACACGTTGGTGACTTCACTTCTTCTTTGCTTGGCCTGCTAGCGATGAACTCTTGGCAGTCACTCCGTAAGTTCTTCTCAGCCCAGCTCAGTCGAGGTGTCGTCGTTGCTGTTGACATACCTTTCGGCGAGGTCGTGAAAGGCTTTAGTCGCGTCCAGCGAAACTAGACTATCGTCGGATGTGAACTGGACCTTCATCCTGAAAAAACAGACTCTTCGGCTAGGTTTTCAGGATCAAGGTCCAGGAAAAAAGTCGAGGCGACGTGGGTCCCGTCGAGTTTGAACAGGACTATATGATGAGCGATCTTAGTCTTGGCAGATAAACGTCTTGGTCGAGCTGTGTTTTTACACTCTGGTCACTCTCTGAGAGAGCTGTTAGAACTTGAGAGTGACACTGAAAACCACTCTCTTTCTTTATATTGGATTTTTCTTAGTGGGCTGTTCCGTCTTTAGCGGTACAAAGTCTGCGAGTAAAAGAAATCCCAGCGCCGCTCTTACAAGACCACTAGGTCTGACCGTCGTCGATGTAACCCCCGAGCAAAAGGCGATCTCGCTGAAGGTAAAGTTCAATTGCTTAAAAGACGACGGCGGAGAACCCCACAAAATTAGAAGCTTTAAATATAAGATCAAAGTCACCGAAGGCGAAAAAGAGATCGCAAGTGAAGGCACACAAAGAACGTGGCTTGAACCCAACGTCAGCGTGCTGAATTTAAAATATCCTAAAAGCCGTAATATTAATTTTAAGAGTCTCGAGATCTCGAGCCATACCTGGATTCGATCTTTTTCAGAATTGCAGCTCAGCGAGCCTGTCACGCTGAGCTTAAGCGAATGTAAAGCGCTAGAGCCTTATTAAGATTGAGCTGCCTGTTGTTTACGGCGCTCATTGCGCGCTTTGTAGTATTCTTTCGTAGCAACATATAAAGTGCGATCAACCACCGACACAGTCTCGCCAGAACGATCAATCCAATTCGTCGCCTTTTTGAATTCGTACTTCCCGTTTTCTTGGGTGATACGTTTGATGTCGGCTATCTCAGCTTCAGTATATTCAAACTCTGCTATGAGTTTTCCTTTACCCGGTTTTTTAAATTGGATGCAGGCAGATTTATCCCAGGCGACATAGTCCTTACCCAGAATATTAATGAGCATCACCATATACATCGGGTCGGTCGCAGCAAACATGCTGCCGCCGAAGATCGTGCCGACATAATTGCGTGTCCAAATATTCAGTTTTAAGCGGACTCTGACCTGATGCCAATCCCCGGAAATAAATAGAACCTTCCCGCCTGTTCCAAAGAACATTGGGTAGAGATTAATTCCATATCGGAAAATGCGGGTTTTCCAGCTTTCTTGTTTCACGTGGGCCTCTATTGCCAAATACCTTCACTCAACCATAAGCCATCGACAAGGCTGACATCGGTCTTAGAATAATTGGAAATATTTAGATTTTTCATAAAACCATAAACCAAAAGTAAATTCGTTATTTCAGTTGCAGAGTATGGATCATTGATTTGCGCATCGGTCATCCCGGCTCTTTTATCCATCGCTGCCTGAATGTTTTTTTGAGAAAGATCGACGCCCTCGACAACTTGACGGGGAACCGACTTACTAAGAACGCCGCCAATACCAAAGATTCTAGCATTCACAAGTTTTGTACGGAGATTTTCTGGTACCGAGTTTTTTACTTCGCCGTCGATGTACGCCAAAGCTTTTTTAACATCATTTTTTTTCAGGGGATTTGGCGATTCTACTTTCGCGAGGTCCTTCTTCTGTATTTTTGCAATCACATGATTCTTGAAACTAACCGATGCCAAGTTGCCATAATAAATTACCGGCTCTGACTTTTCGTCTAAGGCCATCATCTGCTGACTGCCACCGCCAATATCCCATACAACGAGGTCTGTAGGAGCAACGCGCTCTTTGACGACGACCGCATTGAAGCCCAACATCGCTTCCTCATTTTGCGAGATTATACGCACAGGGATTCCCAGTTTTTCACGGATTGATTTTGCAAATGCTTCGCCATTTTTAGCCTGGCGGAAAGCAGCCGTTGCGATTCCCGTAAATTTACGGGCACCTTTAGCACGCGCTTGCATTTTTAAAGCTTCTAAAGCGGTTAACCCGTCTTTTTGTATTTTCTCAGTAAAAACACCTTCGGGATTTTTCTCAAGAGCATCGCGGTAGTCCACCTTTACTTGTTCTTCAAGAACCACCTTTTGTATCATCTGAGTACAGGTATTGATTTCAGCGACTTTCATTTTGGTAGAGCCGGAGCCTACGTCGAAGGCGGCTCGAATCTCGGGTCCACACTTCGGTGTGCTCTGACAAGCCCCTAATAATAAAAAAACAAGCGGTGCAAAGATTTTTAATAGACGCATAGCTGTTACCTCGAAGTTATTTACATCTTAGGATGCAAACAGAGGCTTGTCCATGCAGACAATAAAAAAACCCCGAAAGACTTGCGTCTCCCGGGGTGGGCTTAAGAGTAGTTTTTGTGGGCGACTACTCGTAAATATGTGAACTCCATTCCCGCTGGAGTCCCTTTAAAATTAAAGTTATCTCAAGAGTCCATGTAATATTCGAAACATTACCTAGACTCCTCAAACAAGTTTTGAGGCATGGTGGATCCGTGAACAGTATCTTTCACAGACCCACCTTGATATCACTGAATCAATTAGCTCAGTGAAAATTTATTATAAGAGTTTCAATGCAACCGCTGGTGTTTGGTTGGCTTGAGCCAAAACTCCCACCGCTGCTTGTTGCAGGATATTGGCAGACGTCATTTCCGAAGTTTCCTTCGCTACGTCTGTGTCACGGATACGAGAGTTCGCAGCCGTTAAGTTTTCATACTGGATATCCAAGTTGGCTACTGTTGAATCCAGACGACTTTGTACCGCACCGAAGTTTGCTCGCAGACTACTCACTTTTACGAGAGCGTCGTCGACGGTTTTAAGAGCCGTACGAGCATCACCTTTTGTACCTACTTCAAGTCCATCAATTCCCAGTTCAGATGCTGTTGCATCCGCACCTAGATCGTATTTAATAATGTTTTCATCACCGGCGAAGGCGCCCACTTGGAACTCCATCTCACCGCCAGATCCGTCCAAGAGTCGTTTATCACCAAACACTGTGGTTCTAGCGATACGATCGGCTTCTTGTACGAGTTGTGTTGCCTCTAGGTTCAGGAATCCGCGCTCACGCTCACCGATATGGTCAGAAGCAGCTTGTACTCCTAACTCACGCAAGCGGATCAAGATATTACTGACCTCGTTCAATCCACCCTCAGACACTTGAATTGCTGAAGTTGCATTGAAGGCATTGTTTCTTGCCTGACCGATACCACGGATCTGACCGCGGATATTCTCGGAAATCGCGAGACCGGCAGCATCGTCAGATGCTTTTACGATACGCGATCCTGAAGCAAGAGCGGCTGTTGCATGTTCAGCTCTTTTTTGCTGAATAGACAACACCCTTTGTGCAGAGATAGACGCCATATTGGTCTGAATTCTTAAGCCCATGTAATCCTCCTTAGGATATAAGCCAACGCGGTTCCGACCCACCGAAGCTCGCATTGGGGTTCTAAAATCTAAAAATTTAAAAATGCCTAAAACTTTTTTTAGATTGGAGCGGGCCCACGCTCACACTTGGGGTGACTGTCCCTTGTGTGAGGTGAGCTATCCGCCTAAGGAGGGATTCATTCGAGTGACTGCTAGAATGAAGGTCCAGAGGTTTCTTTGCTCCAACGTGTACGCAATACTTCTCGGCCTTGGTCCAGGAAACTTTAGGGCTAAGGTCCAGGAATTCTACGGCGCAGCGCGTCTTGTGTTGGAAACCACTGGATAATGCAAACAAAAATTTTTTTATTATTTTAAGGACTTAGGTCCAGTCCGACCTGGACTAAAGGTTGAATCAAAGGAGTGAGGCGACCGACGATGGCTGTTGTCGGCCGCCTCGGTTGCACTTAGGCAATCAGTCTTAACATAGTTTCATTGGTTGTATTGGCTTGCGAGAGTACCGACGCTTGATACTGTTGCAGAATCTGACCTCGACGAACGTCAGAGATCGCTTGCGCAACGTCGGTGTCGGCCATGCGTGAGTGAGCTGAAGTTAAATTCTCGATACCCACTTGCAAGTTATTCGCAGCACTGTCCATGCGTGATTGGATGGCGCCGTACTTCGCACGAGCCGCCGAAACCTTCATCATGGCATCATCAATTTCTTTTAAGTTACTACGAGCATCACTCTTGGATTCGATGGTTCCGCCATCAACACCAAGCTCAGTGGCCGTCGTATCTGTGTCTGATGTATAACGAATAATACTATCGTCCCCGGCACTCGTGCCTACTTGGAACTCATAGTCTCGCGAGCGACCATTCAAGAGCGCTGTCGTTCCGAAGGTCGTCGTCTTAGCGATACGATCCAACTCTTCAGCGAGCTGGGTGTATTCATAGTTGAGGTATTCACGCTCTTTATCAGAATACGTGTCGCTGGCCGCTTGTACGGCAAGTTCGCGCAATCGAATTAAGATGTTATTCTGTTCGTTAAGAGCACCTTCAGCGACCTGAATAAAGCTGGTCGCATTGTCGGCGTTGTTCAACGCCGCCTTCTGGCCTCTCACTTGTCCACGGATTTGTTCGGCGATCGCCGCGCCGGCGGCATCTGCGCCTGGCGAGCTAAAGCGGGTTCCTGACGCCAAATCCTTCATGGCCTTTTCGGTGGATCTCTGGGTCGTGCCCAAATACCGTTGTGCCATCAAAGACGCCGTCACCGGTGTCACACGTAACATAGAAGCAACCTCCCCTTCCCGAGTTGTCTCGCCCAGAGACATTTTGGAAGGAAAAAAGCGCCCACAATCTAGCTCATAAGACTTTCATCTAGCAGTCACGCTTCTTTTCGGCGCGTCGCGTTAAAACTTTAGGATTATTTGGCTATTTCCGATCCCGTGTTTCGGATTGAGACACCCAAACCCCGTGATTTCTATGGAGCATTTGAGCTCAGCGCTTTCGTTGTCAGCCCTGAATATTCATCAAAAGGCAGGAACTTATTAGCGTTGTAAGCAAACCGTTTCTGGCCGCCGTGCCGTTTTATCAGGTCGAAGACCTTTTCACGCACCTCATCCCGAGCCGTCCCCCAATCCCCCGCATCTTCAGTAGCCATAAAGACGCCGAAGTAGACATCTCCTTCCGCAGTTGAAATCACGCCTGCCAAAGTCACCGCAGGATCTACGGTACCAGTCTTGCCAGCCAGAGTATTTGGAATCGAATCAAAACGAGGGCTCAGAGTACTGCCTTGATCCGTGCCCGAAACTGCCAGTACATCTTTCATCTCTAAATTGTCGGCCTTCAGGTTGCGATCCATTTTTATGAGGATACGAATCATCGAATCACAAGAGGCCTTGTTGTATTCCTTAATCGCAGTACCATTCGTATCGCGAATGTAAGAGTTGCCAGAGCCATTCACGAAATCAATATCACTTGAATCCATATTCATATCTTGCCGCATGAAAGTGCGAAACTCGGTTACTCCCCCCAAATAATCAAAAAGATGATCGGCCACGTGATTGTTCGAAACAACATTCATTTCTTTGACATAGCGATAGAGCGGAGATGAGCGCAAAACGTAAGTACTTGTATTTGCAGAGGGCGTAAACTGCGCGCTTGGTAGAGGCTCTACGCTGTTCACTCTGACTGAAACAGATCTTGGCATCGTTATTTTCAAAGCGGCGGCTTCGCGGCGTGTGCTCGAATACTCTGAGCTCAGATCTGTTATATGTTTACGAATGCTATTCTTAATTTCTTCCGGCGAAGGATACATCGTATCGATAAAATCAGAAACAACCTGCCAACGGAAAATCAGATTTTCATCAAAGGTCAGATAACGAATTTTCGTCACACCCTTTTTATTCAGTTCTGCAAATAGCAAGTGGGTCAACTGCCGTCCCCAGAAAGGATCTCGCGCTCCTTGAATGTGAACGTCATAGAGTCTATCTGCAACAGGAGTGATGTGAATAAGAGTGTTGTATCTGAAGTAGGGTCCTAATTTATTAAAGGCCCAATAGGCCGTCACAACTTTCGATACTGAAGCAATTTCAAAAAGTTCTTCAGTTCTGTCCCCTTGAATTTTTCCACCTGGTTGATCAAGGACATAGCACATAGAATTTAAAGTAGTCTTAGCTTGAGCAAATGTAGAGAGCCCAACAAAGAACACCGTCGCCAAAAACAATCTCACTCTTCCCCCTTTTTGTGCGATCATTTTTTATCAGTTAAGTGTGCGAAATTTATAAAAGTTATATTGTGTCTGCCACACGCTCTCCCCCTCAGAAAAATAGAAATTTTGCTCGAAAATGTTTTTTTCCTGGTTTGCGAGCTTCTTATCATTTACAACAATATTGTGTTTTGAACACACTAAGACATGCATACAAAAAAATATACGCAACTTTGAAGTAACAACTAGAATCAACAGGATTAAGCATGAAAGAGAACAAGCTTCTGGCAGATTTCCTAAGGGAAAAGCGGATCGAATCCGGCCTATCCCAGATGGATATCGCCAAAAAACTGGGCTATACGTCAGCACAGTTCGTCTCCAATTGGGAGAGAGGACTTTCCAGTCCCCCCATTCACACCCTTCGAAAATTGAGTGAGCTCTATCAAATTCCCCCCGACATGCTTTTTGATATCACTCTTAAAACCATGATCAACCAGGTAACCACGGATTTAAGAAAAAAATTCTACGGACGCAAAGGAAAAGGCCAATAGGGCCTTTTTTCTTTGCTAGGGAATATTAGGATAATTCCTGGATTCCCTAAATAGTTTCGCAACTTCTGCATCCATTTTTTGATAGCCAAAACGATGTTTTTTATCTCCGAAACCTAGTGCTGCAAAAACATTTCCGTCATCAAAGGGACCAAAAAATCCCGTAAAAAAATCGAAACGATTTTCCCCGATGATCGCTCCGCCTATGTCACGAATGATCAGATATCCTGAGTGTTTGCTGCCGTCTGGCAGCTTGACGCCCACTAATCGAGGAACATAAATGACGTCGCCGACATTATGATAATTTAAGTCTGCGGCGACTGAATAGAATGGATCTAAGCAAAGCGCTTGGATCCCATACCCGTAAGGACAGCGATCTTCTTTTCGCTCGGCAAAGCGATGGATTCCGTCCTTCGTTTTGGTAAAGTTGAAGTTACGAGTTGTTTCACCTTCGACGACAAAACAAGATCCCTGCATCAAGCAGTTGTCATAGTCACTTTTGCAAAGCGCGATAAGAACCTTGTCGTTTTCATCAATAAGATTGACCATCTCGCTGCTCGCGCAGACTTCTTTTTCTTTATAGATAATCGGCTTGTAGTAAATAGTGGGAACAATCAACGGCAAGGAATCCCCCTTAAAGGAGCACGCCGTAAGTAAAAGTCCACAAAGAATGAAATTCGACAGTCGTCTTATCATTAGCATTGGAGCTACCATGCTGATGACTGACATCCAATACTGATGGTTTCTTGTTTTTATGAATTTTTAATTATGTAGAAATCGTCACAACGGTTAGAGGGCTTCTAGGTTATAGATGCCCTCTAAGATTAGAAATATTCTATTTAATGCTGGCTTGGGTGTTTGCTTTAGTGCACAGCCCCTGCATCAATACTTTATTCGTCCAAGAGAAAAACCCAAGGCTCGTTGAGAACTGCGTGCTGATGCCAGAAATATCCCCTTGAGGGCATTGAGCAATCAATTTTTTGCGGGCTTCATCGACATAGTCGGTCTCATAGACAAAACCCATAATGACATGTTGTTCAGATGTGGATTTCACCATTTGTCCTTGTTCCAACTTTGGATATCCCGCGAAGTCAGAAATATAGACGTTATGGACACTGTAAGCACAGCCTGACAAAAGCAGGCTGGCAGCTAATAGAAATCTCATTCCAAATCTCCTGCAGGAACACTTGCTGTGTTACGTGCTTGCAAGCAATACCCAGTTGCAGTCACTTTACGAGCCCACACAAAGAACAAGAAGTAATTGATCACTTCGTCTTTTGTCAGAATGCCTTTCACAACACCATTTGGACATTGGCGTTTCAAATCGTCAGCCATTTCATCCACGTAATCGTTGTTGAAGTTAAAACCAAGAATGATCGTTTTCGAAGCTTCTGTTTTAACTTCTTTTCCTTTGTTTGCAGGAATCGATGTCAAAGAAACACTGTTCACAGAAGCACAACCAACAAAGCTCAGACTAAGAAGCACACCAAAAATTTTCTTCATACACTATGATCCTTTTTCACGAAGGCAGAAGCCCGTAATTTTAATAATTTCACCTTTAATCACCGGATACTCGCGGCTTTCGCGAATAGATTGAACACCGGTAATTTTCCCTGACGGGCATTGCGTGTGAAGTTGATAAATCATCTTCTCGGCATATTTATCAGAGTAAACAGGGGCTCCCGTGCGCGGGCCCATTTGCATCATCTGAATAAACGTCGCGATGTCGCCTGCGGCATCTTGATTCGCCTTACTGGTCATGACTCCTTGAGCGATGGCTTTCGCATCACCTATATCAACACCCGTCTCGCTCACTTTCACTTCGATGGGAACCATCACGAATTGCGAGCGATTGTCGATATCACTGAGTTGCACGTGGTGAAGAACGGCACAGCCAGATAAAAGCAAAGTAGAGAGAACGATTAATGTCTTCATATCCAGAAATCGTAGGAGATTCTTCTTCACTCTGTCAATGGGCGGAGTTTTTACTCCGTAAATAGTTTTGGGGTCTAGCGTATACTTCGCTCTTCAACAATTTGACCATGTTTAATTGTGCTGACTTTATTCGCAAGAACTTCGACATCCAAAGGATCGTGAGTCACTAATAGAGTCGGAATCTTTTCTTTCTCGATAACTCGCTTGATGAGTGCACGGCTTTCTTGACGTAAGTCTTGATCCAAAGCCGAGAACGGTTCATCCAGCAACAGCAATCTTGGATCGCCACTGAGCGCGCGAGCCATAGCCACACGTTGTTTCTCGCCGCCTGAAAGAACTTTAACAGGGCGATTTAAGAAAGACTTCATCTGTAAAACTTCCGTAAGCTCTTTCAATTTTTCGTATGCTTGCTCGTTGGGAATTTCACGTGCCTTTGCTGCAAAAAGAATATTTTGTTCTGCAGTCATGTGCGGGAATAAATCCAAAGTTTGAAAGACCACGCCCAATCGTCTTTGTGGAACAGCCATTTTTGCCAAATCGTGACCTTGAAAAGTCCATTTAAAATTCTGGGCTGTTTCTAAACCGATCAACAAACGAAAGACCGAAGTTTTCCCTGAGCCCGAAGGTCCCCAAAGAACTGTTACGCCTTCGTCCAGAATCTCCCAAGAAGGAATGTCGATTTTAAAATCTCCGTAATTTCTAAAAAGATTTTCGACTAAGGACACGACCGACCCCCATCATAATAAAGAAACAAATCACACCACAGACAACCAGGCTCAAACTCAGGATTGTGGCCATTCCCAAGCGATAGCTCGACATCAGAGTTTCAGTCATCATTGCCAAACTCAGATCTCGGTGCGCCAAAATTCTTGAAACTGAATAATCACCACAAGCCCAAACAGCTGCTACTCCGGCAAAGAGCGCCGCCCGCTGAGAAATTTGTGGAAGTAAGACCTCTTTAAAAATCTGTGGGGCTTGCGCTCCCAAAGTACGCGCGATCGTGATTTGACTTTCAAGTCCACGCAAAACGCCATCCCAACCCATACGATACAGACTTGCTAAACAGAGCAAGTTAAATGCGAGAGGAATTTTAATAAACGGCCAGAAAGATTCGTTAGTGCCCATAATTAGAAAAGCAAAACAACAAAGGGCCGTGCTTGGCGCCACATATCCTGCCAAAAACTTTTCAAACCAAGGTTTTGGCCAACAATACGCAATTACTAAAAGACTGCCGAAAGAAAGCAGTCCAACGCTAGTTCCGATTGCAAGGCTTCCCAGAAAATTCCAAATAAGCGGCGATTGCAATTCATAGAACGCGCTGATTTGACGGAAGCCATCCACGACCCCTTGAGCATAACCCACAAAGCAGAAGGCCATGATCAGCAACAACACACCAATACCCGAGAACATGCGCAGAATTTTAAGATTCGCAATGCGCTCGGAACTTGTTGTACCGCCACGTCTTGCAAAGAAGGACACAGCAAAAATAAATGCCGATTGCAACACTGCTAAAACAACAGCCTCGCTCCAGTTGCTAGACAAACGGATTTTTTCATAGATCAAAACTTCCATCGTCGTGCCTTTGCCGCCCCCGACGATCAGTGGAATTGCAAAGCTGCCAAAACAAACTGCAAAGACAAATAGGAAGAGTAGGAACAAATCTTGTTTTAAAACTGGCCAGAAAGCTTGGCGCAAGAACTGCCACCGAGAAGCGCCCTCGATATAGGCCAGCTCTGCAAGACTGCCGATTTTATTTTCAATGATGTTCGCAAGCATGACACCGACCAGGCCAAAATTAATCACTGTATGAGCGATGACAATGCCAATGATTCCCATCGGAAATGGATCGACGAAATTCAGAATTGAAAGCAGCGTGAACAACGGCGGCAGAAAGTTCGGCAGCAAACACAAGACTTCCAGAACCATTCTGTAATGACGACGAAAGCCTTCGGTGAAACAAATCAACCCCAAGGCCACCCAAATTCCTAAAGCTAAAGAGAAGAAAGCGGAAAAAAAAGCCTGCAGGAAGGAATTCTTAAAGGCCCAAACCAGTTCTCTCCATTCGGGCCATACGGTGATATTGAATTGAAAAATCAAAAACAGGAATGGAAATACCAAATACAAAAGCAATGCTGAACGAATCAGATTGCGAGGACTCAATTCCCGTCTCCACGGCGAATGTCAGACCACTTTTTGAGAAGTCTTTCCACTTCTTGAGCTGAAGGAATTTGGAAGTCCTTCATGGTCTTAAACTGTGGAATGCTCGCAAAAGGTGTTCCCTCTTTGACGTTTTTGATAATAGGGAACATATAGTTCTTCTGCATGATCAATTTCTGACCGGGCTCTGACAACATCAAGTTTACAAACTTTTCTGCAAGCTCACAGTTTTTGCAAAACTCTGGAATACCCATGAATTCATACTGGATTGGATGTCCTTCTTTGAACTCAAGCGCCACATAGTCGTTATTTTTCTCTTCAACTTGGTGATAGATCGGAGAGGTCACATAAGACAGTGCAACCTTTGCTTGTTTCTTAGTGAACAGACCATAGGCTGCAGACCAACTTGGTGAGTAGCTATGAACCTGATCCATTGTTTTTTGCAAGAACTTGAATCCTTCGTCTTCACCCTTCGCGCGAATCACCCAGTACATGAATTGCATCCCCGGAGAGCTCGTACGCGGATCTTGAAGTGCAATTTTTCTTTTAAGCTCTGGAGAGAACAAATCATCCAAGCTCTGCGGAGTGTGCTCAAGTTCACCTTTACGGGCTACGAATGAAATCACTCCCCAGTCAAACGGAACAAAGTAGCTATTTTGCAATGCTGGTTTTACTTCATCGTAAGCATCAAGACCCGAGATATTAAGTTCGCGCCACTTTTGCTCAGATAAAGCTTTTTGCAAATCAAACTGATCTAAACCTACAACAAGGTCTGCACCCAAGCTTTCGCCTTCGATTTTAAGACGCTGAAGAAGAATGCCAGAATCACTGCCTTCGATATATTGAACTTGGCAGTCACAATCCTTCTCAAACATTTCTTTCAGTTGAGGACCTGGTCCCCACTGCCCTGTGAAAGAGGCATAACCGAACACGCGCAGAACCGGTTTGGTCTCTTGCGGTTTACTGTCATCGTTCTTATTGAGAATCGCAATGAAAAGACCGACGAATACGACTGTGACGAACAAAATAAAATGCTTCATGGAGCTACCACCAAATACCGCGACGACGTTTGAAGAAGTAATAGTCGAAACCAAGACAACGACCTGCTCCGACCCACGCCATGATAAAGTGAATTGCTAAAAAAGTTTTATACAAGTCTTCGTTCGCTGGTCCCGAGAAGAACAGCATATTGAAGCACAACAAAACCCCGAGCAAAGCCACAGGGCGAACCACATAACCCGCGATGTAGGAAATCGCGATGACAAACTCCAGACCCAAGATAATGAACGCCACTGTTTGCCAATGTGGAATGATCTGACTGCTGACAAAAAGTTTATACCAGTTCGGTGCATGACTTGCAGGCAACCACTCGGCGATTTGGTCGGCAATACGCGGACGAGTCAGGAAATCTCCCTTAAACTTTGTCATCGCTTGCTGCAAATAATAATACCCCAAGAAAACTCGAAGAAAAGAAATGGGCAAAAGATGACCGACGTATTTAACGCTTTCAAAAAAGGCTACCAACATGAAGCTGATTAAAACCCGTCCAGGATGCCGGGTCAAATATCAAAGGCCTAAACGCCTTTTTTGGGGCAATGCTCAAAAAGAAAACATCTTTCGCATTGAGGATTACGGGCTTTACAGATTTGACGACCATGAAAAATGAGTTCGTGGGACAACATGATCCAGTTCTTTTTGGGAACAAAATCACAAAGCTGCTTTTCGATCACGACGGGATCTTCACTCTTCACCCACCCCAAACGGTAACTGAGTCGGCTCACATGAGTGTCCACAACAATACCACTGGTGATATCAAAGGCGTTCCCTAATACGACATTGGCGGTTTTGCGCCCTACGCCAGCCAATTGGACCAAATCTTCCATTTTGTCAGGAACTTGCCCCTGATGTTTTTCAACCAGAGCTTGAGCACAGGCTTTTATGTTTTTTGCTTTATTTTTATAGAAACCCGCAGAACGGATGATTGTTTCCAAATCCTCAACGGGAGCTTTGCCCATTTTTTCAGGAGTTGGATACTTGGCAAAAAGATCTTTGGTGACAATGTTGACTCTTTCGTCGGTGCATTGAGCAGAAAGAATCGTGGCAATTAAAAGCTCAAAGGCATTGCGATGATTAAGAGCACAATGAGCGTCGGGATAATATTTTTTGAGAAGTTTTAAAACGATCGAAAGATTCGCCGGAGCTTTTTTCACGGACTTAGGTCTATTCCTTGTCGCCGAAATCGCCGATAGCTTCTACCGGGCAACCTTCCATAGCCTCTTTGCAAGCTGCTTCTTCATCTGCAGATTCTGGCTGTTTTGATACAAACGCATGGCCGTCTTCTTCGTGCATTGCAAAATTCTTAGGGGCTGTCAAAACGCAGGCGTCGCAAGCGATACAAGATTGATCGACAAACATTTTGCCGGATGTGTTTTCTTTCCATTTTTGCGATATCTCAGCCATTTCTAGCCTCCAACTGGGGCCTAATATAAATCAAGTGGCCATAAAGTCAATTTTTCACTCAGGACTGAGGTCGCATTTAGGGCCGGATGAGGTGGAATTTGGCTAACAAACACTGAAGAAAGGGCCTGATTTCGTTAAACTGAAAGAGACATCTTTAGGAGGATCCATGGAAGGACCGCGTTCACCGGCTGAATCTGAATTGCCGAGAGTTTTAAACTTCTTAAACCAAAGCCTGCGTTCTGAAGCAGCCTGGTCCATAGCGGCAGAATATCCCACGGCCCTTTCCAGCACGAACCTCCACAATATGCGTATTATTACCGAAAACGACCAGGTCGTGTCCCATGCCGTCTTGAAGCCTCTGGTTGTAAAATCTCCCCATGTGATCTTCAAAGTGGGCGCTATTGGCTCGGTTGTGACCAACGAAACCCACCGTAATCAGGGTCTCAGCACTAAAATTATCGAAGACTGCATCCAACAAGCCACCCGCCAGCAATGCGATATCGCTATTCTTTGGACAGACCTTTACGATTTCTATCGCCGGATGGGTTTTGAGTTGGCAGGGACCGAAATTAGCGTGGTCGTGGAAGAAGAATTCCCGATGCCAGATCCAACTTTGCGCTTGTCTAAAGACTCTAAAGTGGCGGCCGAAGCCCTCCACCGTCTTTATTCTACCCACAGTGTAAACTCGGTTCGCTCTGTTGAAGAAACCCGTAAATTTTTGAGCATTCCGCAAACCCAAGTTTATACAGCTTGGGATACCTCGGGTCAGTTGGCGGCCTATGCCGTTGAAGGTAAAGGGGCCGATTTAGGTGGATACATCCATGAATGGGGCGGTTCTGTGACTGCCATCATGACTCTGCTCAGCTATATCCGTCGCGAAAAGCAGCAAGCAGTGACCATCATCATCCCACGCCATTCTAAAAACCTGTTGGAGCGCCTGCGCGAAAAGCCTGTTACTTACAACCAGGGCTTTTTGGGCATGATCAAAATCCTAAACTTTGACCAATTGGCTGCCAAAATCAAACGCGCTTTCCGCGCCGAGGGTATTGCAGACATCGTTTTGGAAAAACAAAATGGTCAATACGTTTTCGGTTGCAACACAGACCTTGCAGTTTTGGGCGGAGAAGAAAATCTGACGCAACTTTTATTTGGTCCGTTGGATTTCGAAACTTTGGATGTCTTCACACCTGAAACACGTGAAAAATTGGCAAAGATTTTACCTTTGAATTTATGGATCTGGGGTTGGGATTCCATATGATCGGGCAGCTCAGACCTTATCTTCTGATTCTCAGTTTGCTTGCAAGCACCAGCTGCCTGAAGCCTCCTGCTTTGGACACTGACAACGGACCTGTGGCAACTCATACAGAAGTCCAAAAGGCGATCCTTGAAGCTTGGGACGATGCGGATTTCCACGAGACCCGCCAGGGTGAGTTTCTTTATATCGAGCAAGACAACCGTATCAGTACTCTCGAACCTCGCGTCGTATACAAAGAAGGCAGCGATGTTAAAACTCGTGTTGTGGACAATGCGAATCAAACAATTGCCTATAAATTCGAGATTCAGTCCACGGAAGTTCAAGGCAATGGTTCGTTTAAACCGATCACCGTGGTTGAAGATAACATGGTTGTTCCAATCACGACTCCCGTCTTGAATGTTCCGACCGAGCAACCCGCGCAACAAACTGCGGCTTTTCCTGATTCTGTCGAGGCTCTTCAACAATCCATGGCTAATGGTAGCGTGGGGCTTTACTCGAGCAGAGTACGCAATCACTTCATAGCGGTCTTCACTATCGAAAACATGCTACTTGCGTGCGTTAAGGACAAGGATTGGGACGTGACCTGTCACAATTTGGAAGTCACTGAAGGAATGCGTGCTCCTCCGATTGGCGTTTCCAGCCAGCCGAACTGCGGTGGGATTCCTAATTGTTTGATCCGCTACAAAAAAATCGCATTTGATCTGGTTGTGAACCTTAAAGATGAAGAAACCGGCGAAGTTCATCCTGAACGAGTGAACTATGAACTCGTCCTCAGCCCGGATGTTCCTTACCTTTCTCGCCTGTTGGACTTCTGCTATCAAGGAATGGTTCCGACACAAGGCCAAAAAGTTCTCGTTAAAATGTGCAACAAGGTGAAAAACTTTGTACAAGGCACTCCACATTAATTTCTGAATCCATAGACATTATTTAGGGCCTCTATTAAGCTGGTCATTATCGACCTCTGGAGGCCTTATGAAAAAGATTGCAGTCGTCCTTTCCGGTTGCGGAAATAAAGACGGTGCCGAAATCACAGAAGCTGTCAGCTTGCTGATTTCTCTGAGCCAAAATGGCGCGTCCTATATGTGTTTTGCTCCAAACACGGAAGTGCCTGCTCTGAATTTTCTGACAAATGAAACTCTCTCTGAAAAGCGCAATGCTATGATCGAAGCCGCGCGCATTGCTCGCAGTCAGGTTCAAGATTTGAAAACTTTGAAAGTGACCGACTATGATGCTTTGGCTTTTGTCGGCGGCTACGGAGCTGCAAAGGTCTTGAGCACGTGGGCTGAAAAAGGCGCGCAGTGCACAGTGAGTCCTGAAGTAGAGAAATCCATTAAAGATTTTTATAATGCCAGCAAACCTATTGCGGCGATTTGTATCGCCCCTGTTTTGCTTGCAAAAGTGTTAGGCTCTAAAAAAGTCACCGTGACTTTAGGTGATGGCAAAGAAACCATCGCCGAGGTTTTAAAAACCGGAGCACAGCACGAGATCTGTCCTGTCGACGACTATGTGACGGATCGTGAAACAAAAGTCATTACAACCCCGGCTTATATGTATGATAATGCAAAACCACATGAGGTCTTTAAAGGGATCTCTGGTCTTGCAAAAGAACTTGTGGAGATGGCATGAAGAAAACAATAGCTCTTATTTTTGGTGGTAAATCTTCAGAACACGAAGTGTCTTTGCGTTCAGCAAAAAACGTGGCGAACGCACTTGATAAAAGCAAATACGACTTTATCCTGGTCGGCATTAGTAAAGAAGGTTCTTGGTATCGCTTTGCCGGCATGGAAGTGTTTGATCAAGCAGTACGTATCACGGACAAAGCATTGCCAACAGGTGCAGATCCAGTCGCGTTGATTTCAGAGGCCGGAAAGCCTTTGTTCTTCTCCCTAAAAAATCAAAATAAAATGGCTGTGGATTGCGCCTTCCCGATTTTGCACGGCACCTTTGGTGAGGACGGTACGATCCAAGGTCTTTTCAAAATGATGAACCTGCCTTTCGTAGGCTGTGGCGTGTGGAGTTCCGCTGCGGGCATGGACAAAGAGGTAATGAAGCGTCTTTTGTTCCAAGCTGGCATTAATAATGCGAAGTATGAATTGCTCACTCCGCAAAATCCTTCTTCTTATGAAGAGATCTCTAAAAAATTGGGTTCTCCGTTCTTTATCAAGCCTGCGAACGCAGGATCTTCTGTCGGTGTTCATAAAATTAAATCCAAAGCGGATTTCGACAGCGGCCTCAAAGATGCTTTCACTTATGACAGCAAAGTCTTAGCTGAAGAATTCGTTCAAGGCCGCGAGATCGAATGTTCTGTGATGGGCCACAACCGTTCACCAAAAGCGTCTTTGCCTGGCGAAGTGATTGCTCATCATGAGTTCTACTCTTACGAAGCTAAGTACGTGGATGAAAAAGGTGCGTCGATTGTGATTCCTGCGCAATTGACTCCGCAAGAAATTGAAAAGATCCAAAAGATGGCTGTAGAAACTTATCAAGTGATGGGTTGCGATGGTTTGACTCGCGTGGATTTCTTCTTAAAGAAGAGTGGTGATTTGTTCGTGAACGAGATCAACACGATCCCGGGCTTCACCAAAATTTCTATGTATCCAAAAATGTGGGAAGCCACGGGTGTTAGCTATTCAGATCTGATCACCAAGCTGATCAGCTTTGCTTTCGAAAGACATACCGAAGAAGAAAAGCTGATGTTCAGTTACTTGGCTCTAAATTAATTTAGAGACACTGGAAAGATTCTTGGTTCGCGGCCTTTAAGCAAATTTTGCCTTTGCTTCCGGGCTGTCCATTGCCTCCTTGGACTTGATGGTCGCAAGGCGTTTGAATTGCGTTTTGATCACCCGGGGAAGCTGAAAAGCCTATGCCGGCATTACCCATTGTACCTTCGTCATTTTTCCAATTCATATTCAGCGCGCGCATATCTGCAATATCTGCATATAAAACCCCCGCGTCTCCTCCTCGACCTCCACCTGAACCTGGGCATCCTTTATCGATTACACGGGACAAATTTAATGTCGCTATTAGGCGACGACCATTTCTGCCATTTCCACCCGCCTCTCCACGAAGCTCTATACGAAGTTGGCCACTTGCCTTCTTCGCCTTAAGAGTGATCATCTTCCCTGAGCGGCCATTTTGTTCCCAAGAAGCTCTTGCTTCATCCGCAAATTGGCGAATAACACCGCCTTCAGAAACGATTTCTTTGGCTATGATTGTGAGATTGTAACTTTCAGTTGTTATCACTGCATTTTTCGTGAGGATCAGGCGATCCGCTTCCAAGGTCTGGTCTTCGGTGAGGGTCACTGCGCTATCAATCAAGTAATCCGTGACACTTAGTTTTTGCACATCAATTGGTTGTGCTTCTTTTTTGTCTTTCACCTCCACGCTACACGCAGAAGTCAGCAAAATTAGAATCAAAAAAGAAATTTTATGTTTCATAAAAGGCCTCCGTTTCATCGGGCCTCTTTACAAATTAAGTACCAAAGTCGAGGAGGAGTTTGTTGGTAACCGCGTCCGCTGTCCGACCGGATGTCCGACTTTGGCCTGTGAACGGTTCTTGCAGTGACATCACAGGTACATAGGAGCAACAGCTTGGATAAATCTCAAACAGAAATGAATCGCATTCAGTATTTTGAAAAAGCCGACACCGAAAAACACCGCGAGTTTATAAATTCCCAAAGCAATTGCGTACTTTGCGGCACCGTTCTGGAACTCACACATGCCGTAGATCACATCGTAGGCCATATCCGTGAAGAAGCTCACTGCCCTTCTTGCGAAGTTCGTACCCGCGCCCGCTTCCATCCTTTAAATTAATGACGATTTTCTGACAGGCGATTCGCCAAAGTTTTGGTGCTTTTAAAGCCCCGTCAAGACTTTGACATCTGAATAGAATCGCCCCCAAGGTCCCATCTGCATATTTCCAAATGACGACTGACGAAATCCCGGCTGACACTCTTCCGGGAACCAAGAATTCATCGACACGTTGGCTGCTTCGACTTTTTCAGCAATCTTCATGGCCTTTTCCTGATTCGGAGCCCAGACCACTGCCGAATGAGCATAATAAGTCGTATTCGCCCACTTCAGCATTTCGTGTTGGTACTTCACTGCAGTCAGAATCAGAATCGGCCCGCGAATTTCTTCTTGTTGCATCTCTGAACAGTTTGGAAGATCCAAGCTAACTGTGGGCTTAAAGAAATAACCGGGACTTGCGGCACGCTCGCCACCAGTGATCAGTTTTCCTTCTTCCATCTTGATTTGCTGAGACTTCGCTTCCATTTGAGAAAGTACTTCTTCAGAAACTACCGGAGTCCAAGGGCTTGCATCTTTGGGTGATGTTGCAGGTTTTAAACTTGAGAAATATTCTCTGAGCTTTTCAGTAAATTCTTTTTGGAAAGACTCTAACACAAAAATACGTGTGCTATTCCAACAGAGCTGACCTTGGCCCACTAAAAAGCTTTGCAAGATTTCAGGCATTTTGTTTTGGAAGTCGACTTCATTCAAAACAAAAATATTATTCTTCACACCAGAATGAACTTGGATTTTCTTAAACTGCGGAATCGCGCCTTGAATGATTTTTTCAGCATTCGCTAGTTTCCCTACAAAATTCACACCGCGAATCGAGGGATGTGCCGCCAGCAATGCTCCTACTTCCGAGCCTTTGCCTTGAATCAATTGCACTAAGCCCTTCGGAGCTTGAACCTCTGTCAAAATTTCACCAAAGATTTTTCCGGTGATAGGAGAAAGCTCCGAAATTTTTACTAAACACACATTGCCCGCGGCGAGTGCAGCGACCAGGCGTTCACTTAAAAGGCGTAACGAAAGATTCCATGACAAGATGAAAGAAATAATTCCTGTAGGCTGAACTCTCAGCGGAGAATCCGTCTTTTTATCAAACTCTCTGACCCAGACAGCGGCTTCGCTGAAAGTTTTAATCGCAAACTGCACGCTCTTCTCTTGCACAAAGCTCTCGGACAAACCCTGATGCAGAGCTTCGGCATAAGCAATCTCATCGGCTTTTTTTGCGATCTTTTGGGAAATCTTTTCGAGAAGTTCGGCTCTTTGTTCAAGAGTCCATTTTTCTAATTCTGTCTGAGCTTTTTTCGCGGCTTGAATTGCGCGGATTACATCCATGGCATCAGAGGCCACGACATTTCCTAAAACTTCGCCGTTAAAGGGATTCATTTTCGGAAAAAAACTTTTTCCCGAAGCCGGCGCAAATTCACCATCGATATAATTTAGAAATTCTTGAGAGCTCATGCCCCCAACATCATGCAAAAGCTCTGAAAAGGCAACTATTGGCTGCCCTTAGAAAACGGATTGGTTGCGGTATTGCATTAGATGTTTGGCGATTTCGTCTGCCACCAGGATTTGCTCTGCCACACCCACCTCAATAGCCTTTTGCGGGCCATAAGGGAATTGTGCGTCTTCCGGGTGCTGAACAACCGTCATGCCACCTTTATTTTGAATAGCACTAAGACCGTCCACCCCATCTGTGCCATAACCTGCTAGAAGGATGGCGTAAACGCCCCCACCGTAGGCTTGAACAGCAGATTGGAAAAGAACATTGGACGAAGGCAATTGCGATGCGACCGGAATCCCTTTTTCAAGCTTGAGCTGAGGACCGTTGGCACCTGCAACTATTTTGCCGTGGTGACCCGCAGGGATCAGGTAGACGCTGCCCATACGCATGAAGTCCCCATCTTTACCCACAGCCAAATTCACTTTGGTTTTCCCCTTCAGCTTCTGACAGAAGCTTTCCAGGAAGTTCGTGACTATACTGCACGAAACGACCACCGGCGGAGTGTCCACCGCTAAAGAACATAAAATCTTTTCTAACCCAGGAGCGCTGCCTGCATTTCCGCCAAGCACCACCACTTTAAGTTCTTGGGTTTTCTTACGGGCCTTACCGGCTGCTGAGACATTCATCTCGACCGTCGGTACGACAGCTGGGCGTTCTTTGATTTTCTTTAAAACATTCACAGACGCCGCTGCCCGAACTTTTTCGACAAGTGTTGTCGCTAGGTCTTTTAGTACCTGAGGATCGAATTGTGAAGGCTTATGAACAAATTCGACGGCGCCGAGCTCGAGCGACTTCATTGCCGCTTCCCCGGTGCTTCCCAACGAAGATACCATCACCACTGGAGTCGGTTGAAACTTCATAAGCTTTTCTAAAAACATCACGCCACTCATACGGGGCATCTCGATATCCAGTGTCAGCACATCTGGCTTTTTGGCAGCAATCATCTCGCGTGCCTGATATGGATCCGCCGCTGCGCCGACAACTTCCAAACCGCTCTTCTGGAAAATATTCGTAAACAAAGTTCTGACCGTTGCAGAGTCATCGACAATAAGGACTTTGACTGTTTTTGCAACCTGAAGTGGTTTAAAGCCCGAGACATCAACTGATGCTGAACCCGCCGCCTCTTCGTTACTAAAGCTGTGGATAACTTCAAACGTATGAGTATTTACTTTCAAAGTACGGCCGGACTCTCCGCCGACATTTCTTTCGAGAATGCGGATGCCATGTTTTTGCAATAGGCGCTCGGCAACTTCGATATTTCTTTGCCCGATGCTTTCACCAACAACCGAAACTGCGATCACGTTTCCACCGCCGTAAACTTTGGCTTGGATTCTATCCAGCGAAGCTCCTAAGCGAAGCATTTCCTCGATAAGCATTTCTATTGCAGCAGAACCGTAGCGAGGATTTGGAACGTCATGCGCTCCGGGCTCTGCCAAAAGGTAATGATTCAGTCCACCGACTTTAGCAACTGGATCGTGCAAAGCTACCGCAACACAAGATCCCAGCAGAGTCGAAATCAATGTTTCTTCTTTGAACGCTGCTAGTTTTCCGGGGAATAGATAGTGCTTATTCATGTTTTACCAGTTTCTTGATATCTAAAAGCATCAGAGATTTTTGATCTCGAATCACGAACTGGTCGACAACTGGAGACAACAGGTCAGACTCTGAACAGCTTTGAAATTGAGAGGCTTCGAACTCTACGACATCGTCTGTTCTATGGACTTCCAAAGCAAAGAACGAGGATTCAAAGTCACAGACGACGAAATATGTTTTTTCATTTTTATCTTTTTTGTTTTCAAAACCAAAGTCATTCAAATTGATGACCGGAATTCCTTGCCCACGGAAGCTCATAAGCCCACGCACACCAGATTGTTGTAGTGGTAGAGGATAAACCTTCTTATTTCCGACAATTTCGATGACATGTTTTACCGGAACTACGAAGTGATGCTCGCCACTGACACACTGAAGGTACAGTTGAGCTCCATCACCTAAGACTCTCTTCAGAGCTTCTGAATATTTCGCAGCATACTCCGCAGAGTCTTCTTGGGTTTTAAGAATCTCTAAATATTCTTGAAGCAACTTTGACAGCGGGCCTGGAACATCTTCACTACTTAAAGCTCCAGACTCGATCGGAGTTTTAAGGCTTTCCAGAAGTCCGGCAAAATGAGTCATCTCATTTGATCGCGCTTCTGAGCACCATTCCGCTAAGGCCGCTTTTACATCAGCCGCGAAACTTCCCATCGAAACAAATCGAGCTAAAGACTCTACGGTGGTAGCAATGTAGTGGTCTCGCATCTCTTGAGCAAAGTCGTCGAGCTTCAGAGCACTCATGAAGCCTCCTTCTGCAAAAGACTTTGCAGTTCTTGCACATCAACGACATAAGCAACTTGCTCTTCCGTCAGTACGGAATTGCCTTTAAAACCTGGAACTTTCTTAATCAGGGTACCAAAAGACTTGATGACCAAATCAGCTTGATGCTGAATTTTGTCGACCAGCATCCCCAAAGTGAAATTTTCGAATTTTAGGAAAACAACCGACATGGTTTTTACTTTTTCCAAAGCAAGCGACGTTCTAAATTTGTAAACTTCTTCCACCGTCAGCAACGGAACTGTGCGATTTTCAAACTGACAAAAACGCATTTGGTCGACTTCTGTAACCTGAAGTTCGTCGCAAGAGCTGATATGTGAAACTTGAGACAACGGAAAGGCGAATGCGAATTCTTGCCACTCGCCTAACAAGCAACGCTCAATTAGAAGATTTTTAGGAACAGGAATATTTAGCTGAATACGGGCACCTTGCCCTGGGGTTGATTGGATATCAATACTTCCACCATAGCTCGTGACCATATTCTGCACGACATCCATCCCGACTCCGCGACCCGACATTGTCGTGATTTTTTCTTTGGTCGAAAAACCAGGATGAAAAATAAATGCAAATATTTTTTCTTCGCTGAGCTGACTAGCCTCAAGACTGTTCGTCAGGCCCTTTTCCAAAGCTCGTTGCAGAATACGATCCTTATCAAGACCGCGACCGTCATCCGAGATTTCACAGTGAATTACGGAACTTTTTTCTTCGACATGGATTTTTAGAGTGCCTTGTGCGGATTTTCCGGCTTGAGTTCGATCCTCGGGCTTTTCGATCCCGTGATCTAAAGCATTTCGTACCATGTGGATCAAAGATTTATACAGATCTTGCGCCAAAGCCTTATCTACTTCAAGTTCCCAACCCTCTTCGATAACTTGAACTTCTTTTTTAAGTTCATAGGCCGCTTGACGAATAAGCGGAGACAATCCCGAGAAGGCTTCCTTGAGTGGCGTCTTTTGCGCTTTATCCAAAATATTTTGGAACTGATCTGACAATGCATTCAAAGATTGAGAAAGGCTGTTTTGCTTTTCCAGCATCTTCTGCATCGAAAGAGTTTCTTTAGAAGACGTTAAAGTTTGAACGGAGTTCTTAAGAATAATGAATTCACTCGAAAGCTCCATCAAAGAGGACATTTGCTCCTTAGAAAGCCAAATGCCGTCTTTATTTTGCTTTTTGTCTTCGTCATGAGCTTCACTATGCAAAACTCTACGAGGAGTCTCTTCTATGGAAGCAGTCAGTTGGAAACTGCCATAACGAGATATGAGTTCAATCGCCTCACTGAGTTCTTCGGGATAAATCTCTCGGTGCGTGCGCAGGCTCTCTGCAAGAATTTTCAATAAACGAGAGCTGTGCAAAAAGATCTCGATACACTCAGTATTTGGTTGAATCTTTTGTTTGCGCAGACGATCTAACAAAGTCTCGAACTCATGGGAAAGAGAGCCGAATAACTGACCACCAGGGACAGCGCCGACACTGCCTTTCAATGTATGAACTTTGCGGAAAAGAGATTGCAGCAGGATTTCGTCGTGTGCTTGATTCTCAAGACGCAGGATATGCTCATCCAAATCAGATAAGATCTCTTCAGACTCTTTAAAAAAAGCTTCCGAGACATTTTGAACCTCACTGAAATCGAAATCGAGTTCAATGATGGCTGATGATTTTTTGTTCTCTGAATCTGACATAAACCCTTGCGCGCGCGACAATAAACTATTTGATAAATTATCGGAATTACTAGGGCTTATCTTTATGCTGTAAAGATTAATTGTGATTTAACTGCGGCCCAGAAGAGGACGTTCGTTCGACAAGAATTTATGGGAAGTGAGTGAAATCAAGAGGCGAGATACATGGTCAAATATGATGATGGACGAAGGTCTAGCTGACTAAGAAGGCATTATGTTACCCAGTCTGAGCTCTGTCCTTACTTCTGCAAAGTCGAATTTATCACAGTGGATGTTTTTGCATTCACGCCAAAAGCAGTTCCAAGATGCGGCCCTGTCGCCGTCGTCCAGTAGCCGCCAGTATTTCCCGTCACGATGGAATCTTGCACTGTGATCGAGCCAGTAAAATCATTGCTCGTCATGAACACACCACCGCCATTTGCACTCGCGCCAGCCTTGTTGTTCACGACGTAGTCGCCGCACAAAATGACATTCGTGGATCTTCCGCCATCTTGGTAAATAGCTCCGCCGTTACCACCGGATCCTGCTTGGTTTTGTCCATTGTGCACGACAGAACATTTCGAAGCATCGTTGTAGTTTGCACCATTGCCGGTCGCCGTGTTGTTTTGAAACAAGCTGTTGTAAATCTCAAGTTGCGCGAAAAGGCCTGCTACCGCACCACCGTTACTAGCTTTGTTATTTGCAAATTTACTATTTGCGATGACGATTCCAGACTTGCTTCCCAAAACGTAAATCGCACCGCCACCAGTATCAGGACCAAGTAGTGCCGCTTGGTTGTTTGAGAATGTACTGTTAATGATGGTTAGATTTCCATCACGCATAAAGAGGGCACCACCCTCACCATCATCATAACCTTGCGAGCACGGAGCTGGTGCCGTTGGAATCTTTGCGACCGGAGTCGTTTTTCCATTAATCACCGTGAGGTTCTGCAAAGTCACTCTGACCGTGTTCACCATAAAGTTGCTGGAATTAAATCGCAAAATCTGAACGGCGCTTTGTCCGTCAAGCGTTACACGACTACCACCATCAATCACGGTGTTAATATTTATCGGCAAGTTCAGTGTCGCCGTGACGGGGATTGTGACAGGATTTGCGCCACAGTTAAATGTAATGACTCCGCCCGCAGTGACTGCGGCTTTCAGCGCAGCAAAGGTACAACTTGCCGCGGTTCCACTACCCACAACAGTCGTTGGACGAGAAACATCCGCCAATTGCGCCGACGCAGGAAGCGCATTCGCACAACGAGTTGGAATCGTAGGATCTATTGGTGCCGGAGTAGGAGTTGCTCCCGATGATAGATTCGTGTTTTGCACATCAGAAAAATTTGAAGATGAACCGCAGTTCTGAAATACCAAAATTAAAATCGAAGCTGCTGTGATTTGTAAAACCACCGTTCCGATTTTGCGACGACTGTCAGCCATTCTTCCCCCACGTGCTCTTGACTATTTTACCGCCATTCTCCGAGGGAGAACTAAATAAAAACAATCTGCCTCGAAATGAGATGTGTTCTATGGCGGTGTGTAGGTTACGCGGCAAGCGCCTTTGATTCCGCTTCCACCAAGGCCGGGACTCCCATTGAAACCACCGCCTCCGCCGCCACCGGCACCGTAGTTTCCACCTGGATCCCCAGGCACTCCACTCATACCGCCTGCGGCGCCACCGCCTCCGCCGCCGCTACCGACAGAGGCAGAAAAGTTTGTTCCAGCAGATCCTGCAGCATTATTAGTAGTCCACTGATTGGCGCCTTTACCACCGGCACCACCATTATTCCCAGCGGTTGCTCCAGCTCCTCCCGTAGTGGTCGTACCATCGCCACCGACGCAAGTAGAACAGTTTCCACCTCCGCCACCACCGCCAGAGCCATTGGAACTTGAGGAACCAGCTCCACCATTACCGCCGGCGCTGTCTTGTCCGGCAGCACCACCGCCACCGCCCGCAGCAGAGACCCCACCGCCGGAGCCGCCACCAGCTCCGCCATTACCACCACTAAAAGCATTCGCTGAAGGAATTGATGATGCCGCACTTCCTCCGGCACCGGATGCACCAGCAGGAGTGCCGGTAGAACCGCCTTTAGCAGTGAGTGTTGCGCCACCATTGAATGTCGTGTCGCCCCCGTTAGTTCCTGAACCTCCACCGGAACCAATCACCACCGCCGCAGTTCCGCCTGGAGTGAGTGTCATATTCGTGACGTAAGTATAAGCACCACCGCCACCACCGCCACCGCCATTGAAGGTCCCTGTCCCCTGTCCAGCAGCACCGCCAGCACCGCCGCCGATACATTCAACTTTGTTATTGGAGTTATTCCAATTGGCAGGCACAGGCCACGACGCATTTGAAGTCACGATCGTAGATACAACAGGTGCATTAGGTGGTTTTTTAAAAAAAGCAAAAGGTGTTGTTTGTGAGCTTGCGAAGAAAGAAGTGAGAGTGATTCCGCAACCAATAGATAAGACAAATAATGTTTTTCTACTCATCATGAAATGATGTTCACGTCAGCTGCTGAACGAGTGCAATTATAAATGACCACAGTGGACGCAAACTGCTGCATTTCTGCAGCACTAACTGCTGCTCCTCAGAAAAGGCACGTTCTCTCGATCAGAAATTTACTAGCACGATTTTTTTGGAAGAGATTTTTTTGCGAAGGGAGTGAAATCAAGAGGCGGGACGGCTTGGATCCTTTCGGTGCTCAGCCGTCCGCCGGAAATTCTGGCGAAGTCTAGACGACTAAGAAGTCGTCACCTCCGCCTTGGTTATGTCACATGATAGAACCATAGCACCACCTCCTTCCCAACCTCCAGAGAGGCTTTCATCCATATTACCTTTTTGCGATATTCACCGCCATGGAAAATTCGGAAAAAGAGGTCCAGTCTTTCGAGTGTCATTTTAAGAGTGAAGCAAACGAAATAAATACGAGTAGATAGAAACGCGCGAATAAAAAATTCCGTATGGCTCAAATGACTCGCAGGATTTCCTAGCTTAGGTTTTAGAATCTCGTTCTCTCATTCTGAGACACAAACTTCGGTCGTTGAGATTTCTAGTCAGTGTGAATATAGCCATAATAAACTGAATTCTTGAATCTAAGTAGGCCCGGCTTCCTGTCACATTGCTCGTCATGAAGTCAGTGCTTTTGCGATGTCCATGTGGCCGTAAACCATTTGAATATTGATCGCAGGTACATATTGGGTTTAGCCTCGTGGCATGGGAATAACAATCGACAGAATAGATCATGTAGTACTGACAGTAGAAAATATCGAAAGCACAGTTATTTTTTATGAAAAAGTCTTAGGCATGAAAGCTGAAACTTTCGGCCAAGGGCGCCGCGCACTCTCATTTGGAAAATCTAAATTTAATCTCCATCAGAAGGGCCGTGAGTTTGAGCCAAAGGCGAAAGTACCTATGCCTGGCTCGCTAGATATCTGCATTATCACCGAGTCTTCAATTCAATCGGTTGTTGAGCACCTTAAATTGTGCGGAATTACAATTGAAGATGGACCTATTATGAGAACGGGAGCCATTGGGCCTATTGAGTCAGTCTATTTTCGTGATCCAGATTGCAATTTAATAGAAGTTTCGACTTATAGTCGTTAACCACTAATAACTTATCCACAATCTCAATAAAAAGCACTGACATCGAAAAATCAGTGCGTTTTTACTTATACTCTTGGTTCAAATAGGGTCTCTTTAAGCTACAAATGACGAATGATTTCCGCTTGAATCTTCTTCATCTCTTCGTCCGAGCGGCGTTGAGCTCTTTTGAAATCCAAATCTGGAATCGACCAAGCTGGGATTAAGTGCAAATGATAATGAGGCACTTCAAAGCCGGCTACGATCTGTCCTACTCGCGGACTGCCGGATGCTTTCAAAATCGCCTTACCAATTTTTTGCGACACTTGATGAAGACGTGCATAAGTTTCAGGTGGAACTTCAGTCCAATGATTGATCTCTTCTTTACAGATCACCAACGTGTGACCCAAATTCACTTGATCAATAGCTAAGAAGGACAGAATTTCTGCGTCTTCATAAATTTTGTAACAAGGCAATTCGCCCTGGATGATTTTTGTAAATACGGAAGCCATGCACCTCTCCTTAAAGTGCTATCAAGTTTTTCAAAATATTGCGGTTTTGGCCATAAGAATCATCCGTGAACCGAAGAATTCCATCGTTGCCCAAGAACGAAGTCAGGAACACCGTGTAGACCGGAATAGGATTCTTTAATTTGATCGGCGTATCATCTTTCATGACTTCACCCGGCTTCGCGACCGTCGCTTCGATTTTTGCACGGTCCCATTCTGTGCCTTTCAATAAGTACTCAGCCAAGTCCATTGGCTTTTCCAGACGAATGCAACCCGAGCTTAACAAGCGTTGTGCCTCGTAAAAAAGTTCACGTTGATTGGTATCATGTAGATAGATCGAGAATGAATTTGTCAGCTCGAACTTTACAACTCCTAAAGCATTCCAATAGTGAGGTTTCTGCCGAATATAGATCTCAGCATCCGTACCCGGCGTGATCGCCCACCAATTAATGCTTTCGGGATCTACTTTCTGTGTCCAATCGTGATTCCAAATTTCATAGTTACGGGACTCAAAGTAGTAACGAATTTGCCATTGCGGCAAAGCTTTAATCTCTTCAACTTTGTCCTCGATGAAAATTGTCGGAGGCACAACCCAGAAAGGATTCAGAATCACCTCGACAATTTTATCTTTCATCGTTGGCGATTTACGTTCGGATCTGCCATTGATGGTTCTAAAGCTTGTCACATAAGGAGGGTTTTGAGTTTTATCGACCAACACAAAATAGGTCATGGCTAGATTAATAAAGATGTAGCGATCCCCAAATTGTTGAGGAAACCATCGCATTTTTTCCATATCAGCCTGCAGCTGCTGAACACGATCCTTGCAAGAGGTCATCAGAAACTTCCACACCTGACCTGATGGATGAATGATACCATCGGGCTTCATGTGCATATTCCATTCGATATCATTCACAGCTTTCTCTGTGTCTGCATCGAAAATGTCGTCCTGGTTTGGAATAGAATATCCCAAAAAGCGCAGATGATTTTTGACGTTAATAATATTGGGATCTTGAACACCAAGCTTCAACGGCTTCTTAGAACGTTTCAACACCACCCAAGTATTATTCTGACAGGCAGAACTGACTTTCTGAAACATCGATTTCAACGCTATATATGGCGGACTCTGTGGCGCCAAACTATTCACAAGGACACTTGCATTTTGTCCCGTCGAAACAATCAATGCCTGCAGCTGTTTTGGTGAGTAAAACTTTTTACGCTCTATTTTAATGTCCTTAGGAAGAAGGGCAGGATCAACCGCGCCTATCGAGATGTCCTTTAGAAGGAGCAGAAAGTTTTTATTGGCACGTGCCTTCAAACGAGAGTCACCGCCTTTTTGGTAGCGACTCTCCATATCTTCGGACCAATATTTGCGAGGATTCAGACCATGCTCTGTCATGGTTGCAGCAACACTGCGAATAGCTTCTATAGGGAAGACATCCACGGCCGCGAGATATGCCTTCTCCTCCTTAGTCGCAAGTGGATCTATATCCACAAGTTCAAATGCCCACGCCCAAGCACTGAAAAGATGTACAAAAAAAACCGCCACCAAAAATAGTCTGAGTTGTTTCATAGTGCCACTCTCCCGACTACTATTCTTCAAACGGCAAATCGCTACGTTAAGATTTATTTAGAAGACATCCGGAGAGATAGGTGAAGATTTCTTCAGAATCAAAACCACTGTTCCCAAAACAACACCAGAAGTCCCCAGACATTGAGGTCAATTTGAAACCACTATCGCGAAATACCAAGGGAACACACAATGTGCTGTCGAAGAACACGGAAGGAAATATGTGCAGAGTGAAGATGATCTAGCTAAAAAGCTTTCTGCAAATTTGTAGGACTGGGTGTAGGAGTTGTCGTCATGTCTGTTTCTACTCCCAAGCGAATTGTGCCTACAGGTTTTTTGGTAGTGATCGCGCCGGCACTTTCTTTATCAACAGCGCTGGTATCAGGAAGTCCCATGGCGCTGTTAGGTCCGCGGATTCCAGTATCGTAAGGAGGCCCCTGTTGAGTAGTGCCCGCGGATCCAGAGGATCCAGCTCTTATTGTATTGGGAAGTTGTGTTTGCAGTTCTGCGTAGACAATTCCCGCCGTCAAAAGTGAGATCGCAAAGATCTTAAGGATGGTCCACATAGATACCTCCAAGCACAGGTCCTATGTTCCAAATTAAAGAATGCTAGATTGATGTCAAAGTGCCATTTGAAATAGAAATCATCACGTCCGTTAAACCCAACGGAAGAGGTCAAAATTCAGCTGATAAACCTCTGAGTGTCGAGATTTTCGTGAAATCTCCTCAGCCTTTTTCAGGAAAACCTGAAATTCTTTTTTCAGGTCGTCGAAACCGTTGGCGTCCATGGTGAAAGTAAAGTTCATACTGTGTTTTTCGGATTCAGGCGTTGTTTGTAAACGTGTTTGCGCTACCTGCCTGAGCAGATTCTGCCCTACTCTCATCAACGGATGATCTTTGTGGAAATGGGTACGCCATTTTTCTACTTCTAAAATCTCAAAGGCATCTTCCGGATCCAGTTTTACAAGCTCCATACGCTCTAGTTTTTTTAGAAGCTCTCGCACCTCGGGAACTTTAAGGCCAAGACGCGCGCCGATGCCCCTTGGATCTTTTCTTAGAGTGTCGCTCATTAAAGCCACGTGAAAAATCAAAAGATGTGGCGTGAACAAGTACTCCATCTGATTTGTTATTGCTGACGACTGCAGTTGTTGCGAATCTGCGTTTAGTTTTCTTTCGTTTTTTAAGCGATCAATCTTGGCAGCAAGTTCTTTCTTTCTCTCGGCCCGCGTGCATACGGCATGCGTCCGCAAAAGCAGAATGTAATCTGTTTCTTCACCCAGAAACTCCAGAAGCCTGCAGGTTGAATACAGGTCGTCTTCTGCCAGATGATGTGAGTCTTGATTTAGAATTTTCGAAAGATAGGTCGCCTGAACTCCTAGGTAGTCCGCCACCTTCTTAAAGCTCAATGAACGACGGCGTGTCTTCAGCTCTTTCAGCCGTAATTTCAGGATTTCCTTGTAATTGCTCTCGGCAAACACGTCCATAGTCCAGAAATTATACTTTTAGTGCAAGTTTTTCAACAAAATTAGACGAATTGATAATCAAAAAACATTCATTTTGGCCACATTCTTAGTTTCAAGGACGGCCGTCTGAAACATAGAAAAGAAATGAAAGTATTAAAACAAGGAGATGATGAAATGAAAAAACAATTTAAGACCCTAGTGACAGTATGTGCATTGTTAACAGTAACAGCGATGGAAGCTAACGCTGCGATGGCAGAAAAAATTTCGATCGTACCAGTTCTTGGCGGAAACAGTTTCAACTACGGCGGTAGCGGTATGGATTCTCGCGGCGGCACACTTGCTGGCGCAAACGTCTATATGTCTACAGGTGTTGAAGGCTTGCAACTTGAAACAGGTTTGAACTACTTGGAAACTGGCGCAAAAACAAACATGCTTTTTGTATCTGCAGAAAAAGCTCTTGGATACATAGCAATTCCGGTGCTGGCAAACTGGCAATTCTACAAAACAAGTGGCGGAACTGAACTTTTCCTTAAGGGCGGCGCTTATATTACACAATTAATGTCAGCAAAACTCAAAATGCAAGGTTTTGGTGGATCAGCAGAAGAAGATATCAAAAGCCAGATTTCCAATAACGACGTGTTAGTCACAGCGGGTTTCGGTGGACGCTGGACAGTCTTCAGTAACCTTCAGGCGGCTCTTGATTTGAACTACGCCCAAGGCTTGATCAAGACAGAGAAAGATGGCACCGGTAAAAGCTCTGGATTGATTTTGGGAACTTCTTTGATCATCCCGCTTTAATGCCAGAAAAATTAGATTTGTGGAGTTAAAAATATTGCGGTCATCATCTCCGCAAATCTTGGGAACCCCAGCCGGAAACGGCTGGGGATTTTCCATTTTAGAAACCGAAACATTTCGCGGCTTGCTCGCGAGGCATGTTTGAAAAACCAAAGTTCATAGTGGTTTTGAAATCTTTCGCAGCATCAGAAATAACCACATCTGTAATCGTCAAGCTTGCTGCATTTTGCCCGTGCCAAAGAGCTCTTTCCAAATAACCGAAGCCCGGCACTACTAGACGGCCACCTTGAACGGACCAAGTGCCTTTGATCGCTTTACAAGCGCCTGGAAAAAAGCCCGGACTGCCCGCTTTAAAAAGACTTTCTTGGTAGACAAGATCAAAAGTAAAATCTTGGTACAACAACAGACTTGCATTGATTCCAAGCTCATCACCGTTTGGCAACTTCGTTTTTGCATCCCACTCTGACATCAAATAGCGAGTGCTCGTCGTTACATTTTCTGGATCTGCATCGTCGATTGTTTCTTCAAAAATAAATTGCTTAAAGTAGGCCAAATCATCAGCGTCTGCTGCATGCACCAAAGGTGCTACTGTCAAAGTGCTTGCGAACAAAACGATCGCCATCAAAAATTTCTTCATAAATACTCCTTAAGGCCTTGCCGGCATTAGATAAATAAAACCAATTGGGGACGAATACTGAATCACTGGAACTAAACTTCCATTAGGCTGAGTCCCAATCACAGAAAAGGAACTTGGGCCAAGCTTTGCGTAAACGGACTTTTGAGGTCCCGGATTCTTTGGGATAAACTTGCCAGAGGCACCGAACTCCGCTCCGACCGGTCCAATCATGAATGGACGAAAGGCAGCTTCTTTCTCTGTGAAAACTTCTTGCTCTGTAGGCAGCTGCAAGAAAGACACAGGTCTTCCAGAATAATCACTCGGATTCGGAAACTCAAGACGAATGCTACCAATTTCATTTAGATCAGCCTTCTCGTCTTTTTTCGAAAAAACTTGGAATGCAAAAGGTCCCACGCTTTTCAAGACAAGGCAGTCATGATCCGTCGGCAGACCGAAAAACACTCTTGTTGTAGAGAAAACTCCGCTGCAAACATTGATCTCTGGATTCTGAGAAATCACGGACTCAACCGGAAGATCTTCATACTTTTCGATGTATTCCGCTTTGATAAGTTGATCCAAGAAAATTTCAGACATTAATCCTGTCCCAATATGCGGAAGCCCAAAGACGTGGCCAAGTTCATGCATCAAAGCATAGCGCAAAATCTTCGGACGGCTCCATGCGCCCGAGACAAAATCTTTACGATTCAAGTCGTTCGAGAAGAACATAAAGCCCTTCGCACGCAACTGCTTCAAATCGTATGCAGTTCGTACGGTCACGCCCACATAGTTTTCTGGCGCTTTTAAAAAATTTTTTTCATCTGCATTCAAAAGACTTGCACCAAAAAGAATGCGCAGTTGCACTTGTGGATCATCACACGAAACTTTTTTAAAGCTTTGCTGACCTAATTGAAAGCTGCCATCTCCGCCACCAAAAGCACGCGAGAACTCGCCCTTCCAAAACTGAAGTGCATCATTGAAAGCCGTTTCAACATTGCTTTCATCAATGCTCATGTCTTTTTTATCTAAACGGATGCAGTAAAGAACTTCTGACGTGTTTTTCACAAACCACGGATTGCGAGCGTCTTTAAAAAGCTCGCCACCCATTCCAACCCAGCCACCGTCATCTTTCGAGTCCGCGGCAAAAGCGCTGATTCCAGAAACAAGCAGAAGTGCGCACAGAAGACGAATCATTTTAGAAATCCTTCAGACGGAAATAGACTTGGCCTGATGCTGACAACATCGCCACTTGTCCCACACCTGGAGCAGTCGGCACAAAAGATACTTTTACTTCAAAAGAACTCTTATATCCGGTCGGTACAAAGTCACCCCAAACAGAGTGAGCCACTACTTTGCGCTCACGCGGAGTTCCCTTCGCTAGAGGTAATTCAAAAGTCGAAAACTTATACAGCGTTAAAGTCCCCTGCAAATTTAAAACCGTATCCAAATTCGCAAGATAGCGCTCCATCAAGCTGCCATTGCAGGTTTTGATGTCGTCTCTAGAGATTTCCTCGTAGTAACCATCTTCGGCTCCATAGATGACCGCTTTATCAGCATCCAACTGATGAACCGTCCGCGAATAAACAGATGCGATATTTTTACAGATACTGCCACAACCACCGATCACACCAGGTGAAGAGTCTGAGCAAGAGATCTCGCAAGACTCGACGAAACGATCGAATTGCGCGGTTTCGCTTAAACGGAAAAGAGAATCGAAATCCGCCGCCACCATTTTACTTTGTAATTGCGCTAAGACTTGTTGTGGGTCGTTGATAGAAATGGCCGCCAAAGACACGCCTGGAGCCAAAAGCCCTAAGATAAGAGACAATAAATAATTTTTCATGGACCAAATAGAACAATAGAGAACAACTTTTGGTCAAAAGAAAAAGGAGACTTTTCAGTCTCCTTCTCCATAATGTCTTATGATCTGACGCAGCCTTGCTTAGCGCTGCGCAACTGGCTTCCAGGTCAAGCCTTCTTTGCCAGCCCACTTACCGCGAGGACGGTAAATACGGTTGTTAGCGTATTGTTCGAAAGCATGTGCACACCAGCCTGAAATACGCGAAGCCGCGAAGATTGGAGTGAACAAATCAGTCGCAATACCCATTGAGTAATAAACTGTCGCAGAATAGAAATCCACGTTCGGCATCAAGCCTTTTTCTTTGTACATAGTATCGTCGATCAAAGTCGACATTTCGTACATGTGGTGCATACCAGCGTCTTTAGTCAATTTGTCAGACATGCTACGCAAGATACGAGCACGTGGATCGCCGTTTTTATAAACGCGATGACCGATACCCATTACTTTTTCTTTAGCAGCCAAAGCATCTTTAACGAATTGCTGAGCTTTTTCCATGTTGCCGATTTTTTTCAACATCAAGATTACTTGCTCATTCGCTCCGCCATGCAAAGGACCTTTCAAGGCACCGATAGCTGAAACGATTGCAGAGTGAAGATCAGACAATGAAGAAGCCGTTACGCGAGTTGCGAACGCAGAACAGTTCAATTCATGGTCAGCATGCAAGATCAAGCAAGTGTCCATTACTTTTACGTGTTCTGTCTTAGGCTCAGCACCACCGCCCAACATGTACATCATGTTCCAAGCGATCGATTTATCAGTTTTAGGAGCTACAGGCTCTTTGCCTTTGCGAATTGCATCGAATGCGCAAAGAAGAGTTCCCATTTTCGCAGTCAAACGAACTGACTTGCGTAAGTTAGCTTCTGGAGAGTTGTCGTTAGCATCTTGATCCCAGTGAGCCATCAAAGAAACTGCCGTACGCAACCAACCCATTGGGTGAACATTGGTTGGAATGCCTTTCAAAACTTTGATGAAGTCTGGACTCAAAGCCATCTCTTTGTGAAGATCAGCACTGAAAGCTGAAAGCTCTTGAGCGTTTGGAAGTTTGTCATTCCAAAGAAGATAAGTAACTTCTTCGAATGTAGAATTCGCAGCCAAATCATCGATTGTATAACCGCGGAAATTAAGGTGATCACCAACGATGAATGAAACTTTCGTTGTGCAGGCTACTACGCCTTCTAAGCCTTTATCCAAGGCACCTTCATAAATAGTCACGTCTGCCATTTGAGTATCCTTTCTGACCATGAAGTGAAACAGGTCAGTCTTAACAAAACTTTACTAAACAAGTCACATACATTTACGTCTTTGCAAGTTTGATGACTCGATCCTTCACTTCCATGACGATCACCGTCTGGTCGCGGAGAGGACTCTGTCTGCCAGTGAACTTTTCGTTCTGATGCATAATCTCGTTTCTAAGCTCGTGCACGCCCTGACGTGGCGCCATACGAACGGATTCGCGGAGGCCTTCGCCTCCCCACATTTGCCCTTGAGGATTTTGCGCCCCCACCAAGCCTTCCGTGGCGATCACTAAGCGATCCCGCGGATTCAATTGTAGCTTCAGGCTTTGCGGCTGCGTGTTAAAATCTCTGGAAAAGGCCGGCCCGCAAGCTTCTAAGGTCTGCAAGCTCTCTTGGCCATAAACTTGTAGGCAAGCTTCCACTCGGCCAACGCTGGAATAGCTAAGTTCATAAGTACGACGGTCAATGACACCATAAAAAACGCTGGCCTTATCACTATTCTGAATATTAGGGACCAACTCTTTGGTCAGAAGTTCTAGCATTTTATGTGGCTCAAGCCCACGGCGGGCTTCGATTTGGGAAGAGATTTTAATAAGAACCGATAGAAATAAAGCCGACATGGTGTAACCAGAAGAACTCGCTACGACGACGCCAAACTTCAGTTTGTCTTCGTGCTCAAAAATATCAAAGTAATCACCGCCAAAACGATCCCCCGGTTGGTACTTCGAACTGCACTCAAAGCCGCTGATGTTCGGCAGTTGTGTCGGCGACATCATTTTTTGGATCAAACCCGCCATTCGGATTTCTTCGGTGATCTGGCCAATCAGATTTTCCAGGGAAACATTGGCTTTTGCCAATTCCTGACGATATTTCGAGAGCTCCTTGTCCTTAGCGACGAGTTCCATCTCGAGTTCTTGAATGCGTTCTTTAAGAGAGTCTGTTTCCTTAGCCATCGGTGTTTTATTTTATGTGTTTTTATTCGCGAGGTTAAGTAAACATATACGGGAAGGACCTTAGTCTAAAGATTTCCCTCACAAAACCGACAAGAATCACATGCGGTTCTTCGTCTTTTTATGTCTCATAATGATCCATTTGCAAACATTGGCCGAAAGCTCTCTGACCGCATCGCAATTGCTGGAACAAGCCCGTGAAAAAGCCGGCGAATCCCCGCAAGAAAGTCTGAAACTCCTAGACCAAGTCGAGGAGCTGCAAAAAACAAAATTTCATCTGCCCGATGCACTCGAAGCCGCTTTAATTCGTTGTGACTACTATTTAGATAACGACGATCCTCGCGAAGCCCTCGCCATCGCCGACAAATGGTTGGACCGCTCTAAAGAAATGAAAGCGGACCAGGTTTTTAAAGTCCGTCTTTGCCGCGCCAATGCACTGGCGAAAAAAGATGACTCCCACTTGGCTGAGTCTGAATACAGACACCTACTAAGTTCCGCTCAAAATCATAAGAACCTCGAACAAGAAGCCTCGGTCCTGCTGGACTATGGAAAGTTCCTAAGCTTTCTCGGTCACTATTCGGACGCCCTTGCCCACCTGCAGGCAGCACAAAAGTCCTTTGCCGACCTCGGGAATGAGAACAAAGGCCGCATTACCTTAAATTCGATCGCCATTCTGTACGGACGCATCGGTGAAGACAAAAAATCTATCGAGTACTTTCAAGAAGTTCTAAAACAAAATCGTAAACTCGGAAAAAAACGCAACGAGGCCGTAGTGCTCTACAATATGGGCCGCCGTTATGAAGATCTGAAAGACATCGACGCCGCATTGAAGTCCTATCATGAGTCTTTAAAAATCCACAAAGAGCTTAAAAACGTTGCCAGCGAAGCATTGCTAGAAAAATCCCTGGGCGGCATCTACAACCTGAAAAAACAGCCCGACAAAGCCTTGGCCTTTTTGCAAAGAGCCCTCAAAGTTTTCGAGGAAAAAGGCCTTGTTAAAAACCAAGCCCAAGTGCACCTAGAAATCGCAAACGCCTATCGGCAACTAAAGCTTTATCCTCATGCGACTCGCGCCCTTGAAAAAACCGAAGACCTCTTTGGCGCTCAAGTGTCTTTGTCGCAAAAAGCCGACCTTGCAGAACAACAAACCTTGCTCTTCAAAGAGCAAGGCCGCTGGCAAGAAGCCTATAGAAAGCTGACTGAGTTCCAAAAGTACTCGGAAGAACATATTCTTAAACAAAAAGAAGAACAGCTACTACGTCAGCAATTGAAGTTTGAAATCGCTCGCAAAGAGAATGACAACCTGATTTTACGCCGCGAGAACGAGCTTAAAGAACAAAAACTGCAAGACTCGAATCGCATCCGCGCTTTGCAAGTTTCAGTCATGGCTTTGGTCGCCGCTTTATGCTCGTTAGTTGGTGTATTCCTCATTCGCCAAGTCAGAGTCGCACGAAAAATGAGAACTCTGGCCCACACGGATGAGCTTACTAAAATTGCCAATCGCCGCCACGTCATTACTTATGGCGAAGAGATGCTAAAACAATGCCGCGAGCTCAATTTGCCATTCTCGGTGTTATTGTTAGATATCGACTTTTTCAAAAAAGTGAACGACAACTTCGGTCATGCCATTGGGGATATAGTTTTATCTAAAACTGCAGAGATTTGCGCTTCGGTGCTTCGTAAAGGCGACTGCATTGGTCGTTTTGGCGGCGAAGAGTTCTTGGTGATTCTTCCAGCGTCCTCACCACAACAGGCTGCTGAAATCGCCGATCGTATTTGCACACGTGTTGCCGTCACAACGATGAGTGATATCCATGCAAATTTGCGTGTGACAATCAGTATTGGGGCTGCCAGTGATATTACATCTAGCAAATCACTAGAAGAGCTCACGGCGAAAGCCGATGAAGCTCTTTATCATGTCAAAAACAACGGAAGAAATGGAATTAAAGTAGTTTCCGTGGCTTAAGCGCATCTTTCGCAAGAGGCAGCCACATAGACAACGTCGTGACTTCTCGGTCATGCTCTTGCAAAAACGCTTGAGGAATTCGGGCACGCTCTTTCGCATCCAACTCCCTTTTTTGCGCCACTAACAGATCTAATCGTTCATGAAGCTTGTTTAAAACATAAGTCCCGATCGAGTTCGAAACCAGTCCACGAGATATCCACTTAATCGAAAAGTAATCACCCTTTTGAACTTCATCAATTTTCTTTTGAGCAGCAAAGTGCCCCCACGTCATCGATGCTGCACATTGGGCTGCTACGACAACAAAATACATCGTAAAGAATTGCAGACTCTTCTCGGTGAGTGGATTCGTATCAAAGGTAAATCCCCAAGAGAAAACCTCTCGGACACCTCCAGCCAAAACAAAGCCAATGACCAATCCAATCATACTGGAAAGAGCATAGAGCTTGGCTGTTTTTTGAGTGTCTTGATTCAACTTACGGGACTTCCACATCAAAACCGCGACATGGGCAAGCATCTCACCAATGACCATGGCAATCGCACCATTTAGCGACAACGAACCCGCACCTAAAAGTGCCAGTGCTAAAAACACCGTCCATGACTCTACACGAATCACCAAAGTTAATACGAAGGCTGCTGCCAGCCACACAAGCTGTGCAGCAAAGCGACCATCCGCAAGCAAGAAATGAAATTCACTTTCTCCAAGGAAAGATAATAGACTGTCTTGATATCTCAAGACTGAAAAACCGCCCATGAGCAGAACATAAAGTCCCAAAGTTACTGCGGCCCAGGCGCGCCCCATACGCCACCAGTAAGAGGCAATGGCAAGAACTCCCGTCAGAATCCCGAAAATCGTACCGTCCATTTGCCAAGTTAAAAGCATCGCAAGCATCGTCGTCCACAAACCCGCGGCGCTAAGGCACAACAACAAAATAGAATAACGACGAGAAAAGCTACGCGAATTAATCAAAGCCATCGCACTGTATTGGTTTTGCAAAAAACTACCTTGGCTCACATCACAAAGCTTCGTGACAGTTACCATTTTCAAAATAGACGTCGGCTCTGGCAATTTCAAAAACTGATGTTGAAGAGGTGACAAGACTAAACTGATTCCATATCGGAAAACGTAAGCGCCACCAATCATTGCAACAACCGCAATCAACCAACTCATCATAACGACCTCATATACACATCGTAACGAACAACTTTGCCCTCGAAAGAATGTCTTACTCCAGGAAGCAGTTCTTCGGCTCCCAACGGGCGTTTCACGACCACGCGGCTCACAGGCCACTTCAATGCCTCTTCCAAAACTCGGCTGGCATCTTCATCATTGCCAACAAGTTCACGGAAAACCACCATTTCTTGCTTCGGCAAAGCGGTTTTCTTTTTGTGTGGATACATAGGATCAAAGTAAATAGCCTCGATATCCCGAGAGCTTGTCTGAGACTGTAAATATTCAAAACTATCAGCGCAAATAAACTGAAGCTTCGGCTGAAGTTCCTCTGATCGCTTCAAAGCTTCATCAAGAAGTACGAAAAGCAAACGAGATCTCTCAACAGAAGTCACTTGAAAACCAAGTTGAGTCATAAAGACAGCATCGATTCCAAGCCCAGCAGACAAATCCAGAACTTTACGCACTCCCTTAGAGTAGCCCAATGCCTTTGCCAAAAGCTCGTTTTTTCCACGCAAGCCACGGCGTTGATAATTCAAATGGTCTTTTAGAAAATCGATTTCTAAAGCACGCTCTTGAGAATCTAATAGGCGAAGACCCGCAAAAGTAAGTTCTAAATGAAATGTAAAACTCTGTGGATTTTCCGGATTCACGGGAATTTGTAAAAAGCTCGCAAGCTCTTGGGCTTTAGCAGACAGACCCTGTTCTTGAAAAGTAAGACAGGCTAGAATCCCCATGCCTGCCACTGAGCCCAGTACCAAATATTTTCAAGTGCCCACAGGAAGATCGTCACCAAAACCAGATTATAACCACGACGACGAACGCGAACTAAGTCGGAACCCACCGGGCTTTGCAAGTGATTGATAGCGATAAAGAAAGGAAATGCACAAAACGCGATGACAGAGCCCAAGAACCATGTCCAGAAATCGCCAGCGTAACGAAGATGATACAGCAAGAACATTCCTAGAAAAGCAAGCCACCACCACTTCAACATCGTTTTGGCTTTATCAAAACCAAGCCAGGTCACAGTGTTGTGGAAACCAGCTTGCGAGTTAATCATAATAAATTCAAAATTTTTGATGTGCTGAAGGAAGACCACAAGCCATCCCCACATAACACCCAAAAACAGAGACTCCATATCCCAAGAGCCCGCGATGGAAATATGATATCCCGTCGTCAGCAACGGACCTAAAAGCAAGAAAACAAAAATTTCTCCGCCTCGTTGATACTTGAACGAGCCTTTTTTCAGAAACTGCGCCCACACACCTACAAGCACTGTCAGCATGACTACGCCGACTACGACAGGGAAGGCAAAGATCACCATACCAGCCGCGACCAGAGCTAAAAACACAAAGAAGTTCGCCCAAGAGCGTACTTGCGCTGCTGTCATCCAGCCACGCTGAATCACGCGACTGCCGGCTTTTGGATTGATACGATCCAAGCCTTTCATGTGATCAGTGAAGTCATTACGCAGATTCACAGCGATGTAAGAAAAAAGAATACCCAAAGTACTCAAAACAACCACGAGTGGATCGTGGATGGTTTTATCCGCCGTGTTCTTTACCAAAATCAAATACATTGGGAAAAGCACAAGAATGAACGCACGGACTTTAAGAAGGTACAAAAGAAGCACCGGCAAAGAGGGACGTTCAATCTCGCTGACCGGTTTGATTTCAAAGGTCACGGTCTCTTGCAATGAATTCGCATTCAAAGTGCGCACAGGCAAAGCTCTCTTGTCTTTTGAGAACGTGCCCAAAAGATAAGACTCAAATTCAGGAGAGCTTTTAGAGAGCGTTACTACATCACTCACGAGTTTTTCTTTCTCCAATAGAGAAGGTCCGTAAGTGGATTCAAATAAGTAAGAAGTTTTTCTTCACCTGGCTTCAGGTAAACTTTCAAGCGATCCATGTGATGGAAGTACAAACGAATCAATTTTTCGTTCGTTTCATCGAAGGCTTTCAATTTAGCATCAAAGGCACTTTTACCGCCGACGCTGTTGTAGAAGCTCTCAAGATCTTTCGAGCGTACCACTTGATCGATTTGTTGACGGCTTAAACCTTCGCAAACAAAAGCTCCGAAAGAATTCAAATAGCCGGATTTCAAATCGCCCAGAATCGCTTTGCCCTCAAAATTACGAACGTCGTAATCCAGCAAGTCGTCACTGCGCTGGAACAGCTGTCCTAGAATCGTGCCCATCTCTTCCAAGATGCGATGAAGTTCTTCGTCGTAACGCTCAAGAGCGATAAACGGCGCGCGCAAACACCACTTGAACAAAGACGCTGTTTTCAAATTGTGAATGCGATCGAGTTGATCCAAGGTCACGAAGAAGTCGCCGACAACCGAGTCCTGCAACCATTCCCCTTCCAAAAGATCCGAGATCACTTCGGAAGTGTAATGAACAAGCTTGATATTGCCGTGACTAGAAAGATTCACCATCACACGCGCAAGCAAATAGTCGCCGGCCAAAACGGCGTACTCTGGCGTATATTTCAACCATGCCGTTGGTTTGCCACGGCGAAGATGCGAGCGGTCCACCAAGTCATCATGCAAAAGAGAGGCGTTATGGATGAACTCGATGGTTTGAGCCAATAGAAGCTCGGTTTTTGAATTGAGCGACAAAGAATCACTCATCATCCAAATCATTTTGGCGCGAAAGCCTTTACCGCCGTTGAACAAATCATCGTAAAGTGAGTTCAGTTTTGGCAAATAGGCCGGAAAATCCTTAGAATCGTAGACTTTTAGATCTATGACATTGCGCTGCAAAATAGTCTCCTGACTGAGCGAGATGAGGGCCGTTTAAAGGCCCGTAAGATTTCAAATTTATATGCTTGCTGTCAAGGAGTCCTTCATCTTACAAGTTAAAAATGAGCGTAAAATTCAAGACCCAAACCCGCATTAAGTTCCGTGACGCAGATCCGGCCCAAATCATGTACTTTGCGAATGTTTTTAGCCTTGCTCACGACGCTTTTGAGGAGTTTATTGTGTCCGCTGGCTATCGCTATGCAGAGTGGTTTAGTAAAAACGACCACCTCATCCCGATTCGTCATGCCGAAGCCGATTTTAAGGCCCCTTTTGTTCCGGGACAAACCTATGATGTGACTGCCGTGGTAGCCAGCCTTGGAACCACGTCTTTCAAGATGAAATATGACTTCACTCAAAATGATCGCTTACACTCGACGGTTTATATGGTCCATACTGTTTTGGATCCTAAAACCCAGCAGAAAATGGCACTGCCTGAAGTAATGAAAAAACGCCTGACCCCCTATGTTGAGGAAAATCATGGAAACTAAAGGTAATGAATGGTGGAGAGCCGGAGTCCAATTTCAATGTCAGGGCTCGGGCCAGTGCTGTACATCGCATGGGGAATTCGGTTTCGTCTTTTTGACTTTGGAAGATCGTAAACGCATGGCCAAGGTGCTGAAAATGCGCACCGGCGAGTTTACAAAGAAATATTGCGAGAAAACCGGCGGGGTCTATCACCTCATCGAAGAAAAAGGCAAACCAGATTGCACGTTCTTAGACGGCAAACGTTGCGGAATCTATGAAGGTCGCCCTACTCAATGCCGAACATGGCCTTTCTGGCCCGAAGTGATGGATGCTAAGTCTTGGAAAAAAGACGTCGTGGATTTCTGTCCCGGAGTCGGCAAAGGAAAAGTCTATAGCGGCGAAGAAATCGAAAAGATTCTGAACGAGCAAATCAAGAGCGAAAAAGGATTTGGCAAATGACCGATTCACAGAAGTGGATGACTTTGGTGCTCATTGCGGCTGTTGGCGGATTGTTTTATCTTTTAGCACCGATTTTGATGCCCTTTTTGGCGGCTTTTCTTTTGGCGTATCTTGGCAGTCCTTTGGTGGACCGTCTTTGCGGCTGGAAAATTCCGCGCGTGCTTTCTGTTGCAATCGTCTTTTTCGTAATCACTTTGTTTTTCCTGGGAGTGATTGGGATTTTGATTCCTGGAATTAAAAACCAAATCATTTATTTGAATACAAAAACTCCTGATTTCGTCCGTTGGCTCAACACTCAGGCTCTGCCATGGATTCAAGAGACTTTTCAAATTGATCTGAAACATCTGGATATGAGTGAAATCAACGAACTCATCGGCAGCTCGTGGCAACAAGCCGGCAGCATGGCTGGACAGGTTATTTCTAAAATCGCCGCTTCAGGAATGAACATCGTTGGTTTCTTGGCGAGTCTCGCACTGATTCCCGTACTGACTTTTTATTTGTTGCTCGATTGGCCTAAACTCGTCAGTCATATTCAAACACTTCTTCCTCGCCAAATCGAAGGCACTGTTATGGGTTTGGTCAAAGAGTGTGACGACGTTTTGAGTGCTTTCTTGCGCGGGCAATTCCTTGTGATGATCTGTTTGAGTATCGTTTACTCTTTGGGTCTTAAGGTTGTCGGTCTTGATATTGCGTTTGTCGTGGGTCTTATCGCTGGTTTAGGAAGTATCATTCCTTATTTTGGTTTCACGATTGGAATCGTGATCGCTACGATCGCAGCCATTTTCCAATTTCAAGAATGGTTGCCTGTCGTGTGGGTCTGGACTGTTTTCGGTATCGGTCAAGTCGTCGAAGGCTGGGTTTTAGTGCCTTACCTTGTTGGCAACAAAGTCGGTTTGCATCCAGTCGCTGTTATTTTTGCGATCCTAGCTGGTGGCCAGCTCTTTGGCTTTTTCGGAATGCTTCTTGCGATTCCCGTTGCTGCCGTCATCGTTGTTTTGATGAGACACGTAAGCCGCCGCTACTTCGCGAGTGACTTGTACAAATAAAAAAGGACCTGGAGGATGGCTCCAGGCCCTAAGAACACACTTCTTACTTAAGCGGAGTAAGAAACTATTACTTATTCATTAGGAACATTAACTTGTTGCCTTGTTTGATTCTGTAGCTCAAGTTTCCGTTTTCCCAAGTGTCTTCGCCGTTCACTGCAGCTACGCAAGCAGTTCTATCAGCACTCAAGAGAGTTCCGGATTCAACGAGAGTGAACAGTTGTTGAGTCGCACTCATCTTTTTACCGATGATTTTTGTGCTGGTCTCGATTTCGCAGAATTCCATGCCTGTTTCACCCGCTTTAATTGCGACAGTTTCACGTTCCATATTGTTTACGAAGAACGTGTTGCCATCTGCTGAGTAAGTCAGGATGTCAGTAAGGAAGTTTTTAGCTGGACGAGCGCGGTTGTTGCTCAATACGAATTGATCAGGATCTGTAGCACCCCAGTTGAAGCGATATTCACGCACGCAACCGTTACCATCATGCTTGTCGTAGTTCTGAGCATAACATTGGTAAACTGCTAATTTCTTCTGAGCTTTCAAAGTCGCGTCTGCTTCGTTTTTGTAATCGAGGCTGTCGCAGCGATCTGTTGGCTCAAAGAATGAATCTGGTGCGCCGGTACCAGTACCGTAGTCTACGTTCGTCGCTTCAGTTGACAAAGCAGCTGTAGTATAAACACCGTTACCGTGCTTACACGTGAACGAAGTTGCTGTTGCAGGACCAGAACCATCTGGATCTTTATTCGTGTAGTGACACTCATGACGATTGAATCCAGCGAAACCAGCTACTGCAGTGTTCGTGCAAGTATTGCCGTCTGGCTGAATAGACCAATCCATCATACGAACTGGTTTGTTCGTAGTGTCTTCCAAGCAACCACCGTCGCTGCTTTGTTCGTTAGCCCAATAGATCTTTGTACCACCTACGCCGTTGTCTGCAACAGTAGCAGGGCAAACATAAAGATTCATTGCCGTACCATTCACAGTCTTAGATTGGCTGTAACAGTTACTAACGTGGTATTGAGCTTGGGCGTCGTCCTTCATCCAGGGTTGGTTGTCAGAGTTCGCACTATTTTCAGTTCCGTCATTCAAAGATCCGAAAGTGAAATCTGCCAAAGTCATTGCTTGAGAGCCAATGCTTACAGACGGGATGTGAATACCCGCACCGAAACGCGCAGAATCACCAGTGAAACCGGTCTTGTATCCGCAAGCATGAAGAGGTTGACCGTTTGCAACTGAACCTTCCCAAATGGAAATACCATATTTGTTATTCGTGCCTACAGTTCCTTCTGTACCGTCAGCTTTACAATCGTTCTCTGTGCAACCTGCACCGGCTGTAAAATCCTTACCGCTGATTTTCACAAAGCTGAGTGACATGCCAGTTGGAACACAAGGTTCATCTCCACAAGAGAATGGAGGCGTTCCATTTGGGTCTTCCGCAGTACTGAAGCCTTCGTCCTTAAGCGCTTGTGGAAGCGAATAAGGAACTGCTGTCCAAGTGCCACTGAAGTCATAACCAGCCACTGAACCAGAGCCTTCGTCTTTATTAGCTTCTGGAATGACTGTTACTACGTCGATGCTTGCTTTACCGTCAGCGATATTCAAAGTACCGAAGTTAACAGATCCTTTCAAAGGGTAGCTGTCCATTTCAGCGTCAGCACCTGTGCTGATCGATTTTTTAGATGAATCCACGAAAGTGATGTTCGTTACCATACCCGTAGAAATCGATTTGAAAGAAGCTGCGATAACGTTTCCACTCGCACCAGGGAATGAAAGCGAGAACGATCCATCCGATCCCAATGCCACAGACTTGATTTGTGGTGGATCGGTATAAACTGTAACGTAGAACTTCAAATCGTCGTAGGTTCCAAATTTACCTACATCTGAAGCCGTCGCTTTATTGCTCATAACACTTGAAGTGGCGCCAAGCTTACCAGCGATAACTAGATCACTAGATGTCGATCCGCCACCACCTGCTCCGCTGCCTCCGCCGCCACTGCAGGCCGCAAGACTTGTTAACAATGTGCCTAATAATAGGCTCTTCCATGCATTTTTCATTCAACTCTCCTTACACGTGATTTGTTTGGTTGTTTCAATCGTTGATTAATTTTTTGTACTTAATTGTTTTTCAAAACTGCTGATATCTGTGACTAGGACACGCAGTCGTTCTTTAAGATGTTTTTCTTGTTCGCCTGCATTCTTTGAAAAAGAAGGGCTGGAAAACTCTTTCGATTTGAGACGACGCTTTTCTAGAGTCTCTAAAGCCGCGTTGATGTTCTGTCGCTCGCTGTACATTTTAAATAGCGCCGTTTGCATTTGCTGACGCTGTTGCATGACCATCATTTTTTGCATGTTTTTGATGCGTACTTGCTCAGGTTTCTTATCAATATGAATAGGCGAGCTCGCATTTTCGTGAGCATCTGTTCTTGCCAACAGGTTCGAAGCGAAAACCGTAGCTAAGCCAATAACAAGACAAGCTAAAAGATATATCCATCTATTCAAGAAGGCCTCCAACAACGTACTTTTTGTGCGAAACACTCGTACTAGGTTAAGGGACCTTGACGAACTGATTACGAAAAACAAAAAAAGTTGTCTCAAACCAGACTTAGTTGCCTCGAAATTATGCATTGTCGCGCATAGACAACTTTGGATTTGCTAACACTGTAAGCGCTTTGATTTTGTGCTTAAAAAGTAAGCTTTTAAGCCAGACGAGAAGTTATCTCATAAAGACAAAGCCAAGGCGTGAGGAGGAAGCTGTACATCGCGTACTGCGACGACGAGCAACGAAGGATTTGGCTTTATGAGATAGCTTCGAATTATAATTGAGTGCCGAGATTCGTATTTCTCAAAGCGATACGACGGAAGTTCGTCTCGGCCTCAAGCGCCGCAAGAATGCCCCATGAACTTGCACCAAATACATAGGCCCAAAAAGCTTCTTTGCTCATCTTGAGTTGATGTTTTTTTGAAAAAATACGGCCTTCACGAGTGATGGTTTGTACATACTCTCGTGAGACTTTGAATTTCTCATCGACCATCAAATGATGATGAGATTTCTGTAAGAAATTCCAGAACGCATCGAAGTCGAAATCATGTTCATCTTTGGCAAAAAGTTTTGCGGCTAGATCGCGGCACTTTTCATAGTCTTTATTCATCATCAAAAGATAGAAGTGACATTCCAATTTTAGACGATCCACGGGATATTCGATCACGCGACCGAAATCCATGACCACAACCTTGCCATCAGCGAATAAAAAGTTATCTGGATGTTGATCGGTATAAGTCAGACCGTAGCCAAAAGCGGCCTTGGTGAGACAATCAAACAGAGTTTCGGCGACAGCGTTTCGCTGACTTTGAGTCGCACGAGCGACAAAACTGTGAAAACTTTCTCCCTTGATATATTCCGTGACCATCACACGCTCACGCACAAGATCACGGTAAACATAGGGAACAATCACACCTGATTCTTCAGACCAAATATTCCTGAATTTGTCTTGGGTTGTGGCTTCAAAGTGATAGTCACATTCTTGAAGGAGAACTCGTTTTAGCTCTTCGACGATGCCATTATCATCTTTGCCAAAAAAAGACCCGAGAGTCTTCAAGAGTTCAATATTACGAAACTGTTTTTGTAATATCTCACGGATTTCAGGATGTTGAACTTTGACCGCGACCTCTTCTCCACTACGCAATTTTGCATAATGAACCTGGCCAATACTTGTAACCGCAATCGGCTTTTCTTGCCAGTAAGAGAAAATTTCTTTGAGCGGTTTACCATATTCTTCTTCAATCAGCTCTATTACCGCACCAGGTTTGCTAGGCTGGCTTCGTGACTGCAATGTCCCCAAAGCATTGCGGACTTCTAGCGGCAAACCCATTTCTAGAAAGCTTGCAAGCTGTGCGATTTTTACGGAGACCCCTTTTGAATTCCTTAAGGATTTCAAAAGTCTCTGCACAAGAATCAGCTTCAACTTCCCATTCAAATTATTCATGGAAGTAGAGTCATCAAAGTACGCTTGAACGCCACTTTTGATTTGATTCAGAGCCTCTTGAGCTTCTGGACAATCTTTGACATTGAGGGAGGACCTGATTTCTTTCAGAAGACTTTCTGTTTTAGGTGCTGAATGACCTTTGTCCGTAGTTGGCAACGCCTTTTCATAAAGCTCAATCAACTTCAAAATCGGCCCTGGAATGGGACGTGTTCCCGTCTCCCACAGCGAGATTGCACCGCTAGTAACGTGAAATTCTTTGGCCATTTCCCGTTGGGAAAGTCCCAGAGTTTCTCGCAGCATTACCATTCGTTCCGCTGGATGCAGATTCTGAGTCGTTGTCATAGCGTTGAATTATGGTGGACAAAAAATCGAAAAGAAAATAATTTTTTTTAACCACCAGACTTTCGGACACCAAGGTCGTGGACTGGCCCATGATGCTATCCCCTTGTTTTGGAAAAAACGTTGCGCTATTTTAATTTTACTTCTTACTAGAATGCGGACAACGAAATGACTTCTGAACACAATCCATCTCCAGCGGAGCGTTTGGTCTTACTACGTAAGCGCCTCAACCTTTCACAACGAGATCTCGCACAAGAATTTCAAGTTTCAAGTGGCGCTATTGCCCTTTGGGAAAAAGGCTCTAGACCCGTGCCAGGACCTATTCTCAAATTATTGGATCTTTATGAAGAGTCCGGAGAAGGCTCTCGCGAAAAACTGCAGCAACTCATTCTTTCCCAACCAGAAATCGGAGGCGAAGGAAAAGTCCTTTTCGGAGCTTTACAGACATTTCTTTCGGATCACCTTTCTTTGAACTACATCAAAGGACAAGTCCTCACAAAGTTTGCAGAGCAACTTGTGAGTCTCTTCAAAGACTCTAAGGGTCTCACGATGAAGCTGATGCAAGTTGCAAGTTACATTGAAACTGGCTTGCCAGATGAAGCTCGCTCTGCCTTTGGAGAATTCCCCGACAACAGCAAACCCAGTCCTTACTCTTCTATTAAAGAAATCATCTTCGAAGATTTAAAAATGAATCCTGAAGATCTCTTTGCTGAATGGTCGTCAACTCCGATAGCTGTGACAAGCCTTGGACAGGTTCATCGCGCACGTCTTAAAAGTGGCGAGCACGTTGCAGTCAAAATTCAGCATCCAGACATCGAAAGAACTCTTGAACACCAATTCAAAAATGTTCGCTTTATGAGTCGGCTTTTGTCTTTGTTTCAGACGTCCGACCATCCGATCATTGAAGATATTAAAGAACGTATTCAAGGCGAGTGCGACTATATCAACGAAGCCTATCAGCAAAAACGCTTTAGAAATGTTTTCGAAGATGACCCTCAGATTGTCATTCCTGCGGTCTATTCCGAATATTGTTCAAAGCGAGTTATCACAACCGAATTTATTCAAGGCCTGTCTTATAAAGAGTTTTTAAAAAAGGGAACTCCACGCCAGAAAAGTGACGCGGGGGTGATCGTTCATCGTTTCTTAGCGCGGTCCTCTGTACAAACAGGCTTGCTGCACGCTGATCCACATCCAGGAAACTATATCTTTATGGACGGGAAAGTAGCCTTCTTGGATTTTGGTCGAATTGTTGAGTACAACGGCGAGCGCTTCCAAATGGAAAAAACATTTTTGCATGCGTTCCTTACAGATAATCTCGCACTTGCAAAATCTTTGATGATTAAAATGGACTCTATTGATGATCCCGAAAATTTTGACTTCCCAGAACTCTGGAACTTTTTAGAGCGCCAGCAAACTCACTACATGAGAAATCAAAACTTCAAATTCAGTCGCGACCATCTACAGCGTTTAGCATCGGATGCACGACGCTTCTCAGGACGTAAGCAACTTAAGATGGACAAATGGTTCTTCTGGGCTTTTTTCATCAGCAATAGTGGCTTTAGTGTCCTTGCGGATTTTGAATCCGAAGCTAATTGGCGCCAAGAAGTGATGAAATTGTTTTAAAAAAGGCTGCGGATAGCGCAGCCTTTTTCCATTTTAGTTGCGAGACAAAAACTTACAGAGACTTACTGTATAGCTAGGATGGATCTCAGCCGAAGCCTCAATCACTCTTCCAGGGCGCACTTTGCGATCTATACGTACTTGCACCTCTTCCGGCATACTATCACCTGTCATTCTATCCGCGATAAAAACCACATACTTCATATCCAGAGTGCGGTTTTTATGATTTTCAAGAGTGCACTTATACTCCCAACCACGCACATGAGAGACTTTACCGTAGTGGCTATCAAGACCAATAAATGCGCTTGCAGATACAGCCACCGCTGTCGTTACCAAAAACAAAAACGCTTTCACCGAGAACCTCCATCTAAATGTTGTAAAACAACTTTTAGAAAACTCTCTGAAGAACGGTCAAGAAATGGCCAAGGCTTTGTCAAATTGAATACTTCCAGCGCAATCTTTAGAAAATTCCAAGAAGGATTTTGACGGAATCTTCTATCCAAGCGTCGAATGAAAACGCTTGAAGCTGTACCAAACCACGACGATCGCCATCACGATAAGCACACCCAGATGGTACAGAATGACTTCGAGGTCTCCACCCTTCAGCATGATATTTCTGAGCATCTCTAAAAAGTGCGTGAGTGGATTGATGTGAGCCAGGAACTTCATCCACCCCGGCATATTCTCAAGCGGAAACATTAATCCTGATAACTGGACTGCTGGAAATAAAAACAAAAAACCTGCCATCATAGATTGTTGCTGAGTTTTGGTAATTGTTGAAATCAATGTGCCTATCGAAACCGTAACACAGACAAATACCAGTGAAGCTAAAAGTAAAACCAAGAAAGATCCACGCATAGGAACACCAAAACCTAGGATGGCGACTCCTAAAATTAAAGGGATATTGCTTAATCCCAAAATCACATACGGCAAAGTTTTACCCAAGATAATCTCTTGCGGTTTTACCGGCGCAGAAATGAGCATTTCAAACGTGCCACTTTCCTTTTCTTTAGAGACTGACATACTCGTCAGCAGAATCGTGATCAAACAAATCAACATACTCATTACACCCGGTACCATGAATACCGCTGTACGCATTGTCGGGTTATAAAAAATCCGCATATCAAACACGATTGGTGATGGCGGCTTATCCAAACGCATCTCTTTGAGTGCTACCGGCGGCAGAATTCCTTTGATATAAGCTTCAACGCTCTGAGCTCTAAGTACATTGCTGGCGTTCACCAAAAGCTGAACTCGGCCCTCGCCTCTTTCTAATGCGTTTGTAAGTCCTTCTGGTGGAGGAACTAAAACCGCATCTGCTTCTCCGCTTTGAATTTGTAGATAAGGATCCACATGTTTTGTGTTCGCTGGAATAAACCAGCCAGAACTTAAGGCTCGCTGATAAGTTTCTTGCAGAACGCGGTCATTGTGGGTCGAAACCATAGATAGACGAATATTTTTGACCTCACTAGAAAGGGCGACGCCAAAAAGGGTCATCTGCAGAACCGGAGCCGCAAAAAGCATGATCCGCATACGAGGGTCTCGCAGAGCCTGGACAAATTCTTTCTTAATGAAACCAAGAAGCGTTGGGTTTATTTTCATGGCTCTAAATCCTTCTTAAATTTGCAGACTGCCACAGTAACCATTACCAAACAAATCACTAAGAGTGCAGCAAAGGGAACCGCTAACTCTACAAGGCCCGCCCCTTTTAGGAAAACATCTCGGGAAATAATCATGTACCAACGAGCCGGTAAAATAGACGTGAAGTAATAAAAGAACTTCGGCATGCTCTCGACAGGAAAAATGAAACCCGAAAGCAGCAAGGACGGCAAAAGCCCCGACATCATTGAAAACTGCATCGCAATCTGCTGTCTGCGTGTCAGCACTGAAATCAATAAGCCCTGAGCCAAATAAGTTGCTAAGAATAGTAAAGTTCCCAAGACAAAAACAAAATGGTTTCCACGGAATGGAACTTCGAAAAATATCCGGGCCGTCAAATAGACAAAGACGACTCCGCCCAAAGCTAAAAATAAATACGGCAGAATTTTTCCTAAGATAATTTCAATGGGCTTTGCTGGCGTGGTCAGAAGCATTTCCATAGAGCCGTTTTCCCACTCGCGCGCGACAGTCAAAGCCGTTAGAAGGATGGATAGAATCGAAAGTACAACCACCATCAGTCCTGGCACGACAAACCAACGACTGTTCAATTCAGGATTGTACAGAAATCGTGTTTGAATATCGACGGGTTGGGGAAATTCCATTTGCAGAATTTTTTCCGCCGAAGTCTTTTGAATTGCTCCGAGATAGCCCATCACGCTGCCGATCGTAGAGTTGTCGGATCCATCTAAGAGTGTTTGCGCATGGGCCTCGCGTCCAGAGCGCAGCAGATACTCAAACCGTGGTGGAATGATCAGGGCTGCACGCGTGTTTTCGGACTGAACTTTTTCAAGAGCCTCTGCCTGACTATAGACCGGAGAGATCACAAAATAATTTGAACTTCCCAAAGTCTCTATTAGTTGCCGAGAAGACTGGGTGCGATCCCCGTCAAAGACGGCAATGGGAATGTTTTTGACGTTAAACTCAATAGCCAGACCGAACAAAGTTGTCAGCATCACCGGAAATAGCAAAGCCATGGCGATCGTGAAGGGGTCACGAAAAATGTGAAAGAACTCTTTACGAGCCATGGCTATGATACGCGACCAGTTCATCGGGTTTTCCCCTCTACTAGTCTGATAAATACATCTTCCAAGGTTGGCGCAATTTCTTGATAGCTAAAAAGCTTTCCATCTTGCTGCAAAAACTTCTGCCAGCTTGCTCGGTCTTTAGGTAACGCGTGATATTGCAGCCCATGGGGCTCAAACGACTCAAAAAGACCGCTGCGTTTGATTTCTTCAACCTTGCTATAAGGAATATTTTCCGAGGTTTTCAGTTCATAAAGCGGATCCGGAAATACCTGTTTCTTTAGTTGCGCAGGACTGTCTAGTGCGATCAGCTCTCCGGTTCGCATCAGTGCGATGCGGTCACACTGCTCTACCTCATCCATATAGTGAGAAGTCACAAAGACAGTTTTGTTTTTTTTAGCTAGCTCCTTAATCAGGCTCCAGAACTTCGCACGCACTGCAGAGGTGACTCCTGCCGTAGGCTCGTCCAGGAAGATGATCTCGGGATCATGCAAAAGAGATCCCACCAAAGCCATTTGCTGTTTCATTCCACCAGGGAGGTCGCGAACCGTGGTGTCGGTCTTCTTATGAAAAGAAACGAAGTCAAAAAGCTCGTTCTTGCGAGTTTCAAAAAGATCTTTAGGAATTTTGCGAAGGCTTGCGATAAAAGACAAATTCTCTTCAACAGTCATGTCGTCATAAAGAGTGAACTTCTGAGACATATAGCCGACCTTGGACTTAATTCGGTCAATGCTATTCGCATCCGTTAAAGGTATTCCAGCGACGGCAACTTCACCTTGTTTAGGAACCAAAAGGCCGCACAAAACCCGAATCGTTGTGGTTTTGCCAGCCCCGTTCGCACCTAGAAATCCAAAGACTTCTCCACGGGGTACTTCGAAGGTTATATTGTTCACTGCCTTGAAGTCACCAAACTGTACTACTAAGTTTTTAACTTGAACTGCGGAACTCATGGTGCCGCCCTTCTTAAAAACAACTCATCAAAGCTACGAACGCCTTCATTTTGTAAAAGCTCCCGGGGAATACCTTCAGCAATCAACTTTCCGTTTTCAATTAAATGGGCACGAGCACAACGTTCGGCTTCATCTAAATAGGCCGTCGCAATAATGATTAATATATTTTGTCCAGCAAGACTGTATAGCAGGTCCCAGAACTCTCGCCGGCTGATGGGGTCGACTCCATTGGTAGGTTCATCCAAAAAGATCACCTGCGGCGAACGTAAAAGCGCGCACATCAATCCCAGCTTCTTGTACATACCACCGGAAAGTTTTCCTGCCGGGCGATCTACGAAATCTTTCAGACGCGTAATTTGAAGAAGATTCTCGCGGCGACTTTCATAGACGTCTTGCGGGATCGAGTACATTTCACGGAAAAACTCTAAGTGCTCATCAATGGACAGATCTGCATAAAGACTCTGTTGCTGGGGCATGTAGGCAATACTGGGACTTATTTCTGGAAACGCGACGCTTTGCCCATCTTTGAAATAGGTCACAGTCCCCTGATCCTGCTTGAGAAGTTTTAAGAGTGTGCGGATCAAAGTAGTTTTGCCAGCACCTTCGGGACCGATCAAACCGTGCATAAGTCCCGCTTCAAAATTCATAGAAACGCCGGCCAACGCTTGGTTAGGTCCCAATTTTTTAAAGACATTAGCAATCTGAATTCCTATGCCTTTAGAGTCCATGTTTATTCCTTGGGAAGACGTACTTCCAAAGTCATTCCTGGTTTTAAAATCTCTTCTTGGTTATTGAATGTAATCTTGATGCCAAAGACCAAACGAGTTCTCTCCTCGCGGGTTTGAACATTTTTAGGTGTGAACTCGGCCTCTTCGTTGATGTGAGTGATCACACCGGTAAACTCGCGGTTTTTCATCTCTGGCAAAGCGGCCGTTAAAGATTGGCCGACTCTTAACTTTGCCAGCATATCGTGCGGAACGTAAATATAGGCGTAAATATCCTGAAGGTTCGCCATCGTGAAGAGTCTAGATCCTGGATTCACCATTTCTCCGACTTCGTGATATTTATTCAGAACAGTGCCATTCAGAGGAGCTTTGATCTGACACCAAGAAAGTTTTAAGTCGACATCTTGTTTTCTATTTAGCATCTGATCATAAGCCTCTTTGGCTTCGGAGCCTTGGCGATAAAGTCGCAAAGCTCTATCATAGTTCTGACCAGCAATTCCCGCCGCCAACTTGAAGTCTTCGCAATCAAGATCCATCAAGACTTGGCCCTGCTGAACCTTGTCACCTTCATTGACAGTCCGGCTTGCAATCACCGATGTCACTCGCGCTGAAATATCGACTTTCGTAGCTTCTAATGTGCCAGCATAAAGAAACTCTGAGGGAAAGACATAGTATTTGATAGCTATGCCTACGACTATCAGAACCAATATGACTACAGGAATAAGCTTTTTGTTTTTCATCGTCGTTGATCCTCTGCCTGACTTGCTAAGTACTCAAGATTGGCATTTTGTTCTAAAATTTGATGATCAATTTCAGCGGCATTCACTTGAGATTCCAACAATCGGAAATTTGCAGATTGCACATCCAAAAAGCGTACACGCCCACTTCGATAAGCCTGATAAGTGAGTTTTTCAATTTCGTGGGACTGTTTGACGGTCTGCTGATTAATCTTTTGCTGACGTTTCAAATTCTCAAGACCATCTTGGATTTTTCTCCAGTCCTTTTGAAAATCCACTTGTCTTTGCTGGCGTTGAAAGTCCGAAGCTAAGGCCTCGCTGTTTCTCTGTGAAACCTGATTCGGAGTTAGATTTCCTTCAAACAGTGGAAAGACCAGGTTGACTCCTAAAGTATTTTGCCAAGCTTGCTCCGGAATCACCAAGTTCGGATATATCCACTGAGCCTTTGCCTGCAATTGAAGAAGGGGCCAGTATCCACCCTTTGCACTTTCTGCTGCCTGCTGAGAAGCCTGAGTGATTTTTTCCAACGAAACAAGCTCTGGATGATTAAGTGCAGGCTCGTTGCCAGTTCGGCCCAAAACTTTCTCGAGACTCTTTTCAGGAGTATCCAATTGAACAACAAGGGAAGGGCTTTCGACGCCTGCTGGAATATTGCGTGTAAGTTCGTTCGGAATCGGCCGAGAGGTATCTAACGTTTCGCCTCCTCCGGTCAAAGAAAACAAATCACGCAATGCGCGGCCTAAATCGCCTTGAGCTTGATTGAACCGCATTTGGTAGCTCAGCATATCTTTGTTAGCTGAAACCTGATCCAAACGGCTTGAAGCTCCGGCTCTAAAACGGACATCAATATCGTGACTCTGAGCTTGGGCCAATTTCAACGCATCCGCAGTCAGCATCAAGGATTTTAATGCTAGCTGCACGCGGAAGTAAGAGACTCGCAAATTCAGACGAAGCTGAGCTTGGCGTGCTTGATAGTCGGCTCTTCGCGCTTCATTTACCGCTAGGAAACTTTCAAAGTTATTCCGACTTTGTCCCCCGTCAAAAAGAGTGTACGAAAGAACGGGGCCTATAAAATAGTTGTTATGAGTTCCGAATTTAATGGTGCCCACAGGTCCCATGTCTGCTTCAGGCACATTACTTTGATAATAGTAGGTGCCATCAAGACTTATACGCGGCCACAAAAAGGACTTCGACACCATTGCTTGTGAAGCTGCGGCCTCGCTCGAGGCTTGGGCACTCTTTAAGGCTGGTGAGGTTCGAAATGCCTGCTCTTCCGCCTGCTCCAGCGTAAGACTAAAAACCTGTGCATGAGCCTCGAATTGAAAGAATAAAATCGCTCCTAAAAGCCATTTCATATTTTCCTCTTAGTTTTTGGCGATACCCGGGCAAGACCGCGCAAAGCCATCTCTACTCTTTGCTCTAAGGCCGCATCACTCAAAACGGCTTTGTCGATCTCTAGAGGAATTTTCCCTCCACGACCCATGCGATCTAAGTGACCTGCAATCACGTTTGGAAGATTGACCGAAGCCATCAGAAAGCTTACCGCCTGAGCCATAGGCATAGATTCGAAGACACCGTCTTTTTGCCCGCGCTGAATAACTTCCATAAATGGCTTCACATGTCGGCCAATATTTTCACGTACAAATCCCGTCGCAATCTCTTCTTTGTTCAACAAATCGCCAAACAACGACGCCAGCAACTTACGGTTGTCGCGCGAAAACCGTGCCATAGACAACAGCAGACCTCTGAGTGCCTCTTCAGGATCTTGTTCTTTCTCGTAGATAAGACTGAAGGACTTGAAGAACTCTTCATAAATATTCTCGAAGACACGCTTTATAAATTCGTTTTTAGTCTTAAAGTGATAGTGAAACATGCCCAAGTTCACGTCTGCTTTTTTTGCTACTTGGCGCAGATTCAATCCCGCAGTTCCAACTTGCGGAATCAGTTCTTTGGCGGCCTTAATCAGGCGCAAATCGGTATTCGTGGTAGGTCGGCTCATAGCTTAATATTTATACATCTGTATAATAATAGTCAATTGTAATTATACAAACGTATAATAATGAGAAAAAGGTCCTGCCTACTACTCTTTAGGCGAAGGTAAAATCTCGACCGAGTTTTTCTTAGCAAATTCACGAACTTTTTTTATATCACCGTTTTTTTCGATTTTTCGTAGGCCCGACTTCAATCGCTCCGCTAAGATACGAGCGGTGTCTTTGCGCAAACTAATGCCCAGATAAAGAGGGGCTTTTGCTATGACCTCTCCAACTTCAACTTTGTCATGAATGCTTTTTAGATCTCCCGATAACAAATATAGTACGACCGCTTTGTCTAGAACGCCGAAGTCAACCCTACCACCACTGACCATTAACAATCCCAAGCGATCATCCGGAGCATATTCAATTCGCAAAACCGGCAGTCTTGTAATGGTATCGGGATATGCGTAGTTTTGTACCAGCCCCATCGTGTATTGACTTACAGTTTTACGATCAAAGACAAATTTACTTCCTTTGCGTTTGATAACAGCCAATTGATTTTGAGTCAGTGGGACAGAATACAAAAAGTAGCGTTCTCTTTCAGGCGAGTGCCAAATACCAAGTATTGCATCATACTGGCCATTTTGAGTTTCCAAAAACCCCCTCTGCCAGGGCAATGAAACGAACTCAACCTTGCACCCCTCTGCCAGAAGCGCAGTTTCCACCAACTTATTGACCACCCCCCCATCATTAGCATTTTCGCTCTGATAGGGAGGATATCCTGTCGTGACAAGTCTTACGGGTGTTGTCTTGCAAAACACATTCTGCGCGTCCGCCTGAGGGCTGATCCAAAAAAGTGTTGCAAGGATAAAGAACAAAGAAGACATACCCTACGTTCCACTTCGCCGCAGGGAACACGCAAGTTTCTATTTCTTCAAGGTGCTGATCAAGTAGCTTAGAATTTGCTCACGGTCTTCCTCTGGATGAACCGTGAAAGTTTGCTGAGTGTGCTTATTGGTATCAATGGGGTTGTAACTAACAGCGACCTTGTTTTTGATGCAGATATCTAAACATCCAGAATTAATGACACGAATCTGCTTTCCGTGGCCACGCTCTTTCATTTGGCTCTTGAGATACTTCTTCATGTTCTCGGAAGCGTTACCATCTTCCTTGAGTTTCAAATCATCCAAGCTTTTCCCGCACTTTTCGCAGATCAAAACAACTGCATCAGACCAAGCGGTTTTTTGTTTTTCAACGGCCATACAATTCCCTTTTCATTTGTGCCCAAAGCACTTTCCCCAAATCAGAACGGGGTATACCAGTAATATACTTCACTTCACGAATTCTTTCAAAAGGCAGCACCTCTTGATTGAAATTGTCCTCTAATTGAGAAAGCAATTGATCCTTCCCCTGAAGACTTGTCACCAAATGAATCTCTGTCGCTAAACGCTCTGACGGCGCATCTACCAAAGCCACTTGTTGACTAACAGAACTATCCACCGCCGCCACGACCCGCTCAAAGATTTCGCGCAAACGCCCCATCGAGCTACTTTCGCCACCAATCTTGATAAAATCATTCTTGCGCCCTGTGAAGCGAATCGACAAGTCTTGCAGCTTCACAAAATCTTCAGTGGGGAACCAGCCATCTATTTTTGGGTCCCAATCCACAATCTTGCCATCTTTTTGCCGCTGCCCATAACACGTCAGCAAGGATTCGCCTCGAACTTGCAAAAGTCCTTCCGTGTCCGCTCTCCATTCAACATGGGAAAGTTTTTGGGGAAGTGGCATCGCCGAAGACTGCAAGGACTCTAAAGAGGCCGTTGCAATCTGCGAACAAGTCTCGGTCATTCCGTAACTTGGCAGTAGCGGCCAGTTGAGTTTTCTTGCTTGCTGATAAAGTCCTTCAGTCAAAGCGCCGCCACCAACTATGACAGCACGAAGACTCTTTGGCGACTGCAACCCTGCTTGAACCAAATCAAAAACTTGAGTAGGCACCATCGATGCGATTGTAATTTTATTATCAGATAAATTTTTATGAATCCGCTCGGGATTCCACTTTTCAAAATCACACACAACGCGACTGCCAGAAAGATGCGCACGTACCTCAACACCCAAACCACCGACATGAAAACGCGGAAGGACCTGCAACCAAACATCCGACGAGTTTGCTTGTAAATGCTTATTTACAGCAAGAGCTGAAACCTGAAACGCTTTTTTGGATAAAGCCACAAGTTTGATTTGCCCGACCGCCTCGGATGTTGACCCCGATGTTGCCAACCACAAATGCCCCTGCAGATTTCTTCGTTGAGTAATTGTTTGCGCGACTTTGCAAAGACCTGCTGAGTCCTTCTCGGACCAGCGTGGATTTAGTAAAATATGATTTTCGTCATTCTGCCAGTCGATAGTGACCGGGTTTAACGAATCTTCACTTGCGTCCATGGTTCCTTTGCCAACAAGGTATCGAAACCGATACCACGACCCGCAGGTCGTTTTAAAAAGGCCCCGGAACTTATCACTTCAGCTGCATAAAGATCCATTTGGAAAAGTCTCAAGGTCATGCAACCAGTATCAAGAATACGTTGTGGATGGGCCTTCTTAAGCTCGGTCGCGATTGCCAAGGCATGAATCACGCCCACAGGGTGATCCATATAACTGGTTACGGTCACTTTCAAATCATTGATAATACAATTTTGAAGAGTGCTATTCACGTCCATCTTTGCAGGTTTCAGAATCACAACATCAAATGGTTTCGGGCCCATCTTTTTCAGATTCACTTTGGAAATTTCGTTATCGACAGCGATCGGTGCAAACTTCTTTGCTTCCATCCATGCTTGCGGATCAAAAGGAAATGGATCCTCAACATACTGCACGCGAGTCAGTGCGACTTTATCAATCGATGACATGAATCTTTCATAAGTCTGCCAAGTACCAACCGCATTGAAATCTAAACGAAGTTTGAATGCTCCATCGCGCCCTAAGGCACTAATGACTTCAGCTTCGTGTTTCAAATCACGACCGACTTTGATTTTAACAGTTTCAAAACCGTCCGCTTTTAAACGACCAGCAAGATCTTCTGGCTCTGTGCGAAGATCACTGACGAGGTAGTTATTTTTGATTGAAGCCAAGCCTTCAAAAGCATTTTTATCCTGCTTACGAAGCTGAGCGTCTTTGCGAGCCATCCAAATGCTCTGTTCAAGCATTGTCGAGATTTGTCCTTGGCGAATTCCAGCTAATTGGTCTTCCCACGGTTCATCCCCAAACTCTACCCAAGGATGAAGATCCGAATACCCGACTAAACCGTCTGGCCATTCTATTTTAAGAAGAACTCCAGAGCGCTCCCCCATAGTGGAGGTCGCATTCAAGTGTTGAGCAGGCTTCAGTGTGTATGGGCTGTAACTTATCTTCATTCTATGAAAAATCCTAAACTCAGAAGTAGTCCAAAAACCAAATGGAGCAAAGCACTTTGTCCTAAGTACTTATTGTAAACCGAGCTGGGCTCAGTTTGAAAAATATTTTTGATGACCAGCAGGGCTAAAGGCAAGGCAAGCAGAGGTATCAAAGTGGCGGCCTTAAACCCCTCGGTCCACCAATAGTAGTTCATTACAAAGGGGGCCAAGCTTAAGAAAGCAATCTCGTAGCGAGCGAAGCTCTTCCCCATACGAACCGCCAAGGTCTTCTTATTCACATGACGATCCTGATCCGCATCACGCAGGTTATTGATAGCGATCAGTACCGTCGCATGAAAACCAATTTGTAGTCCCAGCCAAAATGAAGGAAAGGTCCACATATGAGTGTGTAGAAAAAAAACACCCATCACGGCAATCAAACCAAAGAAAAGAATCACGAACAGATCGCCTAAACCAAAATAAGCAAGTGGGATCGGTCCCATCGTATAAGCGTAACCCATCAACACAGACAATATGCCGATCACCAGGATTGCGGTTCCACCCTTCATCACCAGGGGAACTCCACACACGACGGCCAATAGAAAACAAATCGCCGCCCCGATCATAACTTGACGATAAGTAAATAGACCTGACTGAGTCACACGTTGAGGACCAATTCGTTTTTCCGTGTCAGCGCCCTTTTTAAAATCGACGGCATCGTTGACGAGGTTCGTTCCAATTTGGATGAAAAAACTGGCTAAGAGCGCTAAAATAACCACGTCCGTATCGATGGGTAAGTGCAAGGCTTTTACCAACGCCGTGGCGACCACGATGGGCACCAAACAAGCCGTCAGTGTTTTAGGTCGAAAAGCCATGAGCCAGTTCTTGATACTTTGCATTAGATCCTCGGATGTGATTTAAGTATTAATAGCAGAGTTTATTTTCAGTGACCAAATGAAAAACCGTCGCTACATGTCTGTTCGGAGTTATTTATGACGTCTTTAATTTTAGCTTTTATCACTGGAGTTGCTTTTACCGCTGTCGCAGGGTGGGTTCTTTATCGCATTAAGCTGCAAAGCTTCGAGTTACAGAATCAGTTCACAACAAAAAGCCTCGAGCAAATGCAGACTCAACAAGCAGAACTTCAAACTAAAATGAGCCAGCAATTCGAAAACATGGCCCATAAAATTTTTGAAGACAAAAGTGCTAAGTTTTCTACTCAAAGCATGCAGAATCTCACATCTGTTTTGAATCCTCTCAAAGAGCGCTTGAAAGACTTCGAGAAAAAAGTGGAAGACTCTTACGGCCAAGAACGCGCCGAGCGCGGTGCTCTTCGCGGCGAATTGAGCAAACTTATGGAGCTCAACCGCTTAATGTCCAGCGAGACTGCGAACCTCACTAAAGCACTTAAGGGCGAAGTTAAAACCCAAGGTAATTGGGGCGAACTCATTCTGGAAAATATCTTGGAACGCTCGGGCCTGCGCAAAGGGGAAGAGTATATCATTCAAGGTACGAACATGGATTTGCGCGACGAAGGCGGCAATATTCTGCGTCCTGACGTTATCGTCAACCTTCCTGATGGCAAGCACTTGATCGTCGACTCTAAAATGACCTTGAATGCTTACGAAGCCTATTCGTCGGCGTCTACTCCTGAAGAGCAAGAACGCATGGGAAAACTTCATGTGGAAGCTCTTAAAAAACACATCACGGGTCTTAGCGAGAAAAAGTACCAAGCTATTGATAAGTTGATCACTCCAGATTTCGTGATCCTCTTTATGCCTTTGGAACCGGCTTTTGCTTTGGCTTTCAAGATTCAACCGGATCTTTTCCAAACATCGTGGGATAAGCAAGTCGCGATCGTCAGCCCCACAACGCTACTGACCACTCTACGCACGGTGGCTGCGTTGTGGAAACAAGATCGTCAGCAGAAAAATGCTCTGGACATCGCGAAACGCGGTGGCGCCCTTTATGACAAGTTTGTGGGCCTTGTGAAAGACATCGAGCATCTTGGTGAAAAACTAGGGGCTGCGCAAAAGGCTCATGATGATGTCATGGGGAAATTAGCTTCCGGCAAAGGAAACCTGCTTCGTCAGGTGGATGAGTTGAAAGCAATGGGCGCGAAAACAGAAAAGTCTTTGCCTCAAATCGAAGGCTAGTAAATCTACGACATTACATCGCGATACTTGGGTGGAACTTTTAGTAGATTCATCATAGATTCCGCCAATTCATCCAACAGAAGATTTTTGTCTAACTCTTGCACTTCTGGATCTACAGAAGAAATAGCAACGGCTCTCATCATGTATTGAATGATAAATATGATCGTTTGGGCGTGAGGTCTTGCTCCCGCCCCAGGATAGTTCTGAGTCAAATAATCGATGAAGAGACCGCCAACAGCGCGATGAAAACGCAAAGCTTCCGGCGTTTTCTCGACAGCTGCTACAGAGTTAATCAAAGCACGACGATAAATAAGGTCTTCGCCCTCGATATTAAAATAAACAGTGCAGATGTGCTTAATAACCTGACGAGCCCCGATTTTCGGAGACAAGCTTTCGAAGGCCTCTTTCATCCGTTGCAATTCAAATTCAAAGACTTGGTCAATCAATGCAGCCAGGATGGCTTGTTTGGATGGGAAATACTGATAAAGCGAGCCAATGCTTACGCCGGACTCATCAGCCACCTTATTGGTGCTTAGTTTTTGGAGGCCATCACGGCGAATTACTCGCATAGCGCCCTGCAATATAACCTGATAAGTTTGTCGTGAGCGTTCTTGCTTAGGCTCTTTACGTGGCTCTACCACTGATGTCAGTCTACGCTTGTTCATGAACAATATGCCCTTATTTCAAGTCGAACAACATTCTCAAGTGTCCGCGATTAGAGCATTTTATTTCGAACAGGTCACTGCTTTATTTGCTTTTTGTCCTCACGCGGCCGTGAGGAGCAGCTTAGAGACTCTGATCAGGGCTGCCTTTGCCGCCAAGCTTAATAGCGACATCCATCCCTGCAGATTGGTCTTTGATAGAAATTGAAGGATTCTGCACCACACGCTGTTGAAGCTTGGTGAAGATTGGCTCACGAATCGCCAAGTGATTGTCCTGAAGAACACATTGACGAGCGATTTTCTCGCTCACGTTCACAACGATTGGAGCTTTCAAGTTCGCAGTCATTTGTGTTGGGTCATCTGGAATCGTTACAATCGAAAAGTAACGAGCTTTGTCTTGAGATGGAAGTTTCAGAGCTTCAAGATCACTCTTCGTAAGAGTCGCCTTGTAAGCGTCAGTGAACAACTCAGGCTCTAGCACTGGGAAAGCGATATGAGCAGACTCACAGCTTTGCAACCATGCGAAGATCTCATCGCTTGGGTCATCGAGAAGAACAAACTGACGAAGATCGGCAAAACCCAATAGGCCCTCTGGAAAAGTCAAAACATCAGTGTCTTGCAATTCAACTCGACCGAATCGGGAAGTATTGATGATCACGCAGCCCTCCTGAGCTTTACCAGAACTTAATGACAAGCATATACCTCCCTCTTCAGACACACAGCCCTTAGAAAAAGGTTATTCTGATAATAAATCTGGACCTAAATCTGGGAAGACTCAAATGAAAAATGTGCACCATGACAGAGCGCTTCTAAAAGCGCTCAACGGGATTGTTAAGAGCCAGGCGGCTCTCAGAGACTTTAAGGTTTTAACAGTTTCGCGACAGAACGAGTTTTATCGGAAGAAACAGTAGCAGATTGTTGGTTTTGCTCTTGGATAGCCAAGTAAACTTCTTCACGATGAATCTTGGTGTCCTTAGGGGCTTCAATGCCCAAACGCACCTGTTTGCCTTTGATTTGTACAACGCGGATCTTGATGTGATCATCAATAGCGATGCTTTCACCCAACTTCCTTGTGAGAACCAACATAGGATTACTCCTTTATTCCTAGCAGGGACTTCTTGCCCTTACACGCGCAGAAAAATACGCACAGGCTATTTATCGGCACGTTTAAGCGGAACTGTAGGTATAATTTCTATTTTAGAAAGTCAAGAAGGCTTGGCTGAATAAGCTTGCCAGAAGTCTCGAGAGTTGCGCGCAGGGCGCTATCGGTCTTGTTCATATTGGAGACAACTTCGAAGAGCTCCACGTCTTCTAGCTGGGAAGCCGTCACCTTATTGTCGACAATGGCCTTTTGAAGCGAGTCTGTCGTCGTGTTCACGGCCATAACTCGAGCCCCGACCTCGGATCGGGCCAGAACTACTTGCGAAATGGCCTGGTCTAAGGTGTCCAAGCTTTCCTGGATACCGGCTTTGTCATTGGTTCGTAACGAAATCTCCAACCCCCTCAAGGATTCAAAGAGATTCACACCAGCACTGTCATTGATAGGATCTTTACTTGGTGCACCTATGCGTTGAGCTCTGTAAGCACTCGCTGGAGCACGAGTTTCCACGTAGTTTTCTTCAAACTCTTTGTTTTGCTCGCGACGCTCGATCTCTTCGACTTTAAAGCCTTGTAAGGCTTCTACCGTGGTAGGAGTTTCGTAGCGAGAACGGGCGATACCATCACCACTAAGGCCCTTGCCTAGAAACACCTTGTCGCCCGGGATATTCATCGCCACAAAAGTATCTTTGTGGATACCGATTTTCATATCACTGTCGTTGCCCTGATACCCACCTTCACGGTCAAATGGAGCCGTTTGAGTTTGTGAGCCACCAAAGATGTATCTTTCGCCCAACTTGCGATTCCCGATCTGAACGGACTGATTGTAGATCTGCTCGATCTCAGATGCTGTGACCTGACGAGACTGCTCATTCCCGCTGGCATCGTTGGACTGACTGATCGCCAATTCCTTTGCACGCATCAAGATCTCGCTGAGTTCCCCCAAAGACTGATCCGTGAATTCCAAGAAAGATTTCGCATTATTGATATTCTTAATGAACTGCTGATTTCCGCGCTCTTCAGTGCGGGCTGCAAGCACGCGCGCCGCCGCCAAAGGATCGTCCGAAGGTTTGTTAATGCGCTTCTGAGTCGCCGCCTGATTTTGCAATTCAGACATATCTGAACGATTCTTCGTCAGATTCTGATTCACTTGGTTGAATTGCATTTTATCCGCGATTCTCATGGCTCGTTACCTTCTTAGAGTCTCTTCAAGTTTAAAACCGTATCAAACATTTCATCGGCTGTACGAATGATTCTTGCCGAAGCATCGTAAGCTTTCTGGAACTCGATCATCTTCGTTGTTTCTTCGTCCAAACTTACACCGCTGATACTTTCGCGGATGTTTTGCAACTGACTCAGAACATTTTTCTGGGACTCTTGAGACTTCACTGCTCTTTGAGTCACAGTACCGATCTGTCCCACTTGAGTATTGTAGTAGTCGTCAAAAGTGGACGAGTTTCCATCCATCACTTGACGATTTTGCAAAGAGGCAATGACGTTCGCGACGGCATTGTCACCGGGCGCGTTGGGCTCGGCACCCGCTGCGATACGGCCGACGTCATTGAAGATCGTACGGTTTACAACAAGTGTTTCTGCGGCGCCTTTTGCGTCTTGTGGCATATCAAAGAACAAAATACCCTGCTTACCATAACGATCAAAACCTTCGATATGGGCTTTGTTCACTTCTTTCGCCATTGTAAAGGCGACTTTATCGATCGAGCCCAAGAATTCTTCAACGACACCATCACGTACTTCCAAAGCTCCCCCCATACGTCCACCACGAATTTGGTTCGTGATATTCACTGGGGTTCCGTTAGCCGTGGATTGAAAGAAAATCTCTACACGATCACGCTCGTCTGTACGTGCTGCTTTCAAAGAGTTTGCCGTCGTACCAGAAACCAAGATTGCCGTACGCCCTGCAGTCACGCTGATATGACCATCACTGCCTTCAGCCCAAGAAATATCAATTTTATCGCCGAGCTTCTTCAAAAGAAGATCACGACGGTCACGCTCGTCATTGGCAGGAATCCCTTGGACTTCTACCACTTGGATTTTTTCATTGAGCTGAGCGACCTCTTTGGTCATCTGATTGATTTCTTCGGTCAAAGTCATCATCTGACCATCTAAATCCTGCTGGACGTCTTTCAACTGAGTAACGACACGGCCGAATTCTTTGGTCATGGACTCACCCGCTTCACGAACCATCGTTCTTGAAGCAAGGGATTCAGGATTATTAGAAAGTTCACGGAACGCATTGAAGAAGCCGTTCATGTACTGATTCAGACCCTTGTTGGTCTGTTCATTGTAAACTTGCTCAACACGGCTCAAAGCATCCGCACGAGAATCCGCAAAGCCCATATTGGTGCTTTCGCGTTGGATTTGTTTTTCTAACCAAGGATTGTTCACACGAGTGATAACGCCGGCACGAGCTCCCATACCGATACGAAGATTTCCTTCGTTGGCAGGTTCATTGGTCATGAGCTCCACGCGTTGACGAGAGTAGCCTTCCGTAGACTTATTGGCGATGTTATGACCGACTGTTTGTAAAGCTGTCTGACTGTTCATCAGAGAGCGCTTACCCACGTCCATCATGCCTGATATTTTAGACATCCTGTCCTCTCAGTCCTAGAACTCAGCATCCTGCCAAGTTCATACACCGAACAACCCTCTCTTAACCTTCTTTACTTACGAAATGGCCTGCTTGTTCAGGGCCACGCTGTACTTGTCCTTTAGCACCGTAGGTTTTCTTACCGCTTAAAGTGTCTTTGATATTTCCCAAAGCACCGTTGAGATTTTTAAGAGCGGTTTGAGCTACCGATTCATTTTCTTTGTTCAATTCAGAAAGGCGCTTGATCAATAGATCCAATGCAGAGTGAATCACGCGCAAACGATCGCCTTCAGCACCGCCCAAATTTTTAGCGATGTCGAGCAAACGTGGGTTTTCGTGATCAGCACCAACTAGCGATGCCAACTCAGCCGCATAACGCATTCTTAATCCATCGATGGATTTGATTTTGAACAATAGATTTTCTTTAGTTTCGTTGTTCTCTTGAAGCTTCACCATGTCAGCGTCGATCAAGAGTTGTTTTTCTTTACGAACAAGATCCAGAAGTTGACGGTAAAGCTTGGTCATCTCTTCGAGGTTTGCAACCAATCTTTGGAAACTTCTGTCTTTGGTTGATTCAGTATTTGTTGATTCCATAAGCCCCTGTCTCTTCCTTGATAAAAAGGGTGGTCTCTAAAATTTCTAGTTTTTCAAATCTTGCAATGACAACTCGTCATCAACGAGTCTTTCAGCAACTGCCTTTGCATCTACTTTGTATTTGCCTTCATCGATCAACTGACGGAACTTCGCCACTTTCTCCATGTCAACATCCGGAGCTGCTTTTGCAAGTTCCTTAATACGTTTTGCTTCTTGTGCTTTTGTAGAAACATCCACTTTCGAAGCACCCAACTGTGATAGCGCATCTGCGCCTACAGCAGAAGGCGTCGTCGCAGGAGACGAAGTTGCATTGCCCTTCGCGCGCTCTGTTTTTGCACCATCAACCAAGTTCAAATTCTGGCCAACTTTGTTGTGCGTAATTTTCATGTTATATCCTCCTGCTTTGGATATTTACGAGGGCATCCTACCCATTCTTTGATAGTACCACAATGAGACATTATCTACTAACTCATTCTGAGACAGTGGCGGCCTCTTGAGGTCCAGTCTGGGTATGCCAAAAGAAAGTTTTTGCCTCAGGGCTTAAAAGCCCAAGAGTCTCGCCAGCTTGTATTTTCTGCCCGGGCTTCACAGCGTTCGCTACTCCCTTGAAAACCAATTGGCTTTTTAGACCATTGTCATGTTTGACTTCCAAGAGGGTTTCGCCGGTCTGTAATGTCTTTTTATCTGCTAAAATTCCATCCCAAGGACTAGTGACATCCATGGGCTTACTCGCATCAGGAGTGACCGTGACACTTTTATCAAAACGGTAAGAAAGATTCTCGGTGTTCTTTTTTTGATGAAATGGTTTTGCAGTAAACTGATCTTTCGCTGTCAGTGGCAATGGACCCTGAGGTTTTTGCACCGGAGCTTTCAAACCCATTTGCACGCCGTACTTTTCAACCATCTGTTTGTAAATCAAATCTGCCAAACCGATGCCGCCTTTGTCTCCCCACTTGGAAACATATTCTTGATCCAACTGATCGCGGAATATTTTTTCGGCGTTGTTACTTTTAAGAAAACCGCTTTCATGAACGGTAGAGCGCATTGCTTTCATCATCTCGCCAAGAAAATGCTTCTCGTAGTCTTTAGAGACATCATGAAGCTTTTCGTCGATTGATTTTTGTGGTGGTAGTGCGCCGTTACGGCCTGCAGGGACTTTCATATTACGTGCCCTGCCTTACGTTGAAAGAGAAAAAAAGGGGAGTTGAGTCCGAGAATCTCGTGCATCCTGCACTTGACTCTGAGTGAATCATCTTTCGATGACTCTTAAGCTTCGGCTCGTGTTCACCAATCCTTGGTGTTCGCTGACCTATTGCTACCGTTTCCTGCGAGAAACTTTCGACTCTTGACCTTCCATGGTTCGCGATCTCTTTCTCACCCTCCCCGCATTTCAAACACATCCATGTGTCTGAAACTAAAATACACTTCAATACTTTCATTTTATTAAAAGCTGTTTCATTTCGAAACATATTTCTCATAATATTTCGAGTTCCCCGTGCAAAGCTCCAGCTGCCTTAATGGACTGAAGTATTGTTATCAGGTCTTTAGGAGAGACGCCGAGCTTGTTCAGAGCCTGGACTAGATCCCCCACATTCACTCCACTATCCAAAACAGCGACTTTTTCATCCGGTCCCTTTTTGCCATCAGCGACCTTCACAGCAAGGTTTCCATGAGATATAGCCACCTTCGAAATTTTCACTTTGTCGCCAATAACAATGGTGCCGGTTTTTTCATTAACCACAACTTTTGCAATGCCGTCAGGATTAATATCAATCGCTTCAATTGTTGCAAGCAACTCAACGCCACGATTTTCATACGCAGCCGGAGTCACGATATCAATCGTACCTGCGTCTTTTGCTGTCGCAAAAAGACCACCAAGCTCTTTATTGATTGTCAGCACACTGCGAGCTGCCGTCGTAAAATCTGGATTATGCAACGTCATGCGGAACATCTTGCGTGAAGCAAAGTCTCCAGTTACATCACGCTCGATGATCGCACCGTTAGGAATTCTTCCAGCTGTTGTATGAACATCTTTTCCGTCACCACCAAGAATCACGCTGCCTTGAGCAACTGCGAAAACCTGATCATTCGCAGCTCTCAGAGGAGCCTGCAAAAGAGTTCCGCCTTGCAAACTTTGCGCTTCACCGATGGCACTGACAGTAATATCAATTGGATTTCCTGCTTTACCAAATGCAGGCAATGTTGCCGTTATGATAACAGCTGCAACGTTTTTACTTTGCATGTCTGGAGAATCCAGCTTCATGCCAAGTTTATCCAACATTCGCACCATGCTCTTGGAAGTGAACTCGGCTTTACCGTCGCCAGTTCCCTTAAGACCTACAACGATACCATAACCAATTAACTGATTTTCACGAACGCCGCGAATGCTAGCGATATCTTTCAAACGCGCAGCAGATGCCGAGAAGCTTACCAATGTCAGGAATAGTGCGATGAAGAGTTTACTCATTGTTTGGCTTCCTTCTAATGCTGACAACATCAAATTGCGGATCAATTAACTTCATAGAACTAACACCTTCATCATTGAAGTCTTCAGGTCTTACTAAACCAGCTGCAATGACTTTGTATTCGCGCTTGCCAATCATGAATGGCTGCGCACCACGCACACGGTAGTTACCATCTGGAAGTTTTTCGACGATCTTAGTGCTGATTTGCTGAATGTTCGCCAACTCTTCTTTGTTGTCGTCTTTCTTTTCTTCAGCAGGTTTTGCAGCGGCCGCCGGAGCTCTTCCTGCTTCGCCTTCAGTGGATGCCAGAGCCGCACCACCATTTAGGTTTTGTTGCTCTTGCTCTTCTAGCTGCTTAAGTAACTTTTTGATGACGTTCACTTTCGTTTCAACTTGTTTCAACGATGGACCGTCCAATTTCACATTCAAAACATCGCCCTCACGACGAGCCTTGTTTTGAGCAAATAAGTAAGAACCTTGTCCTTCCATGACCCACATCGATCCAGCCTGTGCACCTAAATCCGCTTCGTCTTCCATACGAGAACGTGTCATGCGCTTATACTGACGGTTTGATGGAACACTCATTTGTGGGTTTTCAGAATAACGGATAGATCCACCATCGGCATCTTCAGTGACAATGGATTCTTGTGGCTTATCACCAGCTAGCTTTGTCCAAAATTCGTTCATAGTGGCACATCCAGAAAGGAAAACCACTGACAATGCCATTACTACGAAGCCTAGGGTTCTTTGCATCATTGAACTTTCACCACACCCTTATCAATTACGATTGCCGACATTACTTTTTGTGTCTCTGGATTTTTAATTTTAATCACGTCGCCAATAAAACCGGTCTCTTCAGCCGAGGCGTTGATTGAAACCTCAAAGACGGAGTCTCCGACCAAGGCCTTCACAACTTGTCCCTTACGAGTTGCCGGTTCCCGCTTCAGATCCGACAACAACACCGGAGAACGTGGCGACAATGTACGATTGGCAAGAAGTCCCACCACTTGAGAAAGCTCTGGAGTTTCTTCTTTGACGAAAGTGATGTCTGTTTCCTGAATCTCGAGGTCCTCTTGTTGCAGTCTTTCGCCAAAGCGAATGAGTTTTCTGGCAACTGGAACTTGTTTTTGTACTCGTACTGTTCCCGTGATCCATTTATTAGAGAATTGATCCGCCTCGCGCACTGGAATCATGAAAGAACCATACTTAATGTCTTGGGTCCAATCGATAATCCCATTCAGCGAACTCATCTTGGGAAGTGCGTTCAAGCGAATTTGGAATTTGCATGTTTCGCACTTTGCAACCAACACATTACGTAAAGAACGTTCAATCTCTTCTTTAGAGTATCCGTCTTGGCGAATACGAATTCGCACCTCAGAAGGAATACGGAACGTGGGATTGATTTTTTTCAGAATTTCGCTATTTTTTACCAAATCACGTAGCTTTTTTGAAATCTCTTCGCCGGATAAAACAATGCTATCTTGTTTTTCAATTTGATCAACAAGAGGCATCTTGGCGATTTCATTGAATGCAACACCCGTGATTTCTTTCAACTCGGCAACCTGGAACACTGAAATCACTGTCGTGTTAGAGACTTCGGCCTCTTTCGGAAAAATAACTTCAGGACGGGCCCATGCTAGGCTTACCATCATTGTTATTCCTAAAAGAAGGGCTTGAACGAACTTCATTCCGATTACCTCATGTTGTTAATGGACTGGAGCATTTGATCGGAAGCTTGAATTACTTTGCTATTTGTTTCGTAAGCACGTTGCGCAGTAATCATGTTCACCATTTCATCAACGATGTTCACGTTGCTGGACTCCAACTGACCTTGAGAAAGATATCCTGTGCCATTTAGACCCGGGCGCGCCGTTTGCGGCTGACCACTCGAAGGAGTCTGCGTGAAAATATTCTTACCCATGGCCTTCAAACCAGCCGGGTTCACAAAATTTACTAGATCAATTTGCCCGATTGTTTGAGGAGCATCATTCAAACCTTGAATGACACGCACTTCACCACTTGCAGCGACTTCAAGACCTGCAACATTTGGTGGAACCACGATCTCTGGCTGCAAAAGGTTTCCGTTTTTATCTACGACACGGCCGTTCGCATCTTTTTTAAATGCACCGTCACGGGTATAACCTACTTGCCCATCCGGAGTAAGGACTTGGAAGAAGCCAGAGCCTTCAATCTGCAAATCCAATGGGTTTTTAGTAACGAGGGCATTTCCCATTGCGAAGTCTTTTTGAACACCAGCAGTACGCACACCAAGACCGGTTTGCACACCTTGCGGAGAGTAAGAGTTCATCCCTGTCGCTGTACCTGGCTCTTTTTGAGTTTGATAAACTAAGTCTTCAAACTCGGCGCGGGATTTTTTAAAACCAGCTGTAGAAACGTTGGCGATATTATTGGCAATCACGTCCATATTGGTTTGTTGTGCTGCCATGCCTGTCGCTGCTGTATTAAGACTCTTCAACATTTATATTACCTCATCCTTAATTCGAAGTCTTGCCTACGACGTTCACTAATTTTTCAGCCATGCTGTCATATGCGCTAATGGCTTTTTGTGTACTTTCAAAAACACGATTGGTTTGAATCATGTCCGTCATCTCTTGAACGATATTAACGTTGCTGGCTTCGACAAATCCTTGCTTCAAGCTTGGATTTGCCACATTGCTCATTTCCGGAGCCATGTTGTTTTTAAAGCCGTAAAGGGAATTCCCCATTTTTTGCAATGAATCTGGATTTTTTACGTCGACCAATGACAAACGACCGACCATTTCCGTTCCCTGGAAAATATCGCCGCTATCATTGATAGTGATTGGACCGCTGCCATCTAAACGCACTGTACGTGCAGCAGGATCCGAGCCGGGTTCGCCATTCAATAGAACAGGAAAACCATCTTTAGTAACGACCTGGCCGTTACCATCCAAAGTGAAATTTCCAGAACGAGTCAGCTTCACACCATTTGGAGTTGCGACTTCAAAGAAACCTTTGCCATCAATGGCCACGTCCAAAGTATTGCCAGTGGGTTTCAAACCACCCTGAGAGAAATCTGTGAAAGTTCCTTTGGTGTCGACATAACTTTTGTCGCCGCCTTGCATATCATAGAAACTTTCGATGGAAGCTGGCACACGAGGCACTTGAATAACTTCCGGCGGCTTTTCGTTGGCCGTAAGGTATTCATTAAAAACTTGCTGGTCGCGTTTGAAGGCCGGAGTGTTCACATTGGCCAAGTTATTGGCGATGGTATCCAGCTTCAAACTTTGTGCAAGGGCACCACTTAGCGCGGAATAGACACCTTTTGTACTCATGGAAACTCCTCCTCTAACTAGAGTTGGAGCAAGGGCTGTGCCAGAGAATGAAGTCTCGTCTTACGTCGCGTTTTAGATTCGCTGAGTTAATTTGGACTCCAGTTATTTGCATTTGAGCCGAGGGAAATCTTTTCCCCGCTAAAAGTCGAGGTGACGGAATATTGTCGCTGACCACTAAGAGTGTCAAAATCAATGAAGCCCAGTTTTTAATCAAGTACTCGACGCTTCTTTGTATCTAAACCCATAATTAAATTTATGAAATGCTGGTCCGTCGTGCTTCTCCTTTGTATTTCTCTCGATACCTTCGCAGCCCAAAAAGCCACGATCGAGGAAAAGTCCGTCGTTAAGACACCAAGCTTGAAAGAAAAGCTGCAAAATCTCAGTCAGAAAAACGCTAAAAATGCAGCGGCCAACAACACTCTGATTTTTGATTTACCAGTCACCTACAACAAGAAAGTCAGCAACTGGGTTCACTATTACCAAACGCGAGGACAAAAGTGGTTCCGCGAGTGGCTGACACGTTCTTCGAAGTACATGCCCTTTATCCAAGCCGAGCTTCAACGCGCCAATATGCCAACCGATCTTGCTTTCATGGTGATGATTGAAAGTGGTTTTTCGTCACGGGCCGTCAGTCACGCCGACGCCGTGGGACCTTGGCAATTTATTGCTCCGACGGGAACTCGTTACGGCCTTCGCAACAACTGGTGGCTGGATGAGCGTCGTGATTTGAAAAAGAGCACCCTCGCGGCGATTCGCTACTTGAAAGACCTTCGTGAAGAATTTGGCTCGTGGTATTTAGTGGCTGCAAGCTACAACATGGGCGAAAACGGTCTTCGCCGTCAGATCAAGAAGCACAACACCAAGGACTATTGGACGCTGGTAAACAAGGGTGCATTGCCTGATGAAACTCAAGAATACGTTCCTAAGATTTTGGCGGCCATGCTAATTACCAAAGCGCCAAATCTGTATGGCTTCCGTGATTTGGAGCGTATGGACGTTCTGGATTACGAAGTTGTTTCGGTTCCTGGAGGAACTGATCTTGACGCTGTTGCCGATCATCTTGGAGTTACGCGAAAAGCTCTAAAAGATTTGAATGCCGAGATCCTTTTGGGGTACATTCCTCGTCAGGTCGATAAACACTTTATTCGTGTTCCGAAAGGAGCAAGCAATATGGTGTCTGAATACGTGCACAGCAAGTCACGTATTGCCCGGGAGTAAAACGTCGTTATGTCCGCTGTAGCTAAAGCACCGAAAATCATTGTTCAAAAATACGGTGGTGCGACTTTAGCCGATCCTGTAAAAATCAAAGCCGTCGCCCAAAGAATCGCCGAGCAAGCTCGTTCAGGCACAAAATTGGTTGTGGTTGTCAGCGCGATGGGAAAAACAACCAACTCTTTGATTGATCTTGCAAGCCAAGTTTCTCAAAACCCCCATCAACGTGAAATGGATATGCTCTTATCTGTCGGCGAGCGTATCAGTATGTCGTTGATGAGTATGGCTTTGAACGATCTCGGTTGTGCTGCAATTAGCTTCACGGGCAGCCAAGCCGGAATCCTGACAAATGACTCTCACGTAAACGCTTTTATTGTCGATGTGAAAGCACATCGCGTACAAGAAGCTTTGGATCAGGGCAAAGTCGTAATCCTAGCAGGCTTCCAAGGCGTATCCCCTGTCACGAAAGAAATCACAACCTTGGGCCGCGGAGGTTCTGACACGTCCGCTGTTGCAATGTCAGCATTCTTTGCAGCCAATCGCTGTGAAATTTTAAAAGACGTTCCTGCGGTCTTTACCGCGGATCCCAATGTTGTGAAAGAGGCTCGGCCGTTGCAACATCTGAACTATGATCAATTGATGGAAATGACTTTCTGGGGTGCTAAGGTCTTACACTATCGCTCCGTCGAACTCGCAAAAGTTCGTAAAGTGAGTTTGTATATTGGCCCTGCGGCAACAAAAACGTCGGAAGGTACTCTGGTTGAGGAAGGACTGAATATGTTTGAATCTTGCAAAGCTTTGTCATTGAACTCTCACGAAACCGTTTTGCAAATCAGCTGTCAGAGCGGCTCTTCGCACGTCGCGCTGGATTCTTTGAAGAAATATTTTGAAAGCAAGCAGATCGCCTTCCCACAGCTCTTGGATTTGGAAAGAAACGATAATAAAACTGTCTTCTTGTTAACAGGTCCTCAAGAAATCATGACCGCGATTAAGAACGCTCTGACAAAACATCAAGATTTCGCCCTGAATCCCACAGATTTTTCCACAGTAACCTTGACGTGCACAGGCTCCACAGCCCCAGAAGTCCCACAAGCAGTAATGAAAACCTTGGATCAGGCAAAGGTTGCGACTCACAAAATGATGATCCACGCAATGAGCGTAACAGTTTTAGTGGAATCATCCACACGCAAAACCACTCTACAAGCGCTCCACGCCCTGATCTAAATCAGCGCGCACACCACTGATCCTAAAAATCTACCTTAATAGATTACAGACTCACGTGCGCGCAAAGGTCCATGCGCAACACTCTTAACAAAATTAACTACGTGCTCTCGAAAAAGTTCGTGCGGTAAAAGTGCGAGCGCGGAGCAAATTTGGATTGGGATTTGAGGGGCTTTGGAGTCTTTCCAGAGGGGGCTCAAGCGGCGCCACGATGGCGCGAATTCGCCGAAGGCGAACGCTTGCGTGAAGGCCGGACGCCTGTCCCCCGTCGGGAAGACTCCAAAGCCCCTCGAAGCCCAAGCCAAATCCTTGTGACGAGCACAAATACTAAGGCATCAGTTTAGATTTTTCGATTTGATAACGATTGTTGATTTTCTTCCAGATGTCCGTGTGAGGCCCAGTGATTCCGTCAGGACCAGAAAGCCCAGCAAGACCACGATTCTTAGGATCAAATTTTCCGCCTGGTAAGAATTGGCGTAAATCAGGTCCGCCTTTTCCATCCGGAGCTTGTCCCGGAGCCGCGCCTGCATAGCCACCAGCACCGCCAGTGCTGCCGCCACCAAACCAGCCACCACCGCCTCCGCCACCGCGGAATCCAGAATTAACTGCGACATTGTTACCAGCTCCGCCGGCACCACCGCCGTTGCCACCACCGCCGCCACCAGCAGATCCGCCGCCCTCCATCAGAGGACGACCGCCTTTAGCGCCGCCGACATCTTCACCGGAACCCGAGCTTGGTTTCAAGTTTGGATCACCTTGCCAGCTAACATCGTTGATAAGGCCATCGATGCTATCGCCGCCGGCACCGCCGACACCATTACTTCCCAAGCCTGCAGCACTACCACCGCCTTCTTGGAAGCCGCTATCACCCGCTTTTAAGTTCAAAGCAACACAGCTTGATGCTGTTGGGTTGGCTTTACAAATACAAATCGGATTTGAAGCAGCGACTGTTGGATTAGAACAGTCTTGTGGTGCTGTTGAACAACCCAGTGCTGTCGGATTCGATTTACAGAAGTCGAAAAGATCCGTACCGGTTTGTTGCGCGCAAGCTTGAGCTCCTTGCACACCATTGACGATATTGCCGATGGCCTGGCTAGCTTGTGCGATCTTTGTTTCTAAATTGCGACATGCACGCATGTTTTGGTCTACTTGAGCAAAACGAGGATCCAACGTGTCTACGTTGTTGTAAGCTTGGTTACAACTCGCCATGCACTTGGATCTAGAGTTCGTACACATATAGGTAAACGCAGTGACGGCACCGTTTGCGCCGATCAAGGCCTTGCCCAATCCAGAACAAGCACCGTTGATCCCCATTTGTGAACCCATTTGGACGGCAAAGTTAGACAACGTAGATTGGGCACCTTGAATGCCACTGTCTTGATCTTGATCGCAGTCAACCTGCGCTTGCATGACATCGCCCTGACATTGTTGAATCATTTGAGCTGCGACCGGAGAGTTTTCCGTCGCGCTTTGACCATTGCCGTTATTGCCGGCGTTGTTGCCCTGTGGAGAATCAGGATGCAACTTACAATCACATCTTACGTTATCCCAACCATACGTACACGAATCTATCGGCTTGGTTCTTACACAAGTGCCGGAATTGTTTTTAGCTGGCTGCTGCTGAGCATTTCGATTTTTATTAGTAGTAGCGGGTCTCTTAGGCTGACTTTGCTGCGTCCTACATTGAGCGGCGCGAGGATCCCAACTATCATAGGAAACATTGCAATCCAAAGCTTCTGCTTTGACAGAAAATGTAAGCGCTGTGAATAGAATTAGAAATAAATATTGCATGGTCATTCCCATACTTAGTATCGTCTTAAAGTCGGGATTTCTGAAGAGCCTTCCTGTTTTGAGACACAAATAACCGTCCCCCTAGAAGGCTTCTAAAGACCCCCACTAGCGAGTCTCATTATGAGAATGGAGTTAAACCATGGCTGATCAAAATCTGTACTCTTTCCAAGTGAAAACCCCTTCTAACGAGAACCTGTCTTTAGAAAAATACAAAGGCCAGGTCGTACTTGTGGTCAACGTGGCCAGTAAATGTGGATTTACTCCGCAGTACACGGGCCTAGAAGACCTCTACCAAAAATTTCATTCGAAGGGCTTCACGATCTTAGGCTTCCCTTGCAACCAGTTTGGCGCGCAAGAACCAGGAAACAACGAAGAAATCCAAAGCTTTTGCAAATTGACCTATGATGTAACCTTTCCTGTGATGGGAAAAGTGGATGTGAACGGCGGCAATGCCGATCCTCTTTATCAATGGCTCAAAGAAGCAGCTCCTGGGATCTTAGGAACAGAGATGATCAAATGGAATTTTACAAAATTCCTAGTTGGTAAAAATGGTGAAGTTTTGAAACGTTATGCGCCGAATGTCGAACCAAAAGAGATCGTAACAGATATCGAAAAGGCCCTTGCTTAAGGGGCCGTCGACCAGGCGACTCGCAGTAGTGGCTTTCCATTTTTAGAAAGCGTCTTGACCGAGATATTGTGATTCGCCCATCTTTCGACCATGGATCTTTCAGCTTCTGAAAGTTCTGTATTAAAGAAATGAAAATCAAACTGAGAAAGCGGCAGGTTCAATTTCAAACTGTCGGTTTTTCCCTTTTCATTTTCAAAGTCGACCGCAATTTTCACAAAACTATCTTTGGCTTCAGGACGTTGGATTTTGTAACTGACCTTTAAAGGACTATTATAGAACTCGCGATTGCTTTCATCCCCGAGTTCCATCTCCAGGGCTTGCTCTTTGAGTTGAAACTGCGGAGTGTGTGACAATACATAGGATTGCAGAATGGTGCTGACCGCTTTCCAATCATAAGGAATTGGCAAAGTACAGTGCACCCCATAATTGAAATCGACCACACTAATATTGTTACTATCTACTTTAAGGACCTTGTTTTGAAGTTGTTGGGCATTCATCCCGTATGACACCAAATGATCTGTGTGTGTTGCCATAATCAAGACAGGTTGCCGAACATCCTTATAGTATTTCCAAAAATCATTGAGGTCCCAAAACTTCGGCCCATCCTCTAATCCTGGCGGCAACTTGACAGAAGATACATATGATAGGCCCCCATGATAAGTGCGTACGACCTCTGAAACCGCCTTGTCCAAAAATCTGAAGGCACCATGGTCTTCCAAGGTCGGCATCTTTGGAACCAAACCTTCAAGACGCTTTTGACTCCATAGATCCACCGCCAACGAAAATGGCATCGCGGTCGTAATGTGCTTCATCGTATCTTGGATATTCACGACAGGGCACATACCCATGAAGCTTTGATACAAGCTTTGACCCTTCGGAGAGTTTAAGTCGTTCAAAAGGGAAGCATACAACACGCCATGCCCACCAAGGCTCACGCCAAACAAATGCAGACTGTCCACCAGGCGACTCAAAGGTTCGTTAGGATCTCGTAAGATTTGTGCCAAGAGAATATTCTGAATGGCTTCATCATAACCACCGAAAGAGAAGCGACTGTTGTCAGCGATGAAATCTGTGCCCGACATATTTTCTAACAACAGAACATTGAACGGAGATTGTTCGAAAAACATCATCAACCAGGCGCGCTCCGGCATGAACTCTTCAATGTTCGCGAAGATTCCTAGACGCAGGACCACCAAAGGACGCTTTTTGAAATCTCCTTTTAATCCTAACAAACCTTTTAATTTAATATTCCCTGGAAGACTGAAAACTACGCGGTGAAGGAAGGGATGATTCCGAGGCTCTAACTTCATGGTCATCATCTTTGCAAGGCTGCCAAGAGAACTCGAGTTACCGGTTTCTAACTCATCCGCGCAATCTTTGAAGTACTTTTGGATCAACGCCCCTTGAACTTGGACAGAGCGATAAACCCGTTCGTCGCGCAAACGCTTTCCCCATAGATCAGTCGCACACTTTGAAGAAAGCTCTTTACCCTCCCCTGTCGGGGACCAATCCAGAACATTCTGCAGTAGGAATTTTAAAGCCGAAGGGTAATAGCCATTGTTTTTGTTAGAGAAAGGAGAGTTTTCATCTGGAAACGCCACTCGCGAAGTTTGAAATTGGCGCATGAATGCTTGTTGCTGGTTCACAGCCTTTGCAACGGAAGATGAAACAGTCATCGAAATCAGTATGAAAAAACAAAGTGCAGTCCGAATCATAAGAAGTCATTTTGCTAGAGGAGTGCAAGCTAGTCACCAACCCTTTTCAATTAGGAATCAAAAAGTTGTTTGACTTACACGAGAACAACTCACAAAATTTTTTTATAAATATATGAAAAAAACCCTACGTTTACCCACCCAGCTTATCCTCGGAGCTCTTGTTTCACTAACATTAGCTCTACCGATTAACACCCAAGCCAACAACGACGGTATTCTTGAACCTGCCAGTCTCGTCGACCGGATCAAGAAACAAGTTGCTCGCCTTAGCATCGGCAAAGAAGTCGACATCGTTGAAGCCAGTATCTATGAAGGGCTTAATACAGCTCTTTCATACCGGATTCAGTCTGAGCCTTCTTACATCGATGGCTATTATACCCGTTTGGACAAATATCGACTGAAGGTCGATCTGAATCCAATGGATATGATCGATGACGATGATGAAGCGTTCGGGTTTAACATCCGTAAAGAGGTCGAAGTCATCTTCGCCCGTCAGTTTAAGAGCCAAAAGCAATCAATCACTTCAATGCCTTATACGTTTAAGAACTTCCCGTTGAATGCGGACCGTGCAAAACGCCGCATGAATGTGGGTGACTTCGTAGCTTTCGAAACCAATATGTCTGTTGTCATGAGCGTAGGAACTTTCAAAGAGCTCACCGGCAGCATCGGTATGGGCGCTTCGACACATGCCTTTATTTCCGGCGAATTCATGATCCATATGTATAAGATGCCAAACAACCATCTGCGCATGAAGATGATTGCAATTCGTGGCAAAGGTTATGGCGCTAATGGTGAAGTGAGTGCTGATGGCGTGAAAATCATCGGTTTCAAACTTATCGATAGACGCATTGAAGACCTCGTGGATCTTGAGCCGCTCAAATTGGGAGCCGGCAAATCTGTTCACGATCTTTTCATGATCGACTACGTTTTCAACTTGAACGATCCAGCGGCAGCACGTGCTTACGATGCAATCACGAAAAAGAAACTACGTTTCAAAGACGTGGAAATTTCAAACCCAGTTGCTGACGAAAGACAGCTTCGCGAAGCGATCGTGACTGACCTTGATACCGCGGAAGAAATCGTTGCTCAGGATAAGAACCTAAAACATTCTGACAGACGTATTCACCGTATCTTCAAAGGTTCTAACGAACTGACGACAACAAGTGCCCGTCTTAAAATCGGGATCAACTTGGCAAAATACGAAAGAGGCTACGGCTACGGTCAAAACAGAGTTATCAGCACTGACCTTAACGAAGTTCCGCACCGTTATTTGCTAGACACATTTACTCTTTTCTCGAAGTCTAAATTACTTTTCGGACTTTATGGTGAAGAGAACGTCAGCAACACCAGCCTTCTTTACACTGCGAACGAAGACTTCAAACCAGGACGCTTCATTGCTTTGATGGTGGCTCAAGAGTCGAAAATGAAAAACTTCGACGAAAAGGACTACACAGAGATCCGCGACCACGTGAAGCACATTCTTCCGGCTCGCTACTATTCTCAAATCAACTGGAAGAACTGGAACTTCAAAAAAGGTTCTCTATCGAATGGTTTCTACAAAGAAGAAGCTTTCTTTGAACCAGAAGCGATCAACTACATTCCAATGAAGGATCGTCGCAATATCGAGAAGTCTTACAGAGCATACCTCAACGAAAGCGGTCGCCCAAAAGCCCTGCCTCGTTACGGAGTGCCTTTGGATCCACGCCGTTACGGTTCTAACTGGATCGAAATCTATGCAAACGACCTCGAAGAAATCGCTCTACAATTGGAAACCATTTTCAATCCTAAGACGACTTCTGATGTTCGTTTCGAAGCCTACAGACAACTTCGCAAAATGCCTCTATACCGCGAAACAGTAACTGGCTACATGATCAGCTTGTTGCCACCATCTGCTTTGGATACGTTGATGTCATACAAACTGACATTGTCATCTAAAGAGTTCCAGACGGTATACTACGAGATGGGTCACTTCGACGACACACCATTGTATGAGTCTCTGACTTACGTACAAAACGTCGTAACGAACCGCTCTTATGACTTGAGACTCTTGATCGGCACCGAAGGTGAGATCACAGACAACTCAATGCACTAGTAAGAAAAAATCAGAACAGAAAAACAAAAAGAGGAGGGACCACCCTCCTCTTTTTTTTGCGCCCAAATCAAAGCGTTTTTATTTTTTACGAAGCAGCCCAACAATAAATTGGTAACAAAGACGATTTGTAAAAGAAGTAGTAAAAAACTTTTTGGCTCTTTCCAAAGGGGGCTCAAGCGGCGCCCGGACGGCGCGAACCACGCCGTAGGCGTGGCGCTTGCGTGAGGCCCGGAAGGCCGTCCCCCTGCAGGGAAGAGCCAAGAAAGTTTTCAACCCTTCTTTTGCAAATCCCGCGCGCGGAAACAGAGCCAAGTTATTGGCCGAGGGTCTTTTCTAATACGACAAAGTAAAGGTCTTGTACTTTCGGCACTCCAAAGCGTTCGTCGCCGTAAGGGAATGGCTTTTTCTCTCCGGTGTTTTTGTAGCCGCGATCTTCGTACCAAGTGATGAGCTCTGTACGTTGGCCAATGACAGTCATGTAGATGGTTTTACAATCCCAGAAGTCCGCAAAGGCCTCGGCCTCTTCGACAATCATGCTGCCCAAACCTTTGCTCTGAAGGGTTGGCTTCACAGTCAGCATGCCCAGATAGCATTTGTCGCCGTCTTTCTCGAGATGCACACAGCCTTCGATATTTCCGCTATGCTCATTTTCGGCAAGTAAGATCACCGCATTGTCGTTATTGATAAGACCGCGAATGCTATCGACATCACATCTTTGTCCACCCAATAAATCTGCTTCGGTGGTCCAACCCTTTTTAGAGCTTTCCCCACGATAGGCAGAGTTAATGAGATCACTGATTTCTTTTGCTTGGTCGCTGTTGGCCTGGATAAATTCCCAACTCATGAAAAAGGCCCTCCGATTTAGAGGGCCATCCTATCAAAACAGAATGTTTCGGGCAATTCGAAGTGCTATTTCGCCTTGGTGTATTCAAAGAATGGAACTACGCCTTGAGCTTCAGACTGATCTGTCGATGCCGGCATACGTAGAACCTCGTAAACCTGAACGCGTAGAACATCGCCTGTCACGAAAACACGGCTTTTTTCCTGCTGAACGTCCTCGCGGTCTTCGAAATCAACCGTCACGCGACCGGATTTCTCGCCTTCACCGTGAGCTTTGTATTTGAAAGCAGCAGACGTCGTTTTCGAGTCCTTGGTACCACAACGCAAATCCTTATAGTATTCACAGCGGTAAGCGCCTGTTCCATCTTTCGAAAAGCTGTAATGGCAAATACGGCCTGTTCCTGAAGTGGCTTGCGGAGAACAGAATCCCGTCCACTTGCCCTCGAGAACTTCTTGAAGATTTTTTGGCGTAGCTTTAGACGAAGCGGCTGGGCTTCTTCCTGCATAGGCAAAGTTTGCCAAAACAAAAACACATAGAAAAATGAAGTTTTGCATATCTGACCTTCCCTTGTGTTTAGGCTAACAAAACTTTGTTCCCATTTGTTAACAAATAGTAAAAGGGCCTTGTGAAGGTCTTGGTATCTGGACTTTGTGAATAGCAAAAAAGGCATAAAAAAAGCCCACATCTTTCGATGCAGGCTTTTGGTCTTAAGATGAAAATCTAAGGTCTAGTGCTTAGATTTCTTGTCAGACTTCTCAGCTTTTTCTTTTTTAGAAGCTTTTGCTGGAGTTGTCTCTTCTGCGTGAGCTTCAGCTTCGTTACCTTCAGCACCTGCTTCTGGAGTCGACATCAAAAGTTTGCCGATACCATGAGACGCCAAGATTTTGTTACGAAGCTCAACCATCAACTCTGGGTGGTCTTTCAAGAATTGTTTTGCTTGATCGCGACCTTGTCCCATGCGCTCGCCATTGTAAGAGTACCACGCACCTGATTTTTCAACCATGTTCGCAGTCGCTGCCAAATCAAGCAAGTCGCCAGATTCAGAGATACCTTCACCGTACATCAAGTCGAATTCAACTTTTGTGAACGGAGGAGCCATTTTATTCTTCACAACTTTCACCGCAGTACGGTTTCCAGTTACGTCTTCACCGTTTTTGATCGCGCCAACACGGCGTACATCCAAACGAACAGAAGCGTAGAACTTCAACGCATTACCACCAGTTGTTGTTTCAGGATTCCCGAACATAACACCGATTTTCATACGGATTTGGTTGATGAAGATAACAAGAGTGTTTGAACGAGCAATCACGCCTGTCAATTTACGAAGAGCTTGAGACATCAAACGAGCTTGAAGACCCATGTGGCTGTCGCCCATTTCGCCTTCGATCTCTGCACGTGGAACCAAGGCTGCTACGGAGTCGACAACCAATACGTCGATTGCGCCAGAGCGAACCAAAGTTTCTGTGATCTCAAGAGCCTGCTCACCAGTGTCTGGTTGAGAGATCAAAAGATCTTCAGTGTTCACACCCAATTTACGAGCATAGTTTACGTCCAAAGCATGTTCTGCATCGACGAAAGCAACAACGCCACCTTTTTTCTGAGCTTGAGCGATTGTCGACAATGCGATGGTAGTTTTACCAGAAGATTCAGGACCGTAGATTTCTACGATACGACCTTTTGGCAGACCGCCGATACCAAGAGCGATATCCAAGCTCAATGCACCTGTGCTGATGGCTTCAACGTCTTTTACAAGACTGTCGTTCTCACCAAGGCGCATGATAGAACCTTTACCGAATTGTTTTTCGATTGTAGAAACCGCAAGCTCCAAAGCTTTTACTTTATCGCCGTGTGCGTTTCCGTCTTGTTTTTCTTTTGATGGACCTGCCATGATTTTCCCTCTTTCTCATTACCATCCCCGGTAATGAACCGTTGTTAAATTTTTAAATTCAAAATCAAATACTCTAATGCAAAGCGGACTGAGGCTTCCTGCACTTCGCTGCGATTGCCAGAGAATTGTTTTCTCTGAGCGACCTCAGCAACTCCGGGGCCAGCCACAGCAAAGCACACAGTGCCTACTGGCTTGTCCGGGGTCCCACCTGTCGGACCGGCAATTCCGGTAATCGCCACCGACACATCCACTTTTAATTGCTTGCGCGTTCCTTGCGCCATTTGACGAGCGACCGCTTCGCTCACAGCACCCTCAGCCTTAAGTGTGCTTGCTTGTACACCTAACAAATCCATCTTGGCTTCGTTAGCGTAACTCACGACAGATCCCTTGAAGACATCTGAAACTCCTGCTTGCGAAGCGAGAGTTGCGGATAACAATCCGCCCGTGCAACTTTCCGCAAACCCGATCGTAAACTTTCGAGTGCGAAGAAGCTGAAGAAGTTCCAGAAGAAGTTTTTCAGTCTGAGGATTCATCATGAAGTAAACACCATGACCTGCTGACCTAACCACGAAGTGTTTTGATAGATGTATTGTAAAATCATGCTTGCGATTATGCCAGCAACCACATCATCAATGATCACCCCGAGTCCCCCCGGAACTTTCTTATCTAGATATCCTATGGGGAATGGCTTGAAGATGTCCAGCACTCGAAATAGTAGGAAGCCCGCCAGCATTGATTTCCACGTCATGGGAAGCCATGTCATAGTAATCAGAAATCCTAAAACCTCATCAATCACGATCTCTTGTCGATCATGTCCACCCAAATCTTCCTGATAGGCTTGAGCCGCAAATACCGCGACAGGAAAAAGTAAAATGACGAAGGACATATAAACAAGCGGGCCTGCCCAAGAAAGCAGCAAAACTAAAGGAATCGTGGCCACAGTCCCCGCCGTGCCCGGACTCTTTGGAAAGAAACCAATGCCGAAAAATGTCGCTAAGTTCTTTAAGAATTTTCTCAGCCATTGAGCGTTTTCTAGCATAAATTCCTTCGTTCCTTTCTCTCTCCCAAAATGCCTGTCTCATAATGAGACTCCCGAGGGAAATCGTCTGAGTAAATAGGCCCTTATGTTATACTTTGACTATGAGACTCATACCACGAGTATTTATAGCGCTAGCACTCTTTATGCTGGTCATCAGCTATCAAAATTTCACGAGCGTAAACTCGTCAGAGTGGGACTCCGCCAATACACTTAAAATCATTCACGAAATGCAAGACTTCCAAAAAGGTGAAACAACTCCGACGTCTGCACTCGCTACGCCGACAGGCGGTGGTGATCTTCAATCCGTCGGCACCTCTTGGGCACAACGTCAGGGAAGTCTTTTGTTGAATGGTTACGACAAAAAACTTGAGTCCGCAGTGAACGATAAACTCAACTCGTGGGTGCAAGAACTTAGCAGCGATGATGTCAGTGAAGATCTGCAAACTTCTTCCGCAGAGAAAAGCGACAAAGCTGAGAACACTTCCACAACTTCAAAAAAATCCAAACAAAATCTCCGCTTTGCACGCGTGAATTCGTTGAAATACGATCTCGGTACAAACTCATGTCTTGATATGACGGCAGATCCGGGAAACACCCGTTTCAACTTCTCTCAAACTCTCACTCAGAGAGCCAAAGTCGGCGTCGAGCACAGAACTGCTGACAGCCAAACCCAAATGTTCCTTAAGTACGAGTGGTAAACTCGAAAGCCTAGCCTCTTCATGGAGGCAGCGCGGTATACATCCTGAAAAGCCAATCCCTAACACCTAGTGGTTTTCCCGAAAAAGTGCTAAAACCCTGTCATGTCGGACAAGCCGCAAACAGCCTACAGTCATAAGAGTTATGCAAAGAAAAAGGTCATGGACCTTGTGGCTTCGCGCGATCATTCCGAAAAAGAGCTGCGCACTAAACTACGCACCTACTTTAAACGAAATCTGTCCTTCCGAAAGAAGCTCGCTAAAGAACAAAACCGCGAATTTACCGAGGACACGCCAGAAAATCAGGCTGAGATCGAAGCCGCTATCGAAAATGCCATCGAGTTTGCGAAAGATAACAATTGGCTCGGCGAACCCGAGATCCTTTCAGAAAAAATGGCGAAGGTCCTGCATCGGAAAAACAAAGGCATTAGCTACATCAATAACAAACTCAAAGAGAAGGGTCTGCCCCCAGTTGCGAGCGATCGTGATTTGGAGCTTGAAAAGGCCCTGGCTCTTGTGAAAAATAAGTATTCTGATTTTGCCGCCCTCTCTTGGGAGGACAAGCGGAAAGAGCAGGCCCGTGTTGCTCGCTTTTTAGCAGCCCGGGGATTTGATTCTGAGATTGTGCGAAAGGTGATTTATGAAGAGCTCTGAGATTCGAAGCGCGTTTATTAACTACTTCAAAAAGAACGGCCACACTGTGGTGCCTTCTTCTTCTTTGATTCCTGAAAATGATCCGACTCTTCTTTTCGCCAACGCCGGAATGAATCAGTTCAAAAATACTTTCTTAGGTTTAGAAAAACGCGATTACACTCGCGCCGTTTCTTCACAAAAAGTTGTGCGTGCCGGTGGTAAACACAATGACTTGGAAAACGTCGGCTTCACCGCTCGTCATCATACTTTCTTTGAAATGGTGGGGAATTTCTCTTTCGGTGATTACTTTAAAAAAGATGCGATTCGCTTCGCTTGGGAATTCCTGACAAAAGAATTAAATATTCCTAAAGAGAAACTCTATGTCACCGTTCACTTGTCAGACGACGAGGCTGCAGATATTTGGCATCAACAGGAAGGCGTTCCTCGCGAGCGTATCTTCCGCTTCGACAAAGACAACTTCTGGAAGATGGGCGACACGGGTCCTTGCGGCCCTTGTACTGAAATCTTTTACGATCACGGTCCAAAAGCTGGCCGCGAATCTGACCCTTACAAAGGTATCGCTGCTGGTGAAGACCGCTTCGTAGAAATCTGGAACTTGGTCTTCATGCAATACCTCGAAAATCCTCCGGGCACGATGACTCCACTTCCGAAACCTTCTGTAGATACAGGTGGTGGTCTAGAGCGTATGACTGCAGCAATGCAGGGCAAGTTCAACAACTTCGACACAGATCTTTTTGCTCCGATGATTGAGCGCGCGTGCAAGATCGGTGGCTTTGAATATGTCTCTGATGTCGAAGTCCTTGCGAAAAATCCAGACATCCGCGAAAGAACAGCGGCAATCCGCGTTTTAGCTGACCACTCTCGCTCTACAGGTTTCTTGATTGCCGATGGCGCACTTCCTTCGAATGAAGGTCGTGGTTACGTTCTTCGTCGTATCATGAGACGCGCGATTCGTTATGGGCATAAGCTCAATGACAAGCACTCGTTCCTGCCTGCAATGGTGGAATCTATGATTGATCATATGGGCGATGTTTATCCTGAATTGCAAGCTCGCAAAGTTCATATCCTGAGCACCGTGAAAGACGAGGAAACTCGTTTCATGACAACGTTGGATCAAGGTTCTCACATCTTGAACGACGAGATCGCAAAAGCAAAAGCCAAGGGACAAAAATCTTTGTCTGGCGAAGTGCTTTTCAAATTGTATGACACTTACGGCTTCCCTGTCGATTTGACAGCTTTGATTGCTGCAGAAAAAGGTTTCACAGTTGACGAAGCTGCTTTTGAAAAAGAAATGGAAGCCGCTCGTACCAAAGCAAGAGCTTCTTGGAAGGGCAAAGGCATGCAGGCGGATGAAGCCCACATGCTGAAGTTTGCTCAAGATTACAGTACAAAATGTGGTCCTACGAAGTTCACTGGCTATGACTCGACAACAGCTCAATGCGAGGTGATCGCGCTTTCTGATGGCACCAAAGAAGTGAAAAGCTTGAAAGCAGGACAAAGCGGTCTTTTGGTTGTGAACAAAACTCCCTTCTACGCTGAAGGCGGCGGTCAAGTGGGCGATCAAGGGGTGATGAAAACCTCCGGCTGCACTGTGAATGTTCACAATACGACGAAATCTTCAGACATTCACCTGCACCACGTAGAAGTTGAATCCGGAGAAATCAAAGTCGGCGATACCATGCATACACACGTGGCAGACAGCGTACGTCGCAACACAATGTCGAATCACTCGGCGACTCACTTGATGCACTCGGCACTTCGTAAGGTCTTGGGACCTCATGTGACTCAAGCAGGTTCGTTGGTGGATGCAACTCGTACCCGCTTTGACTTCACTCACAACAAAGCTCTAACAACCGATGAGATTTCTCAGATCGAAAGCTTGGTAAACGAAGAAATCGGCAAAGGCCAAGACGTTAAAGCCGAAGTCATGGGCCACAAAGAAGCTATCAACAAAGGTGCTATGGCTTTGTTTGGTGAAAAGTACGGCGATCAAGTGCGCGTTCTCACAATGGGAGATTTCTCTTGCGAGCTATGCGGCGGAACTCACGTAAAAAACACGGCTCAGATCCGCATGTTCAAAGTGATCTCTGAAGGTGGTGTCAGCGCCGGTGTTCGCCGTATTGAAGCGATCACAGGTGATTTGGCTGTTCAGTACGCTCTGTATGGCATTCAGCAGAACCAACAAGCCCGCTCTGCTGCGGGACTTGATTCTGCATGGGCGCACTTTACGACTCATGCGACGGCCGATACGGCTGTTGCTCCTTGGATTGAAACCAAAAAGACAGAGATCAAAAACCTCGAGAAGGAAATCAAAAAACTTCAGGGCGGTCAGATCAACGTTGATGAACTTGCGAATAAGGCTCAGAACTTCAATACCAAAGCTGGCGCTGCGAAGCTTGTTCTTGCAGATGTTGCTTTGGATGACAGACAAGTTCTTGCTGAAGTCACAGATCATCTAAAAAACAAAATCCAAAAGGGCATCGTCGTGGTTATTGGCCAAGGCGAGGATTCTCACCCAGTGATCGTTTCTGTCAGCAAAGACATCACAGGCGAATACTCTGCGGGGAATTTGTTGAAAGAAGTTGCGGCTGTAATGGGTGGTAAAGGTGGCGGACGTCCTGACTTTGCTCAAGGAGCCGCACCTGACAGAACTAAAATTGCTGACGCCTTTAAAAAGGTTCAGCAAATTTTAGGTGTGTAATTTCTTTGGATATTATTTCTGAACAACTTGGAACTCGCATTTCTTAGATGCGAGTTCACTTTGTACGTGAGCCAAAAAGCCTTGAAGCATGTCTTTTTGGTCTCCGCAAAGATCAGGCCCCTTGTGGCAACCGCTCATAGCCTCCCCTAAAGCCAATTCAGCCTGCGGGAAATGCAATTTCGCGTAAGGGAACCGATAGTTCATCGTGCACTGAGAGCTTTCATCGACAGCAGCTTTGTCTTCGCAAATCTTAGCTGTATCAAGAATTGTACGAAGCTCATTCAAGTCTGAAGATGACAGGCAATATTGTACGCCAGCAACCACTTCATTATTTTGGTCTACAACATGAACAACACCTGTTTTCACGTCGATTTCCAAATGGTGGCTAGATAATGCCGAAGTCGGTTTTGATAGCTGAATAGCGGATTGAAGTTGAGCCTCTAAATAAGGACTCTCTGGCACTTCCAGAATCTCAGTTTGAGACACATCAATCTTCTCTGCTGGAGTTACCTCTGCAGGATTGCTGAGTGCGTTTGTAGCGCTTGTATCGGAGAGCTGATTGCGGCTGCAATTTTGAAAGCCCACAACGAGGCAAAATGCAAACCCGGCAAATACGTACCTTTTCATTAGTCCCCCAAAAGATAGGTTCTCTTCGATAATATCAATGCAAACGGAATACCGACTCTGGTCTTAGTATATTCGGCTAGGGCGTGTAGAAACTTGACGGTGTCTAATGGGGTGATTAGCAATTCTCACTCTGAAACAGAGCTCCATCGCGATTGAGTGAAGAGAACGTCAAGGCTTCCAGATTGAACGCCCTATAGAGTTGATCTAGCCTGCCCCAAAATAAAAAGGGGGTTTACTCTATGAACAAATCCGTTTTCGCTCTCATCTTACTAGCAGGCTTGTCGTCTCAAGCTGCACAGGTGCCGGTCTTTAAGTGCACAGTTCCAGGCAAGGTTTCTTCAGTGACTGTAGACGTAGCCGTTTCGGACTCTGAAGCTGTCGACTACGTCACTGTGGATTTGAATGACAAAGGCGCTTCGAAGCTCTTCATGCAAAACGCAAAGGGCAGCTTTCAAAAGCAAGTCGATGCAGGCTCTGTAACAACACTTGTGCTGGGTGATCAATACAGCCAAGGTGATGATGGCGTGATCCGCGATGCTGGGATTTTAGGCCTGGGTCTTGAGAACGGAAAATGGACCGGCATTCTTTCTGTTAACGATGCTGTCTACCCACTAGATTGCACAAAGCTTTAATCAAAGTTCTCTTTCAAATAAGTAAGTACAAATGAAAAACCCACAAGTCTTGGCTTGTGGGTTTTTTCTTGCTCGAAGCTCTCCAGAATTTTGGACAAAAAAAAAGGACTTGGTTTCCCAAGTCCTTTTCCAAATTCCGTATAAGATACAGATTAGCGTTTTGAGTATTGGTAACGACGACGAGCGCCCGCTTTTCCGTATTTTTTTCTCTCAACCATACGTGGATCGCGAATAACGAATCCAGCTTTTTTCAGAATTGTTTTGAATTCTGGGTTGAAAGCGATCAATGCACGAGTGATACCGTGTCTGATTGCACCGGCTTGGCCATTTTCGCCACCACCAGAAACAGTTACGCGGATATCGAACTTTTCGTTCTGACCAGTAGTATCTAGAGGCTGAAGAATCACCATGCGAGATTGCATTCTCTTAAGGTAATCATTAGCTTTTTTACCGTTAACAGTGATGTTGCCTTTTCCAGGCTTCAAGAAAACACGTGCTGAGCTCGTTTTTCTTCTTCCAGTAGCGTAGTAAAATTTGTCTGCTGCTGCCATTTATTCGGACCCTTCTTAGTTCTGACCAGTCGGAACGTTGTAAACTTGTGGTTTTTGAGCAGCATGTGGATGCTCGCCACCAGTGTAAAGTTTCAATTTAGAGATCACTTGGCGAGAAAGCTTGTTTGTAGGAAGCATTCCGCGAACCGCTTCGTGAATGATGAAAGTAGAATCTTCAACTTGCATTTGAGCAGCTGTCTTCTCTTTCAAAGATCCGAAGAAACGAGAGTGTCTAAAATATTTTTTGTCGTTTGCTTTGTTACCAGAAAGTTCAGCTTTATCAGTATTGATAACAACTACGAAATCTCCAGTGTCTACGTTTGGTGTGAAAATAGGCTTATTTTTACCGCGAAGGATTGTAGCTACGTGAGTAGCCAAACGACCTACCTTAATTCCGGTAGCGTCGATTACGTGCCATTTTCTTTCAACTTCATCCGCTTTTGCGTTCCAGGTCTTCATGTGATGACTCCAATTAAAATCTCTATCGATCCTGCTAAAGAGGCACACTAGATACGGTTTTTGCCCCAAAATTGCAAGAAGGGATGTTTTAAATTTCGCGGCACCTATTGTCAAGATCTTGAGGATAATAAACTCGCATTAAATAAAGACCCTGGGCCGGCGCCACCGGTCCCGCTTTTGGCCGGTGTTTGGCAGAAATAATTTCCTGAAGAGTTTCAGGTGCTAAGCCTTGTTTTTCCAACATCAACTGAGTGCCAACGATGTTACGAACCATCTGCTTCATAAACCCGTTTCCGGTGATAGTGAATTGCAGTAGATCGGAGCGTCGCCACTCCCATTGCGCTTTATATATAGAACGGATCGTCGTCTTGACCGGTGTCCCCGCCGATTGGAAACTCTTAAAGTCTTGTTTTCCCAAAAGAAATTGGGAACTTGCCTGCAAATGCTCAACATTGATGGGCTTGCGCACCCAATGGGCATAACGGGTTAAAAAGGCGCTTTCACGGGGGTTGTAATGAATCAGATAACGGTAAGTTTTGCGGGTCGCTGACAACGTCGCGTGGAAATCTTGGGGGGCTAACCACGCTTTTTTGATGGAAATCGACCTTGGCAATTGGCGTTTCATGGCCCAAGCCATATCCCAGTTTTCTAAACGCTCAACAGGACGTGATGTGTCAAAATGGCAGACTTGTCCCAAAGCATGAACTCCGGCGTCGGTTCGGCCGCTTGCACATAAGGTAATTTTTTCCTGGAAGACCTCTTCCAAGCCATCCTGAAGGACCTGCTGCACACTTTTGATCGGGCTATGATTCTGCCTTTGCCATCCGCAAAAGTCAGTGCCGTCATAAGAAACTAGAAAACGAATTCTCTGCATGAAGGGGGATGTATCAGAAGTCAGCGCTGATTCCAAGGCTCATGATACCGCCTGTGAAATCAAGATCTTCCGAGAAGGATTTTTGATAGCGGTACTCGCCGACCAACCACAAGTTGCCAACGCCATACTCAGCATCCAAGTTGAATGCCATTTGCTTATCAAGAGCAGTGATATTGAACATCAAACCACCCGCACCGTAAGCCGCCGGAGTTCCAGTGAAATTGTTCTTACCATCGTCACGAATTTCAGCCACAGCGATATAACTACCGCCCGCTGAAATATACGGAGCTACCCATTGGCGCTTGAAATATTCCAAACGGTAAATCACTCCTGCATTAAGAGGTAATGTGACGAAGTCATAGCTTTCAAGTGCTTCTGTACCATCTAAGAAACGCCCGTGCCCAGAAGTCATCGAGAAGCCGCCGCCCAATTGGACGCCGAGCTTTCCGTACTTCGAGAACGGTTGCCATTCATAATCCACTAACAACGTAAAGATATCGTCCGCCGTGTACATGTCTTTGAAAGTTGTCGTTCCATCTGCAGAGACAATGTTTGGTGGCTGCATAAGACCAAAGCGTATGATCCCCGTTTGCGATTTCGGAGAGGTCTTCACTTTATAAACGTAAGTTCCATCTTGCTCGATACGCATCAGACCCTTTTTAGCGTCTGGATGCTTGATGAGTTTTACACCTTTATCAAGGGGCTCGCCCTTTTTGTAAGAGGGCTGTGACCAAACTGGTTCGTAGTGACTAGGAGTTGTATCCGCTTGCTGAGTTGGAGCTTGCTGAACTGGCACTTGTTTTTTCGGTTGTGCCACAGGAGCCGGTGTCGGCGCTATACCTGGGGATACTGGGATTGCTTGATTCGTCGCCATCGGGTCTTCACCCAGAACAGCATCAAACTCGTTGTCATTCGTATAAGGTGGCTCCATCGGAGGAGCTTCTTTGTTTTGCGCCTGAGCTTGCAACGCGATGAAAGCGGCCATCATCACCGTCAGAGTTTTTAAGGCTCCTATCACGCATCCCCCTTAGCCACACGTGTTTGCCAAAGGTGCGAGAAGGATCTTTTCAAAAGTAGTGCAATTGCAAGAGACATCAAAGCTGCCGGCAACAATCCAAATGCCAAACTTAATTTTACAAACATTAGAATCGGCCACAGCATCCATACGCTCAGAGTTCTTAAGAACTCGCTATGTGAAATCCACTCGGCTGCTTCAGGACCAAATTTGTAATAAGCTTTTACCAAAGATTTTCCGAAAGAATTCGTTAACATGAATTCGTTGCGGAACTGACGGAAGGTTTGTACCTCTGGCGCCATAGCGCTGCCGAAAGTCGCAGTTGCGATGAAGCAGCTTTTATCATCAAGAAGACCCACAACCTCTGCCGGTGTCGCACAGAACTTCGTGGCGTTCAATGGATCAACTAAGGCCGCAGCCGGTGGAAAACGGCTAATATTTCCGGTTTGGTCCATATTGCCTAAGGCAAAACAGTAAGGGATGTCATTGGTAAGACCCGTAATACGGTTATCAGAAATACTCGGTTCATTAGGGGCGTTGTTTGTCAGACTCAACGGGATGTATGGGTCTGCATTCGTCACGGTTGAAGGGTCCGCGACGTTATTCTTGTAAAACAAAACGACGCGGTCAAATTTTACAGCAGCACTCGGTGTTTGCAGATCGTTACCAGAAGCCGCATAGTCCGTGATGTAAACCTTCTCGTCACCACGAGCGACCGTGTAGTCACAGATACCTTCTGTCACCGCCGGCAATGTTGTCGCCCCCACTGGGCAAGTCGCTGTAAGTGCTGCCATCGTGGCATCGGCATAACTAATAACGACATTCACATCGACTTTTTCCTCGAAGTCATTGTCGTTATTATTATCAATCCCAATATTCAAAGTTCTCGTAGAAGTAAGGGCGGTTGTACAGTTGCCACCAGCCCCCGCAGCGTTACACAAAGTCGACCATCTGATTTGCACCGTGAAAGGCTGGCCTACTTGCAAGCTTGGGGTGTTCTCTGGAAGATTCGCGCCCGTGCCGTCTGAAAATCTCCAAATAACTTTCGGCGTTCCTCCAAAAGTGGCAGCGGTGTCGGATCTTATAGTGATTTGCAAAAGTAGCGTCGGATAAATTGAGTTGTGATTGCAAACCGCCAACCCTGCGGTCCCTGTACATGAGTTGCACGTGGAAGTTCCGTCTGTAGTAGTGCATGCAGAGTCGGTCAATCCACCATAAATAGTCGGTAAAGTCGCAGCAACAGTGCCTGAAGCCTCGGTACCCACACGGTACCCGGAAGCCCCACCAACTCCATTATTATCAATCCGCATAGCGGTTGTTGTTGGCGTAGGTGTCGCTGTTTGCGCGTGCGCATAGCTCCCAATAAAGAGAACCGCACTTAGAAGGATGTTTGAAATAATCGTCCGTGATACTTCCACATATTAATGAGATCACGCCTGGGGCTTGATGTCAAAAATATGCTCCGCGATTTGGATTCCATTGAGGGCTGCCCCTTTGCGGATATTGTCGGATACAACCCACATTAGCCACAGGTAAGGGTTTTCAGGGTCTCTATGAAGGCGCCCGACGTAAACAGGATCTTCTCCTGACACATTGCGCGGTGTTGGGTACACAGATTTTTGTGGCTCATCTTGAAACACAATTCCGTTGAACGATTTCAAGCTTTCCACGATTTGGGCACGCTCTGTTTTTTGCTTCAGAGTCACCCACACAGATTCACTGTGAGCATTCAAAGCAGGAATACGCACTGTAAAGGCCGATACTTTCAAATCGGAAAGACCCAAAATTTTGCGGGTCTCTTTCATGATTTTCACTTCTTCACTGCAGAAGCCTTCGTCATTGAATGAACCAATTTGCGGAATGCAGTTAAAAAGAATCGGATGCGGGAATGTCGCGTTTTCTGGTTCTGGATTTTTGTAATCCGCAGTCTGAGCAAGTAACTCATCATAACCGGCAATACCGGCGCCACTGACGGCTTGGTAAGAGCTGACACGCACTTCTTCCAAACCGAATTTGTCGGCCAAAGGCTTCAACGCCACCACCAACTGAATAGTGGAACAATTTGGATTCGCAATAACTTGAGGTTTTGATTGTGAATTCACCAAATGACCGTTCACTTCAGGAACAACCAAGTGAATGCTTGGATCCATACGGAAAGCGGCAGAGTTATCGATCGCAAAAGCCCCGGCTTTCGCTGCAAGTGGTGCCCACTCTTTGCTGATGTCATCGCCTGAAGAAAAGAACACTAAATCCAAGCCATCAAAGCAGCCCGGTTTTAAAGTCTGAACAGTCCAATCTTGACCCTGCACGTGAATCTTCTTACCAGCAGAAGCGTCGCTGGCAAAAGGACGAAGTTCCGCCATTGGGAACTTACGTTCTTCAAGAATATTCATGAAAGTTTGGCCTACCATTCCGGTAGCGCCAACAACACCGACTTTAAGGTTTCTTTTCATCTTTCATATCTCCAGTTTCTTCGTCTTCTTCGACGAGGTCCTCTTCATGGACAGCCGCTGGAGCATAGACACTTGGACGGATCTTGCGGACATTTTTACCAAGTTTGAAAACACCAAAGACGGCGCCTAAGATCGCATAACCGAAGAATAATACGAAGAGCATTACTTCTGGACGAAGTGCAACGACAACAATCACGCCCACACCCAAAAGCAAATAACGGAATGGCAAACGCTCTTTCAAATCCAAATCTTTAAAGCTGCGGTAGCGGAAGTTGCTCACCATCACGAATGCTAGCAAAATCGTCATGACCAAAAGACCGACGTTGCCACTGGCTTCAAGCTCCAAATCCATAAATGCAAGAATGGAAGAAGCTACGATACCAGCCGCCATTGGAATTGGCAGACCTTGGAAGTAATTTTTCTCGACGATATTGGCTTGAACGTTGAAACGCGCCAAACGAAGGGCACCACACGTAACAAACAAGAAGCACGCCACCCATCCTAAACGACCAAATGGATTCAAAGCCCATTGGAAAAGCATAATACCAGGGGCCACACCAAAGCTGACAAGGTCACACAAAGAATCGTACTCAGCTCCAAATTTACTTGTAGAACGAGTCAAACGCGCTAAACGACCATCAAGAAGGTCAAACACAGCTGCAACAACAATCGCGTAAGCCGCAAAAAGGAAATTGCTTTTCAAGGCTTGAATGATTGCAAAGAAACCGCAGAAAAGGTTTCCCGTGGTCATCAAGTTCGGCAATACGTAAATGTAAATCGCCAGCTTCTTGCCACCAGTTTCAGAGCTGTCAGAAGTTGTATTATAATCTGCCATATAAAAATGATCCTTTGATGATTCCCCGTCTACCCGGCGAAGAGGCCAAATACATAAAACAAAGCGTAGAGGCCAATGCTGCTTAAAACCGGCAAGGTAAAGTTATCGTCTATTTTGCCAATAGGAACAAGCTCTGCTAATGCGCCGATCAAACCGGCCAACAAGCTCACGACAATCACGCGGTCTAACATAATGTTGTAGTACGTAAGGTAGATCGCCGTTGCCACTGCACATACAACGAAAGCCGCCATGAATCCTTGGATGGATTTATGACCGAAGATTTTGTCTTTGCCGTATTTAATACCAATGAAAGAAGCAATCGGATCAGCAAAAGCCAAGAACAACAAAGTCAACGCCACTACCGGACGAGGGAAGAAAGCGACAACCAGACAAACACCCGCTAACAAGTAAGTGGTACCGGCAATCTTATGAATTTCGTGAGTACGCATGATCGGCTTAAATGCATGCACCAACCAGTCGTTCAACGCAGGGTATCTGTGTCTTAAGAAATCGACGGGAAGGAAAAGAAGAACAGCGAGAGCCAAAACAATGCTAGAAGCAGTTTCAGGCAAAAGAACATACGCCAAGAACATGCCGAACACGCCTGACATGTGCCAGATCTTACGCGCCCAATGAATGTCAGATCGTTTCTTCAGTTCCAAATTATCCAAATTGTCTAAAGTGTCTATTACGTATTCTGTCATCGGCAGCCACCATAAAGGAAGCCCCACCTGATGATCAAATCCAAAATCACTCAATTTTGTATATTGCGCGTTAAGATGCTAATTGGGTAGGAAAATAATGTGAATTTTCGTCAGGATTAAATGGCGCCAGCCTTGACTTTCAAGGTGTGCTCTTCAATCTGTCCCGATGGGGACATATATTGAATAGAGATCTGATTTTCGCCTTCTTTTAGCTGAATCAAATCTGTTTGATATTCTTTTCCGTTTAGGACAAAAACCGACGCCGTAAAGCCATTCGATTTGTTGGTAATATTCAGTTTAGGCATCTCTGAATTTTTGCTGCAGTCCTTACCCTTCAACTGCAAATATGAACCTTCCACTTTGAAATCAGTGGTTTTGATTTTCGAACATGCAAAGTCGTAACTGATAAGATTGTTGCTCAGCAAATTACTGAGCTCTTGCTTAGCACCTGCAATAACGATTTCTTTTTTGGGACTACCTAAAGAAGGTAAGCTCGCTGGTTGACGCACCTTTTGCTCGTTTGGACGAAGCACCATCGTCACCTTTTGCTGAGACTCTTCAGGTGTGAACAATGACGCCAACGTCGGCAGGGCAATGGTTGCCACCAAGAACGCCGTTGTCGCTAAGAATTTCCACTCCGTTTTCTCATTGCTCATAATGGATTAATCGGCGGATTTTTGACGGGACTTTAGACGTGTCATTTTGAGACTCTCTCCTCTGAGAAACACTGTTTGACTGGGGGCCTTTCCCATCCTTAGTCTAGTGATAAGAACAAATTCGAGCTTCAAGGAGGAAGAATGAATAAAAGAATGATGATTCTAGGGGCTGCAGCCGCCGGAATTCTCTCTGCAACGACGAGCGCCAGTTTCGGTGCTGATGCTAAAAAAGGTGCTAACCCCGCCGCCGATAAAGGCGCTGCCATGGGCGAATGCACGGGCGTGAACTCTTGCAAAGGCAAGGGCGAATGTGGCGGAGCTACGCACTCATGCTCTGGCCAAAATGCTTGCAAAGGCAAAGGCTGGGTTAAAATGACTGAGAAAGACTGCTTAGCTAAAAAGGGTACATGGAAAGCCGGCACATACATGTAAATTCAGATTCTTTTTTTGGTGGTGTGGGACTCAGACCCACACACTATCCTCACCTGCTCTCTCAAGGAGCAGGGCGAGTGCAATGGTTTGAAGTCATTTCTGAAAACTATATGGATTCTTTCGGACGCCCCCGTGAGATCCTCAAAAAAATTCGCCAAGACCACCCGATTGCTTTGCACGGAGTTTCAATGTCGTTGGGCTCTCCGGAGGGTTTAAACCTCACGCATCTGCAACGCCTCAAACAACTTATTCACGAAGTAGATCCGTTTATTGTCTCAGATCATCTTTGCTGGAGTAAATGGGGCGCCCACTATTCTCATGACTTATTGCCGGTGGAATACACTCGCGAAAGCCTTCAGGGGCTTATCGGCAATATTCAACAGGCCCAAGAATTTCTGGGACGTCAAATTCTGATTGAAAATGTCTCGGCTTACGTTCAATCCACTCGTGCCGAATTCACAGAATGGGATTTCTTAGTACAAGTCGCACGCAAGTCTGGTTGTAAAATTCTTTTGGATGTTAATAATGTCTATGTCAACGCCGTGAACTTTGGCTTTGATCCGATGGAGTACCTGCGGTCCATTCCACCCGAACTTGTGGGCCAAATTCATCTAGCAGGTTTTACCGATATGGGTGACTACCTCTTCGATACACACTCGAAAGCCGTTCACGACAATGTCTGGAAACTTTTTACAAAGACAAGTTCGCGTCTTCAACAAGTGCCGGTTCTTATTGAGTGGGATGATGACATCCCGGATTTTCATTTTTTAGAGCAAGAATTGCACAAAGCCGAAATAATCTGGAATAGAACTCACAACCTTCAAGGAGTTTATGAAGAATCAAATCTTCTATAACTGCTTGATTGGCAAAGGTGCACCAGAACTGGCTTACAAGCCTGCTGGAAAACTTCGTCTTGAAGATGCTTTCGCTATTTATCAACGTGGGTATATAGCGCGCCTGACAGAAAGCCTTGGGGATACCTTCGAGTCCGTCTGGCAAGTTCTTGGTGATGAGTTGTTTTTTGAGGTCGCTCGTCAGTTTATTCAAACTCACGAATCACAAACCTATAACTTGTCTGACTACTCCGTGAAGTTTGTGGATTTTTTGATTTCACAACCCGTCAGTCAAGAGCTGCCGTTTCTTTCGGACTTAGCGCACTTAGGATGGATGCACAAAGAAGTCTTTCATCGTCCTACACAAGTGGGAAGAAATGGCACAGACTTAATGCGACTTTTAGAAGACGATCAGCATCGCGCAGAACTCGTCGATTCCGTCGAGCTTCTAAAATCCCCGTATTGTCTCTTTGATATTTGGAAAGCTTTGAAAGAAAATCTCGAGCCACCGTCTTCTTGGCAAGGGCCTCAGTATTTGGTTCTGTACAAATCCGGGGACCAAGTCTTCGTAAAACAAATTAGTTTTGGGCTTTATCAGGCATTTGAAAAAATCCGTCAGGGACAAGCTTTGATGGCATCGCTAGAACATCTTGAAGAGTTTGAACTAACGGAGTTATTTCATTTCTTGGCTAAAAATCACTTACTTAAATAAGTCGATAGCTTGCTGGTGATGATGCCATCCATTTTCAAAGATCTTGCAGATTCAAATTGCTCTGGTGTCGCCAAAGTCCACGCCACAAGAAGCTTGCTAGGATAGAGGCTACGAAGTTTCTTTACATCCTCTTTGTCAGAGGCAACAAAGTTAAAAGCCACCCCATCGTTATTCATGTATGTTTCGTCCTGCAAAATACTTTTCGCCGAGTGGGCGATTTTCAAGAACGTCATTGCACCGAGTGTACGCCACTTAGGATCTGCTTCTTCGAGGCCCTTGACCTGTCTCCATAACTTATCGTGAGCCTGAAGATCGTTCACATAAATGATCAAGTTTGCAAAACAATTGAAAGTGCCGGGAACAGAAATACCTCTCTGGCAACCACCGTCTGGATCCAACTTCAACAACTCTACCGCTAAATCTGGAAGATCCGCTTCTTTAATAACAGGCTTTACATCTAAAACGACGCCGGTCGAAGTCGTTTTCATAAGATTCAAAGCTTCAGCAAGTGTCAGAACTTTCGCTGCGTCTCCGTTTAAGTCTCGATAGCGACAAGCGGTTGCAATGTAACTGAAAGTGGCTTTTGCGATAGGAACTTCACCTTGATCGCAAAAGACACTACGACCTGTATCATCATCGTGGTGAATAACGAAGATACCATCTTTTGTACGGCGAATATCCATTTCGACGTAATCAGCTCCTACGCGTGCACCACTTACAAAAGCATCTGTACTGTTTTCGGGGAAATTCTGCTCATCCCCACGATGGGCAACGAGGAATGGTTTTTTATGGGCGGAAGAACTGCTGGTAGTTGAGTGCTGCGTTTTCCATTGGCTAAAACCAAAAAGCCCGGCAAGCACGACGATCACAAAAAAAATCACGGATCTCATCGCGGGTGCCCTTATTTTTTATCGATAGAAATTGCGAACTTTTTAACGCCTGCACCTTTCACGATATCCAAAAGACCTACAACTTTACCGTGAGGAACGTCTTTATCCGCAGAAATGATTGCTTGAACTTCGGCGTTCTTTGCCACTTCGTCCATCGCTTTGGTTTTTACCGTAGCTTCGTCGACAAAAGTGCCATTAAGATTAATACGCCCATCTGCCGTCAAAGCAATATTGAGCTTACTCGGAGCAGTTTGATCTCCGCTAGCCGCTTTCGGCAAATTCACATTGATGGTGGGCTTGATAAACATTGGCGCTGTCACCATGAAGATGATCAACACCACAAGAATGATATCCACCAGCGGAACAACGTTAATGTCCGCTATGGCTTCATTGTCGAGATCCATCTTCGAGGCCATGACTACACACCTTTTTTCTTCGCGTAAGCAAGACAGAGCTCTTTCACACTTTCAAGACCTTGCATAATCGCGCGTACTTTTTTACTGAAATAGTTGTAAAAGATAACCGCAGGGATTGCCACGAACAGACCCGCCGCTGTTGCAACAAGTGCTAAAGAAATACCGGCCATAACCGTTTGCTGTCCTGCTTCTGGAGCTTGAGCCAAATCATTGAAGGCTTTCATGATCCCCAAAACCGTTCCCAAAAGACCGATGTAAGGAGCATTGGACCCAACCGTCGCCAAAAAGCCCAAGAATCTTTCAAGATCAGGCTTCTCGGTCAGAGAGAACGTATTGAAAACCTCTTCCAAACCTTTGCTGCCGCTATCTTTCATATGCCTCAGAGCGTAGCTCGCAGCGCGACCCTCTAAACTATCGACGTCTTTCGCGATACCTTCAATGTCATCAACGCTATTGCTCTGCAAAGCCATACGGATTCGAGCACGGATTTGACCAGACTGATTGGACACCTTACGAAGGGCAAAAAATCTCTCAAAGATCATTCCGATGCTTAAAATACTCAAAACAACCAGGATCCACAAAACAACTTGGTCGGCCAAATGCGCGATGGCAAAAATTTTCTCGCTAAGTACTGGCATGGCTGATGTCCTTTCTTTGACTCTCCCGAAATATTCAATCATTATCACTAAATCCCATGAGAGCGGTCAAGGCATCCTCTATTTTTGCGATCTTATTGGCGCTAGCGGCAAGTCTAGTCCAGCTATCTTGTCAATCTTCGAAAAAGCCGTCTGTTTTAGTCATAGCTTTCGATGATCTCAGCGTCGTTGATCTTCTTTGCAACGAAGATATGACAAATGCCACTAGATCCGGCTTTGAAATTCTCTGCAAAGAATCCGTGCGCTTTACGCACGCTTTTAATCCTTCTGTACTTGCTGTTCCCACTTTGTCGAGTATCGTCACAGGCGTTTATCCCTTTCAACACCGTGTACGTAATAACGGTCTGCCTGCGTTAGATGCCCAATTCACGACTGTTGCCGAAACGGCCCTTGAACTGAAATATCGTACTGCCTTTTTCTCTGGCGGCGCTCCGGTTTGGAGAAAATCGGGACTTAATCAAGGATTTGAACTTTTCGAAGATGGCCTTGTACCAACACGACAGTCTTTGCATCGTCCGTTTTCAACGACTGTCAAATCTCTGCTTCAATGGATCCGTCAAGAAGTTGGAAGCTCATCTCCGTTCTTTGCGATGGTTTATGCACCGGATTTGATTTTCACAAATACGGTGACCATGAATGAGTTTGGCGAAGCTCGGAACTTGTCTCATGAAAGTCTTTTAGATGAACTCGACAGCAATCTTTTTCAGCTGTTCTCGGAACTAAGAAACTCTAACCGCTGGAATGATACTACGATCGTTGTTGTAGGTCTTAATGGCCACACCAATGAAGATCGCCCGGGCGAGTTAACACCGACCAACTTGCACAGCGAAAACACGCAAGTGGCCTTATTCGTTAAGCCTACACGCCGAGTCCTTGACGACGCCATTCAATGGAAAGTCGATCGCAATGTCAGCCTGGTAGATCTTGGCAGTACTCTGTTTGAAGTTCTGGGAGTGAAGGAAAATCCAAACAAGCCCGCTGAGATCTTCCCCGTCTACTCTTTGAGTCGCTTGATTGATAAGAACCAATCTGCATGGCCAGAAAATCGTTTGATTCTGCTGGAATCTGACTGGGCCCAATGGCGTGGATATAGCAATCGTCGCTCTGCCGTATTGGCGAATCATACTTTGTTTTTGCACGATGAGCGCCCACAGTTTTTCAATACTTTGATAGATCGCTTGGAAATGAATCCGCTTCGCAGTTCTGAGATGGGTCCCGCGGAAAAACTCAAAATTCTTGAAGTCCTCGATGCCGTTGAAGCAGAACCTTGGCGTGGGTATTCTAGCGACATTCAAAATAAGTATTCTCCGGCATTCTATCGCTGGATGCGTGCCGATCAAAAACCCGCACTTTTACGGGATTTGAAAGCCAAAGCCAGTTTGAAAAATCCGGATCCAGATGTTCTTCGCTGGACGGCCCTGTTGGCTTTTGAACTCAGAGATTGGGGTGGGCTTAAAGTATTGGGGCAAAAAACCAATCAGCCTTTCTGGCAATATGTCGCTGAAAGCAACGGCGCTATACAGGGCCCGAAAGTAAATTTCAATTTAGCTCAAGATCCGTGTCTGCGCCTGCTGCAAACTCCGCGTTTGGACTCTGTCGATATAAGAAAATGCGACAACTCATTGTTCTTAGATTTTATCGACTGGCATCGCTCTGATGCTCGTGGTCTTTCCAAAGATTTGCAGAAGCGCCGCTTTGAAAGAGCTTATTTAAGCTATCTCGTCGACTTAAATATCAAACAAGCAAATCTGGCGACGACACTGATTTGGGATATTTCGCCAAAGTCCCAACTAGGTCCCGAACTTACGGATTTGGTACTGAACCTGCCAGAATATCAAAAGCAGAGGGGCAATTTAATGAAAGCCCTACAGAATACGCGGGCTCTTGAAGAAGACGACTTCTAGAAATTCTCGAGATCAACAACGCCAAGCCAAAATGGGGCTTCAGGGTTTTGCTGTACCATTTTTTGTGTAAGCTGTTGCAAATTATTTGCTTGAGATGAAGTCCAAAGAGAATCCGGCCAAAAACTTCCCGCATAAAGAACCAATCGATCGCCCTCATCTACATGGAAGTCACCGCAGCGAATATTGAGACTAGCGTCGATCCCCAACATCGTCTGAGGCAGCGGCGCAAGAATCTGATTCTCGACGCCACTCATTTCCAAACTTGCTTCATAGCCGATTGCAACCGGAGCAAGTGGCCTGCCTGGTTTTTGAATCAGCAAATGCGGAGCCCCTACTTGAGCGTAAGCCATTTGCGAACCCTTATGTAACAAGACCAGTGTTTCGACACCGGAAATGTACTCGTTCTTATTTGCAGAACGGTAGATTTGCTCGTTTGAAATCAAAGATGCAATTCTGAGGTAATTTGCTTCGTTAGTCAGCGCCGTTAAAAACTCAAAAGGAGACGTCACTTCGACATCCGCTTTGGCAGCTTGAATGTACTTCGCAATATCATCATTTACCTTTTGCCCGTCTTCTGGATTACCCCACGAAGTAGAGATAATCACGAAAGACCCATCGGGTTCGGTGTAAATGGCAGGGCGCGGTCGGTGAAGTTTCGTCGAGTAGGAGCGCTCTACAAGTCTCATTAAAAAGCTCCGTACTTCTTCAGTTTGATTTTGGCCTTGCCGTAGTATTCGCCGTCTGGAATATCTAGATCAATGATCTTTTTCCACTTATCTTTGGCACCCGGTTTATTTTCGCTGCCTTCGACGTTACCGTAGCTCTCTTCCAAGACACCTTCTTGATAGAGAACCATCATCTGCTTTTTTAGCTCAGCTGTATAGCGCGAGATTTTGTCTTTTGTGTCGTCGTTGTTAGGGTCAACATCGACGCTCTTTCTCAGAGTCAAAATAGCTTCTTTCAACTTTTGATCTTTGTAGGCTTGATCAGCTTCGTTTGCGAATTGATCTGTCTTCTGCTTCAGAGTTTGCTGAATCGCCGCGATTTGGCGACGCGCTTGAGGCTTTAGATCATTAGGATCCGGCAAACTAGATGAGGATACAGTTTGATACTCTTTAATCGCCTTAAGATATTGGCTATCTTTGAAGCTAGATTCTGCGCGGCTAAAGAGGTTTTTCAGTCTTGCAACTTGCCCCTGATATTCCGCTTTCTGAGTATCTCGTAATTGCTTCTGCATAACAAGGTCTTCGACTTGACGGCGAAGATCTGCAAATGAGGCGTGGTCTGGATTAAACTGCACGACAGGGCTTAGGCACTCGTCCATTTTTTCCATCGTGATATCTGCATTGATTTTTGTTTTACACTCAGCCACTTGTGCTTGAATTTTTTCTTCTTGCTCAAGACGGTCTTTCTCGCGCTGTTCTTCAGCAATTTTTTGTTGCTGAATAACGAGGGCTTCATTCGCTAAACGCTCAATGTCCTTTGTATCTTCATACTCAGGAATGATTTCGTAAATTTTTGTAACTTCCGTCTTCGCAAGTTCGTATTTACCCTGCATATACAGGTTTTTAGCCAGCAAATAGGTCTGCTTTACCAAAATCTGTTTTTCTGGTGGAAGCTTATTAAACATCTCTTGCGGTTTCATCGCAGCACCAGGAACCGGTTTTGGTTTTGAGTCCCCAGAGTCGCTAAAGACATAGGCCACTGCGATTAACAGGACTGCCCCTGCGATGAGTTTAATTCTGTGTTTTTCAAAATCAAATTTCTTGGGACCTTCTGGAGCGTGCTGAAAGCCACCAGGAGGATATCCTGCCGGATAACCATAACCCATCGGAGGATGAGCTGGATATTGCATTCCACCTGCAGGCACCAGCTCTTGGCTGACTGCCACGAGTGGATTTGGAGTGTTCGCCTTCACCAACTCCATACGTGCTTTGAAATCAGGATCGTGAAGTTCAAAATACAAATGATTGTCGAGGACGCTGATCGCATCACCGCTTTTAATCAAAATAGGATCCGTCGAGGAAACAGGATTTCCGTTTAACAGAGTCCCATTCACACTGCCTAAATCGATAATCAAGAACTGAGGCCCCTGACGACGAACTTCAAATTGACGACGACTTACACGTTGATCACGGATCGCAATATCACAAGATGAGTCACGGCCTGCAACCCACGTATCGCCACCTTCTAATTTGAAGAGTTCTTTCACATCCCCATTACCATCTACGACTTTAATAAACGGAATACTTTGGGAAGCGCCAATAAATGTTTTATCCACAGGCCCAGCAGACGATTCTGGAAAAGCCTGACTGAAGAGCGGCTCTGGAGTTTTAGTCAATGCTGCCGATGAAACTGGCACTAGATCTGAAGAAGTCTCTGAATATTCAAACTCATATGGACCTAAGTAAAACAAGCTTTGCCCTTCAAGCGTCACTTGTTGAATCTTTTCGCCATTCACTAAGACATCATTGTATTTGGAAAGAACTTCGAGCTGCCACTTATCGTCGGCAAAAGAAACTTTAAAGTGCTCGCGAGAAATCCCTTTTTCGTTCACCAGAACGATATCGCAATCTTCACGACGGCCCGCTATGTAAGAGCGGTCTGGTGAAAGCTGAATTTCTTGGGTGTTTTTCCCGCGCAAGCGGACTCGAAGGCGAGCCATATTAGTATCGGCCCTCCTGAGCTAGAGAGCACTGATCGTAGTACTGTTTTGCTTCTTTAAAAACTGGATCTTGATTGTTTGCAACCATCGTCATCACATTGAAATAGCTTGATTTGCACATTCTCCAGTTCTTCTTCTCGCGGTAGCGATTTCCCTGCAGCATGTGGAATTTCACCATCTCATCAAATTTTAAACGCGCCAACTGGTAATAGCGTTTTGCCAGTTCATTGTCCGGGTCCAAATTCAATACTACTTGGAAAGACTCTCTCGCACGTCCATAGTTCCCTTGTTTGTAATCACGGAACCCTCGGATATAGTTTTCTTGCGCGCGCTTGAACTGAACATTGTCGAGCTTCTCTTTGCGAGCTTCAAAAGTTTTGAGCTCTTCACGTGAAGCTTCGATGTCTTTTTCAATCTGCTCTGTCGAGCGGAATGTAAGCTCTTTCTTTTTGGCGTCATTTGAGTTCATCAACCAAGCAAAAACCACACCAATCACAAGCACGATTCCATAAAAGCGGGCCTTGCCAGAATCAGATTTCTGACGACGAATTTTATTTTTAGAACGCGGACGCGGAGCTTGCGGGCCTCCCATATGGTGACCCGGGATATTTGGACTATATTGATGGTGGCCACCAGCGGCTCCCCCCATCACGCCTCCACCCATCGGTGGAATCGCAGGCGCCATCGATTGTTGGAACGGAGCCGGTTTTGTTTGCTGCAATACCGGCATCTGTACAACTACGACTGGGTCCGATGGATCAGCTACTACTTTTGTTTTTGGCTCTTCCAAATGAGGCGCTTCAAATTCTATTCGGAATTCGCTCTCACCAATCAAAACTACTGAACCTGGCTCCAGCACCGCCGCTTCGACTTGGCTGCCATTCACGGCAATAAAGTTTTTCGTACTGACATTGACGATTCTAAGCTCTGTACCATCCCAATGGATTTCCGCATGGTGACGACTGGCACGCAAATCGTTCAACAAAATCAAATCATTCTCGGTCCCGCGACCGATTTGTATCACGGCTTTTTCAAAGCTCATGCTTTGTCCTACAAGGTTTCCCCGCTGGAAATGAACTTTGTATTTAAGGCCTTGCTTCAGTTGAGGAGCTGCCATTATTCGCCTCCCTCAACTGGTGTGATGCTTACAATAAAGTAAGCAATCGTGCCGTTTTCAACACCCATTGCATTACAATGGATTTGGCAATTATGACCGCTGAATTCCAATTGATCGCTATGGATAGAACCAGGGACGTCGCGACATTTCTGCATCAGATGTTGAATGTTCTGTTGAAGAGCCATGTCAGGAATCGCTGTTAGTGGCTGACCATTCAATTGTCCTGAAGTCGCATGTGCAATTTGCTCGAAGTTCGCATTAATAGTGATAATGCGTCCCTCGCCACTAATAGCAATAGTTGGATAGCCCATGAGCTGCACCAGGTTTTCTGCTTCAGCATCGCGGCTGACCATCATCATAGGTGCTGCACCGTCAGTGTTTCCATTCAGATATCGAGTCAAAAGACTATTGATGTTGCCCACTAAGTTTTGCAGTGCCGGGAACTGGAAGTTCACATCTGCAGAATCTTTCTTTTCACGAAGGGCCGTATCCAACTGTTCATTCAATGTCGTAATCGGATACTCAATCAGCTTATACATAAAGAAGAACAGCAACAGCCCTACTAGGCAGGCTAAAATCAAAGTCTGGAAGAAAAGACTCAGCACATGGCCATCATCAAACGCCAAACTACCAATGTCATAGAGAACAATAGCATGAGCTTTCACGGAAGGCTCTCCCGTATTCGGATCATATTGACCGATCGGGAAGCTTGCACCGATTGTGTTGCTATCAACTTGCGCCACTTGCGTTTTCATTTCACGGCGAGCCATGTGCACAAATGGAATGTCTGGAGTGACACCCGCCCGACTGGCCGGAGCCATGATCATCCCGTCAGATTGCTGAATGATCATCACTTGCTTAACACCATCTTCTGTTTCCGCAGAATGAGTGCTTAAAGAAGAGATATTTCCTTGTAAGAGCAATTGTTGGTTCGCCATCGCCACGTTACGAGCAATAGACTGCGCACGACGCTGACTTTCCGCCAAAATGCTTGCACGCGTGATTTGTACCATCGGGATCATCGACAACAATGTCACCATGAAAATGAAGACCGCGATAAATCCGCCCAGGACGTACTTAAACTCTGTAATCTGCGGCAGCTTATAAACACCTGGCAAAGCGACACGCTCTATATAGTCTTTAGCTCGAGCCATCATCTCTTGCATAAAGTTCTGAGGAACATCCAATTGCTGTGGTGTCTCGTCAGCTTCAGGCAATGTCGGATGAACAACGCCCATCATTTGTGGAGCTGGCTGTTGATAACCCTGTTGATATTGCTGCGGATAATATTGAGGAGCCGCATTGCCATTCATAGGCAACGAAATATTCACAGTTTGTGACGGCACCGAAGATTTTGGACGAATTTCCGCAGCTGGAATAATATCAAAGATCACATCATGAACGCTGATCTTGTCACCAAGACGGACTAATCCATTTTGCACGCGCACACCATTAATAAAGGTGCCGTTGCTGGATTTTAAATCTGCGATCATGATTTTCTCTTTATATACATGAACTTCGGCATGCTCTTTCGAAACGCCATTGCTGGTGATCTTCACATCACAATTCGGTGCGCGGCCGATAAGATTTCGACCCATACGCAAATCAAATGTTTGGCCCGCCGCCGGGCCTGTTAAGACCCTAAGTGCCCACATGAAGTTCATCCCCTAGTTCAATATTGAGTTCTTGGGCACGACCTGCCGGAAACTCGATCACAGATCTTGCTCCCCAAATCGGCCAAACAATACGGTTAGGCTTCACAACTGCGTGAATCGCCTTCACCTTTTTGTTTTTGTCCAAGAACACACAATCAATCGCAAATTTCATAAAAAACGTATGAATAGAATTACAACGTGGAATCAATAGCGCCTCTTCGGGTCCCAAACTCTTGGTTCCCAATAGACCTTTGCCGCGAGCCCATTCGCTCGCCGCCACCGTTAGGTCTGAGATCAGCTGTTGATTCTTCGTTCTATTCATCAATACTGCCATCTTCTATTTACCGCCTCCGTACATAAAGCTAACGACGACGGGTCCAAAGACCATGATAAAAACCGCCGGTAAGATAAAGAGCATCAACGGAATCAAGATTGCTTGCGACGCTCTTGCCCCGGCTTTTTCTGCTCTGACGAATCTTTCCAAACGCATTTGTATCGATTGGTCTTTCAAAACTTTTGAAATACTTGCACCACTTGCTTCGGCATCAATCAAAACCGCAACGAAGCTTGTGATCTCGGAAATATCCAAACGCTCGGCCATATCTCGCAAGGCCTGCGTTTTAGAAGCACCGATCTTTACGTCCTTAAGGACTGTTCCAAACTCATCTGCCAAAACACTGTCCGTGCCTTGAGCCTTGTCGACGATCTTTTGGATCGCAGCAAAGAAATCAAGACCGGCTTCAACCGACAACGCCAAGAGGTCGATGAAGAATGGCAAATCCCCACGGACTGAGATCTCGCGACGCTTTTTCTCGGCGTTTGCATGCATTTGCGGGAAAATGAACCCAAACAAGCCCATTCCCACAAGCAATGGCAACGGAAGATCCAATGCCAAAGCAAAGTTCATCACCGCCAAGAAGCATGGGAACATCACGCCCCACAGAATTTGCAAACCAATGAATTCATCTTCGTTCAGTTCTGAAGAAAGGCCTGAGGTCAAAATGTGTTTACGAACACGTTTTCGATAGCCAACGCTTTTGATTCTAAGAGCATGTTGCAAAGTGAATTGATGCACCAAGGGACGCGACATATTGATGATTGGAGATTTTGACTTCGCAGGTTCGCTGTTATTTGCCCACGACAACTGTTGCGTGTCGTTGTTGCTTGAAAACAAAGCAGAGACGAAGAGATAGACACTAAGTCCTCCCAACACGAAGCCTGCGATGAGCATTAAATCTGCGCTTCCCATTTATCTCTCTTTGTGTTCAAGTTATGTTATGTACCAATTAATTTTGGCATCTGAGTCACCACGCCGCCGACATCTCCTTGAAACCTCCGGTTTTGTCTTTGACGTGCACCCAGTTAAAGTATCGGAAACACCTGATAAAAACCTGAATATAGACGAGCAGATTTTGGACATAGCTGGACGTAAGGCTAAGGCTGCATTTGAAGAGCTGAAATCCACTTCCCATAAGAACTTCCTGCTGCTGACAGCGGACACAATGGTAGTTTATCACACCCAGACCCTCGGAAAACCTCGCAATCAGGACGAAGCTTACGAATTTTTAAAACTTTTGTCTGGGAAAACCCACGAAGTGAAGACTGGGCTCTGCCTTGTCGAAAGTCTAGGCGGTCAAAAGGCGTCTCACATTGAGACTTCTCGAGTGACATTTAAGACTTTGTCCGACGATGAAATCTGGACCTATATCCAGTCCGGAGAACCGATGGATAAGGCCGGTGCTTATGCCATCCAAGGTCTAGGTAAGAAGTTTGTCGCCGAATTTAACGGCGATTATGACAATGTTGTCGGACTGCCCGTCAAAGCTTTCGAAAATCTGTTAGTGAAAATGAATTGGACTGTCGAAAGAGTGAAACAATGAGCTTAGAAACCGTACGTGAAGAATGTCACGAGCAACTCAAACAACTAGGTCGCACCCGCGAGAGTTTGAAGCTCATTGCCGTTTCTAAGCTTCAGCCTATAGAAAAAATCCGGCGTCTTCATTCGGCAGGACACAATATTTTTGCTGAAAACTACGTGCAAGAAGCTTTGCTCAAGCAAGACACCTTGAAGGATCTCGACATCGAGTGGCACTTCATCGGTACGCTTCAAAAAAATAAAGTGAAAATGGTCGTCGGCAAGTTTGTCTTAGTTCACTCGGTGGACTCTTTCGAACTCGCGCGTGCGATTTCGAACTATGCAGAAAAAATAAAAACAACTCAGAAGGTTTTGATCCAAGTCAATCTTGCCCAGGAAATCACTAAGGGCGGTTTTGACGGTGAGTCTCTCCTTAAGGTGTGGTCAGAAATCACAGCTCTTCCGGGCATTGAAATAACCGGATTGATGACTATGCCTCCTCTAACAGATGATCCCGAGGATGTGCGGCCTTATTTCCGCCAACTTCGAGAGCTTCAAACGGAATTGTTAAAACAAGGCGCGGGCAGACATCCATTGCACGAGCTATCCATGGGAACCAGCCACGACTATCATGTGGCTATTGAGGAAGGAGCTACCATTGTTAGACTGGGGACGATACTCTTCGGAGAGAGGCCAAGGAAGAACTAGAGGACCTACAATGAATCAACTCTTAAAGCGCCAAAAGATCGGTTTTTTAGGTGCCGGCAATATGGCCCAGGCAATTATCAAGGGTATGCTCGAAAGCGGCGTCACTAGCAGTGACAATATCCTCGCGTCGAACCGCACTCCTGGAAAACTGCAAAAGCTCCATGACCAATACAAAATCCAAACCATCGACACCAATGAGTCTTTGGTGGAAAACTCTGACATCGTGGTTTTAGCCGTGAAACCTCAGGATTTATTAACCGCGATTGAACCTATCGCAAGCTCCTTCACAGACGATCAGATCGTAATCAGCCTGGCTGCGGGAATTACAAACCAAACTTTGCAAAAGTATCTGCCCCAAGTTCGCTTGGTACGGATGATGCCAAACACTCCGTCCATCATTGGCCGTGGCGTGATCGGTTACTTACCAGCAGAAAACGACGAGGCTCTTTCAGCTTTGATGGACGATCTGTGCTCGCCTTTGGGTTACACCTTAAAAGTTGAAGACGAAGATCAATTTGAGGCTTTGATGGTGTCTTGTTCTTCAGGAACCGGGTTTGTCCTTGAAATGATGATGTACTGGCAGGATTGGATCGTTGAACATGGTTTTGACGAGGAAACTGCAAAACGCATGACGTTGGAAACCTTCATGGGCGCCTCGATGCTGGCGGCTCAATCAAAGGACATTCCGTTTGAAGAGCTTCAATCCCGGGTGACTTCTAAAAAAGGTGTGACGGCAGCTGGACTTCAGTCCATGAGAGAGCTCGAAATTGAGCGGGCTTTACGCATTAGCTTCGAAAAAGCGGCTATGCGAAGCAAAGAAATCTCTCGCGAAATCAAGTAAGTCGCTTATACTGAGACATATATAGTTCACGGAGGAACTGAAATGAAAATTACTCCTATCGATATCGTTCATAAGTCCTTTAACAAGAAAATGCTGGGCGTGGATGCGGATGAAGTTCATGATTTCATGGCACAAATTGCTTCTCAGATGGAAGCCCTCATTCAAGAACGAAACATGCTGAAAGAAGCTCTTCGCGAAAAAGAATTGAACCTTCTTGAGTACAAAGAGCGTGATCAGGTTCTTAAAAACACGATTGCGACGGCTTCACAAATGACCGACCGTCTTCGCCAGGATGCTGAGCGCGAAGCTAAGTTGATCATCGCCGACGCCAATCAAAAGGCCGAGATCATCATGCGTGATTCCCGTGATTCTTTGAAGAAAATGTACCAAGAAATCACAGACTTAAAGCGTGCACGTATGCAGTTTGAAGCCAACCTCAAAGCGTTGGTTCAGGCTCACTTGACCCTTTTAGAACAAGGTGAAAAGTACATGCCGCAAATGCAATTACCTAATCACACGATCGCTTCTGCTCAAGGCAACGGCAAATCCACCGAGATTTCCCCACTGTCTGCAGGCTAAAGTGATTACCAAGACTGAAAGGGGCTGTAGACTTAGCCTCTTTGTTCAGCCTAAATCTTCTAAGAACGAAATAATAGGGCCCCATAACGGGGCCCTTAAAATTAAGATCACGGCCCCACCCGTGGATGGCAAAGCCAACGCCGAACTGGTCGACTTTTTGTCTGAAATCCTTGGCATCCCGAAACGACAAATTGAAATTTTAAAGGGTGAAACCGGTCGCAACAAGTCCGTCGAAATTTTCGGCCTTTCCCCTGAGGAAATCCGTGGAAAACTCGGTTTGAACTAAGCCCGGAAAAAACTTTATAGGTCTCTCGAAGCTCTTGATACTTTTGCAAGCTTGCTTTAATTATGCGACCTCAATCTTCTGAGGTTCCATGAAATTCGTATTGATCGTAATTACATTCTTCGTTTTGCGCGTAGCTTTTGGCCTTTAAGAAGAACGTTTCTTCTTTTTCTTCTTAAGCTTTAACTGTACTTCGCCCCCGTCAGTCGCTTCTGGCATTGGGGTCGGCGCTGGTTTTGGACCAACTCGCTTTACAGCCACAGTTTCATTCGCCGGAGTCATATCCGTGCCCGGTCTTGGGGTTGGCGGCGCAGTCCCTTTTTTCTGAAAGATATTTTGGTTAATGCCGTCGTTAGTTTCTTCTTTGAACTTCGGAACCTTCTTTTCAGACCCGAGATCACTTTCGGTATCCGGTCTCATGTAATGGCTAGGTTCGCTATCCCAAGTATACATCAAACTAAGGCCCCCATGCAGACCAGCGGCATTGTTCGCCCCCGTGATAGTGGTGCCGAGACCTCCGGTTATAGTCCATGTCTTGTTGAATTTAAATCTGAGATAAACCTCAGAGTCTATCAACGATGGATTTACGTAATAAAACTTGTAACTGCCAGCATCCACGCGATCGATGAGGATCTGTCGCTGAATTGTATTCCCTGTATCAGGATCATCCGTGACACTTTGATAACCAAAGATCTTTCCACCCAACGCCCATTGTGGATAAGCGAACTCTAAACCCAGTCCCCACGGCACCAGAGCTGAACGACTTTGGCGAAAAGTTGCGCCCAAATACGCAAAGAGCAACGTTGGATCCATCGCTTTTTGCAAACGCATAAGTCCCGTAGCTTCAATAACGTTTTCAGCATTCAATGCAGTATCGGTATTCACGTTCGTTTTGTAGAAAGGAATAATGACATTGAAGTCTGCAATCACATCAAAATCTTCGCTATACACAAGGTGCGCATATCCCAGCTGTGCATCTGGCAAAGAAGAGTTGGTACGACCGGCATCCACTCCATGACTTGTGGCATTGGCAATATTTAAATGACCATACAAAGAGCTGCGACGACCAAAATCGTAGCGGGCCTTTAAGTATGTATTAAAAATCTCGTAAGACTGGTTAAATGGAAGAGTCTGGAACGCATCACCGGCACCTAGATAATTGGCATCGCTCTTAAAGTACTGAGTTTCGATTTCGAAATCGTAGGTTCCTTTACGAAAACGCTGATAATCGTCATAGGAAGCCTGAGCAGTATCCACAGAAAGTACCAGAAAATTTAATGCCAGCAGGAACACAGACAGAGTATTTGCAATTTTCATAACTCTCCCATATTAACAGGAATAGAAACGAGGTAAAGCACTTGTCCACTCCCCCAAACAAAAGACTACTTGGTATCATATTTTTCACGGTTTTCATCTACCTCGTTGGCTTTGGAATATTAATTCCAATCGTCCCCATCTTAAGTCGTGATTTTGGTGCAACAGCACTGCAAACAGGGCTTCTGATGTCTGTGTATTCGTTTATGCAATTCATCTTCGCTCCGTTTTGGGGAAAATTGAGCGATCGTATGGGACGCCGGCCCATCTTGCTTTTCTGCCTCTTGGGTGAAGCCTTTTCTTATTTGTTGTTCGCGTGGGCTCGCTCTTTAGAGTGGCTCTTTGTCGCACGGATTCTTGCAGGTTTCTTTGGTGCAAGTATCTCGACCGCTTCTGCTTACATTTCTGACATCACTCCTCCAAACGAAAGATCCAAGGGCATGGCCTTGATTGGTGCTGCATTTGGTTTGGGCTTTGTAGTTGGTCCTGCACTCGGTGGGGTTTTGACTTTGTGGGGGCAACAAATTTCTTCAGCTCCCCATTTTGAAACAAGTTTCTGTGCATTGTGGGTTGGTGCTTTGTGTTTAGCGAACTTCGTATTTGGTTTGAAGTATTTAAAAGAATCGCTCACGGAGAAAAATAAAAATCCGCATTCTAAAAAACGTTTCCAACTGTTGAAGCATTACTTGGGACAAAAAACCATGGGTGCTTTGATGTCTGTGTACTTCCTGTCTTCACTGGCAATGTCAGGAATGGAAGCGACATTGATTTTGTTCATGGGCGAAAAATTCGGCTGGCAGCTCAAAGAGGTCAGCTTTGGTTTTGCTTACATCGGTGTCATCACCGTGCTTTCGCAAGGGGTGCTGGTTCGCCGTTTGATTCCGATTTGGGGAGAACGCAAAACTTTACGCATTGGCCTGGCATGTTTCGCGATTGGTCTTGCTGGAATCGCGTTTGCTCCGAGTGTTGCGTGGATGGGCGTAACGATGACATTCCTGGCTTTCGGCACAAGCTTTTCAAATCCTGCAACTCTGGGCAGTTTGAGTTTGCTAGCCCCTGCTGAAGAACAAGGTGTCACTATGGGGGTCGCACAAAGTTTGGCTTCCCTCGGTCGCATCTTGGGTCCTGCAATGGGTGGATTCGTTTATCAAAATGTTGCGATCACGTCTCCGTTTTTGATTTCTGGCTTTTTGGCGTTCTCGGGCCTTGTCACAGTAATGGCAATCGCTAAGAATCTTCCTGACTCTGGAAAGAAGGTGGCTTAATGGCTCAGTCTATCGGTTATTTTCAGTTTGATAATTTGGTAAAGGGTCGCGTGGGCTTTGTGTTTCTGAACTTCGGTGTTGAAACCCACAGTGTTTACCCGCACATTTTCAAAATGCATCTAGAAAGCCGGCAGCTGCAACTCCCTGAAGGAGACCTTAAAACTGCCAGCATGCAAGACATTCTGCTTGCCATGAGCCATCATCCTAAAGAAACTGCCGTGATTGTTCTTTGTCAAAATGGCGCAAAATCCGCAGAAGTGGCCCAAGCCCTTGAAGAGGCTGGTTTCATTAACACCTACTTCATCAAGGGTGGTTGGGACCAAGTTCTCGAGGAACGCGCTTAGGACTTTCCGACAAACTCGTAGTGAGCTTTCAGCTTTCCGCCTTGACTCACAAGTTTTTGCCAGCTGGCTCCGACCAGAATCTTTTTAGCAGAGGCACCGACTTCTCTTTCGAAAATCTCGATGGCTTCCGCTGCAGAATCCGCGTTCATCTGCAGAATAACAAGCGTCCCGGTCGATGCCGCATGATAAGCCGCTGAATAAATCGTTTTCTCTAAACCGAAAGTGAGTCCCAGCCCCAGACAGATCACGCTGGTCCCTGCCAAATTGATAGCTTCAAAGTTTTTTTCAAAATCTTCTTTATCACGAGACGAATATTCAACCTGGTTGATACCATCTATCACCAAAGAAGTCGCATTCTCGAGAGTAAAAATAATTCTGCTCTGCTTTTTGATTTCATTCATCAATGAATAAACCGTTGTGGTTTTTCCTGACCCTGTTGGCCCACTTACGATAATCAAACCCTTTTGAGCTTCAGTCCACTTTTTGAAAGTAGCACTTTGCTCTTCATCCAAGCCGATTTGTTCAAAAGCAAAATAAGCAAGCTTCGGCTGTAGCAATGACAATGACAAATGCGGGCCTGAAACCGTGTCGACTTTCTGATAACGAATTTGCAAAACATCATCTTCATTACGATGCAGGTAAATACGACGAGAATATTCGTTTTTAATAGGAGTGGAATGTTCTACCCAGAAATCATCCATGATCTTGAAGACGCCTTCTTCAATTTTCGTGATCTTTTCATAGCCGCTTCTCTGATTGCGATAAGTAATCTCGTACTTCCCTAGGGTTGGAGAAAAATGGATTTCGTTGCAGCCGTGATCGAATGCATCCCAAATCAGCTTTTCTGGCAGTTCGTTGTTTAAGTTCATTGCTGGACCCTCCTTGGTCGTTTTTTGAGCTCTCTTTCCTAAGAACTCAGTTAATTGCAAAACTTCTTTCTGAAGCTGAATCTTTGGAGCCTTCCCAGAAACGTGCAGGTCTAGTTCGTCCCGCAAGAAACGCCACTGTCTGCCAAGCTTGTGCGCGGGAATCTTTCCCGACTGCAGCCACTTGTAGAGAGTGCTGGGAGTTGTTTTTAAAAGTTCAACGGCTTCGTCAAAGTCCAGGTATTCATTATCCATGAATAATATTAACTGTCCGTTATTATCCAAAGTCAACTCAGACCTCGGCGAAAGACTAAGACCCTGGCAATATCAATAATTCGAGGTAGTTATGAAGCGTGTGCTCTTTGTGTGCTTGGGAAATATTTGTCGTTCTCCAACCGGAGAAGCTGTTTTGAATAAAATGATTCAGGACCATCGGCTAGATCATTTGCTTTCATGCGAGAGCGCCGGCACTGCGGGATACCACATTGGTGAAGAGCCCGATTCCCGCACGCAAGCTCACGGTCGCAAACGCGGGTATGAGTTTGAAACTTTGGCTCAGCAGTTTAATCCGAGGAAAGACTTTGAACGCTTTGATTTGATTTTGTGTTTGGATCAAAGCAATTTTCAGAACGTGAAGAAACTGGATCCTGAAAACAAGTACGCGGAAAAAGTAAAACTCTTGATGGAGTTTGCTACTCAACATCCAGCTCGTGAAGTCCCCGATCCTTACTATTCTGGGGCCGACGTTTTTGAAAGAGTTTTGGATTATTGCGAGGACGCCTGTAATGGAATCCTCGCGTGGGCAAAAAAATCTTAAGGCGTAGTAACGGTGAATTGGATGTCACTGTATCCAGTCATCCCGCCACATGTGTAAGCCCAAGAACATCCACCATAGATGCGAATCGTATTTTTCGATGGACGCTCCCAACGCGCATAAAAAACTGTGTTTGTACTTCTCGTCATTGGCGGAACTCCTTGGATATTCACAGGAGTCTCTAACAACTCACCTTCTTGAAGTTGAAGGACTGGCGGAAGCTCAGCACCAACACAATTGCCGGTTGCCAAAACACTCTTCTTGATCGACAGAGTTTTTTGGTTGGGCTCGACTTCAAAATCAACACCTTGAACACCTTTGTTGATCTGAGGTGCGCCTTCTCTGTAGTTGCAGCTGTAATCGTAAGGAGATCTGATGCTGGATTCAAACTGAGCACGTTGAACTTTCGCCTGAGCTAGAGACGAAAAAGAGACTAATAGTAGAACGAGTGTTTTCATAAAACTCCTTATTGGGGATTGCCCGCAGTTGCAGCAACATAGGCTGAAAGCCAAAACCAGGTCTATTCATGACCCAGAGTGTATTTTGATTTTTGAAATTTTAGAGTCATTCTTCGTTCCCTGAAACCTTGGAAGGTTCCATCTAAAGAGCTCGTTTGTCAGAGCGCACGCGTAATTTCTGTGACGGAAGCTCACTTTTGGACCCACCATAAACCCTTGTTCCCTCTATATTTTTTTCAGTGATGTGGACTCTCCTCTGATTTGCGTCGGTTTTGACCAAATTTGCACAAGAATTCACCCCCTAATGCTTGCTCTAGGGGCATCTTCCGACTACATCGACCTTGCATGATGAGATTTAAGCACTTGATATTTGCCAGTGTGCTAGGCGTCTCGACCATGGCGATGAATGGCTGCGATGCCATTTATTGGGATGAGTCTTCAAGCCTAGAAGTGGTAAATAGCAAACCTGAAATCACGGTTCTGACCCTTAAGAACCCGTTAATTTACTCTACCGATAAAACTGGGCACAAGTTTGGGATCGACCATGACCTCTTAGAGAGTTTCGCCGATCACTACAATCTCAAAATCAAATTCATCCCAGTCGCCAACGAAGTCGAAATGAAAAAAGCCTTGGCAGAAGGCATGGGCGACATCGCAGCGGCCCGTTTGCCAACTCCGATTCAAAATAATGGCTTTCTGGTTGGCCCCACTTACGAAGAAACTTTCCTAAGCCTGTTCTGCAATAGCAAATCGCAAGTCGCTAACATCGTAGACTTGAAAGATAAGACCGTTGCTATTCTGTCTAAAGATAACATCTATGGTTTGAGTGAACGTCTTGCTCAGATGGCTCCGCAAACGAAGATTCAAATCGTCACAGCGGCGTCTCCGAAAACACTGTTTGAGAATATGGCCCGCAAAGACATTGATTGCGTGATGGCAGAAAACCTCGAAGGTCAATTCTTTGCCCGCTACTACAACAACGTCGAAAAAATTACGGCTCTAACAGATCATTACTCGTTGAGCTGGTTGGTGCGTCCTGATTTGGCAGATGTAAATCGCTTGCTTCAAGCTTGGTTCCAAAAAGCCAGCCGCAACGATGAAATCATGCGCGTGCATGATCGCTATAAGCTGTATTTGTCAGAGCTCAATCGCCATGACGTGCTTTACTTCATGAAACAAACCCGCAAAACCTTGCCCGAGTTCGAACGCGAATTCCGCAATGCTGCTCGCGAGCATCGTTTGCCATGGCAATTGATTGCCGCTGTTTCTTATCAAGAATCGCAATGGGACAATGAAGCTGTTAGCTACACAGGCGTTCGTGGTCTTATGCAGCTTACAAAAGATACTGCAGACCACTTGGGTCTTGAGGATCGTACTGATCCTGTTCAAAGTATTTGGGGCGGATCGAAGTATCTTCGCTACTTGTTGAATAAGACGCCTAGCTATTTGAATTACAAAGACCGTCTTTACTTGGCTTTGGCCGCTTATAATATCGGTTATGGACATCTTTTAGATGCCCAAAAGTTAGTTCAGAAACGGGGCAAAAATCCGTACTCTTGGCGCCACTTGCGAGAAGTGCTTCCTCTATTGGAAGACCCTTCTTATGAAACGCAGCTAGAATATGGTTTTGCTCGTGGTACTGAAACTGTCGAATTCGTAGAGCGCGTAACAAGCTTCTACAATCTGATGGTCGCAACTCAGCCCTAAGCGCGCTTTTCTTTCTTGTACACTTCCGACAATTGATGAATTCCTAACGTCGCTTTCTTGCAGGCACCGGAACCTAATTGCTCTTCAAAGAGGCTTTGAAGCTTGTCATAAAACTTAATCAGAGACAGCGCTTTTTTGCGGCCATCGGGTTTAAGCTCTATGCAGAACTGTCTGGCATCTTGCTCACGCACACGTCTTTTGACGAAGCCTTTGTATTCCAAATGAGAAATAATGTGGCTCATGTTGCCGCGGCTGGTTTTAAACTCATCTGCTAATGCCGACGGCGTCATCTCGTCGCTTTCCTCAAAGAAGAGAGCCGTCAACACCAAGCCCTGCAAGAGATTCAAATCCTCTTTTTTAAGTCGTTGGTTCACGGGCGTTACAATGGCTTCGTAAGCGGCATTTAATGCAAAGACAGGGCTTTCTTGAAGGTAGTTTCTTAGTTTCATGGTCTCAATATAGTTTAATTATTCAACTATTGAGAATAAAAATTTGTTTTTTCTTGTTCTGAAATCTCGCCCGGTTTTCTAGGATCTTCTCATAAAGGAGAATCTATGGCTCAAGAACAAGCACTCATCGCGCAATATCTTTTAAAACGTGGCAATACTCTGGTGGAAAACCTTTTTGCTGTCCTTGGAGGACTAGTTCTTGTGGGTGCACTAGCTCAAATTTCTATTCCTCTTCCAAACACTCCCGTGCCTATTACGGGGCAAACTCTTGGCATCGCCTTAATTGCCCTTCTGTGGGGAAGAAAGCGCGGCCTGAGCGTCGTTGCAAGTTATCTTGTGTTGGGGGGCCTTGGACTTCCTGTGTTTGCCAGTGGTAAATCAGGGCTCTTGCTAGGACCGACGAGCGGTTACTTGTTCGGAATGTTCTTTGCCGCTGGTCTTATGGGATTTTTAGCCGATCGTGGTTGGACAAAGTCTTTTCTGAAAACGTGGTTTGCTACGGTTTTAGGTAGCGCTATAACATTTAGCTTTGGTGTTTGGGGTCTCTCCTTTTTTACTCACGAGGGATCTTTGTTACAGCTCGGCGTTTTGCCTTTTTTACCAGGCGACTTCATTAAAAGCCTCTTTGCTGCATCATTTGTGACATCTCTGCAGAAGTATAATACACGGTGAAAGCACTTCTGGTATTTCTAGTACAGATTTCTTGGGCTCAAGTTCAGGTTGCGTTTCTGGAAGGCCCTTCCCAAATTGGACGATTCAGTCATGTTGCCATTTCTTATAAAGGCCAGTGGCTGCATACTCATCCCTATCGAGGCGTGGAGCTTGTCTCGACGGTAGCACTTGGTCACATGGGAGTCCTCACAGAGGTTATGGTCTTAAACGATAGAAGTGAGCCCTCAGAAAAATTTGTAAATGAAGTTCTGGGAAAACCTTATGATCACGGCTACTCCTGGGACAGCGATGGTTACTATTGCTCGAAACTCGTCGGTATTATTTTAGGTTTGCAACCAAAGCCCATGACCTTTGATGCTTCTATATGGCCTCCGTCTTTTCAGAAACTAAAAGGTCGACCAGGAATTTCTCCGGACGATGTCTATTTGCAACTCACGAAACAAGGATATCGGACTCGATCCTTTCGGCCCTTATGCTCGAAATTATTTGTCTTCTAGCCGACGCCCGTACTGGCATACCGCTTGAACTCTCTCCTATTGAGATTAATTAAACGACCCCGGAAAGCCTTTAAATTCTTTCTGGCGACCAGTTTGGGCCCTAAAGCTGTCAATCCCCTAGACAGCCGCGAGCCGAAAAAGGTCAAACAAGGAGATACGGTTATGAACTCGTTCAGAATGCGCCACCTTATTATGATTCCTTTGATCACTTTGGCTGTTGTTGCGTGCGCAAAACGCGATAGCAACTTCGGCAAAAAAAGCCGCGGTGGCAACCAGACCAAAACTGCTACTGATGGTACGGGTACAGGCACTGGAACTCCGACCAATCCAGACGATAAAGTGGATCTTGGTGGAGGAGATAAGGATTCTGTCGATCAACCAGAAGTTACAGAAGAGACTGACGAGGTAGCGGGTTACACAGAACAATGTAAAAATCCAATCTTGATGGATGTTGCTGATGGCGATGATCCAGTCACCGTTGATGAACTTTTGAAAGATGGCAAAGGCACTTATAGCTTGATCGACACTCAGTACTTCGTAGAAACTGAGACCAAAGCGGAAGAAGCTAAAAAGCAGCTTTATGTTTTGGGTTCTGAATACGCAACTCCAGCAGGTTTCTCGAAAGCTGTTTCTGATAGTCAAAAAATCTTCGTTAATTGCCATACTATTAAGCCATCAGCTTCGAAAGATGCTACCAACAAAATTCGCCACAGCAACGATCTTCCGAATTCTTTCGATGCTGAAACAGGTATTGGCAAAGTCATGCGCCAAGATGCTTTTTCAATCAAAGATGGTACTTTGAAAACTCTCTCTACATTGTACACTGGCAACTACAGCCTTGAAGATCAGTTGGGTCAAAGCAAGCCAGAAGGCAGAAAAGTTTTGATCGTTAAACATGGCGATAAAGTTATTATCAAATTGAAATACTCGACAACTGAGACCTCTGGTCAAAAGACAACAATGACAGCTTCTGCGACTTACAAATTGGTAAAAGCAGAAGAGGCTAAAGAGACCGAAGAGCCTTCAAGCGAAGAAACAAAAACTCGCGCTGATCGCTAATTTCGAAATAGACTTAAAAGCAAAAAGGCCTGGATTTATTGTCCAGGCCTTTTTTATTTGGACCTAATGATAAACCCTACTGACCGACTTCAAAGTAAAAAGTTTCTGACCAGTCTGATTTTTCGCCCCCGCGCTCCGCTCGAAGTCTCCAGTACAAGCGGCCACGAGGCATACTTTTATTAATAACAATTTGGGATTGATCGGTAACCTGACTATAAAGAGGTTGGGAAAATTCATTGTCTTTAGCGATTTCCAACCGATACGACTTTGCAAGATTCACACTCTGCCATTTGAATGATATCGGCATTAACTGACCATTGAGCGGGACAATCGAAACCCCGTTCGGTGGAAGCTTTACAACGGGCGCAGACATATCAGGCTCTTTTTCAAGGTTTGCCACACTCAAGAGTTCATCTTCAATTTTTCTATTCTTTTCCGACTTAGCCAGGCGTCCTGCTTTTTCTACGCGAAGCTCAGTAATATCTGAAAAGTCCCCGACACGTTCGCCCGAGCTATCTAGCGCCGCGACCTTCACAAAATAAAGTCCCGTACTATCTAAAGGAAGTTTCGCCATCGCACGCATCACGTTGATATCTAGTTTAAGAGCCTTAAACGTCTTGCTTGAGGAAACTAGAACCCGATACCCCGTTGCTGCTGGAACATTTTCCCAGGACACAGTCACCGACGGTTTTTTAGTTCCCAAAGAAGAACCTAGTAGCTGAGACATTTTTTTTGCTACTTTAGGGGCCTGCAAAGAGAGTATCAAAATACTCGGAGAGCTGAACCCGCTTTTTGAAACTTCTCCGGCAACAGCTCTGACTCGCCAGAAATATTTTCCGGGCAGCGCAAAGATCCATTTAGCTTGTTGGCCCGGCACTACATCAGTCCACTCTAATGTTGAGAAGTCAGACTTTTTTGAAACTTGGAGCTCATAACCATGAGCACCGACCGTCGCTCCCCAACTGAACACCGGAGGATTCATAAGCACGTCATGCACCAAACCAGGGCTAGCGGCTTTAGTAGAGGGTCTATAATGGAGTAACACCGCATCTGATTTTTTCCAAACTTGTGGTACTGCAAGTCTTATAGGTGGCGGAATTGGTTTACGCGCGACTGGGCGCTGCTGAACGACTGGTGGTGGTGTCACCACGACTTGCACAGGGTCCTCTTTTTTTTCTCGAGGTGAATCTCCGATCACATTAAGAATTCGGGTCTCACTCCACGCAGAGAACTCCATCACATATTCTTCAGCACGTACACGCCAAAAATATTTGCCCTCAGGAATTTGCACTAAGGACGTTTTCGGCTCTTCCACTAATTGGTCATGAAATACTTTTTTGAAATCACTATCTTGTGCTACCTGAATGCGATACTGACCAACACCCTTTTTTTCTTGCCAATAGAACTTCAAAGATTTCGCATCCGTCGTCTCAAAAGAACTAAATGGATAAATTAAAACTGGAGCAGAGGGAGTTATCAAAGCGAAACTAACGGGTGGAAAGAGCCCTTGCTTTCCTCCGTACTCATTTTTCTTTGCAAGTCGCCAAAAATAGACTCCATCAACAAGAAGTTTATCTGTGAAGTGCGGCGACACCGGATAGGCTTCCTCATAGAGGGGCATTCTAAAGTCAGGTTCACGAGAAATTTCAAAAATAACTTCTTCCGATGCTTCTCCTGCCCACTCAAATCGAATGGGTTCTTTTTGTAGTAGCCAAATTTTTTGACCACTTAGAGGAGCTCGCGGATTTAGAGGTTTTGGAGTATCAATACCAACAGTCTTCACAGGCGATAAGTTCTGAGGAACTATTTCATCGCGATAACTGACGAAAAACCACCACCCTAAACTCAACGTCAGAGTGAAGCTAAAAAAGCCTGCCGCAAAACGCTTTGGCTTTGGTGGTTTATTATTGAGCGAACTTCCAAATGAATTTTCTCTCACCCCCCTTTATCGGTCAGTTGTCTGCGTCCATAACTAATTAATGCTCGACAAACCTGTTTACGACAAAAAGTGTAGTCAGCAATTCTATCGCCCGAGTCTTGTTTAGTTTTGCAACATCCCGTCCGAAGAGTGCTGCGAACGGAGTTAATCTTTTGATGATGATCGCTAAGATGTTTTCTATTTTCATTCTTTGCATGAGCTTGTGGTCGATCGCCCTTGCTCAAGGCGAAGCATCGTCTGCGGCAATACCAGAAGTAGAGTGGTACAATCCTGAAATTGAACCAAGTCGTGACCCACTCTCTGCGAAAGTGATTCTTTCAGGTCGTACTCTTCCAGGCGCTACAGTTCGCATAGACCTAGAGAGTGTGAATAGTTTGGGCGAACCCGCAATCGCAGCTTCAGGAGAGGCAAAAAAAACTCGGTATCTGCGTATGAAGTGCAACGTCTATGAAAATCCTGACCTTAGCTCAAATGTCGTTACAACTTTAGCCAAAGACACCCGAGTTCTCACTCAAGAAGCTTCCTCGGGATGGGTACAAGTTTTTGGGAAAAAGAGCGTCGCGTTTATTATGGAACCTTGCTTAACATTGCCAGGCTCAGGGCCTCTGAAGAGCGATGGCCGTTCTGTGCGTGCGAATTCAGATGGCTTTTTTGAAATCGCTATGGAACTGCCTCAAGGCCTTATGCAGATTCCTGTGGTCATTCAGTCGGGAAAGAATGCGACAAAAACGTTCTTAGTCTCAGTCGATGTCTCAGTCAAAAAAGAAGAGGTGAAAACCACTACCAAAGTGTCTGCAAAGAAACCACCGGCGGCTGGTAAAAAAGTTAGAATTTGGACGGGACTTGGATTTACCTATCAATCCAATAATCAAACGACAGAAGGATCTCCGACTCTAGAATTCAAAACTATGCAAGCTCCGGGAATTATGTGGCGAGCCGGCTATTGGGGAGATCAGTGGGGCCTTGATTTCTATTTCAGAGATGCACCAGGCACTATTCAAGCAGATGCCCCTTTTCAAATTCAACAATCGACGTATCACTGGCGAACGACCGAGGCCAAAGGCCTTTATCAAATTCCAAGAACTTCACGCAGTCGTATATGGGGACTTCCTAGTCAGTGGCAAATTCGGTTCGGAACGCAAATTCATCAAGTGCCTTTTATGGATATCGACAATAGCAACGTCGTCACTATTCGCGACCATACACTGACTATGGCGACTCTTGGCGTGGGACTGCTTTTAGGGCAAGAACGCAATTGGTGTTACGAGTTCGCCTTTAGCCCTCAACTGCCGATCTCGGCTTCGGGCCACGGCGATTCGTTTTCTATCAGCACCAAGCTGGCCTATGAAGCTCAGATAGGTGCCGCTTATAAGTTAGCACCTAATTGGCGGCTGGGTGTTTTTTCTTATGTGCAGTCTCTTTCCTATTCTTACAATTTTCAGAAAAGTGGAAGCGGTGCCAAAACGGGCGAACAAAATTTATTCTACACGACTTTCGATCTTCGTTTAGGTTATGAGTTCTAAAATGTCGAACAGTATCACTCTGAAGCGCGTTTAAAAATAATTTCTGAGGCCCGTGTGGTCGCGCGACTACTAAACGACTTTTCCATATATACTTTTTGAAAGTCATTTCTGCGACGTCATGGCCGAAGTTTGGAAGTGAACTTAGTAATCCGGGGGGATGCATGAAAGTAGCGTCGCGACGTTGGCTCACAGCTATTGCTGGAAGTGCAGCTTGCACTTTGATCTTATTTCAAAACTGCGGGCCCGCAAAGCTTTCAGGCTCAATAAGCGAAAGTTCCAAATACAATGCAGACCTTGCCAGTATCGGAAATCAAGTGGATCTTGAAGAGTTGCTGGCTTCTCCCCAAGAACCCTCTTCGAATGTTCTTTTTCCTGCTCCTGGAGTCAATCATGTTTACGACTATACTCAGGGCTCTCCTATTATCGAAAATATCACTCTACTGCAGAACGACTTTACGAAGATTGAATGGATTCAAGCTTCTAGCGCCACCGTTGTCTCTGTCGGAGAAACTTTCAACACGGATCACTTTTTACCAGCAAATCTAGATCTGTATTACGTTTTTGGTTATCGCGGCGACGAAGCCACTTTGATTGCTCAATTTACGATGATAAATGCCGGATCGACTCCCCTGGGAATCCGCTCGTTGGGCGCCGTTCGTGTCAGTCAAACTCTGATCGCTGCCGATACCAACAGCGAGTATATTCTGCTTGAAGTGGAAGCTCCTGATGTGGATGTCGCCTCTATTCAATTCATCAATAGGTCTACAGGAGTCGTCACAAGCAACAGGCGTGCTCTCTTAATCGGTAAAAAGCTTAGTGAAAGTGTTTCTATTGATGTAGCAATGTCTGATATGGCAAATGATTCGCTCAATCAGACAATTTTTTTGCCTGCAAAAGTAGTTTCAACACCTACTCCAACACCAGTTTCCACACCATCACCAACTCCACGCCCAACAGCAACACCGACACCGACTCCTATTCCTACACCAACCCCAACACCACGTCCTACCGCGACACCAACGCCTGTACCAACTCCTACTCCTACACCTCGTCCAACCGCGACGCCGACGCCTACTCCGGTTTCGACACCGACACCGACTCCTACTCCGCGTCCGACAGTGACTCCGACGCCGACGCCAACACCCACTCCTCGCCCGACCGCGACGCCTTCTCCAGAGATGGCGATCTCTATGACTTCTATGGATTTCGGAAACCAACTGGTTGGAGCAACAAGTTCTCCGCAGACAGTTCGTATCACCAACACTGGCAATGCGCCTCTGCAGTTGAGCGTGATCGGTGCCTCTGGAAACTTCTCGTCGGGCCTTGGCACGCTTTGCAAAGTCAACATTGACTATGCACCAAACGCCTCTTGCACCATCGACATCAGATTTACTCCTAGTAGTGTCGGAATCAAGACAGGATCTCTGACTATCTCTGGGAATGCCGGTGCACGAACTGTGGCTCTTAGTGGAAACGGGATTTCTCCGACACCTACGCCGACTCCACGCCCAACAGCAACGCCAATCATTCCTAGCGTCACGCTGTCACCTTCACCACTGACGTTCAGTGCTGAAAAAGTGGGTGATATAAGTTTGTCGAAAGTCGTTACTGTGAAAAATACAAGTCAGACCATCCTGGTTGTCACCGGGATGAGCATCACCGGAAACTTCTCGATCTCATCGGCGACTTGCACGGCTGGTATTGGAATTGGTCCTGGTGGTGTTTGTACAATTTCAGTCAGATTTGCCCCAACAGCAGTGGGTACCCGCACAGGCACTCTCACACTGGGCAGCAATGCTTCGCCTTCTCAGACGTCGATTCCACTGTCTGGTATTGGCGAAAGTGATGATGACAATTTAAAATAGAAATTTTTCCTAGGGCCTGAAGAGGCCCTAGGATTTTAAAGAAGAAATACTATTCGACCGTTACAGATTTCGCAAGATTGCGAGGTTGATCCACATCATAACCCAGGCTGCTTGCTAGGTGATAAGACATGAGTTGCAATGGAATTGCTTCAAGAAGTGGATTGATCGTCCAATGAGCTTTTGGCAAGGACAAATAGTACTTGCTGATCGCTTTCAACTTATCATTGTCACCGGTACCAATAGCAATCACTTGACCGCCACGAGCACGCGCCTCTTCAAGATTGCTGATAGACTTCTCGTACAGCTCATCGCTCGGAGCTAACATGACAATTGCCATACGTTCGTCAATCAACGCCAAAGGACCGTGTTTCATTTCACCAGCGGCATAGCCTTCTGCGTGCATGTAAGCCAATTCCTTAAGTTTTAAAGCCCCTTCCATCGCGATAGGGAAGCTTACACCACGACCCAAGTACAAGAAGCCACGGAACTGCTTTAACGTATGCGCGGCTTGATCAAAGTATTTGTCATAAGCCAATACGACTTCCATCTGACTTGGAGCAGACAACAAAGCTTGCACGAATTCTTTTTCTTGTTTGTCGGAAATCACATCGCGAATACGACCGATAGCAACCGCTAAACAATTAAGAACCGTCAATGTGCTCGTGAAAGCTTTCGTACTAGCAACACCAATTTCCGGACCTGAGTTCATGTACAAGTGACCATGAGCTTCGCGATCGATCGTTGAGTTGCGAACATTACAGATGCTCAGAGTGGTTGCACCCTTTTCTTTCGCCAAGCGAATAGCTGCCAATGTATCTGCGGTCTCACCGCTTTGTGAAATCGTCATCACCAAAGATTTTGGTGGAATCACCGGATTGCGATAACGGAATTCGCTGGCGATATCCACTTCGACTGGCACGTGCGCAATATTTTCGATCAAGTATTTACCCACCATGCCTGCATAACTGCTAGTTCCGCAGGCGATAATGAAAATACGATCAATGCCTTTCAATACTTCCTGAGTCTTAATCCAGTCTTGAGCAGGATCAAGATCTTCAAGCTTGTTCACCAACGAGCCAAAGCCGACATTTTTAAGACGAACCGAGAATTTTTCTGTGTTTACGTGAGGCTCCATTGCGGCAGCCACGGCACGCGGTTGCTCATAGATTTCTTTGAGCATGAAATGCGCGTAACCTTGCTTTTCGACCATCTGTGGATCCCAGTTCAACTCGACAGCCTTCTTTTGCAAAGGATATCCGTTTGCAGAGAAAATGCTGACGTCTTGACCATTCAAAAGAACGATCTCACGGTCATCGAGGTAAATGAACTTACGAGTGTACTGAAGTAGCGCTTGCACGTCACTCGCAACAAAATTTTCTTCAGAACCCAGTCCTACCACCAAAGGCGGACCATCTTTGAAAGCAACAAGTTGATTCGGGTTTTGCTCCCACATTACGACGATAGAGAATGCTCCGCGAATCTTGCACAAAGTTTTTTCAACAGCTTTGTAAAGATCTTTCGTGCTATCAATTTCATTCGCGATCAAATGCGCCACAAGTTCAGAATCTGTATCTGAAGTGATGGTTGCACCGTCTGCTAAAAGTGCTTCACGAATCTCTACGTAGTTTTCAATAATCCCGTTGTGGACTAAGCTGATCCCGCGCACTTGATGTGGATGGGCATTACGCTCTGTGGGCGCACCATGAGTAGCCCAACGAGTATGACCGATACCGACGTTGCCATCGATTTTTTCAGTCAATAGCTTATCTTCCAAAGCCTTCAATTTTCCAGAGGCACGCACACGCTTGGTTTTGCCTTCGTTCATCACAGCGATACCCGCAGAGTCATATCCGCGGTATTCTAGTTTTTTAAGGCCTGAGATAATAACATCTTTAGGATTTTTAGAGTTCCCTAGGTAGCCAACGATTCCGCACATAGACTATTCCTCGCTTTTAGGCTGCGCTGGAGCCTTTGGAGTGTAATTTTCTTTAATAACTTGTTTACCACGAGCCACTGCTAAAGCCTTGGCCGGCACGTTCTTCGTGATGGTAGATCCTGATCCAATCACCACATCGTCCCCAATTTCAATCGGAGCTACAAACTGAGTATCACTGCCGACAAAAACTCGATTGCCGATTTTTGTTTGGTATTTCTTTTTATCCGCGGCGTAGTTGCACGTGATAGTGCCACAGCCGATATTTACATCTTCGCCGATTTCAGCATCGCCTAAGTAAGTCAGATGACCCGCTTTAGATTTTTTGCCGAACTTCACTTTTTTCATTTCTACGAAGTTGCCTACGTGAGCTTCTTCGCCAATCGTCGTTTGTGGACGAAGACGTGCATAAGGACCCACGCTAGCGCGACTATGAACGATCGCCTGTTCTAAGTAGCTTCCAGCACGTACTTGCACGCTATCACCGATTTCAGAATCAGACATAAACACGTGCGGTTCAATCACAGTGAAAGATCCAACCTTCGTGCTTCCACGCAAGAACGTGTTTGGAAAAAGGACGGAACCTGCGCCGACTTCCACAGACTCTTCCACATAGGTCGAAGCGGGATCGATCATCAAAACACCGTCTTCCATCAAGCGAAGGGCTTTACGTTTGAATAAAAGTTTTGTCGCATGAGCCAGCTCTTGCTGGTTATTTACACCCACAGCCACTTTCGGAGATGCTTTGATCGCCATGACTTTGCAATCATCTTCGATGCACAAAGAAATCAAATCCGTAACATAGAATTCTTTTTTAGCGTTGTGGTTTTTAATCTGTGGCAAGTACTCAGCTAGAGTTTCTGCTTTTGCGATATAAATGCCCGTGTTGATCTCGCGAATTTTTAAAGTGTCGGCAGAAGCATCTTTAGCTTCAACGATGGCCTTCAGGTCGCCTTTGTGGCGCACGATGCGGCCGAACTCACCTGGCTTTTTCACGACGGCAGTCACGACAGCAAGATCACATTTTTCTTCACGGAACAAAGTAATGAATTTTTTAATATCTTCAGCTTCGATCAACGGATGATCGCCGTTCATGATTACAACATCGCCTTCGATGGTCTCCACTTGGGCCGCTTTAACAGCATCGGCAGTTCCTAATTGGTTCTCTTGCACGAAACAGCTCACACCCATAGGCTCAACCACGGAACGCACCAACGCCTGACCGTGGCCCACGATCACGCGCAGATCCGTTGCACCTGCTTTTTTAGAGGCTTGGATGACCTTTTCGATCATTGGACGACCTGCCACAGGATGAAGCACTTTGGGAAGTGGAGATTTCATACGGGTGCCCTTTCCCGCCGCCAAAATGATCATTGCCAGTTTATTCGGTTCTGCAGCCTCTTTTTTGTCGTTCTTTGCCATGGATATTCTGTCCTTTTCAAGCCTCTAAAAATCAGGCTTAATTATGATATGCAAGCAAAAATTTTTCACCAAACTTCTTGGGCACGAAGCCCCCGCGGCACCCCTATAGAGTTGTATAAAAAAACACACAACCGTGATGGAAAAGCCACAGCTCCTATCTTGTTTGTTGGAGGCGTCCACGGAGACGAGCCTGAGGGCGTTCGCTTAGCCCAAGAGTTCTTGAAGTGGTTGCAGAAAACAGAAGAGTCTTCGCCTGAAAAAATCATCCACTCGTGGCTACTCATCCCGTGTATCAATGTCGATGGCTTTCTTCGTAATCAGCGTATCAACGACAACGGAGTGGATCTCAACCGCAATTTCCCTTCGAGCGACTGGAGCCCCGAAAGCAAAGGCCCCCGCTATTTTCCGGGAAAACACGCTGCCAGCGAACCTGAAACCCAGGCCATAGTCCAGCTGATCGAAACCGAAAAGCCGCGTTTGATTGTGCATTTTCACTCCTGGGAGCCTTGCGTTGTTTATACGGGTACCCCTGGAAAAGAAGCATCGACAATTCTAGCTGGGAAGACAGGCTATCCCGTCCGCGAGGACATTGGTTACCCAACGCCGGGAAGCCTTGGTCAGTACGGCTGGCTGGATCATAAAATTCCCGTGATCTGCATTGAAGAGCAGGAGAGAATTCATCTTGATCAGGTGTGGCCTCACTTCGAACCTGGGCTCACGCAACTCATGACACAGGACTTTGCCACTTAAGGGAATCATGACCGCGATTAAATGCATCGCTTTTGATTTAGACGACACCTTGCTGGATACAAGCCAGCTTTTGGTGCCGCTCGCCGCTCGCCACGCGTGCGAGGCGATGTTGAATAATGGTGTTTCAAGCGATGTCGATACTTGCCTTGCTTGGCGAGCCAGTCATGCTGCCCAACTGACTCATCAACAAATCTTTCAAGGCTTTATTGATAAATATGGCACGCAAACTCCTGATACTGCTCTGCAAGCGGCGATGAAGGCGTTTTACAATCCTGAAGTACCAGCGCGTTTGCCTTTGATGGATGGAGCTGTAGAGAATCTCAGAAAACTAGGCGAGAAGTATATTCTGTTTCTAGTGACGTCCGGAGAACCTGACGCACAAATGAAAAAAATTAAAGCCCTGCAAATAGAACCTTATTTCCGTAAAGTTTATTTGGTGAATAATTTCAAAAATGAAATCAAAAAAGATGCCTTTGCTGATATTCTTAAACAAGAAGGCATCCAGCCCGAGGAACTTTTAAGTATTGGTAATCGGCTTTCGCAAGAAATCCGTTATGCTAAAGTTTGCGGAGCTAAGACATGTTACTTCTGTCATGGAGAACATGTCGGAGAAACACCGGAGCAGCGAGAAGACTACCCGGATTTTACGATTTATAAACACGCGGAGTTGATCAAAACATGCGGCCTTTAAAAACTAGCTTTTTATTGATTGGCCCATGGGAAGAGAGGCTCGTAGATCTGGGTGCCCAGATCTTACCAGACCTATCACAAGCTCTTGTATGGAGCAAAGAAGCCGTGTGTGATGTCGTGGCGCTGTCCATCACTTCTATCTTAGAAAAAAAGTTTGGACAATTTTATCACCAGGTTTTAGATCACAATCCCGCAGCTCAGTGGATTGCTGTTGTGCCTAAAGACTTTGCGCCAGAACAGCTTGCAGATATTCATGAGCTTTATCCTTTGTTCCGTGTGATTTCTTCTTATCAAGAGACCGACATCGAAGCGCATTTTTTTAGCGCTCTCGAAGAAGTAAATCGTCAAAAACAAGATAAGAACCTTGAAAAATTGATCCGGGACCAAAAAGAGCAATTAATACGTCTTCAGGCGGATCTTGAGCAAAGAGTTGAAAAAAGAACAAAGTTTTTAACCGAAGCCCGCCGCAAACTGTATCAAACAAATGTAAGGATCGAGGGCTTAAAGAATGCATTGATGGCCGTTCATAAAGCGGGCTCGCTTGTCGAGATCGAAAAGCTTTTGAACGAGTCCATGGCTTCTACGGTGCAGACTTCGTGGATTCGCATTTTCTTTGCTCCTCAGGACAACTTGTTTGCTGAGCAGGTAGAAACAAAACTAAGCTTCACACAGCAACGAGTTCCTTTGTTCCGTCAGCATGAGCGTATCGGGTCCATATTTTTCATGCGAGCAACGGATCATCCGTTTTTACGTGATGAAGTTGATTTTTTGAATCGCGTGGCTGAAGCCGTCTCATTGGCACTCGGACGTATTCAGAAGTTGGAAGAGTCTGAAGAGCTTAAAAAACAATGGGAAGCAACTTTCAACGCCGTTTCTGACCCGGTCGCAATCATTGATACGAACTATGATATCATTCAAGCGAATTCTGCAATCACGAGCCATCATCCAACCGGCAGCGTGATTGGCAAAAAGTGTTTTGAAGTTCTCTACAATCGAAAAACTCCGTGCGATCATTGCCAACGCGGAAAAAACTTCCGATTAGACAATAAAGACGCGAAGGCTACTAAGTCTTTCGAAGTGTACAGTCAAAGCTTGTCTTTAGAGCCACAGAAGCCTGCGGTGTTCGTGAATATTTATCACGACATCACACAAAGACTCTTGATGGAAAAGCAGCTTCTTGAAACTGCGAAGCTTGCAGAACTTGGAACTATCGGCAGCAGTATTGCTCATGAATTGAACAATCCTCTTGGCGGAATTCTTTCTTTCACTCAGCTGATCAAGATGGATCTGCCCAAAGATCATCCAATGTATCCAGACATTCTTGAAATGGAAGCGGGCTCTCTACGTTGCAAAGAGATCATCCAAAACTTATTAGGCTTTACACGCAATCCAAACGTCGACGAAATCACTGACTTGGATTTAAGAGATGTCATCAAACGTGCTTACAAAATCATGGAGCTTCAGCTTAAGTCTCAAGCTATTGAAGTGACTCTCAATTTGCCAGACAAACTCTGTCCTGCACGCGGGCATCTGAATCTTCTCTCGCAAGCGATCAAAAATATTTTACAAAGCGCTTATGATTCTATTCTTGCTCGTCACAAAAACAACACTCCTGAATTCAAAGGTCAGCTTGATGTGAGCTTAGAACTCACTGCGGACAAGTATCTTATTGTGGTCAAGAATAACGGCGCTCCCTATGAAAAAGAAAGTGCGGGTCTTGGTATTCCTGTGGCCTCGCAGATCGTCGAGGATCATGGCGGCAAATTGGAAATTTCTTCCTCGACCAAGCTCGAATCTGGGCCAACGACCCTGGCAAAAATTTCCTTTCCTCGTCCAGTTTTGAGGTCCTGAAACGTAAGCTGCACGCGGAATTTTTGACAGTCCTGTCAGAAATCAATTACTCTATAAAAAGGAACAAGAACCCACCATGGAAGGAAGGTTCATGCGCACTCATCGCGTGCTTATATTGGATGATGAATCGAGCTTACGGACGGCCCTCTTCAGAGTCTTGGACCGCAAAGGACTGAATGTCATCACCGCAAACCGCATCGAAGAAGCAAAGCTTCTCTGCCAAGGTGATACAGCCATTGATCTTGCAATCGTCGATTTAAATCTTCCAGATGGTGATGGAATTGAGTTCATGACTCATTTGAAATCTCTCTACCCATCTATTGAAGTTGTGATCTTGACTGGTCACGCGACGATCGAAGCGGCTGTGCGTGCAACTCAAAAAGGCGCATTCCACTTTGTCACAAAGCCTTTCAATTTAGACGAATTAATCAGCTTGGTAGATCGAGCTCTCGCTCACAAGCATCTTCAGCAAGAGAATCAACAGCTACGCAGTGAATTGAATCGTAAGTACAAATTCGATCAAATCATCGGCACAAGTGAATCTATCCAGAGTGTTCTTCGTCTGGTAGAGCGCGTGGCTGATTCTGACTCGACAGTCCTTGTTCATGGCGAAACTGGAACCGGAAAAGAGCTCATTGCTCGTGCAATTCACTACAACTCTCCGCGCGCAAGTGGTCCTTTTATTCCAATTAACTGTGGCGCAATTCCTGGCGAGCTTTTAGAGAGCGAACTTTTTGGACATATCAAGGGCGCTTTCACTGGCGCTATTGCCAATCGCGTAGGCCGCTTTGAGATGGCTGATGGTGGAACGATCTTCTTAGACGAGATCGGTGATATGGACCCGACTCTGCAAGTAAAACTTCTTCGTGCTCTTCAAGAAAAGTGTTTTGAACCTGTAGGTAGCACTAAGACAGTGCAAGTGAACGTCCGTGTGATTACTGCAACGAACGTGAACCTTGAAGAAGCTGTGGAACTCGGCAACTTCCGCGAAGACTTGTTTTATCGCTTAAATGTTATTCCTATTACTATTCCGGCTCTTCGTGACAGAAAAAGCGATATTCCATTGTTGTTAAAACATTTCATGGATTCTTTTGGTAAAACACGCGGTCGCGCGCTGACTGGATTCTCTGAAGAAGCTTTGGACTGCCTAGTACACTATCAATGGCCAGGGAATATTCGTGAGCTTGAAAACTTGATGGAGCGTATGACGATCCTTAAGGGCCATGGACAACTCGAAGTCGTAGATCTTCCTTTGAAGTACAAAGCTGGAAAAGCGATTACTCAAGAAGTTGGTGTAGTGGATATTCCTGAGGCTGGATTGGATTTCAATACCGCGGTGGATTCTTATGAAAATGCACTCATCCTTCGCGCTCTTGAAAAAACTGGCTGGAATCGCAATCAGGCAGCCATGCTGTTAAAGCTGAATCGTACGACTCTCGTAGAGAAAATTAAGAAAAAAGGTCTCCGTCCTCCAGACGGAACTATCGAAATCTAAACAGGACGAACCGTAAAGCCGGTCCGTGAGGGGCGCTGAGTACATACCGCTTGGGCCCTCCACCATCACTCTTTAGTTGATGACCCCTCTGCTCCTTGAGGGTGTCTTTAGCGATGGTGCAGGTGAAACTTTCCTGTTTTCCGTTGCCGCCTCTGAATTCGGAATCTTTCTAAGCAAAGCGCGGACCATGCAGTTCTTGCCCTGAGTACCCCCAAAAGGGCCCAGAGACGTCGCCGAAGCCCCTGAAAAGAGACACAAAATAGAGGCCTGTCAAAACTCTCAACAAAATTCCCCAAATTCCCAAGGGCGAGTCTCCAAAATTTTCAGGGGGATTGTGGCGCTTGTTCGGACCGTGTTAATCTCCGGCACCAAACAAAAGCGAGGAATTCATGAAATCATTGTTAGTGATGGCTTTATTCGCCACGACTCCTGCTATGGCAGTAACTATTGGTGGCGGTGGCAGCGATACATTTGCCGACGAGCCTGTTGTTCGTTATTTCTCTTGGTGTGATGGCAATAGCGTTGTCGGCCAGGATAAAGAAGGCAATTTGTACGTTCGTGCAAACTGCGACGAGGGTGGTCTTCAGTGCAAATCCACTCAAACCTACCGTTCTCACGGATCTATCGTAACTGCGACTTGCGTAGCAAAATAAATTAAAAAAGCCCGGGGTTCGTACCTCGGGCTTTTTGATTTTGTGTCTTTGTTCGAATTAATCTTTGCAGTCGTAGACCAAGTCGATACGAGTTCCTTCGATCAATGCCTTGTGGAACCTTAAAATCTTCTTCTCTTTTTTATACTCAGAAATCAATTTGCGATTCACCCATACTTTGAGGCTTCCCTCAACAGGGTCACATTGCAAATTCAATTGAGTTAAAGAATTCACGATCTTGTCTTTGAACGTATTCAAATTCGAGCTGTAATCAGCATCACAGATGCTGCCCACTCCCCCATCGGAAATAGCAGACATCAAAGCATAGACTGTACCTGGATGACTTGGAGATGTGTCTATGTCTTGGTCTTTCTCGCAAGCTTTGTCCTTAGGTTTTACGATGATCGAGTTGAAAGTAAATCGCACATTGGCGCCGAAAGTAGCTTGAGCTCTTGCAACCAAGTTCGTTGGAATATCTTCGGCTTCAAGAGGCTGATACGTACCGGCTGCATCATTGGCTTTCACTTTAGAAGAATCGCCCCCTACGGAACGCTCGTCTTCATCTGAAATTGCAATGACAGACACTGCAGCACCAGCACGATAACAAGAACCACTATTTTGGAAGCTGACAAACGCGGATTTAATAGCTCTTTCATCTCCGGAATCGCCGCCACCAATTGTGATAGAATCAATCGTCGAAGTGAAGATCGTGTTCAGGCCTGAAGCACCCTTTTTAAGGACATGCGACGGTATTCCTGAAGGAGCCGCGTAGTTTTTCCAAGCTAAGTATTTACCAAAGTTCGAAGCACGTGTGGTCGTTACACACATTTGCCAATCGATTTGGCTCGCTTCTAGGAAGCTTACAAATGTCGCCATTTTTGAAGAAAGTTTTTTAAGCTCTGGCAACATTGAGTTCGAGTCATCTAATACCAACAAGAAATCTACTTGTTTATTTCCTGCTGCTACAAACTCAGTAGAGGTTACTACTTTATTTGGAGTATTCACTGCAGTTGCATCTTCAACACTCTCGGCAGGTGCGAATCGTGCCTTTGAGCAAGACAATGACAAAGCAGCTAATGAGCAGATCAAAATTTTATTTGGATTAAAGTATTGTGTTCTCATAACTCTCTCTTCGTCAGGTCTGGGGGAAAACTTGCGTGAAAAATGACGAAGGTAGGGGATTATGAGGTTGAACTTCTAAGAATCTGCTCTGTTTGTCGACCTAGGTCCCGGAGTCTCTAGTCCAGAGTCTAGGTGAACAAACAAAGATAAAACTTCATTCTATGATTTTTTGTTTCCAGCCATGATGCAAAGAAACTCAAACATCACATCCACTCCTATTAATGATGTTATGCCACAATGATCAAAAGGAGGAGAGATTTCAACTACGTCCCCGGCCACAAGGTTAGGTATCTTCAACGCTCTTAAGATGCGTTGAGCTTCGTAGCTAGTCATACCTCCAGGAACTGGAGTGCCTGTCCCTGGCGCATAGGCTGGATCCAAGCAATCAACATCAAAACTGATGTACGCCGGAGTGTCATCGAAAGTCGGAAGTTGTTTTACAAATTCATTGATGTGATTTTCACGAATGTCATCCATGCTAAATACACGAATGCCATTTTTGTTCACGAAATCTAAATCGTCACCGCCCGCTAATGGGCCACGGATGCCGATTTGAATCATCTTCTTAGGATCTACTAATCCTTCTTCCACCGCGTGACGTGCAAAAGCGCCATGGTGGTATTCACATCCCCACGCTGCGGGATAAGTATCTAAGTGCGCATCAAAGTGAATGAACTGCAATGGCTTGCCATAGTGTTTTCTTAAAGCACGAAGCACCGGCAAAGTTGTCGAATGATCTCCACCGCAAGCCAGGAATTTCTTTTTGTTCTTAAGAACGTCGCCGACGAAATTTTCAATGCGCTGGTATGTTTGGGTTTGATCAATAGGAACCGTTTGGCAGTCACCTATATCTGCGACTTTCAATTTCTCGATCCAATTGAGCTCTCTGGTCATGTGGAAACCACGGCCAAGGCTGGACATCTCTCTGACTGCAGAGGGCGCAAATCTTGGACCGGGGCGATAAGAAACTCCACCATCATAAGGAATTCCGAAAATACCGACTTCGTAATCGGCGTCGACGGGAACATGAGGCAATCTGAAGAATGTTTTAAGACCCGAAAAACGAGGAAACTCACGACCGCTGAGAGGTTTATAATCCATAATTTTAGCTCTCCTGCTAGAAGCCCCAGTATCTTCTAAAAAGCATTTGGAAACAATCGCTTTGTCGAATACATTTCAGCCATGACGGATCACAAAAAGCTTTTGAAATGGTATCAAGAAAATAAACGAGACTTGCCTTGGCGTAAGAGCAAAGACCCGTATCCAATTTGGATCTCAGAAGTCATGCTGCAACAAACCACAGTCGTCGCTGTGATCCCTTATTTCGAAAAGTTTCTGAAGCTCTTTCCAACAGTGAAAGACTTGGCGAAAGCTCCCGAGGCAAAAGTGCTCGAAGCTTGGGCGGGACTTGGTTACTATTCGCGAGCGCGCAATCTGCACAAAGCTGCCAAAGAAATCGCAGCCAAAGGCTTTCCGAAAAATGCGGCGGGACTTTTAGAGCTGCCAGGATTTGGTCCTTATACGTCTCGCGCAGTTGCAAGTATTGCTTTTGACGAAGCCGTGGGAGTCCTAGATGGCAACGTGATTCGCGTTCTTTCTCGCAAGTATGGCAAGAAAACCGAGTGGTGGAACACAAAGGCTCGCGATGAATTGCAAAAAATGTCAGATCAAATGGCAGAGGCTGGATCGCCTGCAGAAATCAATCAAGCTCTGATGGAATTAGGCGCCACGGTGTGCACTCCGCAAAAAGTGAGTTGCTTGCTTTGTCCATGGAGTTCTGACTGTGTGGCTCGTGATAAAAATCTTGTGGATAAATTACCTCTGAAAAAACCACGCAAAGAAAGTGAAGTTTGGGTATGGCAGCCAGAAGTCCATATTCGAAAAAATAAAGAAAAAAATCAGGTGGCTTTGGTCCAAAATACTTATGCTCCCTTTCTAAAAGGCCAATGGATTTTCCCGGGTCAGGTCCTGACCTCGAAGGAAAAACCAAAAAAATTTGATGTTAAACATTTTATCACTCATCATGATATCTACATTCAGATTCAAAAGGATTCACGCGCCCCAAAATCGCCAAAGACTGTGCAGTGGGTGGAGCTGAAAAATCTGAAACAAGTGAATCCTTCAAGTTTATTAACTAAGGTTTTGAAAAAGGTGGAGACACTGTGAGATTTCTCTTTGCGTTTGGAATGTGTGTGGCTCTTCTCGCCTGCCAATCCAATACCAAAAAAACCGAGCTTCCTGCTGAAGTAGATTATTTAAAATCTAAAGATGTCAGTGTGGTGCTTTCTCAGGGTTACAATCGTGGCGCTGTTTTTTCGGTTGATGGCGAAAAAATTTATTACATCAGCAAAAATCGCATTGGGCATAAGAACACCCAAATTCACGAATATGATTTAACGATGCAACGAGATCGCCGCCTGACTTTTCAAGATGGCGAAATCCTGAGTGTGTTTCCGTTAGAGAAAAATCAAATTCTTTACTCATCCACCACGGATGAAATCAAAGAGCAGCCTTTTGCCACAGATGCAAACCCGGCCTACCCTCGCGCCGAAGTTTACCACAGCGATTTGTATGGGAACGAAATCGGCAGGCTTACGAACTCGCCCGGCTTTGATGGCGAAATGATTTTTGTGCCGATGAAGCGACAAATGCTTTTCACCTCGACCCGTTCGGGAGTTCCTGGACTGTATTGGCTAGACCTTGATACAGATCAGGTCCTGCCGTTTCAAGTGGACCCAGCGAAACCTCAACGCAATCCTTCTTTATCCGCGGATGGAAAAAATCTTTATTGGATCGAAGAAGATGCGACAGCAAAAGTACAAAACATAGTAACTACGAATGTGTGGGGTAAGAACCGCAAGATCGTAAAGAGTCTTCAAGGTGTCGTCAAAGATGTGGCTTTCAGTCGCAAAGGGGAACTTGTCTATAGCTGGATTCCCGAGGGATCTGAGTTTAGCCAAATAGATCTTTATGAAGCTGAGAAGCTCTGCACCCAGACCATTTTGAAAAACAAACTGAACTTTTCTGAAGTGCGCTTTTCTGTGAAAAATCCAAACCTTATGATCTTTCGCGTGACCAGCAATGATAAGAGCCAAGTTTACCGTTGGGATTTACCTATGGATCTTGGGCCTTGCAATGAACAGCCCGTCTCAGATACACTGAAAAAGTGAAATATCAGATCTTGAGTGCATTACTTCTTTTATCCTCGAGCTTTGTGCTGGCGGCCCCCCATCCGGGCACCAGCACTTCTGTTTTAACAGACCCTCAGCAGGGACATTACTTTCAAAGCCAAGGATTTAACTTAAGAACTCTGGGCACCGACTGGTTGCCGACTCCTCAAAATAAAGAATCGATGTTTGAATCTGTGCGCTTCACTCCGAAGGGTCAGATGGATGCATCGGCGTCATTGTCAGTGCGCACAGACACCTTGTCCAAACAATCCAGCTTAGAATCTTACGCTAAGAAGTGGATGCGCGATTATCCAAGTTATGGTTTTGAAGTCTTGGGCGCAAAGTCCTTCGCGGTGGCAGGAAGCCCCGGGCTTGTTGTTGATATGGTTCAACGAAGCAAGAACAAGCAGATCCGCCAAGTCATTTTGCAAAAGGGCCAACGAGTCGCCATCCTTACTTGCTTAGACAATCAATCCAGCTTCCAAAAAACTCTTACGAACTGCAATCAGCTCGTGAAGAACTTCGAGTGGAATAAGAAAAACTAAAACTTCCTAAATAATTTATCTGCACGAACATTCGGATCAATTCTCCGAATCGTGGATCTATTTTCTTTTATCGCGAATACATTTCCAATGAAGCCAGGTAGCAAGCGGCAGAACTTCAAAAAATCGCTTGATCGGTCTGAACGAAATTTGAAGGTTTTGGCCGAACAGCAAAGTGTCTCAGTCTGAAATAATTCCACATACTTAGGCGCCAAATTTGGTCCCTAAATCGGCTCCTTGACAGGGCTAAGTCCCCTAAATTACCACTCATTTGCATCTGAGGCGGCAGGTTTCTTGAAATACCAATCTGCAAGTGAGGTCGATATGAAAAACACAGCAATCATCATCACAGTTTTCGCAGCAATCATCGGCACTGCAAGTGTCTCATTTGGAGACGTTAAAAAGTGCTCTGGAATCTCACGCAAAAATGCCTTTCAAAAACTCCCTATTCAAAAAAAGTATTTTGCCGTAGCAGAAACAAATGCAGCAACAGTTTCAATTCCTAATGACCCACGTAAACCACTAGATAGAAAACAAAACCCTGAGTACAACGCCATTGGTGTTGTTAACACGGATTTGGGACGCGGAAGTGCGTGGCTTGGCAATAAATGCTTGGTATGGACAGCAAAACACAATCTCGGTCGTGACCAAAATGTTATCGGAAAAAAAGTAAAGTTCTCAGCTGGCCAATCTAGTTCTTCCAACAAGGATTTTGAATACACAGTCGACGGAGAAGTCGTTGAATCTGGAAATCCAAGCGGAGGAACGCCAGATGCTGGCGCCGAAGATTGGGTTTTGATTAAGTTGAATAAATCTTTCAGTGAAGACCAAGTTAAACCTATTAAAACTGCGCAGTATAGTGTTGAAGATGCTGGCACTTGCAAAACACTAGAGGTCGCAGGATATCCAGGTGAAAAAGATGTTAGAACTCTTTGGTATCAAACTAATTGTGGACTTCGTACAAGCGATAGCGATATTACAGCTTTAACTGTTGGTTGCCCTATCACTCCAGGTAATTCAGGCGGTCCTTTGCTTTGCAGAGAGACAGATGGATCCCTAAGAGCAATCGGAATCATGAATCAATACTTTGTTTCTGCTACAAAAGGCACAGCTGTAAACTTCACTTACGACTGGAGAGAAGCTAAGGCTGCCTTCCAAAAACACAAAGACACTTGCCCATAGGACATAGGTCTAGAAAGTCATAAAAAACTCGAGTCTTTTCCCTAACTTTTCCTTCATTATTTCCTAAATATGCCGATCTAAACGTTGAGTTAAATCAATGATTTATCAGCAATAAAGGAAAAATGAAGAACAAAATAAAGCTTAACTTCTTCTTCCTCATCTTATTCACAGCAAATCAAACATTTGCCGCTAAATTCTATTTCAAAGTTGAAGGCCACAATTCGGGATACTCCTTACTTACTGGTGACCTTAATTTTTCGTACAGCGTAACTAAGATAGATAGTAGCTCTCAAGAAGCTATTGAGATGGGTTTAACCCGAATTACCATCCATAGAAATGCAAAAGACTCCACCATGTGGGTCGAGCAAAGAACCAAAAATGGGTTCTTGTATTTAACGTACCAAAATGCAGGAAACGATTGGGAACAGAAACAAGTTTCTTTCAGAAAATATCAAACCCACTTTAAAGATGATGACGATACATGCGAAGTCCCACCATTAGTCAAAAATCAAGACGACATGGGATCGGTTGCAAATAGTCTTCTACCGCAGAATTTCAGTAGCGTTGTCTTCGAAAAAAATTGTGCAGAAAAACTTACTAAAGAAGAACTCGAGACCTTCTCCAACTCAATGTATATTCTGCTCGCTGGCGATCGTGACGTTTTGGCTACTCTAAAAGAACCCCCATCTCTTCGCTGCCTCGACAAACAAGCTCAGTCATCATCACCTCTATTCCACCCATTCGAAAAACTTCGAGGAGAGGTTGATCTACTAACAAAATCTGCTGAAAGCACTGATGACGTTAAAAAAAATGTCTCGACACCTTTTCCAATTTCTTGTGATTTCGATGGATCAAAACATAAAAAATGCGGTCGCACACAAGAGGGTCAAAAAGCAAAAATTAGCGTCGACGTCGAATGCTTAAAAAAAGACCCAAAAATGTTTCGAGTAAATGTTCATAAAATGTTCATTCATGAATTTACACATAACGTCCGCAGCCCAAAGGCAATTTCTGAAGCCCAAGCTCAACAAATAGATAAAGGCATTTGCTCATTAGACAAAACTCAAGCACTTTTTGGAAATGCAAAAGAGATAAACCTATCAAAAGACAACGTAATCAAAAAACTTAATTCCGAACAAACCGGAGCAAAAACTATTGCGGGAGATGTTGCGAATCCATATGCATCCTTTGCAGAGACAGAGTCCCTCGCACCTACTCAGCCAAGCAACACCACAACAGCTTCAAATGACCTACCTTCAAGAAATGAAGGCATTAGAAATACCGGTTTGGGTTCAACTAATAGTGCTCAACGCTCTATCGCTAGTATAGACACTTTCAACTCCCCTTCTAATTCAAAGTCTTCTTCTAAGACATCTACTCCGACCATCGAGCAACAAGCAAAGTATGAAAATACTAAATCTTACGTTAAAAATTCGGTCGATGCGATTGCAAAGAAAATTGCACCATACGCAAGATATGTGGAAACTCCAGCGTTCGCGGCCACACTTCCGGCACAAGGCACCCCCGACACAAACTCCCTTTTACCTACAGCACCTGACACGAATCAACCCCCTGCACGTCCTGCCCCTGCGACTCAGGGTACTTCGAGCGAAATAGGTTCTTCTTCAAGCTCTGGATCTAGATCGTCGTCTGCTCCAAGAGCAGCTACCAGCGCAGGAATACCTTCAAGTGGTGTTAATCGAGCACCCGCAGCAGCAAAAAGTGCCGATAGGAAAACAGCTAGCGATGAGAATCTCGAAAATGCTTATGCATTGAAAATCCGCAAGAGACTCGTATCTGACAGAGCTTTTGCGGAAGACCTCCGCAGTAGAGGCGTTCATATCGAATTTGCCGATGGTTATAAGTTTGAAAATAGTAGGCCACAAGTCATCTACACTGAAAAAAATGGTGTCCTCAAAGGGGATAAGTAGGTGGGACTCTTAAAAAAGACCTACATCTTTCTAATAGCTTTTTTCATTGGGTACCCAACCCTTTACCTTATTCAGTTCTGGCACATTAAAAACGTCGTTGATCATAAAGATGAATCTATTGTCGCAAACATTGCGCAGATGCTGGATCACAGCAGTGATCAAAGCCCCGATGATCTTTTTCAGAATATGTTTGATACCTACAGACAAACAGAGAGCATCTCATACTACGTCATAAGAGATGGCAAAGGCCAGCTCATCTACCCTTCCAGTGAAAATGCTCTGATTAAAGAATCAAGTTATGACCCTAATAGCCTCTCCCAATCTCGTCGTAATATCCGTATTCAAGGCAAAGACTATATCGTATTCTTTGGTAAAGATGATGTCTCCTTCGCCACTCTCCTAATGCAACTACTGAGTGATCAAAAGGAAATTCTATTCGTTTTCTGTTTGGGCATCATTCTGTTAATTCACCAGGTAGCATCTTACTTCTTACACTTTGACGTGAAAATGATCATTCAGTGGTTTAAGGGAAGATCGGGCACTGGTGAATCAGAAATTCTTTCTGCGGAAGCTCATCGTCTTAAGAATTATATTCACGGGGTTGAAGAACGCCGTGAACACGCAGAACAACTGGCCTTGGAATACAAAAACAACTCCTATAGCGGTCTTACTTGGGCCCATGAGCAGATGCAAGCTGGCACTAGGAGTGTTGAAATCGTAGCCGCCAGATGCGATATCAATGGCTACACCATTTTAAAGCAGAAAATCTCAGCTGAACTTCTGCAATACATAGTACAAACATTCTTCAATCGTGGTGGCGAATATCTTTCTAGATATGGAGCCTACAAAGAAAACGCCTCTGGTGATGAAATTTCATTCTTCGTCCCAAAAAATGAACATAACGATGCAGAACTCAGAGCCGTTCACATAGTGCGTGGCCTGTTTGAAATTTTCCAAGATCTTAGCAGCGAATTTAAGTTGCCAGAGTTGCAACTTACAGTGAAAGCCGCACTCGACATCGGCACTGTAGAAATTGAAAAGCTAGGCGGAAACTCAGAAACCGAGGGGCAGCCACTCATCAACACTGCCCGTTTCCTAACTGCTGTTGATAATAAAGACATATCGACACTTGTTACGCAAAGCTCTCAGGTAAGCAAGTATCAACCCTATATCGAGAGCCACAACGAGGCACAGGTTAAAGTAAAGAACTACGATGAACCATATCTAGTGACCTACATTCAGTCTATTCACGGATATGCCCCCGCATACACGCAAGATCTTAAGTATTTTAGAACTGATCGCGATATTGCACTTATCCTAAAAGCGATGACCGCTGCAGTCCTTGAAAAGAAAGAGTATGTGTTTCATTCTTTGAGAAATCATCTTACAACACTCCCGGTTTCTCGTCTGAGCTATCAAGTAGTAGCACAGTATAAGGTTCTACTTAAAACCGGACTAGAATCCGGCAACGCCTTACTATTATCCGGAATTACCTTGTTGGCGAAGACACTGTTCACTAGGGATTCAGTAGACGAGGAAATCGTTACTACCCTATCACACTGTCTACAGTTCCCAAATAAACGTGTTGTATCTAACACACGTGAAGCTCTTCATAAGCTACGTCCAGAATTAATTGATCTTCACAAATACATCGGAAACGATGACAACCGAATTGCAGCGGATTCTCTTATTGACCTAATTAAAAAAGATGGACTGACAGACGAACACACGGCCCAAATAACTCGTTGGCTTACCGCCAAAGACAAAGCATTTCAGCTTTCAGCCCTCTATGTAGCATACCAAGTGTACAGCTACTGGAGCGAAACTCGCCCTGAATACATCGGTTTAAATCACAACTTCAAATCCATCGACTCAGTGATTAAAAAAATGGATCACTCGGATGTGGCATTGAAGAAATGGCTCAATATCTACGAAGACACTCAGACTCAGAGAAAAAGTGCGTAGAGGCTTCATATGAATATGCTTTTAGAGTTGTCGGAGAATTTATGAGCATACAGAACGAAACACGATCTCCAATTGAGTACGTTGGATTAGTCGACATTAGGTTCTCTGATATCGATTCATATGGACATGTGAACTCAAAGCACTACTTAGATATCATCTCAACTGCCCGTCTAAATTTTCTGGCGGAGCAAATGAAAATGCCTATTGAGGATGTGACAAAACAGGGAATCGGTTTCTTTCTGACAAAGTCGACAATGAATTTCAAACGCCCTATCTCTGGCCTTCAGAAAGTCCTAGCAACTTCCCGAGTAACAGAGGTACGAGATGGAAAAGTACTAGTAATTCCATATGAATTAACAGATGAGACAAAGACAGTTACCTATAGCGACGGTACTCTGGAGTTTGCGATAATTGATATGCACTCAAAACGCGTAACCACTGCACCTACTTGGGTGTTAGACCTATTTTTCAGCCAAAATTAATTCCGTGAGCCTTCATATTCTTGCTTCCTTGGCACAACAAAAAACTCCCTAGAAGTCACGAGATTTCCAACCCGTATCCTCCTGTGCCCGCCTGCCAGATGCCTGTATATACAGTTCCCAACTAGGCAAAAAACGTCCGATTTTCGGACATCAATGGCCAAAAAGTAGAAGTATAAACCGGTGCCTTTTGCGCCTCCGAACGGCAATTCGCTACTCGTCGCTGAAAATATTTCATCTGCTAAGCTGCCATACCTCGTTTAAATTGAGATAGATTTACAACGCGATGGTCTCTACTTTGCATTTATGCTTCAACTGCATTAACTGGTGTCAGTAAAACCACTCGACTAAAGAGGATTTGGAAAATGAAAAACTCACTAAAATATGTTTTGGCAATATCACCGCTGTTAATTATTGGCCAAAAGACCTACGCCGAAAGTCTCGAAAAAGGAAACTTTACTGTTCGAGTGAATAAAAGCGACATTAACTCGATCCCTGATTATTCATTTGAGCAACAAGTAAATATCGTGCTCAAATATAATAATATATATGTCGATCCAACTTCCAAAATTCAGGTTCAAGAAAATGATATTTCTTTGGACCTCAATTGTTTCAATTGCATTATTCAGCGTGTGGGGCCTGAAGCTTATGAACACTCACCAGACAACAAGGAAACATTCGTTCCATAAATTTGAAAAACTCGAGTACATGTTCCTTCGCCAAAAGCTTGATGAAAAAGGCATGTACTTTAGCTTAAATCCAAAAGATTCCGACTTTGCCACTCACGAGACTGTCCTTACCAACTTGGTGGGGACACTCGTCAAGTTATCTGAAACTGGTCAATTCGAGCCATATCTTGCTGAAACTTTTAGTACCTCTGAAGATGGCCTCACTTGGACATTCAATATACGATCAAACTTGGCCTGTGAAGATGGAACAGCCATTACTGCACAATCTTTTGCAGAAGCATTTACACTTGCATTAAAAAGATACTCAAAATTTTCTAAGGTAATTGACTTCGAACTGCTTGAAGGGTGGGGCTCTTTTTCAAGCGGTCAGAGCACTTCTATCTCCGGCATTACTTACGTAAATAATCGCTTAATCTTTAAGTTAACTGCACGACCCGAAAACTTCATAGGTCATCTACGTCTGCCTTATTTCGGGTTTTGGTGTTCGCATAATTTTAATTCTGACGGTAGTTTTAAAGACGATCACAAAATCATCTCATCTGGCCCTTACCGAGTAAGCCATTCAGCAAAAAACTCAATTCTTCTAGAAAAACGATCAGATTGGTTTTCAATTTCTGAAGATTCTCCAAAGGAGATTCACTTTTCATATGCTACGCCCGACAAGCTCTCTGATTCTTCTCCAACTACGGTAATAGAAATATTAGGTAGAGACAAAGTTTTAAATTTGCCTTCATTTATGGAGATTAAATCACCACCTTCTATTATGTGGGCAATGATTGTTTCTCCAATAAAGAAAGGTCCATTTGAAAGTCTGAAAAATAGACAAGCCTTTGCCGACCGAATTACAGCTGCAAAGAAAAAATCTGCATTATTTTCATCTACGCTGTTTTATCCCTCGACTCCGACGGACGTCCAACTACGGCAGCATCTGACGCCTTATAATAGTGAAATGGCAGGGAAAAAAATTAACTTTGCATTCGCCAACAGAAACTACACTCAGCAAGAAATAGACGAAATTAAGAAAATCACTTTAGAAGCTCTCCGCGATTCTAGTGCAGAAGTCGAATTCCATTTTGGAGAACCGCTGGAAAATAACTGGCGACACAGGCTTTTAAGTAATAGAGAGTTTGATATTAGGATGAATGGAGTCGATCAAGGCGGATACCCCAAAAATCGAACCATTAAAATGATGTTTTGTTCTAACTTAGGCGTTTGCTATCCAGATCCATCCGGCAGAATTTGTAAAGTTGTAGATGCACAAGATAGAAATGGTGGTCCAATTCCACAAGCATACATATCAGAATTTAATCAGGCCCTTTACGATGACGCGTCAGTGATTCCGCTTACTCACTTTGGCACTCACTGGCTCGCATCAAGTGACATCGACTTAAAAACTCTTCCTCCAAACTCCGGAATCTTTCATTTTGAAGGAATTAGATTAAAGTGACCAATCTGTTAGAGGCTCTGCGAAATTTAGGGTTTCCTGTTGCTCAAATTGTGCAGCAGCCTATTGTCGATTCAAAGGGAATCACTATCGCTTGGAATTTTTTTGTCCAGGATCAAACTGGCATTTCACTTGCGGGTGGAACTCACGCAGAAAGTGAAATAGCAAAGAGAATTTCAATAGCAGAAGCATTTGAGCGAGCTTTGGCAAGAAAAATTGCTTCTGACATAAATACCCGCAAAGAGTACTTGATGGAGGAATTTCCAACTTCTTGTGGTTTTGCATGTGGATTCGATTCGAATTCAACTAAAGAACGTGCCATAAGAGAGGCGGTAGAAAGATGGGCTTGGTCGAAATGGATCGACAGCTCGTTTTTCATGGCCCCTCAGGGGTTTGAGCGAAGTCCAAATAGTAATCTCGTTCAGTTATTAGGAAGTACATTTAAAAACGTACGTCTTTTTCGGAAGAACAATATAGTTGTAAATTTGGGTCATGAAAAAACTGACTATTCATTTGTTGTACTAATTCTAGAAACGGATGTCGGAGTTTTTGCCGGCTGCCGCGCTGGCAAAGGAAAAGAGGACCTCATAACACATTCACTAATTGAGGCATCAAGATGTTATAAAAATCACCTAATTTCACAAGAAAGTAATGGATTGACTACGAATAGCATTGTCGCAAAAAGAGCATCTTATTTTGCAACAAATAAGGAAGAAGCATTTCGTCAGATTGAAAAATCGCAAAATTTGAATTGGCCTGGTGCTGAGATAAGAATTCTAAAAGAATTTAAAACAGGAATTGATGGAATATACCTTTGGAGATGCCTCATGAATGACTTTGTACCATGGCATCTAGGTAATGAAATGCGGTTCGTCTACTAGGAGTTCCGATAAAATTCAAATGATTATGTTAATACAGAAAATCCAAAACTTTTCCCTAAATAGAAACTATAGAATTTACTTTTTTCTGGCCATCATATGGCTCATGTCTTGCCAAGCCGTCTTTTTCTTTCTTCAGAAAAATCTTAGTAACAAAACAATTTCATCAATAAACAACCAACTCAGGCAAGAATTGGATTTTTCTAATTTTCAATATTTGGTAAGAAGCATTACGGATTTCCAGACTTCTGGAGCTATCAGGTGCGCTGTTGTAAAAATGAAATCTCCTTCGGCAATCGATATTCTTGACCTCCGCTATATGAATACCCTTGCTGAATGCAACTCACCCGAATGGTTTTTGCATGGAGCTCATGTTTCTAAAGACCTTCAGTCTCTGAATGGCGGCATTTACTCTTTCAGCTTTGTAAATGATAACGGGATAATATTCACTCTCGCTCTATGGAGCTTCCGACTATTCGGCATAGTTCTAATTTTTATGGCATATAAAAATATGATGCTTCGGTTGAAAACTGAGGCTGCTAAGATGAAGGCGGAAGTCCAATATGCTCAAGAGCTTACATCTATATCGAAAAAACTAGCTCATGATATTCGATCACCCATTTCCGCATTGAATATGTTGGCGGGCGCCTTCTCTAATCTAGATCCAAATCACAAAGAAATCGTACAATCTGTTGTAACTAGAATAAATGGCATTGCGGACGAGCTGTTAACAAAAGATAGAAATTCAGATCGCTTATCAAGAATGCTCCCAGCTTTGGAAGAAAATAGTTCGGAGACATGTGCCTTAGTAAGTACGATAGAGATGCTTATAAAAGAAAAATCCATTGAATTTCAGAGAAACTCACTAGTTCAAATCGAACTACGCCCCCATTCATTTTCAAGAGATTTGATTTTGTTATTGTCAGCCACTGAGATATCTCGGATCGTTTCCAATGTGATTAATAATTCTGTGGAAGCAATTACAGAAAATGGAAATATATATATTGAGTTGGGCGAAAATAATCACCAAGCAACAATTGCAATCACAGATTTCGGAAAAGGCATACCCGAAGAAGTGCTCTCCAAGTTAAAACTCTCTGCTTTCAGTTATGGAAAAAATGGAGCTGGAAATGGACTGGGTATTCTCAATGCGTACAATAGTTTAAAGGCGGTCGGCGGAGACCTTAATATTGTATCCAAACCAGGAGTAGGGACAAAAGTAACTATTTCTATCCCACTATCTAGTGCATTCTAAAATATTTGATTTGCATACTTTTAGCCTCCGCCTTTTTGTACTGCGCTTAAGCATTCCAAAACTGCGCAATGTTTACAAACCTCGAAAAAACCGCGTCCCTTTTTCTTGGGGGCGTGGTAGCACTCCGGTCTCTTTTTTAACAACTTATTACATATTTCGGAGTTCTTCCCCATGCAAAAGCTGATTGCTTGTCTTTTGATCTGTGCTTCCCTTTCAGCAAAAGCTGCTTCTGAACTTGAGTCTCAGGTTTTGGCGGCTGTTATTGCTAATGCCTCTTCTATCGTTCTTCTTGATCCTTCTTCTGAACAACCTTTCCCGCAAGACCAACAGCTTCCAGCCCTTTTGGCAAAAGCTCTTCTTCAAAACTACTCTCAATTGGGAACCTTTGGTGGCGAGCTTGGTAATGTCAGTATTTCTTGCGATGAAACTGAATACATTGCCGCTGAAAACGCTATTGCTTATGGCTGCATGATCTATATCGGTGTTGGTGAGTTTAGAAAAGACAACGACACTCTGACTGGGCCACAAACTGAAGGCAGCCTCGGATTCCACGTTTATGTGTTCAAGCCTTGGAATCCAAGCGAACAGATTATCATTGATACAACTGAAACTACGGTAGAAATTGGCGAGTAAGCTAGGATAGCGTACTCAAATGCTAAGATCTTCTAAGCCCTATGCGTCTGCATGGGGCTTTTTTTTATTTACCCGGTCGTGATGTTCAAGATCATTAGAAACATCAAAGCGACTAAAATAGCTGTGTTCATAAAAGCTCCTTCTTGTCTTCTTACACCTCCAAAATCAGGGCCAGCCGCCCGCCAATGTATTGGCTTCTATAGCCAATAAGAGATCCCTCGACGAAAAGGGGCAAACAGTGCCAGGTCTGCGGTGTCTCACCCTGAGACCCTCCTATTTCGTGAAAACTTCATTCTAAAGCGCAAAACCTGCGACGCTTGTTTAATACCCTAAACTTGCCCCAGGAGGCCGCTATGAAAAATGGATCTTTGCAGGAAGCGACCGTCGACAAATTCATGACCGTATCTCCGCAAACCATCGGTGCAGATCAAACCCTCGCCAAAGCCGACAAACTTATGCGCCAACATCAAATTCGCCATCTGCCCGTCCTCGATGCCGGCCGACTTGTCGGTATACTCTCAGATCGCGATATTAAGCTCGTTGAAAGCTTCAAAGACGTCGATCCCGAAATCATGACCGTCTCTGAAGCCTATACTGAAGAGCCCTTCTCGGTGTCGCCTAAGACGCCCCTCGCTGAAGTTTGCGCAAAGATGGCGCAAAGAAAATACGGATCCGTATTGATCGTCGAGAACAACAAACTCGTCGGCATCTTCACCTGGATCGATGCTCTGAATGCCATGAATAGCCTCATCGACGAGGAAAAAACACACTAAAACCGACCCCCAAAAGTGACCAAACACTGACTAGTGACTGACAAAAGACGTCACTTTTTGGCCCTCAGCTCGAAATCTCATTATGAGAACGATCCTAGGGCCTCGCCCCGACTGGCATCCCCGTTGCTCTAGCTCCAGCGTTGAAGAACGTAACGGAGGATTACAAAATGGAATTCTTTTTATCTTTAGGTCGCGCTTTTACATCATCAGACGCTATGTGGATGTGGGCTATTTTAGCAGCTCAGATCGTTTCCGTAGCTATCATCATCGAAAGAGCTATCGCTCTTTTTGTTAACCGCAAGGTGAACCAAAAGAACATCTCTAAGGTCATTGCAGACGATATCCGCTCTGGCAACCTTGAAAAAGCTCTTCGCAGATCTCAACAAATCGGTCAGAAAGAGCCACTCGGTGTGGTTGCTGCTGCCGGTATCCAAGCTGCCATCGACATGGGCGGCAAAGAAGAGATCCAACTTAAAATGGACGAAGTTCTTCTTGAAGAAACAACTCGCGTAGAAAAACGCATCGGCTTCTTGGCAATGTTCGCCAACGTAGCAACGTTGTTGGGTCTTTTGGGAACTATCACTGGTTTGATTCACTCTTTCGCAGGTATCTCTAACGCCAATGCCGCTGAAAAAGCGACGATCCTTTCAAAAGGTATCTCTTTGGCGATGAACGTAACTGCTTACGGTCTAGTGGTCGCTGTTCCTGCTCTTGTGATGTACGCGGTTTTGCAAAACCGTGCGACTCGTCTTACAGACGATTTGAATAAGGCAGCTCTTAACTTGTTCATCCAGTTGGGCTTCCACTATTCACCTGTGACAGACAAGAAATCTAAGAACAACTAATCAGACTACATTTGTTGGACGTATACGGAGCTTTGTATGAAAAAGGAACTGAATTTCGAACTTAATATTCTGCCAGTATTGGATATTCTTTCCGTTCTTATCTGCTTCCTCTTGCTAACTGCAGTGTGGATGCAGCTTGGAACGATCGATACAAAGCAAGCTATCGGAGACAACTCCACAGCGGGTGCGAAGAATCCTCCCTCGCTGTGGGTCGTTCTACAGAAAGATGGCACCGTCCAATTGTCTTTACGTGACGTACCTCAGGCAAAAAACCTCGAAGACAGCGTTGCAAAGACAGCTCAAGGTGTTAACTGGAATACTCTTGAGTCTAAAATCCAAGCTCTTCGCAACAAATGGCCGGATCTTAAAACTAGCATCGTTCGCCCTGAAGCTCGTGCTTCTTACGGCGACGTGATCCGTATCATGGACCAACTTAAAAAGAATCAATTCGACGGAGTGGGCTTGTCCCCACTTGGGTAGGAATTTATGAAAAAGTCTGCACTTGCAACAACACGTCGATCTCCTCTGATGCAGTCTCTAGCCCTTAAAGCGGGCAATGAAAAGTCTGCTCATGGTGGAGTTAAAGAATTGGGTTTGGCATTGCCACTTACTTCTTTGATCGACGCTTTCTGTATCATCGTAATTTATCTTTTGATCGGTACTCAAACAAGTGGCGTTGAAAGCCAACTTGCCGCTGGCATGAGCTTGCCTCTTGCAGAGTCTGGTCAAACTGTTGATAAAGCTATTGCTACTTTGAAAATCGAAAAAGGAATTTACTTCTTAGACGAAAAACAAGTTTCTCTCAAAGCTTTGGGACAAAAACTTGCCGAACTTAAGAAGTCGACGACAGAAGCAGTTGAGTTAATGGTACAAGCCGATACTCAAATGGAATTCGCCGATCTTGATCCTTTACTTAAAGCTGGCGCTGAAGCCGGCATTGAAAAACTCCGCTTTGCGGTGATACCAACAAAATGAAACAGCTAAACCACTTCCTTATTTTTAGTGCGATTTTCAGCGGAACCATCCTGGGTGGTCTGCCGATCGCGTACGCAGAAAAAATGAGCGCTCAAACTCAGGATATGGTCATTGAAAGAATGGAGCGCGTAATTTCAGCCATGGATAATTCCGATGGCTCTTACTTGCCAAGCCAACAACGCCTGGCAGATTTGCTGTCTGAGCGCGCTCGTCAGCGCTTCATGCTTGAAGTTGAAGCGAACTGTAATGGCTGCAAAGGCTCTACAGCAGACCGCTTGAAAGCCGTTCAAATCTACGAAACTCTCTTAAAAGAAGTAAAAGTAAATGACCATGGACCTATCTTGTTCCAATTGGCTCACTTGCACGATATGGCTGGTCAACCTGACCAAGCAATCAAACTTTTTGAACGTATCATCAAAGAATCTAAATCTAAGAACATCTCTGAAGAGATCGTCGCTCGTTCGCACTCTGGACTTGGCGATTTGCTATTCCAAAAAGGAAACTTCAAAGAAGCTCACAAACACTACTCGATTGCTTTGAAATATCCAAAACTCATGGGTCGCGGCCTGGTGATCTACAACATGGCTTGGTCTGAATTTAATCTAGACCGTTTGAATGCGGGTATCTCGACGATGGAAGGGCTTTTGAAAAAGCCAGATCTGATCGCTCGTGAATCAGCTGATGGTATTGCGTACGATCCTGTTTTCCACTCAGACATCGTTCGTGACTTGGCGACTTTCTATGCTCGTCGTCCAATCACTAATAAAGAACTTTCTAGCTATGAAACTTTCTCTCCGAAAGACAAGCGTAAAGAGTTATTGTTGCACTTTGCTTCCGAAGCGGACCGCTTAGGCCAGAAGAAAGCCGCAGCTGTGATCTATAACCGCTACTTGGAAGACGCAACTCTATCTCAAGAAGAGCGTTTAGCTGCGTTCGTGAAGCTTGCACAAGTTAACTATGACGGTGGTGACACTAGCAAGTCGACTCAAGACTTCGCTAAAGCTGCTCAGGAATTCCAAAAGAATTGCAAAGACGTCGAAAAGTGCCAAGAACTTGAAAAAACAATGAAACGTTATGTTACAGAGCTTCATCGTTCTAAAAAGTTAAAACCAGATGCTGATTTGCTGAACGCTTACTTAATCTATAGCAAGACTTTCCCAAATGACGCTGAGATGGCTCAACGTGGAGCTCAAATCGCAGACGATATGGGTAAACACGCCGTTGCTATGCAGTTCACTCGCTCGATCAGTAATAACAAATCAGCAGCTCCTGAAGCTCAGAAGAACGCTCTTTTGTATGAGATCTCTGCAGCTGAAAAATCTAAAAATCCAGTTCTGCAAAAAGCTGCTTACGAACACTACTTGTCTGTCGCTCCTAAAGGCGAGAAAAGTTTCGAAGTTCGTTATCAAATGGCGTACTTAACTTACCAACAGAAGAACCACCGCGAAGCCGCTCAAGCTTTCTATGAGCTTGCGATGGACAAAAACGGTAAAATGGATCTTCGTAAAAAGTCTGCCGACTTGTCTTTGGATTGCTTAGTACAAATGAAGTACGAAGACAGTCTTGAAGACTGGGCTTGGCAATATTCTGCAGCCTTCCCACAAGCACGTACTGAATACGAAACAATGGCTCGTAAAGCGCTTTTGAATCGCTCTGCACGTATTGCGAACGATAAAAACTCTAGCAACTCAGATTTGAAGAAATCTCTTGAGCAAATGCAAAAGGCCAATATGGCCTCTGCAAAAGCTTCTGACAAAGTGATCTTCTACACGAACATGAGCGTTCTTGCTCAACGCTTGAACGAGGACGAGATCTTTGTTCGCTCTTTACAAGCTTTAATTGCACAACCTGGTGTAACAGAAGCTCGTCGTGAAGAAAGCCTTGGTAAGATCGTTGCTTACTTCGAAAGAAAATTGGATTTCAAGACCGCATACTCAACCGCTTTAAAAATGAAGTTCGGTAAAACAGCTCAAAAAGACAAAGAACTACGTTTAGGTACTTTGGCGGACTTAGCAGCTTTGAATCCTACAAAACACTACCGTGCGGCTTTAAAAGCTGGTCTTAAAGGCGAAAGTGCTCGCTCTGCCCGTTCACGCTTAGTATTGCTCTCTTCAACTCCGGTTAAAGAGTTGAAAGCTCAAGCTTCTGAACTTGCAAAAGATCCAGGTCTTTTGAATGAAATGACTTTGTTGGTTTACGCGCGCACTGGCGACAAGAAAGGTTTGAAGTCTATCTTGTCAATGTCAGCACTTCGTCGTCAGACAGCTCCGAACTTTATTGCAAAACAAGAGTTCTATAGCGAAATGGAGTCTTTCAAAGCCCGTATCGCTCGTCATAAGTTAAATGCATCTACGGATTCTCGTCTGCAAAAGACGATCAAAGAACGCGTAAAGCTTTTGAAAGAAGCTGATAACTCTTTAGCGAACAGCTTAAGATTTAAAGACGTGACAGCTCAGTTGATGGCGTTGAACGTGGTGGCAAGCGAGAACGAACGTATGGTTCGTGACTTGGTAGCATTGCCGGTTCCTGCGAAGTTAACTGCTAGCGAGCAAAAACAGTACTTGGATATTTTGAAGCAAAAATCCAAGCCTTACTTCACAAAAGCTAAGTTTGCTCAACAAAGACAAAACGAGATCTGGAATGGCTCGAGCTCTTTAGCTCAGCTTTTGAAGGACTTCACGAGCGTTCGTCCTGAACTTAAGAAGCTTCTTCGCCGTGAGTTACAACTTTTGGCCCAGCTTCCGAACGACAGCAGAATGCACTCAAATATCGTAAGTGCTTTGAATGAAAGTACTTTGTCGATGAATGACCTTCTTTCAGCTCGTAAGACCGTGGCTGAAAACCCGGAGAATATCCGTGATATTGAAAATTTGAAAAATCTCGAGACAAAAATCGGTCATCCTTTGATGGCATCCTACTTGGAAGCACGCTTAGGTCGAATACAGAAAGGTAGAAGCTTATGAGACACGCTCTTACTTTGGCCCTCGTTTTGCTAAACCTTTTGACAGTATCTGTGGGCAACGCTGCAACTGGAGCCGCTCACAAGAGAAAAGCCGTCGCAAACAAGAATGCGAAGTTAGGAACTTCCTTCAAGTTCGACGGGTCGGCTCTTCGCGGTAAGTATCAGAGCTCGCTCAATACAACTGCAACGGTCGAGAACGACAAATTTTTAGAAGATCTTTTAGGGGGCAGAACTCAGTTTGAGGACCGCGCCCAAAAAGAAACGGAAAGAAACTAGGACGTTACTTATGAACACTGCAAAGTTACTCATCCTCGAAAATAGATTGGGTCAAAAGGTTCGCACCTTTGCTGTAGAGTCGCGTTCTATGAACATCGTATTCTTGAAGGACCAACGCCGCGTAGAGGCTGTTGCAAACCTCAAGACTTTGGACGAAAACGATGTTGAATACACTCTCTTACAAAAAATCGAGATTTCATCACTGAAAGAAAAAGCACTCGAGCTTAAAGGCCTTGGCCAACTTCGTTTAATGGATGCTGGCGCTGTTAACAGCCCTGAATATCAATTAGGTGAAGAACAAGACGAAAAAGAGCTAAGAACCATCCTTGAAAAAACAATGATGGGTCACATCGCGCTTGTTTTGATCTTGATGTTAGGTGCTTGGATCTCTGCAAAATATTTCTCTGAAAAACCTGAAGAACCCGCTTTGGTAACAATCGTTGTTCCAAAAGTAGAGCCGGTGGTTGAAAAACCAGCTCCGGTTCCGCATGTGAAAGTGTCTGAAAAGAAAATCAAACCTACAAACAAGGTTTATCGCCCTGTTGTTCAAAAGAAACTTATCACGAAGCCTTATAAAGTAAAAACGGCGAAAGCTACCGACGTTCAACGTGTTGGTGCTTTGGCTGCTCTTGGTGGTCTTAAAAACGGTCACAAAGGTGCTGAAGGCTTAGATATGAATTCACTTAAAAACATTCGCTCTGCTGGCCAAGGCCAAGGTGGTGGCGGTGTTGGTGCTACCGGTCGCGGTGGTATGAAAGGCATGATGCCAGGAACTGGCTTGATTGCTGGAAGCGCTGGCGAAGGCGGTCGTGCTGAAAGCGCTGGTGGCTACGGAACTCGTGGCTCTGGTGGCGGACGCGCTGGTTATGGCAAAATCTCTTTGGTGGGCGGTACTTCTGCTGTCAGCTTACCACTAGATGAAGAAGCTACTGTTGAAGGCGGTTTAGACCGTGACCAAATCATCGCTGTTATTAACAGAAACAAAGGTCAAATCATTTACTGCTATGAAAAAGGACTTCAAGCGCAGCCATCGATTGGCGGTCGCGTAGCGGTAGACTTCACGATTGGTCCCTCAGGAAGAATCACGACGGCGAAAGTCGCTCAGTCTTCTTTAAGATCCAAATACGTTGAAACTTGTATGTTAGATAAAATGAGAACATGGCAATTCCCTAAACCGGTCGGAAAAGTCAACGTCGACGTGCTTTACCCATTTGAACTCACTCGCGTGAGCAGTCGATAAGAGGAGTATTTTATGAAGAACTTTAAAACACTCACAATTAGCGCTCTTGTACTTCTCTCGCTAAATGCCCATGCGGCACCAAAAGCGGCGAAGAAAGTGGCTGCGGCTCCTCAACAGGCGAAACAAATCGACTTTTCAAAAGACGTTGATAGCCTCGGCGGTAACGACGCTTTGATGGATATGGCTGAAAGACTGAATCCAGAAACGAAGTCTCGTATCGTTCAAAGCCGTTTGGTGGATCGCAATCTGCGCCTTGAAATCGGTGTTACTATGGGCGGCGTCATGGGTGGTACAACATACTTAGAAACTAGCAACGTTGGTGCTTCTGTAGATTTCCACATCACACCACGCTGGTCTATTGGTGCTCGCTACTATAAGTACCAAAATGAATTGTCTCCGGAAGGTAAACGTATCTTCAGCACCGCGGATGCAAATGCAGCTGCAGGACAAGTTTCTACAACTGTAGATATCGATCGTCCTTCTAACTCTACAATCGGCGTTATTAACTGGTATCCAATGTACGGTAAGATCAATTTCTTTGACGCTGCGATTGCCCAGTTTGACTTATACTTGCTCGCAGGTGGCGGTCAGATCGAATTGCAAAGCGGTAAGACTTCTGTTGTTACCGGCGGTATGGGTTTTGGTCTTTGGATGACAAAACACCTGACAGCTCGTGCAGAACTTCGTTATCAAGCTTATCAAGATCAAATCGTATCAGGTCCTCGTAACATTGATGCAACAGTTGGTACTGTTGGCTTTGGATGGATTTTATGATGAAAACGCCGATCTTTTCACAATTCATGATCGCTTTAGCTGTCGTTACAGCTACTGTGGGCGCTCGTGCGGAAGATCGCTTGAGCACTCAGAAGTGGGCTAACGATTTCGCAGCTTCGTTGAAATCCAAAAATACAGCTCAAACTCTTCAACTAATTGATTTTGAGAAACTGGATAAAAAAGTACTCAATATCTGTGACGACTGCGAAAACAAAGAGAAAATGGCGAAAGCACGCAAGTTGTATAGCGAAAGCAAATACGACGAGGCTCGTGAGCTTTATAGCCAAATCAGTAAAAAAAGTCCTTATTGGTTACAAGCCGTTGAAGAAAAGGCTTGGACTTACTTCCGTCAAAATCAGCTAGAAAATGCCCTGGCTCAGACAAAAACTCTTTTAAGTCCGCAATTCGCGTCTTATGTGGGATCTGAGTCTTATTTCTTGCAGTCTTTGGCGCAATTGAAAGCTTGTAACTACAAAGAAGTTTTTGAAACTAACAAGTCTTTTAAAGAAAAACAAAAAACTCGTTTGATCGAGATTCAAAATCTTTCTAAAACTGGCACTAACGAAGCCTTCCAAAAAGTGATTGCTTCTGCTGAAGCCTTCCCTATGAGATTCTCGGACATCGACGATTCTGCGAATCGCTTGCCGGCTTTGTTCTTTAAAGACATTGAACTTCAACGTCAATTGATGAGATATAAGCTCGCTGAAAAAGCGCTTGGCGTTTTGAATTCTGACTACTCTGGAACCTCTTCGAAGCTGCAGGCGTCTTTTGAAAAAACCAAAGCTTCTAGTCTTGCCCAGTTACAAAATCGTATGAAGCAATTGGCTTCTGATGAAACCAACGACAACTTCAAAATCGTTCAGAAGTTAAACTTGGTTGAGGTTGAGGCTGTTCAAAGACTTCATGCCGATGTTGAACTAGACAAAAATCTCTTCAAAAAAGGTGATTTCAATAGAACCAATGCTGAGCAATTGGTGTTTGTTGACGATGGTCGCCCTTGGATTGACGAACTAGATAAATATGAAGTTCGCACTAAGGCGTGCCCGCAAAATATCCGCAGAAAGATGTAACTACTTCGTGACTGGGACCAATTGAATATTGAGGTTATAGACCTCGTTCTTGGGCCCAGATTCAAAAAGATTCGCCATCCGCCGGCGGAAATCTCTAATAATTTCTTTGGCCTCTGAAAGCTGTTTACGGTCCATAGCAAATGTTATTGAAGTCACATCGCGCTTATCAATAGGATCTTCAGCAATAGATTTCAACGCATGATCAATAAGACGTCGATGAGCTTCCTGCAAGTGTTCACATGTAAAATCTTGAGTCGTCGTGACTTTTTTGTAAGTCGGTTTGTACGAACCAAAAGAAGATTTTTTTATAAATCCTCGGGACAAGAGGCGATCTAAAATCTGTTGCAGTTTGGTTTCAGTAACTCCTAGACGATTCGCCATCCATACCAGATCTGACTTAAAGTCATCGGTTTCCATAAGATTCAGCAAAGAATAGTGATCGTAGTCGATGAGTATTTCAAGCTCATCCCTCTCGACAATCCTAGCGCCAGATGTTTTTCGGAAAATTTTGCTATGCTCTTCGACCAGACTCCAGAAGTGGTTTTGCTGATCACGATCCATCTTTAAAGCAAATACCATCTTTTCGACCAACTGATGCCCTGGATTGTATTTTCCAGCAAGTATCTCACACAGCCGCGCAGGACTGACATCCAAGTCGCGAGCAAAGGCGCGCAGAGAATACTTTTCATTGCGAGATTTTCGCTTTTCAAAAATATCGTAAAGATATTCCGCTAAAGGTGACGATAGATTCTCACGTTTTTTCACAACTATAGGCAATATAAGAAAACCTCTATTTGTTGCAAGTAAAATGCAACATTGTCCGCGGCAGATGTTCTTTCTCGGTGCTCAGGGAACATCTGCGGAATCAATAAAGCATCGTTTCCCCGCCAAAATGGAAACGAATTGTAGGTCTGTATCACTTCGAAAAATTCCAAAAATAAGAACAACACATCAAGATGTTATTTATGGGGAAAAAAGTAAATACGCGTTTAAACCGACGAACCATTTTAAAAAATGGATTGAAGTCTTTGTTCCTAATGGCAACTTACAGCCTTCCGAAAAAAGCATTCGCCCTCGTTCCGTTTGCCTTCTGGAAAAAAACAAATGCAACGTCTACCGATAGCCTCTGGCTATGGGGGCAAAATGCCAGCGGTCAACTCGGAGATGAAACCATCATCCACAAATCTTCTCCGATTCAATTGGCCTCGTTCACTGGCATTAAAAACTTTGATGTTGGTTCTTTCAATACCAGTATTATCAAGACAGATGGAACCTTTTGGGCTTTTGGCAGCAGAACCGGTGATGGAACCAATGTAACAAAAAGCTCTCCAGTACAAGTTGGGGCCCTCACAACTTGGGACCAAGTGAGTGTCGGAGGATCTCACACTTTGGCCGTAATGACTGACGGAACACTCTGGGCCTGGGGAGGCCTAGGCGGATACGGAGTGGTTGGTGATGGAACCAACTTCTTAAGATACTCCCCCGTTCAAATCGGAGCTTTGACAGATTGGAAAACTGTTGAGGCGGAAAACCAACATAGCCTTGCCATAAAAACCAATAACACTCTCTGGGCCTGGGGAGGAAACCACCATGGCCAACTCGGCGACAGTACACTTGTAAACAAGAGCTCCCCGATACAGGTTGGATCTTTGACAAACTGGTCAAAGCTCTCTTCCAATAGAAGCCAGTCTATGGCGATCAAGACCGATGGAACGTTGTGGGCGTGGGGAATAAACCTTGCTGTCAATCCGCTAACTCCGTCGCAAGTAGGAAGCTTAACAACATGGTCTAAAGTCGCCGCCTCTAGTGAGCGTGGAGCAATAGCAATTAAAACTGACGGCAGTCTCTGGGCTTGGGGTCCCAATATTTTTGGTGAAGTCGGCGACGGCACTAACGGCTCTGGTCGCTATCCCCCGATTCAGGTCGGTGCCTCAACGGACTGGGCGGAAATTGCTGCAAACAATACTCACATCCTTGCAGTCAAGACGGGTGGAACTCTATGGGCATGGGGAAATAATTCTGTAGGCCAGCTCGGGGACAACTCGGTCATATCCAGAAGTTCACCAGTGCAACTTGGAACAGATTCAAACTGGAGCAAAGTCGCAGTTGGTGGCTCGCATAGCATTGCACTTAAATCTGATGGAACCTTGTGGACTTGGGGTTTAAATACCAGCGGCCAGATGGGAGATGGAACGGTTGTGAATAAAAGCTCTCCGACTCAAATCGGAAGCTTAACAAATTGGAGTAAAATTTCCGCAGGATTTATCTTCAGCATGGCCATCAAATCAGATGGAACCCTCTGGACTATAGGGGGATACAACAACAACGGTGACCTAGGTGATGGCACAGTGGTTAATAAAAGTTCCCCGACGCAAATTGGAAGCTTAACAACTTGGAGCCAAATTTCATGTGGTCGCAGTCACTGTCTTGCCAAGAGAACCGACAATACTATTTGGGCTTGGGGCCTCAACTTATTTGGTCGACTAGGAATTGGTACTACCGCCAATAAAAGCTCTCCGACTCAAATCGGAAGCTTAACAAATTGGAGCACGGTCGCTGCTGGAAGTTTTCACAGCAATGCAGTCAATACTAGCGGCACTCTTTGGGCTTGGGGCTCTAACGAGGATGGCCAGATCGGAGATGGCACCATCATCGATAGAAGTTCTCCTGTTCAAATAGGAGCCGCCACTAACTGGAGTTCGATTTCATCTAACACTTCCAGTTACATGATAAAGACCGATGGCAGCTTATGGACTACGGGAGTTTCAAACTATCCTATGTCACCCGTGCAGATTGGATCTCTGACCTCATGGGCTGAAATCGCTGCCGGAGAAAACTATGCTTTGGCAATTCAAACCAATGGAACCCTCTGGGCATGGGGCAAAAATGGAGGGGGTTCTTTCGGAGATGGTACTGTGGTTGATAAGGCCTCTCCAGTGCAAATCGGTGCATTGACAACATGGAGTAAAGTCGCTGCAGGATTTCAACACAGTATTGCCCTCAAAACAGATGGAACTCTGTGGGTATGGGGCTCGAACTCAGGGGGAGTGCTTGGTACTGGCGACACCGTCAATAAAAGCTCGCCTATTCAGCTAGGCGGCCTGACAGGTTGGACAAAAATCAGCGCCTCAACTAGTCATGCTGCCGCTGTTAAATCATAGTCTAATAGTGGATCGCATATGCGATATACCTCTATGGTCCTTTTGCTGCGACTCCAGATGAGCTTATGCTTATTTTACGTGAGCCGACATTACTGGAGCTATCATAAGCTCGGACTTCAATAAGATAGGTCGCACCCTTTGGTCCTGGTAATTTATAAGGACAACTGTAGCTGGCTGTAGAGTCAGAGCATATCAAGGTGCCGTTCACATAAAATTCCACTTTACTCACTCTAACATTGTCACTTGCGCTGGCTTGAATCGTAATGCTGGTTCGCGGACTGAATACGAAGCCACTTACAGGTGACGTGATGCTCAAGTTGGGCAACGTCGTATCCCCAGTAGGCGTAGGTGTAGGCGTAGGCGTAGGTGTAGGCGTAGGCGTAGGCGTAGGTGTAGGCGTAGGTGTAGGCGTAGGTGTAGGTGTAGGTGTAGGTGTAGGTGTAGGCGTAGGTGTAGGTGTAGGTGTAGGCGTAGGCGTAGGTGTAGGCGTAGGTGTAGGTGTAGGCGTAGGTGTTGGTGTACTGCTTCCGCCGCCGACAGTGATTGTCACTTCCGAAACGTCGTAGCCCTTATAAGCATCCTTGATCATGTACCTAAAACGATCCACCCCTTCAAAGCCCGGATTAGGTTTGTAGATAACTCCTGTAACCACGTTGTAAGAGGTGACAAAACTCACCGTTCCGTTTTCTGCAACGCCCAGGTTCTGATCTACATAAATAGAATGTCTATCGGCATCAACATCATTAGAAACTAATAAGCTACTACTCAATGTCAAAGCCTGATCACGGCCTGTGCTTGCAGCATCGATCATTGCAACCGGCGGAGCCCCGATGGAGTCAGACAAAGATAACGTCAAAATCCCGCTAGCTGAATAGCTCGCCGATTGCACGTTAGCCCCAAGACTGTACGTGGCGGCAACACCACTGCTCGGAGCTTGAATTAAAACTTCAACTTCTTGTGATTTTCCAGAGGCCAGTGTTACCGAGTTTCGCTGAAGTTCGGCAACAAATCCGCCGGGCACACTCAATGAAATGTTAAAGGTCCGCGTTGGGCAACTCAACCCATTGGCATTGGTGACTTTAACCCGACTCAATACCCGAGAACCAAAATCCAATGAGAAACTGCTTGGAACAAAACTTACAAGGGGTGCTTTTTCTATGCACTGAGGAGTTGATAAAGTAATATTAACAGCAGCGCCCCCAGTGCTCAGAGATTTCGTCTGAAACAAAACTCCGGCTATTGAATCACTGTATTGCTGATCCAAAGCTAGGGCCGAATCAGTAAAATTCAAACTACTCCCCGGAGTCATATCTAAAACATAGTTATTGTTGCCATTCAGTTCTTCACCCAAGTGAACCATGAGCCCCTTGGTAAAATTATATCGACTATCCAAAGCTAGACGCGTGTCAAAGCCGATCGGTTGGCGATACTCGAGGTAATACCACTTTTTTGCACCTGAAACAGAATCAATATCTTTAAGTACTTTGATCGCCAAGGGCTGACTTCCCAAGAATTCGTAAGGAGCTAAATTGTATTGACCAGAACTACTCACAGTCAGAATATTTGCACCTAGCCATCCAAGACGATCTTTTTGATAACTGCTAAAGTGGGCGCTACTCCCCAAACCCATCGCATCTACAGGATCGCCATATTCAGTAATTGTGCAATTCGTTCCCAACACCGTCGCACCACATCCCATGCTATGGGCATGATACAATCCAAAGTTATGTCCCATTTCATGGATAATAGTACTGGCGGTAAAACTCCCATTGAGCCATGCACGAGACGGCAAACCACCAACGGTCCCCAGCCCTCCCCATCCACATGTAGAGTTCACCGGCCAGCTGTAAATCAGGCGATCATATGCCGCCGGATTATACCCCGCCGCTGTGGCAGCTTGGTCTGCCAATTGGCTTACTAGAGCCCGATCACAGGTCGTAGCAGTAGGTAGAGTCATCCACCCAATCACAGTATTCTTAAGCAAAGTCCTACCGTAAGATGCTTCCACAAAATAATCATTCACGGTGGTGTTCATCAGTGATTGAGCCGAAGCCACTGTGGTTGGTTGATTCGTGGGATTGTCCTGAAAATTGACTAACATCACTAGTACATTCTGCTCTCCAAAAGTATTCGCTTGAATTCCCGGTTGACTGCCATAACTGGGAGCATTGTCGGCACCAAGAACTAAAATGTCCTCGTCTGCAGAGTTCACCACTACGTGCTTCTGTTTTTTACCCAAGGATTTCTCTTCAGAAATTTCAAGCCCTCTAACGCGAACCTTAGATCCAGTCAAAAACTCTCGGCGGCCATCTTTGGCCAAATGCAATTGCTGAAGCTCTCCAGACTCGGTCTGAAGAAAGTACTCATGTCGGCTATTCTCGGGTTTCTGAAAATCATCAGAGAATAAGATCGTCATCTCTCCGACCACTTCGACATTCTTTTCAATGTGCTTACTGACGGCAGCTGGTAGCTCTGCGCGCATCTCACTTGAAATTTGCTGACGCAAAACTTCTGCTGGGTCGTTCTTCAATGTTTCAATTAAAATTTTCTGACGTTCAGCTGCCAATGCAATCAATTCATTTTCGGAGACGCTTTGGGATTTATTCAAAAGGTCGTTTGTTACGACCGCCGAAGCAGACAGAGGGGTCGGCGCTGGAGTGATAGCAGCTTGCATTTCTTTGGCGCAGTTTTGAAATAAAAGTGTGCTAAGAATAGTAATGGCGATGACTCCATAGAGTCTAAAAGAAAAAAACTTTTTCATGATTCGTCCCCATAAAATGCACCAACAATAAATTGAGTCTTAAGAAGAGTGCGTTACTTATTATTTCATGGCATCGGTTGTTACGCTGATATTTTTAGGCAGGTGTCTCAATTCGCGCGATCTAAACCATCAGTATTCAGAAATAGTGTTTCGTCATTTTTCTTGAAACAGATCTTAGTGAGTCCTTACCATGGACTTTCCGCCGTAGACATATTGATGGCGCCGACTCCTTGTTGAGGGGTATTTCCCGTTCGGCTCAATCCAAATCCACCAAAATAGAGCGTGCTGCCGTCAACATCTATACTATATACCTGGGCATTACCCGTCGTTGTTCCAACCAAAAGAGGATCCCACGAAGTCGCAGTGCCCGTGCTTGCATCCAAGGCCGTAACGTAAGTCCTACTTTGACCACCAATCGTGGTAAATTGCCCCCCCACATACACCGTAGTCCCACTGACTGCGAGGGAATTCACAGTATTATCGGCATTCGGATTCCAACTTGTTGCTAGCCCCGCTGAGTCCAAAGCCGCAATGCGATTCCTGGTTTGACCACCAATCGTGGTAAAAATGCCTCCGGCATAAACTGTACTTCCACTCACTGCGAGGGTCATCACGTTACCACCGGCATTCGGATTCCAACTTGTCGCAAGACCCGCTGAATCCAAAGCCGCAATGCGATTCCTGGTTTGGCCACCTATCGTGGCAAAACTCCCACCAGCATATACGGTACTTCCATCGATAATGATGGCATTCACGGTGCTACTGGCATTCGGATCCCAACTTGTCGCAAGACCCGCTGAATCCAAGGCCGCAATGCGATTTCTGGTTTGGCCGCCGATCGTAGTGAAACCTCCTCCGGCATACACCGTGCTTCCACTCACCGCGAGGGCATTCACGTTTGAGCCAGCATTCGGATTCCAACTTGTCGCAAGACCCGTACTCGCATCCAAGGCCGCAATACGATTCCTTGTTTGTCCACCGATCGTGGTAAAAGTCCCTCCGACAATGACCGCACTTCCACTGACTGCGAGTGCACTCACAACATTATCAGCATTCGGATCCCAAGTTGTTAAAGCTCCCGTTGTCGCATCCAACGCCGCAATTCGGTTCCGTGTTTGCCCAGACCCTACAAATGTCAAATAACCTCCAACATAAACGGAGGTCCCACTAACCGCGACAGCCTGCACCGGCAGACTTGCATTTGGATTCCAACTTGTTGCTAGCCCCGTACCGGCATCCAAAGCCGCTACGTAATTTCGACTTTGACCTCCGATCGAGGTAAAATCCCCTCCCGCATACACCGTGCTTCCACTGACAGAGAGAGCCGTCACGAGGGCGTTAGCATTCGGGTTCCAACTTGTCGCAAGACCCGCTGAATCCAAAGCCGCAATGCGATTCCTACTTTGACCACCAATCGTAGTAAAACTCCCTCCGGCATACACCGTAGTACCACCGACTGCGAGGGCATTCACGGTGGTACTAGCATTCGGGTTCCAACTTGTTGCAAGACCCGCTGAATCCAAAGCTGCAATGCGATTCCTACTTTGACCACCAATCGTAGTAAAAGTCCCTCCGGCATACACCGTACTTCCATCGATAATGATGGCATTCACAGTGCTACTGGCATTCGGATCCCAACTTGTCGCAAGACCCGCTGAATCCAAAGCTGCAATGCGATTCCTACTTTGACCACCAATCGTAGTAAAAGTCCCTCCGGCATACACCGTACTTCCACTCACTGCGAGGGCATTCACCGTGTTACTGGCATTCGGATCCCAACTTGTCATTAGCCCCGTGGTAGCATCTAAAGCAACTAGGTAATTACGCGCCTGAGCGCCGATGAGGGTAAAACTCCCTCCGACATAGACCGTACTTCCAGTGGCTGCGAGGGCATATACGTATGAGTTTGCATTCGGATTCCAACTTGTCGCTAGCCCCGTACTCGCATCCAACGCTGCAATACGATTCCTGGTTTGACCGCCTATCGTGCTAAAATCTCCGGCGGCAAACACTGTGCTTCCGCTCACAGCGATGGCATTCACGGTGTTGTTAGCATTCGGGTTCCAACTTGTTGCTAGCCCCGTGCTCGCATCCAACGCTGCAATTCTACTCCTCGATTGGCCGCCTATCGTAGTGAATCCTCCTCCTGCATACACCGTACTTCCATTCACTGCGAGGGCATTCACGGTGGTACTAGCATTCGGATTCCAACTTGTCGCTAGCCCCGTACTCGCATCCAAAGCCGCGATACGATTCCTAGTTTGACCACCAATCGTGTCAAAGACCCCTCCGGCATACACCGTACTTCCACTCACTGCGATAGCATTCACTGTGCCGCTAGCAGACCCACTGGCATTCGGGTTCCAACTTGTCGCCAGACCCGTACTCGCATCCAAAGCCGCAATGTAATTCCTGGTTTGACCACCAATCGTAGTAAAACTCCCTCCGGCATACACAGTAGTACCACTCACGGCGATAGCATTCACGTATGAGCTGACATTTGGGTTCCAACTTGTCGCCAGACCCGTACTCGCATCCAAAGCCGCAATGTAATTCCTGGTTTGACCACCAATCGTGGTAAAAACCCCTCCGACATAGACCGTACTTCCACTGACTGCGAGGGTATATACGTATGAGTTTGCATTCGGATTCCAACTTGTCGCTAGCCCCGTGCTGGCATCCAAGGCCGCTATACGAAATCTGCCTTGACCACCGATCGTGGTAAAAGCCCCTCCAGCATACACCGTAGTACCACTCACAGCGATGGCATTCACGGTGGCGTTAGCATTCGGATCCCAACTTGTCGCTAGTCCCGCTGAATCCAAGGCCGCAATGCGATTCCTGGTTTGGCCACCAACCGTAGTAAAATCCCCTCCAGCATACACCGTAGTACCACTCACAGCGATGGCATTCACGGTGTTGTTAGCATTCGGGTTCCAACTTGTTGCTAGCCCCGCCGAATCCAAGGCCGCAATGCGATTCCTGATTTGGCCACCGATCCCACCAAAACTCCCTCCGGCATACACTGTACTTCCACTGACCGCGATGGCATTCACGGTGGCATTAGCATTCGGATTCCAACTTGTCGCAAGTCCCGTGCTGGCATCCAAGGCCGCAATGTAATTCCTGGTTTGACCGCCAATCGTGGTAAATGCACCTCCGGCGTACACCATACTTCCACTCACCGCGATGGTATTCACAGTGTTACTGGCATTCGGATCCCAGCTACTCACAGTTCCTGACGAACTAATATGGGCAATATTATTACGAGCAGCTCCTCCTACCATAGTAAAAGTACCGCCGATATACCACCCACCACTGCTGTCAGACACTACCACATTGATCGTTCCATTGACCTTTGCATAGGTTAAATCAGGCAAAGCAGAAGCAGTATCAATCGCCGCGCCCCTTGAAATAGCATAGTCAGCAGCGACTCTTGTAAATGCTCCGCCAATAACAATGTCTGAACCTGCCTTTGCTATCGCATTAACGACACCGGTTTGGGGATCAAAGGCGGTCGCGATCCCCGTACTGATATTGACAGCTGCGGCGCCAGCTCTATCAACACCTGCCACTATAGAAAAATCGCCGCCCATATAAAGCGTGGATCCATCTAAATACAGTGCCAAAATAGTTCCGTCTGGGTTAGGCATAAAGCCCGTATCCAAACTGCCATCTGAATTAATATGAGCTAATCGACTTACTGCCTGATTCTGGTAGGACGTAAAAGACCCGCCGACGTACCAACCTCCGGCTCCGTCTGAAATCACCGCTCGAATAGTCCCATTAAAAGTCCCATCTATGTATGAAGACATGGGCTCTGCAACTCCTGATGTCGTATCTAATGAGGCACCATATTTCGGGCCAAAAGCCGTAAAACTTCCGCCCACATATAATACGCTTCCAGAAAGCGCTAAAGCCGAGACATTTGCATTAAAAGGAACGTCACTTAAAAAACTAAGATCAAGAGTTCCATCTGCGCCAATACGGGCAACACGAACGCGATCCGCCGTACCCACTTTGGTGAAGCTACCCGCTATATACCAGCCACCAGCCCCATCGGGGATCGCGGCCCTGACATTACCGTCAATCTTCATTGAATCAATGTTAAATCCGGCAACAGCCGCGCCGCTGGAATTCACGGGAATACCATGCCCCATACAACGTGCCACCCGGGTAAAGTTTCCGCCAACGACCAGGCGAGTGGAAGAATAAGCAAGCACGTTGCTGACAGAGCTATCAAAACACGAAGGCCCTGTGCCGGCTATTGGAGTTCCCAACACCGAAGAACCCGCTGAAGCCTTTTTCCAAAATGCAAATGGCACCATGGCATCGGTACTGACAACAAACAAAGTCATAAGCATCAAAAGACATAAGGCTTGTCGCTTTAGGAAAGACCTTAAATATCTCGAGCAATGCACGTCGCCTATTCGTAACAGTCTTTTGTTTGTTTCCATCTTGATACAAGCGTAGCCGAGCTCGGACGTTTCCAAATATTTCCGAAATGGAATGCAAACTTACTTCGCACAGAAGAGGCCGAAGGTATGGAGTTACGCCTTCCGCTGAGACACTTTCATAAAATCAACCACTAACGATGTTCAGGGAACGCCTTTGTATTCGAAAACCCTCATTTCCTTTTTGGAGAGGAAACGAAATAAGTGTCTCTTTTGCATAGAGATATTCCAGAAACAGGAACAGCACATCAAAATGTTATTTATGAGCATTTGGCTGCAATCAAACCACAGCCTAACAAGGGAATCGTATATGCAACGTAAGTCGTCTTTGAATCCCTGCACATCAGTACGTGGTGCTTCACTTTTGGCGGCGATTACCGCCATGGCCATGCTATCTTTAACGATGTTTGCATCCATGGCCTACCTCGATTTGTTAACCACTCAAAATGCCAGTCTAAAACAAGATTTTTCTATCAGTCTTGTTAAAACCAATATCATCAGAAATTTACAAAGCCCCAGCTCATGGGTAAATACTGTGAACGACTCTGCCAATTTGTTTTTGGCCTGCACAGCGGATCCCGCAAACTGTCTAGCAGTAAAAAGCTTTGTGCCCTTAAACATCCATGATATCGAAAATAAAGTCGTCGTCGCAGGCGCCGTAGGATCATGGTACGACTACACTGGAAAAATTTGTCCTGCTGAATCCACCTGTCCAGTGCAAGTCAAAGCCCAGTGGAGAGGTGTATGCAATAACGAGGGCACCTGCACCCAAGCGTATGTAGAATTAGATTTTCTGATTCGAGACAAAAGCGGAACACAGTCCAAGAGCAAAGTTTCTTTCCTGAAGAATTATTTTATCGGCACTAGTACAAGCACAATGACGACCAATGTGACTGTAAACTCTGGTGCTCTTGGCAATGCCAAGGCCAAGATCATTGTGATTTTGGATAGTTCAGAAAGTATGATCGACAACTTTGCAAAAGTGAAAAGTGGTCTCTCTGGAGTTATGACAAAACTCGCGGGCAAAAATGTGGAAGTCTATTTTTACACCACTGCCAGTTATGAGCCGGAATGGTACGTGACCTATGCCAGCAATACTCCTCTCAAAGTCTATTACGACGACTTAAGCCAATACAACGGGTTTAAAAAAGTGGCGTCCTTTGATGTAAAAAAAGAGGATGACATCCATTACACCTTAGATCTCTCGATGGATATGTCCCGTAAGATTGGCCTTCCTATTGATCCTGCGCTGGATTCTGCAACGGTTCTATCCAGAATGGACAGTATTTTCGCGACTTATGTCGCCGCCAGTTGGAGTGATCGCGAATCCGGTCTTTGCACCCTTCATCGTATTTTGACGGATGAAGGCCCCAATAAAGTCATCAATAGCAACGATCTCGCTTTTTTCATTTTGGTCAGTGATGAAAATGATGTGATGATGACATCTGAATCAATGTCAAAATATGGTTGCCACAAAAAACAAACCATTGAAATGATCACAACGACAACCAGTCAACCCCAAGACTGTAACCCCTCTCTCGAAACTTGCGACTTTGCAAATGCAAGACTTTATTTTGGCGGTATTAGAGCTCTCATTGGCTACTCTGAAGTTAAAAACGATACACAAAATTTCCATTTTAAAACTTTGTGTGACGTCAATACGGACTACAACTACACAGGCTACAAGCCTTGTCCTTTTAGCACTCTTGGGAAATATGCTTGTACTGACTCACAGATGAAAATTATAAATCCCGATGGAAGTAATAGTATTCTGTCATGCTATGTCGCTGTAGAAAATGATTCCCGAAATTACACTATAAGCTCTCAAACCCCAGCTACAATGGCCACAATGCAAAGCAACTTTTGCACCGGAGGCTCATTTACATTGAGCGGCGTCACCTACGTGAACCTTCAAGATTACATCCAACGAGCCATTCCTGGATTCGCCTCAGCCAATTTGGAATCTTGCCAAGTCTCATTCACAAAAATGGTTCCAATGACAGGCACCTATCCCCAGGCCACGTCCTATACCCGTATGAATGGGGATATCACGACAACGAAAATTTTCACGTCCGAGGAACAGTTAAAAATGCGAGATCATATTATTTCCAACCTCAAAGCGAAGTTTGGCACCACCGGATTCGCGGTTAAAGCCATTATTCAGGATCCTATCAAAGACCTAGGACTTTGCTCCCTTACGAATGGAAGCTATGGGACAGTGTATGTGGATTTCCTGAATGCCTTGGGAAGCCCCTTGTCTAGTTACGATAGTATCTGCAATAGTTCCTACGACGTCAGCTTTGACACTTTAAGTTCCAATATTCTTTCAAAAATCAATAACACCTATATCTTCAGTAACATGACCAGCGATGACAAAATTGTCGGCATCAATATCACTCGTGCAGGCAGCTCGTTCACTTTAGACCCAACCAGGTATGAAGTGGTCAGCAACAAGGTGATCTTTCAGGAAGGGGCTTTGCAAGAAGGCGATCAAATTACCCTGCTTTTAAATAATGGAACAACGGGGTCTTGGTAAGATCGAATTCAGGAAAATGTCTCATTGTGAAAATCATTTTATAAGGCAGTGAGATTCCTACCTAGGAGTTGATGGCATGTATACGACCAACTCAAGAAACGCTCTTTGTTGAGGGCCTTTAGGTTCGAATGCCAACCTGGCGATACCTAAATAGGAACCGATGGATTTTATTTGAACGTAGGTAGTGAGAGGTCCATATGCAACATAGATTGATCTTGAATCCCTGCACATCAGTACGTGGTGCTTCACTTTTGGCGGCGATTACCGCCATGGCCATGCTATCTTTAACGATGTTTGCATCCATGGCCTACCTCGATTTGTTAACCACTCAAAATGCCAGTCTAAAACAAGATTTTTCTATCAGCCTTGTTAAAACCAATATCATCAGAAATTTACAAAGTCCTAGCTCATGGGTAAATACTGTGAACGACTCTGCCAATTTGTTTTTGGCCTGCACAGCAGATCCCGCTAACTGTTTAGCTGTGAAAAGCTTTGTGCCCTTAAACATCCATGATATCGAAAATAAGGTCGTCGTCGCAGGAACCGCAGGTTCATGGTACGACTACACTGGAAAAATCTGTCCTGCTGAATCCACCTGCCCAGTGCAAGTCAAAGCCCAGTGGAAAGGTGTATGCAATAACGAGGGCACTTGCACCCAAGCCTACGTAGAATTAGATTTTCTGATTCGAGACAAAAGCGGAACACAGTCCAAGAGCAAAGTTTCTTTCCTGAAGAACTATTTTATCGGCACTAGTACAAGCACAATGACAACCAATGTGACAGTAACCTCTGGCGATCTTGGCAATGCCAAGGCCAAGGTTATTGTGATTTTGGATAGCTCAGAAAGTATGGCTGATAACTTCGCCAAAGTGAAAAGTGGACTGACCAATATGATGACGACACTTGCCGGGAAAGATGTGGCAGTCTATTTTTATACGACGGCCGGGGCAGAGTATGACTACGAAAGTTATCGATTCAATTTTTCCGTTTTGAAAACACATTATGAGAGTACTTCCAACAACGCTGAAGCATATAAAAATGTAGCTTCTTATGTGGTGACCAAGCCCGACGATGTCACCTACAATATAAATTTGGCACAGGATATGTCTCGCAAGATTGGTCTGCCCATTGATCCCACGCTGGATTCCGCAACTATCAAATCCAGAATGGATAGTATTTTTGCGACCTATGTGGCTGCGCCTGGGACCGATAAAGAAAGTGGCCTTTGCACTTTATACCGAGTTTTAACAGAGGACGGCCCCAATAAAATCCTGAACGACAATGACTTGGCTTTTTTCGTGATTGTCAGTGACGAGGATGATCTTATGCTGAACCCGAACACTCTGGCGGTGAGTTGTCATAAGTCTCAAAAAATTGAGGAGGTTACCTTTGCATACAACGCAGTCACCAATTGTGATTATCTTACAGAACCTTGTACAAGGACAGACGTTAGACTGCATTTAGCAAAAAGAATCGCCATGGTTCGATATACCCAGAGAACCAATGATACGACAGTATCGTTTGCGGCCAGCGTGTGCAATTTTAATAGTGGCTCGAATCCTGTTGGCTATTCTCCTTGTCCCTACCAAACTGTAGGTGGGTATACATGCTCCAGTAGAGAAATGAACTATATTAATCCTGATGGCACAAAAAATATTATAGATTGCTCGGTCAGCGTTTATGACAGCGAAATTGGTTACAGCAGAGGGTATAATTATATGGAAAATACACCGGAACTCATAGCCAATTTTTGCTCAGGAGGGGCTTTCTCCTTCCAATCTATTTCTTATACTAATGTCAATGATTGGGTCCGACAAATAATGGGCGCGGGCTATGCAGATGCTACTCAGATATTTTGTAAAGTCAGTGCCAGTAAGTCTGTTGCAACAACAACGACGAACTTGCAAGTCACGTCCTTCACCCAAATGGACGGCACAGTCACTACCAATGGTAACTTAACCAACGAAGCTCGAGAAAGACTCGGGTCTTACCTTGTTTCCACACTTAAAACCAAATTTGGAAACAGTGGCTTTGCCGTGAAAGCCTACATCCAAGACCCCATCAAGGACTTGGGACTGTGCAGTCTGACAGATGGCACCTATGGCACGACTTATAAAAACTTTATAAGTCGTTTGGAGAGTCCCCTGTCTGGATATGAAAGCGTTTGTAACTCAAACTACGATGTCAGCTTTGACACCTTAAGCGCCAACATCCTTTCCAAGATCAATAACACTTATGTCTTCAGCAGCCTGACCAGCGACGACAAAATTGTCGGCATCAGTATCACTCGTGCAGGCAGCTCGTTCACTTTAGATCCGAGTAAATACGAAGTGGTCAGCAACAAGGTGATCTTCCAAGAAGGGGCTTTGCAAGAAGGCGATCAAATTACCCTGCTTTTAAATAACGGAACAACGGGGTCTTGGTAAGAAAATGAATCATCGTGGATTTTCTCTCATTGAGACTCTGATCGGGCTCGCCATCAGCACTTTTATGATTGCCGCCGCCTATTTTGTTTTTAATACGGTTCTTAAAGAAATCTATACCGTCGAAAGTAATATTGGGCGCATGGGCTCCAAAGTCGAATTCAGGAACATGCTGGAAAATACATGCATTCAGGTGAACTCGCTTACCCATCCCAACAATAATCTTTCTTGCCTCCTCTCAAAAACATGTACCTCTGGACTTACAGGAAGTCTGAAGATCTTCGATGAACAAGTTGAGCTCTTGAATGACCCCGGCGTCACAAAATTTGACAAGAATTTGCACAAATGCCCCAGCACTCAAACTTCGTGCACCACCATTTTGAATTCCAACTTCCGCTTGGTTTGCTCTGGAGAAGGCTGTAAAACACCCGACATTCTCATATTTATGAAGTACCTAACCCCCGCTACTGCAGATCAACCCGAGATCCTTGTTGATTCCTTTGAGTTTGCACTGAACCTTCCTACCACCTATAAAAACTGCCAGGATGCCTTGAACGCGGGGAATACAATCAGCGACATTTACTTGGTAGATCCTGATGGTAACGGCGGTCTCTGCCCGTTTAAAGTATATTGCGATATGAACCCCTCTTCAGGCAGAGCTCGGGCCCTCATTGGTCGGGCCTCCACCCATGGATATACGGAATTACCCCGCTTGCAAGTCCCCCTGGAAACTCAGGGTCACGGACTTCTTCAGCATGAACATATCGCAGCCCTTTACAATAGCACCGGCTCCACAAAAAAAATGACCGTCGATGTTGAAGAAGCCTCAATGGGAAATCTCAGTGTTCCTCTCAACATCACCAATATAAACCAAACCCAACAACTGGCGAATGCCACTTATTGCGAATATAACAACACCAATGCAGTGAATGCCATTGGCACAAACAGCACAGAATTTAAAATAGGCGCACAGAACAACACTGGTTTTGTTGGTTTTTCTACAGAAGTTGTAAATGGAAAAGTTACTGGCTTTAGTTGTGCAAATTGCAGCACGGACTATGTGTGCAGTTTAGGCGGGTCCTCATGTTGCCAACAACAACTCAAGGGATCTCTATGGTTAGAATAGGAAACTCACAGGGCAATTTCTCTGTGATAGCCATCATCGCAATGATTTCCTGCGTTCTTCTTTTATATTTGGTCCACGCGATCACGCCCTTACTGAGTTACAAGCGCCAGGTCGTAGCGGCCAATATAAAAACCAACTTAGTCCTAGCTATGGAAAATATAAAAACCACGCTCAACAATACTCAGGCCATCAAAACGATCGTCAACTTGCCCGAGAATGCGCCCATAAAATGCATTGCTCAGGCTACTTGCACTTACAATATGAGCCCTCAAACGCTGAAAGTAGTTGGTCTTGATGGAACTCTTCTTTCGGATGGCTCTTCCGTCGGTATTGATCATACAGGACAACCCTGCTCAACCACCAGTGGCGAGTCCAAATGTCTCTTCACAATTGTGGTGCGGTGGCGCCCCCTGTGTCCAGCGGATGGCAGTGTCTGCGTGAATCCCCCAGTTGAAATCACTTCCGAAACATCGTTCTCTGGGGGACTCATGAAATTTGTCCTGAATTTTAATAATGTAAATTTTAAATTTCGTCTGACCGGCCTCGCCGCCCAGATTACGCCATAGTCACTGATGCAATCGATAGCTAGGCACCAATAAAATACCCAGACTCTAAGGAGCTTCTAGTTCCTGCAAAAGATCCGACCGTTTCCTATCGTTAGGAAACATTTTAAACATCTCGTAATGAGATTTTATGAATGAATATGTGAAGTTGCCATCTGCTTCGCCGAAACTAATAGTGCCGACCATGGTAGGTTCAGCATTTAGGGGGAAATATGAGATTTTGTTCAAACGGCGTCTATCTTTTTATTCTTTCATTAGCTCTGAACTTGGCATTCGCAGGACCAATCCACGCGAAAACTACATCTGAGGTAAAACTCAAAGGTAAACTTGAAGCCTATGTCAGTGATGGCTTGGATGGCGGGCATAAGCTCTCTGTCTATTTGAAGGAAGAAAAAACTCAGCGTCGCTATGAGCTGTTAAGCGATAAGGTTCCACACGCCGGAATGTTAAACGCGAAATCTGTGGTCGTGACAGGAAAACAAAAACAGTCATCACAAATTGAAGTGATGAATGTGGCCTACGATGACTCTACTTTAAGCTCTACGCAAATTTCCTCTAATTATTCGGGGGCCACGGGCGTTCAAAAAACTTTGGTTTACCTAGTTAACTTTCAAGATAAACCACTGGATAAGCCTTGGACCCTCGAGCAGGTTCAAGATTTGGTTTTCAATCAGGTCAATTCATTTATATTAGAGAATTCTTCGAATAGAACCTCCGTGGCTGGTACCGTTGTAGGATGGTATACTCTTGCTATGGACAGTACGAGCTGCGATGGATTCGCAATCGAGAGGCTGTCAAAGCAGATGGCTTCGAATGCAGGCATTGTCGTTTCAAATTATGACCGACATATTTTAGTCTTCCCTGCGAATACGGCTTGCGGTTATTCGGGAATGGCGCAGACAGGTTCACTGGTCTCGACTGCCTGGATTCACAACAGCATGACTCTGAGAACAATTGCACATGAGTTGTCCCACAACCTAGGCGTCCTACATTCTAGCGCACTCAAATGCACAGGGGCTCCTCTGTTAAGCCTGGTTACTGATTGCTCACACCAAGAGTATGGGAACACATTGGATATCATGGGATATAGCGGAACAATCGGGCACCTGAACAGCTTTCAAAAAGAACGCCTAGGATGGTTTTCTGTCGGAGAGATAAACGAAGTGACCGCGGATGGGGTCTACTCAATTTCACCTGCCGAGTTTGCAGGAACTCAAGCGCGAGCTCTGAAAGTATATCGAGGTCTCAACACCGCAGGCGATCACGAGTGGTTCTATATTGAGTACCGTCAACAGATCGGTTTTGATGCGATGATCATAAACCGATCTGTCGTGAATGCCAGCAACGCCTTCAACGGAGTCACAATAGTCTTGGGAACCCAAGAAAACGGAAAAAATCTGTTACTAGATATGACCGCCGGAAGTGAGTTTGTCGACATGAAGGATCCTGCTTTGTTGACCGGAGCCAAATTTACAGACCCGGCCACAGGCTTGACTGTTGAAACGATTTCGATCAACAGTTCTGCTGCGTCTGTTCGAATCACTGGGGTTGGATCTGGGCCGGCTCCCATAGATAGCACAGCACCAGTGGCGTCTATCAGCTCGCCAAGTGCGGGCTCATCGGTGTCTGGCAACATCACTGTGGCAGCCTCTGCAACTGATAACGTGGGCGTGAGTAAAGTTGAATTTTATATCGACGGTAGTCTAAAAGGAAGTGACACGAGCGCCCCGTATAGTCTTGCAATCAATACGACTAATTATACGAACGGGAACCACAATGTGATGGCTAAAGCCTATGATGCCAATGGGAATGTGGGTAGTTCTGCTTCAGTGTCGTTCTCAATCAATAATATTGTCGCAGATACTACACCGCCGTCTGTGACGATCACCAGTCCAGCCAATGGCATGGTCTACAGCCCTCGCACAAGCTTGAACTTGCAAGCGTCAGCTTCAGATAACGTAGGAGTTACAAGAGTGGAGTTCCTCGTAAATGGCACACTCATTTGTACGGACTATGCCGTAAGCTATTCGTGTCCGTATAAGTTGAGCGCTGCGAAAGGTGTAAGTTACGTGATCGAAGCTCGCGCTTACGACGCTGCCGGAAACACCTCCAAGTATCAGATCTCGATTATGTCCGCAGGCGGAACAACAGCAGCAGCATCTAGAAAGTAAATTTTGATTTCATATAGAGAAGCGAGGCCATGCAAAAAAATGCGTGGCCTTTGCTATTCAAAAAATGAAACTAATTTCCAAAGAGGAAGACTCGGTAATATAGGTCTCTGTATTCGGCGTAGCCCCAATCTTTTACGGTGTCCGACAAAAGAAGCGCATTAAAATATCGAACTAACTCAGAGCTCTCCATATAACGATCTCGAAGAGCCTTGCGATAGATAACTTCATGAACAATAGCTACCGCCTTTTGCTGAATATTCAACGTTTTCCAGTAATTCAAAGCAACTGTGTACAATTTGTCAGTCGCAAACTTGGGAGTTCTTTGAACAACGAGCTGCTGAACTTCACATCCCTCGGGAAGAAAAATAATTCCACCATCGTCAATGGGCATCAGCTTAGTATTAGGTATGAAATAAACTTGGCTTTTAAAATTTGCGTTTTCTTCAAGGAGGGCCTGACTCAATTCAGGATCCCTGGACTCCACCCGGCTCAGAATAAGTGCTGCGATTCTCAGTGCCTCATCCAAATCTTCAAATCCCGTATAGTTTCCTGGATCTACAGAGTTTGCCGTCTGAACCGGTGGCAGCACTACCTTTAGGCCATGACGTGCTTCCGTTTCATAAGCATCGTACATCATATTCTGGCGAGCGTCCTGGCAAACTAGAATATCGCCACCATTGCCTTTTTCAGTCCAATCTACAAGCGTTGCATGCGCCTGTATGTGCAAGCCTAAAAACAATCCGAAAACTACAATCACAAAACTCTTTAGCATATTCCCCCCTGCCCCAGTGTCCGCAATCTAGAATATCTTTATAAGGCACAGTCCGAAAAAATCTGTCAATGCTAGTTTTATTTTAAATTGTGGAAGCGTTTCGCTCTTACACCCAGAAACAACTTAGAAACGCGTCATAGATTTTCAAAAACGAGTCGCTCCATTGCTATTTCTAAAGAACACTAAAATACCTAAGGTACTACTGCGACTTTGGCGACGACCCGCGTGGTATGAACTCCATACGCACCACCAACAACGGCGGTCTTAGCAACGACCCTTGTCGTGCGAAAGTGATAGGCGCCACCAGCGCCTGCAACCTTTGCCACAATTTGTGTGGTACGAACATTAGGACTTCCACCTTGAAGCGCTACTTTCATTGCTGCTTGTGTAACTTGAACCGTGCCTTTGGCTGATGTTTTCCAAAATGCAAAAGGAATCATCCCCGCAACGGCCCGATGAGACGAGTCCCACCAAGTAGAAAATATTCCTAAAGCACTCCATTTAAGAAAGAAACGACGATTTTTATTCATGAGTCTGACAGAAGTCCAATATCCATATTGTCGATCGAAGTTTTATCCCAAGCCGAACCACTCGGTTGAGTTTCAAAAATACTGGAGTTTGTGACCCAGGTAGATACTGACACTGCCTTTGCCACCCCAAAAGAGGACGTCCCTCCTGAGCGAGTACCCAGTTTTAATTTGGCATTATTATGCTCAACCTTTACACTGCGTGCATTGATTTGCACACCTGCGATAGACGTGGGGTTGACCCCAGCAGGTAAATTTGTAGTTCCATAGTAATCAGTCAAAGCTAAGCTTGTCGCCGTCACATAATTGGTTGTATTCACGGGAATTTCATTCACACAGCTATAGTTGGCGCCAGAGCTAGGAGTCATCTGCACAGAGGCATCCGCATTCGGGACCAGAGTATAAACCCCGATGGGTCCTAAAAAGGTGTTGTTAATAGTCCCCGTAGTATCACAAACATATAAATCATCAAAAAAGCTCCATGCGACACCAGAGAAACCCCGCAGCGAAAGACAATTGATCCCTGTTGCAGATCCTCTAGTATCAATACCCGTTAAGCTGATCACTTCAACGGCATTCACTCGCACTTTCACATCTCCGGCGACTCCAAACTTATAGTGAACCTCAATATAATCCCACAAATTAGTTCCTAGAACTGCCGCCGCTGATGTGCCCAAGACAGCGCTAGTGCTACTATTGACCACCGAGATGGACCCATCCGTATTTTTGGTCAAACGAATTCCGTTTGCGACGTGGTTAGAATAAGCTATCGGCAATGACGACGAAAGGTAGCACATCGAACCTGAAGTTGTGTTTGAGTAAAATCCAAACCCTACAATGACCTCAGTCAACGGCGGCAAAACCATACTGAGATATGACCCATTATAGTGGGCCGTCGCTTTTCCATTTCCCGAAGGGTTGGTTCTAGCTGCCGTAGATGTTTCCAAACTACTAGCGTTCATACCATCCCAGTACACCCAACTACATCCATTGTTAGCGTTTGCAGAGAATATCTCCGCCTGAAAACTCGTACCAGTTGTGTTGTATTCATCAAATCCTTCAATAAAAAGCAACGCCATCAGCTTCCCCTTTTTGTTCTAAACAGAATCAAATCCAATTTTAGTGTTGTTAACGTCAGCAGCGGTCCAATCAGATCCATCTGCTTGCTTTTCGAAAATATCAAAATCAGCAATCCACGCTGCGGACGTCTGAGTTTTTGTAGCGCCAATCTGCGCTCCCTTAGGAGACTCTATAGTGAGTGCCAAGTTGGCCGACGAGCCTAATGCCTGTCCTCGCACATTGCACTGAATGCCTGCGATCGGCCCTAAGCCGGTTCCAGAAAGGTCTGCTGTTTCGTAGAGATCCCTACTTCCAGCTGTCGCCGAGGACACATAGGAAGTTGCCCCGTTGTGAGGAATTTCATTCACACAGGAAAAATTGCTCGTACCTGTGTTGCGAGTGAATGCCACTGCCGAATCGGCTGTCGGCATTCGTGTTTGCACGGCGATGGGCCCCAGAAAGGTGTTATTGACTGTTCCCGTAGCATCACAAAGGTACAAATCATCGAAGTAATATAGGATCGCGGAGGACGTAGAGCAAAGAGCGAGATTTTGAATGCTTGCCGCGCCACCTCGAGTGTCTATCCCTGTTAAGTTTAGAACCTCAACACCTTCGATCCGAACCTGAATATCTCCACTGGCCCCAAATTTATAATAGAGCTCAACATAGCTCCAGGTATTCAAAGGCATGCAAGGGGAAGTCGTGGGAGCTAAATTAACGCCTGTATTTCCAGCTACAACTTCAAACCCACTGGATTCGTGTCGGCGCAGGCGAATTCCTGTCGTTGGTAACGACGCCGAAGTGGAATTAGTACTACTTAAAGTCAAAAATGTGCCGGGGCTATTCAGGTGCACTGCGATGCCAATAAAAATCTCACTGACACTCGGTAGAGCTAAATCCAAATGTGAATTTCGTAAGTACAAAGATTTGGCAGTAGGACTGCTTTGTGGAGAACGGTACAAAGATCCGTTGAGCTCCATATCACTTCCGCGATACCAATAGTTCCAACGATATCCTGAGTGACTTCGCATCAGGACCACTTCGGTACCTAAGGCATTGCCCGTCGTCGTGGTGTACTCTTCAAACCCTTCTAAAAATCGCAAAGCCATCCATAGCTCCGTCGGTAATTATTTGTTGCCAACACATCATTTACGTACAACAAAGGTCGGGAATAAACGATTGCTAGAAGAATCGAGAAACGCTTTTATCCCACAAAAATAGATTACATTTTTTGGAATTTATTGTTCACTTCTTTTACGCATCCGCATTCATTTTCTTTTCCCGCTACATGGAGGGGAACACTGGAACACGCACAATTTTTAGAATTAGTTCGCGCACATTTGAAATCAAAAAAAATGTCCTTACGCGGACTCGCACTTCGTGCGCAAATTTCCACCGGAAAACTCTCTGAAATCCTGAGTGGAAAAAGACTTCCATCTCCATACTACATAAGTAAAATTTCACGCGCGTTAAAACTAGAGGGCCATCAAATGCCAATGTCCTCACCAAACATACAGAAGGTTTCACGTCCGGATCGCCTTCTTAAAAGTGATGAGCTGGCGTTCATTCGCCAATGGTACCACTTGGCAATCCTTAATCTTCTCAAAGTCGCAGATGCAAAAATGGATGCAAAGTGGATGGCCAAACGCCTAATGATCAAAGAAGAGGAAGCTAGTGGAGCATTGCAACGCCTTCTAAGATTGAAAATGATCGAGGCCGTAGATGGACGATTTGTAAGAACAAACGGATTTTCAACAACAACTAATAACATTCCGAGCGACGTAATTCGTTCCATGCACGAGTCTATGTTACAGAAAAGCATTCACGCCATTCATGACGTGCCGGTTGAGCTTCGAGATATTTCTTATATCACCATGGCAATTAATCCAAAAAAAATTGGTAAGGCAAAAGACGAGATCAAACTCTTCCGCAGAAAAATTGCCAAAATATTAGAGACAGATCCTCACTCCGAAGTTTACTCTCTTTGTGTTCAGTTAATTCCACTTACCAATGTTCAAGCGGAAAAATAAGTATGAAACAAATTACTTGCACCATGATCTCGGCCTTTATTTTTTTCTTTGCTGCATCTACCTTTGCTGGCGATGAGATCTGCAATGGTGGAGATCTCGTTTTGTGTCCTCGTGAACGTCCTCGGCTCTTGGACCTCTTCGAGAGAAACATCCTTTACAATCTGACAACTCCCATAAATGAACCTCATCTAAGCCGTATCAAAAGTGTGAATATAAATGACGTTGCCCAAGAAATCATTGCGCCCTTGGAACATCTATCCCCTGAAATTCACTCGTGCTTGAGTTCTTATCTGACACCCCAGGGGTTTTGGACCGAAGCTCGTTTAATTCCTAATGTCGAAATGCGTGATATTCGTGATGAGCAATATTATGTGATTCCGAAATCCTGCCAAAAAGTGCAAGTGGCCATGCAACTTCGAACTTCCACTATCGGCCCTTACCGCTACATGATCAGTGAAAATCTTTGGAATATCATGGACGAGTACCAACGTGCCGGCCTGATTCTGCATGAGATCATCTTAAGAAATTTTATTCTTAATCCTAGTTGGGGCGAAAAAACCACTTCCGTGCGTTACTTCACGGCTGCTATTATGTCTGCGGAAATATCAGAGATGACTCCAGCACAGTTCCAGCAAATAGTGGCAGATATAAACTTTAAATGCCATCCGATGCGCTAAGCGATAGTGGAGACCTCTGAGCAGGAAGGTCTCTCGGTGACTCTTGTATCTTTGCTCAGTGTTTTTTGTATTTCTTTGATGTCAGTGGCGGAACCTCTGTCCTTAGAGATGGCTTTGGAAGCTGCTAACACCGGAAATGTGCAAATCCTCAAAAAGTATTCGGCAGAGCAATCGAACCTCAATAAGCAGAATAATCGCGGTATCAATCTTCTCATGCAAGCGGCTGCCAGCGGTCAGACGAACGTCATCGACTATCTTCTTCAACAAAAAGTGGATCTAGAACTCAAAACCTCAGAGGGTGATACAGCTGTTGTCATGGCAATCACCAACGATCAGGATGCTATCGCAGAAAAGCTTATTAAAGCTGGAGCCAAAAAAGAAATCACCAATGGTGACGGCAAAAAACCTCTGGATCTCGCAAAAGAGATCCAGAACGAAGAAGCTATCAAGCTTCTAAAATAAATTTAGCTGAAAAGTTTTTTGAAGAAGCCAGAGACCTTTTCTCCGATAGACTTCTGTTTCGCTGCAACTTGCGGTGCGTGCGGTTTGCGCGGTCCACGGTTTTGTTGGTGAGACTGCTGCTTATGCGGCCCACCCTTTCCGTGTTGTTGCGGACGGCGTTGATCCTGACGTTGATCAGGTCCACGTTTTTGGTGTTGTTTTTGCTCTCCGCGATGTTCACCACGACGTTGCTGGCCTTGTTGACCTTGGCCACTACCCTCTTTACGGTGTTCTTGCGGACGACCTTCCCCACGATGTTCGCGACGAGGTTGATCCGATCTTGGTCCGCCCTCACGACGAGGACGACGATCGTTGCGACGACCACCACCATCACGGCGAGGTCCACGCTCAGAACGGCCACCACCGCCACCCTCACGAGATTCATAAGAGCGAGAGTAAGAAGAGTCCGACCAAACAAACGGTTTGAAGTCTTTGATAAGATCTTTGTCTTCCATGTATCCGACAGTCACTTTGTGCTTCAGATAGTCTTCGATACGAGCCAAAGAGTCCACATCACGATCACTGACCAAACTAAATGCAATCCCCGTTGTTCCTGCACGGCCGGTACGACCGATACGGTGAACGTAAGATTCGCTATCCATCGGCAGTTCAAAGTTTACAACCATGTCGACACCTTGAACGTCCAAACCACGAGCCGCAACATCTGTCGCAACTAGGATGTTCAGATCATTTTCGGCTTTAAACTGCTGCATCACTTTCGTGCGTTGAGCTTGAGTCAGCAAACTAGAAATCGCCATTGCTGGAACGCCATTGTCGTTCAAGAAGCGAGTGATTTTCTCTACGTTCAATTTGAAGTTTGTGAAAATCACAGCCTGACGAGGTTTGTGAAGTTTTAAAAGTGACAACAAATGTTGAGGCTTTTCATCCTGGCCAACGTGGAAAATTTCATCTTTCACGTTTTCAGCTTTGGCTTGATCACGGCTGATGTTCACTTCCACTGGATCCGCACCGAATTGGTAAGCGGTATTCAAAACGTCAAAGTTCAAAGTCGCACTGAAGACCAAGAACTGACGTTCTTTTGGAACGCGCTGAAGGATGTATTTCATGTCGTCTTTGAAGCCCATATCAAACATGCGATCCGCTTCATCGAAAACGATGGCACGAACTTGCTTCAAATCAACCAAGTGTTCTTTGTAAAGATCAATCAAACGGCCCGGAGTCGCTACGATGAATTCCACTCCGTTTTTCAGAGCATCTTTTTGCTTGTCGTAGCCAGTTCCGCCATAAATTGCGAAACCCTTCAAACCCGAAACTTCAGAAAGCTTTTCGACATTCTCTTGAACTTGCTCTGCCAACTCGCGAGTTGGAACCAAAATCAGGATGAAGTTTTGCGGTTTCCAATCTGGAAAGGCACGTTTTGCAACCAACGCTTTAGTTTCTTCGCTGGCATCTGGAGGCAATGGACGAGCACGCAGAATTCGCTCCATCAAAGGAAGCAGAAACGCGGCAGTTTTACCAGTTCCTGTTTGAGCTAAGCCCGCGACATCACGGCCTTCCAAGGTCACTGGAATAGACAATTCTTGGATCGGAGTGCATGTCGTATAATTGAGTTTTTCAATAGTGGAATTAAGGCTAGGATCTAGATTAAACTCAGAAAAATTCAAGGTTTCACTCCAATGAGGACATTATTTGGGCATAAAAAAGCCAAAGTAATGAGAACTTCTGGGAAAGTCAAAGAAACAGGCAGTTTATAGGGACCTAAAAACCACCTGCAAAATCCTTCAAAGCTTGTAGAAAGAGTGCCGGTTGCTCAGAATGAACCCAATGCCCCGCATTAGGTATTTCGACGCCAGTAATCATTGGATTGGACTGTAAAATTCTTTCGTAACTTTCCCTAGAAAGCTCACGGGACTGGGCTCCGCGGACCCAGAGAGTCGGCATCTGCAGAGACTCTACCTCATGCCATCGCTCTTGCAGACGACCCTCAATCACGGAATTCAGAATTCCTTGTTTAGAAAAGCGCCAGTCGGCTGTGCCATCTGGCTTATCTTCGATATTGGCATAAAAGAATTGGGCTAAGACTTGCACTTTATCACGAGTCTTGGCGATCTCTAGAAAGTCCTTCTGGAAAAAATTGCGAGCGGCTTCTCGAGTTGGGAACGGAGTCGGCACCACCCCAAGGAGCTTTTCATAGTAATCAACAGCATCCGGGGCGGCCTCAGGACCGATATCTTCAACAACCAGTTTGATAAGCTTTTCCGGATGTCGGTAAGCAAAGTTTAATGAATTGCGTCCACCCATAGAATGGCCCACCAAAATAAACTGATCCCAACCCAGCTCTTCGGTAATACGCTGGATATCCTCAGAGTAATCCTCAGGAGAATAGCCCTGTGCCGGCTTCTGCGAACGGCCATGACCTCTTTGATCAAATACCAAAACTCTTTCAGTGGACTCTAAACCCGCAACGATCTTACGCCAGTTAGCCCCATACCCCATAAGTCCGTGAACAAACACCCAACGGCGGCCATTCTCTGGACCTGTGATCTGATAATGAAAGGAATCGAGGTAAGCCATGGACTTCTTATACCTCAAAAATTGACACAGTCTAGCACTTCCATTACAACAAAAAGTGCTACTTAATAGAATGGTGATGAATTTGACTACGAGACCACAACTGCACGAAGACTGGATTGATCCTTATGCCCGGGAAATCGTGCGCATCCTTCAAGATGAAGGCTTTGAAACTTACCTTGTCGGCGGCTGCGTTCGCGACTTGTTAGCTGGCATTCATCCCAAAGATTTCGATATCGCAACCAATGCTCATCCCAATCAAGTTCGACGCAAAATTCCACATGCTTATGTGATCGGCAAACGCTTCCGCTTAGTTTTGGTCCGCCGTGGAGATCAGCAATTCGAAGTTGCTACATTCCGACGTAATGTTCGCCAAGAAGAGCTTGAAGACGGCGAGGCAGAAGTTGTTGGCGACAACTACTTCGGTTCTTGTGAAGAGGACGCGAAACGCCGCGACTTCACGATCAATGCCCTGTTCTACGATCCTATTCAGCAAAAAATTATCGACTATTGTGATGGTCAAAAAGACATCGCGAACCGCACCCTCCGCATGATTGGAAACTCGGTAGAGCGTTTTATCGAAGATCCTATCCGCATCCTTCGCGCAGTTCGTTTGTCTCACAAAGTAAACTTCATCATCGATACAGAGATGAGGGGTGCCATTGTACAGTGCGCGTCCGAGTTGAAACGTGCGGTACTTCCACGCCGTCGTGAAGAGTTTTTAAAAATTCTGCGTCTGCCAGATCCGGCACTGACCTTTATTGAACTTCATGATTTGGGTGTTTTAGAAAATACTCTGAGTGGTCTTCAGGCCATTTACAGAGATGCTGAAAAGACCAACGTTTTTGAGTGCCATCTTCAGCGCATGAAGAACTGCGGATTTAAGTTCGAAGATCCGACTGAATTGCTTTCTGGCTTTATGTTTGCCTTCTTGAAAGCTCACTATGGTGAAGAGTCGTGGAATCTGAACGACATTCAAAACGACGACCGCCTTCAAGGGTTCTTACGAGACGAGCTGGGCATGTTCAAACAAGAACAAGCTACCTTCTTTAAGGCTTTGCACTTGATTCATAATCTGCAAAAAGTGGATTTGTACATGCGTAAAGGAGAGCGCCGCCAAATGGGCTTCCTTCGTAATGATGCTCTTCCATTAGCACTCAAGCTAGCACAGATGGACTACACGATCACTGGAGCCACTCTTCTTTTCTGGGAGAACCAGTTTAAACGCTTTGCGAATAAACCGGTTCCAACGGATGCTTCAGAAGCTCACCAGCATTAAGCGGCGTCTTTAGCACTAATCTTAGATAACAACTCGCCTGCTATTTTATCCAAAGCTAAAACTTTGTCAGCAGCCCCTAAATTTACGGCTGCTTGAGGCATTCCGTAAACCACGCAGGTTTCTTCGTTTTGAGCTACTGTATAGGCACCGGCTTTTTTCATTTCTAAAAGACCCTCGGCACCGTCTTTACCCATACCTGTCAGCACGACTCCACAAGCATTCTTACCCACGAACTTGGCAACAGATTTCATCATATAATCAGCTGCTGGGCGCACGCTATGCAAAGGGGCTTCCTGGTGAAGCTTCACGTGATAGTAGGCACCACTACGATAAAGTTCCATATGATAATTGCCCGGAGCAATCAATACACGGCCTGGTACTACTTGGTCGCCCTCTTCAGCTTCTTTCACTTCAAAGGGAAACATTTTATTTAGATTATCGGCAAAAGATTTCGTAAATCCTGGCGGCATATGTTGTACCACCAGAGTTCCCGGAATATTCGCCGGCATTCCTGAAAGAAATACCTTCAAAGCTTCAGTGCCTCCGGTAGAAGACGCTACGGCAATCAACTGATGCGTAGTTCTTGCCAAAGATGTCGATGTCGACTTTTGCACCGGAGTGCCCGGTGTCGCCACTTTTTTGATTGGATTAATACGAGCACGAGCGACGACCTTTACTTTTTCTATGATTTGCGCTGACAGCGTTTCCATCGACTGAGAGACGTCAATAGAAGGTTTTTCCATAATTTCAATGGCGCCAGCTTCAAGAGCACGGAAATAAGTCTCTGAACCTGTTTTTGCCAAGCTAGAAAAAATAATGGTTCTAGTTGGCATATGCTGCATGACTTTTTCTAGAAAGCTAATGCCATCCATACGCGGCATCTCTACATCCAAAGTCATGACATCAGGTTTAAGTTGCACAAGTTTATCACGAGCTATGTAAGGATCCGCAGCGGAACCCACAACCTCGATATCAGGCGACGAAGACAGGAACTTTTCCAAAAGTCTTCGGATCACAGCTGAATCGTCGACTATCAAGACACGAATCTTACTCATGGTTCACCTTACAACTTCTGATAGATAGCTCTAGAGAGCGGTTTTAAATTGGCATGCTTCACGTTGCCCGATTCAGAATGCCCAAGAATCAAATAGCCGCCCGGAGCCACCACATTGGCAAGATTCGAGATTACCTTTTTAGTAGTCGCTTCATCAAAATAGATCAAAACGTTACGGCAGAAGACGATATGAAACTTATTTTGGAAAACATAAGTCTCGTTCATCAAATTGAAGTTCGCAAAACGAATCAATTTGTGAATATCATCGCCCGCTTGGAAAAGGTCTTCGCCGGTTTTCTTATCCGTCGATTTTACTTTGCTAAAATACTTCAAGCGACGAGCAGAATCCAAGCCCTGCATGTCTTTTTCATCGTATTTGCCGATGGATGCTTTCTTCAAGACTTGATTGTCGATATCCGTTGCCAAGATTTTCGTGCGGGCCACTTGTGACTCAGGCAAGCTGTCTCGGACTGTCATTGCGATCGTGTAAGGCTCTTGCCCCGTGCTCGCTGCGCAACACCAGATACGAAGTTCAGGAACTTTGCCAAATTGCTCTGGAAGAATTTTACCTAGAAAATCAAAGTGCGCTGATTCGCGGAAGAACGAGGTCATATTCGTTGTTAATGCCGAGACAAACTCATTCATCACTTCGTCAGTACCCGTCTGCACTAAATCCCAGTACTGCTCATAGCTAGTTAAACTGCGACGACGAAGAATCTTGATCAAACGATTGCGAAGAAGCGCGTGATTCTTAGGTGAAAACGGCAAATCAACACCTGCGATATCATACATTTTCTTGGCAAAAAGCTCGTAGGTCTTTTGCTGAAGATCCATGTCCTGATATTCAAAGATATTTTGCGGATTGAATTTTGGGTCTATTTTTTTGGCCGCGCTCACGCTGCTTGCTCCTTGTGATCGAATTCGTGGTCTCCGCCCTTAGCTGCTTTGGATACAATCATTGCCGGATCCAAAATCAGCACGGTACGACCGTCCCCTAAAATCGCAGCTCCTGCAACCTCTGGAATATCTTGGCCTGTTGCCAGTGGCTTCACTACCACTTGCGCTTGGCCCAAAACATCGTCTACTGGCATTGCCATCTGACCTGACATTGATTCAATAATGACTAACATGGTCTCTTCACGACGAGCGCTTAAAGACTCAGACTTTCTTTGATGCCAATCTTGGCCACGAGTGCTGCTAACATCATAGTGGATGTGCCCAAGAGTGCGCCCGATGTTAATCACAGGAACGAGGCATTCACGTACTTTTGCGACTTTGCCCGCACCCGGGATCTCGGTGTAATCTTTCGGCATGACACGTACGATTTCGCGGATCGAGTGAATCGGCAGAATGTATCTTTCCCCTTCTAAAGCCACAACGATACCATCAGTAATCGCAGTACTAAGAGGAATCGTCAGACGGAATGTTGTCCCGTGACCTAGTTTTGATTGAATATTGATTTTACCGTTGATGCGTTCCAAGTTGGATTTCACAACATCAAGACCCACGCCACGACCAGACAAGTCACTGACTTTGTCTGCTGTCGAAAAGCCTGGAGCAAAAATAAACTGGAAAACCTGTTCGTCAGGCATCGTATTCGGATCTACTCCGTGCGGGACTAGGTTTTTTTCAATCGCTTTTGCAAGAACCTTGTCACGATTGATACCACCACCATCGTCGACGATTTCAATAATAACGTTACCGCCAGATTGTTTGGCAGAAACAGTCACTTTAGCTGTCGCCGGTTTCTCGCGTTCTTTACGGATCTCAGGTTTTTCAACCCCGTGGTCCATCGCGTTTCGCACCAAGTGAACCAAAGGATCCCCTAAGAGCTCAAACACTGTTCTTTCAACTTCGGTTTCTTCACCCACAAGTTGTAAATCGACTGGTTTATTCAAAGTGAGAGAAACGTCACGCACGATACGTTGGATCTTCACGAAAAGAGATTTCAACGGTGTCATACGGATGCTCAGAGTTTTTTCGTAAAGCTCACGCACGGCCTTATCTAATTGGTCGACGATAGCTTCAAGGCGAACGTTTCCACCCGTCTTTATATAGTCGTCATGCACGATTTGGTTTTTTAGAACCACGAGCTCGCCGACGGCATCTAATACCGAGTCCACACGACCGGTATCTACTTTGATAACCATATTTTCTTTTTTAGCAGGCCCACTCTTTGCTGGGCCGCCATTGCCATTTCCAGCATTTGCAGCCGCTGGCGCTGCTGCCGGTTTTGCTTCTGCCACCACTTTCGGTTTTTCTACCGGAACTGGTGTTGGTACTGGAGCAGGCGCTGGAGCTGATGCAGCGGGTGCTTGTGATTTTTCATAGTCCGCGCGATCTTCGGGACTCATTTGTGCTAAGAGCTCTGCCATTAAATCCAGATTCGCCACGTCCCCTGCAGGAGCTTCTGCTGCTGGAGCTGAAGCTGCAAAGAAATCATCAGGAGCTTGCGCTTTTGCTTCTTCAGCAGGAGCTGCGTGTTCACCGTGATGAGTTGACGGTTTTCCAGTGATCTCTTCATGTGCTTTAATCAATTGCTCAACGAGAGCCGCTGGATCCCATGGAGAGTTTTCGCCTTGTTGTAATGAAGCAATACGTTTTTTAAGTTCATCACCAGATTGCAAAAGCAAAGAAATTACATTGGAGTTCACCAAACTCGGATCTGTGCGTAGGACAGACAACAAGTCTTCCATCACATGGGCAAACTTCGCCAGATCTGGAAGTCCGACTGCTGCTGCACCACCTTTTACCGAATGGGCTACGCGAAAGATTTGTGATAAATCTTCGCTAGGCTTTGCGCCGCTTTCCAAACTCATCATGCTTTCCTCGTACGACTCGAGTAGGAAAGCAGACTCTGTCAGAAACTCCGTCTGCAGCTCTGCAAAAAAAGAATTGTCTTCACTCATTACAAAAACTCCTGTGATAAGAACTCACATTTTTATCGGCGTCTTCAGAGGGAAACTTGGCCCCCAACTTCTTGAAAACATTGAAATATGTTCCTTAGTCGGGTCTGATAAACAGAACTTTACTGCGCCTTAAATAAATTTTTATACAACAAACATTCTATCGTTTTTTTAGAACGCCTCAGGATGGGATTTCAGTCATTTTTTAACAGGAATTCATTCGTTTTTCTCTAAAGTACGCAGCTTAAAACATCGAAAAGAGAGAGTACGAAATTTAGATTCTATTGAAAGGCGCAAGACCATGAGTGAAATTAGTAAAAAAGCAAAACCGGGCCAATATCTGACTTTCCAATTACAAAATGAACAATACGGAGTGCCTATAGAAACGGTCCGTGAAATCAACCGTGTCGTTGAAATCACTCCTGTGCCTCGTACTCCTGAATATGTAAAAGGTGTCATGAATCTTCGTGGCAAGATCATCCCTGTTGTTAACCTTCGCGTGAAGTTCGGGATGGATGCTCAAGAGCACACCCGCGACACTTGCATCATCGTTATTGATACTGAAATCGGTCAAGTGGGCATGATCGTTGATTCAGTAAAAGAGGTTGCAGACCTTACTGAAAACCAAATCGAACCTTCTCCAGTTTTGGGCAATGAAGCGACAATGTCGTTCGTGCGCGGAATGGGTAAAGTCGATAATCGCGTAATTATCCTTGTCGACATCGTGTCTGCGTTCTCTCATGAACAGCTGACTGGTATGTCTACAATGGCTGACGCAGCTTAATTTTTGAAAATTTTAAAACCACTCAAAGGGAAGAACCGAAAGGCTCTTCCCTTTTTGTTTTTTTAGAACGTCAGTGGCACACTCACACTGAAGAGATAGACTTTGTTCTTAAAGTTATCGTCTAGGTCAATATTGGTACTCACACCAGCCAGTGTTTCAATAGAAGAGTCGGTATATTGCAGATCCATATACTCAAAATTGAAACTAACAAAAATGAGTTTGAATCCAGCCCCTAGCTTATAGCCGTTGGCTTTTTTGAAGACCACATCGTACCCATTCGATGCCTTGGGATCTAGGCTTCCGTCGAAGACATATCCACCCCAGACCCGAAATCCGAGTGGAAGATCGACTCCAAGAATACCGGCGTAAAGAGTCGATGAGGCACTGGCATCATAATCCACTGCTGAGTTCTTAAAAGTCGGAGAAGACATACCAGCGTCTAGCGCCAAGTAAAGTAAACCAAATGACCAACCCGCTTTTAAATTAAATCCCAATCCTGAGCTGGAACCCGTTGAGGTTGTTAGTGGCGAAGGCCACGCTATGGTGTTATCGGCTTTTTCATAGGTAAGGCCTGGCTCTAGAAGAAACCCAGCGTGTGCTGAAAATGTGCAAAGAAAAATAAGACTACCGATCAGGACTTTCATAAAAGTGCCTCCTGTTATTTAAGCTCCAAAATACAAAAGTCGGTTTGAAAAGTTATGTTGCAAATGTCGTCATTCAGGAATGCGTGTAAAAACACAGCAAAAGACGATAGACCAGATTCTAATTACACTCACCGTTCTTCCTCTCAGCGTATTTCTAAATTCAGATATGATTAGTGTTATGAAGACACTGCTATCGATCATCACCGTTTTCTTTAGTTTGAATGCGTTTTCACAAAATCCATCCCCTGCCGTTATGGGTCTTCGCAAAGCATTGGCAACCGCCTATCAAAGCTGCGAATCCCTACAACTCAAGCCCATGGCTCGTTCTATCGCCGATGTTGAAGGCGTTGAAAATAACGGTCGTTACCCAGATTCTCTGACAGGCCACTATGTTAAAATCACAGATCCTAAAGCCGTAGCGAGAACTCACTACTACATTCGTGAATATCGCCCGACGCCGGGCTGTGTGAACGTCCAGAACTATCCGATGGTCTATGACTATGGTGGCAAGCCCTCCACCAAAGACGGGACTCTGAATTATTGGATCACCAGTAACGGAGGCTCTCCAGGACTGGGTATCGACTGCTCTGGGTTTGTCTTCACTTCTTTAGCCGTGGGTGGACTTCGTTTGAAAAGTGGCAAGGCTTTGAGAGCGGCAGAGGTGCATCAGTATCCTGCAAGAATGTACGTGCATCCTGATCAATCTGGCTTTTCGTGCCTAGCTCCTAAAAAAGTGGGTACGGCAGGAGTTCTTAAGCCAGGTGATATCTTAGCATCGGACTATCACGTCGCTATGGTTGAAAGTGTTGGTGCAGATCCTTTCGGACTTAAGAAACATTCCAACTGCGTCAGTATCACCTACAAAGATTTTGATTTCGTGATTGCTCAATCAAGTCCTGATCAAAACAATATCGGCATCAACAAGTACGAGGCTCGCGAATATCTCGCAGAGTTTTCCACATTCCTTTTCCGCTGGGGTCTTGAGCGCTACGCTAAAGAAGCTTGCGAAGCCCAAAGAAAAAAAACGGATGTCGTTCCTTACGTAAAATACTTTGGCATCTCTGAACACAAGATGACTGCTGAGTGCCAACAACCTGCGATCGCACTTCGTGGGGAATCTTGTATTCAAGAATGTCCTGAGATTTTTGAATAATCGAGGAGCCTACTATGAGATATTTGCTCTTGTGTTTAGCTCTGACATTCACTGCGAGCTTGAGTGGAGCGCAGACTCATAGTTTGCAGCCCTTTGAAACTGACAACTGCACGTTTTTCATGAGTGGCCCCACAAGCCAACCAGGCCTTTGGAAACACTGTTGCTTCGAACATGATTTACGATATTGGTTCGGCGGAGCTCTTTCTGAAAGAGATATCTCCGATGGATTCCTCAAACAGTGTGTACAAGACGTTGCAGGCCCTTATTGGGCGACTCTGATTTACCGCGCCGTCATGAGGGGCCACAACTCCCCGATTCAGCACCGTTTACACTGGGGCTGGGGATGGACTCCAGAGCGCAGCAATCGCTCTTTATCTTCCGATGAAAAAGCCCTTGTGCGACAAGAGCTTTTCTTACTAAATCTCGATCGCACTTACGTGAATGAGTTTATTCTAAGGTATCAGCTTAATTAGGGTCCACGGGGCGCACATGCTCCAGGCAACTCATGTGCAATAGTTGATCTCCAAACCTGAGAATAGCACTGGTTGTGTCTTCAAAATCATAAAACTCGATGGCAGTATCTAGTTTCTCTGAAAAGTATCCAAAGTACGTCATATCATCATAGTATTCCGCACTCTCGCTAACTTCGCTTTTTTGCCCATCCGCGTTTACCGTCACGAGCGTCAAAGTCCCTGTTCTTCCAATGCCATCGACCAAAATTACCTGACTTACGAGTGGTGTCGGTTTGTCTGGAGTGCAAGTGTAGACTGTCTCGGTATCCGCCTTGGCGATAGATCCTAAGATTACGGATGCGATCAAAAATGTCCCTATTTTCTTCATAAACCTTCCTTTTTTATGTGTTCAGAAGTCATCCCATGAAACTGAGAGTTAAATAAGGAATATTAATTCATATTTCATATTCCTTTTGTTATAGAATCTTATGCCAAAAATACCGATTCACTTGATTGAAGCCTTTATTAGTTTTAGCCAAACTCAGAATGTCCAAGCGGCCGCAAACCGCCTGGGGATTTCGCAACCTGCTTTATCAAAGCAGTTGATGGCGCTCGAGAAAATGCTTCCTCAGGCCATATTCACATTTCGTGGACGCCAAAAAGTTCTGACTGCTTTTGGTGAAGAGTTGCGTGTGCAATTGCAGGAAAAACTCGAAGGTCTTCAAGAGATCATAGAGCATACAGCTCTAAGCCATGCGGACCCTTCAAAATCCTATGTGAAAATTGCTTCACGCCGTGAAATCCTGGATCGCTTTGCAGACAAATTGAAATTCCCAGGAACCTTGCAATTAGTAGAGTCTGCAAATGCGCCGACGATTACAGGACTAATCAACAGAACTTTAGATTTCGGTATTGTTCACCAAGTTCCTAATACTAGTGAGCTGGTAGCAAAACCATTGTTCCGTGATCACTTCATGATTGTGATTCCGAAGAAGCTACTAAAAACCCCACCGACAAAAATAAAAGACCTGTGGAGTGAGTTAATTAAGCTTCCGTGCATCTGTTATAAAAATCCTGACGAGATCCTAGGACAAATTTGCCAAAGCCATGGTGTGAATTTCGATCGTTTAAACATCACAAGAGTCACAGCAAACTACTTAAGCGTCGCAAAACTCGTGAACGCGGGTGTGGGCTGGGCCGCAATGCCCACTCATATTTCAACGGTCAGCGCGAACAATCACATTATCCCTGTGCCACTCAAAACTTTCGCACCAAGACAGTTCTACGGAGTCTTCCGCCCAGAACTGAAAAATGCACCTTGGTTGAGGTTACTGCTATCAGAGCTGGATGCTTGTTTTATTGATCAGAAATAGCCACCGGCCGTGAATTGAAAACCTTAACGAACCTTCAGTAATATCACGAGCAGGACAATCAAAAGCATGACTTGAATCAACGAAAAACGTACAAGCACCTGAGTGTTTGACCAGCCCTTGTTATGTCTAACATGATCATGCAGCGGAAACCGAATTGTTCGAAATAAAGAAATTTTAAAAAAACGTAACAAAGCGACTTTCAATAAGCCAGTTCCGCCATTTACCAACAACACGGTGGATACAATTAAAACTGTAAACGGATTGCCAGATTTGATAACAATAATTCCCAGCAAAAATCCTAAAGCACGCGATCCTGCGTCGCCCATTAACAGCATCGAAGGATTAGCGTTATACCAAAGATAACCCAAAATACATCCGACCATCGAAAATGCCATCATCCCCCATACAGCACCGTCTTGATAATGTGGAAGCAGTAAATAGTTGGCGATGTCTTTGTGACCTACCACGAAGTATAAAACGGACCCTAAGGTTGCAAAAGCAAGAACAGATAAAGTTCCCGAAAGACCATCTACTCCATCGCTGCAATTGGTGCAGTTGATGGAAGTCCAAATCAAAATCGTTGAGAACGGTATAAATACAATAGGTGGAACTATAATGTCGGTCGTCGTAAACGGAAGCCATATATGCATGTCCTGCATTTCACAAAGCAAAGCCGATGCGCCAACCGCTAACAAAACATCCAACAAAGCCTTTTTATATTCTCCCCATGAATCAACCGAGGAGTCGTCAAAGTAGCCTGACAACATGGCCAAGAAAGTCAGCACTAAAATCCCCCAGGCCTGTAGCGATGGAGGCAACAAAACAAACTGAACTAAAGTAAAAATCGATACGAAAATCACTCCCGCCCCGGTTGGCTTTCCTTTTGAGGCACCACTTTGAATCGCATGAGCGCGACCACGGTCCGTGGGAAGTAAGCCCATCAACACGGGCAGAAAATAAAATGTCAGAGCAAAGCAGAGAACAGTACTCAAACCACCAAGAAATAAGTGAGACGTAAAAAGACGAAAGGGACCATAATAATTTTCAAGCACCTGTCCAAGCCAATATAACAAACGATCTCCCTTATGATTTCATATGTGATCTTTTATAATTTAATTTCAGGCGATCTCTCACTGTCAAGGCTTCTAAACCACTCGCAAAGAGTCTCAAGCAACTCTTTGTTTAATGGGACTAAAAACAAATTCCCATTCATCAAAATGGCCAATACCAGGGATAAGGACTCTCATCGAAGCTTTGTCCCATGTATCGATCGCTAGGTTTTTCTGCTTTTATCAAATCAGAAACATGAACGGCAATAGTCACAATAGGACCAAATATCGGCAGAAAAAAAGAAAAAGCCACCTGTAGCTTCTTTTGAGATCTTTCTGAAAGTTTGCTTCTAAAAATGAAAACAAACGCGACCAACAACAACAAGCCGTGAACAATTAAAACGTCTACGAGGACTTCCATAAATCCTTAGTCGAAAAGTTCAACCGCACTATCAGCGATCGATTCCGAATCTAGTCCGTGCTTTTTGTAGAGATCCAATGCTGTGTAAGCACTTTGGCCAAACTCACCGCGCACACCCAAAGTGTGACAACGGAAGCTCATGCCTTCTTCAGCCAATGCATGGCATACCATCTGACCAAGACCACCGATAAGTTGGTGATCCTCGACAGTCACAAAAGTGTTGTTGGTTTTTGCCAAACACTCTTCGAGCAATGCTAAATCTAAGTGATTCAAGCAAGAAGGATTCAAAATCACAGAACCGATTTTATGATTCGTCAACTCTTGCGCTGCTTTCAATGTTTCAGGAATCATTGAACCCGCCGCAATTAACGTCACGCTGTTCTGAGGATACTTGTCCGTGTTATCGAAAAGCACCTGACCACGACCGAGTTCGTATTTCAAACCAGCAGTGTAGGATTTCGGGAAGTTCTCACGACCCAAGAAGAACACATAAGACGGAGGTACTTTGCCGTTACGACGAGCTTCCGCAGTTTTACGAATTGCTTGGTAAACCAAAGCATCCGCTTCTTCACTGCAAGTCAGAGCATAAGTCTCGACATGTGGAATAGAAGAAAGCATCGCCATGTAACTTAAACTTTGGTGAGAAGCTCCGTCCGCCGCATCTTGAAAACCTGTGTGCGAGAAGATCGCAATCACTGGAGCTTCGGATAAAGAACTCATGATGAAAGGCAAAGCACCTTTTGTCACACCAAACTGAGCAAATGTATCCACAACTGGGATGTAACCCACTTTTGAAAGACCTGCAGCAGCCGACACCATGTTACTTTCAGCAACACCCACGTCCAAAGAGTCCGCTGGGAATTCCTTACGGAAGCTAGCAACACCCGTCGAACCTGGAAGATCCGAAGTCACAGAAATAACCGGAAGATTTTCTTTGCGGGCACGAATCAATGCACTCGCAACACCGTTTTGAATTTTCTCGCCAGTATCTTTCACCGCAGTGGCTTTAATATGAGCTTCCAATTTATTCAGCTCTTCAATCCATGCTGTGAACTCTGTCGGATAGGCTTCGCCATTGTAGATTTCACCTAAGAACGCTGGCAATTCAGTCGGACTTTTCAAAGGGAAACCGTGGCCACCCGAAGCAGACTCTGCAGTTTTTTTCGTTCCAATCCCTTTGATCGTTTTTGCATGAATCGCAACAGGTTGTTTTGGATTCTTACGAGCCATGTCGATAGCTTTTGTGATGGTGTCATAGCAAGCTTGAAGATCATGTGCTTTCTCAAGCACGATCACATTCCATCCCAAAGTTTTCAAAGACTCGAAAGTCGGAACCATCGAGAAGCTCTCAGCATCGATACGACCTGTTAGTTTCGTGTTGTTATCACTAACAATCATCACGTAAGGAGCCATCTTGCCAGTTTTTGCAAGACCCGGGATTGCTGCGAAAGCTTCTTTCGCTTCACCTTCCATGCTGGCGCCATCAGACACCACCGTCACCGTCACGCGGTTACGGCCGGCCATTGCATCGCCCATCGCCAAACCTTGAGTTTGTGGAAACGCAGACCCCAAAGGACCATTGCTAACAAACACACCTTGCGGGAAGCAGTGAACTTCACCATGGCCTGTCAGTGGACTTTCGATGGAGCGGAATTTTTTAAGCGAGTTCAAATTCAATCCCGCCATTCCGTAATTAGCCTTCAAAGCGTAAAGACCATTTTCACAGTGACCAGCATCGTTGACCAAATTGTAAAGGTCGAACCATTGTTTGCCACCCGATTTTGCTTCGTGAAAAACATGAGCATGAAGCGCTGACATTAATTCTGCCAAGGCTGCAGGACCGCCGTAGTGCGAGGCCGCTCCGCCAAGAACCGCATTCATGTCCATGAGAGAGATCAAGGCGCGAGTGGCGCGAGGATCTACGGCAGCAATCTTTTTGCCGTCATTGACTGAAATAGAAGTTTTAAATTGAGGATCTTGTGTGGGATTTCCCGCAAGCTTATTGGCAATTTTCATTGGTTCTGTCATATGCAGTTATCCTCTGTCAGAGTGTGTATTTGCGTCAACAAAAAGAGATGCATAGGACGGGGCAGGAATGATAGCTCTTTAAGAATGAAATCAACAAAACTTTATTCCCATGATTTGAGAGCTTTACCAAAAGTGGAACTTCACCGTCACCTCGACTGCTCAATGCGTTGGAGCACGATGGTGGAATTAGCGCCCAAATTGGGACTGGAATTGCCTAAAAACTACGACGCTCAGAGAGATTTTCTTCTCGTCACAGGACAGATGAAGGATCTTGGTGCCGTTCTGAATAAGTTCCTAAGAGCACAAAAGCTGCTGCATTCCGAAGAAGTTCTGACCCGTTTAGCCTATGAGGCCTGCGAAGATGCCTACAATGACGGCGTTCGCATCATGGAGTTGCGCTATGCCCCCAGTTTTATCGCTGATGGCCATAGCTCCCTCAGTTTTGAAAAAATACACAAAGCTTTGCTCAAAGGAATCGAGCAAGCCAAAAAGAACTTCCCCATGGCAGTGGGTCTAATTTGCATTATGCAAAGAATAAAACCTGTGGCTGAGGCCGAACGCGTCTGCGACTTTGCCATCGACCACAAAGATAGCTTCTTGGCCATTGACCTTGCCGACAACGAAGAGGGTTTTGATCCCAAACAGTTTGCCCCGCTTTTTGAACGCGCTCGCAAAGCAGGACTGCGCATTACGGTTCATTCGGGCGAGGCCAATACGCCACAATCCGCGCAGTGGGTGAAAGATTCTATCGACATTCTGGGCGCCGAACGCATTGGCCACGGAATCCAAATCATCAAAGACAAAAGCATCCTGTCTTACGTACGTGAAAAGGGCATTCCTTTAGAGGTTTGTCCCATCAGTAACTGGTTGACCCAAGCCTTTAAAACCTACGAAGAACATCCGATTCGCGAGCTGATCGCAGCAGGGATCAAGGTTACGATTAACTCAGATGATCCGGGAATTTTTGCCACTCAGCTTTCCGATGACTATGAAGTTCTTCACCGCGTGCATGGCTTTACAGTTGAAGACTTCAACAAAGCTAACGACATTGCAGCTAGTGTGAGTTTCATTAAGCCTGACGAAAAACAAAAATACTGGCCACGGGATCTTTTGAAATAAGAAAGAATCAAATATGGGAATCTTCCGAGCTGTTATATTCATTCTTGTCGCAGCGATGTTTTTTTACATTTCTCAGCAGCTGACCCGCTTTGCGGATTTCCCTCTGTGGGCAACGATGTCCATCATCGGTTTTTTAGCTATTTTATTTTTGATGGTGTTAAGCCTGCCTCTATTTTTCTGGATGAAATCCAGCCGCGAGCACAAAGCCTGGCATGACACGTTTTTCTTTTTCACTCACATGGCCATTGCCTATATTAACTTTCTGATTGTCTTTGTAGTTCTTCGGGACATCCTTGGATTTGCCGGGCAATTTATGGAATCTCCATCACTCAATGATACCCTCTATGGAGCCACCGGAAGCCTGACGACTTTGCTCTTGCCGGTTCTCTTTATTGCAGTTGGCACCTTAGTGGTTCGCAGAGGACCTCGCCGTATCGAAGTTCCAATCAAGTTTGATAATCTGCCTAAAGATCTTGAAGGTTTGCGTATTTTGCATATCACGGATCTGCACATCAGCCGCAGCCTCCCGACACGATTTATCCATCAATTGATCAAAGTCGCTGAGGAAAAGCCTGTGGACATGGTCGTCTACACCGGAGATATTCTGGATGATATTCCTTCTCGCTATGTCAGTGACTTAGAACTTCTAAAGAAAATTACCAGCAAGTACGGAAGCTTCTTTGTTCCTGGCAATCATGAATACTACTGGGACGGAACCAAGAGCGTTCCCGCTTTTAGTAAGATCGGCTTCAATGTGCTTGTTAATGACAGTCGCACTTTGAAAATCGGCCAAGCTGACCTGCAAATCTGGGGCGTTCCTGATCCTGCAGCAAAGATGTTCCAACTTGAAGGACCGGATTTTAAAAAAATTGAGCAAGAGATGAACCCTGAAGCATTCAAAATCTTGCTCTCACACCAACCATCACTTGCCGACATCGCAGCTCCGTTAGGAATCGAGCTGCAACTTTCAGGTCACACTCATGGCGGGCAATTCTTCCCTTGGAATATGCTTATTGGTTTTTTTGAAAAATATGGCAAGGGACTTTACAAAATTCAAAATCTGCAACTCTACGTGAATCAAGGCACTGGCTACTGGGGCCCTAGTCTTCGCTTAGGCACTTACTGCGAAGTTGCAGAAATCGTCTTGCAGTCAAAATAAGGAGTTCGCAAATGGCTATGCGTGATTATTATCCCGAGATTCAACCCTACAATACAGGCCGCTTGAAAGTGTCTGAGCTGCATGAGCTTTACTACGAAGAAGTCGGCAATCCCAAAGGACGTCCTGTTGTATTTCTTCATGGTGGTCCCGGTGGTGGTATTCATCCAGATCATCGCAGATTTTTTGATCCGAATCATTATCGCATCATTTTGTTTGATCAACGGGGCTCGGGCCAAAGCACTCCTTTGGCTGAACTTCGCGAAAACGATACTTGGAGTCTTGTCAGTGATATCGAAAAAATTCGCACTCTGATGGGGATCGAAAAGTGGGTGGTCTTTGGCGGTAGCTGGGGATCGACTCTGGCGCTGACTTACGCAATCACGCACCCACAGCGGGTTTCTGCCTTGGTCCTGCGGGGCATCTTCTTGTGCCGTCCTTCCGAAATCCATTGGTTCTACCAAGAAGGGGCATCGCAAATCTTCCCGGATATTTGGGATGAATACATAAAACCGATTCCAAAAGAAGAGCAGAATCAGCTTGTAAAGGCGTACTACAAACGTTTGACCGATACTAATTACACGACCCAATTAGAGGCCGCAAAAGCCTGGAGTAAGTGGGAAGCCGCGACCTCCAGATTGATTATAAGTAAGCAGGCTATCGAGGAATTTGATGATCCAGATTCTGCTATTAGCTTTGCTAGAATCGAATGCCATTACTTTATGAACAACGCATTTTTCGAAACCGACAATTGGATACTCGAAAATGTTCATAAGATTCGCCATATTCCAGCCTTCATCGTGCAAGGTCGCTACGACGTTGTCTGTCCTGCTCGTAGTGCTTGGGACCTGCATAAGGCATGGCCTGAAGCGAAGCTCAGCATCGTCGCAGATGCCGGCCATGCAGCTGCCGAACCTGGCACTCGCAGTGGCCTGATTGAGGCAACCGACGCTTGTAAGCCTTACTGAGAAGGCCACGGACTCTCGCAAAATAGAGGGAATCTTTCCGGCTTAGATGCCCGTACCGGAAAGATTCACATAGACTGTTGGTACGCCAGTTCCGAATGTAAGATTCAAAGTGCCAGTTTTACTTCCGGTTGTAGTAGGTTTAAACACCATCCCCACAGAGCACGTTGCCCCAGGAGCGAGCGCGCCCGTACAAGTCTGAGTCGGTCCGAATGAAAAACTACTGCCAGTTCCTCGTCCGAAATTGACGTTCACTGTTCCAGTATTTTTAATAAACACAATTTGCTCGGCGCTTGTGGTTCCCACGGCGTGATTTCCAAAAGCCAGAGGATTCGGGGTCGTTGTAACGGAAGGCATTACAGCGGTTCCTGTTAATGAAACGACAGCTGGCGAATTTGCATCATCGGAGATCACGTTAAGAGCCCCAGCATGGCTACCCGCAGTCGTAGGTGCAAAGCGCACCCCGATTGTACAAGTTGAGCCCGGCAATAGACTGGTGCCGCACGTCCCACCGACCTGAGTGAAATTGCCGATCACAGTTTTACCGGAAATGTTGAGTGTCGCATTTCCGCTATTGCTAACGGTGACATATTGAATAGTACTGGTCGAACCCACGGCCGAAGTACCATAACTCAAGGAACTCGGGGACAAAGATACGGCCGTCGTACCCGAAACACCTGAGCCATTCAAACTTACATTATGTGGTGAGTTTTGGGCATTCGTAGTAATTGTCAAAGCCCCCGCGTGCGCTCCAGAAGCAGACGGATTGAAGTAAATCCCAATCGTACAAGTGGCCGTCGGATTCAAACTTGTTCCACACGTCGATGCTGGGCTGATGTAGAAATCAGCAGTCACAGTTCTACTAATTGTTAACGTCGCAGTTCCCGTATTTGTTAAGGTGACCGTTTGCACAGATGAACTTGTGTCAACGTTCTGATTACCGAAGCTAAGTGCTGTCGTGGACAGGCTCACCGCTGGACTAATTCCATAACCTATCAAGGATACTACATGCGGAGAGTTTGCTGTATTCGTGTTCAGAGTCAAAGTACCAGAGCGGGTTCCACTTATGGTGGGTTTAAAGTATACACCGATCGTGCAATTGCCGCCTGCTGCAAGCGAAGTACCACAAGTTCCGCCACTCAAGTAATAGTCTGTCGTTATAATTTTTGAACTGAATGACAGAGATGTAGCGCCCGTATTATTGACAGTCACATATTGAATGCCTGTGTTTGTATTTAAAACTGTATACCCAAAATCAAGACTTGCGGGCAACACAGTCGCCATTGCTGTAGGCGTAGGCGTAGGTGTAGGCGTAGGCGTAGGCGTAGGCGTAGGCGTAGGCGTAGGTGTAGGCGTAGGTGTAGGTGTAGGCGTAGGTGTAGTACCGGAGCCTGACAAAGAAACTGCGTGACTAGAAATCGCGTCGTTGGAAGTAATAGTTAAAGAGCCAATACGAGTTCCAAGAATACTTGGGTTGAAATAAATCCCAATGGTACAACTTGCATTAGGAGCAAGACTTGCATCACACGTCGAACTTGAGCTGAGATAGTAATCCGTAGTGAGTGTTTTGCTGGTAAAACTTAAATTCGCCGACCCAGTATTCGTAATAGTCACAAATTTAATTGCGGTGCTCGTGTTAAGAAGTTGATTTCCGAAACTCAATGAAGTTGAACTCAATGTGAGTTTTGGCGTAACGCCGTTACCCGACAAAGACACTACATGAGGAGAGTTCGAAGCATTAGTTGTGACAGTTAAAGTCCCGCTACGGCTTCCCAAAATGGTGGGATTGAAATAAACCCCAATAGTACAACTTGCATCTGGGCTTAAGCTAGTCCCACAGCTGGAGTTTGTGCTTATATAATAGTCCGCACTAGGCACCTTAGACACAAATGTCAGAACAGCGTCACCAGTATTAGTGACCGTCACAAACTTGGCGAACGTGTTGGTATTCACCATTTGGTCCCCGAAATTTAGAGACATGGAACTCAAAGTGATCAGAGGAACCGGCATTGGAGTAGGCGTTGGCGTTTGTGTAGGTGTTGGTGTTGGCGTCGCCCAAGAAGGCAGCGAAACCATTTTACTCACGGACTGCCCCACCATATCAGAGAGGTTCACGCTCACATCCACTCGCTCTGAAGCTCGCTTCTTGAGAAGAAGCGCACGTTTCCCTTCCACGGTTTCACCAGAATTATTCAATTTGAATTGCACAGATTTAAGATCCACTGCCGGAGCTTCCACATTCAAAAGAATTAATTCGTCGGATTCGTTCGCTTCAATTGTCTTTTGATTTACAGAATAACCACCCACGGAATTCAAAGATAATGTCGTCGCCCCTTTTGGTAACAACCTAAAACGAGTCAGCAAGTAAGGCGTATCCGCACGGTACCCAAAGATATAATACTCGCCCGCGCGATCCGCACTATAATGAACATTATTGTAAGCATCACCCAAAGCAACAATGGACGAAGACGGACCGTGCACCCACGCGATTTTCGTAAAATCGTTATTCTTCAAAACTATGTTTTCAATGATAGGACTAGCCTCTGCGTAGTCATATTGATTCAGGCTAGGATCAACGTTTGGGTAGAGAACATTATTGGCACTTTCCTGAGAAGCTACAGCCAAAAGAATTTGAAGGTCTACTTTTGATCCAACGGTAGAGCTCAGGTCGATTCCTCCTGAAAGGAAAGGACCATCGGCGGATAACTTGGCTGGGCCACAGTTTTGAAAAAACAGAACAAATGATGATGATACTAGAACAGCAAGCGCAAACCTAATTAACGTGCGGCTCATATTTCTTCCCCTGTTTTATTTAGTATAACGATCCGCTTATACAAACTCTATCGAGATGTCCTCAGGTCCCCAGCTTTAAAAATGGAACATATCAATTCATCTTAGAGACCCGCAAAAGGCAGCATAGAGCCCTTGTCTGAGGGAATTCACACCTCAAAACCATTCTCAGATTTGGATGTTTGTAATCCTCGCCTCATCGGAAAAAGCGTTTCTGTTTTTTCTCCGAAAACGCAAGATGCGGTGACGGGACCCATCGATAGGCTTGATCAAACCCATGTAAAGTTTATAAAAAAGCGCGCTTTAAAACGAATTCGTTGGGGTCTCTAACTTTCCCTTGTGAAAGCCTCCAAAATCAGCGATTATGCCTCACAACGCAGCGCTTCAAGTGCTCGTTTTTCTGGGGGTTTAGGGATGGGGTCTGCTATGAGGGGTTCTAATAAAATCGCATCATTGATCAGCGTAAGTTTGATGGCAACCATGCTCTCGGCCTGCACTCTTGCGGACAACTTTAAAGCCGAAAACTTCGAATCTGAAGACACCCAAGACATCGTGAATGGACGCGAAATTCAAAACGACAACGAGCTCGCTAAAAGCGTTGTTTTTATCGTGAACAAAGTTACCAAGGATGTATGCACAGGCTCCATCTTGGATAACAATCACGTTCTGACGGCAGCTCACTGCCTGGACACCGAAGACCAAACCAATCTTTATGTCTTCTTCGCTGCAAGACCAAATGGCAAAACAGAACGTCGCCAAGTTTTGGCTGCTAAATACTCTCCATACTGGGAAATGCGCCAACTTGAAAGCTACGATACTGGTGACATCGCCGTGATCAAGTTTGACGGCACTGAATTGCCAGTGGGTTACAAACCTGTAACCTTCCTTGAAGACTACTCGATTCTTCGTGAAGAGACTCCTGTATCAGTTTTAGGTTACGGCTTGAGCGATGCGAGCGATCCTACAAGTGTTGGAGTTCTTCGCGTTGGAAATTTAAAAATCGCGGATCCAAATTTCAGTTCGACAGAAATCACATTGGATCAAACGAAGGGCACTGGCGTTTGCCATGGTGACTCTGGCGGTCCTGCTTACGTGTATATTCCTGGAAAAAATGGATCTAAAGGCCAATACCTTTTGTGGGGCGTTTCTACTCGTGGAGTGAATGACGACGACAGCACATGCAACAAGTCCGTTGCGATCACGAACGCCAGCATCTACCTCACTTGGATCATGTTGGCTGTTAAAACTCTATAAAAGAAATCATCTTCTGTGCAAGCTCACTGGGTTGATCAAATAACACCCGGTGAGATGCTTTCGGAAAAATCTCGGTCTGAATAGCAGGCGCACGTTTCTTAAGATCCATCGCAATACTTGCAAACTTAATATCTTTCTCTCCGCTGACCCACAAAATCTTCTCACTCTGTCGAGTAATCAAATCCCGGAAATCTTCTTGGCCCGCTAACGACCACTCGGTCAATGCCTGGGCTAACTGCGGGCGTTGATAGCTCGTTTCAAGTCTTTGTGGCTCTGTCAGACTGTCTTTGAAAACACCTTGGGCATTCCACTCTCTCATCAGTGTTTCCCATGGGTATTCTAAAAACTTTTTCGCCCACTGTTCATCATTCGCCTGACGTTCTTGCTTCTCTTTGTCTCGTTGCAAACCAGGGTTCGTCGAAATGAAGATTGCTTTATCATACAATGCAGGATCTTGCTTCAAAGCCTGAAGGGCTAAGCGTCCCCCCAAAGAATAACCCACTAAAACTCGAGGGCCCGTGGGAAATTGCACACGGATTTTTTGATTGAAGTTCTTTGCCCAGTTTTCAAAACTGTTTTTGGAATCTAGGCCCGGCGTTTTCATATAATCCACCGAGCGCCACTCGAACTGATGGGCTAAAGGCGAAACCATAAAGTAACTTTGTATCAGATCCCAATCGGTCGGCAGACCCATGAAACCATGAAGACAGAGAATCTTTATTTTTTCCAAAGCTGTTCCCACTCCCTTAAGAAATCATCAGTTTGTTGCGGATCTGGAATCAGCTCGATCAATTGGCGATCGCTCAAATTGGTCTCGGCAGGGATTGTTGACCAGTCCTGGTAATCCCAGTTGAACATTTTTGCCCAATGGCTGAACTCGATTTCGTGACGATTTAAGAAGATGTCTTTTTTGAACATACGCTGGAAGATCTGACCACCACGATTGTTGATCACAACAAGACGCATTTTTTTATTCTCTAGCTGAGGCGTAATCCACAAAGAAGACAAATCATACATCGCCGTCAAATCGCCAACGATGCACCAGTTCTCAGTACTCGGTTCGGCCCAGCCCAAGAACGTAGAAACTTGACCGTCAATCCCGTTAGCTCCGCGATTTCCAACTACACGACCAGGATAAGAATCAAAATCGGCTGCCAAATCCCAGTGGCGAATTGGCAAACTGTTGCCAAGGTAAACTGATTGCCCCTTCATTTTTTTCGAAAGGGACCAAACCAAGCCTTGCTCAGAGCGTGGATACTTCGCCAACAGGTCCTCTTTCACATTCGCGCGCTGAAGATCTTCCTTCAACAAAGGACCCAAATCTTTAAAGTGTTCTGGGCTTTGAATCACGGCTAGTGATGCTAGATGGGTAAAGTGAGTCACCTCACGGCTTAACCCCGAGTAGTGATTATATCCCACAGACAAAACCGGCAGGTTTTTACGTTTGTCTTCAAGGTCTCTCCACAACCGTACGGTCGGAACTCCACCAATACGCAGAACCGCATTGCAAATGCCTTGGTCCAAAAGGTGATTGATGTAGTTTTCTCCAGAGCGGATTTCTAAGTGACTCAAATCAGGATGCCCACGCAGACCTGAAATACCTTCTGCATAAATCGGGCACTGAATTTTTTTAAGAAAATTCAAAATCGGCAGCTGCGCCTTTGAAGGCAATGTTCCTAAAATCACAATCGGATTGTAGATCTTCAGGAAGTGAGTCGTGTCGTGACCTGCATTGGGTTCACACTGCTCTGGAAACTTCACCCACTCACTCGTAGAAGTAAGATCTAGCTTCGCAACAGGGCCGTCAATGAGGGGCTCGCTAAAGCACACATTGATATGCACGGGCTTTTTCCAAGTAAGGCCCTTCATTGAAAAGTGATGGTTCTCGGCATCGATGTCCAAAGACGCTTCGATATAGTAAGAAAAAATCCCAACTTGCTCGATACTCTGAGGAGCCCCCGAACCACGATAGGATTTCGGACGATCTGCCGTCACCATCACTAATGGCAAAGAGGAATAAGTCGCTTCAATTGCCGCTGGCAAAAGCTCGGCAACCGCTGTCCCTGAAGTTGTGATGACCGCCATAGGTCTTTGCGTTTTAGCCATGCGACCTAGTGCAAAGAAAGCCGCCGAACGCTCTTCAAAAAAAGAATAAACTTTGACGTCTTTGTTCTCTTCTAAAATGTGAACGAAGGGACTATTGCGTGCCCCCGCACAGAGACAGAACTCACGAATTCCGGAAGATACCAACCCTTGCAACACCTTGGCTGCCAACTGCATATTTGTCATGACTCTAATCCCAACACCTTTTTCACGGACTGCCGTTTGTGCGACAGTTCTCTCCACTCTTGTTGTAAATCACTCTGCGCGACGATACCACATCCGGAACCAATTCTGGACCCGGCAGCGCTCCACTGAATGTTACGAATAGCTACCAAACAGAGGGCTTCTTCACGGGACCACTGCAAGCCCCATGGAGCTCCGAAACCGCCGCGCCCTTTTTGCTCGGGCAAGGTCTTCATCCACTGATAATCAAAACTGCGGGGCGAAACCCCCAAGGCTGGAGTTGGGTGCAAAGCCTGACAAGCCTTCAGAAAAGAAAAGCTCTGCCCCACTGGCAATTCACAATCGATATCAGTTTTTAAGTGAAACAAAGTTGGTAGCTCCATCACTTGAGTTTCGTGCGCTTGAACATGGCCATAGTGTCTCAGGCTTTGCAGAATGTCCTGAACAACCAAATCATGTTCATGGCGTTCTTTAGGATCTTCCAGCAAAGAACTGCGGGTCGCAGTTTCAGATTTTGGGCAAGTACCCGCCAAAGCCATCGTCGTCAAATGTTGTCCCGATTGGCGCAGCAAAACTTCGGGAGTCGCCCCCAAAATCCCCTGCCCCTTTTGCCAAAAGCCGAAGACGTACAAGTTCGTTGGAGCCTTGATCAGAGCCTGAATCATGGCCGCCAATCGCTGTGGCCCCAGTATTTCTGTAGATTTTTCGAAAACGATGGGCACGGCCTTGTTCAAGGTTCCGGCTTGAATCTGCTTTAAAATAGAGTTGAAAGAAGAGCTAAAACTCTGCAAGTCCGCGCCCTGCCACGACATCGGCGCCAACAAAGACTTATGGAAGTCCGCACACAAGTGCTCTAAGTCATGATCCGTAAGCCTATAGAATGTTTCCGGAATCCAATAATTAGCGTTTGGCTCTGCAAAAAAGTCGGGATGAAAAAGGGCGACTTCGCCCTCCATAATTTCTGATTTTTGTGTGAAGGGTCCTTGGAGCAAAAACCATTGGTTTGCACTTACGCGCAACAGGGCTCCTTGCTCTAAAAAGTTTGTAAAATTCAAAGCCTTCATGCTAATCTGCCCGTCCACAAAAGCCCCGGTTTTTCGACCCCTTGGGTCATTAAGCGTGGTAGGAATTGGGTCCTTTAAGCGTTACTAAAATTTAGAAACTGAAGAAGTTCGTATTATGGAAATTGAAAGTATGCAAACAACTCCCTCAACCCAAATCGTCAAGATCAAGACGGCTTATGGCACGCTTGATATTGGGGGACCTCAGTTTTCCGTGTTGGCAGGCCCGTGCTCTATCGAAAGCCATGACCAATTCTTGGAAACTGCAAAGTCAGTTAAATCCAGTGGCGCTTGCATGCTCCGTGGGGGCATCTGGAAAATGAGAACTTCGTCAAAGACCTTCCAAGGTTTGGGCGAATCCTCTTTCGATTTCATTAAATCTGTCTGCAAAGAAACAAATATGGGCCTGGTCTCTGAAGTGACCGATGCTCGCCAAATCGAAGAAGTTTTCGATGTGGTGGACATGTTCCAAGTAGGCTCTCGTAACATGCACAACTACTCTTTGTTGAAAGAGTTGGGTCGTCAAAACAAGCCTGTTCTTTTGAAGCGTGGTTTTGCTTCATTGATTGACGAATGGATTAAAGCCGCTGAGTACGTTACGAACGGTGGCAATCAAAACGTGATTTTGTGTGAACGCGGAATCCGTACTTTCGAAACTGCAACTCGCAATACTTTGGATTTGAATGCCGTTGTTTATGTGAAGAAAAACACGCACTTCCCAGTGATCGTGGATCCATCTCACGCTGTCGGTATTCGCGCTTTGGTTCCAGACTTGGCAATTGCCGCTGCGGCCTCTGGCGCTGACGGTATCATCGTTGAAGTTCATCCGCGTCCAAAGGAAGCTCTTTCTGATGGTCCTCAAGCTCTAACCTTTGATGACTTCAAAACGATGATGAACAAAATCGAAAGAGTTCTGACGGCTTTGGATCGCCCTCTTCAAAAAGCCACTTTGGTATAAGGATTTTCTCGTGCAACAAAAACACTCTCCTAATCCAGAAGTTATTCGCAGCATGTTCAGTAAAGTGGCTGCGAATTACGACAAAGGAAACGACATCCTTTCAATGGGTGTTCACCACCTTTGGCGCAAAAAACTGGTTAAAATGAGTGGCGCCCATGCTGGCCAATCAGTCCTTGATTGCGCAACTGGCACTGGTGATTTGGCGATTGAATTTAAAAAAGCCGTAGGCGCTCAAGGCGCTGTCATCGGTACAGATTTCTGTGCAGAGATGTTGATCCCTGCTCCTGCGAAAGCAGCCGCAAAAGGCCTTGAAATTCGCTTTGAACAAGCAGATGTGACTCAGCTTCAGTACGCTGACAAGAGCTTCGATATCAGCAGTATTTCTTTCGGCATCCGCAATGTTGGCGACCCCGTAAAAGGTTTGAAAGAAATGGCTCGTGTTACTAAAAGTGGCGGGCACGTGATGGTTCTAGAGTTCGGGCAAGTACAGTTTCCTGTCTTCGGCCCTCTCTACAATTTCTATTCTGAAAAGATTTTGCCGAAGCTTGGTGGCTTAGTCACAGGACAAGGTGAAGCTTACGAATACTTGCAAAAATCCTCTGCGGCTTTCCCATGCCGTGAAGAGTTTCTTTCTTTAATGAAGCAGACCGGTGACTTCAGCGACGTGACATACACAAGTCTTACTGGTGGTATTGCTTACATCTACACAGGCCGCGTTCGCTAGACTTTTTGTTAGTCGAGCGCACCCTATAGCCTTTAATTGGAACAGGCACCACAGCAAAACTCACATTCCTAGAATGAGACAGTGGTGGTCCACTTCGATCCACGAATTTCCATTTTTTTGTCGAACCTTTAGTTATGTTCGTTTTCAAGACGGTCCCTGTTTCGCCCGACCAAATGGAGCAGAGTTTTCAAAAGTTTTGCTCAAGAATGAGAAATCTTAACCGGTTTTTCTCAAGAACCCAGCCTCCTTTGCCGATCCTTAATACATGAAAACACTTACATGTACGTTACTGGAGAGTTTTAAAGGACTGACTACGGAATCGGCTAAGTACGTAAAATTACTATTTGCTGTTGTCATGTTGTTAGCTTTCTCTCAACAAACTAATGCCGCGTCAGGTATCACATACACTGGCCGCATACTCGATTCCAACAACGAGCCTGTAACGTCTAATGATGTAAGATTCACTGTTACTGTCTACGATGCTTTAGGACAGTGCTGGTTATATACAGAACAACGTCAACTCGATTTGTCTCAAGCTAGTGGTACATTCTCTTTTGATATCGGTTCAAATGATTCAACTTTAGTTCCTGCTTCTGCTTCTTATAATAACTCTGCTGCGCCTGCTGGCGTGAAGGATATGGCAGACGTATTCAGCAACGTTAAAACTTTCAGCGGCCTTGGCACAGCTAATAGCTGTAGTGGTACTTATACTCCAAATCCATCTGACTTAACTGCTGGCCGTATCTTGGCTATCTATTTCAGCGTTGGTGGTGGTGCTGCTCAAGCTCTTCCTACATTGAAAATCAATCCAGTTCCTGCTGCTTTGACTGTTGGTGGTTACGGCACAGGCGAATTGTTAAAAGTTGGTGGTACTGTTACTCGTACTACTAATACTAACGACGCTCTTTCACAAACTCAGTACGACGAGTTCTGGCGTTTAGTGAAAGCTCCGTTGACTGCTTACTTACCAGTTACTGGTGATGTAACAATCGTTTCTGGTAATAACAAAGTAACTACTTTGATGGGCCAGGCTTTGCCTGCGGGTCCTGCGACTAATAACCAAGTGTTAGTATCTAATGGTACAAATTGGACTCTTCAATCTATGAGTGCTGGTTCTGTAACTAGTGTAACTGGTTCAGCTCCAATCACAATTGGTGGTACTGCTTCTGCGCCGGACGTTGCTATCGCTCAAGCAAATAGCACTACAGATGGTTTCTTGGATAGCGCTGACTGGGTTACTTTCAACTCGAAACAATCTAGTGGTCTTGCTGATGGCAGCATCTGGGTAGGTAATGCTTCTGGTGCAGCTCAAGCTCGTGGCATGACTGGTGATGCAACACTCTCTAATACAGGTGTGTTGACTCTTGCTTCTACTATCACTGCAGGTGGCCCAGTAGGTACTGCTGGTTATGTGCCAGTAATTACTTACGATGCTAAAGGTCGTTTGACTGCAGTTACTTCTGCAGCTGTTAATGATTCGTCAAAATTGCCTTTAGCTGGTGGCACTATGTCTGGTGCTATCAATATGGGTGGCCAAGACTTGAATAACGTTGGCAACATCAACATGGCTGCTAACAAATACTTCGGTCTTTCTGCAAATAGCACTGACGGTACTGTTGCCGGTCAAGTTTGGTATGACGCTGGTACTATTAAGTACTTCGATGGTTCTACTGTTAAATCATTAGGTGTAGCTGGTGCTGGTATTACATCTCTTAATGGTTTGACTGCTGGTACTCAAACATTTGCAATTGGTACTTCAGGCAATGCGCCTTCATTCAACTCTGTGACTGATACTCACACGTTGAACATTCCAATGGCTAATGCTGCTGGTACTGTGACTGCGGGTCTTATCAGTAATGCTGATTACGTTTCTATGATGGCAAAGCAATCAAGCTCTTTGGCTGATTCTTTGATCTGGGTTGGTAACGCCTCAGGCGCTGCTCAAGCTCGTGCAATGACTGGTGATGCTACTATCAGCAACACTGGTGTTTTGACTGTTGATAAAACTCAAACTGCTCAAGCTAGCAAGATCCTTCAATTGGATGCAAATTCAGTAGCTACTTCCAAAGGTTTGGATGTAAACGGTTCTACAAGTGGTAATGTTTCTATCCGTGGCCAAGCTACTGCTGGTACTTATACTTTAGTTCTTCCTAACTCTGCAGGTTCTGCAAATCAGTTCTTACAAACTGACGGTGCAGGAAATCTTTCATGGAATGCTCAATCAGCTCTTTTGCCTAGCTTGAATGCTGGTTTAATGTGGGTTGGGAATGCTTCTAACGGTCCAGAAGCTCGTACACTTTCTGGTGACGTGTTCTCTGTATCTAATGCAGGTTCTGTCACTGTTGTTAAAACAACAACTGGCGAGGCAAATAAGTTATTAGCTCTAGATGGTTCGGGTGTTGGTAACGTAAAAGGTTTGGATGTTCAAACTGGTGCTGGCAAGGCAACAATCCAAACTTCAGGTGCCTTCACAAACTACGTTTTAACTTTACCTACTGATGACGGTAACGCAGACCAAGTTCTTAAGACTGATGGCGCTGGTATCCTTTCTTGGGTGTCTGTTCTTTCAGGTGTTTCTAATACAGCTAACTTAGCTGACTCAAAAATCTGGGTTGGTAATGCTTCTGGTAAAGCGGTAGAAGTTTCTATCTCTGGTGATGCTACTATCAGCAACACTGGTGCGTTGACTTTGGCTTCTACAATCACTGCTGGTGGTCCAGTTGGAACTTCTGGTTATGTACCAGTAATTACTTACGATGCTAAAGGTCGTTTGACTGCAGTTACTTCTGCAGCTGTAAATGACACTACTAAATTGCCACTTGCTGGCGGTACAATGTCTGGTGCTATCAACATGGGTGGCCAAGACATCACAAATACTGGCAACATTTCAATGGCTGCTAGTAAGTACTTCGGTCTTTCTGCTAACGGTACTGATGGTACTGTTGCTGGTCAAATGTGGTATGACTCTGGCGTGATCAAGTATTTTGACGGTTCTACTGTTAAATCACTCGGTGTTGCTGGTGCTGGTATCACTAACTTAAATGGTCTTTCAGCAGTATCACAATCTTTCGTGATTGACGGTGCTGGTTCTGACTTCGCAGTAAACTCAGCTGGTGGAGCTCATACATTCAGCTTGCCAAGTGCTTCTGCAACTAATCGTGGTGCTTTGACTTCAGCTGATTGGTCTACATTCAATGCAAAACAATCAAATGCTTTAGCTGATTCAAGCATCTGGGTTGGTAATGCTTCTGGTGCTGCGCAAGCTCGCGCTATGTCAGGCGACGCAACGATTTCTAATACTGGTGTTTTGACTGTTGATAAAACGCAAACTGGTACAGCTAGTAAGATCCTTCAGTTAACTGCTTCTTCAGTAGCAGTTACTAAAGGGGAAGATATCGGTGGTGCTGGTGCAGGTATCGTGTCTCTTCGCTACCCTAATACAGCGACAAATACGACTTTGAGCTTCCCAGCTTCTGCAGGTTCTGCAAATCAGTTCTTACAAACTGATGGTTCAGGCAACCTTACTTGGGCTGCTCAGTCTGCTCTTCTTCCAGCTATTGCTAACTCTTATATGTGGCTTGGTAACGCGTCTGGTGGTCCAGAAGCTCGCTTGATGTCAGGTGATGCTACGATCTCTAACTCTGGTGTTTTGACTGTTGATAAAACTCAAACTGCAGTTGCTAGCAAAATCTTGCAATTAGATGCTAACTCAGTTGCTACTACTAAAGGTGTTAACGTTAACGGTTCTACTAGCGGTTCGATCTCTATCCTTGGACAAGCAACAGCTGGTACTTACACTTTGACACTTCCAAACAACGATGGCGGTGCCAACGAGTTCTTGCAAACTGATGGTTCTGGTAACTTAACTTGGGCCGCTCAGTCTGCTCTTTTGCCTGGCTTAACTGCTACTAACATCTGGGTTGGTAATGCATCTGGTGGTCCTGAAGCACGTGTGCTTTCTGGTGATATCTCTGCTGTTTCTAACACAGGTTCAGTAACTGTTGTTAAAACAACAACTGCTGAAAACAACAAGATCCTAGCACTTAATGGCACAGGCGTTGGTACTATGAAGGGTCTTGAGATCCAAACTGGTACTGGTAAAGCAACTATCCAAACTTCTGGCGCTTTCACTGATTACGTTTTGACATTGCCAGCTGATGACGGTGGTGCAAACCAAGTTCTTAAAACTGATGGTGCTGGTGCATTGTCTTGGGTTTCTGTTTTGACTGGTGTAAGCAACACTGCTGATTTAGCTGACTCTAAAATGTGGATTGGTAATGCTTCTGGTAAAGCGGTTGAAGTATCAATGTCTGGCGATGCAACAATCTCTAACACTGGTGCATTGACTTTGGCTTCGACAATCACTGCGGGCGGCCCAGTAGGTACATCTGGCTACGTTCCAGTTATTACTTACGATGCTAAAGGTCGTTTGACTGCTGTAACTTCAGCGGCTGTAAATGACACGACTAAATTGCCACTTGCTGGTGGTACTATGTCTGGCGCTATCAACATGGGCGCTCAAGACTTTAACAATGTTGGTAACATCAACATGGCTGCAAGTAAGTACTTCGGTCTTTCTGCTAACGGTACTGACGGTACAGTTGCTGGTCAAATGTGGTATGACTCTGGCGTGATCAAATACTTCGACGGTTCAACTGTGAAGTCTTTGGGTGTTGCTGGTGCTGGTATCACTAACTTGAATGGTTTGTCAGCTGTTACTCAATCATTCGTGATTGATGGTGCTGGTTCTGACTTCGCTGTTAACTCTTCAGGTTCAGCTCACACATTCAGTTTACCAAGTGCTTCTGCAACTAATCGTGGTGCTTTAACTTCTGCTGATTGGTCTGCATTCAACGCTAAACAATCTAATGCTCTTGCTGATTCTAGTATCTGGGTTGGTAATGCTTCTGGTGGAGCTCAAGCTCGTGCAATGTCTGGTGATGCTACTATCAGCAACACCGGTGTTTTGACTGTTGATAAAACTCAAACAGCAGTAGCTAGCAAAATCCTTCAATTGGATGCAAGTTCAGTAGCAACTACTAAGGGTGTTAACGTAAACGGTTCTACAAGCGGTTCGATCTCTATCCGTGGTCAAGCTACTGCTGGTACTTTCACTCTCACATTGCCTAACACTGATGGTGGTGCCAACGAGTTCTTGCAAACTGACGGTTCTGGTAACTTAACTTGGGCTGCTCAATCTGCTCTTCTTCCAGCTATTGCTGACTCTTATATGTGGCTTGGTAACGCGTCTGGCGGTCCAGAAGCTCGCTTGATGTCAGGTGATGCTACGATCTCTAACTCTGGTGTTTTGACTGTTGATAAAACTCAATCTGCAGCTGCTAGCAAAATCCTTCAGTTAACGGCTTCTTCAGTAGCTGTAACTAAGGGTGCTGATGTTGGTGGCGCAGGTGCTGGTATCGTATCTCTTCGTTACCCTAACACTGCGACAAACACTACACTTAGCTTCCCAAGCACTGCTGGTTCAAGCGGTCAGTTCTTACAAACTGATGGCTCTGGCGTATTAACTTGGGCCGCTCCTACTGCAACTCTACCTTCGTTGACTGCTACAAATATTTGGGTTGGTAATGCTTCAGGTGGTCCAGAAGCACGTGTGCTTTCTGGTGATATCTCTGCTGTTTCTAACACAGGTTCAGTAACTGTTGTTAAAACAACAACTGCTGAAAACAACAAGATCCTAGCACTTAATGGCACAGGCGTTGGTACTATGAAGGGTCTTGAGATCCAAACTGGTACTGGTAAAGCCACGATCCAAACTTCTGGCGCTTTCACTGATTACGTTTTGACATTGCCAGCTGATGACGGTGGTGCAAACCAAGTTCTTAAAACTGATGGTGCTGGTGCATTGTCTTGGGCTTCTGTTTTGACTGGAGTAAGCAACACTGCTGATTTAGCTGATAGCAAAATGTGGATTGGTAATGCTTCTGGTAAAGCGGTTGAAGTATCAATGTCTGGCGATGCTACTATCAGCAACACTGGTGCATTGACTTTGGCTTCGACAATCACTGCTGGCGGTCCAGTTGGAACTTCTGGTTATGTACCAGTAATTACTTACGATGCTAAAGGTCGTTTGACTGCTGTTACTTCAGCTGCTGTAAATGATACAACTAAGCTTCCACTTGCTGGTGGTACTATGTCTGGCGCTATTAATATGGGCGGCCAAGACATCACAAATACTGGCAACATTTCAATGGCTGCTAGTAAGTACTTCGGTCTTTCTGCTAACGGTACTGACGGTACAGTTGCTGGTCAAATGTGGTATGACTCTGGCACAATCAAATACTTCGACGGTTCAACTGTGAAGTCTTTGGGTGTTGCTGGCGCTGGTATTACTCACTTGAATGGTTTGACTGCCGTTAACCAAACTTTCGCAATCGGTACTTCTGGAAACTCTCCAGCATTCAACTCTGCGACTGCGACTCACACATTGAATATCCCAATGGCTTCTGCATCGGGCTCAGTGACTGCGGGTTTAATTAGCAATGCTGACTATGTAAATTTCAATTCAAAACAAGGAAAAGACCTAACTGAAGCTTATATCTGGGTTGGTAATGTATCTGGTGGTGCCGTAGAACGCGCTCTATCTGGCGATATCGTGGGCGTTAATAATATCGGTGCAGTGACTATTGATAAAACTCAGACTGCAGTTGCTAGCAAAATCTTGCAATTAGATGCTAACTCAGTAGCAACTACTAAGGGTGTTAACGTTAACGGTTCTACAAGCGGTTCGATCTCTATCCGTGGTCAAGCTACTGCTGGTACTTTCACTTTGACACTTCCAAACAGTGATGGTGGTGCAAATGAGTTCTTGCAAACTGACGGTTCTGGTAACTTAACTTGGGCTGCTCAGTCTGCTCTTCTTCCAGCTATTGCTAACTCTTATATGTGGATCGGTAACGCGTCTGGCGGTCCAGAAGCTCGCTTGATGTCAGGTGACGCTACTATCAGCAATACTGGCGCAATCACTGTTGATAAAACTCAGTCTGGTGCTGCAAGTAAGATCCTTCAATTGACGGCTTCTTCAGTAGCTGTAACTAAGGGTGCTGATGTTGGTGGCGCAGGTGCTGGTATCGTATCTCTTCGTTACCCTAACACTGCGACAAACACTACACTTAGCTTCCCAAGCACTGCTGGTTCAAGCGGTCAGTTCTTACAAACTGATGGCTCTGGCGTATTAACTTGGGCTGCTCCTGTTGCAACATTGCCTGGTTTGACGGACTCATTGTTGTGGATTGGTAACTCTTCTAACGGTCCACAAGCTCGTGCAATGTCTGGTGATGCTACGATCTCTAATACTGGCGCAATCACTGTTGATAAAACTCAATCTGCAGTAGCTAGCAAGATTCTTCAATTGGATGCAAGTTCAGTGGCTACTACTAAAGGTGTTAACGTTAACGGTTCTACAAGCGGTTCGATCTCTATCCGTGGTCAAGCTACTGCTGGTACTTTCACTCTCACATTGCCTAACACTGATGGTGGTGCCAACGAGTTCTTGCAAACTGACGGTTCTGGTAACTTAACTTGGGCTGCTCAGTCTGCTCTTTTGCCTGGCTTAACTGCTACTAACATCTGGGTTGGTAACGCGTCTGGTGGTCCAGAAGCACGCGTGCTTTCTGGTGATATCTCTGCTGTTTCTAACGCTGGTTCAGTAACCGTTGTTAAAACAACAACTGCTGAAAACAACAAGATCTTGGCTTTGAATGGTTCAGGCGTTGGTACTATGAAGGGTCTTGAGATCCAAACTGGTACTGGTAAAGCCACGATCCAAACTTCTGGCGCTTTCACAGACTACGTACTTACTTTGCCAGCTGATGACGGTGGTGCAAACCAAGTTCTTAAAACTGACGGTGCTGGTGCACTTTCTTGGGCAACTGTATTGACTGGTGTAAGCAACACTGCTGACTTAGCTAACTCTAAAATCTGGGTTGGTAATGCTTCTGGTAAAGCGGTTGAAGTTTCTATCTCTGGTGATGCTACTATCAGCAACACTGGTGCATTGACTCTTGCTTCTACGATCACTGCTGGTGGTCCAGTAGGTACTGCTGGCTATGTACCAGTTATCACTTACGATGCTAAAGGTCGCTTAACAACTGTAACTTCTGCAGCTGTTAACGATACTTCGAAGTTGCCACTTGCTGGTGGTACAATGAGCGGCGACATCGACATGAACCAAAACGACCTCATCAATCTTTACCTTGGCGCTGCAAGAATGTTCGTAGGTAACGCATCTAACGGTGCTACTTCGGTTCTTATGTCAGGCGACGCTACCATGAATAGTTCTGGTTCAGTAACGGTTGATAAAACTCAAGCCGGTGTTGCTAGCAAAATCTTGCAATTGGACGCATCGGGTATTGCCAATATGTTTGGTGCAGGCGTTAAAGGTGCTACATCTGGCACGGCGACTATCATTGCTCCTGCTTCGTTCTCGAACTACACTCTTACGTTGCCTGTTGACGATGGCACTGCGAACCAAGTATTAAGCACTAACGGTTCTGGTGTTCTGACTTGGGCAAATGCTGGTAATGTTGCATTGTCATCAATTACTCAAGCTGCTGCTACTAATACAATTGATAATACGAACTATGCTCAGGCTTGGAACTGGTCTACGGCAAATACTCAAACACCAATGTCGATGAGTGCCAATGCTTTGACAACGGGTACTCTATTGAGTTTGACGACTTCTAATAACTCGCTCAACTCGACAAACGGTCTTTTCCGAGTGGCAAATACTGGCACTTCTACAAGTGGTATTGTCGCAAGAATTCAGTCTAACTCTACGGCTGGCACTGGATTGACAGTTCTTGCTAACGGCAACGTCGGTATTGGAGCAACAGATCCGGATGATATTCTCACTGTTAAGAACCCGACGGGAGCGGCTTCTCTGCAAACGCCGATTCGCCTACAGAATCTCAATGCGTCGACTGGCGCCGCAGTTGGAATTGCATTCAAGAACGAATCAAGTTCAGGAGACACCTATTACAATGCTGCAATCGCATTTGAACGTACCTACGGTGGCTCAGGCTCATACGGAAGCCTCCACTTCTTGAACAAGGCCACATCCGGCAGCGCCACAATGGCAGACTCGCGTATGACAATCTTGAACACTGGTAATGTGGGTATTAGCGCAATTACTCCGGCTACAAAACTGGATGTTTCCGGAGTCACTCGTAGTACCGGGTTTGATGTCAACGCAACGTATGGTGGCAGCCAAGTATCTGTTCGTGCTCCAGCGTCTTTCTCAAGTTATACACTGACGTTGCCTTCAGACGACGGTGCTGCGAACCAAGTTCTGTCAACAGATGGTGCTGGAGTTCTTTCTTGGGTCAATGCTGGTACTGTTGCATTGTCATCAATTACTCAAGCTGCTGCTACTAACACGATTGATAACACAAACTACGCGCAAGTTTGGAACTGGTCTACGGCAAATACTCAAACACCAATGTCGATGAGTGCCAATGCTTTGACGACGGGTACCCTATTGAACTTGACGACTTCTAACAACTCGCTCAACTCTACGAACGGTTTGTTGAATGTTGCAAATACCGGCACATCTACAAACGGTATCGTGGCAAGAATGCAATCTAACTCGACAGCGGGTTCTGGTTTAACTGTACGTGCAAGTGGTTATGTTGGTGTTGGAACTGCATCTCCATCTGGTACTTTTGATGTACAAGGCGGAACAGCTGCAGCTAGCACGACTGGTGCGGCCATTACATTAGCTGCACAAGACGGCGGATCTGGTGGCGCGGTCGGCGGTAGCATCAATTTGACTCCTGGTGATGGCACATCCGGCTGGCCTGGTGGTTCAGTGCTAGTATCAACTGTCGCTGGTCAATACGGTGCATTCAGTGCAAGTAATGATATGACAAATAGTTACGCTACTAGTTCGGGTGCAGCCTCAGGTCCGTCATATGTATTAAGAATGTCGAATGGCTACAATGCCAACGGCAATACTGCTCTGGCAATTGGTAGCGTAAAAAACTCCAGCGCCTTGTATCAGGAAGGTTATATGGGCTTCGTCTCCGTAACTGGAGCAGCCAATTACTCACCTGACTTTGTTCTGGGTCTGCAAACTGGAGCGACTGCTTATCAAGAAAGATTGAGAATCGTCGGTTCAACCGGTAACGTTGGTATCGGTGGCTCTCCTACGACAGAGAAACTTGAAGTTACTGGTAACATCAAGGCTTCAGGTCAAATCTATGCAGCTTCAAATGCTGACACAGACAATACGATCGACTTCAACTTAGGTAACGTACAATCAACTTCGTATGACTGTGCTGGAGGCGTGATTCGCCTTGATAATATGAAATCAGGCGGTAGTTATACTCTAGTTGTAACAAGCACCACTACAGCAAAGTGTACCTTCAACGATAATGGTGGTGCAACTTTCGCTGATGCTTCTTTCGCACCGACAAATACGACACGCACGACTACCACCCACACTGTGTATACTTTCGTGAAGGTTGGCTCTCGCGTGTATGTATCTTGGATCGCGGGCTTCAGCCAAACTCAGTAATTTAAACTCATAAAGGACAAAATCAAAGCGGGCTCAAAAAGCCCGCTTTTTTATTCTCGCAGTTTTTATCAATTAGCCGAGCAACTATCTCAACTCCAATTTAAATTTAGAGCTTCGACACAAGACGCTGGTCCAGTATCTTGTAAATTATTTTTATTTATATAAACACTTTGCTATTTTTCATTTCACACAAAGTGAAACCATATTCAAAGGATGAATAATGAAAAATAAAGCTATTATGTTAGCGCTCCTACCGGCGCTTACACTAACTCAAACCGCGTCTGCAGAATTTTTGTCACCGATGATGAAAGACTTCTCTGCACCAATAATTAAAGATCGTACATTATTACCTGGCGATACTCCATTTGGCTCAATTGTTTTCGACAACACTGCCAATAACTTTTATGGCTTGAGTGCAAACGGGACTTGGAAACAGCTTGGCGGAGGCGGCGGTGGCGGCGCAGGCGCAAATACAGCTCTATCAAACTTAGCCAGCACAGCAATCAATGCCGACTTACTTCCAGCATCTGACAATATGGTTAACTTAGGTGATACCTCTGGCCATCAATTCTTAAATATAGTTGGTAACTGCGGCACCTATGGATATTCGGGTGCACAAATTGGTGACTGTGGAACTGATAAGTACTTAACCGTCAACACGGATGCTTTAATCAATGGCATCACCGTTGGAAGAGGAACCGGAAGTGGAATCAGAAATGCGGCGCTAGGAAGAACAGCCCTCGCATCAAATACCGTTGGTGACTACAACGTTGCAGTTGGTTTTGAGGCACTTTCACTAGCAACTGATATATACGCGAACGTTGCAGTAGGTGCTGGGACTCTAAGAAGGCACACATCTGGTGGCTCAAATGTCGCAGTTGGACACAATGCCATGATTTCTCATATTACCGGAGATCAAAACGTCGGAATTGGATGGGCAGCATTGAATAATAACGTAGAAGGTTCTTCCAATGTCGTAGTTGGATCAAATGCTATGAGTAATAGCCTAAGAGGATCAAGAAATGTTGTTATAGGCAACTCCGCTTTCAGCAACTATAACCCGTCCACTGATGAGTTCGGATTTAATACTATTGTAGGAAATGAAACAGGGAATACAATTGGCACTGGAAAATACAATACGATTCTTGGAGCACAAGTAACAGGCCTACCTGAAGGTACTTCCAATAATATTGTTCTTGCCGATGGTGAAGGCAATCAACGTATTCGCGTGATTGATAATGGTAACACAGGTATTGGTACAACTGCGCCATCTACGAAACTTCAAGTAGCAGGTGTTATCAGTCCTTCTATTGATAACACTTATGCTCTTGGTGGCTCTTCTCTCCGCTTCACTGAAGTTTACGCTACTAACGGAACGATCAACACTTCTGACGAACGTGCCAAAAAAGAAATTCAAAATTCTGATCTTGGCCTAAGCTTCATCGAAAAGCTTCGTCCAGTATTCTATCGTTGGAAAAACGGCGCCGATGAAAAACTTCATTACGGTTTGATCGCACAAGAAACTGAAAAAGCGATTCAAGAAGCAAAACACTCTTCGAAAGAAGAAGCAATTGTTTCGCGTGACCCTAAAAGCGGAATGTACGGTCTAAATTACTCTGAGCTAATTAGCCCAGTAATCAAGGCTATTCAAGAATTGAGTTTGAGTGATAAGTCATCTCAGGACGAAATCGCCGCTCTCAAAGAGCAAAACGCAGATCTTAAAAAACGTATTGAAAAATTAGAACAGCTTGTTCAAGCAAAGTAGTATTAAAAAGGCCCCGCAGCTTTGCTGCTGTGGGGTCGCCTTTAAACTTGATCCCCACGCTGCCACAACAAATGATCAGCAAGTACTAACCAAGTCATGGCCTCTAGAACCGGAACTGCTCGTGTCACGATGTAAGGATCATGACGGCCCTTTTTAGCGATATCCAAAATGGAAGACGTCGGCTTGAAATGTACTTTCAGAAATATCTCTTCGCCCGTTGAAATTCCACCACGAATACCACCGTAATTCTCAGACTGAGACTCTTGATGAAAAGCAGTTCCCTTTTCTTGGGTGGCTTCCGCACCTGCGCCAAGCTCTACGCCTGCAGTGGCCCCTACGCTCATATAGGCCGCAGCCAGATCTGCCTTCAGCTTATGAAAGACAGGCTGTCCTAGACCCTTTGGTGCGCCTTTAATGCGAATCTCTGCTACTCCCCCATAGCTCTCGCCTTGGGATTGTGCCATAGTCAGCAATTCACGAACTCTCTCGTGTTGAGCTGACGGAAAACGTGCTGTGAATTGATCCACATCCTGTTGCCAGATTTTTTCTCTGTCAGCTTCGGTTAGACTATGTGGTCCTACCTGTGCCGAATATGCTTTCAACTGCATTTCTGGAGCTAACTGCTTACACAACATCTGGGCGACAGCTCCCGCCATCACACGGGTCACGGTTTCACGCCCCGAAGAACGTCCCCCACCGCGGAAATCACGGTGCCCGAATTTTTGCTGCCAAACATCGTCGGCATGTCCTGCCCGAGGTGAATTTTTAATTGCTTCATAGTCTTGAGATTTTTGATCTTTGTTACGAACAATAATAGCGATCGGAGTTCCCAAAGTTTTACCTTCAAAAACACCGCTCAAAATTTCTGGAAGATCTTCTTCTTTTCTTTGCGAAACTAAGTCCCCGCCTGGACGACGACGTTCAAGTTCTTTCGTTAGCAGATTCTCATCGAACTTCAAACCAGCTGGGCAGCCATCAATCACCACTCCTAAAGCGGTGCCATGGGACTCTCCGAAGCTCGTGACGATAAATCTGGATCCGAAAGAACTGGCGCTCATGTTTGATTCTCCCAAAAATCCCTTTGGTGCTGCGCTTGGGTTTGGAACATTCTTACCCCAGAGCGGTATTCCGCATGGATTCGCTGTGCGTATTCCCGTCCCGCAGAGTCTTCCGTGTAATTAAGGTCAATCACCAAAGAAGGTTTCCAGTCGGGATCTGGCCACTTCATATCGCCTTTTCGTGGCGCTGCCCAGACTAAAACATCGGGTTTAAGCTCTTTTTTCCAGCGTGTTTGGTCTTCTTCTCGAATCTCACCGCGGGTTGCTGAAAAACAAAAAGACTGAGGCAAAACCTTCTTCATCATATTCAAGGTACCGCCGCCGCCCCAAAGCACAATACACCGACCTGAATCAATTTCTTGAGTCTGGTCTTTAAAACCTGCCAAATCGGTATTGTGGCCACGCCACTGCTTACGCTCTTGATCGTAATACAGAGTATTCACCGCGTGCAGCAGTTCAGCCTCTTCGCTTTTTTGCTGCGAACTATGGTAGGCCTCTTCTTTCAATGGCGAAGTGACTGCGGCTTGACGAAGGCCAATCACCGTCAACGCCCTTAAAGCTTCCTCCCACTCAAGCTGGTCAATCTCGATTCTAAAAACGGGCTCGTTACGCTCTTCAAAGAAGCTCTTTTGTTCGATCGGTGTCCAGCTTTGCAAAACAGGCTTACCAAGGACTGCCGCGAAATGTGTTTTGATGAAGTGCACACCTAGCCACTCATACAATACCGGCTGATCTTTGGCGCTGCCATCGGCATCACGCCAGAAGTTCAGAAGTTGACGACCTTTCATCCAAAGTCTAAACCACGCCCAACGACCACTTTCGGATCTTGGCAAGAAGCTACGATTTTGCGGATCCGCTTGTTGCCACAAGTAACCAAGTAAAAGGTCATCAAAAGTTTTCACCATTGTCGCCAATTTCAAATGAACACACTTACCAGTTTCGTCGTTCAAACGTTGAATCGCATTTTCCAGGCTTTCGCCCTCTTTCAAATCATGCAGAGAAATAATCAATCGTTGCTTCAAGAATCTAACTGGTTGAGGCATCTCGCCTAACTCTAAGGCCCAGTCGTAATAGAGAACTTGGCTGCCTTGAGGGTAAGTCGCAGATTGTCCTGTACGAAACGAGAAAATAAATTTCTCTGTAAACAAAGACCCCAAGCAAGTTTGAATCTGATCGTGATTTAAAAGATCATCACGCACTTCAAAAAATTCTACGCCGTGATTGGCATACCGTTCGATAAAGCTATGCCATCGTGATTCTTTGACAAAAAGCTCAGGCAATAAAGTCACGCTCCCCGCCACCACTTTTTTATGCTTAATCACGATCTCTTCTTCTAAAGAATCAACTTCCGTCAAACCCTCTGGCATGAAGTAAATTTGGTCGTAAACATTTCTAAAATGGAACTCACGTGTACGAGCGCGCTTTTCATACTCTTCAAGTGGCGGCAAGTCGGCCTCAAGGCGAGGACGATCCAAAAAGACTCTGCCAGCATGGTCGGTCGCTCTTTGCACCCACAAGACTTTTGCGTGAGAAGGAATCATTCCTACTGGAAAGCCCGCTCCTACCGCTAAATAACACGACGAGTGTGCGAGGATGATTTCGTGAAAAACGCGTTTTTCAATCTCACGAAAGGCCTCTTCACCTTCGTTTTCAAAAATAGCGCGAACGCTTTTTTTACTGCGTCTTTCAATTTCTTGATCCAGGTCAAAACAAGGAGTCTTTGCAGACTCCGTATAACGATGGATTCTCTTAAGTAACTGAGTCTTACCGACTCCTCTTTGCCCAATAATCACGGTGATCATGGCCGTACTCCTACGTATCTCCAAAACTCAGGAAAGCTTTTACGAACAACATCAGGGTCTTTAATTTTAATACGATGGCCATAAAATTTCAAAAGTGCCGCCGCCATAGCCAAACGGTGGTCCTTATCCGGATCAAACGAAAATTCCTGTGGAACTGAAATCCCACCATTTCCTGAAATCACGATCCCGTCTTTACGAGCGGTGCAAGCGATTCCAGACTTTTTTAAAAGTTCTGCTGTTTTAAGAATGCGATTGGATTCTTTCAATGCTAACTGAGGAGCGCCAAACAAAATGGATTTCCCCTCTGAAAAGCTGCAAAGAACCGCTAGGACCGGAAACAAATCCGGAGAATTCTTTAAATTAACACGCACGGGTTTCAACCTCTGAGGGGCCCGTACAGATAAACTTTGCCCCTTTTGCGAACTACGGACACCCATTTGTCGAAAAATATCCGTGAAAGCTAAATCAGGCTGCAAACTTTTTTTAGGAAACTCTTTGAAAGACGCTTCGCCCGATACGGCTGCAAAAGACGCTACGCTAAACAACGAACTTAAATCTGATTCAACTAGGTATTTTTTTAAAGCAACTCGTTGTCCTTTAGGTATGACAAAGTTAGAGCCTTTTTGAGTGTACTTAAATCCCAGATCCTTCAGTGCCTTCAAAGTCATGACAAAATAGGATTCAGAGGTGATCTTTCCTTGGACTTTAATCTTCAAATCAAAATCCAGACCCCAAGCATTTAAAAACAAAGCTGATAAAAACTGACTCGAGTCTTTGGCGCTGATGACCAAAGCCTTTTTTGGATCTTTCCATCCGCTTGAGCGAATGCGAATCCCCTGATTTTCAAAAGCTACGTCGACGCCCAACCTTACAAGGATAGACTTAATTTCTTTTTGCGGCCGGCTTAAAAGGCGCTGAGTTCCCTTAAGAAGAAACTCGCCCTTTTCGCGGGACAAACGAAAAGCTAAGAAACGTAAAGTCGTTCCGCCTTCCCCACAATCAAAGACCTTTTTCTTTTTAAGCCCGCGAAGACTTTGACGAAGGTGAACAACGTCATCACAGCTTGAATCACCTTCCAGCTTCAAACGAGGCTCATAGCTTTGAATGATCAGCGCCCTGTTCATTAAAGATTTCGAAGCAGGAATGCGGCCTGTGAAGTGGAACTGTTTCAAACTACCCCCAAAAAGATTGCTGTCGCGCAATCTCGGGAAGGAAGTCCTGTACTTTCACTTCAGCAATAACAGGCTTGCCAGGATTCTTTAAGAATACAAAACGTAAATCCTGAGAACTTGTTTTTTTCTTATCCTGTTCAAGATAACGAACGAAGCTTTGCGGCTTTTCACTGAGCAATGCCAACATGCTTAGATTCTTCCAAGCACTTTGTTGTTTTGCCTTGACGGCTTTTTGCCAGAACTTCGCTTGCATCAATTTTAAATAGTCTTTTTGATTCATGAAGCCCTTTTGATAGCTCCACTCCATCGCAAACTGAAGACCTGCTAACACCGCAACTCCGTGAGGAAGACCATAATGCGCTTCAAACACATGACCCATCGTATGTCCAAAGTTCAGTAAGTGACGGAGGCCTTTTTTCTCTTCTGGATCTTTCTGCACGATTTTATATTTTTCGCGAATGACCAGAGGTAACAACTGCCACAAGGTTCCCGCGTTTAGTGTCGAAACTGCGTTGAGCTTGCGATACAAAGGCCCGCCAGCAAGCAAAGCCATCTTGATCAGCTCACCAAGGGCCTCAAAGCCTCTCTCTGCAGGTTGAGCCAATAACAAAGGCTTCACCAGGTAAACTTCTTTGGCGGGATAAAAAGTTCCTACTTGGTTTTTAGCACCACGGGCATTCAACGCCGTTTTTCCACCATGAGCAGAATCCATCGCCGAAAGCCAAGTACTCGGAATATGAATAAGTTCCACACCGCGTTTGTAAACGCTGGCAACGAATCCACCAAAATCCCCGACGCTGCCGCCACCAAGCACGACAATCTTCAAACGTCTTGCAGACAGATGATGAGTCTTTTGCAAGATAGTATTCATGTGAACTGGGAAGCTTTGGAGGCTTTTGAGGTCTTCGCCGGATTTAACAGCATAGCGGATCGGGAATTGCTTTACCCAAGACGCTACTTTTGGATGGCGATCAAAAATACGATCATAGATCAACAAAACATCATCCCCAAATTTCTTTGGGGATGGCCACTGACTCACAAAATTTAAACGAGAAGAAAAAGATGCCACAAGACCTACTCAGATGTTTTTTCTGTAAATTCCTTTTTAGCTTTTTGATAAGACTCACTGATCTTATCCATAGCGGCACTCATACCGGATTTCATTTCTTCCCAAGCTTTGCCTGAGCTTTCTTTCCAGCGAGCCATATCTTTTTGAAGAGCTTTTTGTTTTTTTTCGAGATCTTTAATTTCTTTATCAAGACCATCTTTGGCTTTGCCGCTGGCTGTTTTTGCATCTTTTTTAAGATCAGCGATTTCGTCAGAGATAGCTTTCATTTTTTCATCATAGCTTTTTTGAATCGCTTCTTTTTGCTCTTTTGTATATTCGCTAGCGGCATCTACAGTTTCAGAGGCTTTTTGTTTTACGACTTGCGCTTTATCAGTAGCGTATACAACAGATCCAGCAAGTCCCAGCACCAACAAAATTTTGAAGAATTTCATAAACAATCTCCTTTACAGATCAACGCTCTTATTTTCTGTGAGTTTCAATTTGAAATCTATGTTTTTTTGCGCTTCCGCATGAGTGCGCCATAAAACCGGTAGATTTGGAATGGGATTAGTGGAAACGTCATAATTGCCATCAGTGGCAAATTGCCTTTTTCAATAAGGAAAATGTGAATCAGGATAAAGATACTAGCGACATGAATCATGCGGTGCAGAGTTTTCCACCGCTGAAAGCCTAGTTTTTTGACGCTAAAATCATTGGATGTAAATGCCATGGCAAGAACCATACACATCGCAAAAAAACCCATTGTCAGATAGAACTTTTCAAAAATTTGAACAAATGCCTTGGACTCGAAAGCTTCACGACCTAAGTAGGCACCAAAATGCAAGATCACATAGCAACCAGCGGCGATCCCCAAAGACCTGCGTTCTGAAAAGATCCAACGCATCCACTGTGGTCCCAACCATTTTCTGCGAATGAAAACACCAAGCCACAGGTTCGCCAGAATCAGGAATAACAGCACATAACCCGTCTGCCGATTTACAGTCACAATGGGTTGCACTCCGAGCTCACCTTGTAGACCCATATAGACCCAGTACACTAGCGGTAGAAGGAAACTCGCACGCAAAGTCCAGCGCAAAAATTTTGTTTGTGAGCCCGTGAGTTTCATTCTTATAATTTCCCATGTAGCTTCTAAAAAAGGAAGACCTATGCTTACAAGAGTCAAAAAGTCCTGGGAGATTTCTGAAAACCTCGTGACCCCTGAAGAAGTCTACTTCCATCGCCGCACTCTCTTAAAAGCGGCGGGACTTGGAGCAGCTGGCCTTGTCACAAGCGGCTTGATACCTGAAGCCTGGGCTAAGGAAGAACTGAAGAAGCTCACTTTTAAAAAGAATTCGACATATGTTGTGAATGACAAAGATCGTCCCGCGACGAAAGAAGAATTCGCGACAGGATATAACAACTTCTACGAATTCAGTCTCGACAAAGACGCTGTCCAAGAGAAAGTCAAAAAATGGAATCTAGGCCCTTGGAAGATCGACGTGTTGGGGCTTAAAGGTGCCAACAAAACTTTCGACGTCGACGGCATCACGGCTCTTTCAGGCGGGCTTGAGGAACGCATCTATCGGTTCCGCTGTGTTGAAGCTTGGTCGATGGTAGTTCCGTGGATCGGCTTCCCTTTGGCAGATATAATTAAGAAACTCGACCCGAATCCCAAAGCAAAGTTCATAAAATTTCAAACATTTGACGATCACAAAATCGGCAGCAACATGAGCAGCCTGCCACACTATCCATGGCCCTACATAGAAGGCCTTACCATGGAAGAAGCTCTTCATCCTCTGACTTTCATTGCGACCGGCATGTATGGCAAAGCGTTGCCAAAACAAAATGGTGCTCCGATTCGCCTGATCGTTCCGTGGAAGTATGGATTCAAAAGTATTAAATCGATCGTTAAAATTGAGTTCACCGAAACACGACCTGTGAGTCTTTGGGAAAAGTTAGGACCCGATGAATATGGGTTCTATGCGAATGTGAATCCCAAGAAAGATCACCCACGCTGGAGTCAATCCACAGAAAGAATCTTGGATGGAAAGTTCTTTCCTACCAAGATCCCAACACTTGCATTCAATGGCTATGAAAAAGAGGTCGCAGGCCTTTATAAAGGTCTCGACCTGATGAAAAATTATTAAGGCAAAGACCAGTCGATTTCTTTGATACCTTGTTCACGAAGATATTTATTAATTTTCGAAAACGGCTTAGACCCAAAAAATCCACGGTGAGCTGAAAGTGGTGAAGGATGCGGGGACTCCAAAACCAAGTTTTTGTCGCGGTCTACAAATGCCGCTTTCTTCTGTGCATAGCTTCCCCATAACAAATACACCACGTGTTCTTTGTTCGCATTTAATGTCGCAATAACTTGATCAGTAAATTGCTCCCACCCTTTGCCTTGGTGAGCCGCCGCTTTGCCGTCCTCAACTGTCAAAACAGCATTGAGCAACAAAACCCCCTGCTCTGCCCAGTGAGTAAGATCCCCACTTTTTGGCATCGGCAATCCGAGGTCGCTATGCAACTCTTTGAAGATATTCAAAAGTGACGGTGGAAAACGAACCCCTTCACGAACTGAGAAACTCAACCCATGAGCTTGACCAGGCCCGTGATAAGGATCTTGCCCAATAATTACAACCTTCACTTTTTTCAGAGGAGTCAAATTAAGAGCAGCAAAATATTCATCGCCTTTTGGATAAATGGTTTTTTTAGCTTCCTTCTGTGACAGTAAAAACTTTCGCAAGTTCTTCATGTAGTCTTTATCGAATTCTGATTTCAGATTTTTCAACCAAGATTCTTCTAACTGCGGGGTCTTCGAAATATTCGCCAAACTCGCTCCCAGTGCGGTTTTCAGAGCCACAACACCTGTGTCTCAATTTAGGACTAAACCACTATAAACACGTCTAAGGTCGAGATTCTAAATCAAATATATGTCATTTCAAATATATTTTTCATTTCTCAACAGCTTGACCTGACTTAATACGAACTCATTGTTACAATATAAGAAACAAGTATGTACCGGCAAAGGAGGATCTAATGGCGAACCTTCTGAACCCCCAAACAGCTATTATCGAGGCCGCCCTCGAAGACAGTCCTGAAGTAAAATCGTATGTTTACCAGCAAATAGCGGAGTTCGAGCCCTATGTGACTCCGCAAACGGTGATCTCTGTGATCTTGAAAGATCCAGGGAAGCTGGCGCTTCAAATTGAAGCAGAGGGCAAAGAAGTGGACATGGAAGATCTCAAGTCTCACTACAGGATTTCCATTAGCCTTAAAGAAGGCGATGCGAAAATTTCTGCAGAAGGCTTAGACAAGGATATCTTTACGGCAATTCGTTCTGCAAAGGATCAACTTCTTGCAAAGCTAGTCGCCATTCAAGATAACATTGTGAGCCAGCAAGAACGCAACATGGCAATTCACCATGCCATGCAAAATACGATGATTCACTAGTTACTAGTTATTGATCACCTGATATCTTTCAGCATTTCCGAACAATGAAAGGTATCAGGTGTTTTTATGTTTAAAGCGAACATGCCCTATCGAAACCTCGGCCGCTGCGGAACTAAAGTCAGCACTTACGGACTTGGCGGATGGACCACTTACGGCGGAACCGTCAAAGACGACACCACCATCAAAAACATCATTCATCTTGCATACGAGTCGGGAATTAATTTTTTCGATATCGCAGACATTTACGCGAAGGGTGATTCTGAAAAAGCCATGGGCGTAATTCTGAAAGACTTTCCTCGCCATGAACTAGTGATTACCAGCAAATTGTTCTGGCCAATGAGTGACGACGTGAACGACAAAGGTCTTTCTCGTAAACACATCATGGAATCCATCGACAAATCTCTAAAAAGAGTTGGCACTGATTATCTCGATATTTATTTCTGCCATCGCTATGATCCAGAAACTCCTTTGGAAGAAACCATTCGCGCCATGGACGATCTTGTTCGCCAAGGAAAGGTTCTTTACTGGGGCACCAGCGAATGGACGTCAGAGCAATTGAACCAAGCTTATGAAATTTGCGAAAAGCGTGGTTACTACAAACCGCAAGTGGAGCAACCACAGTACAGCTTGATTGCTCGCGAAAAGTTTGAAAAAGACACCCAGCCAACTGCTACACGCCTAGGCATGGGGCTTGTCACTTGGAGCCCCTTGGGCTCTGGAATGCTGACCGGCAAATACGATCAAGGTGTTAAAGAGGGTCGCTTGACGCAAATAGAATGGCTCAAAGACACCGTGTACACTCCAGAAAATGTAGAGCGTGTAAAACAAATGAAAAAGATCGCAGACGACCTAGGATGCTCACGTTCGCAATTGGCTTTAGCGTGGCTTAATTTCCAGAATGGAGTCAGCAGCGTTATCTTGGGCGCAACTCGTACCGAGCAGCTGCAAGAAAACCTGGGCGCACTCAAAGTCAACATCACTGCAGATGTCGATAAAGAGCTTAAAAAACTTTTTAAGTTCTAATTTGCTTCCGAAGACGAGTGGGTGAATGTTGAATTCACCACTTGTTTTGTCTCTTGATGATCGGCGCGCTTGGGTTTGATTTCAATTTTTACCAAGGTACCGATCACATCTTGAAGTTTTTCAAGAGGCGCTAGTGACGATGGCAGATCTTCTTTAAGCTCTGTCGTCAAAACTGGAGTCTGTCTTTCAAACCACATATAGCGACCCAAGCTGCCTGGGAAGTGACCCAAAGACTTCCATGGAAGATAGTCATACTTCGGGAAAGTCACCTTAGGTCCGTCGAAATCCAAAACCTTCAGTGGTGTGTGAATAGAGACAACAAAGTCAGGCTTGAAATCCTCAAGGTGTTTCAAGGCACATTTAGTTTCAATCTCACTGCCCGCGACTTCTCCAGGATTGCGACGAGGATTTGCCTTGGTTTGTTTTGTCCAATAAGCCTTCGCCAATTGATCCCAATCTTTTGTTGGGAAGTTGCGATTGATATCTACATTGTTCGCATTGGTACGAGTCTTTGCCAATACGCCGTCTGGATTCAAAACAGGAACAACACGCCATGAATTGCGTGGATCAAAACTCTCAAGGCGTTCCATCCAATAACGTCCTACGGTTCCAGCGTGAGTTTCATCTCCGTGGATCAAACTGAAAACAAGAACCTTCTTTGCATCTTGGTTGCTAGCAAATTTCTCATAATGAAAAATAGGACGGCCTTGAACGCTGGTACATCCATCATCCACTTTTACTTTGTCGCAGGCTTTCTGTAGCAACGAGGTGTCGAGCTTGCCTGGAAAGGTCTTCAGGGACTCCATGCATTTTTTAGAGAGCTCACTTTCTGTAGTGGGTGCTTCTTCTGCGAAAGCTTGCATACCAAGAATAGCGCTCAAAATTAGGACTACAGCAGTTTTCATAAAATCCTTTTTATGTCTCTTTTTCTATTATTGCCAGTCATTTGCTCAGTCTCAAGACGAGATTTCCCTGAGTGCGAAACTTTCTTTGTCTCATCTTGAGAAGATTCGATTTCCGACTAAGGTCCTGGACCACTTTCTCCGTAGAATAGATAGAAGAACAATTTTCTATTTGAGGAGGACTTCATGCTCGAGAGGGGTGGGTTTAGTTTCGTGGCCCTGTTGGTCATTAATCCCGTTGCAATTTTGCTTTATCAAAACTGCAGCATACTGCCGGTCACGCATAGTGAATTAGCATCCAGAGAATTGGTTTCGCAGAAGCGAGCCATCAGCTCTGTTGCCACCCCTGAAAAGGTGGATCTGAATAAACTCAAAGTTGCAGGGCCTAGTTTAGCTGACTGCAAGTCGAACCAAGAGAATTGTCCAGTCTCCGGCGTAGAGTGATGAAACTCTGCGCCAATCCCACCTAACGCACGTATTTCTTTTTGACTTACACATAACTTACATATGTAATTTATGTGTAAATGGTGCATGAAAATTCGCCTCTCCCTTTAAAAGCGAACTTAACCTTGAAGGAAAAAGCCGTCCTTGAATTCATCGACGGCTTTCAACAGAGTTCAGGAATATCTCCGTCCTATCAGGAGATTAGAGATCATTTTGGATTCGCGTCGTTCAACTCGGTCCAGAATTATCTTAAGCAACTCACCCGTAAAGGTTACGTGAGCGTTTCTGCCAACCAGAAGCGATCGCTTCAGCTTGTGCAGAAACCACCATCCATATACACATCGACAGGACCTTCTCCGACATCGCTCCTCCAAAGCAAGGAGGAGGTCCTGTCTCTTCCTCTCCTCGGCAAAGTTGCTGCCGGTTGCCCGATTGAATCTTTAAAGAATGACGAGTTTATTAGTGTCCCAAGTGCGATGGTTCGCCAAGGTGACAAGACTTTCGCCCTGATGGTTCAAGGCGACTCGATGATCAATGAAGGCATTTGGGATGGCGACACTATTTTAGTGCAACAACAATCGAGTGCAAAAAATGGGGATCTTGTTGTGGCTACTGTGGAAAACGAAGCAACCGTGAAGCGCTTTTTTCTGCGCACGCCACCACGTGGAAGCCATGACGAACTGATGGTAGAGCTTCGCCCTGCCAATGAAAAACTACAATCTCTGTGGCTTTCTCCTTACGAAGTCACCATCAAGGGTATTGTCGTAGGGCTTCTTCGTAAGTTTTAAGAATTTTTCTTTTTTAAAACATTCATAATGGAATACTGCCAAGGACGATACGCAAAAAGAATTCCGTATTCTTTGTCATTGTTTTCAATTTGCATTTCGTAGTTCGCTTCTTCCTCAAGCTCCAGATAGATTTTTTCAATCTTTGCCTTGAGCTTTCCTAAGGCGGCACTACTCAGTCTTCTCATTCCAAAGCGAATGAACTCATCGTTGGCTTTAAAATCTGAATACAAATAGCCTTCTTTTAGTTGTTGAAACACTACTTTGCCGACAGGGCCATCGCGACGGAAGCGGAAGAGTCCATTTTTAATCAACTTCACTTTATCTTTCGGATGAAGCTCGATCAGATTGCACTTATCCAAAGCGAAAAGAAATTTTTTACTCTCTGCTTGAGTGATCTGAAATTCTTTTTCAATTTTTTGTGGTTTGTACCCTTCCGTCAGCAAAGTGAAGTAATGCAAAAGGCGCGGATTCTCGGACAGAAGCTTTTCTTGCTCAAAAGAAAGAATCAAATAAGGATCTTCATCTTGCCACTCGGCCAATTTACAAACATCCGAAAAACTAATTCCCGTGGCTTCACAGATTTTTTCAATACGATCAAGGCTGATTTTTTTATTACTCAGCAACCGTTTCACACTGGACTCGCTGACATGCAAAGCTTCAGCAACTTGTTTGTAGTTCCATTGTTTATTCTTAAGAGCGCGCTTCAGAGCCGTTAAAAATTGGTCAATTTGTGACACAGGCTGATCCTTCCGCAGAAGTGGCAGAGCCTAAGGCGATCGTATCGCCAAATAGTACTTTTGCCCCTGGTATTGAAATATAGCACCCTCTTGCCGAAAATAAAAGTAACAAGAGGAGGTGTATATGAGATATCTACGGACCCTTTTCAAGTTCAGAAGAAACAAGACCCCGTTCTTTTACGATTGGGAGAAAACCCAGTTTGATCAAAATTTGGAGCGCCTTCGAGAAAAGGCCCTCCCAGTATATACAGGAAGTTGGAATAGGTTTTAGCGCCTCTCCGGCCTTGATGGATCTTTGAAAGAGATAGACAGCTATCTGTAAACTCTATAGATTTTTATAAAGATGTTTATATCACGTAAATCTATCAAAGATTTTATATTGCCGTTCCTTCTCTTCGGTTTCATAGCCTTCATTTATATCTCTCGCCTTTCTACGACTGTGCAAATTGGCGATACCGGAGAATTGGCAACCGCGGCCTTTAAATTATTTGTTCCGCATCCTCCTGGATATCCTTTGTGGGTTTGGTTAAATGCAGCCTTCGTTAGAATCATTGAATATAGCTCTATATTCTGGAGAGTTTCCTTTTTTAACGTTTGTACTTCGCTAGGAGCGCTATATTTTGTATGGCGTTTTCTGAAACCCGCTAAGGCTCTTGCATGCGGAGTCGTATTAACACTGGCGTTTTCAAGAATCTTTTGGCGCTACTCGGAACTTCCAGATGTATTTATACTGAATGCCTTCTTTGCGTCTTGCCTTCTATATCTCTATTTTTCAGAAGACTTGCGCATCAATAAAAAGTTTTGGATCCCTCTTGTGTTTTCACTAGGTCTTACGAATCACCATACCTTGATATTCTTAAGTCCCATTGTCATTGATGTCCTATTGGAGAATAAGAAGTATCGCGATGGAGTCTTAGGCACGGTTTTAGGTATCCTGATATTCTTGAGTCTCTATGCTTCGCTGATGCTCTTAGATACGCGCAGTCTTCATTCTTGGGGGAATATTTCTTCGATAGAAAATTTATTTGCGCACGTTTTAAGGCAAGACTATGGAACATTTCAACTCGTTGGCAGCAAAGAAAGTGGCTCTGCACTGACGAACTGGCTCTATTTAGGAACGCAGACACTGATTGTATTCTACTCATTCATTACAGTAGCGATCCTAGCGACCGTCCGACTTGGGTTCAAAAAAGTTAAATCTAAAAAACTAGTTTTAGTACTGATATCGCTTACACTGTACGGGCTCGTTTTCTTCGCACTTTCCAATACGCCTCTTATTGGCTTTCGTTATGAGATCATGGACCGTTTTATAATTCTATTTCACATCATGCTCTGCTTTGCGCTTGGCTATATACTCAAAGAGTTTTATGGCTCAAAACCTAAGAATCTATTGAAACGATTTATCGAAATAGCTTTGGTTGTCAGCGCACTTCTAAGCTTAAACTTTTATTCTCAGCTCAATAACTTTAAGCAAAATACTATTGTTGAAGACTACGCGACGAACTTACTCCGCGAAGCCCCTGTGAATCCAACGGTCATATTCACTTCTAGCGACACGAGATTCTTTGCACTCCGGTATGTTCAACAAGTAATAGGTCTAAGACCCGATGTTCTAGTAGTCGGACGTAATTCACTCTTTTTTCCGTGGTTTGTTTCGAAGGTACAGGAATACACTTCCTTGAAGATTGATGCCGAAAAAGCTGCTATTAGCAAAGCTTTGGACTTTCAAGAAGACATTCTACTTCCGAACCTAGACAAATTTTCTTTTATTACAACTCTGAGGCTACCGATTGCTGAGTCTTATCACCAAGTGATCTTACCGGTTGGGCGACTTCTAATGAAAGGAAAGGGCCTTTCTTTCTATGACGGATCTACAGAATTTATGAGCCTCAGAAGTGATCCATCCATCATTGTCTCTGCTCAGGATCATTATGACGTCTATAGAGAAATCTGGACAGAGTACTCATTCCACCAATTTGGGCAGGCACAAAAGGCTTTCAGCAGTGGAAACGTGCAACTTGCAAAGAACAAGCTTGAATCGCTGCTGCAGAATACCCCTTGGAGTTTTCCTGCAGCATTAGATATCTGTAAAATTAGAAATTTCAACCAAACACAGCCCGTTGAAAATTGCGACGATGTCGTGAATGAAATTAAAAAAACGTATTTCGAATACTATTAACCAAGATCTTTAAGATGATCACGAACCCATTTGCGGATCAAAGGCATTTCTTCGTCCGTCAAAACGTGTTCTTTATCGAGTTCGATCCAATCCACATCGAAGCCCGCATCACGAAGTTTTTCGACTCCGTGTTTGGTTTCTTCAAGCTTCAATAGATCATCCTGACGACCATGAGTAAATACCCACGGAGTCTTTAGGGAATTTTTCGCAAGCTGCTGGCGCCAGCGCGGATAAAAATGGAAATACCCGCTGACTCCGACAATACCACCCAAACGTTTTGGGTAATTCATGCCGATATCAGCACTGATTAAGCAGCCTTGGGAAAAGCCGAATAAGAACGTGTTTTCGCTCTTCCAACCTTGCATTTCAAGCTCTACCAGAAGCTGCATGAGCTTCTCGCGGATCTTCAAAACGCCTTCACGCTCGTAAGGAGGATCTCCGTACCAGGAATACCCATCCAAGAATTTCTTCGGAGCATTTAGCAAAAGATAATTCATTTCGGGCACATTCATCTCGTCGTCGAAATTACGGAATGGACGCATGCTATCGCCCTTACCATGAAGAACGATCATCAATTTATCCGAATGCTTTCGAGCCGGAATGAACTTGAATTTAAAGAGGTCGGTATGAATCATCTTGCTCCTCGTTCAGCAATGCCACGGCAATTCAAAACACGGTGCGCTTCTTTCATCTCTGGATCTTCCGGAGGAAGAAAGTCGCTGTCAAAGCTGATACATGTTGCAAGATCAGGTTGTAAATTCGAGCTCAATCCAAGACCGCTGATGCCAATACCCGCAAGAGATACAATAGGAGCCTGCAATGGGTTCCAGAACTGATCTTCTTCGCGAAGAGCAAAGCGGTCTTTAAAGGTCACGCGCACATCCGGCATAAGGCCCGTCATTTGTGGGCTTCTTCCCGATGGCAAATAGTAGAAACCTTTGGTCTCAAAAATCGCAATCTTGTCGTTCTTAGCCCAAAGTTCGCCCTCTTGGAATGAGCCTTTGCCAAAAGTTCTCTCGCCTACAAGAGTCGCGCGCTTGTAATCTTGAAGCGCTCCTGCCACGATCTCGGCCGCACTTGCAGAGCCCGCATTGATCAAGACAGCAATCGGTCCTGTGTACTCTGCTTCTTCGGTTGTGAAAGAGCTTTCGTCTTCCATATCCAAAGCCAGATTCTTGATATCAAAAACCTTCTTGCCCGGTCCTACAAAAAGACCCGTGATACAAGTGGCTTCTTCCATCTGCCCGCCTGGGTTATCACGCAAATCCAAAAGCAGGCCGCGAATACCTTGGCGTCTCAAAGCGCTCAATCCTGTACGAACCTCTTGGCAGGCATTGATCGCAAATTTATTGATGGTCAAAACACCCACTGGAGTGATGCCCTCTAACATTTGCGTGCTTACAGTTGGCAATGTTTGCTCACTACGAACAATACGAATTTCTTTGGTTTCACTATGGCGACGAATTTCGATCTCTAAAATACTGCCAGCTTCGCCTCGTAGCATCTCGCCAAGCTCTTGAGCTGTCAGACCATCCGCTTTTTTGTCATTCACCGACAAAATCACGTCGCCTTTTTTAATACCAGCAAGGTACGCCGAAGAATTCTCGATCACTTTTTTAACGAAATAGTGTTGATCATCGCGGCCAACAACGACACCGATTGAAAGACTCTTCGGATTCGCTTTAGCAACAACCTCGGTGTACATGTTTGCTGGCAAAAGGTATGTGTGTGGATCGCGGAAAACCGACAAGAAGCCATTCATACCCAAACCAACAGCGTAACTTTGCTGTTCAGATTTGATTTTTGCAGACAGATTTTTCCAAATTGCCAAGAACGGCAGAGTTGGAATTTGTTTTTGAGAAGAGAGGTAAGCTTTCCAAGGAGCCAAGATTTCCTTCTCTGTGAAGGTCTGGCTAGCGGATTTCGATGAAGGCACCAACTGCCCCTGAACAGTCAAATCGAATCCGAACTTTTGCGATGCCGATTGAATCGCATTCACACACGCGTAGAAATAGCGTTCAGAACTCTCGCAAGACCCCTCTTGCAAAAGCTCCTCTAGCGCCTGAGAACTGAGACCCGTTTCGGCCCAGTATTCCTCCGCTGTTTTAACCTTGGAAAGCTTCTGTGCATTGCCACCGACGACGATGTAAGACCCCATGGCTAGAGTCAGTAGCAAAGCTGAAACTATAAACTTCGGCGTACGTACCACGTAAAACACCCTCCGGATGTGACGTAAATTAGCAACCCTCGTGCCTAGGTTTTTGCCCTCCAAATGCGATTTAATTGAGCCTGGGGCCCGATTTTTAGAGAAAATTCAGTGCTGACTAGGAGCTTTGCACCTTGAGTTTAGACCCTGAATTATCTACATTGCAGAGAGACGGAGGAATGATCGTGGTTATAGTCACTGGAGCTAATGGTTTTATCGGTAGCGCTATGGTGTGGGAGCTCAATCAGAAGGGCTTTACGGACATCGTTTGCGTCGACTCTGTAGACCTTGAAACACGCAATGTTTTAAAGAACCGCAAGTACAGTCAATTCCTGCTGAAAGATGATCTTTGGCCTTTCCTTGAGAGCGCCGAAGTTCAAGAACAAGTGACCTGGATCATCCACATGGGGGCTTGCTCATCGACGACAGAAACCAACAAAGAGTTTTTGTGGGAGAACAACACTTACTACACTCAGCGCATTTTCGAATGGTGCACCAAGTACGGCAAGAACCTCATCTACGCAAGCTCTGCAGCCACTTACGGAGCTGGTGAACTCGGCTTTGATGACACCACTGATCCAGAAACTTTGAAGCCATTAAACTTGTATGGCGAGTCCAAAGTTCTCTTTGACCGCTGGGCTGTGAAACAAACCGAAACTCCTCCGCATTGGTATGGACTTAAGTTTTTTAACGTCTTTGGCCCGAATGAGTACCACAAAGAGTTTATGTCCAGTGTGGCCTTCAAAGCCTTCAATCAGGTAAACGAAAAAGGCAGCTTGGGTTTGTTTAAGTCAGCGAACCCAAAATACAAAGATGGCGAGTTTTCTCGTGATTTCGTTTATGTGAAAGACATCACAACATGGATGTCAGAATTGATGGAGAAAACTCCAGCAAATGGCATTTACAATATGGGCTATGGCAAACCACGTACATGGTTGGACCTTGCGAACTCAGTCTTCAAAGCGTTGGGGAAACCTCTTACAATCGAGTGGCTGGAAATGCCAGAGAGTGTGCGTGGACAATACCAATACTACACCGAAGCTAAAACCGATAAATGGTTGAAAGCCGGAATGAGTCCATCGAAGTGGCCTCTTGAAAAAGCCATTGATGACTACGTCAAAAATTATCTGACGAAGCAAGATCCTTGGCTGTAAAATAAAGGCATAAAAATGGAAACTCTCCCTAAGCATCTGCAAAAATATGTCGTCGAGCAAAACTACGCGAAGTACACTCCGGTGGAACAAGCTTCGTGGCGCTATATCTTGCGCCAACTCAAAGCTTATCTTTCTGTGCATGCTCACGAATGTTATGTCGAAGGCTTAGAGAAAACTGGTATCGAGATCGAAAGCATTCCTAGAATTGAAAACGTCAGCGCGAAATTACAAAAATTCGGTTGGCGCGCAATTCCTGTCAGCGGATTTATTCCGCCGGCTGCGTTTATGGAGCTGCAATCACTCGGTGTTCTGCCTGTCGCTTCGGATATGCGCACTTTGGATCATTTGCTGTACACGCCAGCTCCAGACATCGTTCACGAAGCCGCTGGTCACGCACCGATTTTGGTACACCCAGAATTTGCCGACTATCTTCGCCAATATGCTCAAATCGCGCGTAAAGCGATTATCAGCAAAGAAGATTTGGACATGTATGAAGCCATTCGCGAATTGTCGGATATAAAAGAAAATCCTTCTTCAACACCTGAGCAGATTAAAACTTCCGAAGCAAAATTGGAAAAAGTCTCTAAAGGCATCAGCCATGTTTCTGAAGCCGCCGAGCTTGGCCGCATGAATTGGTGGACCGCTGAATATGGCCTGATTGGCGATATCAAACATCCGAAAATTTTTGGTGCAGGTCTGCTTTCAAGCGTGGGCGAAGCAAAATGGTGTTTAAGCGATAAAGTTAAAAAAATTCCTCTTAGTGTTGATTGCATTAAACAAGGCTATGACATTACCGAGCCTCAACCGCAGCTGTTTGTAACACCTGATTTTAAAACTCTTGTGAAAGTCCTTAACGAAATGGCCGAACAAATGGCGTTCCGTAAAGGCGGCATCATTAGCGTTCAGAAAGTGATTCGCGCAGAGTCTGTGAATACTGTTGAGCTCAATTCAGGAATTCAGATTTCTGGAGTCGTGGTGGAAGCTATATCTCCTCCACATCCTTCGCAGGAAGTGGCGTATTTGCGCTTCCAAGGACCTTCACAGCTTTCTTTCAAAGAAAAGCAGTTGCTAGGACATGGAACAGAATACCACGAGCATGGTTTCGGTACGCCGGTTGGCAAACTCAAAAAATTCCCAAGCGTATGCCCTTCGCAGCTTTCGGATTCCCAATGGGACTCTTTGGGCGCAGCTCCAGGTAAAACCATGGATTTGGAGTTCACAAGTGGCGTTCGTGTCACTGGTACCTTCAATGGCCGCCTAGAGCAAGATCGCAAAACGATTTTGCTCTCACTCGCAGATGCTAAAGCCACCTATCAAGACCGCGTCTTGTTTGACCCTTCTTGGGGAACTTTTGATATGGCGATTGGCTCTAGCATTCCATCAGTTTTTGGTGGGCCTGCAGACCGTGCTGCTTATGGCGAAACCGACGATTTTGTCGCAGCTCGCGTCCCACAACGCAAATACTCGGATGACGAACAACTTTTCCAATCTCAGTATGCAAAGGTTCGCGAGATTCGCGAAAAAAACTTAAAAGACCAGGATCTAGATCGTGAGCTGCAAAAAGTTTTGGAAACTCATGATCAAAGATTTAAAACAGACTGGCTTCTGCGTTTAGAGTCTTACGAACTTGTCAGCAATCGTGCGAAGTCGTCTGCATTGAATCAGAAACTTCTGTCGGATCTTCAACAGCTCTCTCAGCAAAATGCCAAAATCGCTCCGATGATTCAGGATGGCCTTACGCATGCGCAACTTTGAAGTTCGCATCGTTCTAGTGCGCACCATTTACGAACGTAATATCGGTGCAACTTCTCGTGCGATGAGCAACATGGGAATTGATAAGCTGATCCTTATCGATCCCAAGTGCGAGCTCACCTATGAGGCCCAAAAAGCTGCGGCGACGGGACAAACAGGTTTGCAAAATCGCGTCGTTTACAAATCTTGGCAAGAATTCAAAGACAATGAACCTGAAAGCGTGCGTGTGTGCTTCACGGCTCGTGATGGCAAAGGCCGACAAGTTCGTGATATTGATGAAGTTCTTCAAGACATCAAAGAAAAATCTCCCCTCTTCCAGGAAGACGTCGAAGAGACGCCGGTCTTGCATATGGTATTCGGGCCCGAGGACTGGGGTTTAAGTGCCGAAGATCTCGAGGTCGCTAATTTCTGTGCTTGTCTACCAACCTTCGGAGCTAACTGGAGTCTGAACTTAGCGCAAGCGACGTTACTTGCGATGTTTTCTTTACGTAAAGCTTGGGGCGGAGAACGCACTAAACTCGAGGGTTCTAAGGAGCGTCGCGCCCCTGAAGGAGTTGAAGGGATCGATCCAGATCAGACTCTGAAAACCTGGCTGACTGAAATGGGCTTTGATCTTTCTAAAGAGAAAATGAACGTCTATACGGTTCTAAGAAGAATGCTGCTTCAGAATACACCCACTAAAAAAGAATTAGTGATCTTGGAAACCGTATTGCAGCAAAGCATCCGCAAGCTCCACGAATACAACAAGCTCAGAAAAAAATCCGAGTAAGACTATTTTTTAAGGATTTCGGTTTCGAAGAACTTTCTTTCGAAACGACGGTAAGATTCAAGACGTACTTCCGAGCCCAAAACCGTTTTCATACGGTCCGTACTTTCTTTCTCAAGATTACGCATTTTTGCAATGCCGTCTTTGACAAAGTCTGGATGGATAGAGGCCTTTTTCTCGCTCAGTTCTTTAATAAGGGCACTAGACATAGAAAGAACTTGGATAGACTTATCCTCGTCCACACGCCATGTCTTTAACAGATACGCAGACGCGGCTTTGTAAAGCTTTTGTTGGTAATCTGCATCCTGATAAGCCGCCACGTAACCATTAGTATATATCACAGCATCTACATATGTTTCTTTAACATCATTGACCTGTGCTGGATTGAAGCGGCGTTTTTCAAGATCTTCCTGACGACGACGAGTCTCTTCTGCAGCAATGGTTCTCATTGGGTTTTTGTCATTCTGAATGCGGTTATATCCTTGCACTCCAAGGATAGAGGCAATGATACCCGCTGCTACCCCGGCACCCATCCAACGGTAGTTTTCTTTCTTCTTTTTTCTTTGTAACGAAGCCGATTGCTTCGGAGCTTTGGTGTGCTCGCTGAAAGTAACGGCCTTGCCTTCGATGGTCTCAGAGATACCTTCAAAGATTTGGCTAGAGACTTGGTCCCATTTCGCAGGCTCTAACACTTTCGCAATACGAGTTTCGATAATCACGATGATGTCTTTAACCAGAGTCTCTTTACGACCCATGATTTCTTCCAACATCTCGCGCTCCAACTTCTGAAGACGCTTACTCATATCTAGTTGAGATTCATGAAGACGCTCTTCAGATTCTTTCACCAAGACTTGTTGTTCGCGATCTAAACGATCTTTCAGATGCTGCTTCTGTTGAACAACTTCGCTTTCCATCATACGCTTTTTGTCTTCAGCGGATTGGATGTCCAAAGCAAATCGTCCCAAAGTCTCTTGAAGTTCTTTGTTTTTTCTCTCGAGAGTTTTGCTATCGCCATAAAGCTGACCAATTTGATGTTCAAGCTCTTGACTTGTTTTCTTTTGATCTTGGATTTTAGCGCGAAGCTCATCATCTTCTGCACGAGCGCTCTCGAGCTCGGTATTGGCTTTATTTCGATCTTCAGTCAGGGTTTTAAGTTCTGACGTCAATTCTTCGATCTTGCCTTCCATCTCTTCTTTTTCGCCAAGAGCTCTGATATTTTGCTCTTCTTGCTCTTTTCTTAGATTTTGAATGTGCTTCTTCTTATCATCAATTTGATCGATAAGATATTTAAGCTCGTTTTCCATTTCGTTACGAGCTTTCGTAAGCATCTCTTCAGCCTGGAGTTTTGCAAAATTCAAAATATCCTGAGACTCTGCATTCGCACTTGTAACTAAGTCTTCAGCTTCGATCTCGGCTTTGCTGCGAGCTTTTTCATAAGCTTCGTGTTTTAAGTGTTCTGCCTCATCACGTGCTTCTGTTTCAATCTGCTCGGCCACCTTACGCGCTTCTTCACGCATACCTTGGGCAAATACGTCGACTTCATCACGGATCTCTTGAGCATATTGACGAGCTTGCGCCAATAGTTCTTGACCCTGATCTTGGAAACTCATCAATACGCGATCGACTTCTTTATGAGCGTCTTGTACTTTCTTTTGATAATACTGGTCTGCTTGAACCTGACGTTCTTTAGCACCCAAATAGATAGACTGAGCACGCTTTTCAGCCTTGATTTCAGCCTCATAGATAATTTGCGCGCCTTTTCTATGAGCTTCATGCAAAGCTCTTTCAGCCTCAAAATGCTTCGGGCTGGCTTCTTCTTCTTCCTGTTCCTTCTGAGCAACAGGAGCCTCGAATTGGTTTTCTTCTTTAACTGGCTCTTTTTCCTTAGGCATGAAATCTTTGTTTGCCGGGAAAAGATCTTTTGCACCAAACTTTGGAGAAGCTTGGCGAGCCGCTTTCACTTCGGGCTTTTCTTCTTTAGTGTTTGGATTCAAAACCACCTGAGGTTGCTGTGGTTGAATCTGCTGTTGTACTGATTGAGCCATCGGCGCCACTGGAGACAGAAGATCCGTCTGATCGGCTCTAGCCTTCATCAGAGAATTCGTATCTTCTTTTTCTTCGATTTCAAGCTGGATACTAACTACATAGTCGGATTTACCAACGCGAATACGATCTGACGCAACGACGTTGATCAAGCTATTCTGAGCAATACGAACATTGTTAACAAAGGTTCCATTAGATGAGCCTTTGTCTTCGACCCAGATTTGGTCCTGACGACGATGAACAACAAGATGAACGCGACTGATGCTATCCTCTGTGAGAGGGATCGTACAGTCCATAGAACGACCAATCGTGAATGAATCCTCATTCACGATTTTGGTCATCGTTTGGTCCCGTCTTCTGACGGTCACTGTATATCTACACAGGGTCTTTAACATCTTCTCATTCCCAAGTTATCAAATCATGAACCTCTAGGAAGCTTTCGGTTTACGAACTTCAAGCATCTCTCTGGTTCTTACGGCTTTATTCAATTCTTTATTCAAAGCATCTTCTGCAAGAGCTTCAACGGCGTCTTTATGCTCGTCGAATGGCTTCTCGTCTGATGGATATGTATTGTTGTCGCTACGGTACCACAACAAATCCATAGAGCTTTCAAAACGGTCGATCATAGAAACATACGCTCTTTCCGGAGACATCATCGTGTTTGCAACGTGGCTCAATAAAGAGAACACGATACCTACGATAGAAGACTTCATCGCATAAGAGATCTCATGGAGGAATTTATCCATGATCGCCTTCGTGCTTTCCAAGTCTTGAAGATTCATGCCGCCCAAATCGCTCAAACCGCCAGAGATACCGATGAAAGTACCCAAGATACCGGTTACAACGAAAAGGCCCGGCAAAATGCTGATCACGTCGTTAAGGCCTGCCATTGGCAACACCCCAAAAACACGGTTAAAACATGGATTGTGGTGGAAAGTCGCCTTTGTGATATTCAAAAGTTTCGGAGTTTCCTCTGTCCACTTCAAGAACTTCACTTGTTTCAAAATATCTTTTACAAGCCAAGCGCAACCTTGTTTAACAAGGAATATACGGTCGCTCCATGCCATAACAGCATCTGGACGACGACGTTTCATACGATCGCGAATCTCAAATACTTCATAATATGTTCTCTCAAGCATTTTCTTAGCTAGAACATAAAATGAAACATCGTGAACTTTGCCCGGTGTTTCGTTATCCATATAGCGATTCACGCGCTTTTCAAACTCGCGAGAGAACCACTCATGACGGCGAACAGTATAGTAAATCATAGCGCGGAAGAAGATTCCGGCCACAAAGCCGACCGCCATCGCGTAAGGCAGGTATATAATAAAATATTCTGCGATTGTTTTGATATTCACCACACACCTCTTTATTTCTTTTGATCCACATTAAATCTAATAATAACTCTTTGCGCTTTTTTACAGTCGTTCTGTTTACAGAACTCTACTGCATTCGCAACATTACGGTTGCTGACATTCATAACTTCCAAGAAGCTACGACCAGAAACCTTCATCAAAGAAACCAGTTCTTTTTGATGTTGAAATCTCATATTGTTGTCGTCCAAAACGTATCCGAAGATTGCATTCGCACGACGGTAACTTAGATCCATGTTGTACTTGATCGCTTGTTTGTCTTCAGCTTTTGCACTCTTTGGATCAATGAAGCGTCCTTTATATGTCGGAGAAGCGAAACCGATGATCTCGACCGCAGAAATCTTGTCTGACAACTTTGGATTTCCGAAAAGAGATCTTGAGTAGATAGGCATCGCCTTTTCTAGGACATTCTTCATTTCATGTTTCAAATGATCCGAGTCACTATCAAAATAAGCTTGGCCGAAATCAAGAACCACATCTCCAGTCTCCATGTCGATGTCAGCCTTGATCCCTGCTTTCGCAAAACCTTTTTTAACTTCATCAGCGACAGCCTTACGAGCTTCAATTTCGGCTTTGGCTTTTGCCAACTGACCTTCGGTGTCTCTAAGTTGTCCGCCCAACGCCGCTAGCTTTCCGCCCAATTCTTTTTCTTTAGCTGCCATCGCATTTTTGAACTCACCTTCACGACGAGCTCTTTCCGCAGCACCCATAGCTTTATTTCTGCCAAGTTCTGCATCAAAAGCCGCTTTGTCACGAGCTCTCTCTGCTGCAAAGCCTTCTTTAAGACCTGCCATTTTCGCCTGAGCGTCAGCTGCCTGAGCTTGCAATTGACCGTACAAACCACGTGCTTCACCTTCTTTAGCTGCCAAAGCACCTTGAGTTTGTGCCAATTGGGCATTTGTTTGTCCCAACTGAGCTTGAGTTTGATTCAACTGAGCATTTATCTGATTTAGTTCACTAGCTTTTACAGCTAATTGTTCATTGTATTTTTCATTAGCCATCGCCAATTGGTTCACGCGCTTGTCATTTTCATCGCGCACTTGAGCCATGCGTGCTTCATATCTTTGTTTTGTGATCTTGTTAGTGCGAAGAGCGTGTTTCAGCTCAGCCGCTTTCTCTTTTAAATAGTTGTTAGCTTCGTCGATCTTTCTTTCGCCTTCAGCAATCATGCTTTTCTTCTGCTGAATATCTTTTTGAAGTTCGCCAATCTCTGCTTGTTTGCTTTCGATCTCGACGTCTTGGTCTTTGATCAAGTCATCACGATTGACGATTTTTGATTTTGCCATTTTGTTGGCATTCAAAACGTTACGAACCATTTGCTGGTACTTATTAAGAGCTTTTTCTTTTTTGTCGTTTTCACGAGCTTGCTCGATCAACTTCTCTTTGTCAGTTTTCGCGTCTTCTTGCAAAAGAGTCAGCTTATCCATGAGTTCTTGATACTCTTGCATTTCATCTTTAGGAGCGTTGTTCATGTACTCGTTCTTCACGTTTTCGTACATTTTCAACTGGCCTCTAAGCTCTTCCACTTCCATGGAGAGTTTTTGATTATCAACCTGAGAACGAATAGCATCCGTTCCGGTACGCAAACTGGAAATCACATACAGCAAAAGGAAAATAGTACTCAGACCCAAGAAAAGATCTGAGTAAGACGTCCAAAAGCTATCTTGGTTTTCGCCAGATTTATTTTTGTGATAATTGAACGACATTTTCCGCCACCACCATCATCAAAATTCATCGACGGACACAATGACCGTCATCTAGGTTAACGGCTTTCCCGCTGCGGAACTGGAGTCTGGGCTGGTGAAAAAAATAAAAACAGCCTGGGCTTTAGGGCCACAGGCTGAATCCTCTAGAGCATGGTCTAGTCATGCTTCCTACGAAATTTAAGGGAACTAGGGCTCGGTCAGGAATTCTTCCTGGCGAAGTCGAGTCCATTTAATCTTTTCGTCCAGTTTATTCAGCTGCTCGCTGAGAACCTGGCCGATATCGCTTAATTCGTTGATACGTTTCAGGGTGTCTTCATCCTGTCCACCGACAAGACGAATGCTTTCAAGCTTGGCCCCATTCAATTCCAATTCTTTATTAAGAGATTCTAACTTTTGGTTTAAACGTTTGCGGTCTTGGCTGAGTGCCTTGGTGATCTCATGAAGCTGTTCCAAGCTCAGAACTTCCAGCTTTCCAGTCTCGAAGGAATCTTCTTGTTCTTCTTCACCCGCGATACTCTCCCAGAAGAGAGCCCATTCATTTTTCAAATTTTTTACTATCGATCTACTACTACCGTCGTCCATAACTACTTACTAAACTCCTTAATGAGAAACCTCATTATTTCACTATTTTAACATAGTCAGAGGGGAGGATTCTATGGTGGTAAATGACAAGATTTGAATGCGACGCATCCATCGCTCCTACTCGAATATAGGCCTTCGCCATCAAGGATGCTTGGATGCCGTCCGACAAATGACCATTAGCGTATGGACTTGAGTCTATAATTTTTTCACGACAATCGTCCAGTGAGCAGTAAATCACCGGCAAGATTTTGGGTTCGAAGGTTTTTCACAACAAGTCGTTGTTTCATTTCAGTGATGCCAAAAGCAGAGGTCCAAGAAAGACCTTCACCTGATCCAATAATCACCGGAGCTTGAAAAAGATAAAGACGATTCACTAACCCGGCCTTTAAAAACTGCGATGCCGTGAAAGCTCCGCCTTCAATCATCACTGATCGTAGGCCCTGATTCCAAAGTTGCAGCAGCAGATCCTGAAGATCTAAAAGTCCCCCACCGAGCTCTTTGACCTTTAGAACTTTGGCAAAAGCCACATCCCCGCCTTCTTGGCTTTTCTCACTCACACACCAAAAAAGGTGAGAGGCCTCATGCAGTCTTGTCAGATTGAGCGTGGACGCCTCTTTCAAAAGACGACCCTGTGGATCCACGATGACGACCTTATTCTTTTTTTGAATTTGTGGATGACGAATATCCAGCGACGGATTGTCTGCCGCCAATGTTCCCGCTCCAATTAAAGTCGCATCATGAGCCGCGCGCAAATAGTGTGCTTGTTCTCGGGAAGTTTCATTGGTGATCCATTTGCTTTCGCCCGTTTTTAATCCTATTTGCCCATCCATGCTTTGTGCGATCTTCAGAGAAACAAAAACTTTCTTCTGACGGAAATTCCATAGGAAGGCTTCACAGACTTCTTCAAGCGTATCTTTAAAACCAGGATGAGTTTCTGAAAAAACCTCAGTCTGGATTCCCGCTGCTTGCAAGATAGCAGCTCCTTGTCCCGCGACGAGTGGATTTGGATCGACCAAACCAAAGATGACTTTTTTAAGCGGAAGCTTCGCCATCATTTTTGCACAAGAAGGAGTTTTTCCTTCGTGAGCACAAGGTTCAAGTGTGACAAACACCGTGGCCCCTTGAAGCTGTTCCATCGAAATATTTTTTAGAGCATTCACCTCAGCATGTGGTCCGCCATAGAACTCATGATAACCACTTGCCAGAAAATTTCCTTCCGAATCCAAGACGACAGCACCTACTAGAGGATTGGGGCTAACACGAGTCGCACCTTTGTATGCTTCGTCGATGGCTAATTGCATAGATTGTTCGGGGCTCAACTTCATGGCCGCGAACCTACCCGCTCTTGACCACGATTTCAAGAGGGAACTGTCCCTTTGTGGCCACGGCTATATACAGAGTATGCATTTTTCAATATTTCGATTTTTTCACGCGATGGGCGAAGAGTATTTCCACTCTCCTTTGAATACTACTGAAAACAATTTTGGAGGTTACACATGAAAAAAGTGTTTTCGTTGGCCCTTGTGGGTCTGATTATAGCGAGTGAACCATTGATGGCTGCTGCTCCTGACAGTGGTGGCGCGAGGATCCCTGAACAACTCAGCAAAATTGGCCTTACTGAAGCCGATTTGAAAGATGTTGGCTCAGCAGTACAGGATGAGCCTACATCCAAAGAAGCTGATATCATGCAGCGCTGGCGCAGACGTTACTGTCCACGTGGCTACCGCTTGGTAGTTTATCGTGTGCGCATTGGTCGCTTCATCGTTACACGCTATCGTTGCGTAAGACGTCGCTATCGTCGTGATTACGACGATCGCTACTACAGCGCACCAGCAGAGACCCAAAAACAAACTCCTGCTGAAGTTGTAGAGTAATACTCTGAAGGGACTGATGGGCCCCTAAGGTCTCATCAGTCTCTGATTTTTTATTCGAATTGTGCTGGAACTGCGCTGCTTTTACCAAGCTGGGCTGATTCCCACGCTGGCAGAGATGCCATTAACGAAGTTAGCTCTGTTTGAAATTGTGTCATCATCTGAGTTGGCACTGGATCCGCGGAAGGGAACTTACGTCCCAATGGATCTACGTAACTACCGTTTTGGAAAAATTCAAAATGCAAATGAGGCCCCGTCGACAACCCCGTATTCCCCACGTACCCAATGATCTGCCCTTGCTGCACGCGAGAGCCCGAGCGAACCCCTTTTGCAAATCCACTCAAGTGCTTATAAGCCGTCGAATAACTCGAGTTATGACGGATCTTGATCATGTTACCCGCGCCACCACGAAATCCGGCCTCAGCAATCGTGCCGTCGCCGACCGCACGAATCGGAGTTCCAATCGGAGCCGCATAATCAACCCCTAGATGTGGACGGTTGTGCTGAAGAATCGGGTGAAATCTTCTCATTGTAAATCTTGAAGAGATGCGTCCATAACGAATCGGACTTTTCAAAAACATTCTGCGAAGGCTCGTACCATCTGGAGCAAAATAGCCTTTTTCTTTTTCATTGATCGAAAACAAAATGCCCGCATATTTTTGACCAGCATTTTCGTATTCAGCAGCTAGGATCGAGCCCCAACCGACCGGTTCGCCTTGTACATATTTCTGTTCAACAGAAATACGCCAGCGATCATTCACACGCACTTCGCGCGAGAAATCCACTTGCCATGCAAATACTTCTGCAAGGTCTGAAATCAAATTCGGATCCATCTTGGCTTGAGCAGCCGATTCCCACAAAGAGCTAGAGACAGTGCCTGCAAAGGTCACAACTTTGGTTTCGATCTCTTCCGTGATTTTTTCTGCTTTCCACTCGCCATTAACATTTTGCACAACAAGACGTTCTGTCGGCGAGAAACGGAATTGAATTCCGATAAGTTCTTCCTGAGGTCCCGCAGAATAATAAAGCTGAAAACGAACACCCGCGTTCAAACGTCCTAAATTAGAGACAGGCTTTGCTGCTTCAACGATTTGATGAATCGTCAAAGAGCTCAAATCCAATTCACGCAATGCTGTATTTAATGTTGAACGTGGCGGAATCGTATAAGGGAAAAGCTCTTCCATAGACGGCGGCACATCAGCCACTATTGCGTCTATTTCAGGGTTAACATTTTGCGCTGTACCTTGTAGTTGAAATTCGGAGCGCCAAATAAATGCTCCGCCAAAACCCAAACTCAGACCCAACACGCCTATTGCGATGATTTTCCAATCGATATTTTTTATGTTCACCGAGCTATTATAGGCAAACAAACGGGTCCAGGTGAAGACTATTATTAATAAAAGTCTAGATTAAATCACAAGATTTTAGATTCGCTGATAAAACTCAAGAACTTTTGGATCAACAATAATTGATCGCGGATTCCAACCAACAAGCTTTAAGCCCTCAGCACTTCTGAGTCTGCTGAGTGCAACGTAAGCCTGGCCTGGCTCCCACAGAGAGCGCAAATCACACCAGAGCTCATCCAGCGTTGATCCTTGGCTTTTATGAATTGTCGTTGCGTATGCAAGTGATAAAGGGAACTGAATCGCAGTCGCTGTCACATTGCCCTCAGCATCTTGCATACTGAATGACGACTTATCGACATTCACTTCGCGACCGTGTTCTTTTTTGACAGTGATTTTATCGACTTCGATTTTTGTGACGGTGCCGCGGGTGCCGTTAATCCAACGTTTTTGTGGGTCATTCTGCAGGAAAATCACTTTGCAGCCGATTTTCAGAGTCAACTTTTGTGGAACAGGCGCCACTTTCATGAGTGTTTCAACATGCTTTTCAGAGCCGATGTAAATGGCGTCAATCGTGACTTCAACTTCATTGATCTCAGACAATTTCTTTTGATTAAAATTCTCTGACATATCTCGACGACCAAAAAGTCTTGTGCCCGAAGCTTCTTCATCATGCGGACGAACTTTGTCGGAAAGAAAATCGAAAACTCTTTGCGTAACTTTGCCATAGCGAACATCTGCAAGAACATCTAAGAACTCATTGTCTTGGACACGCTGATTGTGCGACAGCTGGCAAAGTTGAAAACCACTGCGAGCCCAAACTTCATTCAGGAAAGCCCAATCACGATCACCCGTTCTTGTCACCGGTGGCAGCTGCGCAAAATCACCGACGCTAATCACACGCATTCCACCCCAAGGCAGTTTCGAGTCCCGCGCTTTTTGCGCAAGTGCCTCTGCCACCATTAAGGCCGCACCAGGAATCATCGAAATCTCATCGATGATAACACCTTCAACTTTTTTAAGACGATTCAGCAGGCGATGATCTTTGGCGCCACGCTCGTAAGTCGCGTCAACGCCGCCCTCCATAATTCCTAGACCAAAAAAACTATGAAAGGTTCTTCCCCCCAAAAGCACTGCAGCAGCGCCTGTCGAGGCTAGAATGGGAGTTTGTTTTGGATCCAACTCCTCCATAAAATGGCGAATTAAGTAGCTTTTACCGCTTCCAGCTCCGCCCGTTAAAAAAACGTTCTCGCCCGAGCGGAGAAGTTCTAGAGCGTGTGATTGTTCGGGTGAAAGCTGAGTCATTGGATCGTTGTTCCTTGCTGTCTGTCATATACTACGATACTATGGCTCACTTGACTATAACGCAGGAGCTAGAGGCAATATGAATCCTGGGAATAAATTTATGCATTTTGATACTAAAACCGAAAATCCACACTTTGACGGTGTTTACGATATCGAGCCCCAGGAACTGAAAAATAAATTAGAACATGTGAAACTTATTGATGTTCGCCAGCGCGATGAATTTATCGGCGAGCTTGGCCACATCCCAACCTCAGAACTGATGGTTCTGGACACTTTACCTGAAAAAATCGCAGTCATCCCAAAAGATAAAACTGTTGTTTTCATTTGCCGTAGCGGCGGTCGCTCTGCTCGCGCCACTGCTTTTGCACTGATGAATGGGTATCAAAGTGTTTTCAATCTCCGTGGCGGAATGCTTCTTTGGAATGACCTGCAACTGCCTACGAACAAATAATTAGAATTCCAAAATTTCGAAAAAGGATTTTTTCCCAATATGACTGGAAAAGTTTACGTTAACAGAACTCTAAATCTTAAAAGAATTCGCTACATCGGCTTCGACATGGACCACACGTTGGTTCGTTACAACAGTGAAAACTTTGAAAGACTTTCTCACACCACGATGATCGACAAGCTCATCCGTGGAAAAGGTTATCCAGAAGCTCTTCGCAAGCTTCTTTTTGACTATAAATTTGCGATCCGCGGTCTTGTGATTGACCGTCAAAAAGGTAATTTGCTGAAACTGAATCGCTACACAGCGATCCGCGCGAGCTACCATGGAATGAAACCGTTGGATTTCAAAATCCATCAGAAGCTTTACAAAAGCACTTACATTGATTTGAGCAATCCGAACTACATGGCGGTCGATACGTCGTTCTCTATCTCTTTGGCAGTTCTTTTCGCGCAAATCGTAGATTTGAAAGACAATGACAAAGCTAACACATATCCAGAATACGCTCAGATTGCTGACGATGTTTTGGATGCTTTGGATGAAGCTCACCGTGATGGTAGCTTGAAAGATGAAGTGAAGAAGAATCTTTCTCACTACATCATCAAAGACGAAAGCGTTGTACGTGGTCTTGAAAAGTTCCTTAAGCACGGGAAGAAGATCTTTGTTCTAACGAACTCTGATTTCCACTACTCAAAGCTTTTGTTGGACTACGCGATCAATCCATTCATGAAAGACGGTAAGACTTGGCATGATATGTTTGAGATCGTGATTACTTTGGCTTCAAAGCCTAAGTTCTTCTACGAAGATCAAAAATTCCTGGTTGTGAATCCTCAAGACGGTACTATGACCAATTTGAATAACAAATTCGGTGCAGGTATTTATCAAGGTGGTAACGCCAAGAAATTCACTGAAGACCTGGGTCTTGCCGGTGATGACATTCTTTACATCGGGGACCATATCTACGGCGACATCCTTCGTTTGAAAAAGGATTGTAACTGGAGAACCGCGATGGTGATCGAAGAGTTGGCAGAAGAAATTGCCAACAACAAAGAGGCCGAACCTACAAATCAAGAAATCGAAGTTTTGATGCGTAAGAAAGAGCCTCTCGAAGATGATCTTACCGGAATGATGACGAAGAAAATAGAAAAGCATGCGGACGTCAACGAAACGTCGATCGAGCAGCTGCAGAAAACTATTTCTGAAATCGATGCTCAGATCAGCCAGCACATCAAACGCCAACAAGCTCTCTACAATGAGCATTGGGGTCAGTTGATGCGTGCTGGGAACGAAGAGAGCTATTTCGCTTACCAATTGGATCGTTATGCTTGCGTCTATATGACGAAGATTCCAGACCTCTTGGAGCTGTCTCCACGCACGTATTTCCGTGCTCCTCGCCGTCCGCTTTCACACGAACTTTACTAAATAAAGTTCTATAGTGTTTTACACCTTAAACCCGCAGAAACCCTGCGGGTTTTTTTGTGTCTTTTTCCCACTTTTACTCTCTGTGACCAATTCTTAGACGGAGTTTTTTGGCTGAAATCTCCGGAGGCCGCGTTTGACCGTGGCCCTTGCTTTGCTAAACCTCACCATACGGGCTAGGACCGGCCCATGTTCCACTTGCGACCCATTTATCTAAAATTGAGGTGAATATGTATAAGTTGTCAGCCGGCCTAATCGCTGCCCTTTTTGTCCAATCCATGGCTTTTGCAGCCTCTTCAACAATCTGCAAAACTCCAAGCCTTTATGATTTTACCGTCTATAGCATCGGCAATATCGATGTTCAGCAATCTGACTATCAAGGTTTAACTGGCTCTGGTGGCAGTATCTTAGCCATCAATTTCCAGTTCAACTCTAACCCAGAAACCTGCTTAGCGGTCTCTGTTGCAAAAGATCTTGGTATTTCTTCAAGCGCTATCAATGGTAATACCGAAGCGCAAGGCACGGCGGGATTACGATCTGTCGGCGCACGTGGCGACGTTGTTGCTCGCAAAACTCATTTCGTTTCAACCGGTGTGCGCGGAAAAGTAGTTACTAAAAATCCAAGCTTCCGTGTGAACCACGCAGATGTTATCGAAGAACTCATCGTTGAGAGCTCGAAGCTTGCTCATAAGAGCTCAACCGGAATGGCTTTGAACCGTGCCGATGCTTTAGTTTTGGATCTAAAATCCACAGACAACGTTATCTATATCTTGCATCCTTCCGTCATCAACGAAGCTAAGAGAATTATCATCAACGGCAATCCATCTTCAAAAGTCGTGATCAATGTGCCTGGCGAAGACATCCGCTTGAAAGGCCAAGATGTTATGCTCCTTGGTGATGTGAATCCAGCAAACATCACTTGGAACTTCTACCAAGCAAAGAACTTGCATATCAGTAAAACACACAATGCACTCTATGGTATGCCAGGCATCGTCATGGCGCCTTTAGCATTAGTAGAGTTTCATGAAGCATTGATTACTGGAGCTCTGTATGCGGGCTCGATCGTGACAAGCCTTTCACCGTTCACGGATTTAAATGCAGGCCAGGTGAATCGCGATGTCACCGACAATCCGTTGGCACCGCCACCACCTCCAGAACCGCCTCCGGTTTTCCCTGAGTAGTAAAAACTAAAAGAGGAGTCCTTACAGACTCCTCTTTTTTTATTTCGTCTTTGCTTTTGCTTTTTTTGGAAGAATCGGAGCCGCCAGATTTGGATACTCCTTAATATTTGGGTTGAATGCCGGTTTCTTTTTCAGATCACCCAAGCCTTCTTCGATGGCCCGCAGAAGTTGCGGATCGCGCCCTGCTTGATAGTCTTCAGGAGGATAATCCACTTCGATATCCGGATCTGTTCCGTAGTTTTCAACAGACCAACCCACATCTTGGAACCAATGACTAAACTCTGGCTGAGTCACAGACGTGCGATCGCGCAGGCTGTATTGCATGTTGATACCGATCACGCCACCCCACGTTCTTTTCCCGATCAATTTCCCAAGCTTCAATAACTTAAAGCTGTGAGAGAAAATGTCTCCATCGGAACCGGCCTGTTCATTCGTGATTCCCACAATCGGGCCGCGTACTGCATAAGCCGGATAAAAACTGCGACTAAAGTGACGAGTCTCCATCACGCCCATAGGCTTTTGAGCAAGAATTTTTAGAATGTGCTGGGACACGTGACCACCGCCATTGAACCGCACGTCGACGATCAAACCGTCTCGAGAAAACTCTGTCAGGAAGTAGCGATAGAACTCGGCGTAACCCCAAGGACCCATATTTGGAATATGCACATAACCCAACTTACCGTTAGATTTTCTGTGTACTAATTCACGGTTGCCCTCGACCCAATCACGGTAAATCAGATCTCTTTGCTGAGACAAAGTTTTCACGATCAGATTCTCGAACTCTTTTCGGCCACGGCGCTTGATAGTTATACAGATTTCAACGCCGTTTTGATTTTGCAGGCGGGCTTCTAAATCCATGGCGTTCTGAAAGCCATGACCATTGACCTTGTGAATCTCATCGCCTTCCAAAAGCTGCACAGCAGGTGCTGCTAACGGAGAGTCATGTCCTGCGACCCAAGAGTCCCCTTTATAGATACGAGTGATCTTGAAGGACTTGGTTTTGTCCTGATATTCAAACTCTGCTCCCAAAAGGCCCAAGATGTTGTAATAAGGACGACGCAAGTATTGTCCGCCGCTCTCATAAGCGTGACTGGTACCTAAATCCCCTTGCATCTCCCAAAGAAGGTCTGACAACTCTGCACGTGTTTTCACACGAGGCAACAACGGCAAATAGTTATTATAAGTTTTTGCCCAGTTCACCTTCGACATATCAGGACGCCAGAAGTGTTCTTTTTGTAAATACCAGGTCTCACGATACATTTGTTTCCACTCTTCGCGTGGATGAATTTGTAACCGAATACGATCTAGATCAATCCAGCCATCTTTTTTACCGACGTGGTGATCCTTGTTTGGTTTTGACGAAGTCGAAACCAAACGCAAATGCTTATCGCGAGTACGATAGATCACGTGCTGAGCTTTGTTGCAAAGCTCAAAGCTAACAACACTCTCGGACCAACGTTCTTCTTTGTTTTCTTCGAACTTGAAAGAGTAAAGACCGAAGTCTCCTTCCCAAGACCATTTGGAAAAATCGGTATCTGCTTTAATCTCGCTAGAGCGATACAATACACCACCAGGAATCGCGCGAATATCTTCATAACCTTTTAAGTCTAATGGGAATGGCATAATACGATGATCAATGCCCTCAAAGTCGATTTCGATATCTTCAGCAGGTTTATTGTTTTGTGCTTTCTTTTTTGTCGATTGTTTCTCTTCAGGCTTTTCAGGTGCCGCGTAGTTATTCACACTCGCCTTGAACGGGTTCGGAGCCGTTTTAGTCAGCGACACGACATATGGTTTTGCACCGAATGGGAATCCCAAATCAAAGTGAGTAGCATTGTATACCGGATAAAACTCACGAACTCCAATGAAGTACAAATACTGCCCGTCCAAGCTAAAGCATGGCGAAGAGTCTCCTACAATCGGCTGAATCAACATGCGCGTGCGTTTGATTTTTGTATCATAGACATGAATTTGCAGATTCTGGCGGCTTTCGACGGCCGTCGTGTAAGCCAGATATCGTCCATTCGGAGACCAAGTCAGATCAAAGGATCTGAATGCAACGCTTTTTTCAACTAATGTGAATCGTTGGGTTTTAGTATCCACAATGAAAAGTTCACAGCGGTTATTCGCAATCGCGATAATATCTTTCTTCGGATTGTGACTGACGGCGCGAACAACACCCCAGTCATTCTTCTCTAGCAAGATCTTCATCTTGCGATTTTCAAGATCACACTGGATCAAGCGATCCGACTGTTGAGAGTTGTTTCCAATCAAGTAAAGATATTTGCTATCATGAGAGTAAGCAGGAAGAGAGTATCTTACATCTCTCAGTAAATCCCACTCCATCACGGGGCCATCGAAAACCGGCATACTAAATCCATGACCGCGACTTCCGATAAAGAGTTCTTGTAAGTTATTAGAAACCGCATAGGACTCGAGATAATTCTGAGCATCTTCAAAACGTGGCTGTGCTTGCACACCCGATGTTGGGCACTCGATCACCACTTTGGTTTCTTTGCCGGTCTTAAGGTCCATGTAATAAACATCGGCGCCTTTTTGATACACCAACTGATTGTCATCGGTCTCAAGGTTTCTGACGTAATAGTCTTCGTGATCAGTCAGACGCTTCAAACCTTTTCCATCAAGCTCGCAGCGATAGACATTGGCAGAGCCTTCATGATCCGAGATAAAATAAATCTGTTCACCAATAAGATGTGGAGCTGCAATATTCGTTTTGATATTTTTTAAGATTCTTTGGAATTTGTCTTTCGCATTCTTACGAGTCCAAAGCACTCCAGCCGTTCCACCCTTATAGCGCTTCCATCGGGCAGAATCGCGATTTTTACGCCCGATCATAAGAATCACACCGTTTTTATTAATACCCGCTGTTGTAATTTCACCTAGATCCGAACGGCGATAGGTTCTTTCAAGGAGGTCAAACTCATACAGTTCTTGCACACCAAAAGTACGGAAACTTGAAGAAAAGAGAATAGTCTCTTCATCTTTCCAACCGACTAGATTCTCAACATTAAAGTGGGTCAGCTGCTGAGGAGTTCCACCGTCTACGCTGATGATATAAAGCCCCATCTGCCCACGATCGTTACCGACGTACGCGATGCGCTCTCCATCTGGGGAAATTTTCGGTTGTCGGGCAATGCCGATGTTGGCCGTGAGTCTTTTAGCAATGCCCCCTTCGCGGGAAATGCTCCAAAGATCATCGTCAGAAACAAAAACGATGGTGTTGTGGTGAATGCACGGTTGAGAATAGTAACCCAGATTGTCAGACATAGAACCCTCTTGAGATAAATCCTGAGGAAATATCTAAGCACATTCACTTTATCTGTGTCTTGTTATTTTTATTTCGGATTCAAAAGAACTAAGTAGTCTTTGTCGCCCACAAGCTTCATGAGAGATTCAAACGTGCCAGGCTTGGACTTCTTGGGATACTCCAGGCGCGCAGCTTCGACAATGGCACATCCCAAAGCTCCTGTTCCGCGACGGTCATTGGGGCCCATCACACAAGGTGTTTCCATCTGCGCTTCTTCTTCAGGCATCCGTGGAAAGGCCGTCAGAGAATAGCTCAAAGGCACTAGATCCGAATTCTCCCGAATACGGGCCACAGGATTTTCTTGCAACCGTTGGCTGGCATACATGTTTGGCACAATGACGGCCATTCGCAATCCTTGAGTACGCGCATTCTTAGCGCCCTCGATAAAGCGCGCATTGTCTTTTTTGATATCCATTTTTACTGCGTCTGGAAAAAGCTCCGCAGCACCGGGTAAGTCAGGATCAATCACCACCACCTGAAACTGAATCTCTGGCGATTTATTTTGTTCCAAGAAAGCTTTCCATACTTCAAGATCCAAGGCGCGACCTGGAATCACGCCAAGCATCACAAGCGACGCGCCTTGAAGGTCTTCACGCGACCCAGACAAAATGGCATCAGCGACCTCGCTAACCCCGTTAAATTGAGTATAAGGGATTTTGACAAAGCTTGTTGGCTGGCTGCGCCCCATATAAATCACAAAAGCTAAGCCACCCACAATGATAGTCCCAAGTACAAACGCGTAGATGTATTTCATAAAACGGGGTTAACATCTCCCCTGCCGCTTAGCAAGTTCCCCTTTAAGAAAGCCTTGTTTTTATTAGGAATTGTGACTAAGTTGTGCCACTCTAAAGTAAAGGACTTGATCTCTTAAAGGACAGGTACCAGTTATGACAAAATATTTAATTGTTGGTGCAGGCAAAGTTGCCAAGCACTTAAATCACTACTTCCGCCTCTTAGAGCTTTCCCCGCTCAACTGGGATCGTTCGCAAGATCCTCATTTATTAAAAACAAAAGTTGCTGAAGCTTCGCATGTGTTGCTAGCGATTTCTGACACTGCCATCGAAAACTTTTATAAGAAAAACCTGGCGGGCCTCGATAAGACCGTTGTGCATTTCTCAGGAGCCTTGAATATCAAGGATGTGATTGCCGCTCACCCATTGATGAGTTTCGGGCCAGAACTCTATGACTTTGAAACTTATTTGAAGATTCACTTTGTCCTGACCGGCACGGACTCTCTTCTAGAGGCCCTTCCTGGTCTGCCAAATAATTTTTCGGTTCTGCCAGCAGAAAAGAAAGCCCTCTATCACGCAATGTGCGTGGTTGGTGGAAACTTCCCGGTCATTCTCTGGCAAAAAATGTTTGCCGAGTTTGAAAAGATGGGAGTTTCTCACGAAGCCGCGCGTGTGTATTTGGAAACTGTCTTGCAAAATACTCTCCGCAATCCACAAACTGCGCTCACAGGGCCACTTGCACGCGGAGATAAACACACCATTCTAAAAAATCTCGAATCCCTTGATGGGGATCAGTTCCAAAAACTTTATTTTTCCTTTGTCGAAGCAGTCTCACCCGAACTTCTCAGTGAGAAAGAGAGGCAACTATGAACATTCTCGAGTTCCAGGAGCGCAAACACAAAAAGCAGAAGATCTCGATGATTACCTGCTATGATTATACTTTTGCAAAAATCTTAAACGAGACCAATATCGATTGTCTTCTCGTCGGCGACAGTCTTGCGATGGTAATGCATGGTTATCCTACGACTTTGAATGCCTCTGTCGAAATGATGGCTTTGCATACAATGGCTGTCGCAAAAGGCGCTCCTAAAAAGCTGATCGTCGGTGACTTACCGTTTATGTCTTACCGTAAATCTTTGACTGAAAATATGAATTGCGTTGAGCAGATCATGAAAGCGGGCGCACACGCTGTAAAGCTTGAAGGCGCACGTGGAAATTTGGAACTTATCAGGCACTGTGTTGATTCCGGCGTTCCGGTCATGGGCCACTTGGGATTGACTCCCCAGTCTGTGCATCAATTAGGTGGATTTAAAGTTCAAGGCCGCGATGAAAAAGCTCAGAATTTAATTAAGCAGCAAGCTCTGCAATTGCAAGAAGCCGGTTGTTTTAGTGTCGTACTAGAATGTGTTCCTTCAGTTCTGGCTCAGGAAATCAGCCGCGAGCTTGAAATCCCAACCATCGGCATTGGGGCCGGTGCTGATTGCGACGGCCAAGTTTTGGTATTGCAAGATATGCTTGGGATGAACGAAGGCTTTACTCCGAAGTTCTTGCGCAAGTACTTCAATGGCTTTGAAGAGCTGAAGAATATTTTTAATAAATATCACTCCGACGTTATCCACAAAGAATTCCCCACCGAGAAAGAGAGCTATTCATGACCCGTGTGATTCGCAGTCCTCAAGAATTCAAACAATGGCGCCGCGATCAAGCTGGAATGACTGTGGGTTTTGTGCCCACTATGGGCGCTTTGCACGCAGGCCATGAAAGCCTTCTAAAACGCAGTCGTGATGAATGTGAAATTTCGGTTTTAAGTATTTTTGTGAATCCGACTCAGTTCAACGATCCGAAAGATTTTGAAAAGTATCCGATGACTTGGGAACAAGATCTTGCCATTGCAGAAGCCAACGGCGTTGACGTAGTTTTTTATCCCCGTCCCGAAGAAATGTACTCCGATGGTTATCACTATAAAGTGACCGAAGACGAGTTTAGCAAAGTCTTATGTGGTGCTTCTCGCCCTGGGCATTTTGATGGAGTGCTTTCCGTGGTAATGCGCCTTTTTAATGTCGTTGCACCGACAAAATCCTATTTTGGCGAAAAAGATTTTCAGCAGCTAACTCTGATTCAGGGTATGGTTCGCGCCTACTTCATGGATTTAATCATTGTACCTGTTCCAACAATGCGCGAGGCAGATGGCCTAGCAATGAGCTCTCGCAATTTGCGCCTGACGCCCGAGCAAAGAGCTAAGGCTCCGGCAATTTACAAAACTATTAAGACTGCCAAGAGTGCAGCGGAAGCTGTGGCTTCTTTGACAGAACAAGGTTTTAAAGTGGATTACGTGACAGACCTGAAAGGTCGTCGTTTTGCAGCCGCCTTTTTAGGCGATGTGAGGTTAATCGACAATGTCCAAATCTAAAGTTTTATTTTTAATGACGGGTTCTATTGCCTGCTACAAAGCGTGCCAGGTGATTTCTCGCTTGGTGCAAGCAGGTCATGAAGTGCAAGTTGCGGCAACAGCTTCAGCTTTGCAGTTCGTGGGTAATGCCACGTTCGAAGGACTTACCGGCAAAACCGTCGTGAGTGATTTGTACGCCAAGGGCAACGTGATGGATCATATTCATCTGATCCGTTGGGCTGATTTGATTGTGGTCGCTCCGGCGACGGCGAATTATATTAATAAAATCGCGCAAGGGGTTGGTGATGACCTCCTGACGACTTTGTTTTTAGCCCATGACTTTAAAAAGCCATTCCTAATCGCGCCTGCGATGAATACCAGTATGTATCTGCATCCAGTAACACAGTCTTCGATCAAACGCCTTCGCGAGATGGGGATCGAGATTCTGGAAACAGCTTCGGGCGTTCTTGCTTGCGGCGAAACGGGCTTTGGTAAACTGATTGATCCAGATTTAATGCTAGAAGAAATCAAAAAACGCCTATCCCCAAGCGAATCTTCCGAGGAAGTCACGCCAAGGGATGCAATGCCAGCCTTGAAAGTTCTTGTGACGGCTGGAGGCACTTCAGAACCTATCGACAATGTACGAGTTATTACCAACGTCAGCTCTGGAGAAACCGGAGCGCGCTTGGCTGAGCTCTTGAGTGATTTCGGCGCTGAAGTTCATTTACTACGTGCTGAAAATGCTAAAGCTGCAGACTCTCGCGTAGAACAAAGTACTTTTAGCACTTTCTATTCTTTACAGAAGAATTTGAAGTTTCTTTTGGCTAATCGCGCATTCGACATGGTCATTCACGCAGCGGCCGTCAGTGATTTTTCGGTCGATACGATTGAAATCAATAACCAAGAATTTGCTCCAGGCGAATTCCCTAAAATCCATTCTGGCGACAAGCTCGCAATACGTTTTAAGAACAATCCGAAGATCGTGAATGATCTTAAGGCATTTAGCCGCAATAAAGAGATCAAAGTGGTGGCTTTCAAGCTGACAAGCCGTGCTTCTGAAGTAGAGCGCGATCAAGCCGTGGAAAAGCTCCGCTCGCAGTCCCACGCGGACTTCATTGTCCAAAATGACACGAGCGAAATCGACAAAACCAAGCAACAACATCGCTTCACGCTTTACCAAGGCCAAAATAAGCACATTGTTGAAAATATTCACACTTTGGCCGCAGAACTTATGCAGAATTTTATTAAGGAGATCCGTCCATGATCCTTGCTCTTGATGTTGGCAATAGCCAAATTTACGGCGGCGTTTTCGAAAAAGAAAAAATGCTTCTATCTTTCCGTAGAACTTCTAAAACTGGTTCCTCTTCTGACGAGATCGGCGTTTTCCTAAGAACCGTACTCAGAGAAAACGGCATTGATCCCACTAAAGTAAAACAAATCGCCTTCTGCTCGGTCGTGCCGGATGTGATTTACTCTTTACGTGGGGCTTGCAAAAAGTATTTCGATATCAATCCGTTTATTCTGCAAGCAGGTGTTAAAACCGGTTTGAAGATTAAGTATCGCAATCCCGTCGAAGTGGGTGCAGACCGCATTGCCAACTCGATCGCGGCAACTCACCTTTATCCCAATAAGAACCTGGTTATTGTCGACTTGGGAACTGCCACTACCTTTTGTGCCCTATCGAAAGAAAAAGATTATTTAGGAGGCTCGATCGTTGCGGGTTTACGCCTATCGATGGAATCTCTCGAGGCTAAGACTTCGAAATTGCCCTCTGTTGAGATCGTAGCGATGACTGAGGCATTGGGCCGCTCTACTATCGAGAGTATCCAGTCAGGCCTGTATTACGGCCACATTGGCACTATCAAAGAGATCAGCGAACGCATTTCTCGGGAGTCGTTTGATGGCGATAAGCCATTTATTATTGGCACTGGGGGGTTTGCAAACCTCTTTGAAAAAGAGAAAATATTCGATGTGGTCATTCCGGACTTGGTACTTAAGGGCCTGTTGTACTCGTTGAAGATGAATGCTTAAGGAAAAGGATGCTGAAATTATGAACGTTACCATGCTGAAATGTAAAATCCACAGAGCAACCGTAACCAATGCAGATTTGGACTATGAGGGCTCTATTTCTATTGATCCTAAGCTAATCAAAGCTGCGGGCTTGTTTTTGAACGAACGTGTTGATATCTATAATTGCAACAACGGCGCTCGCTTTTCGACTTATGTGATTGAAGGCAATGCCGGTGAAATTTGCTTGAATGGCGCGGCTGCCCGCCACGTACACCGTGGTGACATCGTGATTATTGCAGCTTATTGCAGTATGCCTGCAAGCGAAGCGGCAAAACACGAACCAACCGTCGTCTTCGTAGACGCTAAAAACAAAAAGAAAGAGATCCGCGCCGAGCGCAAACACAAATAATGGCAATCACTCTTCTGCAACTTCAGAACGGCTCCAAGGGATTTGGCTCGCGAAAACTTTTCGAGGGTGCAAGTTTTGCTATCAACGAGGGTGAACACGTCGGTGTCATCGGCCCGAATGGTGCCGGTAAAACCACTTTGTTCAAGATCCTGGCTGAACAGGAATACTTGGATGAGGGCCAAATCACCCGTTCGCAACAATTGCGTCTTGGCTACCTGGAACAAGAAGCCGACTGGAATTTGGAAGAAATTGTTGAAGACTATCTGGCAAATAACTGCCTAAAGCCTATTTGGGATTTGAAGCAGCTCGGTTTAAAACTAGGCCTTACTGAAAATCACTTCCGCTCTCGCTTGACGGAACTGAGCGGTGGCTATCGCATGCGCGTGAAGCTGCTCTTTTTGATCGGCCAAGAGCCAAACCTCTTGCTGCTGGATGAGCCCACGAACTTCTTGGATCTAGAAACACTGTTAGTGTTTGAAAGCTTTCTGCAGGATTTTGCAGGGGCCTTTTTGATGATCTCGCATGACCGCGAGTTTCTTCGTCGTACCACGGATCATATCGTGGAAGTCGAAGCTGGTGATATCACTAAGTACCCTGGTAACTTGGATGACTACTTCGAGCAAAAAGCTCTTCTACGCGAAATTCTACAAAAGCAAATGCTCAACCAAGAAGCCAAAAAGAAATCCGTGATGGATTTCGTGACCCGCTTCGGCGCAAAGGCAACGAAAGCAAAACAAGCTCAGAGTAAACTTCGCAGTCTTGAGAAAATGGAAAAGATCGAGATCAAAGATCTTCCTTTGCGGGCTTCAATCCATATTCCAGAACCTGTAAAAACCGGCAAAGAAATTCTGAGTCTGGCAAAAGCTGATTGTGGATATGCGGGTCGAAAGATTCTTAATAATGTCGAGCTTCGTCTTGAGCGCGGTAAGCACTTGGGAATCGTGGGCTTGAATGGCGCTGGTAAATCGACTCTCTTAAAATCTTTGGGCGAACAAATTCCACTTATAGCCGGAGATCTTAAATACGGTTTGAACGTAACTTTGGCTTACTTTTCTCAGCACAGTGCGGACCAACTGAATCCTGAATGGACTGTGCTGGAAGCTTTAAACTTTGGAGCTCATTCTTCAGTATTACAGCAAGAGGTTCTGAATATCGCAGGCTCTTTGCTATTTGCGGGCGAAGCCGTGCAAAAGAAGGTCAAAGTTTTATCGGGTGGTGAAAAATCCCGTGTGGCTTTGGGACAGATTCTTTTAAAGAAGGCTCCGTTGCTTTTGCTGGATGAGCCGACGAATCACTTAGACTTCGACACCGTAGAAGCACTGACTGAAGCTTTAGCCCGCTATGAAGGTAGCATCGTGACTGTAAGCCATGATCGCGCGTTCATTAGCCGTGTTGCCAATCAGATTCTAGAGATCCGTAATGCTCAGCTACTCTTGTACCCAGGCTCTTACGATGAATACGTTTGGAGTTTGCAAAAGGGCTATCTGTCAGAGCTGGAAAGCAGTGTTGCTGCCAATAGTCCTTCAGCGAAAACGCGAGCCGACGAGATCTCTGTAGAGCCTTCCAAGTTCAACTACAAAGAAGAGCGTAAGAAACTGGAAACGGCGATTAAGAAGCATCAAAAAGAACTTTCAGATATTGAAAAGAAACTTGTCGAACTCGCTGGCAAACAGGTCGAGATGACTGAAAAGCTAATGACACTGACGGGCCCTCAAGCTCAAACTCTTTCGAAAGAACTCCACGGGCTTTCTTCCGAAATTCTTTCACTAGAAGAGCGCATGCTTTTGATTATGGAAGAACAGGATCAGGCTCAGAAAAAACTGTTGGAACTCACTGGAAACTAGTCGGCTGCTGCAAGTTCTTCATCGCTCGCAACAATGCGAGGTTTGATAAAGCGTGCACTGACAATCGCGTGAGCTTTCTCAGCAACCATTCCACGGTCAGCATCTTTGTGTTCATGAATAGGCTCAAGATACTCCAAGTGAGCTTTGATCGAAGACGTCGTAAGAAGATTCCACAAGGACTCTACAAAACTCATCTCACCGTACCAGCAAACATTGTCACGCGAGCTTAGATTAAAATCCTCGCCGCCGATTTCTGTAAAGTTGATACATGCTGTTTGAATCGGACGACCCGCATGAGGCCCTGCCATCATTAAAGTCTTTTTGAATGGCAATACGGCTTCACCGTTTGTAGAAGTCGCCTCTGGGTAAAGAACCACATTGAAACCTTGCTCTAGAGCTTCTTTCAACGTGCCAAGCTCGTTCATGATCTGAGTGCGGCTACGGCGTTCAACAAAAATACATCCGGCCATTTCGCAAAGAAGACCCAAGAACGGAGTCTCGCGCATTTCTTGTGATGTAATGAAAAGGGCCGGCATTACAGAAGACAAAACAAAGATATCCACAAACCCCATGTGGTTACCCACATACAAGAAGTTCGTATTTTGAACTGGCGTGCCTTTGATGGTCACTTCAATATTGAAAAGTCTTACCATCAGCCCGCAATGCAGGGTTGCATTCAGACTAAATGCTTTTCGTCGGGCAATGACATCACGACGATGACGGATCTTGATGATGATTGCCGCCACCAAAAAGGCGATAATAATAATTGCGGCAAAAAAGAGTCTTAAGATTCCTCGGAATCCAGCTTGTAACGCTTCCACAGTGTTCTATTTAAATCTTCGCGATGCAGGATCGTCAAGAAATCAATGCACTTAAACTCAGCATCCCATGCAGGTTCTCCACCGATATATGCACCGATCTTCAAATAAGCCCGACAAAGGGGCGGAAGTAGATCCTCAACTTCTTTTACTTCAGCTTCTGTAAGCGGATTCTTGAAGTACTGCATCCACAAATCCAAGTTTGGCATCGTGTAGGCTCTTGTCGGAAATGCCATGTAATCGGAAACAATACGACCTTTACTCACAAAATACTTATACAGCAAAGCGGCTTGTCGTGGATTCTCAGTCTTAATACTCGCGCACCCGAAAAGCAGCTGAGCATTACTCATTGCCATGTATTCAGCGATGCCTCGCCAGAGGAGTGATATCACCACTCCACGGCGGTAATCTTTGTGAATGCACGCGCGTCCTAGCTCCAGCTTAATCCCCGGCTGTTGCAGAATGCGGCTAAGGTTAAATTCCCGTGCCGAGTAAAAGTCTTTCGAGAACTCGGAACAGTTTAGGCGGTAGGTTCCAACAATCTTTTCAGTTTTCTTTTCGACAATCACCAAGTGATCGCAGTGGAAATCAAATTCATCGACATCAACGCCGGTCTCTTTGGTTTTGCCGATCATTTCTCGGTGGAAAACTTGGTAACGAAGATTTAGGGCTTCTTTTAATTCTGTAACGCTAGAAACTGTTTTTACAAGAAAGGGTCCGACTTCAGAGTAGACTTCGATTTTCGGTTTAAACTTGTCGATGCGGTTAAGTCGCATCTGATACATAGAGTGCAGAGTTGTAGAAACACGGCCCAAACTTCCTAGTACGAGAGTGTTCAGCATCTAATCCCCCTTTGTTGCTTAAGCAGATGATAACCAAAATTCTGTCAGGGAAGGGTCAGGACTCCGTCAGTGTTTAGTGAGAGGGACCGGCGGAGTCCTGGAGGGTCACATAACTTTCAAAACATCGTCTGTAAAATCAGTCTCCTTTCCGATAAAAAGGAGATGGGGCTCCTGATTCAAGACCAAAGTAAAGCCACGCTCGGCAGCGACTTTGGCAATCGCTTTTTTAACTTCTTCAAGGATAGGTACCATTTTTTCGTTTTGCTTCTTTTGCATTTCCATTTGGCTCTTGGTCACCTTTTCACGGAACTGCACTACTTGGCCCTGGAACTCTTGCTGTTTTTGCTTAAGCGCTTCTTCAGAAAGGACTGCTTTCTTTTTTTCGATTTCTTTTTCCAGCACCTGTAGGTCATTCTCAGACTTCTCCAATTCTTTCTTCTTTTTATTAAAGTCTTCTTCGAGCTCGGCTTTTACCTTTTTCATTTTTGGCAGGTTTGCCAAAATCTTTTCCATGTTAACGACTCCGATCCGACTCTCTGCGTGGGCGACGGCCGCAGCCATCACCCACGATGTAACGAAAACGATCAGGACTCTCTTCATTGCAAATACCTCTTATTTTTGAAAAGCTGATAGATTGACGTTCAAGAAATTCGCGCGTCCGCCATTTTCATCAGCCCCTGTTCCAACTTGAAGAGTACCGCTAGCCACTTGAGGGAGGGGCTTGTAGTTCGTGCCATCAAGACTGAACAGAACGTCTTTCTTCACCACCATCATCCAAAAATCTTTTTTAATATTTAAATAGCTTGGCTGGGTACGTTGGGTTTCAAAAAAATCCCCTTCCGCAGTAAAGTTCACCGGCAGCGTATCGCCTCTACGAAACTCGATCACCACTCCTTGCATCTGCCCATTAAATACTTTGGCCCACGTGTTCGCGTCTAAGTCCGAAGCGCGCATGGTTTGGGCTTCCGAGAGAGTTGCCACCAATATCAGAGCCGCAATCGTCGTAATTTGCATAAATTGTTTCATCGTCATCTCCATTTCTACTACGTATGTAGTAATTAGTTTCAAAAAAATGGGCTTTAAGTTTCTAACTGAAAAGCCCTGAAAAAATACGTACCCAGCTTTCATGTGCAAAGCTACTCGTCGCATGATTGCCGCCTAAGTTTGAACTTAGCACCGCACCAATCAACCAGAAGGTCACAAAAGACCGACTCCAAATATTTCTCCACATCCAGCGCGGAGGTTTTTCATTTGGAGATCCCACTAAGTTTTCAATGCGAATTTTCAATAAAGCCTTTTCACGGAAAAACGGCGCATAGAAAACCATTCCAGAATCACCCATTGCAACTTCTTTAAGCTTAATCAAAGCCGAAGCCAACACCTCAGGGCTGGCCCCTGCACGTACTGCTCTTTGATCCGCAATCACCTCACGCATGCGCTCAAGTTTTTGGCAAAGCCAACGATAGCCCGGAACAAACCAGAAAATATCTCCGAGAGCACAAATCAACATCGTGATCAGTAAATCAAACTGCTGAACATGCCCTAACTCGTGAGCAATCACTGCTTCAAGCTCAGTCTGACTCAGATTTTCAAATGCATCCCGCGGAATACAGATATAGGGCTTCAACACACCCCCAGTAAACGGAGTTCCCGAGAACGCATGCGAAATATAAATATCCACCTGACGTACAAAAAGCTTTTTAGTCTCGTAGGATTCAGAAAGCTTACGATCCTTACGACGTTGCCACTCAAATGCAACTCCCAAGAAAGCTCTTCGTGCCAACAACCCAATCGCTATTACAGAGGCGGCATAGACCAAGTAAAGTGGAAACTCAGGACCTAATTTATGAGCCAGCCAATACACGACATAATCGCCAACGCTGATACCATACTGATTTCCCGAGAAATCGCGAAGCGTGAAGAGAGCCTTAATCTGAGGAATGTAATTATCAATTCCCACGCCAACGGAAAATCTTTGTAACCCGGGAGGCACTCGGTAAGGATCAATCCCCGTCATCAAAACCGAAGAGCTCGGTACGCCTTTGAGGAAATCATACACAACCTTTACAAAAGGCAACGAAAGCAAAAACAGCTTCCACGGCCCTACGTGCGCTCTCATCAGACGATTGCAGAGCAAAACTAAGCCCAGGCCAATCATCAAAGAGAATGTCGCATTCACAAAAAGGTTGAAGAAAATAATCGCCACGCGTTTTAAGTCCTTTTCAGCCTTTGTTCGACAGCTTTTTTAAGCTCTTCTAACTCTTCACGAGTTAAGTCATCCTCATTATCTAACAAACTCAAAATCGGCGTTAGACGTTCTGACCTAAAAAGTGAGTTTTTGACTTTTTCAAAAATAGACTGAGCTGAAGAGTCTTTCTTTTTTGCACCAGAGTACAAAAACAAACGTCCTTGTTTTTTCCGAGTTACAAGATTCTTGTTGTGAAGTCGAACCAACACGGTCATCACAGTGGTGTATGCTAAATCATGACCAGATTTTTTAAGGCTTGCCTGAATATCGCTGACAGATTGCTCGCCGGCTGAATTCAAAATTCCCAGCACTTCTAACTCTAAAGGACCTACATCTAAAAGTTTATTCGCCATGAAACAAACTTACTACAAGCGTAGTAGTTGTCAACTACATCCGTAGTAGATGTTTTTGTAACATTGTAAAAATTAATGAGTTCAAATACTTAGAAACTACCGCGCAGTGTGAAAAGGTGGTTTTTCTTGTGCATCAAAAGGCTGTTCGTTAGCCTAAATGTATGAAAAACATCGTCTTGCTTCTTCTTCCTTTGTTTCTTCTGGCGTGTACGAGTACTCAAGTTATTCGCGATTCTGAATACAAATATTCTGAAGCCGCTTTTAAGTTTTCAGATCCACAAAAAGCTCTTGAGCAATTTCCGCAGAAAGAACACGGCGGTTTTGTCACATCGATCGAGAAATCATGGTTAGGATTCTGGGCAGGCGAAACCAATCAAGACGACCTTCTTGCCCAAGCCCACACCTTGGATTCGCGCCAATACATCAGCCTCAGTCGCGAAACTGAGTACTTCTTTTTTAATGAAAGCGAAGAGGGCTACATTCCGGCAGAGCATGAAATAATCGTCATGCATTTGATAAGTTCGATGTACTTCATGCGCAACCAGCAGTGGGACAAAGCCCGCGTTGAAGCCAAGCAAGCATCTTACTTCCTAGAGACCTTCTTTAAAGCTGATCAAAAACATTTTGATGATCCGGCCCTTCGAACTTGGCTTGCGGGTATTTGGACTGCCCTTGGCGAATGGAATGAAGCACAAGTAGACATAAGAAAAGCCTACGAACTTACAAAAGACAAAAACTTACTACCGTGGATCGAGCAAAAAACCGCACCTAAAGAACTTAGCATCGCCTTCGAAGGCACGGGTCCCAAGGTCACTTGGAAATTCGGCGAACCCCTGCCAGGCTTCGAACAAGATAAAGAAAAACCGACTGTTACTATCAGCTATCCTACGCTGCCTTGGTTTGAGCGCCATCAAGTTCGCAATACTTTGATTCGCGAGCAAATTTCAAAATCCAACTACATGAGCCAATACTACGGAATTCAGCTTGGCAAGGGGGCTCAGCGCTCAGTTGGATTTGTGACCGCGAATACAATTCGTGCAACCGGTGTTGTTCTTGGCACTGTTGTCGGTTTGGGTGGACTGTACGTTATGGCTGTAATCGCAAGTCATGGTGGCGGCAGCGGCAGTGGCGAACTCTTTACTCTCCCGCTCGTTGGCGGATTTTATATTGCAAAAAGCTTTTGGGAAGAAGGCGACAAGATCGATGAAAGCTTCAAAGAGTATAATGAGAAAATGGATGTCGATGGCAAAGAGAGCTTAAAGACCTATCGTTTTGTGCGCTTTATGCCGAGTTGGATTTCGGTAACAGATCAGCTAGTACTGACAGCGACGGGAAAAGAATTCTCTATGAAATCCCCGAAATCGCCAACCACTGTACGCTTCGTTCAAAAATTTTAGTGGGTTCAATGCAGACAATTCGCCGCACTCCGTCCGGACCTCAATGGCTTCAATAGCCCCGAGACAATAGTCTAAATTTAATTAGACAAACTTAGTTTATTTGCCCCGTCTGCTCACAAAGCAGGATTATTACTTGATAGAAATTTGTTAAATTCCTGCTTTAGATTCCCCTAATCAGAAGCGATAAGTATTTTTAAAAAGGTAATATATGAATAGCGACGTTTCTTCTGTCGAGGCATTTAAAAAAGATCCACAGACACGCAAAGCCGTCATCAAACACTCTCAAGTAAGCCCACTTCGTCAGCTAGCGACGATTTCTTTTGATTGGGCCACCATCATCGCTTGTGCGTATTTGGCGACGTCTTTTCCACCCTTCTATTTGTTAGCAGTAATTATCATAGCAGCAAAACAACATGCCCTTTTGGTCATCATGCACGAAGGAGCTCACTTTCGTATTTCCAAAAATACGAAACTCAATGATTTTATAAGTGACGTCTTTGCATCTTACCCGATCCTTTTTTCGACCCTAGATTATAGAAATGGCCATCTTCCCCACCATCGCCATACGAATACAGAACAGGATCCTGATTGGGTTCGTAAAGCTGCACATCCAGAGTGGCAGTTTCCTCAAAGCAAATCGAAAATTGCACAAGTTCTTCTCCGTCAGCTTTATATGGGTGGCATAGAGTGGGTAGTCGCGATGGTTCGCTCTACGACTGAATGGAGAAAGGCCGTCTACTGGGTGGCGGTTCTTGGTTTAGTTTCTGCCTTCGGTGTTTGGAAAGAGTTTTTGTTGTTCTGGGCAGTTCCGCTAATGACTTTCTTTCCGTTGTTTCAACGTATTCGCAGTATAGCAGAACATTTCGGTTTAAAGAGATCTCACGAAATGAATGCTACCAGAAATATTTTAGCACATCCTGCAGAGACCTTTTTCTTCAGTCCTCACAACGTGAACTACCACTTGGCCCATCACATGTTTCCAAGTGTTCCTTATTACAACTTAAAATCCTTGCATGAGGATTTCTGCAAGCACCCCGTTTACAGAGACCTTGCACATAATAACAGCTCGTTCTTTACTACAGAAAATTCAGTCTGGAGAGACTTACAGACCGTACACGGCGTGAGTCACGCGGAATCTAGACAGACTCTGAGTCCTCAAGAAGCTTCTTAAACAATCAAACTTGCGGCTTTATTAACACGATCATAGAGGCTCTCCCAGCGTTCCCCGCTGTGAGCAACTTCTTTGTATAGAAGAATGCAATCTGGCTTCTGAGCTGCCAAGTCACGTAGTTGAGCATAAAAGCTTCGTGTGGCAAGTAATGGGTCCTCTGACAGCTTCATGATAGCGATATTGTGGATTTCGCCTTTAGGCTTCACGATCGCAACTTCTTCGATCTTATCTGGAAGCTCTGACATCTTTGATTGAATCAGCTTCTTCAAGTCTTCTAAAGATTTCTTTGGATCCAAGCACAAAATCAAAGGTACTGGCGGCATATAGTGATGCTTCATATGCCCCGGCGATTCTTTTTTATCCACCGTCTCGACAAATTCAAAAGCGATACCTTGAGACGACAAATACTTTTCAATATCGGATCTAAGCACGTGACCTTTACGAAGAACAGATAACGTGTTTTTACCGCCATTTTCTTTTACAAGTAAAACCGTGGATTCGATCCCGATCTGACTGTCCCCGCCCTCAAGAACAAAAACATTTTCCTTTTGAAACTCTTGGCGCACGTGAGCTGCCGAAGTCGGGCTGGTTTTACCGAACTTATTCGCACTTGGTGCTGCTAGCGGCACCCCCACGGCACGAATCAAATCTAAAGCCACAGGATGTGCGGGCATACGCACACCTACTGAATCTAGTCCCGATGTAATCATCGAATTCAATTTTGCATTCTTTGGCAAAACCATCGTCAAGGGACCTGGCCAGAATTTATCAGCCAAAGCTTTAGCCACTTCAGGAAATCCGGCTGTGACATTTTGTAATTGGCTTAACTCAGAAACATGCACGATCAAAGGATCAAAGAACGGACGCTCTTTGGTTTTAAAAATAGCCTCGATCCCTGCTGGCAAATCAATACGCGCAGCTAACCCATAGACGGTCTCGGTGGGCATCCCCACGACCTGTCCTTTTGCAAGGAGTTCTACGGCTTTTGAAATCTCGGCACTTTTCATAGGCTACTAACTAGCGCTCTTCCTGCAAAATCACAAGCGGACTTTCATGAACCACCTGGCGACTGGCTAGATAAGCAATCAACGCGCTTAATCCGCAAACCCCAAGGGCAGTCCACAGAGGCCACATCCAACTAAACACAAAGCTGCCTTCAAAGACATAGTAAGAAATAAAGTAGCTAACAAAGACACTTAAGCCCGCCCCAATAAGCCCTGCCCCCAATGAAAGGACTACAAACTCGGTCACCAGGTATTTGGAAACCGCACCAAAGCTGGCACCAACCACCTTGAGCATATTGAGTTCCCAACGGCGAAGACGCATTTGACTGCTTACGATCGAGTACAAAACTACATAGCCCGTGAATAGGGCTAGCGCCGCCATCAGCTCTAAAGACCAACTCATTTGATCCGCAATTTTCAATACTTCATTCACCGTTCTTTGCACATCGACGATGGAAACATTCGGAAAGGCCTTTGCTAGCTTTAACTGCAGCGTATCTTTTTGTGCTTCACTCATCTTTGGCAAAGCCGTGATAAAGGTCTTCGGAGCCTCATTCAAGACCCCGTTTTGCAAAAGCACGAAGAAGTTTGGCTGAAAACTTGTCCACTTCACTTTACGAAGGTTAATAACCTGACCTTCGATCTCGACCCCCTGAACGTCAAAGGTCATTACATCGCCAACATTGATTCCCAACCGGTCCGCAAAGCGATACTCGATAGAAACCTCGGGATACTTTTGCTTGCTCGGATCATAATCACCCGAGAACGGACGGCCTTCGGAGATAGTCTCTGAATCCGAAATTTTCTCTCGGTAAGACAGATTCGCACCCCGGTTACGGAAACGGGCCTCAGCTTCGGATTCGCGGGTTTTAAAACCGCCCTCTTCCACTTTGCGTTCAAATTCTTGGCCATTCACTTTCAGGATTCTTGCACGCACAAGAGCCGAATACCCGATGCTTTGAATATTTTCCTGCTTCAACAAGTCCTGCAAAGCTGGCATTTGCTCATCTTGAATATCAAACATAAAAAGACTTGGAATCTTCGAAGCCTCTTCTGTTTTGAATTCGTTCTGCAAACTGTTTTTTAATTGCGGTAAAATATTAATCAACAAAGAGCCAAGCCCCAATGCGATAAAGATCGCAAGGCTGCTAGCGCGACGACGCGAAAGTCCCAAGAGTGAATATTTAGAAATCCAATTTTTGGCATTTCTAAAGGATTTCAACACAAGCAATAATAAGAGACCTGTCAGGAACAACACCAAAAGCACTGCGAAGAAGGCCCCAACAAAAACCGAACCCATTTTAAACGAGTTCGACTGAGCGACAGCCAACACCCAGAACAACAAAATACCTGGCAAAAACACCCAGGGCTTACGAATCTCGATATCGGAAGAAAACTTTTCTTCTGCGAAAAGCTTTGTGGGTTTGAGTTCGCGAATTTTCAATAGAAACGGCAAACAAATCACAAAGCTTCCAACCACACCCAGCGCTAGCGCCATCCACACGGCTCGCCACGACATTGTCGGACTAAGACTGAATGGAGTTAGACTTGCTAACAACTGGCTTAGTAGCGGCAACACCACCGAAGCAACCAGCACTGTTGGTATCAAAGATAAAAATCCAAGAACTGTGACTTGCACAGCATACAAACTGACAGCATTGGTCGCTTGCAATCCAAGGCTACGCAAAATCGCAACTTCTCGCATTCTTTGAGTCATGAATAAGCGGAATAGGTAAGCGGCCCCAAGCGCTGACATAAATAGAGCTATGATCGCCACAAGTCCTAGGTAATCTGACAAATATCCAAGCTGACGGCCCGAATCTTCTCCAGCTCCTTGTGAGGTCTCAACTCGGATAGCCGGATCCGTCAGAACTTTTAACAAAGCTTCGCTTTTCTCTGCGGCCTGCAAATCGTTCTTCAGTTTAAAAAAGTAATTAACAGAGTAAGTACTGCCGTATTGAATAAGCCCGGATTTTGCCAATAGCTCGCGACTAATAAAAATTCGCGGGGCCAAAGCAGCGGCTCTAAAAGTTTGCGTCCCATCTTTGCCAACCGAGTCCGCGACCTTCAGCTTCAATTGTCCTAATTGAACTTCATCGCCATTCTTAAGACCCATTTGCGCCATCAGCTCGGGATAAACCCATGTCGATTCGCTTTTCAGAATTTCTTTTTCAGGAGTGCTTTGTACGATCTTCTCGCCAGAACCTAAAACCAGTTGGCCATACAATGGATAGTTCTGATCGATCGCCCGCACCATGACCAAGCGGGACCCTTGCGCCGAACTCATCATGGCAAAGAATTCATAGCTCTCGCTCATTTCAGCGTCTGTACTCATTACGGATTGTATTTGATTCTTTTCAGAGTCCGTTAAAGCCCTACGAGCAGAAACCGCCAAGTCAGCAGAAAGAATGGATTTAGAATTTTCACGAAGGCTGTCCTGCAAAGAAACTTTGAAAGCTTCTAAAGACACATAGCCAGTCAACCCTAGACTCAGATTAAAGATGAAGAATAAACCGAACTTCCAACTGCGAAGAAGTTCGCGGGCCACCCACTTAAAGAACATCTTAGGCCTCCAGCAGTTTTCCTTCAGAAAGTCTTAGGACTCGCTGGCAACGTTTGGCAAGAGCCTCACTGTGGGTCACCAAGATCGTCGTGATTTTATATTTTTTGGCAGCATCGAAAAAAACGTCCATCACTTTATCACCCGTGTGAACATCCAAGTTTCCGCTAGGTTCATCTGCTAACAAGATTTTAGGTTGCACAGCCAAAGCTCTGGCAATAGCCACGCGTTGACATTCGCCACCGCTCATCTTGCTAGGAAACTGATTGAGACGATGCTCTAAGCCCATTTCTTTCAATAAGGCAGTGGCTTTCGCTTCTGCTTCGTCTTTACCAAGAATTTCCATAGGTAGCATCACGTTCTCGACCGCTGTTAAATGCGATACTAAGTGATACTGTTGAAAAACGATCCCAATGTTTTGCCCGCGAAACTCGGTCACTTGCTTTTCATTCATTCCACTTAAGTCAGACCCATCAACAAGGATGGCTCCTTTATCAGCTTGATCTAAGCCTGCAAGCAAAGATAACAACGTGGATTTGCCGCTTCCGGATTGACCGACGATTGCGACGACTTCGCCCTGTTTGATTTCAGCATTAAGGCCAGCAAGGACGGTGACTTTGTCTTCGCCTTGATTGAAGCCCTTTTCCAGATTTTGAATGACAAGACTCATAGAAGACCTTTGATTTCTTGATAAACAGTTTCCGCGACAATTTTGTGACCGGCTTCATTCGGGTGAATACCGTCGGCCAAATTCAGCTTGGGATCTCCAGCCACTTTATCCAAGACAAATGGAATCAAAGTGACTTTGTATTTCTTCGACAAAGACACATACATTTTTTTGAATTTCTCGGTGTACTCTTTGCCATAGTTCGGAGGCATAAAAAGTCCTGCAAGGACTATAGGGACCTTTTGCTCTTGAGCATACTCGATGGCCTGTCCTAAGTTTTTCTCGCTCTCTTCGACCTTGAGGCCGCGCAAACCATCGTTCGCACCAAGAGCAAGAATCATCAAGTCTGGTTTGTTTTTAAAAGCCCACTTCATGCGGCTAATGCCCGAAGCTGTGGTGGAACCACTGACGCCCGCATTGATAACGGTCCATTCTTTTTTCCCACCTTCGTGGATTTTCTTTTCAAGGACTGCGGGGAAGGCTTGGTCTTTAGCGACGCCGTAGCCTTCAGTAAGAGAGTCTCCAAGAACAAGGAGCTTTTTTGATTGAGCAGAAGAGAGAGAAACAGAAAATACTATTGCTAAAAATAAAAAGAGTCTCATGTATTCCATGAGACTCTAATTAAGACTTAAATGACAAGTCCGAGCGTATAATTACCTGCTAAATGGCAGCTAATTAGTAACGACCACCGCCGCCACCGCCACGTCCGCCGCCGCCGAAGCCGCCACGTCCGCCGCCACCGCCGCGTCCGCCGCCGCCGAAGCCACCACGACCGCCGCCACCTTCACGTGGAGCTTGTGGACGAGCTTCAGAAACGTTGATAGCGCGACCATCAAGTTGAGCGCCGTTCAATTTTTCGATAGCTGCATCAGCTTCAGAGTCAGAATCCATTTCAACGAATCCGAAACCTTTGCTACGGCCAGTTTCACGGTCAGTGATAACTTTAGCAGAAGCAACAGCGCCGAATTCAGCGAATTTGCTGTGAAGACGAGCATCGTCGATTGAGTAAGGAAGATTTCCTACGTATAACTTTTTACCCATGGGTACCTCCAGGGATCTTAGACCGCGGAAGCCACGAGCAAAAAAAGACTCTAGGAACATCGAACGCGGGACATTAATAACTATCCCCAACTTATCACAGCCTATAAAACGCGCAAGTGAAATTCCTATCTCATATTGTTGAATTGTAAAGGAACCGCGAAACCCCCAGCCTTAACTCTGGCAATGGTTTCCTGTAACTCGTCGATACTCTTAGCTGTTACACGAACTTTATCGTCCATAATCTGGGGCTGGACTTTTAGCTTAGAGTCTTTAATCAATTTTACGATGTCCTTAGCGACCTCTTTTTCGATCCCCTGTACCATCGTAAGCTTTTGGCGGAGCATCTTGCCACCAGCTGGCTCGGCCTTCTCGAATTTAAACGATTTGATGTCAACTCCACGTCTGTGGAGCTTAGATTGGAGGATGCTTCCCATGGCTTCGATCTTATAGTCGTCCTCGGCTAAGAGTATGATTTCCTTCTTGTCCCACTGAATTTCAGCCTGACTGCCTTTGAAATCGTAGCGTCCCTCAACCTCTTTACGAGCTTGATTGACCGCATTGTCCACCTCTTGAATATTTACCTCGGAAACAATATCGAACGAAGCCATCCGTAGTACCCCTGTAATTCTTAACTAGTTTTCAATTAGTGATGATGTCCATGGCCATGAGCGCCGTGAGCGTGGCCATGTTGCAGCTCTTCAGCTGTGGCCTCACGAACTGCGACCATTTCGATATCAAATACTAAATCAACGCCCGCTAGAGGGTGGTTGCCATCCAATGTGACGACTTTGTCACCGATAGTAGCAACGCGAACTACTTTTGTTTGTTCGCCTAAGTTCAATTGTAAAAAAGCACCGACTTCCAATTTCAAGTGAGCCAACTCTTCTTTTGGAACGTCCATTTTCATTTTTGGATCTGGTTCGCCGTAAGCTTCTTTTGCAGCTAGCTTTACGTTTTTCTTATCTCCAGCTTTCATGCTGATAACTTCTTCTTCAAGCTTTGGAATAATTTGGCCAGTGCCTTCCAAGAATGCCAATGGTTCACCGGCATCTGAAGCGTCCAGTTGCTGCCCGTCGGCTCCTTTTAATACATAGTTGAATGCAAAAACTCGACGTTTCATCGTGAGACTCCTTTAAATTTAACAGGGAATTATCCCGAAACAGGCCTAAATTCAAGGGATTATGGTCCAGGTACTTGAAAATCACACTCAAGACCCTTTATAATTTAAGTAGAGCTCCATGGGAGGGGTAATGCATCATTTATCCTCACTCAGGTCTCTGCTTCTCAATTCGAGCTATGAGCCAATGCGGATTGTTAGTTGGCAGAAGGCCTTGATTCTATGGTTCCAGGACAAAGTTGAAATCCTGGAGTACCATACTGTGTTTGCCCGGTCGGCCCGGACGAGTTACCAAATGCCGAGTGTTCTGAGGTTGAAGAGTTACGTTCGACCCAGGTCCACCGGCGCGGTCCGATTCTGCCGCGAAAATGTTTATATCCGCGATAATTTCACCTGCCAATATTGTGGCGACAAACTGGTCGCCAAACATCTCACTCTTGATCACGTAGTACCTGCCTCGAAAAATGGAAAGAAAACTTGGACGAACGTTGTTTCTGCTTGCAGAGAATGCAACCAACGCAAAGCCAACAGAACGCCCCAGACCGCAAATATGCCTTTATTAACTGAGCCGAAAATGCCATCATGGCTGCCAACTCGCGAGTTGGAAATCCAGATGGAAATGGAACAAGCGCCGGCCAGTTGGTTGGAATATTTACGGTTTAAGGCAGGATGAAGTTACACCACCACATTTCGAAAATCCCTACAGAGTACACTCTTCCTTTACGGCAGAAAGTGCTGAAGCCCTTTCTGCATGCTGATGACTGCGTAAATCCTGGCGACGATGCTCCGACAACTTTCCATTTAGGCCTTTTTCACGAAAGAAAACTGGTAACAATTTGCACCTTCCTGAGTGAACCTCACAAAGATTTTAACTCCGGAAATCCTTATCGCTTAAGAGGCATGGCCACTGATCCTAACTACAGTGGGCAAGGCTTCGGACAGATACTTCTTCAACATGGAATGGTTTTGTTGAAGAACCAGTACTGCGATCTTTTGTGGTGTAATGCGCGTATCAAGGCGTTCCCATTCTATGAAAAAATGGGTTTCTACTATCATGGGCCTCTCTTTGAAATGGATCGTATCGGACCTCACAAAGTCATGTACAAGTATTTGATTCCCCGATAGATTCTATACATGTCGATACAACAGAAAACTGAAAGTAAGTTAGACCCGAAAACAAAAAAAGATCTCGTTAAATGGCTCACCCTGATTGTCAGCGAAACGAACGGGATTTCTCTGAAAGATACTTTAAATCTTCTCATTTCTTCGGAACTAAATTCGGAAAATCAAAAAGCTCTCGATCTTGCGGTGGAATTCCGCAACCTCATTGATCAGTTTGTTACCAACAAAACTTCGATCTCTACACTTTTGAAACATCCTATTTCTGAATGCTTGTTTGAGCTCTTTAAAAACTTCCCAGTGAAATACAATGAAGAGCACATTCACCTGACAGGCTCGGTCACTGCAGAGTTTATTTATCCTCGCTTGAAAGTTTTGCTCGAAGGTCCTCACAAGGATATCTACGAACAAAAAATCAAAGAGGTTTATGGTCCTCAGGCCCTGCCTATCAAATCTATTGCGGATGTTGATCGCCTGATTCGCTTGGATGAGACCGAAGGCTTTCTGACTTATTTAAAAATTCTATATCTTCCAAAGTTGATCTTTACTTCGAAAGAAGTGCACGTCGATGCCGCTTATGACATGGCTAACGAGTTGTACAACAAGTACAACGTCGGCCGTATTCGTTTGAAGTTTACTTTGGATCGCGCCACTTCCAGCTCTTCTGAGCAAATTCCCGGGATCAGTGAAGTTACTCCGGAAGACGTGGTACTAGGTCTTTACGAAGGCTTTAAGAAATTCCAAGACCAGCACTCTGATTTTGATTTCGTGCTGTCGCCTTCTTTCAGAAAAGAATCGAATTTCTTTGATTCCACTCGCTACTCTTCTCGTAAAGAACACTTCATGGAACAGATCAACGAGATGACTCGTATGATCGACAAATATCCGTTCTTACAAAAGCATATGACGGATGTGGATACCGTGGGTGACGAGCGCGAACTTTATCGCAAAGAACATTTCTATGAAATGCAAACGGGATTCAGAAAACTGCAATACCGTGGATTCCAAATCCGTTCGCATCACGGTGAAACTTGGCACACCCTTAAAAAAGGGATCCAAGCCGTCGACAATGCGATGAATATTTGGCACATCGACACTCTTGAACACGGAATTAGCTTGGGAATTAATCCCAATGTTTACTTCCATCGTATCTATCAAGAAGTTTCTCACAAAAACAAACAAGGGATGGCGATCACTCCGAAAGATCCTCACTACCGTGAGCTCACTGAACTTGATTGGGGCAACTACAAACCCGTACTAGATAAGCTTTTAAAGGGCACTTTGCTTTCAGAACAAGACAACACCGAGTTCTTAAAAGCAAAATTCCATACAGCCCGCGAAGTAGAGCATTACCAGCATGACGTTTTGAATCGCATGATTCAAAAACAGATTTCTTTGATCTCGCTTCCTTCTTCTAATAACAAACTCACTGGCAAGTTTGATGATTACAAAGATCATCCATTCTCTTGGTGGGAAAAGAAGAACGTGCAATTGGGCGTGGGTACGGATAACTACGTTACTTTGAACACGAATTTCATCCAAGAGCTTATGATTTTGCTCTACACAGATCCGGGTGATTTGAAGATCACAAAACTGTTGATGGTGGCTACGAAAGAAAGTCGTCGTCCTTACATCAGTCATCTTCTTTGGAAAATGCGTAAAAAAATATTGAACATCAAGTAGAACATCACAGAAGGGATTCTCATGGCCGAGAAAAAAACCCCGCTTTTGAAGGAAATCTTTAGCAAAAAAATGTTGATCGTCTTTTTGCTAGGATTCTCGAGTGGACTTCCATTATTTCTTACTGGAGGTACGCTGAAGACCTGGCTTGCTCGTGAGCAAGTTGATATCACCACCATTGGATACATGAGTTGGGTGGGACTTGCCTACTCTTTGAAGTTCATCTGGGCTCCACTGATTGACCGTTTTACTTTGTTCAGCCTAGGACGTCGTCGCAGCTGGATGTTAACAAGTCAGCTTTTACTTGTAGGTTCTATCGCCGGCATCGGGATGTTTGATCCAAAAGTATCTTTGATGAATATGGCAGCCCTTGCGGTTCTGACTGCATTCTTTAGCGCGACTCAGGATATCGTTATCGATGCCTATCGCCGCGAACTTCTCAAAGACGAAGAGCTTGGTTTTGGATCTTCGATGAATATGTACGGTTATCGTATCGCCATGTTGATTTCCGGAGCTGTGGGTATGGGCTTTGTCGGAGCGCCTGGCTGGAATTTTACTTGGAATGAGCTGTACTTCTCGATGGCGGCCCTCATGGGTATTGGTATCTTTGCCACTTTATGGGCACCAGAGCCGAAAGTGAAAGAGGCCCCGCCGAAAACATTGATGTCGGCGGTGGTAGATCCTTTCCGCGAATTCTTAAAGCGCGACGGCGCTTATGTAATGTTGCTATTTGTTTTTCTATTCAAGCTTGGCGATGCTTTGTCAGGCGCAATGCTCAATCCATATTACGTACAAATCGGCTATAGCAATGCTGATATTGCCCTCATTGCAAAAACCTTTGGTTTGATTTCGTCACTCTTTGGTTTGTTCCTTGGAAGTACGTTGATGTACTACATCGGCATTTATCGCTCGCTGTGGGTCTTTGGTATTTTGCAGGCACTCTCAACAGGGGCCTTTGCGCTTCTCACGTACACTGGCCCCGAGAACTGGGCTTTGGGAGTTACAGTTTGCTTTGAAGACATTACTGCCGGGATGGGAAGTGCGGCGTTTATTGCTTACATTTCTGCAATTACCAATAAGCGCTACACGGCGACTCAGTATGCGATTCTTTCAAGTATTGCGACTCTGGGAAGAAACTTCTTCTCGGGATTCACAGGTGAAATGGTGAAGAATCTTGGCTGGGCCAATTTCTATTACACGTGCATGACCATCGCGATTCCAGGTTTGTTAATGCTGGTTCTGATGCGCAAGTACCAGCAGCCAGCAACTAAGTAACTATAGTTTTGCTTTTAAACCCGTCGGAACCTCTGATCTTAAAAATTGGAAGGGCTTGGCGGGTTTAAATTTTGTCGTGATATCCCCGATCAGATCATAGTTCTTCACTAAGGTGATCTTCTTTACACTGACGCCCTTTCTAAAATCTAGGTTCGGCAATTGCACCCATACAATGTTGGGGCTCATGGTGTGTTCATAAAAATATATACCACGGGTTAAATCGGCGACGGTTCTCCAGCGCGTGGTTGAAATATAAGGGCGTGCTGGGTCTGGCGAGCCAAAAGGTTGCGACACATTACGCAGAACACTCAGCACTCCGGCCACAGCTTCACGATAATCTGCTGGCTTCGGCAAGTACTGCGAATAATAGGCTGCCCTTACGAAACGATCCGCGGCGTCGGTCGTGCCGGGAAGAGGTTTGTCTCCGCCAAAACCTTTGTAAGTTTTCATAATTTTTAGTTGCTGATCGTAAGGTGGAGAGTTCGTCATCACCTTGTATTCTTTGCCGTGATAGATCTGGGCTTGGCCATTGATATATTCGATCACAGCGTTGTCGCCATTTTTGTCGGACAGGGACAAATGCACCGTGCCCTCTTTAGTTCCTTGTGAAGTTTGCACGCTGGCTGCAACGATTTGCATTGGATTTTTTTCGATATGAGCTACCGCTTCTGCCACACTTTGGAAATTATCTAAGAAGTATTGAGGCCAAAGGCTTACCGCAAGTCCCGGAATTTTCTCATCACGTGCACCAAAGTTAGATTCGGTCAGATACAGAAGATTCGCAGTCAAACCTTTCTCGTTGAGCCCTTCGGCAGAACCGACATCATAAGCAGTCAGAACTACGCTGCCATACTTCGAGGTCCACTTTAGTGAGTTCAGTCCCACCAAACCATCTCGTGCGATACCGCGAGGAAGCAGCCACATGTTTGTGCCCATGTCTTCAACCCAATCCATATTGCGGCCGACGATGACGTCTTGGTTGGGCGCCTCCCAAAGCACGCGTGTGCAAGGATAAGCAGGCAGTGCGATCAATACGCTTAAAATATATGTAAGTGTTTTCATAACAAGAAGGATAAGACTGCAAAGCGCTTATCGTCTTGTCGAGTTTGCGTCAAAATGAGTTGTTATTCGTCAGCAGTTTCGATCTTGCAAGAATAGCCCGGAGCTAAAAAACTATTCTCGTCAATGTCGAGCGAAGAGCTCATGGTGAGAGTGCTACGATACATGCCCGTAAGTTCTTTCAGGCAATTGTTCAAGTCTTTCAAGCTGCCATAGACATACTCACCACCTTTTTGGCGGTAAGACATGAATAGGTACGTAGGTTCTTGGAAACCATTTAGTTTGCGTGCAAACTTTCCGACGGTGTCTACTTGCACGCCATAGCTTAACGCACTTTCTGAGTGAAGGCCGAAGAACTGAATGGGGCTTGCCTGCTTACTGCGGCTAGAGATTTCTTTTAGCCAATAGTTCACAAAATCATAAGAGCCATCTTTGGCTTGGGTCTCTTTAGCCATTTTCTCTAACCAAGATCCTAAAAAGTATTCACCTTGGAAAGTTCGCTCAAACGCTACCTCAGGATTGATTTTCAAAATAGCTTGGCGCTCTGCTAAGAAGATCAAGAACTCGGTGTTAAACTGAAAGCGTTCAATTTTAGCTCTATCAGGAGCTTGTTTTAGAACCCCAGAGATTGCCTCTGTATTTGGCCAATCAATATAAGTCGTTACCAAGTCCTTACCGATAGCGTCGTTAACACCGTCTGCACAAGGAAAGCCTAATGCCGAGTTTAGCTTTTCGCGAGTTTCACGTTTAGCGTAAGTGATGTTTAAGTAACTAAGACCATCGATGTCTTTGCTGATTTCAGCAGCGGCGTGATCACCGCGTTTAAAATCAACGATATGGAATTTGTTGTAGTATTGAGGATTCTTATCCAAGACTTCGAGAAGTCCCATAAAGTTTTGCGACCATGTTGGGGCTTCATTTTTTTTGCAGCGATCGACAGTTTTTCCAGGCACATCTCTAAAAACAGAATCATTGATTTGAAAAAGCACACCGTTGATTGCGGCAGTCGTCAGTGAGTTCACGATTTTAGAATTATATTTGGGTTTAAAAGAGGCAGGAACGCGGACGGAACTAGAAACACAACCAAGCACAAAGCATGTAATAACGTAGGTGAGAATTTGTGCAAAAACCCGCATGAAGCCTCCACTCTCAGTATAGCGAAAGGGAGCCGAAGCTATCATCTGTCGCGTTTTTTTCCGGAGATTAGTCCACGGACTTGGGCCTGGTTAGGCCTTAAAATGCGATTGAGCCTCATTTTCCTGCAAATATACAGCATTCTGAACTTTACCCGGCCTAGACCTCGTGCTAATTATAGCGGCTCAAAATCGTTCCAAGAGTGGACAGGTGGCCGAGTGGTTTAAGGCGCACGCCTGGAACGCGTGTGTGGTCTAACCGCCACCGTGAGTTCGAATCTCACCCTGTCCGCCAAATAATCCAAACAAAACGAAGCCAGTAAAAACCCTCCGAGCGAAGCAACGGATGTCTGCGAGATTCGAACGAAAGAGTTCGGAAAAAGTCGCACGATGCGATCGCGCTATCAGCGCGACGGCGACAGCCGCTTTTTCGGTGGTTGGCAAAGCCAACCAGTCGCGAAGCGACCGAGGCCAGGATGGCCGAAGCCAATCTCACCCTCGCGCCACCATTTATCGCATTCGCTTTTTTCTCTATTCAGCGAGGTACCCAGCATCTCAACACAAAGAAAATCATACGGTTACCCTCACCGAATTCGGGGACGTCACATGATGCTTTTTGAATGATAGAGAAAGTCTGGATTTGTGATGCACACGACTGCTCTAGGCAATTGAGCCATGCCCTAGCTTATAAATAGATTGGTCGGCTATCTGACTGGCCCTGTCAATTTCGCACCTATTGACTGGTGTCGTACAACTGTCATATCGATGTCATATTGGTGTCGTAACACATTTTGGGCGAAACGGTTACTTTTGTAAAAAATGAAAGGACCGTTATGAAAGAGATCATGGCAACAAATTTGAACAGAGCAAAGATTGTAAAAAGAGAACGTGAGGAACGAGCATGGCCGCAACGACAACTTGCAGATGTTGCAGGCGTGAACCTTCGTACTATACAACGCCTAGAAAAGGATGGCACTGCATCGTTTGAAACTCTGATGGGAGTTGCTCAGGCCTTTGGAATGGAGGTCAAGCAACTGAACCCAACGTCCAAGTCTCAAGAGAAAACCGCTTCGCAAAAAAAGGTATACTTATTACCTCGACTCACAACGGGCAGAGATTTAACCAACATTTTTGAAGGTGCTCACCGATTTCAGGTCGAGCATGACGAAGCTGACGATATTCGAGCTGTAAACGCGATGACAGATATTGTCGTTCACATAAAAGCAGATATCGTTAGATGGCATGACGCTGATCTAGTTAAAAAAATGAAAATTGAGTTTCAACTTTCTCAAGAGATCCAAGGGCTAGAGGCTCATGGTTTTTACTTGTTTGGTGTTAAACGAACGATCCCTGAAATTGTTGAAGGCGAAGAAACTCAGATAGGAATGTGCACGATATACATGAGTCATGCTCGATCTCCCAAGATCGTTCGAGACAAGAATTCCAATATGGTGATCCCCGCTACATTGACGGAGATCCTGCGATGAAAGTGAACATAAAAGTGGCGTTTTGCGTAGGTACCGATGGGTAAACTTGATCCAAAGTCTACAGGAGGAGAGGGTTTCGACTTTGAAGACAAAGTCGGCGCATACTTTTTGTCTTTCCTTCTGGTAGGCGAGAATCCATTCCCTGCACTGCGATTGGGTCAACTTAAGGCTCTCAAATTTCAGCGCAAGGTAGATGGCTGGGAATTTGATGACATCATTCTTGTATTTGAATCTGACAACATTTCAAAACATCTTGCCTTCTCGGTCAAAAGCAATCCTCACATCACGGCGAATAAATTTCCGGCGGATCTTGTGGAGCTCGCATGGAAGCAGTTTTGCAAATCGACCGACAATCCATATAGATCCAAACACGATTTTTTGGGTTTGGTAACTTCAGGCGCATCTACCGCGGCAACGGAAGCATACGGCAAACTTCGTAATTTTGCCTCGAAACACAAAGGGCCGGATTTAGACATTCAGATCAAGAAGCCAGAGTTTACGAACCAAAGCGTTCGTGATTTGTATGATAGCTTCACCAAGCCTTCTTCTCAGAACTGCACAGCTCAACGCGCCGAAATCATTGATCGACTTATACACTTCGATGTTAATCTTGATAATCCAACTTCAGCCCTACTCACCCAAGCGCTCAGCAATTTAACTGCTGCTTTGGTCAAGGGCGACTCAAATGAACTTTGGATCAAACTCCAACACATGACAAAAACGTCTCGCTCGGTTTCTGGTGAGATTAACTTTCAGCATTTGATATCTGAACTAAGCTCCTTTGAAATCAAAGGTCATCGTCACTTAGAATCAGACATAAAGAAGATTAAGGATAACTACGAAACTGAAATAGAGAAAATCAAGTCTACAATAGGCAGCGACCTTTCTATTGAGAGAACGACCAACTTCGTAGGTCAGCTCAAGAAAGGTCAGATCAATGCATTAATTGGAGAATCCGGCGTCGGAAAATCTGTTCTATTAAAACAATGGACTAAGGAATCTGGAAAGCAAACTATTTGGCTAACCGCTTCACTTTTTAAAGCGAGAACTCTCACTGAACTTAATACACTACTAGGTTTGCAAAACGATCTGTTCGATATTCTGAAATATGGCCCAAGTGAACAAATTGTCATTGTTGATGCCGTAGACCGCCTTACTGGATCCGAAGAACGCGAATTGCTGAAATCATTTTTAGTAAAGTTTCAAAGGGACTCTGGCAATCGCCATCTCTGCGTTATTAGCTCACAAGATCAAATTTGGAAAACTTTAGTTGGGATGCTATCAAGTCAGAACGTAGTATTTAATGTCATTTCTGCAACCTATTTTGAAAAGGCAGAGCTTGATTTAGTTTCAAAAGAAAAACCAGGCCTAACCGGCATTTTGAAAAACGGCCCAACGCGTGAGATTCTGAAGAACCCAAAGTATCTTGATCTCGCCCTTCAAATGGCGGAAAGGTCTTCTCTCGACACAAACAGAGTAATTAGCGAACCTGTCTTGATTAGAGGTTTTTGGGGCATGCACAGTGATGGAGGGGCAAATCAAAAACAGGTTTTACTCACTCGATTGGCAGTTGAGCAGGCAGATACAAATAACTTTCTCTCACCAATTAAGGACTTATCAGCTTCAGAAGCGCAGCTGATTGATTCTCTCGTTAGAGATGGAGTTCTCAAAGCTCAAGATGGTTGGATAAGGTTCTCACATGATCTGTACGGCGATTGGATTCGCCAGCGTTTTCTGCTTTCTCAACGGCAAAAGACTATTCAAGAGATTGTCCAGCGCAAAAACAACATTTACTGGCACCAAGCTATTAGACTTGCATCACTTGAAATCTTGGAAACAGATGGGTTCGATAGCTGGAAAAAGGATGTTACGTCGCTAAAAGAGAGTGGAGATGATGTTCTGGTCGATCTATTTCTCGACATTGCAATCACTTCTTTAAATCAAGGTTCAATTCTCGTAACCATCAAAGAATTGCTTTTCTCTGACAATTTGAAAGTGCTACATAGATTTTTAGAAAGGTTTTTGGCCTATGCTACGGCTCCAAATCCTCAAGTAATGAGTATGCGGGCTGAGCTTGAATTGGACGAGCTGGCGGCGGCTCAAATCAACAGAGTACCTCTATATGCCTACTGGCCAAGTCTCTTAAATTTTCTTGCCAAGAATATTGAAGACGCTAGCGGCGGTAGAGTTCAAATGGCTCAGGTTGCTGAGAAGTGGCTAACTTTCACTCCAAACGATTTCCCGTTTCGTGAAGACGCTGCTAAAATTATATTCGCTTCCGCGAAATGGATTTTCGAGTTCAAGAGAGGTTCTAGACAAAACTACGTACGGGACGAGGTTGATAAGAAATGTTATCAGGCACTTTTGGCTGCCTATCCTGATCTTCCAAACGAGGTTGAGGATCTATGTCTGAAACTCATTGGGCTACGAGAAGATGGTATCGAACGTCCTGAGATGCCGGTTGTTCAGTCAAAATCAAAAGCACCGCCTCCGATCATGCCTATCGTAACTCGCAGAAGAATAGAAAGAAAAGTTCTACCTAACGGTCCCGAGTTCGAGAGAGATCGAGAATTTCAAGAAGTCTGCTTGGCTTCTCAAAATTTCTTATACATCGTAAAGTACAATCCATCTTTCGCAGCTAAACTTCTTCTTGCCGCTATCATTGAGGAGCCTCAAGAATACGAGGATATCCATGATGACGGCTGGCGGATGGATGAGCGCTTAGGCACCTCTTATACTCAGCAGTTTTATCCGCCTCTTTATTCAAGTGGTCCATTTCTGAATTTCTTTAGGGCAGCACCTCAGGAAGCATTAGATGCTTTAATCTCGCTTGTATCGCTAGTAACGGACCGATGGGCAGAGAGAGAAAAGAAAAGGCAGCAAGAAGTATTCGGATTTGATATCGAAATAAACGGTAACAAGAAATTCTGGCGAGGCGATCCTCAGGTATTTCTTTGGGTGATGGATTTGGCAAATTGCCCAGATGTAGTAGTGGCCTTTTTAATGGCCCTAGAAAAGTGGCTGTATGAAAAGATTGACGCCAAAGAGAATGTCGATCCTTGGATTGACCAGATTGTTCAGAAAATTGACTCACTAGCTTTCATAGGTGTGTTGGTCTCGGTCGCAAAGTATAGCCCGAAGTTGTTGTCAGATAAGCTACGCAATCTTTTGACCCTGCCTTACATAATTTGGTGGGATCAGCAATTCTTGCTACAGAATCGCACTAGCATGGTCTCCATGATTTCTTGGTCTGGGCAGGACCGTTACATGGCTAACCTTGCTCTTAAATGGTTTGGAATGGATCACCGTAAGACTTCCATGGAGCAATGGGCGATTCACTTTCTTCTAAATGTCTCTGAAATGAGCGAGTTGTTTAGTACAGCCAGATCTGGATGGGAGCGAGAAGTTAAAGTGCAATCAGATCCTCAACTTGAAGCTCTAGTTTGTAAGTTCAATCCTGCAAACTATCATGTCGGGCAGCTCGCGGATGGTACTCAAGTATGGAACTATTCAGCTCCAGCTGAATTTCTTGAGAAACACAAAGAACGCTTTGAAAAGAATGATGCTCAAATGAGTCTCCTTGTATTTCCTATGAATGTTAATAAGGTTCTTGATGCTCCTTCATTTTCGGAAGCTGAATTTTCTCAATTGGCAAAAACAGCTGAATACATCGCTAAGATTGTGACCGGCGAACTGGAAGACCCGATTCTAACTGCGCCCAAAGATTGCCAACTTGCGATCGACGGACTGAAGCTGGTTGCCGCAAAAAGAAAGATTATTTCTTTTGATGAGTCCTCGCTGAACGTTGCAAAGGAAAATATCACCAATGCACTCGAAGAGCTATGGACTGATCCAGGTGTAGCCGGTTATCCGTATGATCGCTCAGGACAAAAATACGATGCCATTCTGGCTAAAGTAATCGGCCAACTAACAGTAGGCGCTGAGAGCGATGTTTGGGTCAGAACGCAGGTCGCCCGTTTGATTTGCGGCCCAAGATCAGTTTCAGTGTCTACTTTAATTTCTAGTATTGCATCCGCCAAAGCCAGCCACTCCTTTATTTTAGAAATCCTGGCACTTGTATTCAACTACTCGAAGATACGAACGGCTTGGCAAGATGCAGATCGAACCTTTAGATATGCCAGACATGAGAATAAGCAGTCTAAAATTAAAGCGTTCTTATCAAAACATGACTTCTTCAGGATTAAGATTTTTCGTGATTACACTTTAGAAGATCGAAGACGATTCTTTGAAATAGAAGTATCGTCCTTAATGGACAGATTTATCACTGCCTCTGTACCACCGGCATGGCCGTCTTGGGATTTTGATCCCCACATTTTTGAGTTCGCAAAAGATTTGGATCTTCCAAGTGCAGAGAGAAATCTAATCAGTCTGGAGAATTTCACGCAGGCTGCCTCTGGACTTCCACCGATGCAAGAATGGGATGAAAATCTAAGAAATGGCTGGATCGAGTTTTGTTCTTCTGGCCTAGATCAAATTTCAAAGCGTTTGACTAAAGCAATAGAAGAACATGGAGATGCCAAAGGTACGCCATACAAACAGGACAACTGGATGATTAACGCCTTCGCTGTAACGTACTTTTTGCGAGACGACGTGCGACTTGATAGGTCATTGAAAACATTTTTAGAAGTTGGCACCGACGGACATTACTGGTTGGATAATTTCGGAAGAGACTTTTTTAGGATGGGTCTCAAACATTCGAATAGTTGGGAAGGTTTCAAAACTAAACTTAATAAAATATTTGAGCTAGCTCTTTCCATTGAACAGCTGAAACCAAGTAGGCGCTCTTGGGATGCCGACGAAATTTGGTGCTCATTGGTGGGCCTTGATGACATTACCATTCAAATCTTGCCAGCTGAAGTAAAGACGCTAGTAACGGATCTCTTTCCGCTATACGAGCGCTTGATGAAGGCCAGAACTGGTTCAGATAAATGTCTCAGCCGATTTATCTCTCTTTTGTGTAAAGAAGCAGCAATGAGTATCCGCATAAAAGGGCTCTCTATAGTGGCTTCTGAACTTAAAGATGTAAATTACTCTGACTACCGCCAAGAACGCTACATTTCAATGTATTCATATTTCTTGGCGATTTTGTGGCGCGAGAACCAAGATGAATTGCGAAATGATAAAAATGCCCTCGCTAATTTCCAACAAATTCTGAATGGACTGATTTCCGTACAAGATCCACGAGCTTTAGAGTTAGCAGCTCAAATGAGCTCCACTCGCCTTTAGAAAATTGTCCTCCGTTTCGATAGCTTCACTTTCACCTTCAAACGAGGTACAATTTAATTTGATTACGTGGCGAGTTGCTTCTTCTCAGTTCGAAACTCACCTATTCTGCGCCGCCACCTACCTGAGGGCTAGCACCATCTCCAACGGCGCGCTTTCCGGAAACGACGGCACCCCCTGCGGAAAAGCACATGACGGAGGTGCACTGCGCACCCAAACCAGGTACTGAGGAACAAAGTCAGAGACATCATCAAGAGTAGCAGCCTTCACAGTAATGATCTCAGGAACGTCAGATATCTGAGAGAAGATGTGGCTCCCACACTCTCTACAAAAATTTCGGGTTACTATCGATCCACGATCTGACGTTGTTTTACACGATGACAGTGCTTCTGAAGAGCAATCAAAAGCACCATGATGTAGAACCATGAGTGGGCTACCGAATGTTCCACCCGACCTTTGACATTGAAGACAATAGCAAACGCCTTGAGAAATCGGCGGACCAGAAATTTTATACTGAACCTTTCCACACAAGCATCGTCCAGATTTATGTGTCATATCGTGCCTTCCATTTTCTTGTGCAACCGCTGAACTTTCGCTAATCCATCTAGATAAGCTTCAACTGAAAAAGTTGTGATTCGATCGTCATAAGATGCAATTCGATTTTGGAGATCTAAAATTTCTTGTCTCAAACTTCTCTCCCCATTTTCTATTTCATATTCTGTCCTACAAGTCGCGAGCTCTCCGGTCACATCACCGTCGATCGCTTCCCGTTTGCTGGTAGCTAGGACGTTAAAAATTCGCCCCATCCTTTGACCCATCAAAAGAACTTCGCGAATCGCTCCCAGTTCAGAAACTTTCAAGCTCTTACTCGCCATCAAATCCATCATAGAGACGATGACCATTCCCATATTGTGATGCGCGTAAGAACGATTTTCTAGTTGGTTCCCAAGATGTGGGTTCGCGGTCACAAGGGAGCTATATCGATTTGCAGAGTAGAACTGCATAAGGTCAAAACTGATGATTTCAATTAAGTGTTTGTAGTGAGGTAGCCCCTGTAAAACGCTATTCATTTCTTTAAATAGGGAACTAGAGAAACTCAAAACGTGCCGGTTTGTCAGATTCATACACCTAACTGTGTCGTATCTTCCAAAATTTAACTGATATAGGTCCTCTAAAAGTTCGGGGTCGTACTGAGAAGGTCGATCGGCATAGTCATCATACAAAGTGATGAGTGTTCCCATACAAAGCTTCGCCCGTAGCAGATCCTGAAAGTCATCTGAAGAAACTGAACTCAGTGTGATCGCGGTGTATCCTTGGACCAAAAACTCTTTAAACAACTCAGGCGGACGGTAAGGAGCTAATTCCGTCATATTGCGTTCAATTTCATTCAAAGTGTTTTGAGTCTTAAGTGCGCTCATGAATAGCGTCTCTTAAAAAATACCGGAAGTGGTGATTTAGTATGAGCAGTTATAAGAGCTTCAATTTCTGGAGGCTCAGGGTTCGCCGCCTGCATCTCGTAACGTTCACAGAGTTTCTGAAGGACTAATGTAGCTTCAAGCTTGGCGAGGGCCATGCCAATACAGATCCTCGGGCCGCCCCCGAATGGAAGAAATGAGAATGGATGCTTAAGACCGTTTATAAATCGATCTGCGACAAATTCATCTGGGCGCTCAAAGTATTCCGGGTGTCGCTGAATGTGGCGAACACTTAAAAATACTTGAGAGCCTTTGGGAATTTTGACTCCTCCCACAACATCGTCCTGGTTGGTTTCTCGAGGTAAAAAATAAGCTGATGGATAAAGTCTCAATGCTTCTTTATAAGTAGACTGTACGAAGACAGAACTTTTAAGCCCCTCATAATTCATTTCAGGTATGCGAACGGCTTCTGAAGCAATTCGACTCTGAACTGCCTGATTTGCGGCGACGAGATACGTCGCAAAGATTAGTGAAGATGCGGTGGTATCGTAACCCGCGAACATAAATGCTTTTAATTGATCACGAACAAACGATTTGTCTTCACCTCTGTTCGTCAGAGCCTTTAAGAGAGAAGGCTCGTCGTCTTTCAGAGCTTCTTCTGCAATTTGGTCCAATTCTGCGTGAATTGTATTCAGTGATCGTTTTTTTGCTGGGGAGAAGGGGCACTCGGCGATGCTTCGCAGACTTTCTCCGGCCTTCCGATTTAAATCCACGAAAGCAGCATTGAGCTTGTCTGACTCAGAAATAAGGTCGTGATTCAGCACGAATACTCCGGCTGTCCTTAGTACAATTCGTGTTAGATGCGGAACCAGATCCACGGCCTCATTTTTCTCGATGGATCTATCGATGAGCGGGAAGAGTTCTTGAACAAACCCCTCTACTTTCTGAACAAGACGATCCATACCGGCATTATTTGTAAGTTTAGTGCTTGTCTGGCGAACCCTTTGTGCGTCGTCTCCTGTGAGCTGAATAAGGCCTTGCGGTCCAGAAAGGGGTTTAATCTTCTTCAATACCAAAGAACTTTTGTCGTATTTGTGCTTTTGCTCTTGAAGGATATGCTGGGCGTGTTGAGGGTCATAACAAAAGAAGAAGCGACGGAATCCTAAATTTAATTGGACCGGTTGACTCGTATCTTTCGGTTTGTATTCATCGAAAAAACCGTAGGGATCCTGCTGGAAGGCCATGAGCTTTCCTATCGGGTTCATTCTTAATAATCTTGTGATTGGGCATTTCGTCGTTTCCATAGGGGCAATCTATGCCAGAACATAATTGAAAATAAGTTCATTAAAGTTACCTATTCATAACCAATAGATATAGATCCGTTCGGATTTCTGTGTTTTCCAAAGCTAGTGGGATCTTGCGAATCTCTCTGCCTGCCCTGTCAAAATTTCGTCTATTCGTATTTTCAAAGTGATGCCGAAGGCCAGGCAGAAATTCCGTGGCAAATGACGGTTTGAAATGTACAGTATTTTTTCAAATTGAAGAAGGGCCTCTATGCTCGTACCAAAAAATAATTTCCCGACATTTCGGCCTCAGGCCTCTGCTCTTGGAATTAGAGTTAATGGATCGAACTTCGCGGCCTGGGAAGATATGTCGTCTGCAAAGAAGACATCTTTTTTTGGCCTCCCCTATATGCTCATTTCCCTAAAAAAACGTCGCTTGCCATTTTTTATGAAAACATGGTGGGTGCCGTTGTATATTGGAAATATGACTGAGTTTTACAAGGAAATCGAAACTCACTGCCCGACAAATCACTCAGTAAGAAAACTTCTATTAGGTCACTAAATTGATTCGGCATATTTCAGCTATTGAGCGGGCTTCATTTCATTAGGTTCTTGATTTTCAGGTGGGATGTGCATCACTTTGTTCACATCAAAGTAGCGTGGGTAAGGATTGTCGGTAACTGTTGCGACCAGATCCAAAGGAACGTCTTCGATTTCTTTTCTTCTATTCACATCCGTAATTTCAGTGGCCTCGGGCAATTCGTGATCAGAGGCAAAATAAACTAAGGATTCTGCGATCGGATAGACGGCTGCGTATTTCCATTGTCTGCGCATAGTATTCAAAATAATTTTTGCAGTTTCTTTTTGATCGAAAGACCATAGGCCGAAAACTCCGTCTTTTGCCAGCCGCTGCTTTGCTAGCTTCATCCCGTCTTCGGTAAAAAGAGCACTGCTTTGAATGATAGTGGGCTCTTCAATATCAATGAATATGCGATTGTAGGTTTTTGAGCTGGTTTTTAGTACGTTATAACCATCTTCAATAATTAACCGAACGCGTGGATCTTCCAAGACAGCATTGTTTTCTTTGCGGAAATAAGTAGCTGCTCCTTTGGCAACCTTTTCGTTGATTTCGGCAATATCTAACTGCAGGTCTTGATGGCTTTTTAATACCGTCGAGGCTGTGAAGCCACAGCCCAACCCCACATTTAAAACATTCAAATGGGGCTGTTCAACTTTAAGAAAAGACAAGGAAGCCAAACTATCTTCTGCAAGACGCACGCTTGTGCGACACATGATTCGATAGTTAATGAAGAGCTCTTTATTTTCGGTCATGCCGACCTGATTTTTTATGATTGTCACTTTGCCGAACTTTGAATCCTCTTGATAAAGAATCTCAGCCGTCGGGTTAGTGACAGTAACGTATTTAGTTTCGTAGACGGTTTTGGCAAATGGCGCTAAAACTAAAAATATAAAAAGGCTGCCAAGTTGGTACTTGCGACTGATCTGTATTGAAATCAAAAAGCCAGCAGCAAGACTGACAAAGCTGATGAGAGCAAAAGACCGACTGACACCTAAATACGGAATAAAAACAAAACCAGTGAGTAATGTCCCAGCAACGGCACCAATTAAATCTATGAGATTCACTTTGCCTGTCGAAATTCCGACTTTGGACAATCTGTCATTCGCTAAAGGGAACAGAATTCCAATAAGAACAGCAGGAATAAAGAGATAGAGGAAGCACAGAACGCCAAAACCAACATTGAATAAGTTATGGGATCCACTAATGCTCGAACTAAAGCGGATTAAATTCAGCTGTAGGCTATCAAAGTGTGCAAGGACGACCCCGATCAAAATGGAAAGTGTAAATAGAATCCACACCATCAGTTTTTCGAAGGATCTAAGAAATATCTCGTTGTAGCGGTGTGAAAGCCAACTTGCAGTCGCAAGGCCAGTAAGAAAAGCACACAGACTTACCGCCAAAGCTTCTGAAGAACTGGCATAAAAAGAAAAAGCGATTTGGGTTCCTAAAACTTCGATTGAAAGCGAAAGAAAACCCGCAATAAAGGCTAACAGCAGAGCGTAATATTTTTGAGATCTCGACGAAATATTCAAAAATTTTCCCGATTTGTTTTCTAAAATGATCCTACTATAGCAACAAGGTGTCCATACAATCTTTCCGCCTTTGGGGCTTGGATAATACTCGACTTAGATCGAAAGTAAATTCGACCCACTACAAGTAGAATTGCGCTTGACCAAATGGTTGGTCCTTCGATCACTTATCAATGGTACTTGTAGACTCTTCAATTTGCCTGAAGTCTCATCTTGAGGCGTTTCATGCCTAAAACTGAGAATAGTTTGGCCCGCATTCCAAGCAGTATTAATATATAAACAAGGTACGTTTATCGGAGGTTCGAACATGAACTTATGTATTCGCTTTTGCTTAGCAATGTTTTGCATGATGGCCCTCACGGCTTGCCCTGATGCCACCAAATCAGATAACCAATCCTCGCCTTCAATGTCATCTTCCCAAGAAGTCACAGTTCAAAAAAACTTGGATTCCTGCACCTCTGAGAAAGAGGGCTCCATTGTTTTTGTACGAAGCAGTGATTCTTTCTATACTTGCGACAACAACGTCTGGGTGCCATTGAATTTGAAAGGCGAAAAAGGAGACAAGGGTGATGATGGGGCTCCACCTCCACCACCAGTAAGTCCCTGTGTCAGTATTACTGAAGAGGCTTTACGATATGGAGATCGGATAGATGGTTCTGACTACAGTTTCATTTCAATGCGGGCTCTACCAGGTCAGAAATACTGTCTTGCTGATGGCCAGTTTAGATGGGTAGATTTTAATCTTTCACTGAAATTGATGACTTCCCCTCCGGCTGCAGAAATAGCGTTTGAAGAAAACTTATGCAAAACCGCGTTCGCTATGCAAATTATTAAAGACTATTTTAAATGGAATGGTGGCGGACGAAACTACTTAATGATTAAAAATGGAAATATGGGAGCTAAGTTAAAACGTGCAATTATCTGTGATCCTGATATGTATGGAGTGAGCACAACTTTCCCTGGGCACTATTAACTTTAGGCGGGATTCTCCCGCCCTATTCTCGGCCTCTCCGCAAAATTATCAAATTTCCTTTTCCATCGTAAGACCTTGAGGCCGAGTCGGATCGGCACCCAGTAATTTCCACCCGCTCTTCTCATAGAATCTCTGAGCCGCTTTATTGAGTTCGCCTACTGTCAGGCGAACTCTTGTGCAGCCTCGTCTTTTAAGCTCATTGATCGCAAAATCATCAAGCTGTTTACCGAGGCCTTTGTTTCTGAACTCAGGAACTAGATAATAAAAGGAAACAAATCCACTACCATCTTTTAGCTTCCTAAGCTCGATCTGCCCTACCGTTTGATCGCCATGAAAGACACTAAATATGGCGACAGAATTATATGTTAGAAGTTTTTCGATGTCTGTGCGATATTGTTCAAGCGGATAGCTTCCAAGACCGTTTGGCCATTTGGCTTTATCTGGGCCCCAGCTGATTTGAAAACTATCCATTAAAAAACCATAAGATTTATCAATATGATTTTTGTCGTAGGGAAGAATCTTGAGCACTTATTTCTTCTTTCGTGATTTCTTTGCGTAAGTATCCACAAGCTTATCCATAAAGTAATTCCAGCCGCCTTCATGCGCTCTGGCTTTTTCTTCCATCGGAAGATCCGAGTGCACAAGAGTCATCAATGTGCCGTCGCCTTGCTTTTTAAAGCTTACTGTCACCAAGGACTCTTCGCCAAGTGTATAGCGTGACATCCACGTCAATTGGATGCGATTTCCCTTTTTCAGTTCTGTGAAACGTCCGTAATGAGCAGTATTATTGGTAAGCCAGTAGAAAAGGCCGCCCTTTTTGGCGTTTAGAATTAAATCATCATGTTCACTCCAAGGAGTACCTGGAGTTTTGGGATTAAGCCATCCGTCGTAAACTTCTTTCGGAGACGCCGCGATTGTACGTTCGAACTTTAATTCCATCGTCTTTGCCTTTTTCATCTCTTTTTCTCCTTCGTCTTTTTCTTATTCTTAAAATGTTGTTCAAATTGATCGAGTTTACTATTCCAGAACCGCTCGTACTCGTGCACCCACCCTGCCACCTGCTTCAGTGGTTCCGCACGCAGAGAAATAAAGACTTCGCGCCCTTGCTTCTCACGCTCGATAAGACCCGCTCGCTCAAGCAGCTTCAAATGTTTGGTCACAGCATTTAGCGCTGTATCATGAGGCTCTGCAATATCTAGAAAGCGCGCAGGTCCACTCGAGAGCTGATCTATGATCGCCCGTCTGGTTGGGTGGGATATTGCTGTTAACACGTCTGATAATTGATCCATACAAACATTACACCATAAGGTGTAATGTTTTGCAAGAGCTGTCTTGACTTGGCCTAAATGCCCAATAAATGACGTAATTTTGAAGCTTTACATATTTCTTGAGATCCACGCATTTTTCTTGCAACCTTTTAGCTCGATCTCGCCAAGAAGGGTTATGGCAAAGAATATAGACTGGGACGAAGTCGTCGAAGACCTAGGCCCTCGCCTTTTTAAATACTTCTGTGTTCGATTTAGCAGCGAGCAAGCTGATGATTTGACTCAAGAAACTCTGATCCGCCTGGTTCGCAAGGTGGAAGACGGCAAATTCGATCCCGACAAAGGGACTCTGAAAATGCTAGGGTTTGGCATTGCTCACTATGTGGCTCTGGAAACTAAGCCCTCTTCCCATGAATCCATCGAGGACTGGGAAGAAACCCTCGAGATCGACACTAACCTAGAACAAATGACCATCGAAAAGGATGCCGCCTTTAAAGTTAGAGAGCATTTCAAAAACCTCTCTGCGATTGAGCAGCAGATTCTTTCGTTATCGGTCGATGAAGATCTTCATCTTCATGAAATTTCAATGATTCTTCAGGTTCCAGAAGGCACCGTGAAGAGCCATATCTTTAGAGCGAAGAAAAAAATCGTAGCGCTCATTCAGAAGGAGACTGTCCTATGAAAGACAATGACTTAGATATTCTACTAGCCGAATATCGCAATAAATCAGCAACTGATCTTCAAGTACAAAAATGGAAAAGAGCCGTACGCGCTGAACTCAAAACACGAATTGCTCCGCCTAAAACAGTTTGGGTCCAGTTGGCGGCAGCATGTCTTGTTGGTTTCGTTATGGGAGCTCTGCTTTTCAGAACAGAACAACTACAGCACTCCTTCGAAAAAATCGCACAAAAAAACAATGATGATGCAACTATTGAGTACGTTTTCAGCAAGAGTAACTGAGTGCACTTAGAAAAAATCAAAACTTATATTTAGGAGCCACGTATGAAAAAACTTATTTTAGCCGCTATGTTTGTGTCTCAGGTCGCTTATGCTATGGACAACAATTTTGCGAGTTCAGACTCTGATAAAAAACCCCTCCCAGTAGACAAATTAAGATATCAACTCGAGATCAAAGGGGAAATTCTTGTTTTCGACAAATCAGGACGCCGTCTTCTTTACAAAGGTGATGAGGGACGTTCTTGGAAGTTCGGAGACAACAAGCCTGTTGTTAGCAATTGGTCTTACCAAGAAAAAGGTTTCGCGCAGGTGGCCCTTCGCCACGAATGGGACCTTGATAAAGACGGCCAATTGACTGTCAAAATCAAACAGTATGACTCCATGGAAAGAATTCCAGGCAAAGATCCTAAGTACGGCAAAGTCACTAAAGAGCAAGAAATCAAGGTCGAGAATTTCAATTCTGTCTCTTGGGTCGTCTCTCAGGACAACTCTCATAGAGTCGTTGCGAAATTTGAACCAACTCTCTTCACAGAGAATGACCCTGCTAAGATCGGTCCACTTCCTATCAATAGCAATCGCATGACGGTGTATGACAACAAGGGCAATTTGTGGGCTTCTCGTATCGACAACTCTGATGGAAGCAATGTGTATTTTGGTGCTACTACTCACAAGGGCACGTTCTATATTAGCTATGTTCCTTTCAAAGGGGCCAAAGAGATTGGCATCGCAGAAAAAGGCCGCATTAAAATTGAAGATAGCGGCGTAAAACTTTACATCGAAAGCGCTGAGCCATTCGTTCCTCGTGGAGTTGCTGCAAAGGTCTATGGAATTCTCGATTTAAAGAAACGTTCAGATACAGTAAATTCTATTCGCTCTTATGGCAGCGACAAAGAAGATGGCTTCTTAAGTAATATCAACTAGTCATTTCAATGAGTAAGGAAGGTGTTCTGCTCTGGAACACCTTCTTCTAGTTCCAAGCTGGAACCATTTCTATAAGCCAGTGTTATCTACAAAATAAGTAAATGCGAATTGTCTCCTCTAAGGCCCAAGACTAAGCTGACAATCACTGGAGGCCCTTATGAAAACTATAAATAAGATATTCATTGGTGCATTTACTTTCGTTTTTGTGTCTGTCATTACCATCTTTGCAATCAACGCAACGGATGTTCCTCAAACTGAACTTACACGGCAAATGCTTCAAAAATTCCCAGCACAAGAAGGTTTTTCAATGCTGGAATTTAAAACTGTACCTGAGGAAAAAAGGCCGCAACTTGATTTTGAAAAATACAGCGACTACACCAAAGACCCTGCAAAGTATGATGAACTTATTAAAACTTACTATCACTTTATCGAGAAAAGCGAACGCGCATTTCAAATAGGTCGTGTCGCTGTTAATCCTGATGCGACGATTTTTGATGGCTTTGCAACTTACAGTGTTAATAGTCACAAGCTATTCTTAGTTTTCCTTAGTCAAAAGATTGCGCAAGGAAAAATGAACGAAGCGATGGACCTTTTAGAAAAATCGAATCATTTTTTCGCCAGCATTGTTCAGACGCCCCAAGTTTATATTCAAAAAATGATTTCGCTCCGACATTTAAGACAGAATGCTGAATTCGCTCTGAAACTGAAAGAAGCAGGCGTTCTCAAGAAGGCGCCAGCGACTCTTAAAGAAAGTTTTAAGCTCACTCAAACTCCACAAAAGATTTGGGAAGATGCTGGCAAAATGGAATTCTTAATGGCCTCTTCCGTGGTCCTGGCTCCGGATGCTGCCGGTTTTTTCGAGATGACGAATATTGATGGGTCTGGTGAAAATCAGCTCCGAAATGCAGCTAAAAAAACAGTGCGTTGGTTCATGTCAAAACTCTATCGCCCAAATCAAACTCTTAACGACCTCAGTGAGGGTTACTCGATCTTTAAGTCCCCGGAGTGCGCAGGCCAAACTCCGAAAAAATGCGGCGAGGCTCTTGACAGAATTGCTCCTCTAGAGGGAAAAAACTTGATCATCAATCCCTGGGGAAAAAGTCTGGTCAGAACATTTTTGCCTCGCTTCGCAGGGACTTACACCAAAGTTGAAATTTCAAGCCAAGACCTCTTAAAAGCATCCGAAGCTCTCTAGAGCTTCCGTCCAAATAGAAAAGGAGTTCTATTTCTAGAACTCCTTCTAATTGCAAATTCTATCGAGATCTCTAGTTCTCGCTAAGCACAGAAGCAACGGTCATAATAAGAACTACACAAAGCGACACCGTCAAGGCAGATAGCCATAAAACAAGTCCCGCGGCCAAAGGGAACTTTTTTATATAGAGTGGTCTCAACACAAGAGTCAACACACCTACAAACCATGCACTTTTAAAGAACCAAGAAAGCTGTCCTTGTAAAAATCCATATGTAAGTACAAGTGCAAAACCGGACACAATATAGAAAATAATATTTTCGAATTTTAAAAAGCTCATAGAAGTACTTCTCTCGACATCCATTTCAGAACCTCACTAAAAGCAAAGGCCCTCTTGCGAGAGCCTTTTTAAAATACGCAATCTAACTTTAGCAAGTTACTTAGATTAGAAAGTCCAACCTAGGTTATATTCCAAAGCCACACCCGCAGACAAAGACGATACATCTGTTGTCTCACCAGATGAATCCGTCACTTTTACTTTTGTGTCGCCTAAACCTGTCTGAGCGCCACCTGCAAGAGTCATGTTGAAGCTATCCCAGAACCAGCCGTAACCAACAAGGCAGCCTAGGAACAAACCAGATGCTTCGCCTGTGACTTCGCCAAGAGCGTCTGTTGTAGTAACTTTTGCGCTTGCATAAGAAATGGAAGGGCCCACGTAAAGACCATCAGTGTATACGCCATTTTTGTACCAGTTTGCGCGCACACCGATTTTTGAAGAACTGATGTCGTAGTCTGAAGTGTAGGCAGCGTCTGTAGAAGATAGAGAAAATTTCCAGTAATTAAGCTCTGGACCGACAGTCCACTCTGGAGTGATCGCTTTACTCAAATCTACACCAATAGATCCAACTAGCAATCCAATCGGGCTAAAACGAAAATTGTAGTCAGCGGTTGGTTTCTGGTCATAAGCCATCGCAGAAGAAGAGACAAACAAAGCGGTCAAAACCATTAAAACATTTTTCACAAAAACTCCTTTAGTCGTGTGCCCTCAGAAAACCAAAGGAGGCAGAACCTGTCAATTTAGATCCATGCTTTCCGACCCAAAGGTCTTTTTACAGAGTAAAAGGCCAGCAGAGCCAATTCGAATTAAATGAAAGACGCAAACGCCTAAAAGCATCACTCCGTTGGCTTTTTACCCCTAAACCCATCTAATAGAGACTACGGCGTAATTGGTCGTGAGCCTTAACCTTTTGTAGTCGAAAGTGCTTTTGCTACAATTTTATTAAGATCCAATGTCTGAATAGAACCGACGGCAGATTCAAATTGCCCCTCATCACAAAGACCGCTGATACCAGCACTCTCGTAACTTTCAATCAGGGTTTTGCGGCATTCTTCTAAAAGTGCGGTTGCAACTTTCAATCCAGCTTCATCACAACGTACACAATTCAGTTCTACACCAAGATGATTGTTGCGACCTTCTTCAGTCGTTACCCAAGGTCTTTCCATCCACGGAGGATCGTGACGAACATGCTGGCCATGCCCGCAAGCTAGTTCTGCAACCCAGTGGTCTTCCGCATCTTTGTGATATCCAGTAATAGGTTGTTTCATGCGTACTATTCTAAGTCCAGAAGCCCAAAGCCACAAATAGTGAATGAACTGCCATATAGATAATAATCAGAGACCCCGGAGTCCACAGAGTCGCTCTTAGATCATGAGTTCTAGCACTTAAGTAAGCTGCAAAATGTAAAAACCGAGTCAGGACATATCCAAAAAGAAGAACTCTTGCCACTAACAAAGAGGGCTCAGTAAGCACATAGAAAAATCCCGCCGCTAGAAAGAATGGAATATTCTCGAGATCGTTCTGCTGAATACGACGAATTCGATCGACACGTTCGTTGGGTTGTAACTGCGTCGGATTCGGATTTGGGTTCAGGGGTGTTTTCTTAATATCCTCTGGAGCTCGAAATCCAGCATTCTCTCGAACCATGCGATAGACTGTAAGCCAAGACATGCCGACGACCTTCAGAATCATCAAGCTGGCAGCAATGACATAAGTTGCAAACAAAGGATTTTGTAGACTCAGTTGGTTCATATTTCCTGTTTCCTTGGGGTTTTTCGTTTCCTTAAACCCCAAGCTAGAGGAACGAGTCTAATTTGTCATTCAAGCCTTTGGCATTTTGACAGTGTGTCTAAGCGCAAAGGCCTCAATGAACTATTTACGACGGAAAAGTTGCTTGATCACACTTGAATATGGTTGGGCAAAGAACGAAAGATAAATCATCAACAAGCCCAGAATGATCGCCAACGGCAATCCTGAAGGTGCCAAGAACGCATGCACCAAAAAGATATTCAGCATAACCGGAGCAAGGATCACCAGTGCCAACGGCACAAAAAAGCCGCTCATCAAAAGAAGACCGCAAATAGTCTCAGTCAATTTCAAGAATGGCATGAAGTAAATAGATGCCATCAAGCCCGCATTAAAAGTCATAAGTGCTGGAGGCAAATCCGGAGGAGGTGGCACTAGATTTAGTAGACCCACTAAACCGGAAGCAAAAAAGACAAAACCAAGAAGAATACGCGCTATCATTGGTAACTTAGCTTTCATAGATGAAGATCTCCTTTTTATTAATCTCAACTGATTATGCTAAGTTCTGCAAGAAAAAGGGTTCAGATCTAATTCAAAATCTGAACCCAACGCTCTTAAAGTCCCAGCTGTCGATCTATAATTCTTTTGAATTCCGTATAGGGGCGGGCACCGACGACTGCTTCCGAGCCAATCATAAAACTTGGCGTCCCTTTAAAGTTATGCGAATCTGCTGCTGCTTTATCATCGGCAAGAATTTCAGCAACCTTTGGCCCCTGCATGTCCGCCTTCATGACCGAAACATCAACACCCAGCTTTTTGGCAACTTTAAAGATATAGGTCTCGCCTTCTTTGGTTACTTTATCTTGATTTGCAAAGAGAGTCGTTTGGAAAGAGTGCGCCAGGGAAGGGCTCTGCAAACAAACGGCTGTAAACGCCTTTGCTGCTATCTCAGCATTTTTATGAAAGGGAAGTGGTAAATTTCTAAATACCAATTTTACCTTACCATCATAATCTTTTAAAACTTGCTTCATTACTTCAGAACCTTTTGCGCAATAAGGGCATTCAAAGTCTGAATACTCTTCAATCGTTAGCACAGCGTTTTCTGGACCTGCGATTGTACAGCCGCCTGGTTTCGAGTCTGCATATGCGAATCCATATATCGAGACACACGCACTCAAAATAACAGCGAACTTTTTAAAACCGAATTTCATAAATCCTCCTTTGGGTTTGAACTCAAATATTGAGCTATACAAAGAAGGTATCATCGCGAATTTTGAAGTTTGTTCTTCAGATGCAAAATGTATGTAAAATGTTTATTCGATCACTTTCAGGCGGTAGCCTACGGAGCGAACAGTTTCGATTAATTCGTCGCGCAGTTTTTGTCTGAGCATCATGATATGAGTATCCACAGTACGAGTCGTTGGATAGACATCATATCCCCAGACCTTATTCAGAATTTCATCTCTGGAAAAAACTTTCTCTGGGCTTTCTGCCAATAGGACCAAAAGTTCGAATTCTTTTTTCACAAGATCGACATCAACTCCGCCAAGCACCACTTTGTGTTTTATAGTATCGATGGATAAAGCCCCAACCCGAATTAGGTTGGATTCAGAAAGCTTCTGATGTGCGCCTTGGTCTCGTAACTGTACACGAACGCGTGCTAGCAGTTCGCGAGGCTCAAAGGGTTTTGTCATATAGTCATTGGCGCCAAGCTCTAACCCCAAGATCTTGTCGACCAACTCCACTCGGGCCGTAAGGAAAATAACTGGAACCTTATTGGACTGCTTTCGCAGATTAACTAGAAAGTCTTGCCCTTGGCCATCAGGCAGCATCCAATCTAAAATAATTAAATCTGGTGGGGATTGTACGAGCCTACCTGCTGCTTGCAAGGTTTCTGCCCACTCTACTTGGTATCCTTCAGACTCAAGACGGTCTTTAAGAGATAAACCCAGGTTTTTATCATCTTCTACAATTAAAAGCCTAGCCATCTTAAGTCGTCCTCATTTTGTTTTTTCCAAAAGACAAAGTGAATGATGTCGGCGCATTTGAAAACCGAATTTCCCCGCCCCACTCTTCAACAATATACTTTACGATATTCAGTCCCAGCCCCATACCCTTGCTCGTACGGCTTTTCACAAAGGCCTCTGTCATTTTACTCAACGAGGTATATTCACAGACCCCTTGGTCTTGTACTTTGATTTGAACTTGTCCTTTATTGTGTTCCAGGCAAATCGTTACTGGTTCTGCTCCGTGGATAAACGCATTTTGCACGAGGCTTGAGAGGATAAACTTAAGCCAGAATGGATCCGCCACTATGCCTTGATCCGTTTCTAAAGGTTTCCACTGAATATTCAAATTTGTTTCCGCAATAAAATCGCAAATCCACTGATTAATAGAAGGAATATCCACGTCATTAAACGGAATACGGCCGCCTTCTGCTTGAAGATAGGTTTTGCTAACTTCCACGATTCTCTGTAAGCGGAAAATCTCCATCGACATGCGCGTGACAAGGTCGTTTTCACCATCAGACCAGTTGGAGCTATTCCTCATTTGATCAATCATCAGAATTAGTGAACTTACGGGCGTGCGGAACTCGTGACTCAAAACTTGCAGAGACAACCGATGCTTCTGTTGCTCTTTGTTTTTTTCATAAATGCGTCTGACGTAAAAAGCCATAAAGATAGCAAATACGGCACCCAAAATAATAAGCACTGCTACTGAATAACGATAAATGTAGGAAAATGCATAACGCGAATTGTATGTCCAACAAGCATTTCCCATTCTCTGCACGCAATAGGATTCTCCAGAAACAAATCCAATCGCATAATTTCCGGTTCTGATCGTTTCTTCAAAAAGCCGCAGATCATAAACTAAATAGCTTAAGGGTGAAAATCCGTAACGAGATTGGTCTCGAACAAGCAAATGACTTGGTGTCAGCACTAGCGGTTCGCCACGAACGGCCATTTCTATTTCTGCATCACTTAAAGATGCAATAAACCGGTAAACAGGGTTTTCAATTTGATAGGTATCTAAAACCTCTCTGAGCTCAGACATTTTCAAATAAGATAGATGTTGTTCTATCCAAGTCTTTGTATTGTAAGGTCCGGACCCCTTCTTCATCAGTAGGTAGGCGTAACTGTTCCCGTGAAGATCTACAAAGGGTGAGCTTGCCAAAAATTTTTCTGGCAAACTTTCATTGTCATTTAAAAAACGAGCCAAAATTTCTGTTTTGCGACGACTGCTTGCAGATACGTCTTCTGATTCATTACTAGATGTTCTATGACAAGAAGCCGCAGATCCCAGAACAGGGAGGTCTTGCCTCATCTCTCCATTGCACACTAAGCGTGCGGTCTCGACGGAAAGCTGCCTTACGTCCAGCATGGGGTGCAAGACTTGCAATTGCCCTCGTTTGCCATAGAGGGTGCTCAAATTAACAATCACACTTGGTTCGTTAATTTTTTGAAAGTTAGCAAGCACTTCGCTCAAGTCTTTTTTATCTTTATTGAAATAGAAGATGCTGTTCTCGCTAAAAGAAAGAACAAGGTAGGCAAAAAAACCTATTAGGCCTGTCAGTCCTGTTAGAAATGCCAGGTGAAATCTCATTAATAAAGTCTCCGCATTACTATCTATCTTATAAAAGCCTACTTGAATCAGGCCCATTTAGTGTCAAGGGAATGTAAAATCTTTGTAAAGCACGAAATACCAATGACCTTATGCGCTTCGCGTTCTCAGGTTCTTCGACCTTAGACCACTCTTAGACCCTTCACTTGTCACTTTGCCCTATCAGTATTAATTTGAGTCCTATGGTGGCTCTAAAACTCATTTTTTTACTTCTATCAGTTGTGTTGGCTAAGGACCCACCAGGCACGCTTCAAGTCGGTCTTTCGGATGCTGCTCCCTACGGATACAAAGAGGGCGAGCAATTCAAAGGCATTAACTACGACATTTTTACTCAAATCGAGAAAGAATCCGGTCTTCGCTTTAACTACACAATGTATCCTCACGCACGTCTTGCGAACTCAATGGAAAAAACAGATTCGGATCTTGCGATTTTCTTTTCTGTGAGCTGCGTGAAACATGCAGCCTACGAATTCAAAGAGAAACTTTATGAAGTCAAAACTGGACTCTATCTAAAAGATCAAAACGCTCTTAAGAGACCTGGTGCTCGCATTGGCGTCCTGCTGGGAACCTGCACACGCTTGGTAAAAACACATCTGACACCCGATATGGTCGTAGAACTCACCAGTATGGACCATGCTATCGAAATGTTACGCGTGGGACGTCTTGAAGGAGTCTGCGGAATCAAAAACGTTATTGATTTTAGCATCCAAAAGAATAAAGCCTTCCACGAGAAATTAGTCCCTGCCCACATAGATGACCAACCGCTTGAAGCTGTCCTCTGTCGTCGTAAATCCTTATCAGCAGACATCAAAGGTAAAATCGATAAGGCGTTACAGAAAATCAAAGTTCCGTCTGTCAAATAGATGTAATTAGGCCTGATTGAATTCAGAATAAAGAGTTTCAACTAGCTGTGGTGCAGGCATTTCTCGAATGAACGCTACCGAAGTACCCGCCCACAAGGAAAGAAACTCCGCCTTCCCCATTTGCGCGGCTTTTTGCCGAATGTCTCTAGTAAATGCATTTTGTACTGGCCATGGAAGAATGGCTTCGTTTTGATTTTCCATTTCAAGAATAAAACGATTTTCCAATCCTCGAGCGATACGACCTGAAAATACTCGGGTCAGACACGACACTTTCCCTTTGGCTTCACGAAGTGCCTGACGATATGGAGCTGATGTTCCAGCCTCTGGGCAAAGCATGAACGCAGTTCCCAGTTGTGCTGCTTGGGCACCCCATGACAGAGCTTTCGCAATATCTTTCCCTGTCATTAATCCACCAGCTGCGATCACAGGTACTTTCAATTCATTCACTAGTGATTTTGTCAGATCTTCAATAACAACATCAGAATCACTCTGTTGAACATCGAACATACCCCGATGTCCCCCGGCTTCTTTTCCTTGGGCAACGATTGCATTCACACCACTATCTTGAAGTTGAAGTGCTTCTTCTAAGTTTGTGGCTGTTCCAATCGTGTAAATTCCAAGACGATGACATTCTTGCAAATAGCTTTTATCTAGAAGCCCAAATGTAAAACTAAAAACCGCGGGTTTCTCGGCAAAAACCACGGTCATTAGCTTATTGAAGTCTTCAAAGGCTGGTTTATCAAAGTTAGGAGTCGCCAACTGCAACTCATCTCGATAGGTTTGTGTTACCTTTAACGCCAAAGCCTTCTGAGCTTCGCTTACTTTGGGAACTTGAGAAGGCACAAAAAGATTTACACCGAAAGTTTTCGTCGTCAGTATCTTAGTTTGCTGAATCGCTGTTTGTAGGTCTGTTGCGCTCATATAAGCACCACCAAGAAAACCAAGACCGCCGGCATTCGAGACCGCTGCAGCCAAAGCGGCGGTTCCCGGCCCCCCACTTAAAGGTGCTAAAATCAAAGGACCTGCAAGATTCAATTTTTTGACTAGCTCCGTTTGCCCTTTTACCACAACACTCCTGTCGCGACCGCACTCATAAGAACGATAGACCACGAAGGCCATTTTGCAAAAACTAAGAGCGAAAGGCAAATGGCAGCTAGGAGTACGTCTTTAAGATTCAATATTCCGTATGTAACGACCGGATTATAGAAAGCCGCTACCAACAAACCAACAACACCGGCATTCATACCCGCCATGGCTGTTCGCAATTTCTTGTGCGCACGCATCTTTTCCCAATATGGCAGAATGCCAACAATCAACAGCAGCGACGGCAGAAAAACCGCCACAAGACAAACAAGGGCCCCAAGCCATCCATTCGGAGCTACTAAAGATGCTGCCCCAAGATATGCGGCGAAAGTAAATAGAGGTCCCGGCACAGCTTGCGCAGCTCCGTACCCTGCCATAAAACTTTCCTGTGAGATCCATCCTTGTCGAACTATTTCAGATTGCAATAGCGGCAACACGACGTGGCCCCCACCAAACACCAAAGAACCAGCCCGATAAAAACTATCAAAGTATTTAAGCGTTTGTGAATCAGTGACACCCGCCAAAAGAGGCAACACGATCAGAAAGACGAAAAATAAAGACAAGAAAACCAAACCACGTGACCGAGACAAGTTTAAAGATGCTGGCTGATGAGGAAGACTTGCTTGATCTTTCAGAAAAAACCATCCCCAAAGCCCCGCAAAGAAAAGAGCCACCACTTGTCCAAGGGCCGCAGGCTGTGCAGTCACCACCATCGCAATGAGCAAAGCCAAAACGACACGTTTTCTATCAGGACAGAGTTTTGGAAACATGTTCAGAAGTGCTTGAGCCACGACAGCGACAGCTGCGACTTTCAAGCCATGAAGCCATTGACTGCCGAGTTGATCTTGAAAGTACGTCAGCCCTAACGCAAAAAGAACCAACAAAATCGCGGACGGAAGCGTGAACCCCACCCATGCAGCCAAGGCCCCAGGAAGACCCGCGCGAGAAAAGCCAATACCCATTCCGACCTGACTGCTAGCAGGTCCCGGCAGAAACTGACAAAGACCCACAAGGTCAGCATAGGAAGACTCATCCAACCATTTCTTTCGGTTAACAAACTCGTTTTGAAAATAACCAAGATGAGCAACAGGTCCGCCAAAGGAAGTACATCCTAACTTAAGAAAAGTAATAAAAACTTCCGCGATAACCCTCATACCTTCTTGATCTAACAGCAATTTCATGTCTTTACTAGTTTTATGCATTTTGAAAAACGCGTCCCGACCATTTTGCAATTAGGTTTTCGTGAAGAAGCTTTGCCTCAGCTCAAGGCCTATATTGATCTTCTTTGGTCCGCCAATGAAGAGCTCAATCTCATTAGTCGCAAAATGACTTTCGAAGAGCTCATCGATAATCATGTTATTGATTGCCTTCTGCCGTTGAAGTACTTCCCAAAAAATATCAAGGCTGCGGCTGATTTTGGTGCTGGTGGTGGGTTACCAGGAGTTATTTACGCCATTCAGTTCCCTGAAGTTAAATACCACTTGTACGAAAAAAGCGTTCTTAAACAAGAATTTCTAAAACGCTGTAAGGCGATTGCGTCCAATCTTGAAGTGCACGGAGAAATTCCATTAGATCTTAAAAATATCGATGTCGTCAGTGCTCGTGGATTTAAGCCGATCGATGTGATCTTAGATGTCAGTCGTAATTACTATAAATCTGGTGGAAAGTATTTCTTGCTCAAAGCCCGTCGGGAAAAAATCGAGGAAGAAATGGCTTTAGCCAAAAAGAAATTTAAAGACTTGCAGGTGAAGATCGAAATCCTTTCTTCACCTGTTCTTGAGGTTGAACGTCACCTCGTTCTTATATAATTTATTTCTTTCTCGTCATCATCAAGCCATCACCGACAGTCAGCAAGCAAGAGTTCACACGCTCATCTTTGCTGATCTTTTCGTTAAGAGCGCGCAAAGCGACTGTATTTGGATCTTGCTCTGATGGGTCGGCGACTCGTCCACTCCAAAGCATATTATCTAAAATAATAATGCCTCCTGGGCGAAGCAGCTTTAAGCAAGTTTCATAATAGGCGTCGTATCCCACTTTATCTGCATCAATGAAAGCAAAGTCGTAAGAGCCCGGTCCTTCTTCTTTCAGTAAAGATTGAAGAGTGTCCAAAGCTGGCGCCAAACGCAGGTCAATTTTTTGAGTAAGATTGGCTTCTTTCCAAAATTTGCGACCGATGCTGGTCCACTCATCACTGATATCACAGCAAATAAGCTTTCCACCCTCTGGTAAGATGCCGGCAACCTTCAAAGCGGTATAGCCCGTGAAAGTTCCGATTTCGATCGCTTTTCTGGTTCCGATGGATTGAGCCGTCAATGCCAAGAACGCCCCAACATCACTGCTACTAATCATGCCACCTGAAGGCAATTTTGAAGTCTCTTGACGGAGACGTCTTTCAAGACCGGATTCAACTACAATTTTTTCAGCCACGTAACGAGCCACTTTTTCAGCCGTGATTGGGCTTTTTACTACTAGATCAGAACTTGCCATATTTTACTCCTAAACGAGCGCCTTAATCTTTGAGATATTTCCCACGATCCAAACCAAATCATCTGTTTGCAATGTCATCGCGGAATCAGGACTTAATAGACGTTCGCCATTTCTTTCAATACCAACAATCAGGCCATCGGCTTCCTCGCGAAGGCCGCAATTGCGGATAGTTTTGTTAATAAATCGACTCGAAGAGCTCAGTGTCATTGATGTTAAACCGAAAGACTCAGCAATCGGAGATTCCACTTTCTCAACAGGCACCTCCATCACTTTACGAATTTCGGCAAGCTGATCATCCGTGCCGATCAGGAAAATCTTATCACCCGGCAAAATCAGATCATCGCGTTTCGGCGCAAGAATTCTTTCACTTCCCCGTTCGATCATTGCAACGGTCACACCATAGTCTTCTTTAATACGAGCATCTTGCAGAGTTTTTGCAACTAAGCGCGACTGCGGAGAAATAACAAATTCAGACAAGGTTGCATTCCACGGAGCTAACTGAGGAACTTTAGCTTTTTCCGCAAGTTCCGCGCGCTCTTTGTCCGTCAAATTCGACAAGAATCTTTTTTCGATTTTGCCATACACTGGTTCAGAGTATTTACTAAAGAAAAAGGCGCTCAGTGCTGCCAGCGCAATGAGGCTGACTCCTGAGAATGCTAATATAGAAGTAAAGTTACTCACAACAAAACCAGCAAGGCAGCATCCTAAAAGAAATCTTGTGATCGCGACCCCTATTTGTAAATTCCGCAATTGATTGGCCGTACTTCCTTGGTAAGTCACCTTATGAGAAGGCCCCCCAAAGAAAATCGCCCATAAAAACGGTCCTGAAATAGCCAAAGTCATCAAGCAGGTCAATAGCGAAGCAAGTCCATGATCCTCAATAGCTTCTGCCATTCTTGGCAACGCCAAACGTGCCATCGCCAAACTAATTGCTATAACAATGACGGAATTCAAAGCGATTTTGACTCCGTACTCACGCCAAATCAAAGACAACGTCGATGTTCCAGAGCTTGTCGCCATTGCCGTTTCATAACGTTGCAAGGATTCTTTGAAACTATTTGGTAGCTTCTTCTCTAGCCAAGCATAAAATGGATCTGCATATTTAATGAGGTACGGCGTTGTAAACGTCGTCGCTGCTGAAACCGCAACGGCAATGGGATACAAGAAGTCGCTGGTTACTTTCAATGTCATACCCAAAGTTGCAATGATGAAAGAGAACTCGCCGATTTGCGCTAAACTCATCCCTGCTTGCACGGAATTCTTAAGGCTTCGTCCAGATACCACCGCACCAATCGCACTACTGATCAATTTCCCGACAATTGTCACGACCGTCATTAACAGAATCACCCAGAAGTATTCAATCACGACGTTAAGATCGATCAACATACCGACAGATACAAAGAAAACTGCCGAGAACAAATCCTTCACCGGTAGAATTAAGTGCTCAATGCGTTGGCCTTCGCGAGTCTCAGCCAAGATGGATCCCATAACGAAGGCACCCAACGCCGGAGAAAAACCAACTTGGCTTGCGATAATCACCATCATCAAACAAAGCCCCAAAGAAACAATCAGAGTCGTTTCATTCGAAAGGTAATCGCGAAATTTTTTGAGGAGAACCGGCAATAGGTAAATCCCCAACAAAAACCACAGAACCAAGAAGAAAACCAAACGCAATGACGAGAAGGCCAATTCAGGTCCTGAAAGGCTTTGCGTCACTGCCACTGAGGAAAGCAAAACCAACAAGAGAATCGCAATCAAGTCCTCGACGATTAGAACGCCAAAAACGAGTGAAACGAAATTTCTTCCTTTAAGGCCCAGCTCTTCAAACGCACGCACGATAATGGTGGTTGAAGAAATAGAAAGGATGCCCCCGAGGAAAAGACTATCCATCGTTGACCAACCAAGGGCCTTACCACAAATGAAACCAACACCAAGCATGCTCAGAATTTCAAAGCTTGCAGTGATGCTGGCACTTTTTCCAACTTTTGTAAGTTTCTTGAAACTGAATTCTAGTCCCAGACCAAATAGCATGAAGATCACGCCAATCTCGGCCCAAATAGAAATGTTCGCAGTATCCTTTACAGAGAAGAAAAACGGGAACTTGGGACTCAGAAGAAAACCAGCCAGCAAATATCCCAATACGACTGGCTGCTTCAATTTTTTAAAAAGAAGCGTCACCACAGCGGCAGTCATTAAGATAATACCCAGGTCCTGAATCAGATTCGGAAGATGTGTCATATAATTTGATTAGCATCATCGATGATGTTTTTCAAATAATGAACAAAATAAAAGACATACGTCCTTATTTGAAAATCAAATTTTTTTGCCCCACAACAGCATTCTCTTGAATGGATAGAAGTAAGGGCCTTCTCCGAGAGCTTTGCGAATTTCTTCCGTATATGTTTTCAAAAAGCGGTCAAAATCAGAGGGATTCAAACGCGATTGATAAGATGTCAGCATTGTGCCCTTGGTCCACTCAACTACATCCAGACCGGATTTCATCGGATTGCCATAAACTTCAATACGAGTAATTTGCTCCTCGATACCATTGTTATGGAAGATTTCCGCATACTTTTCCACAGGCAAAACAAATAATCTTTGCTCTCCTTTTCTATACATATCAGGAAAGAGCCTATGTGCGACTTCGCTTGCGAGAGTATGTGACGGATGATCAAAGTTGCAAGGCACCTGAATGGCAATTTGGCCTCCAGGTTTCAGCCAACTTAGAATTTTTGGAACTAATACTTCGTGATTATCGATCCATTGCAATGCCGCATTTGAAAAAATGAGATCATATTTGCTACGAGGCACAAAGCTTTCGATATTTTGAAGCTGAAACTCAAGACCCGCGGTCACAAAAGTTTTGGATTTCTCTAGCATCTCGTCCGACGCATCAATACCAAGCAAATGCTTGATTTGAAAACTCTCAAACAGTTTTCGCGTCAGCTCCCCTGTTCCACAGCCTAAATCGATGGCTTCTTCAAAGGGCTGGTCCTGAATAAGTGACATCAAGTCATAAAAAGGACGGGCTCGCTGATCTTTAAACTTGTTGTATTGAGTGGGATTCCATTTTGAATTCATAGACTTATTCCTTATTTCTATTTTCACTTATCCCACCCATAAAAACAATTCATGACTCCAAACATTGGCAAAATTCAACCAATCGACTAACTTGAATATAACTCGATGAAGAGGAAAGACCCCTCTGAGAGGCCGCTTTGAAAAAGTAGAAGTATTTTTTACTTCAGACTCTAGTAAACGCAGACGGAAAACCACTTCCGATAGAGTGGAATCAAGAGCCGAATGTCTCGGAAGCTGGATGGCACCACCTCAAGGTTTAGGGTTCCAGCACAAATAAAACCAAAACTAAATGTCCCTTAGAGGAGGTGCCACGTGCATCAAAAGCGAAGCTTTATCTGCGAACTGCCGCAGATGAAAGAACAACCAATCAAAATAGCCGGATGGATTTACCATCTACGAGTTTTATCTCAAACAACATTCTTGGTTGTAAAAGACGCTACCGGAATCATCCAGTGTGTGATGCAAACAGATCTAAATTCTAATTTGCATCTTAGACTGGATGATTGCGTTGAGGTCGTTGGTAATTTGATCGAAGATCCACGGGCACCTAATAATTGGGAGCTACACGTGACCTCCATCAAAAAACTCAGCGAGTCTGCGCAAATGTTGCCATTTAACTCTTCAGCGGTTGTGGAAAACATTTCGCCGGAAATTAAGATCGAGAATCGTCCGCTCGTTTTGCGTAGTGAAAAACATGGAGGCATTTTCAAGCTACAGGCGAAAATGATCGAGCTTTTTCGTCGCTATCTGACCGAGAATCACTTTACGGAGATCGTAACGTCTAAGATCGTGGCAAGTGGCACCGAGGGCGGTACAAATCTTTTTCAAATGAAATACTTTGAAAAGATCGCGTACCTTGCACAGAGCCCACAGTTCTATAAAGAACAATGTGTCGCGGGACTTGAACGTGTATTTGAAACAGGTCATGTCTATCGTGCAGAACCTCACGCTACTAGCAGACATCTGACGGAATACTACTCGTTAGACGTTGAGATGGGCTTCATTAGTGGTCCGGAAGAGATCATCGAACTTGAGCGCGGACTCTTAAATTATATGTTTGAAGATCTGAATAGAACGCACGCGAAGACTCTGGAATCTTTTGGTCAGCCTGTACTTCCAAGTATGGAGAAAGCTCCAACGTGGGAATTTGGCGAATGCCTTGAAAGACTTAAAACCTCTTTCGGTCGAACGGACCTCGTCGATGACTTAGATGGTGAGGCCGAAAGGCAGCTTTGTCAGCTTGCTCAACAAGAGTTTGGTGTGCCTGCGGTCTTCGTACTTGGGTTTCCATTAAGTGCGCGACCTTTTTACACGGCTCCTCGTGGTGAGCACGGAGCTGCTCAGAGTTTCGACTTACTGTTTCGGGGCCTTGAGATCACGACGGGTGGACAGCGACTGCATCGACGAAGCGAACTTGAAAGTGCTCTCAAAAAGAAAAGGCTCGAGCCTGCTTCTTTTGAAAGCCACTTGCGCATGTTTGAACTAGGCATGCCGCCACATGGAGGCTTCGCTATTGGTGCAGAAAGACTCACGGCGCAAATCTTGGGACTTTCGAATGTGCGGGAGGCGACCCTTTATCCCCGCGATAGAAATCGTATCGCACCTTAAAACAAAATAGAGGGGAGCTCACACTCCCCTCTATTGCTTGATCGCAAAATTTACAGACAGAATTCAGATGCCTCAGGCCAAACATTGCCAAAACACTTTTTGAGGAGGATGCTGGCGGTCTCTCGGAGAATTCTTATGAGACTCGTCCATCCTGAGAAGCATAAAGGCAAAAAAATCGTCATTGTTGTTGGTGGTGGTTTTGCCGGTCTAAATACTGCCCAAACATTAGCAAAACAAAAAGACGTGCATGTGCTCCTGATAGATCAGCGCAATCACCATTTGTTTCAGCCTCTTTTATATCAAGTAGCCACTGCGGGATTGAATCCAGCGGATATCGCTGTTCCCATTCGTGCTCAGTTTCCTGATGTTGCGAATATTGAAGTTCATTTAGGTCGTCTTTCAGGAGTGAATCTTAAAGAACAATATATTGTGGGCATGACTCTAGACGGAGAAAGAGAAATTGCCTATGATTACTTGGTTCTTGCATGCGGAGCTCAGCATAGTTACTTCGCGCATCCTGAATGGGAAGGTTTTGCTCCTGGTTTAAAAACTTTGGAGCAAGCGACGGAAATCCGTCGGCGCATCTTGCTTGCTTTTGAAACTGCTGAGAATGAATTTGATCCAAAGTTGCAAGAATCCCTCATGACCTTCGTCATCGTTGGCGCTGGCCCGACCGGAGTTGAACTTGCCGGAGCCATTTCAGATATCAGCCGGACAGTGCTCATTAAAGATTTCCGTCGCATTGATCCATCAAAAGCAAAAGTGATTCTCGTTGAAGCGGGACCTCGCATTCTAGCCTCATTCCCCGAGGATCTTTCAGCCCGCGCGCATCGAGATTTGTTAGACCTCGGTGTAGAAGTTCGCACCAACGCACGCGTTGAAAATATCAATGCTGAAGGCGCAAAAGTCGGCGACGAATTCTTAAACGCTAAAAGTGTTTTCTGGGCAGCCGGCGTGCAAGCCAGTGCTATGAATCTGGATCCAGCTGTCGAGAAAGATCGTGCGGGACGCGTGATCGTAAACGATGATTTCTCGATTCCAAATTTTAAAAATGCTTTTGTCATTGGTGATATGGCGGCGTTTGAAATGGCGCCTGGAAAACTTTTACCCGGCCTTGCCCCTGCAGCAATGCAAGCAGGTCGACATGCCGGCAATATGATCTTGGCTGATATTCGCGGTAAAAACAGAAAGGCCTTTCAATATCTTGATAAAGGGCAAATGGCGACTATTGGAAAAAATCGCGCTATTGCCCAGTCTGGAAAACTCAAGATGACTGGTCACATTGCGTGGCTTGCATGGCTTTTCATTCATGTTTTTTATCTGATCGACTTTAAAAATCGCGTTTCTGTGATGTCCCAATGGGTCTGGAGCTACATGTTTTCAAAGCGCGGAGCTAGACTCATCACCGAAAAAGAGTGGCAACTTAAGAAATAAAATTCAGAAAACACTAACCTCTCCTGCAAAAAACGCTGTCTCAATTAGAGATGACTCAAATTGAATTTCAGATTGAGACACCTGAGAATCCTTAATTTTTCGTTAAGGATTTAGTCAAAACAGTCTTTAGTCTCGGCATAAAATGCCGATATACTAAACATACGGTATGTAACAGAGAGGCTCATTTCATGTTAAAGCTTGTATCAACAATGATCTTCAGCGCGATGTTGGTTTCTACAACAAATCCAATCTCAGACAAATCAAATGTCCTAGACCAAGAAGGTAAACTCATTCTTATGCAGTCCGATGCAGTGGCTGTGATGCCTGGACAATGTAAGTCGTATCGCGTGTCGAAGAATCCGCCTCTGGTTCCTAGACTTAAATGCCGTTTTTCTTAATCAATATTTCACTGATCTAGGGCTTGCCTAATGGTGGTTCCTTCCATTAGGTTAGGCCATGACTTCCTCCACCTCTCTTTCTCGATTTGTTCTTTGGGTCATGACCATCTCTACTGGTCTTTGTGTCGCCAATCTTTATTACTGCCAACCTCTACTTCAACAAATGCAAGAGTCCTTCGGTGTCAGCCCGCAATCTATTGGCTGGATTCCAACTCTCACGCAGTTAGGTTACGCCCTTGGGATGTTCTTTCTGATTCCACTTGGCGACCAAGTTGAACGCCGTAGTTTGATTTTCATTTCTACTGCAGTGTCGTCTTTATCAATGATCGGGATGGCTCTCGCACCAAATCTGCCGACTGCGATTTTGATGAGTCTGATTGTTGGTGTAACAACGATGACTCCACAATTTATCATTCCATTTGCAGCTCACCTTGCAAGCCCTGGTCGTCGTGGCCAAGTCGTGGGTATGATCATGAGTGGGCTTTTGTTGGGAATTCTTTTAGCTCGCACGGTTGCCGGATTTGTTGGTGCGGCATTCGGTTGGCGCCTTATGTTTGCAGCGGCAGCGGTTGTTTTGATGATTCTAGCTTTTGTTCTGCGCGCAGTTCTTCCCGTTAGCGAACCGACATTCGATGGCAACTACAAAAGCCTTCTAAAGTCAGTTGTCAGATTGATTCGTCAACAACCCGTACTTCGCGAAGCTATGGTTGTTGGCTCTTGTCTGTTTGGCGCGTTTTGTGGTTTTTGGGCAACACTGATTTATTTGATGGAGTCTCCGTCTTTCAACTTGGGTGCGCGCACTGTCGGCCTCTTCGGTTTGGTTGGAGCACTTGGCGCATTGGCCGCACCGTGGATTGGTCGTTTCGCTGATAAAAAAAGTCCACGCACGACAATTGCGTTAGGAATTTTCCTGTGTGCACTTTCGTTTGTAATTTATTGGATTTGGGGCGGAAGCTCTATCGTCGCATTGGGTATTGGCGTGCTTTTGATGGATGTTGGCTTACAAGCCGCTCATATCTCTAACCAAAGTCGCGTCTTCGCTCTTGTTCCAGAAGCACGCAGCCGACTGAACACTGCATACATGTTTGCGTATTTCATGGGTGGCGCCCTCGGTTCTGCCGTCGCAAGCTACGCGTGGAGTCTTTACGGATGGAGTGGTGTCTGCGCCGTTGCATTGGCGTTTATTTTGATCAGCTTCTTAAGCTTTCTCTATGGACAACACCGTCATAATCAGACAAAAACTCGCGTTAGTTCCGTGTTGTAAAACCCTGTAAAAATTAGGACATTACAGAGGGGTCTGGGACGTCGTTGACATGAGGATTGATATCCAGAACACTTTCAAGGTAAGACTAAACACAAGAGGGTTCTCTCATGCAAACAAACGAAATTCTCGCCCTGAAGAATGTGGTCAAAACCTATCATCTTGGCGAAACCAAAGTAGAAGCATTAAGAGGTCTTGATCTTGTTTTAAAAAAAGGCGAGTTCACGGCTCTAATTGGCAAATCTGGTTCCGGCAAAAGCACCCTGCTGAACTTGGTGGGCTGCATTGATTCTCCTGATTCGGGACAGATTCTTTTTGAAGGCAAAGACATCACACATATCGATGAGATTTCAAAAAGCTCGCTTCGCAATCACAAAATCGGTTTTATCTTTCAGTCTTTCAATTTGATTCCAGTTTTGAATGTTTTTGAGAACGTAGAACTTCCTTTGGTGATTCAACCAGAAGTTAGCGCTGAGGAAAGAAAAGCCCGCGTTATGGCAGCTCTCAAAGATGTAGAGTTGGAAGAGTTCCTTCACTACCCACCAGATAAGTTGTCTGGTGGTCAGCGCCAACGTGTGGCGATTGCTCGCGCTTTGGTGACTCACCCGACTTTGGTTCTTGCAGATGAGCCTACGGCAAATCTGGATTCTAAAACCAGCCACAAGATCATCGACTTGTTATTGGACTTAAATCAGAAAAAACAAATCACGTTCTTGTTCTGCTCTCATGATGAAAAGTTGATTGATCGTGTTGGCCGCATCATTCGTATCCAAGATGGAGTGATTCTCGAATGACGCTTTTTAGTAAGATGGCTATTAGAAATTTATGGAAGAATAAGCGCCGTAGTATTTCTACGGGGATGGCCATCTTAGCGGGCTTCGCGGGGCTTTGCTTGCTTGGTGGTTATATTCTGCGAGTTGAAAAATACTTGGCCGTGAATTCCATTTACATCAATCACAGTGGTCATCTTGCGATTTACAAAAAAGGTGGCTTGGACTTTTTCTATAACAACCCACGTAAATACCACCTCAAAGGTGAGGACCTGCAAAAGCTGCAGGAACTCTTAGCCAACGACAAAGAGGTCGAATTTACTGCGCCGATTTTGCAAGGCATGGGTTTGATCAGCAACGGCAATAAGTCTGTTCCATTTCTTGCCTACGGAATTGAGCCTGATGTTGAAAGACGTATTCAATCTCATCCTGAAGTTCATAAGTGGACCCATGAATTGGTTCCGGCAAGTGGTGAGCTATCGATCAAAGACGCTAAAGGCGAATTGGCTGAAACAATTTCGATCACTAAAGAACTCGGATCTTTGATTGGGAAAAATCCTCCATTCAATGAGTTGTCCTTACAAGATAAAGATGTTCAGTTGGCGGCACGAAGTTTTGAAAGTGATCTTAATGCCGTCAATGCGCACTTGGGTTTTAAACACTCCACTGGGTTTTCAATGTTGGAGGATACAGGCTTAGTGGCACCTTTATCTGTGATGCAAAGCTTGTATGCAACCGAAGGTGCGACTTTCATAGCTGTTTATCTTCATCCAGGTACCAACGTTGGGAACGCCGTGAAGCGAATTCAGAAGGCAATCTTGGATGCGCAAATCAATGCCGAAGCTTATCCCTTTGATGATGACCGCATAGGATTATTTTATACCGGGTCTATGGGCTTTCTTTATATCATGGCGGGCTTTTTCGTATTCTTGATTTTTGGCGCAGTAGCTCTTTCCATCGTGAACTCGATGACTATTGGGATCTTAGAGCGTGTTCGCGAGATCGGAACTCTGCGAGCCATTGGCTTTACTGATTCACAAACAGCTTGGCTTTTCACATTAGAGAGCTTGTTTCTGACGGCAATTAGTATTGTGATCGGATATGTCGCTACTCAAATCATTGCGCTCATCGTGAATGGCTTGAATCTGCGCTTTTCGCCACCAGGTATCGCTGGAGATATGCAGTTTGTTGTGACACCGTTCTTGTGGGTATGTATTTTAGTGGCAATTCCTATTATGATCATTTGTATGATTTGTGCATATTTAGTTTCTAAAAAATTGGTCAACAAACCGATCATTCAACTTTTACAACAAGTTAATTAAGCGAGAGGTTTATGAAAAAGTTATTACTAGTAGCTCTACTCAGCGGATTCTCGATGCATGCTTTGGCACAAGATGCCGGCGAACTTCTTAAAGCCAGCGACCGTGCGCGCGGTGGAATTAAAGGTGGCGTCGTATGGGAGGCAAAAATCACTACCGTAGAGGACGGAGAATCTAGCGAAAGAACTTTTGCGGTCAAAGCTAAAAGTGATGATGCACACGTTGAGTCCCTGGCTCCCGCACGAAACAAAGGCGAAGTGTTCTTGTTTAACGATCGCAATATGTGGTTCTTTAAACCAAGCTTGCGTAAACCGGTCTCTATCTCTGCCCGCCAAAAACTTTCTGGCCAAGCTGCCAACGGTGATATCGCCAGCACCAACTATGCTCGTGACTATACAGCAACTGTCGTTGGTGATGAAAAAGTGAATGGTCAAGACACTAAAGTGTTGTTGCTAAAAGCAAAGTCTAACCAGGTAACATACGATCAAGTAAAGTACTGGGTGTCTAAAAAGGACAAGTTAGCATTAAAGGCTGAGTTCATGACTTTGCAAGGAACTCCTTTTAAAGTTGCTACTTTTGAATATAAAAACACTATGGCTGCAGAAGGAAAGAAATTTCCATTCATCAGCAAGATGGTCATTCAAGATTCAAAGTTTCCCGCGAATCAGAGCACGATTGAATACACAAAACCTCAAGCAGAAGAGTTGTCTTCTTCTTTATTTAACGTGAACAACCTGAGCCGATGACGACTTTGTTTAAGATCGCCCTTAGAAACGTCTTCTTACACTGGCGCCAAAGCTTGGCGGCAACGATTAGCCTTGCCGCTGGCTTGATCGCACTTGTGATGTTTCAGGGCTATATGAAAGATGTCGGACAACTCTATCAAGAGACCTTCCGTTCACGCATGATGTACGGCGATGTCATCGTTGAACATCAGAAGCTAACTTCAGCTGAAGGACGTGCTGAACCTTGGAAGTATGCCGTCAGTCCAAAAGATTTCGAATTTCTTCAGAGTTTTTTCAAAACGCATTCTGAAAAGGTCGACAGCGTTTCTCGTTTTTTAAGAATTTCCGGAACTGTTGCAAATGGCAAATCCAGCACGATCTTCCGTGGCTATGGATACGATATCGTCGAAGGTGAAAAGATTCGCGGATCCGAATGGGGCTGGAATGCTCTTTACGGGACTCCCATGAAAGCTGATAAACCTCACACAACAGTACTTGGTCAGTCTTTAGGGAAAATTCTGAACTGTCTTCCCGAGAAAAAAGAAAAAGTCATGGATGCGGTTGCGGGATATAAAGCCGAAGTACGACCCTTTACGTGTGAGCAATCTAACATCCAACTTAGCACCACGACTGCCGAAGGGCAGCTCAATGCGATCGACATTGAAGTTGTGGGACTTATGGATGCTCTCTACAAAGACGTCGATGATAAGTTCTTGGTTACTTCTTTAGCAGATGCTCAAACTTTGATGAATACGCCCGATGTCAGCTATGTGACCGCAAAGTTTCTTAAAGAGGGTCGTTTCATTGATCAGATCGTGAATGAGTTTAATCAAGAAGCACAAAAAGCTGGCTCTGATCAAAGAATGATTCGCTGGCAAGATCATATTACCGGCGATATGTACAACCGTACAATGAGTCTTCTTTCCGTATTTAGAAACTTCGTTGTGACTATCATTGTTGTGATTGCAAGTCTTTCGATCTTCAACACCATGATGAAACTTGTGAAAGAACGTACCCGCGAGATCGGAACCCTTCGCAGCATTGGTTTTGTTCCAAGACAAATTCTTTTCATTTTTGTCAGCGAAGCCGTCGTTCTTTCTTTCTTAGGTGGCATAATCGGCAGCATCGTAGCCATTGTATCCACGTTCGGAATGAACGGCTTGGGTATTCTGTATAAAGCCGGTGTCTTAGTAGAACCCATCGCTTTCAGAATTATGGTGAGCCCGTCTTTGTATGTGATTAGTTTCATTTTCCTAAGCATCCTTGCTGCGGTAACAACATGGATTGTTTGTCGCGCGACTTTAAAACAAAGCACGGCTGAAAATCTGACTTATGTTTAAAAGCGCTCTTCTTCTCAGCTTTATTCTGTGCGCGGGTGTTCCTGCCTTCGCTCAGAATTTTCGCTGGGACTTAGAGTGGTATAATTCAGTACAAGGCACAGAACGTAACGAGGAAAGCCTCATAGATCCTACGGGACGTCGCTTAGAAAGGCCGCAAGCCCTTTTCGAAACCGATCTTCGTATCAATACAAAGTACACCTGGAGAAAAGGCACTCGTTTTGTCTTTCGACCACGCATCCTTGGCGATTTCAATCAGTACTACTACACAAATCCCGAAGAAACTTTAACTGAACCATCAGGTAAGGTCTCGGTCCCTGAGGCATACCTCGAAGGAGATCCCACTAGAAGCATAACATTGGCAGCAGGATTGCAAAACTATCAGTGGGGACCTGCAGAGTTTTTCAGTCCGACAAATCCCTTCTTCCATTTCCGCCCAGATTCAAGAACCTATAATTACAAAGAAGATGGACGCGCTTTCCTAAGAATGAATTGGAGTCCCAATTCAAGTTGGAGCGTGATTGCGATCGCGGAGCCTATCAACAATGGAACCTCCTTTTGGATCTACGAGAAAGAATTTAAACCCAAAGGCGTTGTTAAAGTAGAACGTCGTGGGAAGAGCTCTTTAGACTATATCGGTTTTGATGTTGGTTTGATCGACGACACTATTCCGTTTGTAGGCGAGTACTTTAACTTTGAGCTGATAGAAGGCTTTAGTATGTATTTGGATGCCAGACACTCTCATGGTTATGCCCAATACAAACCAGATATCGCTCCCGACACTCTGTTTGACATGGTCTACGTAAGAAACACAGAAGTGTGGAATACTTTGCTGGTCACAGGTTTTCGCTGGGAAGGCAGTTTTGATTTCCGCATCGAGTATATCTACAACTCCTACGGGCTTGACGCTTTTGATATGCAAGCGGCCTTTCTATCGGCCCTTCCACAACATCCGCGCGGAGATCAGAACTTGAAGCGTCTTTTAGGTTCAGGGATGGAACTACTAGGTCAAAACTACGCCTATGTGTCTTTAAGAATTCCAGATCTGTTCATTCAGAATAACAATCTAAGCTTCCGCTATTTGAAATCCTTAATGGATCAATCTGCCTCATTGCAAACAGCCCTCGACACCGCTATCGGCGATGCTTGGACGTTGTTTGCGGAACTAAATATCAGCTTTGGTGAAAGCACCCAAGAGCTTTCTGCGCTTGAAAAAGGCAGTGGTCTTCTTGGGCTTAAGTGGAATTTCTAACCCTTGAAATGTTTTTTGAAGCCTTGCCAGCAATCTTGATAGTCCTCTTGTAGGAAGTCTTTTTGCATTGCAAAGTCTGTCACCATGTAAGGTGCGCGGCTTTCAAACATAAATGCTAAGGTGTTATCAAGCTTATGCGGCTTTAACTCGCCTACACTAGCGTTCTCAAACGCATCTGCATCTGGGCCATGAGCTGAATAGAAGTTATGAAGGCTACCACCACCAGGAACAAAACCTCCGGCAGTTTTCGCGTCATACACTCCATAGATCAAACCCATATATTCACTCATACAGTTGCGATGGAAATACGGAGGACGGAATGTGTGCTCTGCAACCATCCACCGTGGAGGGAAGATCACAAAGTCTACATTGGCCGTTCCAGGTGTATCGCTTGCAGAAGTTAAAACTGTAAAGATGGATGGATCTGGATGATCAAAACTAACTGTGTTGATAGTATTGAACTTTCTAAGATCATATTTGAACGGAGCATAGTTGCCGTGCCATGCAACGACATCTAGAGGAGAATGCCCCATCTCGGCTTTCCAAAGTTGATCCGAGAATTTTCCGATCAATTCAAAATTACCAGTTTGATCTTCGAAGGCCGCTTGCGGAGTCATAAAGTGACGACGATGAGCAAGCCCGTTGGCACCGATAGGTCCCAATTCTGGCAGGCGGAAAGGAGCCCCGAAATTTTCGCCCACGTAACCACGGCAAACAGTCGACAAAGGATTCACTTGGAATTTCATTCCGCGTGGAACCATCACGATTTCACCAGGCTCAGCATCGATAATTCCTAATTCGGTTTTTACCTGAATAGATCCTGATTGCAGAACGAAAAGAAAGTCCCCATCCGCATTCATGAAATAGCGATTGCCCATTGTCTGATTAAAAGCATACAGATGAATATGCATGCCTCTTTGCTCAATGGCAGATCCGATTCCGCACACTGTGCGAAGGCCTTCGACAAAATTTTGCGGAGTCGACGGAATCGGGAGAGGATTCCAACGCATTTGATTTGGATTAATATGTTTTGGCTTAAACAGAGTTTTTTCTGTGAGTTCTTTCAATGGCACAAATGATTTGTGCATCACTGAGGGACGAATACGATAAAGCCAAGAATACATATTTGCCGAGCGAGGCGCCGTGAATGCCGAGCCACTCAATTGTTCTGCATAAAGTCCTAATTGAGTTTGTTGTGGAGAGTTTTGATCTAACGGCAGTGCGTGTGGCCGCGCTTCAGAGGAAAAATGATTTCCAAGTCCTGACAAATATTGTTTATCCATGCTTGAAGATAACCAGATCTCCACTGGCAAAGTCAAACACCTTGCGCTCTGGCGCCTAAGGGCATCGCCTCTCGCTGAAATTTGATTGGATTTTACCGGTTTTTCGAGCGAAAGTTGAATGAAACACCCAGCAAGGAGCTACCTATGAAATCTCTTCTCGCAAAATACTCAAATATTCTTAAAAAAGACTGCTGCTATTCCTGGTCTATTCTTATCGTGCGTTTGGTCGCAGGTGTGGCCATGATGTTGCATGGCTGGGGAAAAATTCAAAACCCTCTTTCTTGGATGGGGCCAGACGCTCCTGTACCAGGAATTTTTCAAGCCTTGGCAGCCTTGTCAGAATTTGGCGGTGGGCTTGCTTGGGTATTAGGTCTTTTCACTCCACTAGCGTCGTTGGGTTTGTTCTTTACGATGGCTGTCGCAGCTTTGACTCACATCACGCGAGGTGACGCGTTCGTGGGAACACCACCAACTTACGAGCTGGCTTTGGTCTATCTGACTGTATCTTTACATTTGCTTCTGAGCGGCCCAGGCAAATTCTCTGCCGATTATAAGCTTTTTTCCCGCTAATCTAGCCCATCGGCGAGCGCCCTTTTCTTAAGAATGATTTTTAAATATTCGATAAGAATGCATGAGATTTATCTCGGCATTCTTATCTTTTTTTATGGTATCAAGCATTGCGCTTCCGCAAGAGCTAACCAGTTCCGTCTATGAATGCCACTTTGCGAACAGCCTGATTACAACCCCTAGCGTGCGCATGAAGGACTATTTCGACACGCAAAAAGGACAGCGTGTCGGCAAAGTAGACCTTTTAGAAAATGAAAATGTCATTGAAAGCACGCCTACATTGGTTTTTCAGATTCCGCTTTGGGATCAGCAGATCCTCGTGCAAATTTGGCATGCGCAAGATCTGCGTGTTGATGCACAGCTGTCACTGTCTGGAAAAAACAGCGTGTTCTATGCCGTTTACCATAAAGGCTCTTTGCAACAGGATCTGTTTTGCTCTACGCTTAGTAATTAATGACATCAAAAAAAGCTAGTATATCGTTTATTTTCGCCACAATTTTTCTGGATGCATTGGGAATTGGAATTCTAATTCCTATTCTACCTGATTTGATCCGTCGCTTTTCTTCGGATCCAACATTTGTAAGTCACTACTTCGGTTACTTCATTTCGGTCTATGCCCTCATGCAGTTTTTAGCATCCCCTATCTTGGGAGCTTTGTCTGATCGCTTTGGTCGTCGTCCAATTCTCTTGGTCTCTTTAGGCGGCGCAGTCTTAGATTATATTCTGATGGCCTATGCTCCGAATCTGACGATTCTTTTTATCGGTCGAGTGATCGCGGGACTTACCGGAGCCAGCATGACTGTTGCAACGGCTTATATCGCTGACATCAGCGACGACAATACTCGCTCAGCAAACTTCGGCATGATCGGTGCGGCTTTTGGTTTGGGATTTATCATCGGCCCCGCAATTGGTGGTGGTGTCGGAACTTTCGGTCACGAATATCCATTCCTGGCGGCTGCGGGTTTGAATCTTTTGAATTTCGTATTTGGTCTCTTTATTCTGCCAGAGTCTTTACCTAAAGAGCTTCGCCGAAAGGTCGACTTTACAAAATTGAATCCATTTAAGTCGTTGGTGAAAATTTTTACTCCGTCCACAAATCTAGCGCTGCTTTGGGTTTACATGCTTTTTGTGCTTGCAGGACAAGTTCACCCCAGCAGCTGGGCACTTCTAACAGAGTTCAAATTTAAATGGACCCCCGCTGACATTGGTATTTCCCTTTCTGTTGTAGGCATCACTGCTGCGGTCGTACAAGGTGGACTGACTCGCGTATTGATTCCGAAAATGGGAGAATGGAAAGCTCTCATCTGGTCGATCCTCATCGGAGTCATTGCTTTTGCAGGTTATGCATTTGCAAACGCTGGTTGGGTTTTGTATGCGATCTTGATTCCGTCTTCGATTGCTGGCATTGGCGGTCCTGCCCTGCAATCCTTAATCTCGCGCGAGACGCCCTCTCAAGAACAAGGGGAACTGCAAGGAGTCCTGGTTTCATTGGCAAGTTTGACCGCGATTGTTGGGCCATTGATTTACACAGAGCTTTTTGCCCGTATGACAAAACCAGAAGTCGTTCCTCCATTTCCCGGAGCGCCTTATTTACTTGCGTCTTTAATTAGTATTTTTTGCGGCATCATCATTTTTATTCACTACCGAGGTATAAAACATGAAAACAATTCTAACTAAATCGCTCTTCTTCGTGTTCTTTGCGGTCTCTGCCGTTCAGGCAGAGCCGATGGTAAATGTGAGTTCTTTGAACCAGAAGTTGCAAAAACAAAATGCAACGTGGGTCGCAAAAGAAACATGGCTGTCCAATCTTTCTAAACAGGAAGCAAAAAAAATGATGGGGCTTCGCGATGCTCCACCAACGGACTTCGAGTTCGTACTCCCGCAAACTCAGGCCCAAGAAGCCTTTCCGGTCTCTATCGACTGGAGAAACAAAGATGGTCGCAACTGGGTCACTCCGATTCTGAATCAGGGTACTTGCGGTAGCTGTGTGGCATTTGCGGCTCTTGGTGTGATGGAAACTCAGATGAATATCTCAAGCCTGCTGCCAAATTTAAACTTGCGCTTGTCGCCCCAGCATCTTTTTTCTTGTGGTCGCGGGGCTTGTGACTTTGGCTGGTATCCAGTATCGGCCGCGATGTATCTTATGAAGTCTGGAGTGACTGATGAAGCTTGTATGCCATATACTTCGGGCGCCACAGGCGTAGACGTTGCTTGCCAAGCAACTTGCGCAGATATTTCTCAAAGAACTTATAAAATTTCTGACTACAATACCCCGACGACTTATGGCCAAGACCTCAATGCCGTCAAACGCGCGCTTCAAAAGGGACCTCTTGTTACCACATTGGCGGTGTATGCAGACTTTTTGTCATACGCTGGCGGTATTTACCAACATACAAGTGGTGACTACGTAGGTGGTCATGCGGTTTCCATTGTTGGTTATGATGATGCTACTCAGTCGTTCATTATCCGCAACAGCTGGGGTGAAGAGTGGGGCGAGAAAGGTTTTGGTCATGTGTCTTATAGCGACACATCTGGAATCGGCAGTTCTACTTGGGCTTATGATGTACCTGCAATGACAGGAGCAATTTCTATTCTGAGTCCTCGTGACTACACTTATGTGACTGGAACAGTTCAATTTGAAGCCGCCTCGACTTTCAACAGCACCGATGGTGTTAGCTTCACGATCTTTAGTAACAACAAAGCTGTTTGGACTTCGACATGCCAAAACCAAAACTGCGTGGCAAGTTTTGATAGCACGACGCTTCCAGATGGACGCTACGAAATACAGGCATTAGCGACGAATGCACATGGCAACAACCTCGGTTTTTCTAGCCGTCAGTTTTTCTACGTTGTGAATCAAAAGCCGACCTTAAGCCTTTCATTTAACGGTGGAACAAAGTTGGATTTGAGCAAGCCTTTGAAAGGCCGTGTAGAGTTCGAAATTGCGACCCAATCTTCAGGAGTGCCAATGAGCTCACTCGAATTCCGCTTTAAAGACGCTTCAGGCAAAGAAAGCGCGCGTGTCAGCCATGTAGTTCTTAATCAAATGAAAACAGGTTGGAGAACGACTTTAGTTCCCAATGGCACTTATGAAATTTGGATGGTGGGACGGGTTAAAAGCAATACCATGGACATTTCTACGGAAAGTCAGCATTATACTGTCACTGTTCAAAACTAAGGAAAGGGCATAACGATGGTAAAAGTCACTGCGAAATACGAAGGCGAAAAACACTGCGAACTAACTCATGGGCCTTCTCAAGCAACCATCGTTACTGATGCTCCAAAAGATAATAACGGTAAAGGCGAAGCATTTTCTCCGACAGATCTTGTTGCAGCAGCAACCGGCAGCTGCATTCTCACTGTCATGGCAATCATGGCCGAGAAAGATGGCGTGGATCTCAAGGGTGCTTACACGACGGTCGAGAAAGAAATGTTTTTAAATCCACGTCGTATTGGAAAACTAACGATCAATGTTTTTATGCCAAAACATATCGAAGACACTTACAGACAAAAACTTGAAAACACAGCAATGACTTGTCCTGTGAAGAAGAGCTTGCACCCAGAGATGCAGTTACCAATTCAATTTCATTACAGTCTTTAATTCACATCATCGCTTGTTCTTCATATAGAGTTGTACTAAGGTTTTGTTTATGAAAAACCTTATTTATACAACTATTGTTTCGATCGCGCTTTGTGCAGCTTGCGCTCATAAAGAAAAAACTCAACCTACTCCTGAAGCTCAGCCTGCTGCAAAACCTGCAGAAGTAACAGGTCCTCTTTCGGCTCAAGCCGTTATGAAGCCTGCAAAAAAGCAAAAAACCAAAGGTATGGTTCACTTCAGTCAATCTGGCGACAAAATCAAAGTAGAAGCTATGCTAGAAGGTTTGAAGCCGGGTCCTCACGGTTTTCATATTCATGAAAAAGGCGATTGCAGCGCTCCGGACTTCACTAGTGCTGGTGGACACTTCAATCCAGGCAGCAAACCTCATGCAGGTCATGAAGCCCCTGAAAAACATGTTGGTGATATGGGCAACATCACTGCGGACTCTAAAGGAAAAGCAAAACTGACTTTAGAGTTAAGTGGCACATCCATCGGTGGCACCGATGGCATTCTTGGCAAGGCTGTGATCGTGCATGAAAATGCCGATGATTTCAAAACACAACCTACAGGAAATGCGGGCGGCCGTATCGCTTGTGGCGTTATTGAAGCTTTGAAATAATTTTTTCGTCGAAAGCTCAACTCCTTGTAATTCTCTTTAGAAAGTTCCTTGCTTAAATTGAGGAGCAACACATTACGAGGAGAGAGCCATGAAAAAACTCTTTATTCTTTTAACCGGTTTACTTTTCGCCGCTTCCCTAGCGCATGGGGAAGATATGGAGAAGAAAGAAACCACTTCCGTAGATACCTCCACAAACCCAATCACGGGAACAAAAACAACTACGAAAAAAACTAAAAAGAAATCTGGTGGCGGAAAAGACGAAAGTAAAATGGAGATGACGGAAACCGTGAAAGAGAAATCTGACGGCACCGTTAAAAAATCCGTTGAAGTAGAGCAAAAATCAGAAGAAACCAAAAAGAAATAAGGGCGGGAAAACCGCCCTTTTTACTTGGTAAAGCTTCAGGAATGGCGCAGGAACAAAAGGCGCTGCGCCATTTTTGAAAACGCCGTTTCTTGATTGATTTCTCGAATTTCCCCGTCTGATACTTGGGTTGCAACAAAACAGCAATTCATCAACGAATCTCAGAGGGGGTCTTCGTGAAAACTATTCTTATGTCTTTGGCATCTCTATTCTTGGCAACAGCAGCTCTTGCAACTCCAGCAGTAGGCGACTACGCAAAGTACAATGTAACTATCTCTCAAGGTAACCAAAAAATGAGCCTGATCGCAGAGCAAACTATTACTGCTTTTGATCAAGCTGCGAATCAGTACACTGTTCAAACTACATATAACTACAACGGCCAATCTCAAATCGATTCTGCACAAAAACCTGCAGACGAATTCGTTTCTGATGCAATGGCAAAAGATATCATCGCAAACTGCGCATCTTACCAAGGAACTTTGGAGCAAGTAACTGTCCCAGCTGGAAAATTCAATTCTTGTAAACTTCCAACTTCAGACGGCAACGGCGGCACAGGTTCAATCAACCTAGTTGCAGGCGTAGCTTTCGGCATCGTAAAAGGCACATCTACAGAACAAGGAAAAGTAACAAACGTAGAGCTTCTTGCTTTCACAAACGGCAAATAGTCCTCGCGCTCATCTAGATACGCGCAAACAAAAACGAGCTCCAAAAGAGCTCGTTTTTTTATTTTCCGAAAATGATCGGAAAACTAAAGACGTCAATTTCGAAGACGATTTGTAGGAAAGATGGGAAAAGCTTTTGATCTCTTTCCAGAGGGGGCTCAAGCGGCGCCTGGACGGCGCGAACCACGCCGTAGGCGTGGCGCTTGCGTGAGGCCCGGAAGGCCGTCCCCCGGCGGGAAGAGAGCAAAAGGTTTTACCAGCTTGCCTGCAAATCCCTCGCCCGAAGCCAGAACTAAGTTATTTTTTTACAGAGCGAACTTTCTGGAAGATAGTACCGAAAATGTTCTCGCCCTTGGAGTTCAACATTTTCATTTCGACGGTATCGCCGTCTTTCATGAATGGAGTTGTAATCTTCCCTTCATGAATTTGCTCCAGAGTACGTTTCTCTGCCAAGCAGCTTGATCCCATATTCATGTCTTCGTTGGAAACAGTTCCACTACCAATGATAGTTCCCGCAGCCAAATTACGAGTCTTCGCTGCATGAGCAATCAACTGACCGAAATGGAAGAACATATCTTTGGCGTTAGCTTTACCAAAGAAAGCGCCATTGTAATTCACTTCAAGTGGTAAATGAATACGACCGTCTTTCCAAGCTTCACCTAGCTCGTCTGCAGTGACTGCAAACGGAGACAAAGAAGAGGCCGGTTTACTTTGGAAGAAACCAAATCCTGCCGCTAATTCTTCAGGGATTAAGCCACGCAAAGAGACGTCATTCATGATGATGAAGAGACGGATTTTTTTAAGAGCATCCTCAGCACTGATACTCATTGGGACAAAGTCTGTGATGACAGCAACTTCGCCTTCGAAGTCAGTCCCATGAGAGAAATCTACTTGAGGAATATCTTCGGTCGGAGCTAAGAAACCGCCGCACTCCCCTTGATACATCAAAGGAACAGTGTTCAAGGTTGGTGGCATCTCGGCTTTACGAGCCATGCGAACAAGTTTGATGTGATGAATGAAAGCAGATCCGTCCGCAAAAAGCCACGTGCGAGGCATTGCTGCATGCAAGTCAGACTCTTTAATGTCGAAAGCTTGTGCTGCGCGACCTGCATTGAGGTCTTCGTATGTCTTTTGTAGATCCTTTTCAACCTGAGACCATTTTTCAATGGCCTCACGGAGGGAAGGGGCAACGTGTGGGACTTTTACGGCCTTTTTGTTGTCACGGCTGACAACAATGAGTTCCCCGTCGAGTGATTTCGCGGATTTCAGAGAACCTAGTTTCATTCTTAGTCCTTAGTCAAAAGTGATCAGAAGATTCGCGCCAACAGCACGACCTTCTTTGAAGTCGTCATTGAACTTATTCATTGCTTCGAAATAAACGTCAACGCCGAAGTTTGGAGCAAATTTAAACGTTCCGCCGATAACCAATGGCATAGCTCCGGTTTTTTCTACGCTCACACCGCAGTTATCGCAATCCGCAGAAGCTGCCAATGCCATGTTCACACCGCCATAGACGCCGCCGAAGTCATTCAACTTCCAAAGAATCGTCAATGGGATGTCAAAGTAGTTAAAAGTGTACTTAGTTTTTACTGAAGCTTGTTCAGCAGTGATAGGTCTTTGTGTGTAAAGGAAGCCTGAGCGGAAAGACAAATTTTCAGTCATTGGGAAAGCACCCACCAAACCAAATTGGTAAGCCATTTCTGTGCTTGTTTTCACGCCTGCTGCTTCTGCAGTAGCAGTTTGTTGACGAATCCCGACTTCGATACCCATGAACTGTGCAGATGCACTGAAAGAAACAAGAGTCATTGTCGCTGTGATAAGCAATGCTGATTTTTGGAATGCAGATTTAAACATGAGACACCTCTTCTGCCCTTAATGTGGGCCCTTTGGCGTCATTCTTCCATATCTTGTGTTGAATTAAAACTTTTTATCAAAGGCCCAGACGGGGCTTAAAGTTAATTGATTCAGGGCCGGATTTTGACTCACCTCTGCATGTTCGGCATTGATGTGGTGCGCGGTCCAAGTCCCTCGTGCAGCTAATGCGACTACAAAAAATGGCAACACAACACCCAGTAAAATCAGTAAGACTTTCGATTGTGCCAAGCGTTCACTTTGTAAAGGGGTCTTTTGCAGTTCCGCTCGATAAAGCTGAACCATACATCTAAAAGCCCAGAGGAAAATGAACAGGACCACAACCCCCGTCGTGAATACAAAACCCCATTTTTCAGAGATCTGAGATACAAAATCCAGTCCACTTTTTTGCCAATCATAATAAGTCCAACGCCGTCCGTTCCCGGCGAAGTACATCAGGTCCAACATACCTAATAAATGAATTACGAAGGTCGTAATCGCTAAGTAGATCCCTAAGCTCCATTTACGGAAAAACTGAACGAATTTGTTCTGAGAATTTACAAAATAGTCTGAACAGATAGCCCAGGTGACAAACAACAATGGAATATTGATGAAGCCCAAAACACAAAGATCAAAACGCAAACCCATGACAAAACTTGAAGCGATCGTGACGCCGTCTGCACCAAATAGCCAATGACGAACCACTACTAAAAACAGAACTAGGCGCTGCAAAGTCATTGCGAAAAGCACAGAGCCATTAAAGGCCAAGAGCTTCATAAAGATTTGACTCGATCTATTCAAAGCATTCATGTACTTATTAGAGCATGGCTGAATTTATTTTACACAATTATTTTCGCAGTTCGACTTCTTACCGTGCCCGTATCGCCCTTCACTATAAAAACATTCCCTTTGAATACAAAGCAGTCGCACTTCTAAAGAACGAACAACTCAGTCCTGAATATCGCAAACTGAATCCGATCGGTGGCGTGCCAACCTTGATTCACAACGGAAAAGTTATTCCGGATTCTTACGCTATCACTGAGTACCTTGAGGAAATTCACCCAACGCCAGCTCTTTTGCCGAAAGACGCTTACACTCGTGCTCGCGTTCGCCAAATCTGTGAAATCGTAAATTCTTCGATGCATCCAATGGGAAATCTGCGCACGTTGAAATACCTCGAAGAAAAACATGGCTATAACCAAGACCAAAAAGATGGATGGGCTCAGCACTGGGGACACATCGGGCTTGAGGCTTTGGAAAAAAATCTGCAAGATTTTGCCGGCACTTATTGCTTTGGCGAGAACATCACGATGGCCGATGTCTTCGTTGTTCCACAAATCGTGACTTGTCAGCGTTTCAAAATCGATACGACAAAGTATCAGCTACTCACAAAAATTTTCGATAATTGCCAGAAGGTTGAAGCCTTTGCAAAAGCTCACCCTTTCCGTCAGGTCGATACTCCAGAAGATCTTAGAATTAAATAGTTCTTCTATTTAGTTGTGATCGATGAAGAGGAAGCTCCATTTGTCCACGACAGGGACAAATAGGAAGACCAGCATACTAATATTGGTCCACATGAAGAATGCAAACCAACGTTCAGTGCCCTTGGATTTATAGAAGCGGAAGAACTCTTGCATCACTTTGAATGCAAAAGGCAGAACTACCAAGATATACATCCAACTTGCATGCACAAACCACGGAGCTGCTAAAGCCACTGCTACATACAAGATAGTGTAAAGACCGATTTGATAAAGGGTCTCGTCCATGCCGCGAGCGGCTGGCAAAACCGGAATGCCACCTTTGGCATAGTCGTCTTTAAACTTAATCGCCAAGGTCCAGAAATGCGGCATTTGCCACAGGAACATGATCAAAAATAAGTAGATAGACTCTGAATTAAAAATATCCGGAGAGTTCGCTGCATAACCGATCGTCACTGGCAATGCCCCAGGGATCGCACCTGGAACTGCTGCGTAAACCCACTTTGGCTTCAAATACATCGTATAAAGACCATTGTAGAATGCCACCGTGAAGGCACCGACCCAACCTGCCGTTGGCGAAATCTCAAAAAGTAGATTCACACCCACCAGTAAAAAGGCAAAAGCCAAAATACCCGCCGCCACTGGTTTTACTTTACCAGCGGCGATAGGACGTTTTGCTGTACGAGGCATTTTTTGATCTAACTTCCACTCTTGAACTTGATTCAGAGCTAAGCTGCCAGAGCTTATGAAGTAAAGACCGAGAAGAGACTTCAGCATGTGGTGCCAGTCAAACGCGTTCTCGATCTGGAAGCTTGTTACATAGCCAGCAACTCCTGAAAGGAGGACGAAGATGACTATGCCAAACTTAGTGAGATCCGCGTATGTCCTAAGCACGACATCCTACAGAGTGCTAATTTGGGTCACTCGTGACCAGATATCCAAACCGCAGAAACCTAAAAGAAGTGCCAAGAAGAAGAATGCGGCACCAAAGATCACTCGGTTGGTAACAGTGTCGTACTTCAAATGCATGAACCACAACATAACCAATACAGCTTTAACAGTCGCGATCAAGAATGCGACCGGAGCTGCCAATACACCCAATTGCTTATTGAAGTGATGGGCAATGATCGTCAAGAAAGTGAGGGCGAACAAAGCGCCCGCTACTTTCAAGTAATCATTAAATGGAGTGATGTGATGTCCTTGACTGTCGTGTTCGTGATTAGCCATTGAAATCCTCCCCTAGCCGACCAAATAAAGTAATGGGAACAAGAAGATCCAGATCAAGTCGACGATGTGCCAGAAAATACCAACACCCTCAACCGCTGTGTAGTGATTCGAGTTGAAGTCGCCACGAAGAGTTCTGAAAAGAACCCAAGTGATCAAACCCATACCCAAAAGAACGTGGATCCCGTGAAGACCAGACATACAGAAGTAGAAACCGAAGTACATACCAAGGTTGGCATGTTCAGGTTTTACCTCCGCTACATTCAGAAGATGTCCTGGGAAGATTCCCATGTGGAACTTATGAGTGTATTCGAAGTACTTAATTACCATGAAGATCGCACCGCAAAGAATCGTGATCGCCAAAGCCGTCACGGCCTTTTTAGGCTGATTTCTTTGCAAGAAGTAGATCCCCAAAGCCATTGTCAAAGAAGAGAAGATCAGAACTAGAGTATTGGCGAAACCCATCTTCCAGTCTAAGTACTTCGCGCCTTCAGCAAACATCTCAGGGTAAAGGCTGTGATAGATCGAGTAACCAACGAAGAGACCACCAAACATCAGGATCTCAGTTGCCATGAACAACCAGATACCTTCTTTGCTAGTTACATATTCATGCTCGGCACTTCTGAAGTGATGAGCAAAGTGGTGTTCGCCGCTAGCGGCGTGGGATTTATCTGTACTCATAAGGCCCCGCTGTAATAACTGGTTCTACATCAAAGTTATGGTGAGGAGGAGGAGACTGCACAGTCCACTCAAGAGTCTTAGCTCCCCATGGATTTTCTGGCGCTTTCTCACCTTTCAACAAACCGTTGATGATGACATATAAAGAAAGCAAGAAACCGGCAGCAATCAACCAAGAACCCACTGTCGAAATGGCGTTCAAAGAGTGGTAAGCCGGAATGTAGTCAAAATAACGACGTGGCATACCCATCGCGCCCAATACGAACTGAGGGAAGAAGGTCACGTTGAAACCGACGAAGATCAAAACGAAAGTGATACGAGCCAAAGACTCGTTGTACATTTTGCCGAACATTTTCGGGAACCAGTAGTAGAACCCGCCCATGATCGCCATCAAAGTACCGCCCACCATTACATAGTGGAAGTGAGCTACCACGAAGTAAGTGTCATGGAAGTGAACGTCGACAGCCACAACCGCCAACATAATCCCTGTCACTCCACCGATTGCAAACAAGAACAAGAAGCCCAACGCGTACAACATTGGTGAACGCATTTCTACAGAGCCCTTATAAAGAGTCGCCAACCAGTTGAACATTTTGATCGCGGTAGGAACACCCACCAACATCGTCAAGAAAGAGAACACGATACCAGCCACTTCAGACTGACCGGATACGAACATATGGTGACCCCAAACGAAGAAGGATACACCCGCAATACCCAATGAAGAGTATGCAATAGCCGTATAACCGAAAATCACTTTGCGAGAGAACGCTGTGATCAATTCAGAAACCACACCCATCGCTGGCAAGATCATGATGTAAACCGCAGGATGCGAATAGAACCAGAAGAAATGCTGGAACAATACCGGATCTCCGCCCAATGTTGGATCGAAGATACCGACCCCAAAGAATCTTTCCATAGAAAGAAGTAGAAGCGTGATCGCCAAAACTGGAGTCGCCAAAACTTGAAGAATCGCAGTTGAGTAGATCGCCCATACAAACAATGGAATGCGGTACATTGTCATGCCCGGAGCACGAAGCTTATGCACCGTCGCGATGAAGTTCAAACCCGTCAGGATTGAAGACATCCCCATGATGAAAGCTGCAAGTACCATTGGCACTACAGAAGTACCGGTCTTAATAGAGTAAGGAGTATAGAACGTCCAACCTGTGTCGATTTTGTGTGTGAACAAAGTCGAGAACGCCAAAATTGCGCCGGCCATCAAGCAGTACCAAGAAAGCAGGTTCAGTTTTGGGAAGGCTACGTCTTTCGCCCCGATATGCAGAGGCAAGAAGAAGTTTCCTAAGATGGCTGGGATACCAGGGATGATAACCATGAACACCATGATGGCGCCGTGATAAGTCATCACTTGGTTATAAGTGTCTGCAGACATCACTGTTTGACCCGGAGTCAAAAGCTCCAAACGGATCAACAAAGCCATGATTCCACCCATAAGGAAGAAGAACATAACTGTGATGAAGTACATGATACCGATGCGTTTATGATCGAGAGTCGTCAACCAAGACCACAAACCGCTGGCTTCGTTAAGGTAATTTTTATCACTACTGTGGGCGTGCGCTGTTGCCATGGGTGCCCTCCTTATTTCAATGTCTTAATGTACTCGATGAGTGCATTAAGTTCCGTTTCGCTCAATTGACCTTGGAATGCCGGCATAACGCCTTTTTGGAAACCTTTGGTAATTTTCGCATTTGGATTCAAGATAGATTCACGCAAATAGTTTTCGTCGATTGTTACGTCGGCAGCACCTTCTACGTGCTCAAGAGTTCCGAACTTCTTAAAGAGTGGCGGACCGACTTTTACAGCAGCATCAGTTGAAGAGTGGCAAGATGCACAGGCTTTAACTGCGAAGATTTTTTCTCCACGTTTAGCTAGTGGCAATGTGCCCACTTGAGACTCTTCTTCCAACCAAGCATCATAATCAGCCTGAGAAACCACTTTCAAAGTTGCAAGCATTCCCGAGTGTTGTGTTCCGCAGAACTCAGCACAGAATACGTGGAACTCACCCATCTTGTCGGCGTTAAACCACAAAGCAGTGTATGTTCCAGGGATTACGTCTTGTTTAATACGGAAGCTAGGAATGTAGAAGCTGTGAAGAACGTCTTTAGACGTCATGATAAGTTTCACATCTTTATTAACAGGAACAACGATCAAGTTGCCGGTTTTAACTCCGGATTTGTATTCGAATTCCCAAGCCCATTGCTTACCGAAAACGTGGATCTCCAAAGCGTTTTTTGGCATGCTTCTCATGTCGTGGTAAACGTACCAACCCCAAGCAAATACACCCAAGAAGATGACAAGTGGAATGAATGACCACAAGAACTCCAAGAAAGTATTGTGAGTGATGTAAGCAGTTTTATCGTTGTTTGTCTTACGTCTGTACTTCCAAACGAAGAAGATCATCCCACCAATCAGGATGACACACGAAATAAGACTCGCCACAAGCAAGAAACCATAAAGATTGTCGACTTGAGCCGCAATCTTCGTTCCTTCTGTAGGCATAAAGGACGACTGTGCCTGAGCTAAATTAAACCACATCATTATATCCTCAACTCCTCGCCGCTTTTGCTTCCGCTCTACGTGAACGAACCCAAACCGGCAGTAACCATAACGCCAACACCAAAACCATCAGAGCTCCGCCCAGCTTCATAAGATTGAAAGCATACAGAGTGTACTTGCTTTGGTGTGGATTGTACTGAAAACAATAAAGAACCAGTTGATCAACAAAGGTTCCAATTTTACCTGACGAAGCTTCGTTCAACGCAAGCTTTACGTCTTTAGGATCAAACATGATCCCTGGCAAATAACGAGAGATTTTTCCATCTGGAGTCACCACGATAGCTGCCGAAGCATGAGCCCATTCGTTCGCTTCCGCGCTCCATTTGAATTTAAAACCAACGGCAGAGGTGAAAGCCTGAACAGCCGCTTCATCACCGGTCAAGAAATGCCAACCACCTTCTGTTCCCGCTCGGTCATAGACCTTCATATAAGAGGCTTTTTTCTTAGCAGCAACATCGGGGCCCTCTTTAGAGTCAAAGCTAACTGCCACGACTTTAAATTTATCGCCCACATTCCAGTCCACGAGCTTCAAAGCATCGGTCAGACCATTCAAATGAAAATTGCAAAGACCTGGGCAAGAATAATAGACAGGGCTGAAAATCACAGGCGTTGAACCCATATATTTTGCCAATGTCACAGTTTCGCCATTTTCGTCTTTAAAAGTAAGATTCAGATCCAGATGAGTGCCGAGCTTTTCTTCAATGCCCACACCATCAAGTTCTTTGATTTTTTCTGTTGCCGCTAGATCTGGAGCTTTGGGCTCGTAAGCCGCAAATGCCGAAGAGGCTAACGAAAACGCCAAAAGAGCCGCTGCTGCGACCCTTTGAATCTTCGTTTGCATGCTCCAGCACTCAAGCGTCATGACACTTCCTACTTCGCAGTTTTAGCGAATTCAGCAACTTGCTCGGGCTTATCAGAGCCCTTATTTTGAGTGATAGAATCGATGAACTGAACTAGAGCCCAACGATCCGCCACTTTGAAATGAGCGTAAGAAGCCATGGAAGTTCCAGGGATACCATTAGTGACTACTTTAAAGTGAGCAATCGCGCCCGAACCTTGAGTCCACTTACCTTCAACCAAGTTACGTGGTTTTGGGTTCAAGCCGGCGCCCGCAGGGCCGTCCCCTTTACCTTCGTTACCATGGCACATTGCGCAGTTTGTCGCGAAAAGCTTCTTACCGTGGGCAACAACTTGCTCGTTAGCAACCCAAGGCTCTTTTACAGTCGCGATATCGAAGGCTGCTTCTGCAGTTCCTTGCGCTACAGCCGTAGGGTCTACGACTTTTTCACCAAGCTCAACGCCCGGATGAATAGCAACGATGTAGATAAAAAAGCAGAATACGAACGCCATCGAAAAGATGAACGCGATCATTCCACCACGATTATATTCTTCTCTAGATTCAGACATAGGACAGCACTCCCCAGGGGGACGTTTTATAATCAATTAGTTTTCACGTTAATATCATTGATTAGTAGCGTAAAACGAAAGTGCTCGCAAGAACTTACCTTGGCCATCATTCATCTTACCGCATTGTATAATTCGCAGGCAGGAAGGCTCCCAAATGATTCGCTTAAAGTTCAAGCAACCCTCCGTCCCCTGACCCAATCAAAAATGGCTTTAGCCAATCACAAGGCCCGCATCAACGCTGAGCGTGTGACCATTAATATAGCTCGCTTGCTCACTCGCAAGGAAAAGCACCGCGTTCGCGATATCTTCGGTCTCACCCAAACGTTGCGCCGGCACTCGTGCTGCCATTTGCTCAAGAGCCTCTTTCGGCATCGCTTGAGTCATCGCCGTTCTAATAAATCCGGGAGCAATGGCATTAACGGTAAAACCTTTGCGAGCAAATTCTTTTGCCCAAGTCTTAGTCAGACCAATCACCCCAGCTTTAGCAGCGACATAGTTCGTTTGGCCAAAATTGCCGTACAAAGCGACGACGCTCGAAATATTCACAATACGGCGATGAGAAGAATTGGCGTTGAATTTTTCAAACAGGGATTTTGTGACATTAAACAGACCCGTCAAATTCGTGCCGATGACCGCATCCCATTCCTCGCCTGTCATTTTCGCAAATGATTTATCACGAGTGATACCGGCGTTATTCACCAAGATATCCACAGCCCATGGCACAGAACCCGCCGCCTGAGCGCATGATTCACGGCTTCCCACATCTACTTTTGTAAAATGCAGTTGAGAAGCAAAAGCCGATAGTTCAGATTTTGCCTGTGCAAGCGCAGCGTCTGAATAATCCCAGACACTCACCTTTGCCCCGGACTCGAGGAAAGATTTTGTAATTTGAAAACCGATTCCAGAGGCACCACCGGTGACAATGGCTGACTTATTTTGAAAATTGTAAGTAATGTTTTGCATAGAGTCCCGTATCCTCCGCCCCTTTCAGGGGGTCAATATAAAATAAACATATTTCACTCTGCGCATCGAGCAAGTGCTCTATAGATTCGCACTTGCCAAGAGCAGAAAACACTCTGTAAATCACACCCGAGACTTGGTTTTCAAAAGGAGACCTTATGCGAACGGCCGCGATTGCCGGGATGGGAATGTACGTTCCGGAACAAGTTGTCACCAATCAGTTTTTTGACAAGCTCTATAAAAAAGATCTGGGAAGTTTTCTTGTGTCGCAAAGAAATATTCGCGAGCGACGCTGGATGAGCGAGTTTCAATCCACTTCAGATCTTGCACTTCCTGCCGCCAATGAAGCTTTGAAAAAAGCCGGTATCACCGCCCAAGATTTGGACCTCATCATTGTTGCAACAGATACACCCGATTACATGTCTCCGTCGACGGCGTCGATTCTGCAATATAAATTAGGAGCCACAAACGCAGGAACGTTTGATTTGAATGCGGCCTGCGCGGGATTCGTGTCAGCTTGTGACACCGCAAGCAAGTACATCATGGCGGATGCTCGCTATAACAATATACTTGTCGTTGGCGCTTATAGCATAAGTAAGTATCTTGATTTTAAAGACTATAAAGTAGCCTCTATTTTCGCTGATGGTGCCGGAGCGGCCGTCATTCAAGCCTCACAAAGTGGACACGGATTTCTTGCTAGCGAACTTTATACAGAAGGTTTTTATCATGATCATATGGGGATCTATGATTCTCTGCTCGCGTTCCCCAAACGCATTCCACCTGAAACCAACGGCCTGCATTGGCCACGAATGACAAGGAATCTTCTTGAGCGCTTGAACAAAACCCCTCAAGATGTCGCACATTTTTTTATCACGCAGTTCAACGTGCAAAGTATCTATGAAACTCTAGATCGTCTCGAAGTCCCTCGCGAAAAAGCTCACTATATAATGGATCGCTTCGGTTATACGGGCAGCGCCTCGGTTGGAATGGCTCTGGCAGATGCTTGCCACCAGGGAAAATTGAAAAAGGGTGATTTGATTGTCATGCTAGGTTCCGGAGGAGGACTGTCTATGGCCGCGACAGCCCTTGAATGGAATTACGACACTTGACAGTTGGTACGCCTCAGCATGTCTCAGAGTGATACACCCGAAGCGCAAGTATCAAGACTCTCTATCTTTTCCTCGGAAAAACGGTGAAAATAGTTGAAAGGGGTGAGGTACCATATGTCGCGCTCTATTCTTGCTTTCACAATGGTGATAGGAAGTTTTCTTCTGTTAGGTTGCCAAACCAACATGCTCAAAGCCTACCAAAAGGTCACACCCGGTATGGAAAAAGACGATGTCCTTGAAGTGATGGGCAGTCCCCAACGCACGCAAAGATTCCATGGCAAAGATCGTTGGACTTATGTCTTTTATGAAGATCGCGTTCGCTATGAAAAAGAAGTTCAGTTCTTTGAAGGCAATGCGATCTATGTCGGCGAACCTTGGCAGCCTGAAGTTACCGCTGCTCAAGTCGATGCTAAGAATGAAGCCGAAAATAAGGCCATTGAAGACGACAATTTAAAAAAGTATCAGGACAACCCAAAAGCCTACTCCAACTATGAAAGCGAAGTCCGCGGCACCGACAAGGTGCGCTATGTTCCCACTTTCAAGCCAGTGCAATAACTAAATTAATTCCCGTATTTCCGCGAAGTTCCGCAGTGCTCCCAAATTCACATTTGGGTTCATTTTGAATTTTATTATCTATATATACCTTGCTAGCCCACATGTTTCTCAAAAAAATAATCGGAAATGGGGGATGGCAGTGAATTCTAGGGAATTTCTTTTTAAGATCTATACCGATAAAAAATCTAGGAACACGAACTATTCGATTCGTGCCTTTGCCCGCGACCTGTCGATTCCAAGCGGTCGCCTTACTGAAATTTTTAATGGCAAAAGAAACTTAACTGAAAAGTTGGGTTTACGCATTTCAGAAAAGCTTTCGTTGAACGATACAGAGTCCACTTCGTTCCTAGACACAATTCGACACGAGAAAAAGACCAAGAAGAAACCTCAGCAAGGAAAACAAATTCCCTTGGAAGAGTTCGAAAAGGTTTTCTCTCCGAACGCTCTTGCCATTTTGTCTTTGATGGAAACTCGTGGCTTCCGCTCTGATATTACTTATATGGCACAACGCTTGTCTTTGAGTGAGCAGGAAATCAGCACTTTAGTGAATAGCCTCGCACAAATGGGTTATATCAGTATTGATAGCCGCGGCCGCATGAAACCGACGCATTCATCAACGTATACAACAGATGGGATTCCAGCCCAATCTATTCGCAACCATCATAAGAAGGTTTTGAATCGTGTTATCGAGAACATCGACAACGTCGCTTTAACCGATCGTGATGTGACTTCGATGACCATCGCTGTGGACAAAGCAAAATTGGAAGCTGCTAAGAAAAAAATCGCAAAATTCCGTCGGTCTCTTACAAAGTACCTAGAAACAGGTCGCAAAACAGAAGTGTATACTTTGAACGTGCAACTCTTCCCAGTTTCAAAAAACTAGAAGGAACTGTTATGAAATGGATCATTGCTAGCATTGCATTCTCTCTGATGTTCGGAAGTGCTCAGGCCAGAGCTGGCCACGAAGTCGGAAACGGAACCCTCACAAATTGGCACTGTGCAGGTCACGCAAGTATAAAAAACCAAAACGGAACTCGCGTAATTCTGCCATTTCAAATGCGTCTTTATAAGAAAGAAATGGAAGTCTCTTTCTTAGACCAAAACTCTCAGGAGATGTACAAACACGTCCTGTCTGTGGATTCCGCGGTATACTACAAAGCTACTGGGCTCGTAGAAATCCGCAGCTACAAAAATTCCACGTCATTAACGAAAGAACTTCAGGCTTACGCGACTTTACGTAAAGTAGGACAAATTCTATCAGAACCAGTATCAGGTTCCTTGGTTGTGAATTTGGGCAACGAAGTTATGCTGTCATCTCATGCAATGACTTGCCAGGATTACTTCTGAAGAACAATCGGCTCTGTCAAAGATGGAGCCTCGGCCTCTTTTTTCTGACCTGACTTTTTCTTTTTATCTTTGGTTTCTGCAGGTTCGCCATATTGAGAACGAACCGTTTTTAGATTGCGCTTCAGCTTAGCCTCAACGCTCATTTGATTTTCCATTTGATCCAGTGGTTTTACTTCCATGCGTTCATAGGCACGGCTGCCGCTATAACCTTTTTCTGGATAACGATAACGTAATAGACTGCGGTTTTGCTCGTACTCGACGATCATTTTACTGAGGTCCTTGTGCTCGGTAACCATCTCAGCGATGATTTCCTTCACTCGCTCAGCGTCTTTTGTGTGATTCTTCTCTTGAATGAGCTTGTTGATATTTTCTTCTTTGGATTTGATCTTCGCTTGAAGGGCTTGCACTTTGGCCTGAAGCTCGGTGGCTTCGCTTATTTGCTTTTTCTGGGATTCAGTCGCTTCGGACTCTCCGCCTTCTTTAGCGCCCTCTTCTTTTTTCTCGTGTTCTGCAGGAGGTGGGTCATTTGCAAGGACAGGAACGGCATAAGATGCCATCAAGAAACCCACAATAACTAGAATTCTAGACAGAGCTTGAAAGAACATCCTGCCTCCAACTGACTTTCACTGGGAGATATTTTACCCTTTGCATCAGTATACTGGCTTTTACGGCGTTCACGGATCTTATTGTCAAAACCCCGCCTTTTATCTGGGCCATCAACTGGATCACATTCCAGCCAAATTTAGAGTCCGTAATGGCCTCTTGGATCTGTGCACGAAGGGCACTGGAATCAATTCCTGAAATAATCAGTGTGTAATTAAAAGCAGACTGACTTAAATCTGCATTTCCAAAATCAGCAATATCGGAAAGTCCAGAAGACTCAGCCTCAGGCATGGGTTCAGACTCTTGAATAGGCGTTTCCGGCATCCCCAGGGGTTGGGATAAATCATAATCTGAGGGCGCTTCTTCATACGCAGGAGCTTCCTCTATCACGGCGGGTTCTTCTGCAACAGGAAAGCCGGGTTCTGGAATTGTCGGCGTATCAAAATGCGGAGAAGGAGAATATTGCGTCTCCAACCCATCCAATGAAGTGTGAGCATCGGGAACTTCAAAAATAGGCGTGTTGCCAGTTTCTGATTCAGAAGCCGCGACTTCTGGATTTCCGTTCCAATCTACAAAAAAAACCCCGCTGCAACTGGGACACGTGAAAAGAGTCCCATGGTGCTGCGAGGTTAATTGAATTTCAGACTGACAAACAGGGCAAACAGCCACAGCAAATTCCTTTTTGCTTGAGTGTTTATCGTTTCTTTTGCTTACGGCGATCCGCGCGGTTCATGCGCGACTCATCTACCGGCTGACGATTGAAAGACATTTTTTGTCTTTCTTGAGGGCCTGCAGATGCCGGTTGCTGAGGTTGTAAGTCCGTCATGCCACCGATATCAGAATCACTCGCTGACTGGTAATCCAAGTCGCTAAGATCCTGTTCTTCAGGGCGAAGACTTTCTAAAACTTCTTCAGCATTTCCTTCTTGAGCTACCAATTGAACTTTGAAGATCTTCTCGATCACGTCACCTTTGATGACGTTGTTCAAAGTTTCAAAGGCATTGAAGGCTTCTTTTTTATACTCGATCAATGGATCTTTCGAAGCATAACCACGAAGATTGATACCCTCTTTAAGTTTATCAATGATTTGCAAATGCTCTTTCCAGTGATGATCGATAGATTGCAAAAGAACCATCTTCTGAACTTGCGGGAAGAAAGGACCCATCGAAGCTTTTTGGCGTTCGTAAGTCTCTTTGATCGCTTTGCTGACGGCTTCTGTAATTGCTTCGGAATTGTTAGAAATAGAACCCAAATCCAAACGCACACCAAACTGTTGAGTTAGTGCTGTGTTCAGACCTTCGATGTTCCAATCTTCTTTTTTACCCATCTCAGGAACGTTCGTGTCCAAAAGACCCGAAGTCACATCCCCCAAGAAGTCCAAGAAAGTTCTTTCCACATCGTTGCCTTCAAGGACTTGACGACGCATGCGATAGATTACGGTTCTTTGCTTGTTCATCACGTCATCGTAATCAATCAAATGCTTACGAATATCGAATTGATGACCTTCCACTTTACGTTGAGCACCTTCGATAGCGTTCGTCACCATCTTCGCAGTGATTGGTTCATCCTCAGGGATGTTCAACATGCTCATGATTTTTTGAATACGCTCACCGTTAAAGATACGCATTAATGTATCTTCCAAAGACAAATAGAAACGAGATTCGCCCGGATCTCCTTGACGGCCGGAACGACCGCGAAGCTGATTATCGATACGACGAGATTCGTGGCGTTCAGTACCGATGATGTACAAACCACCCGCCTCAACCACTTCTCTTTTTTCGTCTTCACATTGTCTTTTGAATTTCGCCAAAGCTTCTTGGAACTCTGGAGTCGTTTCGTCTTCCACAGTTTTCTTTGCCATCACTTCAGCGTTACCGCCCAAAACGATGTCAGTACCACGACCCGCCATATTGGTAGCGATGGTCACAGCATTTTTACGACCTGCTTGAGCAACGATTTCCGCTTCACGCTCATGCGCCTTCGCATTCAAAACGTCGTGACGGATGCCTTCGCGTTTCAAAGCCATACTCAAAGCTTCGGATTTTTCGATACTCACCGTACCGACTAGGATTGGCTGACCTTTCGCAGAACGTTCTTTGATATCAGCCGCAATCGCCTTGAACTTCGCCACTTCAGACTTGTAAACCACGTCCTCTTGGTCTTGACGCAAGATTGGTTTGTTCGTCGGAATGACAGACACATCAAGGTTATAGATTTTTTTGAACTCAGTTGCTTCTGTATCTGCAGTACCAGTCATGCCGGCAATTTTGCTGTACATACGGAAGTAATTTTGGAATGTGATCGTCGCGAGAGTTTGATTCTCGTTCTTCACTTCCACGCCTTCTTTAGCTTCGATCGCTTGGTGAAGACCATCACTCCAACGACGACCTGGCATCAAACGACCAGTAAATTCATCAACAATCACGATCTCGCCATCTTTGATCATGTATTCCACATCAAGTCTGTAAAGATGATGCGCTTTCAAAGCTTGATAAACGTGGTGAAGAATATCGATGTTGCGAGGATCGTAAAGATTTTCCAAACCAAGAAGTTCTTCAACCTTGGCATTCCCTTCGTCTGTCAAAGACGCGGTTTTGGATTTTTCTTCCATATTGAAATGCACGTCGCGCTTCAAGTTTGGAATGATTTTGTTAACCATGACGTACTTGTCAGTAGAAGCTTCTGCAGGACCAGAAATAATCAATGGCGTACGTGCTTCGTCGATCAAGATCGAGTCGCACTCATCCACGATGGCATAGTGAAGTTCACGTTGAACGTAATCTTCAAGTTCAAACTTCATGTTGTCACGAAGGTAGTCGAAACCAAGTTCGTTGTTCGTGCAGTAAGTAATATCGCATCTGTACATTTGCTTACGTTGTTGGTCTGACAAACCGTGAGCGATAATTCCAGTTGTAAGTCCCAGCCATCCATAAAGACGACCCATCCACTCGGCATCACGACGAGCCAAGTAATCATTCACAGTTACAACGTGAACACCGCGACCAGTAAGCGCATTCAAGTAAACTGGCAAAGTCGCCACGAGGGTCTTACCTTCACCCGTTCTCATCTCAGAAATCGCGCCGCGATTAAGAACGATACCACCGATCATTTGCACGTCGTAATGGCGCATTCCCAAGACACGCTTCGAAGCTTCACGGCATACCGCAAACGCCTCTGGCAGAATGTCATTGACGGTTTCGCCGTTTTTTAGACGCTGCTGAAATTCAGGAGTCTTAGCTTTGAGTTGTTCATCCGTGAGCGCCTGCATTTGAGGCTCATAAGAATTAATCTTGTCCACGGTAGGACGGATTCTCTTCATTTCACGATCATGTTTAGTACCGAATATTTTGCGTAGAACTTCATTTACCATAGTCTCACGAGCTTAGTCCCAAAGCCTATTAACCGCAAGAAAACAGGGCATTTTTTAACCCTGGCAAGACGTGTTAGATAAGACTTTTAGCCAGGAATGCCCCACAGGTAGCTTCCGAGTCAAAAAATTTAGGTTTTTTAAGATTTTTACGAGAGCTTTTTGAATTTTTCGCGCATAGGATTTCCAATATGAGTACTTCCATTCAAGATGTTGTTATTATTACCACTGGCGGCACGATCGAGAAAACCTACAACGAGTTTGATGGGTCCTTGGAAAATCGCGGCACCAGTATCAAAAATCGCATTCTTTCTAAAATGCGTTTACCCTACACCAACATTTCCGTTTTACCGGTTTTGAGTAAGGACTCTTTATACATGACGGACGCAGACCGCGTCCTTATTACCGCGACCGTGAAAGAACAAATGCAAAAGGGTTGCCCCATCGTCGTTCTGCACGGAACAGATACTATGAGCGTCAGTGCTGAACATTGCTTTAAAGAAATTGGCTCGCCAAAAGTTCCAGTGGTATTTACGGGCGCAATGATCCCCATGGGATTTGAAGACAGTGATGCCGCTCAAAATGTGACTGAAGCTTTGCTTGCAGCTAAACTTCTGAGCCCCGGATTTTATATTTCGTTTCACAATCAGATTTTTAAGGTGCCTCAGGTTCGTAAAAATAAAGACAAATGCACTTTCGAGGAATTCTAAGGCTGAATTCCTCTTTCGAAATGAGTTTCCATCACAACGACCGTGAGTGTACGGTCGATGGCTTCAAACTCACGAATGCTTTCAATTAATTTTGACAACTCCAGAGTGGAATGAGCTCGCAACTTCACCATCACACAGTCTTCACCGGCAACGCTGTGACATTCCTCAATCTGTGGAAACTTCTGAAGATGTTTAGCAATATCCGACGACAGACACTTGCTATTTCCAATCCGCACAAAAGCACACAAGCCTAAACCCAATGACTCTGAGTTTATGTCGACTGAATATCCTCTAATGACTGCGTCCTTTTCCATACGCTTCACGCGCGCGTGAACTGCGGGCGCTGATAGGTTCACCTTTTTACCGATTTCCGCGTACTGCATACGTGAGTCTTTCTTGAGCAGACTTAATATTTTTCGGTCCGTTTCGTCGATCATAGGGGCCTCCGGGGGGCTGCAGCTTAATGGCATTCGATTTTTAATAGGACCTGCCATTTTGACAGAATCTTGTTAACCACATTAGGTATAATCATACATATGATTTACCACATTAAGCTACAAAAAGGTGAAACGTGGAAGCCCCAAGGGCTCAAAAGAGGATCCTACAAGGTCCTCAACGGACAAGCTTGGGTCACGTATGTGGGTGTCGAAAAGGATTTTGTAATGAGTGACGGCGAGTACCTCCCCGCCACTCAAATCGGCATGGTCGTCGAAGCTCTCGAAGATCTCACTTTAGAAATTCAAACCATCGAATTCAGACTGGAAGCTCTGAGTTTTTAGATTTTGTCTGTCGACACATCGTTTTTTGGAAATATGAACAAAAGACGGTGTCTACGCATTCGTCCGCATAAGTGAAGTGCCATAATTTTCTTGTGAAACAAAAACAAGGAAGGTTTTTATGGCACGTATTTATATCGCCGATGAAAATCCATTGCTGTCCCTCGGAACCAAGATCAAACATCTTGCCCAACATTGGGGCTGGGTTCTTGCCTTCGGGTGTGTCTACCTGGCATTGGGACTTCTGGCTTTAGGCATGCCTGTGGACTCTAGCATCGCACTCGCAAAAACACTGGGAACCTTGCTGTTCTTAAGTGGACTCTTGCAATTGGCGCATGCAATTCAGCTTCGTCACGAATCCGGCAGTGGCAGTCGCTACTTTCAAACTTTTTTGTCTTTAATTGGTGGCGGCCTCATGTTGCGTTTTCCCGATGCAGGTCTTTTTGCAATCACGATCATCCTTGCTTTCTATTTCCTCTTAGGAGCTTTCGTAAAATGGGCGCTAGCGCTTGCCGTCCGACCGAATAGAGGATGGGGCTGGGTCTTGACGAGTGCGATCACCTCTATCATTCTGGGGGCGTATGTGGTCGCAAGCCTACCTTGGGCAGCACTGTGGGTTCCTGGAACTGTTTTAGGAATCGACTTTATCTTTGCAGGCCTGAGCATGATTCGCTTGTCGACAGAGCTTCGCCATTTGCGAAGCGATGTAAGGGCACTATGAATATACTTTTAAATCTTCTTTGGCTTTTCTTTGGTGGATGGACAACGGCATTGTCGTGGTTCACCACGTGTATTTTTATGGTGATCTCGATCATCGGCATCCCTTGGGCGCGTGCCGCTTTTAATATCGGTTTGCTGAATTTGTGGCCCTTTGGCTCTACGGTTGCAGACAGAGCTCACGTGACTAAGCAACCCGATATAGGCACAGGGGCTTTGGGTTTGATCGGCAATATCTTATGGTTTGTATTCTGTGGTTGGTGGCTCGCACTCATCCACCTAGGTTGGGCGGTTTTATTGGGGATCACCATCATCGGGATTCCCTTCGCGGCTCAACACTTGAAGCTTGCAGGCATTTCGCTGGCCCCGATCGGCAAAGCGATTGTGTTCAAATAACTATCAGTTAGTAGTCAGCTGGCGAACGCCTTCGTAGGCTGCGATTGCCACACTGGTGGCCAGATTCAGGCTACGTGCGCCTTCGCCGATCATTGGGATTGTTACTGTCTGTGACGGAAACTTCGCTAAAAAGTCAGGAGATAATCCCTTCGTTTCTTTCCCGAACACAAGCCAGTCCCCAGGCTGATATTGGGGTTCAAAATATGTGCGCTTTGTTTTCGTGGTAAAAAGCCAAATGCGGCTGGTGTCTTGGACAGTTTTAAACCAGTCTTCGAAGGTCTCGTGACGGTACCACGTTAGGTGGGGCCAATAATCCAAGCCCGCTCTTTTAAGATTCGTGTCGTTAATTTCAAAGCCCATTTTGCCAACAAGGTGAAGCTCACAGTTCGTGGCGACGCAAGTGCGCCCGATATTCCCCGTGTTTTGCGGAATTTCGGGCTCAACGAGCACAATTTTGAAGGTCGGCTTAGGCAAGGTGTCTGTAGACTTCATGGCCGAGCTTTGATAGCGCGAGTCTTCGGCCTTTGTCCACAATCAGTTCCAGGTTCATGAGCTCTCTGTAAAGTTGTAAATCAATAGGTACGATGTCACGACCCGAAGAGCTTCCTAGCTTAGAAATATAGCATTTTTGCTTATCAGAGAGCTTCGCCGTCAAAGCAGGCTGCTCTTCCATAGAGCGAATCCAATCCCCGCCATGAATAAGCATCGCATTTAAAGGAAGCTTCAAAGGATTCAGGAAATAAACCCAAGCCTTCTCCAAACCGCCCCCAATGACGCTCACAAGGCTTTCTTGGCGATGATAGAGGCTTTTTGCCGGGTCTTGCGGGTTATAACCGAAAAACTCATCCAAAAGACCGATCAAAAGGTCCGAAGTCTTTAGCTCAACGAGCTGACCCGATACCAAATCTGCCCCAGAATTGACTAAAACAGGAAAACCAACTTTTAAACGATACGCGGTAGCTCTAATTTGTGATGGCGTAGAAGAGACGATGAAGTTTTGGATCTTAGAAAAATGAACCATTCCCTCGCTCAATGAGCCATAGACAAAAAAACGCGTTGTAGTCATGAATCCCCCCCGAAATTTCGACAACAAAATGCTTTTTTAAGAAGCCAGGTGTGTACCAGAAACAACAGGAGCCCGCAAGAGTTCGAAAATTATTTTGAAATATTTTTTGTGAATTTCTTGTGTAATTACTCGAATTATTTCGTCTTGCGTTAACGATTCCCTCTTTTGACTAAAAATTTAGATTTGTTATCGTCTTAAGAACTCGAGATTCCATGAAAAAAATTGAAGCCATTATTAAGCCTTTTAAACTTGACGACGTTGTAGATGCTCTTGCTGAAGTCGGAGTCGAAGGCATTAGTGTCACGGAAATTCGAGGATTCGGACGACAAAAAGGACGCACCGAGGTCTACAAGGGCGCCGAATATGTTGTCGACTTTCTACCAAAATTAAAAATTGAAGTGGTCGTGCCTAGCGCACTTTGTGAAGCGACGGTGGAAGCCATCGCTAAGACAGCGCGTACAGGGAAAATTGGAGACGGAAAAATCTTTGTATTACCTGTTGAAAGTGTGCTGCGCATTCGGACCGGTGAGAAAAACGAAGAAGCTTTGTAAACGTAAAGGAGACAACAATGAACGCACAACAAGCTTTGCAATTTGGTAAGGACAAGGGCGCCCGCATGGTCGACCTCAAGTTCTGTGATCTAATCGGAACTTGGCAACACATCACTATTCCATTCTCAGAGCTCACAGATGAAATGTTTGAGCATGGCTTGGGCTTTGACGGCAGTTCCATCCGCGGATGGAGAGGCATCGAAGAATCCGACATGATCATCTTGCCAGATCCTTCTACTGCAAAGATGGACCCGTTCATGCAAGTGCCGACATTGCACTTCATTTGCGACGTTTGCATGCCAGAAACTCTTCAGCCTTATGATCGCGATCCACGCCAAGTTGTAAAAAGAGCGGTTGCGTTCATGCAATCCACTGGGATTGCAGACACAGCTTACTTCGGACCTGAAGCAGAGTTCTTTATTTTTGACGATGTTCGCTTTGAGCAAACTAACAACTCTGGCTTCTACATGATCGACAGTGACGAAGCTGCTTGGAACTCTGGCCGTGATGAAGGTGGAAAAAACCTTGGTTACAAAATTCGCCATAAAGAAGGTTACTTCCCAGCTCTTCCAACGGACACTCAACAAGATATCCGTACTGAAATGTGCTTAGAGCTTGAAAGAGCCGGCATGATCGTAGAACGCCATCACCACGAAGTGGCAACTGCGGGACAGGCGGAAATCAATTTCCGTTATGATTCTGCTCTTGAAATGGGCGATAAAATGATGTGGTTCAAATACATCGTGAAAAACGTAGCTCGTCGTCATAACAAAACTGCGACCTTCATGCCAAAGCCACTTTTCAATGACAATGGATCAGGTATGCACATCCATATGTCTTTGTGGAAAGATGGTAAAAATCTTTTTGCAGGTAACAAGTACGCGGGCCTTTCTGAAATGGCTTTGTACTACATCGGCGGTGTTTTGAAACACGCTCCGGCTCTTTGCGGAATCATCAATCCAACAACAAACTCTTACAAACGTTTGGTGCCTGGATTCGAAGCTCCTACCAAGTTGGCCTACAGCTTTAAAAACCGTTCTGCGGCAATGCGCATTCCAAACTCTGGCCCAAATCCAAAAGCAAAACGCATTGAGTTCCGTACTCCAGATCCTTCTGCGAACATTTATTTGGCGCAAGCGGCGGTTTTGATGGCGGGTCTAGATGGTATCATCAACAAGATTCATCCAGGTGATCCACTTGATAAAGATATTTACGGTCTTTCACCACAAGAAGCTGCGGGCATCCCGTCTGTTCCTGGAACATTGGAAGAAAGCCTCATGAATCTGAAAAAAGATGGCGGATTCTTGAAAAAAGGCGATGTTTTCAGTGACGATTTACTAGAAACATGGATCAATTACAAAATTGATCGTGAGATTCGTCCTGTACAGCAAAGACCTGTGCCTTACGAATTCCATTTGTACTACGACATTTAGGAGAAAGTTATGTCAGCGAATGATGTCAGAAATTTTATGGGTTATCTTTGGATCCAGGAAGAGGACGGTATCGTCACTATCGGGATCAATGAAGAAGGCCTTGCGGATTTTGATGAAATCACTTCTGTCGATTTGCCAGCAGAGCACGATAAAGTAGAGGCTGATGAAGTCTGCGGGACCGTTGAAACTGATGACGGTCCTTTGGATATTTATTCGCCTGTTTCTGGAACTGTTATTGAAGTCAATTCGGCTGTCATTGACGATCCTACTTTGATTCAAGAAGATTCTTATGAAGAAGGATGGCTCATCCGCGTGGAAGCATCTGAAGACCTCGATGAAGACGAGGATGAAGATGAAGACGACGAGGATGATGAAGACGAGGACGAAGAAGAGGATGAGGACTAAGACTGAAAAACGTCGCCCTCTACCTTATCTGCGTTTTAATCTGGGGGTCCACTTGGCTTGTTATTACGTTCCAATTGGACTCTGCTTCTCCGGTAGTTTCAGTTTTTTATAGATTCGTCATTTCTGCCGCCATCTTGTTACCGGCTTGTTTTGCCTTCCGTATTCCGATGAAATTTTCACGCAAAGATCACCTCTGGTTTATGGGCCAAGGGATTTGTATGTTCTCGACAAACTACATGCTGACCTATGTGGCTGAAGGAATGGTAAGCTCTGGCTTGGTCGCGGTGACTTTCACATTGCTGCTTTATTATAATATTTTGGGCACCTGGCTTATCTTTAAAACTCCGTTGCGGCGAAATGTGATCTTGGGGTCTCTAGTTGGCGGCATCGGTATTGGTCTGATCTTTTTGCATGAAATTTTGAACTTCAAGGCTGGCTCTCAAGCCATACTAGGTCTCGTCGTGGGAGCTGTTGCTACGATGTTTGCCTCTGTCGGCAATTTGATTTCTTACGTTCACCGTAAAGGCAAAGTCCCTGTCATGGCGTCCAACGGGTACGGTATGTTTTATGGCGCTTGTTTCACTTTGATCGTTGCTCTCGTTTTACAGGTCAGTTTTGCGACAGTATGGTCGCCCAAATATATTTGGAGCCTGCTGTATCTTTCAGTCTTTGGCACTGTCATAGCCTTTGGCGCTTATATCTCGTTGGTGGGCCGTATAGGCGCTGAGAGGGCCTCTTATATCAGCATCATTAACCCCGTGATCGCGCTGATCTTGTCGTCTCTTTTCGAGAATTTCAAATGGACTCCCGAAATAGCTATTGGAATTGTTTTGTGCCTTCTTGGTAACGTCATCACTTTGCAAAAACCAAAAAAAAGGGCCACCAGTTAGGTGACCCTTTTCGTTGTCTTTGATGAACTTGGAAATTATCGAGGCATGCCAGTGGTACTAGTCGTATTATTCGTGCTCGTGCCGTTAGCGGCCTTTTTTGTGTGATTATAGAACTTCTTCTGTAGATCAACTCGGACTTGTTCAAGAGTTGACTCCAAGATCACATCAAACATCTCGTCGACATTCACGTTGTACATCTCTGCAAGTTTCTTCAAGGTGTGCATTGGTGGGCTTGAAAGTCCTCTTTCCCAGTTAGAAATGAACTGTGCTGAGCTATAACCCAGTCTATCAGCCACATCTTTTTGAGAGAGTCCGACTTGAGTTCTCTTTTCTTTCAAAAAATCTGAGAGTGCTTTTACTTGTTTCATCTTTCACCATCCTTGCTTTACGTTCATCATCAACAATTAACCAACAATCAACTACAAGTTTACGCCCGTTTGCTTATCAATAAAATCCCGTCCGAGTGAATTTTACCGTAATTTTAAAACATTACGAAGAAATCTCACCGTTGTTGGGAAAACCGATTTTTAATCATAAATTTGTCCCAATTTATGCTAAAAAACAGTCGTCTTGTTAAAGAGCTTTTACAATTGTCAGACTCTTCTTACATTCGAGAGACTAGCTAAGTGTTCAATCTTCAACGCTGTCAAATATGAACTGTTTCATCTTGATATCGAACGTCTATAGATGACTCACCACATCTTCGTATTTATTCAATCATTCACGCAATTTACTGTCTACCAGCTTTCTCTTTTACTGCAGACAAAATTTAATTTCTGTCCGCACTCTATACGCTCTAAGAAACTCTCATCATGGCTTACGACGATCAATGTTCCCGGGTATTTCAGCGTTGCCACTTCGAGGATTTCTAAACTTTCTAGATCTAAATTGTTTGTCGGCTCATCTAAAATCAAAACCTCTGGCAACGTCCGAGACAAGATTAATCGAGCTAAGCATGCCCGCAAACGCTCTCCTCCACTGAGTTCTATGCATTTCTTGAAAACATCATCGCCATAAAAACCATAGTCTGCGAGTTTGTTTCTTACCTCGCTAAGATCTAAACGACTTTCCTCCATCGTATTTTCTAAAACCGTTTTTTCAGGATCAAGTAGGGTATAGTTTTGATCTAAATAAACAAAAGATCGTGTTATTCTGGAGAGCTTTCCTTGATGTTCTCCTAAGAAAAGCGCCTGCTCTGATGTCAGCAACCTTAGTAAAGTCGTTTTACCAGATCCATTGCCACCACGGATGGCCACTCGTTCTTGCGCATGCAAGGTAAACGTCAAAGGTCGTTCCCACAAAAAAGTCTTCATGCCCGGATAGCGAAAGTTAAAGTCCTCAAGACTGAAAACCACCTTTCCTTTTGCCTTCTTTTCTAATGAAAAATCCAACCGCAAATCTGAAAACTGTTTTTGGCGTTTATAAAGATCCTGGAATTTCTCGGCGCGCTCCATGTCTCTGACAGATTCTTCTTTATGGATTTTTCCTAAAGAAACTTGAGCTTGTCGTTTGCGACTCCCGACGATGATCCGTGGCAGCCCCATGCTTTCCGCATTGTCGTTAGCCCAACGGATACGTTTATTTTGTCGGTCCAGCTTTTCCTGATGTTCTCGTTCTTGTTTTTTCTTTTCCCTTCGTGCCAGGTCAAGCTCGTGGGCCAGACGAAGTTTTTCGTCCTGCTTTTGCTGTTCATACAAAGAAAAACCGCCGCCATAATAAGCCAGTCCCTGATTGCTAAGCTCCCAAATGCCTTCCATGTATTCCAACAGCTCGCGGTCGTGACTAATTATAAGCAATCCATCTTTAAAATCTTGAACAAACCTATAAAGGCACTCGCGGCCCTCACGATCTAGATTGTTTGTTGGCTCATCTAAAATCAAAAGCTCGGGTGACAGGGCAATCGCTTTCACTAAACGAGCTCGCATCCATTCCCCGCCACTCAGAGTTTTTAAAGTGCTCTCCATATTCAAACCCTTTAAAAGACTTTCTCGTAAAGGGGCATCTTGGTTCGGTTGATCCCAAATATCCAATAGATATTCGCCGACGGTCACGGACTCGTCGCCCTTTTCAAACTGTGAAAGCAAATGCAATCGGAGTTCTCCAATCAGGCGTCCCTGTGTCGGTTGCAGTTCTTTGGCAATAAGGCGCACTAAAGTGCTTTTGCCAACACCGTTAGAGCCAACAAGTCCATACTTCTGGCGGTTCAAAGTAAAATTTAAATTCGAAAATAGCGTGCGACCATTCGGCAGCACACAAGTTATAGATTGTGCTGTAAGCATAAGAATACCTCAGAGTCTCAAAAAGGTTTTGAGCTCATGTCTGATGAGTGAATGTGTGGATTAAATGTCAGAAGAGGTGTTCTTATCTCATAAAATATCGGGTTTAGAGCCCGACTTAAAAAGTATAGCAAAAAGCGGCCGAAGCCGCTACAAAAAATAAAAATCCAGTATTTCTAGTAGGTTCTACTTACAAAACTTCTGAGAAAGCATTGTTTGCAGATCCAAGCGACCTATAGTTCCAAAGTGACCAGCTGCATGTGCAAGGACGGATGCATTGCCATTTTTCTCGATCGGAAAAATCTCGTTTCCATCTCGATAAGTAGGCGTATAGCCAACACCAAAAATTTTGGCTTTGCCTTGGCCTTCTTTACTAAGTCCCAAATACACAATCGCACCCGTTTGCTTCTCTAAGCTTGGTTGTCCAGCCAAAAAATTCCCCAACGAGTACGCAATCAAAGTTTCTCGTCCGTCTTGAGTTGTGTACTTCTCCCAAGGTTGCAAAACATGCGGATGAGATCCAATGACGGCAGTTGCACCCGCTTCTAAAAACTTCCGTGCGTATGATTTCTGATCGCGGTCGGGACCGTTTTCATACTCGTCCCCCCAGTGCGGAAGAACAGCAATCGCATCCACATCCGAACGACGGGAAAGGTCCTTAATCATTTCTACGATTTTATCGGCCTGCTTGTAGCACCAAAGAACTTGATTGTACTTGTCCGGCATTCCATTCGTCATCTCTGTACACCCGATAAAGGCGACACGAATATTTTGAATGTTCTTAATTTCGTAAAAATCACCTTTAGGGTCATTGGACTTTCTTGTTCCCACTGTGGGAATACCATAGTGAGCAGCTGCTTGTAGAGTACGATCAATGCCAATACTTCTACGATCCAAAGAGTGATTATTTGCTAACGTCAGCAGATCAAAACCTGACTGCAAAAGTTCAGGCAAGATTTGTGGATGATAGTTGAAAACAAAATTGGTTCCTGAATAAACGACGCCATCGTAAACAAAGCCGATGTCGCCATGATCTTTCCCTTTGGCATCGATTCCAAGAGCTGCGGGGCCCTCAAGATTACCGACCGAGAAATCTGCTTTTTGGAAGTAAGGAATCGTTTTCTGCCACGTGCTTGCAAAACGTTTTGAACCGTTCACGACAGATTCATAAATTGCCCTATGAACCAATATGTCTCCGACGAAAGATATCGTCGCAACATCTTGCCCTTGGTTGCAAGAGGCATTAAAAGACAAGTCTCTTGGTGCCGCCCACAATGTCGATGTGAATCCCAAACACAATACAGTATTGAAAATAACACGCACTGAATCCTCCTCAGAAAAATATATCTCTGAGGTCGAATATCTTGAAAGATTCAAAAAAGATTTTAAAAAAAGCTAGACTTGTTAAAAGACTGTTTAGAACTGATTTGTTCTTAACATCACTAGCGTACATCCTTCGATTGTTTTAATGCCGGCGTTTTCGAATTTCTGTTCTATCGCAAAACTCTCGGTGCCTGGATTAAAAATCACACGACGTGGCTTTAATTCAATAATTTGCTCTACATATGATTCAAGAATTCTTGGATTTACATACAAAGTAAGAGTGTCGATGTTTTCTTTTTTAAGCTCTAAAATCTGGTGAGTCACTTGGGTATTCTCTACCTTTTCTAAGCTAGGATGAACTGGAAAAGTGCTATGCCCGTATTCTTGCAGCATCTTATAAGCCTTGTAAGCATATCGCTCTGGATTGTCGCTAGCTCCTAAGATGGCTACTTTTTCTTTTGGCTTTGCACTCATGGATCACCTCTTGCTTTGACTATTTAATAGCATAGGCGCGATTTGCATTGTAGCCGAAACGATAACAGGCCCTAGAAAAAGTCCTGGCAAGCCCAATACCATGATCCCGCCAATGATGGCCAACAAGGACCAAAAAGGGTGGAGCTTATCTTTAGCGATTTTCAACATATAGACGCGAGCGATATTGTCAGCAATACCGGCAACAATTCCCACAATAACTAAACCAATGCCAGCCGTCGTGTCCTCTATAATCCAACCGTAAATCGCAAGTGTAAATGCAATCGGCGCAGCTCCGATAACAGGAATAAAGGAGCAAATAAATGTGACGATAAAGACCAGTCCTAAATCGACTTCCAAAAAGATGGCGGCTCCTGTTGTTACAATTGTCGATTGAATCATCCCCGTTAAAATGGACGAAAAAATCGAGGAGTAGCTGGTTTCTTTTAAGACCGTAATGACATTCGTAGTTTCTTCGGAGTTTAACAACTCTGCCGAACGAAAAGTTCTTTCCATCCAACCTGCATGGCGCATGAATAAGAACAGCATCACCAAAAATACGACGAATGAAAAAAGGACATCCGGAATCTGGGTCACGATATACGTCGAAAGGCGAAAACCAGCGCCTAAAAGTTTTTGAGTCGCATCGGTCATCATTGCATCAATATTCACAGTGCTACGCAAACCAAACTGCGAAAAAAAGTGAGTAATAGTGTCTATGACATGCTTCCGCTGCTCTTGCCATCCGGTAAGAATCGCTTTTTTTCCATCGTCTGTCAGATCGATGGCCAATAGTTTTCCGTAGATTTTTGAAATAGCTCCCAGAAACGGGATTGAAATGATCAAAAAAAGTCCGAAGGTCAACCCGTACAAACACAGCGAATGCCTGCACCACCGTGTTTTTGTAATTTTATGTATCCAAGGATTTAGCGCATAAGCGACGACGCCCGCAAGCAAGATATCCGCTAAAAAAGGTGATAGAACGTAGGCACTCCCCAATATACCAACGAGTATCGCAAGGACTCTAAATATTTTTTCCTTGTCACTCGTCATTGGTTCTCTCCTGAGAGCTTAAGAACTCTTGAGAAAACGCTAATTCGCAAGGATATCGAAGTCAAAACATGCAGTCATTCTTGTCAAATGACTGCACATTTATATTAGTGTTTTTTTGCTCTGGCAGAGCTTGATTTTTTGGCCACTTCGACGACGGGTTTGAATCCACCATAGATCATGCGCTTCCCATCAAAAGGCATCATCGCATCACCAAGCTCGGTGATACGCGGATCTTTCATAACCTTTTTAAGAATTTTGTCTCTTTGAGCACGAGACTTGTAAACGATCCAAGAGAAAAAAACGATTTCATTAGGTTTCAACTTCACACTCTGCGGAAACGAAGTCCACTTCCCCTTTTTCACATCATCAGCAATGCACTCAATATATTCAAGCGCCCCATGATCTTTCCAAACCTTCCCAGCAATCTTGGCGACTTTGCGATAAGCCTCAACATTCTTTTTAGGAACGGGAACAACAAATCCATCTACATAATGAGCCATATAAAAAACCTCCTATTAAAAAGAAAGGCTGACCGAGATTCTCTAAATTAGAAAGAACTTAAGTAATGTAAAGTAGCAGATGAGTAGCGCAAAGTAAGGGCGAGTCTCGATGCCTCAACTTTCGCGTCGGGATGCCAGAGCAAAAAATAAAATAAAAAGATGGGAGGGAGAATATAACGACTTCACCCGCACATTGCTATGCGAAAGACCTTTCTTAAACTTTAAGTTATTAGATACTAAACCTAAGGAGAACATATATGAGCACTTACGTAGATGGATTTGTAATTCCGATTCCAAAAAAGAATGTTAACGCATATAAAAAAATGGCCAAGCTAGGATGCAAAACCTGGATGAAGCACGGCGCACTGGCCTACTTCGAATGCTTAGCCGATGATGTAAAAGTCCCTTACGGAATAGGCTTTCCGAAAATGTGTAAAACGAAAAAAAATGAAACGGTAGTATTCGCTTTTATCGTATATAAATCGAAAGCTCATCGCAAACAGGTCAATGCAAAAGTGCACAAAGAGTTCGGCGAAATGCCAGGCGCAGAAAATTTCAAAATGCCTTTCGACGCAACAAAAATGGCCTTCGGCGGCTTCAAAACGCTAATAAAAGGCTAAAGAATTCTAAATAAAGAATACCGAATCGCGCGCAAGAGCCTCTCGCATAGAAAGTTGAGGCTCGACGCCTCAACTTTCGCGTCCCGTGCTGCCAGTAACAAACACCGAATAAAAAACCAAAGCCAGTGCAAAAAAAGAAGAGAGAAAGATGGTAGGGGGCGAGGGACTTGAACCCCCGATCCGCCGGTTATGAGCCGGCTGCTTTAACCAACTAAGCTAGCCCCCCAAATGAGCTATCGAAATTCTCTTAAATCTATTCATAAATCAAGTATTTAGCAACTGCTTCCGAGTCGCAACGTACTCATAGCGCTTGTGAGGAATTCTCAAGTTTAATTAAGTACCTAGGTCATTTTGGCCCCATTTTGTTTGGCACAATTTGTGGAATAGAGTCCATTGACGAAAACGCTTGGTAACTTTTTATCACTCTCTTGAAGGAGACCACTCAAATGAAAAAACAAGCAATCCTCGGAACCCTGATCGCAGCTACTGTTCTGCAAACAAGTGTCCCTGCTTATGCTGGCAAAGAAGAAGTCGGCAATATCGTTGGCGGAATTATCGGCGGTGTGATTGGTAGTCAAATCGGTGGCGGCAGCGGTAAAACGGCTGCAACTATTATCGGTGCTATCGCAGGCTCTATGATTGGTGGCCAAGTTGGCCGCGATATGGAAGAGGCAGATCGCCGCGCATTAGAAGATGCGCAAAGAAATTGCCTGAATAATGAACGCGTCGGCTCATCGGTTGAATGGGATGGTGCTCGCTATGGTTCTCGTTCTGGCGCTCATGGTAGATTCACTGCAGTTCGTGAAGGCTACAACTATCGCACGGGCGAATACTGCCGTGAATATGAAAGCTCTATCAACCTTTATGGTCGTCAGGAAAGAACTACTGGTATCGCATGTTCTCGTGCTGATGGTTCTTGGTATGAATCAAACTACAGCGAAGTTCGCTATGACAACTCTGGTTTAGATCGTCATCGTCCACCAAGATACCCAGGCCCAGGCCGTCCTCAACCAGGTCGCCCAGGTCGTCCACCAGTTCGTCCTGGTCCAATTCGTCCGACGCCTCCACCTCCACCACCAAACTATGGTCAATATCAAGGTTCTGTACAAGTTAATGCGATCACTCGCAGAACTGGTGGAGCTTGGTACCGTTTGACTTTGCATAGACCACTTTCTCTGACAAATATTGAACTTCGTGTTTTAAGAGCCAACGTGAGACTTCATGAAGCGGCTTTGGTGACAGACTACAACCAACGTCTTCCTATCTATGAATTGTCCAACACTCCAGTTTTGGGCACGAACACTGTGGTAGGTTCATACATCAATCGCAATGAGCGCATCGTTGCTATCGATATCCGCGCTGAATCTTACGGTGCATACTCGGATATTTTGGTGAATGTAACTTCTCCAGAAGACTACCCATACTTATCTGTGACTCAATTCTAGTTTTTCTAGAACCACCCAAAAGAAAAAGCCGGTTAGGACACCCTAACCGGCTTTTTTGTTTCTATTGAAATCAACTCTTAGTTTGCGTTGATGATCTCTGATGGAGGGATAAAGAATCTTGCCGTTGAAGGCACTCTTACCCACAATGCAAACGGCGCAATCGCATCTGTATAAAGCACTGTCGACATTGCTTTGTACAAAGACTCTGAGCTGTTCACTTGGCTGCGGTCAAAGAAACCACCGAAGCTGTAATCTTTGAACGCGTTTGGTTTACCATGATCGTAGTTCCAAGCCTTCACATTAGGCATACCTTCTACACCAGAGCTTGCAGGTGCATTTGCATAACCTGTCGGCATGAAATCACGCTGAGAAACGTCCGCTTTGAAGAAAGCTTTAACATTTACGCGAATAGATTGGCCAGTCACATCACTGACGATACTTACGTAATCGCCTTTTTGAGCTGCTGAGTAAGCGCGAACGCGGTCACGAAGAGCGTGATATTTTTGTTTGAAATCCAAAACCATCGCGTTCGGGTTGAACAAATACGGCGAGCCATTTGCGATCATGTAATTAGAGCCAGCACCTTCTTGATCGAACGCCATGCAATCTTTTGTGCGTTCAATTTCAAGAATAGTTCCGCGAGTGCGAGCATAAGGATACTTCAAACCACAAACATAACCAGCAAGCTGGTAATAAGACGATGTCAAACCATAATAGAATGAACGGTCTAAAAGACTTTGAGCAGTCACTTCTTTGCCATTTACAGTGATTTTGTTTCTCCATCCCAGGAACGACTTAGTACTAGCAAAAACATCGTAAACCATTTTCGGAGTTACGCCTTTTGCAGGGTCACCGATACGAAGGTCACCACGAACTGTGTTGATAGTCGTAGCGCGAATAACGCGGTTAAAGACTACTGGTAATTCATCTAAGTCCATTGCTCCCACGTAATAAATAGTTGCGAGAGCTCTTTGTAGAACGAAAGTCACTGTATAGTGGTACGGCTTAGTGAAAAGTTTTTTAGCTTCTTCTGGATCTAAGAAACGAAGACCAGGTCCTTGTCCTACCAAAATAGTTCTGTCGAACATAAATTCGAAATTAGCAGAAGGAAGTTTTTCTAATTCAGCAGATGCCGCTACGATTTTTTCCAACTTCGGAGCAAGCGTCGCTAACGCAAAATCTTGGAAATCTGAAAATTTAGCAAACGAAGGGCCCGCTTTTTCACTTGGATAAGTGATGAAGTCAAAGGCCGCTTTGACATGTGGACCATAGAGGTAGTCATTATAGCTAAAGTCACGAAGCCCAAAGAGCCAGCTCATGTGAAGCCAGTCAGAAGTTTCCACAAAAGCGCGGCAACGGAAAACGATACCTTCAAGATCTGGAACTAAGCTCGCAACTGCTCCGTACATTTGCACGCCTGGAAATGCTTTTGCATTTTCTTGCTTTGCCATCTCAGCGATCTTTTGCGCAGCGGCCTTTACCTGAGACTTGTCTTTAATTGAAAGAATGATTTGATTCATTTGATCAATCACCTGTTGCTGGCCAGCAACACCGACAGCGTCCGGCATACGAGATGCCATTTCATGAGAAGACGTCATTCCGCCTTTTGCGAAGTAAATAGCAGCGCCAAAACATGCTGCTACAAATACAAATGCTATAAACTTTTTCATAAACCAGTACCTTCCTTGAAACTGTTAACTTTTTTCGAATCTAAAAGACCTTTTCGAACCCGGTTCACAATAGTGATAAGAAGCGCCAAAGAACCAAGGTTTAAAATAATATCAAATACCAACGAAGAAGAAATGCCGACCGCGATCAGAACTGCGATCAATCCCATTAAAACTGCTCTGTCGCTTTTTCCCATGGGGCCTTCGTATCTACGAGAAGCTCCTGTTTGAACCGCGACTACTCCTGCCATTTCACTAATCATCGCGAGTACCGCAAATAAGATCATCGGCTCTAATCGTACCGAGCTCACCGCACAGAAAGAGAAAAACAAAGCAACGTCAGAAACCACATCGCCAAGTTCGTTTAAGAAAACGCCCAACGCCGATTCCATTTTGCCTTCTTTGGCCATCATTCCATCAATGGCATTAAGAGCCATACGCACAAATAGAAAAACTGGGACAGACCAAAAAACGACAGGAGTTTTCGCCATTCTTCCGATGACGATGGCAAAGACAACCGAAATCACCATGGTTCCAAAGGTCACATGATTTGGTGTAACTCCGGAATTTAGCAAATTTCTAGAAAGAGGACGCAAAAGATTTTGAAATCTCTTCTTGAGCAAATAAGTTGAAATCATCCTTGATCTCCTAAGGCTTATTAGAACCCGTTCCTATTTATAAAACCAGTACAAAATCAGGTAAAAATATACGATCGATGAGAACGTGATTGAGTCGATGCGATCCAAAAGGCCTCCGTGCCCCGGAATCACATTTCCCATATCTTTCAAACTCAAATTACGTTTGATCGCGGATATATTGAGATCCCCAAAATATCCCGTCACCGCAAGCACTAGACCAACAACAAGACTTTGTGTGACGCTGAAAGGAGTGATGTCTCTAAGGAGATAGGCCAATACCGTTGTCGTCACTGCTGCTCCCAAGAATCCTTCCCAAGTTTTCTTAGGAGAAATTTGCGGAGCAATTTTGTGTTTGCCTAGAAGCGTTCCCCAACAAAATTGTAAAACATCATTGAATTGAGTCAGAAATAAATAATACAGAAACAAAGAAGAAGTTGTTCCGACATAGTCCGGGATCTTTGGCATCGCCAACAACAACGAAAGATGGCTTAATCCAAAAACACAAAGAAGCAGTCCCCACAAAGATATCGGAACAGCTGTCATGACAGCTTCAGGTTTTTCAAACAGAAGAACCCAGATCGTTACCAAAGTTAAATAGACGATGGGAATCAAACCAATGACCGGCACTAACTGATTTGCACTCGCCAGTGCAAACTGGACGAGGACAAAAATGTACGCAAGAAAGCGTACTCGCTGAGGCAGCTTTGATTCTGGAAACTTATCGAAAAATTCTTTCAAGGTCGCAAACCCGAGCGCCGCTAATCCAAAATACCCCAACATAGGGTGAATACAGAAAAAGACTATATATAGGACAAAGATCGCCCACCACGAATGAGTACGAGTGATCATTTCATCTAAAAGAGCAAAACGCTTAAATTGTTTCCAAGTATAAAAAAGAACAGTGAAAAAAACCAAGATCGACAAGACGATCAAAAGAATCTTTTGAGCTCCAGGGTCTATTGTAAAAAACCCGTCCGTCATTTTTGCGCTCCGAAACCCACAAAAGAAACACCCAACATGATAAATCCCACACCCACATACTGCCAAAGCGAGATCGACTCATCTCCAAATTTCGCCGCAAAAACCAAAGCCCAAATATAAGTAGTAGCATATGCCGGATAAACCACCAGCAACTCCCCACCCATTCGAAAAGCTGAAATAAAAAGAACCAAAACCAACGTGAAACACAAAAGACCCAAGAACAGCGGTCCATTTTGCCAAACAGGCACTTCCAAAAAGCGCGTTGCTGCCTTTTTATAAAATAAATTAGCGGCGGCCCCACAGACCGCCGCTACTAAACTTAGACTTAAAGGCAAAAGCACTTGAGATCTCAAGAACTCTCCCGAATTAGCTTTCCAACTGTCGTTCTGTCATAGACTCTGCAGCCATCTGCTTAGAACTTGTTGTTTGCAATAGGTCCGTCTTACGAGCTTTGCTAACAGTAAAGATACCGTACGGATCGATTTGCATATCTTGCTTTTCAAATCCAGCCGCGCGGAAAATTTCATCCTGTTCTGCTTGAGAACGAAGACGCATGACCCATGCCTCGCCATCACGATTTGGCAATGTACGCGCAATCATCTCTTGTTGAGGATGATATGGCTGACCTGTGTAAAGCAACGTCGCCCCCGGAGCACTTTCGTTCGCAATGTGATTCACGCACTGGCGAATCAAATCATTGTTGCCGAAAAGCTCAAAGAAGCCAGAAACGATAACAATATTAGGTGCATAACCATTCAAGCTTTGACCAGCAAAGGCATCAGCTTGTTGGTAGGTCACATTTTGAAGATTCATTCCTTGTGCAAGCTTACGTCCATGAGCCAAGTTGCCTTCGACGTTGTCGCGAACCAAGATTTGAATATTCTTATCACGATGTCTATTAGCGATATCTAATAAATATCTGCCCGGACCGCCAGCGACATCCAAAATGCGAATTGGTTGGTTTTTCGCATGCAACTCAAGGATCGATTTCTCTAACAAAGACTCCATGTGGACCTTGCGAAGGCGAATACCTCTCCAACCAACAGCATTAATATAGAAGAAATCGATCAAACGGCCCAGCGGCGTGATTCCGCGAGCTTTATTTTCGTAGATGTAATCCAAAGACAAACCAGAATCAAAACCGGTTTTAAGACCGATGCTGACACCATTGCTCAAACGACCCACAGTCGACATCATGAGCTTTTGCATTCCGAAATTCACCGCCTTTAGTAACGACGCTGGTTTCATCAATTGATCATAGGTATCTTTTGTTGAACCCGATTTATGAGACTGCAAAAGATCCTGGCGATCTACTGGACTATTCATCGCATTTTGAATGAAAGCACCTGCCAATTTGAAACCTTCTTCACGGCCTTTTTCATAAAACACGCCATGATAGAAGTTTTTAAAGATCTTCATGTATTTGTTCGAAGTTCCCAAAGCATCAAAGAACTTCTTCTGAACACCTACCTCAACAACAAAGTCTTTTCCTGCAGAAAGGACCATCGTTGGAGTCGTGATTGTGCCCGCTCCCGCCAAAACACGAGTCGAAGCATCAAAAAGACCGATCAAGATATTAACTGAAATATCACGAGTGATCAGTGGATCTTCATTGTAACGACGAGCCTCGACCGGATCGTGAGTCAGCATGCGCGATTTCACGTAACTTGAAATAAACGCTGGGTTTTTTACAAGATTTAGAAGACGCAAACCAGGAAGTGCAAATGGCACATAAAGCTTCACGCGGAAAGCAGGAGCTGCCAACACCATCGCACGAATTCTAGGAGCATAATCATGCACCCAAGTAGAAGCCACTACAGCTCCTACAGAATTCGCAACAACTGTGATGTTCTCCATTGGAATACCGTGCTTTTGCGAAACAAATTTCGCAAAGGTATCAAGATCCTTCACAAGATAAGAGAAATCCGGGGCATAACCACGAGGTCCCTCAGTTTTACCATGGCCGCGACCATCATAAGCAAACATCCAAGTGTCTGAAAGATTCAAGCCATCTACGATTTCTTGAAGACGTCCTGAATGCTCATGACCGCGATGAATGACGATAACTGCTTTTTTAGAATTGATATCGTTAGGTTGCCAAGTACGGAAGAAAAGTTCTTTAGAGTCAAAAGAACGGAAATATGACTCCGATGAGATACGCATTTAAACCCCTCCATGGTTAGAACTGGTATTGATCAGTAAATAAAATTATAGTCTTTTCAGAGGTTGTTATAGCAAGTCATTTTCCAAAGGCACACTGCGCTGTCGATGTTCCGATCATTACCAGCATCGTTCCGGGCATTAAACAATGCCCGCTGAACCTCCAAAGAGTAGACAACCAAAGTTTTCATTTCGGTGAATTCTTTCTTTGAAAGATCAATAAGTCTCAGTAGACTTTTTATATGCAACACTCAAATCCAATAAAACTATGGCTCACAAGAATTTCAATCGTTATGGGCCTCATTGGCCTTTGCGCGGTTTGTGCTGTTCTCCTCAAGAGAACTATTCCATTCGAGATTCAAAGTCTTTTAAGTCCTTCTAATCCAGTTCGCATCCAATACGAAAAAGACCTTAAAAGCTTTGACGACGAAGCTTCAGCTTGGGTGGTCGTTGAAAAAAACACCCCTTTCACCTCTGCCGAGATTCAAAAGCTCTCTCAACAAGTAAGCCTAGCTTTGGAAATGAATTTCGCCTTCGATAGCGTCGTAGGTCCCCATAACGCCAAATATTTCGAGGCTGATGCTCAAAGTATCAAGCTGGTTCCGTTTATTAAAGACGGAGAGTGGACTCCGCGTGCACTCGAAATGCTGAACACCGAGATGTGGAAGAATAATCTTGTCCGCGAAGACCACACAGCGTTCTTAATGAGTTTTAAGTTCGTCCAAGATCTTCCGCGCAAAGAAGAACAACCTGCCGTTGCTCGCCTTGAAAAGTTCCTGAAACAAGTCGAAGGCGACAACCCAGGAGTTCGCACTGGCATACTCGGAGCTAAGATCGCGAGCGCTAGTTTTCTAAAAGAAATGGTTTTTCAGCAACGAGTGATCACGCCGTTACTTCTGCTGGCGATTGGGCTGTTTTTGTTCTTCTGCTATCGCTCAGGTCAAATATTGCTGTGGAACTTTTTTGTCATGTTTGTGGTATATGCCGCGACCCTTTGTCTGATCATGTTGGTCGAAGGCGGTCTTGGTCCTTATAGCAGTTTTGCACTGATGTTTGCCTTCATTGTGTCGACTGCCGACCTTCTGCACTTCTTCAGCCGCTTCCAGCAACTAGAAGGTAGCGTCGAGTACCGTCTGAAAGAAACCGTCCGTATCGCCAAAGTTCCATGCTTGTTAGCCTCACTCACCACGGCCGCGGGTTTTATCGCACTCATCGTGAATCAAAACTTGCCGATCCGCTATTTTGGAATTTATTGCGCTTTTGCGTGTATGTTTGAATGGTGTTTTATCTTCTACGTACTACCGACGACACTCAGAGTATTTAACTTTAACCCTCAAGTTCGCCGCTTCGATGCTCATACCTGGTCTATGAAGATCGAAAGTTTTATCGGTAAAAATACAAAGCCTATCATCGCATTATCTCTGCTATTGATAGTGATTGGCGCGGGAACTAGCTTCGGCCTTCATGTGGACGACAACTTCTATACGAAATTCGTTAACAATCATCCTTTAAGCCGTTCTATTGATCTTTTCTCAAAAGGTTTTGATTTTGTCGGTTCTATGGACGTCGTCGTTCAACCAAAAAAAATAGGTGACGAGCGTTTTAACAAAGAAGTCTTCGAGTCCATGCGTAATTTGGAAAAGGACCTGGCTGCAAATCCGCAAATCTCGCGCATTACTTCCGTTCGTCAAATTGATGACGAGTTGAACCGCCAATTAGCGGGAGCTCTTCCGCCAAAAGAAGCGGCACAAAAGAAAGAAGCCATTCTACACATGTTCAATGACTATGGCGTTTTGCGTGGCGGACTAAATGAATCCACTGGCGAGATGCGTACGGCAGTCTTCCTCAGATCGATGTCTACGGATGCCTTAGACGACGTTTTACAAAATGTCGAAATTCTCAAGGGCAAATATGCGGATCATCTTAGCATCCGTGCAAGCGGCTTCTCGGTCGTTCGCTCGTATATTAACGGTCGTGTGATTCAGGATTTCTTTGAATCGTTCTTCTCAAGCTTTATTTTGATTTTCCTTTGCTATTTGTATCAATACCGCAGTTGGAAGTGGGCAGCATATGCTCTTATCCCGAATGCAATTCCACTTTTAGCAGTAAGTGGAACGATGAGCCTTTTCAAAGTTCCTATTGATACAAACTTGGTGATTCTGATTTGCGTGGCTTTTGGAATTGTGGGCGACAATACCGTTCACCTTTCCTACGTTATTCAACAAGAACAACGTAAAGGCTTTAGTTATGATGAGGCTTTAAAGCGCGGTCTGAACCTCATCGGTATTGCGATGTTTGCAACTAGTGCGATTTTCTTGGTGTGCTTACCGGTTTTCCTACTCGGAGATTTAAAACTCTTCGGCCACGTTGCAATCTTTCTGTCGATTGCTTTCGTTGCAGCGTTCTTGGCGGACCTCTTCACTTTCCCGGCTTTGCAGAAAGCTTGGGGATGGAATTTCTCGCCAGAAACCCATTCAACTGCAAGCCTTTACTGGTTGGAAGACCCCGCACCAACTGTCTCAGAACGAGACACCCCGCCTGTGAATCCTGAGCAAAAGAGGGCACCGGCTAACAGCCCTGAAGGGCCTCAAACCCCTTTATAATCGTCTATTTAGCGGCATAAATCGTGAAGGCTTCCTAGGTATGAACAACCGGAAGCCTTTTTTCATTTTAAGTCTGATTCTTTCAAGCAGTCTTCTTTGGGGTTTTTCGACCGCGAAAGCTGTGGAAGAAATCAAAGATTTTGATGCCGTTCGCATTGATGGCATCGACAATACTGTCTTAGAGCCGAAATCTCCGGATGCTCCGCAAGAGCACGTGACTTTTACTTATGATCCCAGCGCTTTGGCGGATGCCCCACCCGTTCAAACTACTTTAGAAGAGTTGCAAAAAATTTCTCAAGAGATGCAAGGCGATGCATATAAAGCAAAACTAAAATCCGAGGTTGTAATTCCAGTTTCTACGGATTCCCCAGAAAACCTCGCAGCTCTTACGGTCCTAAAGCCCGAAGAAGTGAACACTTTCATTTCTAAGAAAAACCACTTCTTGGCAAAAATAGCAAAGATTCTGACGACCCTTCGCTTGAAGGCCACTAGTGTAAATAAAATGGTTCATTTAATGAATGAGCAGTTCTTTAAAAATGCCGGGGTTATTGCAAATGCAAACGCCCGTGTTTTGAGCATTCAAATTGGTGTCGCTGGCGGAGTTGGTTTAGCAGACTGGTTGATGGTGCGCTTAAAGAAGAGCCCTTATCTTAGAAACCTGCCAGACACTGCGGGCTTTTATTTTCTGTTTTCCACAGGTTTTTCCATCGTCAAAACTACTCACAATGGCAAAACCCGTTTGAGTATCGAACCTATTGTTGAATTCCGTCGCGCAACTCGTATTTTCTCTCCGTTTCTTTTTGGCGCTGCCGGGTTAACGGCAAGCTACAACTGGGAAAACCGTGCAGAGTCCACGAGTATCCAGAAAGCAACCTTCTATCGCATCTCTAGCTTGAACGCAGTTTCTGGCGTTCAACAGTTTGGGTTCTCTGGTGCCGCTGCAGTTGCCTTCCCACCCGGCGGAGGCGCCGCTGCCGGAATGGAAGGTGAAATCTATCGCGTACGCATTACCCGAGAGATGCTTCCTAAACTAGTTGATATGATGAAAGGTTTTCTTGGTAAGTCCAAAGTCCGCTCTTGCGAGGGTGTCTTTGTTTTGACTACTCACTAAGAATATTCAAAAATAGGTTATGCAAAAAAATTGGATACTCATTCGTGGTTTAGCTCGCGGGGTCGGCCATTGGGCTGACTTTCCGGAGCGCATTCAAGCTGCGTTTCCAAACGATAAATTCGAATACCTAGAAATTCCCGGCAATGGCTCGCTCTATCGCGAAAACAGCCCTCTGACGATGAACGAAATGGTGGAGTCTTTCCGTCGCCAAAGTAAGTTTGTACGTTCAGGCGAAAAAGTCCATATTCTTGCCATATCCTTGGGTGCGATGTTAGCAACCGCATGGGCAGATCGCTATCCTCAAGAGATCGAAGAGTTAGTCTTAATCAATTCGAGCTCTGCTCAGCATTCTAAATTTTACGAACGCCTTAAGCCCGAAAATTATTTGAAAATGGCCTTAATGATAGCGGGCTTTAAGCGCCGCTTTACCGTTGAAGATATGGAACGCAAAATATTAATGATGACTGCGAACTCTTCCGAGCGTCGCGACTATGCGTTGCCGATCTGGACAGAAGAATCGACCGCTCATCCAATCCAGATTCAAAATTTCGTCCGTCAGCTGTGGGCTGCGGGTAACTATACTTTCCCGACAAAGCCACGAGTTCCTACGGTTTTATTAAATAGTGCGAATGATCACTTCGTAGATGCCTCTTGCTCAAAAGCACTTGCCGAGGCTTGGCAGTGTCCGATGTATGTGCATCCTTGGGCTGGACATGATTTGCCGTTAGACGATCCGGATTGGGTACTTAGCAAGCTCAAAAACCGTTAGTCACTAAGCTCGGCCAAAAGATCCCAACCAAATTTTTCTAGTTTGGATTCGCCAATTCCATAGATGTTTTCAAGTTCATCCATGCTTTGCGGATTTTTGATCGCCAATTGTTTCAAAGTTTGATCGCTAAAGACCACAAATGCTGGGACATCCAGCTCTTGGGCTTTTTGCTTTCTCCAACGGCGAAGATTTTCAAAACGCATTTCTTGTACTTGATTCAGATCGACATCTGCAGCACCGGACTTGCGAGTTTTAGTCTTCGCAACTTTTACCACAACTGGTTTTGCAGGTTTTTGAATTCGGCGTTCTGATTTTGGACTGCAGCTATCACAGTGCCCACAGGTATCAATACGTTGAGCATCTTTATAATAAGTCAAAATCTCGGCGTGACGACACTCACCGCCCTCAGAATAGTTCACAAGAGCATCTAAGTTTTTCCAACGTGCATTCTTAATAGCCTTGGGTGCTTCGGAATTATCAATAAAATAAGATTGAAGCCCCTTGTCCTTCTTTGCGTATAACATCAGGCACGTCGATTCTTTGCCGTCACGACCCGCACGACCCATTTCCTGATATAGAGAATCGATATTCGCTGGCATCTGGAAATGCACTACTAAACGCACATCCGGCTGGTCAATTCCCATCCCAAACGCATTGGTGGCCACAAGGATACGAAGTTCACTCTTTGCGTAGGCTTCTTGAGTTGCAGTACGCTCTTCAGTACTAAGTCCCGCGTGATAAAAACCAACGCGATCAAAATGCTGCGACAAATACCCAGAAAGTTCTTCTGTCACTCGGCGAGTACCGCAATAAACGATAACTCTGCCCTGTGGAGTTTGACGAATCGCCTGAGATAGCATCAACGACTTGGCATCTTCATCACCACACTGCTCGACCTGATAATAAAGATTCGGTCTATAGAACCCGTGAACGTGCTTTTCTGGGGTAACAAGACCTAGGTTTTTTGCGACATCCGTCAATACAGTCGGTGTTGCAGAAGCCGTCAGCGCCAAAATAGGAACATCGGGACGCAGCTTCTTCAGAATACTTAGCTGGCTATACTCTTCACGGAAGTCATGCCCCCACTGAGAAACGCAATGGGCTTCATCCACGGCAAAAAGCGCGATAGCACGGTTCTGAATCCACTTTTGAAAACCTTCTTTTTGTACCCGCTCCGGAGATAGATAAAGAAGGTAAGATCCGCCTTTGCCAATTTCTGCAAATATAGCGCGTTTTTCATCATCGCTTTGTCCTGAATACAAACAACCAGCAGCGATTCCTTGGCGCTGAAGGTTCATCACTTGGTCTTTCATCAAAGCAATCAATGGTGAGATCACTACAACGAGTTGTTGTGTATAGACCGCCGGATACTGATAACAAAGGGATTTACCGCCGCCTGTTGGAAGAACTGCCAACACGTCTTTCTTCGCAAGAATCGCAGTGATAATTTCTTTTTGTCCTAATCGAAATGAGGGAAGAAGAAAAGACTGCTGCAGAAGTGTTTCAAAAGGCACGGCCATAGAATTCATACCCCCATACTTTCGTTGAAACTGTGCAAGGTAGCAACAATAATGCCGGGCTCTATGGGGAATATTTGGGAGTTCGCGTCCAACTTAGAGGAAATTCTCCAATTTTCGGACAAACAAAAAGGGATGGTGCTAAGCCCATCCCTTTTGATTTCTAACTCAAACCGGGTTGAATTAGAAAGTCATACGCAAGCCAATATTTACGATGGTCTCTGTGTAGGCTTTTACTTTTGTTCCTGCCACATTGGTCTCTTCATGTTCTGGATGCATGTTCATGCCTAGATCCAAAATACCTGTGAACATTTCATTAAAGTCATACGTGCCGTACAAAAGAAACCCAGCATAGCTTTCGCCTTTAAATGTGGTTTCTACACCAGAAGTATCCATCTTTGTATCGTCCATCATGTTGTAAGAAAGCTCAGCACCCAAGAAGCCCATTCCCCAGTTGTACTCAAGGAAAGGAGCTAGCTTCAAAGTATTGCCGCCCGTAAGTGTTGTACCAGCAGCATTGTCGACCTTACGCTCAAGTGGCATTAAGTAAGATAAGTCAGCACCGTAATTCATGGCAGCGTTATTTACCATCACACCGACATTCGCTTTAAACGACATACCACCTGTCGATCTGTTGTCGATCGCACCAGTCGTCGCATCTAGCTTGATTTTCTCTGTATTGAAGCCAAGATCGGCTCCATAATGCCAGATTTCCGAGAAACCTTTGTAGTAAACGTGAATGTCACCCATCCCACTTGCAGTACTCGAGGTCGTGCCAGTGGTCGTTTTGTTATTCCCAAAGAATGTCTCGAGACCAATCGCATGGTTGTCGCTCATGCCGTAGGTATAGTTCAAATAGATGTCGCTCATTTCCTGCTTCGCATCTGTTTCAACACCTGCCGTTTCTGTTTTTGCAGGTTTTACATCCATTAGGTAATTCGCTTCGACGACGTGGTTGCTCGCGCCAGGCTGGAAATAGTATTGCGTGTTAGATTTCGCAGCAAATGCCGATGCAGATGCCAATGTGATGATAGCAAGTGATAGCAGTTTCATGATGGATCCTCCTAAAATGATTACTTAGAAACTAAGTTCTCTAATCTTGATGGGAGAATCTTATGTAGGGTGAGTAAGAACCACAAGTCCTCTAATGTGGAGACATTCTGGATATCTAGAAATAAAAAAGGGAAGGTTGTTACGCCTTCCCTTTTGAATTGTCATGGAATCTTCACACTATCCGTCGATGAAAGCCTTAAGCTTGTTGCTACGGCTCGGGTGGCGCAGCTTACGGAGAGCTTTCGCCTCGATCTGACGAATACGTTCACGAGTTACGTTAAAGTCCTGACCCACTTCTTCCAAAGTGTGATCCGATTCTTCGCCGATACCGAAACGCATACGTAACACTTTTTCTTCTCTCGGAGTCAAAGTTGAAAGCACACGACGTGTTTGTTCTGCCAAGTTCAAGTTCACAATCGCTTCAGCTGGATTGATGACCTTTTTATCTTCGATAAAGTCTCCCAAGTGAGAATCTTCTTCTTCACCAACTGGAGTTTCCAAAGAAATAGGCTCTTTCGCAATCTTAAGGACTTTACGAACTTTATCGACTGGCATGTCCATTTTCTCTGCGATCTCTTCAGGAATTGGCTCACGGCCAAGCTCTTGAACTAGATAACGAGAAGTACGAACAAGCTTATTGATCGTCTCGATCATATGAACTGGAATACGAATCGTACGCGCCTGATCGGCAATCGCACGAGTAATCGCCTGACGAATCCACCAAGTCGCATAAGTAGAGAACTTGTAACCACGACGGTATTCGAACTTATCAACGGCTTTCATCAAACCGATGTTACCTTCTTGGATCAAATCCAAGAATTGAAGACCGCGGTTCGTGTACTTCTTCGCGATAGAAACCACGAGACGAAGATTGGCTTCAACCAACTCAGATTTTGCTAAATCCGCTTCGCGCTCACCTTTCCAGATCGCAGTGTACGTGTCTTGGATCCAACGGAAGTTCATCTCTGTTTCGCTATCCAAACGTCCCAAGCGGACAGAAGCCTCTTGAGCTTGGATCGCGTAAGAGCGGAACTTGTTGTAATTCAAGCCAGTCTCACGAGTCATTTTAGTTAATTCTTTTTCGTTACCATCGATCAACTTCAAACGCTCAACAAGAGCGTTAACGTCTTTAGAGAAAGTTCTCTCGGTACCGTCTTTGATACGACGGCGAAGAACCGACATACGGCCCACCAAGTTTTTGAACTTAATCACGATACGGTTGATCGTCTTACGATTGAAGTTGATGGATTCGAAACTTGCCATCAACTTGTCGTTCACCTTCAACAACTCATCCATCGCTGCTTTACGAGCTGGCGTGTTGGTTTCTTCTTTACGAAGAACGTCGAAGTATTTTTTCACAGACTCGTGGTAGGCAGTTACCGTACCGATGAGTTCGTGAATTTTGTCGATATATTCTTTTTCGTCGTATTGTGTTTCTTCGTCTTCCAAACCACGGAAGATCGATTTTACTTTGATACGGCCTTCATCCAAACGTTTACCGAGTTGGATGATTTCGTAAGTACCAAGTGGTGACAACAAGATCGCTTTAACGATCTCACGCTCCCCTTTTTCAATACGGCGAGCGATCTCAACTTCACCCTCACGAGTAAGAAGGGATACGCTACCCATTTTACGTAAGTATAAACGAACTGGGTCATTACCTTTAACGTCTTCGCTTTCAGCGATTTCGTCTTCGTCCGCTTCTTCATCTTCTTTATCAGGATCGGCAAGGAATGCACCTTCGCCCTCTTCTTTAGAAGCTTCAATCAGTTCAGAGATAACAACCCCTGCAGCTTCCAGAGCATGCATGAAGGCATCCAAAACTGACGGCGCCAGAATTTCTTGTGGCAAGAGCTCATTGATCTCTTCGATAGTGAGCGAGCCTTTTTCTTTCGAAAGTTTAATAAACTTTTGAATCTCTTCTTTGATGATGGCTTCTTGCTCTGCTAGCGTGAGAACTTTAGTGGGCTCTTTTGAACTGGCGTTTGGAACGTTTGCTTTCATTTAAACCCCATTTTCCCAATTTTGATTTAATCTCGTTAATAAATTTTAAAAATAAATCTCAAAAAATTTTAGAAGTCAGAACTTAGTTTTTATTCAAAGAGTGTCTGTTTCTTTGAATATTCATAATCTGTTCTAACTTCTCTGCGCTCGGTTCCGCTTTAATATCCCGAGCCAGTTTTTTCGCCTGCTCACGCAAGCTGTTGTCGCGAACTTTTTTGAAAACATCGCGAAGAAGTTTTCGTTCGCTCTCCTCGTCAAATGACTCGCCCGCATTTTCAGTCATGAAAAGCAGTTCAGGATGATCCACAAATGATACGAGAAGACTGGTCAATTTATCAAATTTATTAGGATCTTGTCTATAGACATCGGCAGCTTTCTGCAAGATCTCTAGAGTAGCCGCATGAGAGATATTTTCAGTGATGTTTTCCTGCAAATACACATCGAAGTTGGCACGACTTTTGAGGGCCAAAGACATGAGTAAAATTTCCGGTTTTGGTGCGCCTTTCAGGATAAATCGCGGAGAATTTGGCACAGTTTTTGGTTCAACAGGCGCAGGAGCTGCAGGTTTTTGTGCATTGACGACATCGCGACGGATATTTTGCGCCTCTTGAGCCAATTTCCCATTCTGTTTAAAGAGTGCTTCTTTCAACCAAGTGCTTGGCACACTCATTCGACGAGCCGCTTCCTGAAGATAGAGATCCTGTAATCGCGAATCGGGAATGACCTCGAGTACGGGTTTCAACTGATCGCAGAGCTTCACTTTTTGTGAGGCCTCTCCGCGATAGTCTTCCATCCAGCGCTGTAAAATCAAAACAAACAAGTCCGGAGCCTTTGCCATCAAATCTTTAAGGGCATCAGCACCTTTAGCTTTTACAAAGTCATCCGGGTCCATACCGTCAGGTAATGTTAATCCCTTCGGGTGCACATCTGCCGAAAGCAAAATCGGCAAACTACGCTCGGCTGCTTCTTGACCGGCAGAGTCCCCGTCAAAAAGAACCACCACGTTCTTCGTCATTCTTTTTAAAAGTTTTCCATGGTCCGGGGTTAACGCCGTTCCCATAGTGGCTGCAGCATTGCGGATGCCAGCCTGATACAAAGAAACCAAGTCCATATATCCTTCGACAATGATGGCTTGATCTTCGGTTCGTATATAACGGGCGGTTTGTGCCAATCCGTAAAGAATTCTGCCCTTAATAAATACCGGAGTCTCGGGACTGTTCAGGTATTTAGGTTCCCCTTGCTCGATAATACGTCCGCCAAATGCAACCGCTTCGCCCATAGGGTTTAAAATCGGGAACATCAGACGATCACGGAAAATATCAAAGTGGCCAGTCTTACCACCCGAACGGGCTTTCGCCAGGCGAGCCTCTTCGACTAGGTCCATGGGAACTTTTTTGGACTCTAAATATTTAACCAATCCATCCCACTCAGGTGTCGAATACCCTACCTGGAAAGCGTCCAGAACCTCTTGAGAAAGTCCGCGCTTGGCGATGTATTTTTTGACAGGATGGTCATTCGGTACGCGCTTCAGCTGTTCACCGAAATAGTAGTTCGCTAGCTGATTCACTCTCGCCAAAAGCTTCTTACGTTCTTTTTGACGATCGAATTGTTCGTTAGAAGAGTCCGAACTTTTCTCAGGCATCGCAATATTTGCACGACCGGCAAGATACTCGATAGCCTCAGGAAAGCTCATGCCCTGATAATTCTGAAGGAAAGTAAAAATGTTGCCTTTTTTATGACAACCGAAGCAGTGATAAACCTGCTTGGTCTCGGACACAGAAAAGCTCGGCGTCTTTTCTTGATGGTCCGGAAAAGGACAGCGGCCCATAAGGCCGCTTCCTGTTGGCTTCAACTGTGTGTACTGAGAAATAATGTCTACTACGTTATTAGCGTCGCGGACTTTCTCAATAAACTCTGGAGAAAATTTCATGCAACTCCAAGTTCAACGATTAAGTAAGTTTAGATTTGATAACTTCGCTCACTGTTTTGTTGTCGGCAGTACCAGCTGTGCGAGCAATGACTTCCTTCATTACAGGACCCATGTCTTTCACAGTTTTCGCGCCCAAAGCTGCAATCACTTCCGTGACAACTTTCTCGACCTGATCTCTGCCCATTTGCGCTGGCAGATAGCCCTCAAGCACTTTCAATTCAGCAGCTTCTTGATCGGCAAGATCTTGACGGCCACCGTTTTGGTATTGCTCAATCGATTCTTTTCTTTGCTTCACCAACTTTTTAATCACGCCCATGACTTCGTCAGAGGTGATTGCGTTGGGGCGAAGTTCAATCTCACGGTTTTTCACCGCAGCTTGAAGGAATCGCAAAGTGTTAAGTTTGAGTTGATCTTTACTTTTCATGGCCTCCTTAACGTCGGCCATGAGTTGTTCTCTGATTTCCATTTAAAAACCCCCGAAGAAATTTTTAAGACTAGTCGTTACCCCAGCCTTTACGAGATTTCTTCATCGCGCGTTTACGAGCAGCCATTGATTTCTTTTTCAAGCGAACGCTTGGCTTTTCGAAATGCTCACGTTTTTTAACTTCAGAAAGAATGCCTGCTTTTTCGCAAGACTTTTTGAATCTACGGAACGCAGATTCAAAGCTTTCTCCGTCTTTGATCTTAGTCATTGACACTGAAAATCACCTACCTCTCGAACGTGTCTGGAAGTTGGATTCCCTAATGGGGAATTCAAAAGATCAAGTCTATAGCAAAGGGCACGGGGTCTGACAAACGCTAAAGCCCCTAAAAGCTTAGATTATAAGCACGTGGCGCTTCGCAACAAACTCTCTCTGAGAGCTCGCTTCGCCGTCCGTTGACAGTTTCCAGGTGAGTGACTAAGCTGCGAAGAATTCGTAGTCATATATCTTGTTGATATTACTGACTTTTTAAGTGCTTTTAAAGCTTAAAGGAGCTTATGGCTGAATTTTTCACCCCTGCGGTCTTAATTGCGTTTTTCACTCTCTTTGCCCTCGAACTGGTTTTGGGGATTGATAACATTATCTTTATTTCAATTTTGGCGGGCAAGCTTCCAAAAGATCAGCAGCAAAAAGCCCGTATGACGGGCCTGAGCTTGGCGGTCATTACCCGTATTATCCTGCTCTTGTCCCTTTCTTGGATCATTTCTCTGACGGCGCCACTTTTCACCGTCATGGACCAAGAGATCTCAGGACGTGACTTGATCCTGCTTCTTGGGGGTCTATTCCTAATTGCAAAAGCAACTTTGGAAATCCATCACAAGCTTGAAGGTGAAGAAGGAAGTCAGTCCAACAAAGTGGCTCACTCTTTCAAGGCAGTCATTTTTCAGATCCTCTTACTTGATATCGTTTTCTCTTTGGACTCTGTTATCACTGCCGTCGGTATGGTCAGTCAGCTTTCCGTCATGATCGCCGCAGTTCTTGCTTCCACGGTTGTGATGCTGGTTTCTGCAAAAAGCATCAGCGACTTCGTTGACAGCCACCCTTCATTGAAAGTTCTTGCTCTCAGTTTCTTGTTGATGATCGGTTTGACGTTGGTGATCGAGGCTTTCGATCAACACGTACCAAAAGGTTACATCTATTTTGCGATGGCCTTCTCAGTCTTTGTAGAGCTTCTTAACATCCGCATGCGCCGCAAAGCTCCTGCTCATCCAGTGAAATTGCGCGAACGTGTCGCTGAGGAAAAGTGAAACAAAAAGCGATAGATGAAAAATGGATGAAACGCGCTCTGAGTCTTGCGGAAAAAGCCGCTGCTCAGGGCGAAGTTCCCGTTGGTGCCATCTTAGTGGGACCCGACGGCTTGCCACTAGCGCAATCCTACAATCATCGCGAAACCTGGCAAAGCCCATTGGCTCATGCTGAATCCATCGTTCTGCATACAGCTTCTAAAAAAACTCAGAACTGGCGCCTTGAAGACTGCACCCTCTATGTAACCCTTGAACCTTGTCTTATGTGTGCTGGCGCCCTTCTACAATCACGTGTTCGTCGCGTGGTTTACGGAGCCAAAGATCCGCGCGGTGGTGCCGTCGAGTCTTTATATCAAACGTTTCAAGATTCTCGTCTGAACCATCAAATTGAAATCACCTCTGGCGTTCTTGAAACAGAATGCAGCGATATTCTGTCCCAGTTTTTTCAAGAACGACGTGAAGACCATCGGCGCGAGAAAGAATCGAAAAATTATCGCTACCGCTCGAGCGTCATTGTCGTACACAAAAATAAAGTCTTGGGCTTTCACGCCATCGATCCCCACAGTAAGGCAAAATATATATTTATGCCCGGAGGACAAATCGATTCTGGAGAATCCGCAGAGCAAGCTGCCATCCGCGAGACCTTGGAAGAGACCGGATACAAAATTCGACTTTTACCAGAGCTAAAACTGCAACGTCGCTATGACTTTGAATGGAACGGGAAAGTCCATCACTGTGATACCACCTTTTTCGTAGGCACCCTTGATGAAGATTGGCACGAGCCCCGATGGGTGGAGGATGCTGACTATAACAAAGGTCCAACTTGGATTCCTGCTAAAGACATCAACAAGGTGTTTGCTTACCACCCCGATCTTCTCTGGGGAGTCCAGTGGGGATTAAAGCGCGCTCTCGCTTCGCAAAAGAAGGGCTAGTTAGCCCTTGTCTGATTTCCGCAATCAGCGGATGCTATATGTTCGGAGGAATTCATGGCTAGTTTGAAAGAACGTGCGCTTGAGTACTATGAACAAAATGAAGCAAAAGTCGATATCGGTTTCTTTCTAGCCGGTTTTGTTTTCGACATTTTTACTCTCTCAGACATCGATGACCCGATTAGCGTCGCTCAACAGTTGGTGTATCTTTGGATCGTCGGTTCTATTTTGTATTATGATTTCTTAAGCTCGCATGGAATCGTAAAAGTCTCTTCTCGGTTTGAAAAAATTTGGAACTACCGTCAGCTGATTTTCCACTTTCTTTTAGGAAGTCTTCTCAGTGTCTATTCATTGTTCTTCCTGAAGAGTGCTTCGGTGTTCTCTTCGATTGTCTTTGTCATACTTATGATGGGACTCATGATCGCCAATGAACTCAAAAATGTGCAAAAGAGCGAGATCAACATCAAAGTAGGTCTTTACATTATTTGCGTGTTCTCGTTCTTCTCGATGCTAGTTCCGGTGCTGTTAGGTTTTGTCGGACTCATCCCCTTCTTGCTTTCGATTCTTGCAACCGGTGGTTTTATCTGGGGAGTGCTGCGACTTCTTAGTAAGAAAGTTCAAGATACTCGTTTACTGCTGCGAAGCTTGGTGGCTCCGGGCGCGGGTGTCTTGATTATTTTCGTTTTGTTTTACTTAGTCGGCTGGATCCCACCAGTTCCTCTGTCTGTGCAAAACATGGGTGTCTATCACTCCATCGAAAAAGCTGGTGGTAGTTACATCCTAACTCACGAAAAGCCGTGGTGGAAATTCTGGCAAACTGGCGATCAAGACTTCAGAGCTGAACCTGGTGACAAAATTCACTTCTTCGGACAGATTTATTCACCCGCGAGATTCAGTGATTCTGTGATTCTTCACTTTTTCTACAAAGATCCTCGCCAAGGTTGGATGAGTACTGATCGGATTCCCATGAGTGTCTCTGGCGGACGTGAAAAAGGTTATCGCGGCTATGCCACAAAACAAAACTACACCGACGGTGAATTCAGGGTGAGTGTTGAGACAACGGATGGACGTGAGATCGGACGAATCTATTTCAACGTCACCAAGGTCAATGAAACAACTCCGAATCGCGAGTTTAAAAAAGATATCTTCTAATAAAAAATGACGAGGGCTAGTTTTTTAATTTTTAGCCCTCGCTCAGTTTTTCACAACGACTAATCGCAATTCACATTGGCAGTGGTCGTGAAATCAACTCTATTTTCAATATCAACAATGATGCCTTGAGAGGCACTTACTGACGAATCCAGTTCTTCAACACAATTAACACGTAAATACTTCTTAAAGACTAAACCTTTAACTGGCACAGCAACACCCATCATCAAAGTTTTTCCTTGGGCGTATTGGCTGCCGGCAGAACCCTTCGTAGTGTTGATCTCAAATACGGGATCAATACCGATAGATGCCAATTTCTCGGCATCTGCTCTAGTTTTCGCTTTGCACACCAAATGAGGTCCCGAGCTTCCGTTAACAGTCACCTGAGAAAAGCACTCATTGATAAATTCTTGTTGGGTCAACCCGTGGCTTTGAACTGACGTCGTCAGCAAAGATGCAAGTGCTCCCAAAAAAGCAAATTTCATTTTCATAAAGACTCCTTTGTTTTTGTTGTTATCAACGCTGGAGATTTTTGCAAGTCGAAGGCCACAACGTATTGAGTTTAAAACTTGTATGAGAAAGAACTTATGTAACTCTGTTTGACACTACCTACGAAGCGGCACTTTGTTCACTGAGAGTGAACGTTTTTGCCCCTTGCCTCACACACCTTTTTTGGTACTCTTTGCGAATGAACAAAGACACCATCTTCGAAGCAAAAGACTATCGTCTCCTACTAAAAAAGCTCTTTGTAAGTTTGAAATCTGAACGAAAAAAAATGTCCTTACAAAAAATTGCCGACAAGATCGGTATATCAAAATCTTTTCTAAAAATGGTGATGGATCAGCAAAGGCATATTTCTGTCGAAAATATGAGAAAAGTCGCTGAAGCCTTTAACATGGATTCACGGCAAAAAACGTATTTCTACTTTTTAGTGCTCGAGAACCTGATGACTGACAAGGCGATGAAAAGCTTCTTTGCAAATCTCCTCAGCATGATTCGTTCTTTAGAACATCTCCCTTTGCCGGATCTGAACGATCTCGTTAAAAATGACTTTGTATTTGATAGTTCTCTTCATATGATTATCAAATCTTTGCACCGATTTCCCTCTTTTAAGAATGAAGCGAATTGGGTTCAGCAACAACTGAGTGTTAAAGGTGTAAAGATTCATGAAATTGAGCAGGTGCTAGCTCAGTTTTCACAATCCTCTACTGTAGCTAATGAATTCGTTCACGGACAGGCCCTCACTGGTACTGAAGGATTTGAACGCTATAAAATAGGCCTCAAATTGGCGGCACAAGCCACTGAGGATGCGACCACCTACAAGCCACTACGTTTTGAAATGATGTCTCTGAGTTTTGATCGAGACAGCGAGCAAAAAGCCTTTGAAGCTTTTAACGAGTTTAGAAACAAATTGGTTGAGCTTTCAAAAGGAACGACTAGCCCTAATTCTGTAATCTTTGTTTCCAATAATATGTTCTGTGTTGCGAATGAATCTATCGTTCAAGAAGAAATCAAATGATGTCTCCTAACTAATTAGAGGCTGATAAGTTTTGGTTACGTAGTGTAACAGAAACATGTCTAGATAGTCGCAATTCGGTAGAGGTAAGTGTGTGGCCAGTTAAAATGGACACATGAAACTAAAATACTTTTTCGTCTATATAACCGGTTTGATTTTAGCCTCAACTTCATATGCTGGACTTTTGCCTTTTGCATTCTGGAAGACCACTGCAACCGGTGGTTGCCCAAGTTACACGACCGTGGTTTTAACTTCGGGCACATCTTGGGCGATCCCGAGTGATTGGAATAACACCGACAATCGAATCGAAGCCATTGGCGGCGGCGGTGGTGGCGGTGGTACGGGAACTTGGTGTAGTAACGATTCAAATGGTGGTGGCGGCGGCGGTGCCTACGCGAGAAAAAATAATCTGACACTCACTTATCCTGGGAACGTGACCTATCAAATTGGAGCCAAAGGAAATTCCAATGGCGATGGTACAGATACATGGTTCGTCGACACCTCAACACTTCTTGCTAAAGCAGGGCTTAAAGGTTCGTCGAGCGGCGGTGGTGCGGGCGGCAGTGCTGGCACTTCTATAGGTGATGTCACTAAAGCCGGAGGCAATGGGGGCGCACGGGGCTCTTCAACATCAGGTGGTGGCGGCGGCGGCGGCGCTGGTGGACCCAACGGAAACGGTGCAAACGGCGCAAATCCGGGAGCTACTGGTGTTGGCGGCGGTGGTGGCGGTCATGGCGGCGGAACTGTTGGCAGCAGCAATGCTGGAGGAAAAAACTATCTTAATACTGGCGGCGGGGTTTACGGCGGCGCCAGTCCCAGTAATGGCGGCGGTGGTGCCGGAGGTGCTAATAGTGCCTCTACACCGAATCCTCAGGCCGGTAGTGCTGGGAATGATTTAGCAACTTCTCCTTCGATTGCAGGCAGTGGTGGTGGTGGTGGCGCGACCGGAGTGGGCAACTCGGGTGCCGGTGGTGCAGCGGGTAACTACGGCGGCGGAGGCGGAGGAAACGGATTCTGTGCAAGAAGCCCACCTACAGGTGGCGCTGGCGCAAACGGTGTGATCGTCATTACTTACTGTCCACTTTAGCAAAGAAATAAAAAAGCCAGGGTTCGCCTGGCTTTTTTTAGTCATGTAATTTCTCGAGTGACTCTAATCTTGAACTTCCAAACGATAACCCAAGCTTGGAACAGCCAAGATCTTACCGTGGAATTTATTAATTTTGCGCTTAAGGTAATTGATTTGCGAATCCACGTTACGTGAAGTCACTTCAGTATCACCCCAGATTTCATCCAAACATCTCTCACGAGTCACAAGATTGTTCTTGTTAGAAACAAGCATTTTGAGGATGTCGAACTGCTTAGGAGTTAATTGAACCTCTTCACCGCCGACAAAGACTTGGCGTGAAAGCAAGTTCATGCGTAAGTTTGCAGCTTGAAGTTCCGCACCCAAATCCTGATCTTTTTCAGACAAGCGAGCCTTAATACGAAGAATGAGCTCTTTCACATGGAATGGCTTAGAAATAAAGTCATCAGCACCTTGTTCAAAAGCGCGGATTTTTTCATCAATCGTCGCAGCACCTGATACGAAAATAATAGGTGTGTTTTTTGTAGACTCGTTTTCACGGATCATTTTGCAAATATCGATACCCATCAGACCCGGCATTTTATAATCAAGAAGAATCAAATCAGGTTTTTTCTCGGTCACCAGGCTAAATGCCTTCGTGCTATCAGATGTGTAATAACATTCATAAGTTGAGCTCAGGATTTCCGAGAGCAGCTTACAACTTTCTTCATAATCATCTACTATCAAAATGCGTCTATTTAATTGGGCCACTTTACATCTCTCCCCTTGCACTCAATATGCTCTCTGAAACAGCATATTATTGACAAGGCTAGTATTGCTCACATCCAGAACAAAAGTTTTTTACAGGCAAGTCTCACATGCCTTTATATTTTATCCCTTTTTGCTCAAAAATCTTTTTAATTTGCTCGCGTTTGTCACCTTGTATCTCGATCAGTCCTTCTTTTCCCGAGACAGAGTATGTACCACCAACACCGCATTTTGTCTTGAGCTCCTTCGACAACTCCTTTAGATAAGCTTCAATTTTAGGTAAGCCGTCGACGACAGTCACTACCTTGCCGCCGCGCGCGTTTTTTTCCAAGCGAAATATTGCCGTAAAGTTTCGAGACTGAACGAGATCCTGTTTAACGCAGGTGCACTCAGAAATGTACTCTTTGCACTTCGAGCACAGCTGATCCCTAGGATCGGTAGAGTATACTAGCTTTGTGTTCTTTTGATTCAATTCCCGTTCTCTGTGTTAGATGGATTCGGACTAGGTCCTTGAGTTAACTTATAGTTCTTAAACTCTTTTCCATCAAACCTAAAAAGCTGTCCTTCGCCATCCATTGCTGTCGCAATGTTCACAGGGCGCGTCCAGAGCCTATAGATATTCTTCAGAGTGGCTTCCATGTAATCAGGTTGCATATCAATGCCTTCGTGAAGGTGTGTTAATAACAACTCACCTCTGTTTTCAAAGTTGGCATCTTCAATGCGGATAATCGGTTGTCCAAAGTTTGTCATATGAAACAACAGCTGGGCTTTAATGGCTTTAAAGTCCCGGGTGTCGACCTCAAACTTATTCGTTTTTTTATTAAACTTGTACACAAAGAGCTTATTGCGCACACAGAAGTCTTCCGTCAGGAACTCGTCAATGAAGGTTACATCGTTATAGACCTTTCGTACTTCGAAAATCTTTTGACGACCCAAGGCTAACTTCTTGTCCCAATGTTTGCGTTCGCGAATATCATCACATTGGTCCCACTCGCGACCAAATTGCCCTTTGTTCCATCGGTCCTCAATGTCCCGCATAAGCTCAATGCCCACTTTATAAGGATTGTAGCCATTAGGCGCCATTGCCATAGTACCGCTATGATGATCTGCGAAGTCGATGATTTCAGAATCATTCAGAATCTTTTCAGTCATCAACTTTGAGTGCCAATATGAAGCCCAGCCCTCATTCATGGTTTTTGTCATCCCTTGAGGCGAGAAGTAATAGGCCTCATCACGGATGATAGAAAGAATATCCTGCTGCCAGTCCGCCAATGGCGCATTGTGAATCAAGAAACGAAGCACGTCTTTTTCAGGTTCCGCTGGAAACTTGTGAGCTTTTTGAGCAAGCTCTTGCATCTTGCGTTTCTGCTCCGCTACAAACTCCGGCGGATTGATATAGTCGCGCATATAAGGGCGATTGACCTTCAATAAGAAGTCTGGATCCCTCGGAGTCGTATCTTCTTCTTTTTTCACAATCGACTTTTCGACGTAGGGGCTATAGCGATCGATCAAGTTCTCGAGGCTAAGACACAGGTCGATAAAGTTCTCAACTGTGTCTACACCGTAACGGTCCACATAACGACGAATACGCGTGGCATGGTTTGCCATCTGATCCATCATCTTACGATTAGTTTTTGAAAACCAAATGTTGTTTTTAAAGAAATCACAGTGACCATACACGTGCGCCATAACCAGTTTTTGGTCCATCATGGCGTTACCTTCCATTAGGTAGGCATAACAAGGATCGGTGTTGATCACCATTTCGTAAATTTTAGAAAGACCATACTCATAGGATTTCGAGAGATGTTCATATTCCATCCCGAATTTCCAATGTGGATATCTAACGGGAAAACCCCCGTAAGCAGCAAATTGATTGATTTGGTCATAGGTGATGAGCTCGAAAATCGTTTCGAAAAAATCAAGCCCTGCATCTTTGGCGATTTGGCAGATTCTCTGTCTTTCACGTTCTAGTTCGGGAGTGAGATTTGCCATGGCTTATTTCCCTTTCCCTAAGAAGTCCTTAATGGAATCCAGAATTTTATCTCTGCTTTCAATTTGGCTGCAGATAATTCGCTCGTCGGTGCCGAATTCTTTCTGCAAATCTTTTAAGAACTGACCGCTGCCGTATTTACTCTCAACTTGGCCGTAACAAAAGACATTCGTCTTTGGTAGGAAGAATTCTTTCAAAAGTTTTGTGCACAAACGAGTGTCTTCGCCACTCCAGTTGTCACCGTCACTAAAATGGAATGGATAGATATTCCATTCATTCACCGGATAGTCCGTTTCAATGATCTGTTGGCAAAGTTTATAAGCCGAGCTAATCAAAGTACCACCCGATTCACTCGTTCTGAAGAAAGTGTCCTCGTCGACTTCTTTGGCTGCGGCATCGTGAATGATGAAGCGGGTTTCAAGGCCCTTGTAATGCTTCTTCAGCCAAGTATTAATCCAGAAACTTTCTAGACGAACGATTTCTTTTTGCTCGTCTCCCATAGAGCCAGAGACGTCCATCATATAGATTACGACGGCTTTCGCCATGGGCTTGGTTACTTTTTTAAAGCTGCGATACTGGAAATCCCGACGGATCGGCACGATCACCGGGTCTTCAGGATTATAGATCCCTGAACTCACATAACGCTTCAAAGCCTTCTTATAAGAAGACTTGAAGTTACGAAGCCCCTCAGGTCCGACCGGGGCCATTCCTGAGTAACGGGTTTTTTCCATTTCAATGTTTTTATTGCCTTTAGGTTCGATGCGCGGAAGCTCTAACTTCTCGCCCAGGATATCAGCAAGTTCATCCATGCTGAGTTCGACTTCCAACAAGTGCTCGCCGGGATTTTCACCGGCTTGGCCTTGGCCATCACCAGGCTCGCCAACCCCTTCGCCAGGTTGTCCTTGCCCTTGGCCAACGCCGCCTTGTTGTTTTGGACCATAACGGAAATTCGGAATCTCAATGTGAGGGAGGGGAATTTTGACAAAATCATTCTCTCTTTTGCCAATCATCTCCCCTTGGGTGACGTACTTCTTAAAGTCCTCTTTCACCTTTCCCTTAACGATATCCTTAAACCGATTGTGGTCTTCTTTAATCGACATTTTTCACACTACTTGTTTTTGACGTCCCCACGGGCAAAGATACTTGCCACATAATGGAGGACATCAGTTGCGGAAACATCATCGTAACCGAAATCCTTAATCAAACGGGTCTTCACGATATCGATCTTCTCTTGCGTGTCTTTGTCGGTCACAGAAGACACCAAAGAAGTCAGCTTGATACTGTCTTTTTGATCTTCAAAAAGTTTCAATTCCAAAGCCTTATGAAGACGTTCGTTCATCTTATAGTTGAACTTCTTGCCTTCAATCGCCAAAGCCCCGATGTAATTCATGATCTCGCGACGGAAATCATCTTTGCGGGATTCAGGGATCTCGATCTTTTCTTCGATCGAGCGCATGAGACGCTCATCTGGCTCCTCATCCTGACCCGTGAATTGGTTACGGACTTTTTCTTTCTGAGTGTAGGCTTTCACATTGTCGATGTAGTTTGCGCACAAACGTTGGAGCGCGCTTTCATCGGCACTGATTGCTCTTTGCACTTCCGCTTTAATAATTTCTTCGTACTCTTGCTTCACCACACCCAATAGCTCACGGTAATCCGCTTTGAGCTCTTCGTTAGAAAGCAAAGAGTGATTTTTTAATCCAGATTCAAGCTCATTCAGCACCATGAACGGATTCACAGAACCTTTATTGTTCTGCTGAGCCGCCACCAAGGCATTTGAAAGCTTATCTTGGATGTAACGAGGAGAAATACCCTCAAGACCTTCGCGAATAGTTTCTTTACGGAGCTCTTTCACGTTGTCTTCCGTATAGTTCGGCAAAGTTTTACCGTTATACAGTTTCAATTTTTGCAATCTCGTCAGATTCGCCTTCTTAGGTTTTTCCAAACGAGTCAGGATCGCCCACATCGCCGCCATTTCAATGGTATGCGGAGCGATACTGATGCCTCTCAGTTTTTGAGAGTTGAAGTCTTTTTTGTAGATATTCACTTCTTCTTTCCAACGAGTGATGTACGGAATATCGATTTTCACCGTACGGTCACGGAGGGCTTCCATGAACTCATTGTCTTGAAGACGACGATACTCAGGCTCATTCGTATGACCGATGATCACTTCGTCGATATGAGTTTGAGCGAACTTTTTAGGCTTTACTCTGTGCTCTTGAGAAGCTCCCAAAAGATCGTACAAGAAGGCCACGTCTAATTTCAGAACCTCGACGAACTCGATGATCCCGCGATTGGCAACGTTGAACTCCCCGTCGAAGTTGAAAGCACGTGGATCTGAATCCGAACCGTACTCAGCAATCTTACGATAGTTGATATCACCAGTTAATTCCGTAGAGTCTTGATTCTTTTCATCTTTCGGTTGGAAAGTACCGATACCGATACGATCAGCCTCTGACAAGAACATGCGTTTCACACGTACGTGAGAAAGCACTTTCATCAAATCGCCATGATAGCGATCCATCAAAGAACGGAAGATAAAGCGGCTTGGTGGGCTGAGCTCACCATCAATATGCACGCGGAATGTGCCTTCTTGACCGCGATTGAGTTCTTCACAAATTTTCGGACGAAGTTCTTCAGGAATGAGGAGCAAAGGCTCTTCATGCATTGGGCTTGGGAACACTTTTGCGCCCTTACCAAGAAGACCGTCCAATTTTCCATCTTCATCCACCCACTCAAAAGTATAAAGTGGACCCGAATCTGTTTTCGAATAAGCCTCAAGACCTTTTTTGATCATACGGCAAATCGTAGATTTCGCGCTTCCCACCGGACCGTGCAAAAGGATCACACGTTTTTCGGTGCCGTAACCAAGAGACGCCGCTCTTAGTACGTTCACAAGTTTCATCAGCGCCACATCCAACCCGAAGACCGCGTCTTTACCATTGTTGGCAGCATCGTCAAAAAACTTGTAACGAGTGACTTGTTTTTTGAAGTCGATGTAGTCCTCAGTGCCCGACTCCATGATCATGTCATAGAGACGTTGATAGGCATTGCGGGTGACTTTTGGGTTCTTTTTTACAAGAGCCAAATAATCATCGAAACTTCCTGACCAGTGGGCATTCACGCGCTCGCCGGAATTCTGCCAATTTGATACGATTTGCTTCAGATCTAAAGGTGAGGCCATAGTTCACTCCTTGTGAAGAGTTGCTCCACGGTCTAGTGGCTTCTAAGAGGACTCTCGAGGTCCTCCTATATATGATGCTATCTCAATCTAAGATGGTTAGAAACTGATTATTAAATTTTTGGGTATTAAGCCTTATTGTTTATTTGAGCTGTATTGTTTTGAACTCTGGCGGGGCCATTAAAACGAATGTTTCATCTTTGAACTGGACCTCTGTCTGGGGCGGTTTAAATAGCCACCTCATCTCGAACGTGGGGCCCGTAATAAGCACCTTCTTTTGCCCCTCGGGTGTTCGTTCTTGCCATTGCACCTTGATGCTTTTTCCAACCTGATTGCACTCAGCTAATAAGCCATCTGGACCTTTGGCGCAGGTCCAGCCCGCCCCTCGCATTGGCGTATCATAAGCGATACTCATAAAATTGCGTGGATGAAGTGGAATATTCATCAAAGGCATAAATGAGCCTTCGCTCGCATGACCTTCAAAGAATTTTTTTTGAGGGTAAATCGTGTAACGAATATCTTCGCTATTCAATGCAAGACTCGCAACAGCGGTGCCCATGAAGGCTTTCACTTCCATTCGCAATTTTTCGGGATAGTCGCCCTGGATATCGATATCAACTGTATGGGATTTGTTAGCTTTTAAGTCGCGGACGACAGCTTTCGTTTCCCACTGAGCTTTTTGATAGCTTCCTTGAGGGAGAGGAGGTTTAACTTGTTTGGTTCCGCAAGAAACCAAAACGACACTCGCGGCTAGGACAAAAAATAAACGCTTCATGATCACAAGGATAATGAAGCGTCTTCGGATTTGACAAGAAATAATCGGAACTAGCGGCCGTCGGCCGACGCAGGCATACGCATATCAACAGGGATTTGCTGCTTTTCGATCGCAGTGATTTTAGCTTTGATGGTTTCTACTTTTTTAGAATCCGTCTCTAAATCCGCAGCTTTGATATACATCTTCTTAGCTTTTTCCACCATTTGATGTTTGTAGTAAGCGTCACCCAAGTGTTCCGCGATAATGCTCACGGAAGACTGATGTTTGAACGCTGCTTCAAGCACTTTCACTGCTTCGTTGAAACGACCCTGTTTATAGAGGATCCATCCCAATGTATCCATGATGTAACCATCTTTTGGATCAATCGAAAGAGCATTGCGAGCCATCTTCTCGGCTTCACCAAGATTCGTGTTATTTTCAGCCCATGTGAAAGCCAAGTAGTTCATAGCTTGTACATGTTTCGGATCAAGCTCTAACACTTTCTTCATCTCAACAATCACGCGATCTTTTTTACCAGTACGATCAAACAGCGTACCGTAATAGAATCTCAACTGAGCATTCTCAGGGAATTTCTCTACAGCATCAGTTAACATTGTAATTGCTTTGTTGTAATCGCCACGCTCGTCCATCAAAGAAGCGTACATCGCATACAACTGAGATTGATCTTTACGCTCTTTCAAAGCGCCTTCGATCACTTCTACCGCTTCACTGAGACGGCCTTTGTTTTTCATCATGTAGGCCGTGTGAACCATTGCTTCACCGAAAAACTGGCTAGATGACGGAATCTTTTTGAAGTGTGCAATTGCCTTATCATAGTCTTTGGTCTCTTCAAAAACAGCGCCTAAGTAAAAGCGGATTTTGTCAGACTCTGGAGCATCACCTAAGATGTCTTCCAACTTCGCCGCAGCTTGGGCGAAATCTTTTCTTTCAATCAAGATCAAAGCCATCTTCAATTTGATATTCAAAGTATCGTCAGAAGTGTTTTCCAAGATTTGGTACTGTTCGTAAGCCAAATCATATTGCTCACTTTCCACATACATTTGAGCCAAGATCTCTGCCACTTTCGGGCTAGGGCCTTGTTCTTTTTGGTACTTTTTATAAAGAGCGAAGGCTTTATCTTCCTGACCTTTTTGTGTGTAGTAAGAAGCAAGCGCTGTGTATGCATCCAAGAAATCTGGCTTCAAGTCGATGGCTTTTTGATAAGCCTTGAGTGCTGCCTTTTGGAATGCGTCCCCTTTTTGCTCAGAGCGAACACGGCCAATATAATAGTAAGCAAGGTGTGGCGAAGCGTAATCTTCGTTCTTGATCAACGAATCAAAGAACTTCACAGCTTTTTCGTATTGTTTGATCTCGGTGTAAGCAGCTCCCAAATATACTGGAGCTTCCACGTTGTTTGGCTGAACCTTCAATACGTATTCGTACTGAGTGATCGCCTTTGGAAAAAGTTTCAATGACAAATACAAACCACCCAACAACAAGCGAGCTTCGATGTTTTTTGAATCTTTGTGAATAGCTTCTTCAGCTTGGGTCAAAGACTCGGTGAACTGAGCTGTTTTAAAGTACTCTGTGGCTAAACGGATATTCACCATTGCAGATTCTTGGTCATAAAGAAGTGTCATCTTGAAGGCATCAATGGCTTTGCCATGATTACCGTCCAAGCTGTAAGCCTCACCCATTGCGAAGTAGTAGTCCGCTTGAGTTCTGAGGTAGAGAGGATCTAAAACTGTTGTCGCTCCGTCACCACCGGTTGCCAACTGCGGAGAAAACGCTGCTGGTGCGCGATTTTTATCGTTGAAGGCGGCATCGTAGTAAGGAGCTTTTTCCGAATCTTGGAAAGAAGCGCATGCGGAGAGCGTGAGTAAAGCGATCACTATCAATGCGGGCCTAGTTGAGCGGTGAAGCATGAAAACTCCTTAGTCACTATGCTTTTCGGAGCCTTCAAAGAGTCCCTTGAACGAAATTGCTGATTTTTTAGTCAGATCAGAGGAATTGCGACCTAGGTCGTGCCTATTCGACGGGGCGCTGGCTGAGGGCTAAGATAATCCCGACGTCATCGCCAATATAACTATCAGCGGGAGTACCAGGGTCGTCCTTCGTTTCGAACGCCTTGTTCGGTCCAGCTGACCAAATTTGAACTTTTAATTGATCAGCGTTAGCGCTCAGAATTTTGTAACGGTAAGGCTGACCCCAAGGATCGTTGCCAATGCTACCCGCATCACGGAAGTTTAAAGAGTCCCCGCCCGTCGTCCGCATAGAGGCTGGGGAACGAGAACTCACCATTTCGGCTGTTACGGCAGATCTAGACGCTTCGCGGTATATTTCAAAAACTTGGTATCCGAGAACCTCGGCGTGGCGCTTAGCGTTTATAAGGCGGTCCTCTTCTCTTTGTCGAGTCCAGCTGGGGATTGCGAGGAAACCCAAAAGACCTGCGAGGCTAGACATAAAGATAATGTTCTTATAGCTAAGCTTCTGATTTTCTTGAGTTTTCATTAAATTACCGGCTCGCAAAGGGTTTCTCGTACCTAGTTCTTCGGCCAGTCCAGAGCCAAACTTTAGGTCTTTGAAATAAACTCAATCGAATTTCTCATACTCACCGAAAATGCCCGTTTTTTTGTCAAACATTGTGTCGCATGGCGTTTTTTTATTTGAGATTACGACCCCTTGACAAGGGGTGGCGGCAGAGTTAGGTTGCCGCCAACTGCCGCTTTATGAGTCAACAGATGCTGATTAAAACAAGTTTCTGTGTAGAGTCTGAGGCGCGGAAAAAGGGGTCGAAAGCAGCATAAGCTAAACGCCGCTTTCGAAAGAAAAGTTAAAAAACCAAGTAGACTTTCCAATGGGAGGCACTTTGATCAACCAAAACGAAACACTGACTTCAAAACAGAACTCTAAAGTCAAAATTATCAAGCGCTATCAAAACAGAAAGCTCTATGATACTCAGCAAAGCTGCTACGTGACTTTGGACGATATCGCTAAAATGATTCGTACGAACGAAGAAGTAATGGTTATCGACAATAAGTCTAAGAACGACATTACTGCTGCAACTTTGACTCAAATCATTTTCGAAGCAGAAAAGAAAGCATCTCAATATGCTCCTCTTTTCACACTTCGCGAAATCATCCAAAACGGCAACGGTAGCATTTCTAACTACCTAGCTAAATTGGGTGCTTTCCCTCAAGACTACATGACTAAGCAAGCTGCTAACATCGCAAATGTTGAGCGCGCTTCAGTTGATGACGTAAAACAAAATCTTGAGAACCGCGTTGCTAATGCAGCGACTCGTTACAATCCAGATACAACTGCGAAAGCAGCTGCTGAAAAAGCAACTGTTCTTCCTGGTGCACAGAACGAAGAGGAAACTCCAAATCTTCCTTCTAGCAACCCAAGCTTGAACAACTAGAATCCAATCTTTTACAAGCTATTCGTAGTTCAAAAAGGCTCTGAGAAATCAGGGCCTTTTTTATTTCCAGAGATTAGCGCAAAGTGCGCCAACGTAAGAATGTGGCTCTCTGAGGCTGGATCTTCACTTCTGGATAGGCTTTGCCGTCGCCGCTAAGACCTCCGCCACCCACTAAACCTTGTAGGTTCACATTGTACTGACCTACTTGCAGAGGAACTCTTATAAGCTGCACTGTTTGTGGCAGTGTCGACCACTGACGTAGATCCGCGCGTTCTGATAATTGCATCGCAAGCCACGCGACGTTACCCAACGCTTCGTTTTGTTGGCGGATTTGATCTGCAACAATTTCTTTCGTAGCAAATGCGCCAAGGCGCTTTGCCGATAACCATGCATAATCGTGTTGAAGAGTTTCTATCGCAGCTCTTTCTACATCATAGATACGCTGACTTTCAAACTCGCCGACTCCAGTGATCGTCGCTTTCATTTGTAGAACACTATTATAGACCGGTTGAAGAATCGGCGGATTATAGCCACCAGCATAGATTCCCTGACCGCCGATTTGAGCTTTGCGCGGTCCCCATCCCTGCTCGTAGATCAAAATCAACTCGCCGTAATTTTTGTCGTACCATTCTTTTTTCTCTACAACTTGCGGGAACTCTTTTTTCCACTTCTTGTAAGAGTCCATACGACGAGCGCGTTTCGCTGAGCGAATTAGATCCGCTGGCAAGTATGGAATGGTTGGATCTAATTTATAAGTTTCTTCATAGGCGATGTAGGCATCATCCCAGTTTTGATTTGCTTCCCAAATCATTGCAGAAAGATACTTTCCGAAAACATTCTTCTCGAAATCTTTTCGATCCTCGTGATTGATCTTGTTGTACTTCTCGTTCATACGACGAGTTTCAACCAACGCTTCATCCAACTGATTCAATTCGAGGTAATTCAAAGCTGCATAAGCATTAATGTAAATCTTTTCGAAAGAGTCACCCTTGTATTGAACCATCTCTTGGCTCAACAACAACGACGTCGCTTCCTTAGTTATGGATGTATAGTCTTGGAAATCCGCCAAGCGATCTGCTTTTTGCAGAGCCAGGCTGCTGTCTTTGATTCTGCCCGACATTTGCAGGGCAACAGAGTAATCTAAAAGATAAACTAGCTGATCTCCGCCTTCTTTATTGGCAAGAGGTTCTAGATAATCGATGGCCGCTTGATATTGGCCAAGCTCAAGGTGCTGACGGGACTCGGCCACTTTATTTTGATAAGTGGCGCAGGAAATAGACATTAAACTGCATAAAAAAAGACCCGCCAAAACGGCGGATCTTTTCATAAGTACCGTCATAGATTAACTATAGTCCGATAGTTTTCTTTTTGTAAGCTTTGCGAATCTGTTTGTTGTCGGACCAAACCATCATGCCAGTTTTGATATTGGTCATGTTCAAAGTCACTTTGTAATATACGGTTTTATCTTTACCAACTTCTTGAACGATAGAGTCCAAACGACCGTTGATCATGAAATCCGCGCCAGTTTGACCGCCCGGGCCTTTTTTAGTTTCTTTAGAAACCATGCCAGAGTTTTGGTAGTTGTATTCGTCCGCGATGTCTTGGCGAGCTTCTTTATCAATGAAAGCAACTCTTCCACCCTTCATCAAGTCTACACGAACCATGTCCATCACACTTTGCGTGTCGATGTGTTCACTGGTTTTGTTTTGAAGCGATGTCACCATCACAATTGGCGGAGTTTTCGCATCTTTGATCACAGGGTGAGCAACTAAACTGCCCACAAGATCATTCACAACTTTTTGCATGTCTGTTTCAGACCATTGGTCGTTCAAAAGATTTGTTTTTTCAGGGTCGTCATAATCCCCTTTAACAAAGGCTTTTGGTCCACAGCTAGAAAGAACAAGAGCAGACATCGCAGCAGCAGCGATCATAGAAATAGTTTTCAATAGGCGATTCATGATACCTCCACCCTTAATACAGGGTTCCTTTAGGGTATAGTCTAAGAAAATTTACGTAATATTCAAGACTTGAGACTGCGCTTCATCGAGCTGCGCGGCCATTGCTTTCAAAAAGCTCAAAGTTTTCCGCAGGTTTGCGGATTGGACGGATCGAAATTACTTTGTAATCGTCGTTCAGCTTGATCAAATACCCGGCTTTTCGAGCATTTTCGACAAACTGACGCGCGTATTCGCGCTTATACTCTTCTGAGTACGATTCGAGCTGTTGAGCCTCAAAAAGATCGGCTTGAACTGCCTCATCCGGGCTAGTTGGACCCGCCGACTCTTTCACTTCTCGACCAAGAGCCTGTAACAAAGATTCGGCCCGAGGGTCTGTGGATAAGTCTAACTTATGCACATCTTGTTGGACTGGGACTCTTGCAAGGCGGTCGGCGGCTTCTCGATTTGCCTCCAACTGCATTTTTTCACGCGAAAGTTGCATGTCCTGAGATGTTTTGAAAAGGTGGCGATTCACACGCTCTTCAAACTGCTTCGACTGGGTCACTCCGCCGTTTTCACCACGGAAAGAGTCTTTTTCAGGCAAGAAAAATAGAAAAACAAAAAAGCCCGCCAGCAGCAAAAGTGCCACGGCTAAAAGGGAAGACTTGTCTTCTTTTTTTTGTTTCTGCATGAGTCGCCTCTAGTACAAACCTTATCGGAGCTTGGCGGAGTGTCTTTAAGCCATTCTCAAATTGAGACAGCATTTATCTTTCTAACTATTACCTCTGCGGTCCCGCATTTGACTATGATCTGGCGTGCGGTATCGCCTCCCACGTCCTCTGTTTGAATACGGAAGCCTTTTTCCTTTAAAAGGGCGCGCGCTTTTTCATAGTTCTGTTGGCCAATCGGTGCCGTCTTCACTTGGACGACGGGTTCATGCATATTACCGCCCCCGGCTATATGCACCTCGATTTTTCCAACGTCTGCGGGCGTGATTTCCATCATCGTCATTAAAGACGGGATTGCCAGAGCCACATACCTTGCACTCAAACGATAGATTTGTTCGGAGCCGTCCGGTAACAGACAATGGGCCAATCCAAAGATGTTCTTTTCTTTCCACAAAAATGCAATGCCGACACAAGAACCAAGTGTTGCCTTCAGAGTATCTTCGTCTCTACCAACTTTTACTTCGCCGATTTTAACGAAAATTTCTCTTTTCATATTTATGTGTCGTTTTCTTTCGCAAGGCGATTTGGTGGCGGATACACCGGAATTATCAGCATAAACTCAGTGCCGACTCCGACCTCTGAACGGACTTGGATTTCACCGCCGTGACTCTGTAGGATTCCGTAAGAGATGCTCAATCCCAAGCCAGTTCCCTGCCCAACACCTTTGGTAGTGAAGAACGGATCAAAGATCTTTTCTAAAACTTCCGGTTTCATACCCTTACCACTATCTTGGATAGACACCTGGATTTTGCCGTTTTTATCACTCGTATCGCGGATTGGCTGGGTAGAAATCCAAATATGGCCTGGTCCTTCGATCGCTTGAAGCGCATTCGAAAGAATATTCATAAAGACCTGATTCACTTGGCTCGCGTAACAAGACACTCTTGGAATAGGCTCATAGTGCTTATGAATCTGCACGCGGTTCTTAATTTCGCCAGCCAACAAATTCAAAGTCGTATCTAGGGATTCATGGATATCGATCTCTTTAAGCTTTGCTTCTTCAAGACGCGAGAAATTACGAAGCCCCAACACAATGTCTTTGGTTCTGCGTGCGCCGTCTTCGCACGAAGCAATTAGCTTTGGCATGTCCTGCACGATGTAGTCGTACTCTACTTCAGATTTCATTGCTGGCAAGTTTTGTGGCTGAGTCTCTGCAGTTTCAACTAGCTTGATCAACTTTTCAGAGTAATCACGAAGATGAGTCATATTGCTAGAGATAAAGCCAATGGGGTTATTTAACTCATGCGCCACGCCAGCTACTAGCTGACCTAACGAAATCATTTTTGCCGAGTGAACCAGTTTTGCTTGGGTGTCTTTAAGTTCTTGATTGGCGCCTTCTAACTCGAAGATTTTTTTCTTTAAGTCTGTTCTTGCCTGAGAAATACGACGGCTCATTTCATTGAAACTTGCCGTCAGTAGACCGATTTCATTGTCATTCTTAACAGGAAGCTCAACTGAGTTTTCTGACGTTTCAAATCTTTGCAAAGCTTCGACCAATTCATATAGGGGTTTCAATACCCAGTTAGAGGTCACTAAGATCGTCATGAATAGAACCACAATGATCCCAACCACGACCGAGATAAAGGCAAAGTTTACGTTTTTTAGAACTTCCTTTGCCTCGCTCTTGGAAGCTCCCAAAGCCACATAGATATTGGATGGCTTCCACTCAAGTGGATAAATCAAAAATCCATACGGCATTGAGCGAATGTTCAAATCAAAAAAAGGCTCTTTATTGGTTTTAAAATAAGGTTCGAAGAAATCTTTTTTGTAGAGGTAAAAGTCAGGATGGCTTGCCTGCATCAGCTGGCCACCTTCTTTGAAGAAAATAATCTCTAGCTTTAAACGAGATTTAAGACGGTTCAGAAACCCACGATCCAAATCAATAATCTGCTCAAGATATCCTACGATCTTGCCGGAACTGTTTGTGACCCGCGAAATCAGCAATAACGAGGTTTTGCTTTTTTCCGTGAATTCAACGGAACCAATTTCTTTTTGGCCTTTAAGCATAGTCACGTATTTGTTATTCAGGACAACAGCTTGCTCACTCGGCGCAAAGTTTCGGACTTCGCCCTTTTCGTCCTTGAAAACACTAACAACCATGCGACCATCGCGATTAAAGAATGTCAGGCTAGAGGCAAAGTCCGTACGAAGCCATTGACTAGCGATATTGCGAATCGTGTTCGCATCATTTACAGACAAGTGATAAACCAGGTTAGGATCGCGAATGTATTTATCGCGTTTTTGTTGAAGACCTGCGCGGTATTCACTAAAGATAACACTGATCTCGCGCGCATTGCCCGCCAAGCGCTGTGACAGCTCTCGATCCAATGCTTTTTCGTATTTGATCATGGAATATACGGTCACGAACGCCAATGGGATGACGGAGAATAACAAGAACCACACAATCAGAATGGTTCTTAGTGATCTTTTAGGCTTTCTTTTTAACTGCTTCACTTCTTCGCTTCATCAACCGTGATAATTAAACGAATGATCCCATCTGGCATCACACGCGGATGCTTCTCTTTACCAATCTTAGCTGTTCCGTAGCCAGAGAGGAAGGCCTGTAATTCTTCGTATTTGGCCTCTGGGATAGTGAAATGGAAATAGGCAGAGCCTGGAGTTTTTTGCCAACCGAGTTCAACTTCCCCGGCCTTACGTCCACCAAGCTCAACAATCTTTTCTGTAATTTTCGGTCCAACAGCATCTAAATTCGTTACCGCGATTCCTCCGCGATACAAATAACCGGTGTTAGATTTATTGCTGTCAGTATTTTCCTCAGACTCTTCTTCCTGAGTGGCTGTTGCAGCAGCGACTTTCGCCGGGGATTTTTGGGCAACTGGAGTCGGAGTGGCCTTCGCTACAGGTGTCGCTGTTGCCATAGGCGTTGGGCTTGTTTTTGCCACGACCGCAGGCGCAGTCGCTTCCGTCGGCTCTTTCTTAATTCCCTCATCCACAAATTGCGGAGTTTCTACTGTGACAGGTGCATCAGAAAGATTCTTGCTGACGGTTGCAGACTTATTAAGCTCCGTCATCACCACATCACTTGATCCGGTAGATAGACGCAGCTTCATCACTTTTTCCCAAGGAGCCACCGTCAGAACTGTCACAATGACAAAGACGACAACCAGAGCTTCAAGCCCCCACTTCAAACCGACAGGCCATTGATCAAAACGTGATTTCTTAAAAAGAACTGATAAGTAAGAAGAAGGTGCCGACAGTCTTTCGTGAAGAGCATGCGACACGGTAATTTGCTTCATCTTTTCAGAGTATTGTTGGCCGATCTGGATTTTCTGAAAATCTAACTGCGCTTCTCGTGAAGACTCTAAATGAGCTTCGACGGCTTTTCTGCGTTCGTCGTCCAAGATGCCGCTCATATAATCGTATAAAAGCTCATTCCCGGTGAACGGAGTCACCTGGCGCTGACCTTTTTTCGAAAGAGGAAGTCGGTTTACATCTTCAGACATACAATTACTTTACCGCATTTAGTTTCTTAGTAGAAACCCCTTGCGCCATCGAGCCTAGTTTTCGAAGGGCCCGACCTAGACGATAGCGGACTGTTCCTTCAGAAATACCGAGACCTTGGGCGATGTCTTTCTCTGGAATCTCAAGAATTTTGGACCAAATCACCGCCAAGAGCTCATCTTGGGTCGCAAGTTTCTGGAATTCGCGCCAAGGGCCCAAATCCAGATCTGCTGGAATCATCCAACCCGCTTCTGTAGAGATATTCGGATTGCCACGATTTAATTTCAGGTGATGTTTTGTCCAAACAGAAAACGTCGACATTACAATCAAGACGTTGCTGTTGAACTGAGGATTTTTTTTCTTTTTATTTGTACAGATAGAAATAGCTTGGGTTGAAGCTTCCAAGGCCCTGCGATCGTCTAAAAAAGCAAAGAAGAAAAACAGGGCAATGGATGTAATTTCGGCTTCAGCCATTCGTTTCCTTAGTCGATGGTCAACTGTCTCAAAAGATCGAGTTGATCAAGTACCTTACCCGATCCCATCACAACACAGCTGAGCGGATCTTCGGCGATAGATACTGGCAAGCCCGTTCTTTCACGAAGAAGAACATCAAGGTTTGCAAGCATTGCTCCGCCACCAGTAAGTACGATTCCGTTATCAACGATATCAGAAGCCAACTCTGGAGGAGTTTTCTCAAGCGCCGTACGAACAGCATCAACTACCTCAGAGAGAGGATCCATCAATGCATCATTCACTTGCGAGCTTGTGATCTCGATCGTCTTAGGAGCTCCCGCTACCAAGTCACGACCTTTGATCTCCATAGTTTTTTCATCTTCAAAAGGATAAGCATTGCCGATTTGAATTTTAATCAACTCGGCAGTTCTTTCCCCGATCAACAAGTTGAACTGACGGCGAACGTAGTTGATGATCGCTTCATCAAATTTATCGCCAGCAACTTTGATAGATTTACAGTAAACGATACCGCCCAAAGAAATAACTGCAACACCAGTGGTACCACCACCCATGTCGACAACCATATTTCCTGAAGGCTCAGTGATTGGAAGACCCGCGCCGATAGCGGCTGCCATTGGTTCTTCAATCAAATAAACTTCGCGCGCACCCGCAGATTGAGCTGCCTCTTTTACCGCACGTTTTTCCACCTGAGTAATTCCATAGGGAACACAGATGATGATACGTGGACGGATGAAAGATTTTTTCTCGCCCATGGATTTCGCAATGAAGTATTTCAACATGGACTGAGTTACTTCGAAGTCAGCAATAACACCGTCTTTGATCGGACGGATAGCAACGATACTGCCAGGAGTTCTTCCCAACATATCTTTCGCTTCTTTACCAACAGCTAGAACTCGGTTTTGCATTCCACGATAGTTTTTTTGTACAGCAACGACGGAGGGCTCATCCAGAATAATTCCGCGCCCTTTGACATAAACCAAAGTGTTCGCGGTACCCAAATCAATCGCGATGTCGTTCGAAAAGTAATCTGTGAATTTCTCAATAATTGACATTATTCTCTCGCAAAGAAATTAAGTTTGGATAAAGTCTAGATTCCACAAAAACGGGAGTCAATGCAGATATTTAGACTGCAGCGAGAGATTACGTCACAATGTGTCTAGAACCCGCTCTTCCAGCTGAGCTCTTTTTCCATATAAACTCGTAAATCTTCTTTCTGTTTTTTCAGTTCAGAGTCAGACCAAGCAAGTTTCTCTTGGAAAATTTCGCAAATACTCTCTAGTTGAGGCATCCCGTGCTCTGGATATGCCAAAAATAAAGGCACTCTTCGGGCATAAAAATCCACCAGATTCAGACACAAAGTGTGATCAATGGCCTGCGCAGCTTCGAGTTGCCAGTAGCTGTAGTGGCGCGGATATGTATGCAGAATTTCTGCAGCTTCTAAGCCATAGCGTTCAGCCAAAAGCTGGGTTTCCCACTCTGGTCGGCCGGTCGTTTTTGCCCAAACTGACGCTTGACCCAAGGCTTGTTGGAAAGCATCAACCGTCGTAAATGGATTTAAGGCTTTGGTAGTCTCACTTTTCGCAAAGCGCACACGATCTTCGAGAGAGAAGAACGCCAAACTGTGCGAAACCACTTGCTGAGCGATCAAGCGATACGTGGTGTATTTGCCCCCTGCAACGAGAGTGACTCCCCGCTTATCATCAATGATTACGTGCTCGCGGCTGGTTTTACCCTCGCTCGAAGAACTGTCTTTCACGAGAGGTCGTACCCCTGCGTAAGTCGCTACGATGTCTTTTTCGGTAATTCCTGCTCCTGGGAAATACTGGCGAGTCACGTCTAAAAGGTATTTTACATCTTCGGCGGTTGCGACCACCTTGTCTGGAGACTCTTGGAAATCAGTATCTGTGGTTCCGATAATCACCATTTCATGACGAGGAATGCCAAAAACGATGCGATCACTCTTCTCAGCGGCCATCACGACAGCACTGCTTAAAGGCAAACGAGATTTTTGCAAAGTTAGGTGAATACCCTTCGTCGGGCGTAGAATGTTTTGCCAATCTTTCAAAAGCTTTGGTCCCAGCTCATCAGTCCATGGACCTACGCAGCTAACGACATGTTTTGCGCGAATTTTGAATTTCTGTGCATTCAACTGATCTTCGCACTCGACGGCTTCGATGATTCCAGCATTGTTAAATTGAGCACCGATGGCTTTTACATAATTCACGCAAAGCGCACCCAATTCGTGAGCTGAGCGCAAAGTTTCATGCACCAAACGATCGTCATCCATGTAAGCGTCAGAATAAATGTAAGAACCCTTTAGGTGTTCGCCTTGCAGAGTCGGCATTCGATCCATAGATTCATGCGCGTTTAAACGTTCATGCATTTCCGGTGCTTGGAATAATGCCAACGCATCATAAAGCCACATTCCCAAACCCATTTTAAACATACCCACACGGCTGTTTTCATATAGCGGGATCATGAAGCGTAACGGATGCACCAGATGCGGAGCCATCTCGAAAAGCTTCGTTCTTTCATTCAATGCTTCAAACACCAAATGAAATTCCATATTTTCAAGATAGCGAATTCCACCGTGAATTAACTTGCTAGAGCGTGAGGAAGTTCCTGAGGCAAAATCTTTAGCCTCGACCAAAGCGACGCGCATGCCACGACTGGCAGCATCTCGAGCTACGCCGGCACCATTAATACCCCCACCGACAATGCACAAATCAAAAACTTCATCTTGCATTTGCTGGATCATTTGAGGGCGCTGAGCCTTCGAGAATTTTTTCATGACTACTAAGCCTTTGTCGTCTTGATGTGCATCACTGCTGGATTCCAAGCTTCGGCTTTAAAGGCCGAGATGGAATTATTAATTCCCGAAACATTCGGAAAGTAGACTTTTTGAAAGTGTTTTTCGCGGGACAGTTTGTAGGCTAATTCGCAAAGCTCGTCGCGCGCTTGCAACGACGCGTATTGCAGATGTTCTACCCACAAACTTTGAGTCTGGCCATCCACAAACAAGAGTGGTTGCGCCATAAAGTAACCAACTAAAAGCCCTTCATCTGAATAAGGACTAGTTTTATCTTTATCACGAACCAAAAATGACCATCCTAAAGCGAAGTAATGTTCGAGGGCTTCTTTGCGCCATCGGACGTTCCAGCTATGCAGAGTGCGCTCCATCTCATCAGGAATGAGTTCCTGGAGCTTCTTGTTTTCAAAATCGAGGATTTCTGGCAGGTCTTGGAGTTGGATCACCCGACAAAAAAGGGCCATTCTACGCACTCTCCTATTGAGCTTCGTTACGAAGCATTTCTTGTCAATTTCTGGTTCTTATTTCATACTAAGACGCTATGAAATACAAAGCTTATTCAAAAGAAATTTGGGACCGAATTCACGCCGCTCTGGACTATGCCTTGGCGAAGGACGCAGAACCCGTTGCTGCCTTTGATGCCGACGGAACTCTTTGGGACACTGATCTTGGAGAAGGCTTTTTTCAGCACCAAATCGACAACAAATTGGTGAACCTGCCTTCTGATCCTTGGGCTCACTATGAAGAGCTTAAAAAGAAAGATCCAACGGAAGCTTATTTGTGGCTTGCGCAAATTCTCAACGGGCAAAAGCTGCAGACGGTTCAAGAATGGGCTGAAAATGCTGTTAAAGCTCAAGCGCCAATTCCCGTTTTTGAAGAACAGAAAAAAATCATCGAGCTTTTCAAAAGCAAAGGTGTTCGTGTCTATGTTGTGACCGCGTCCATCAAATGGGCTGTAGATCCGGGAGCAAAGCTTTTGGGTCTAGAACCAAAAAATGTCATCGGCATCGAGACTCATGTTGAAAATGAGCTTATTACGCAAAATCAAAAAGGCATCATCACTTACCAAATGGGTAAAGTAGAGGCCTTACTTGAACACACTGACGGTAAAAAACCTTTCTTTGCTTCCGGCAACACGATGGGTGACTTCCAACTTTTGAATTCAGCAACGGATTTGGCTATGGCTGTGAGTGCCGCGAATCAGGATGATCGACTCTTTAAAACAGAGAATGACCTCCAGAAAATCGCTACGCAGAAGTCTTGGGTCCATCACAGGTTTATCTAAATGACAGTAACGACTCTCGATAATATTTCGGTTTTGGATCTTAAGAACTTTGATATGGAAACTTTGCTAATTGAAAGCAAAGCTCTTAAAGGCAACAGCCTTCAAGATCCAACATTACGTCGTAATCCGATTCTGATTCCTCGTAATGCCGAAGGCCCTCTTCCAGTCGTATTTTATCTTTCAGGCTTAACCGGCAACGGTTCGGGCCCTTTTTCTCCTAAATTTGGCGAGCCCACAAACATTGAACTCTTGGATGCAGCTATTACTGCGAAAAAAGCGCCAAAGGCTTTATACGTGTTTGTCGACGCCATGACTTCTTGGGGTGGCTCTCAGTTCGTGAATAGTCGCCAAGGAAACTACGAAGACTATCTAATAAAGGAACTCGTTCCTGCGATTCATTCAAAATATGACGTAAGCCTTCTGCCAAAACACTGGTGTGTGACAGGCGGATCCAGTGGCGGATACGGCTCTCTTCATTTGGCATCGAAGTTCCCAAAAGTTTTTGGTGTGGCTGCAGCCATTGCACCGGATTGCTTCTTTGAAGCCGCCTTACTCGGAGAGATTTACGAATCTCTGACGGATTGGAATGAATACGGTGGTCTCAAAGGGCTTCTGAAGGAATTGCGTGAAGGCCGTCTGCGCAGAAGCAAAAACTTTCATACTTTGGTTAATGTTGTAGGCATGAGTCTTTGTTACGCCGACGGCGAGCTTCCTATGGATACGCACACTGGAAAGATGAAGCCTGCGATTTGGAAAAAGTGGCTGGCGATGGATCCGTTGGTATTCTTTCCAAAGCGGGCCCAAAACTTAAGAAAACTTCATGCGCTCTATATTGATGTCGGCAATCGCGATCAGTTCAAACTTCATTTGGGCTGCCGTCAGCTGCACCAGTGGTTGAAGTCCCGAAAGATCAAGCATCACTACAGCGAGTTCAAAGGAACTCACTTCGAAATCGGCACACGTCGCCCGGAAGTCTGGTCCTGGCTTCAAAAAATCTGGGATTGAGTTTAAAACTTCACAAGATCTAAAAATAAAAGTGAAAAACCCCTGTTAGCGTTTTTGCTCAGGAGGTACTTATGCCAACAAGAGGAACTAAAGAAAGTTATTCGCCGAAACAAAAACGCATGGCTCAGCATATTGAAGAGGGCTATGAGAAAAAAGGCGCATCTAAGAAAAAAGCCGGACGGATTGCCTGGGCAACGGTGAATAAAGAAACCGGCGGAGCTCAAGGTAAAAAGAAGTCCGCACCCAAAAAACGCAAAAATGTTCACTAAATATAGAAAGACCTGAAAAGGTCTTTCTTCTTTTATTGGAGGACGAGTTCGCAACGGATACGCGCAGGGCCATCGACGCCTGGAAGAGGACGCGCACGATAGCTGCCGTTTTTATCGATCTCGGCAGTAAGTCCTGCAGGTTTCAATACCATATTTTCAAAGCTACGATAGAAATCTTGAGCATCACTGACTTTGAAAGACTTCGCTATTCTCGCCTTAGGATCTGCCTCAGTCATAATACTAATATCGAAGTGCTTCGACAAAGCCTGCTCAAAACGCTTCCATTGATCTGCGCCAATTTTAGCTGCAAGTTCGGTTTTGCTGCTCAACCCTGGCACTAACAATTGGATCGACGTTTTAACTTTCGGATTGAAAGTACCTGCAAATAGGCTTTCAGAGAAGATTCCTACTTGTACATTCTTTCCAAGTTTATTTTCAATTTCAGCAATCAACCCGCCCAAAGACAAAATCGCATTGCTCAACTCTGTACGAGTGAAGGTTGGCTGGCTCTTTAACAGTGCTTCTAAATCAGCCGTGCTTGTTTTACCTTCGCGGGCCGCTAATTGAGCAATTTGCATCAAAGAGAATTCTTCGCGTGAAGGACGAAGGACTTTCAACTTTTCATAGGTCCCACGCAAAGCATTGTTCATAGGTAAAATTTCGAAATTCGACACTGGTGCCACAATACCATTTTGAACAAAGAGGTTTTCAAGAAGTCTCAACTGACCACGCTTACGCTTTGAAGCACTTTGTGCCGCATGCGCCAAAGTTTCACTTTCAGAACCTACGACGTCGGAAATCAAGAAGTAAGCTTCAAGTCTTGCATTCGCAGCAAGCTGTTCACGCAAATAACCTGTTTCAACTTCAACGGCATCAATCATAGGGCCTTTTTCAGACAACCATTTATCTGTTTCATCAAATGGAGTATAAACCTGACCAACACCATAAGGACGCTCATTTTTAACAAGCTTTCCTTCGCTGAACTTCAATGTCTTTCCAGAATGGGTGTATACGTGATCGCCTGCGATCACATCACCGACCTTTAAACCTTTATTAGCAATCGCACCTGCAGTACCGATATAGACAACATCATTATGACCCGTATTTTTAAGAGCACGCGCAATTGGAATGATTTCGTCACCCCAAATTGCCGAGAATACACGCCAGCGTTGGATTTTTCCGTTTCTATCTTCTAAGAGATAGTCGGCGAAATTGTGACTTGCTTGTTCAGAATCAAATTGTTTGTACGAGCGCTGAATTGGGTCCTTCGCTAGAGCATAGGCTTTGTCGATCATCGAACCTGGAGCAACCGAGTCTGTCGTGAAAGCGCTTTCTTTATTTACTTTCCCGATTAGATTTTCAAACTTAGATACTTTGTTTTTTGGAAGGTTCAATCCGTTTACAACTTGGGAAGACTCTTTACCAACGACATCCATCATGCCAGCATTCTTAATAACGTCTTCAATTGCACCTTTTTGACCGATCACGATTTTGTCTGCTTTCGGCAACTGTGAGAACAAATCGGTAAGAATGCGTTCTTGACGTTTATGGAATTCAGCGGCGCTACCAAAGACCCTTACTTTGTCTTGGCCCTGTTCAAAGGCAGATTTTCCATCAAACTTTATTAAACGAAGCTGTGCAGACAAGTGTTTGATTCGGTCATCGCCTGAAATCAAATTCATAGCATAACTATATTTACCGCTCTTCGGATTAAAGGTCAGATAGATCTTATTATAGTTATTAGCCATCGGCTGAACTTCCGTAACTAATTCGATACCACCTTTATGGATCTGTTCTTGGAAGTCTGCTTGAGTTCCAACATAGAATGCAAAATCACGTTGATTCAAGATAGCGTCCCAGAAAATAGCGCGGCTGGTTTTTTCGGCAATATATCTTTCGGTATCCAAAAGAATTTTTTTACCACGAATTTTTGGAATGGATCTCTGGCTCTCTGGATCTAATTTAGACTCAGGTTGATATCCTGGCTTAGGCACTGCTGCGTCCTTAATTCCAAAACGCGCCGCCATCTTATTTTTAAAAAAGTCATAGTTCCACTCAAGGTCTGGCAATGCCACGCTTAAGGTCGGATTGTTTTGCTTAAGGCTTGCAAAGATCAATTGCTGCCAAGCTTTTGTATTTTCAAGATCTTTAAGGTTTAAGCGCTGACTATAATAGTGTTCGGGTTTTAAATTACGTAAAGCCTGAATAAGTTGAGGTGATTTTTTACCGTCCAGGAAATCGGCTAGGTTTTGAGCGTAGAAATCCAAACGATCAACAGCTAGCAAATACTGAAGCTTTGCTTTCGCATCCGTATGATTGACTTCAGCCGCCTGAATTCGACCATGGAATCCAGACACACATAATATAAGGACAAGGTTAATTACACGTTTCAACATATATAGGATAGGGAGCAAGGCCTACGCCAATACTCCGTACCCTAAAATCGAATATAAGCGTTCATCATCATATTACTTTGAGATTTCAAGCGCTTCGAAACCCAAAAAGGCGCGCGCTGTTTAAACTCTAGACACTCCAACCCTGTAAAAATTGCCTATGCTCGGGCATGCCTCTTGCTCAAAGACTCTTATTGGAGAGGTGTAATATGACTTTGCGTAAATCGTTTTTATCTAAAATGGTAATGGCTGCTTTATTAGGCGTTCAAATCTCAGCTCCTGTGAAAGCTGCAGACGGGCCTCCGCCTTCCCATAATGCAAACTCTCATGGTCAGGGACATTACCAACCAGGGTACGATAACGCTACTTATTGGCACGGGAACGGCGGCATGTACTCGGGTGCACTCACCAAAGAGCATATCAAAAAGTTTGAGACAGCAATTCTAACGAATCCGCACTCGGCAATGGAACAATTGGTAGCAGTCGCCAACAAAAATTTTGAGCAAACTCAAAACGGAACTTCGCTCATTAAGATCGAAATGAAGTACAGCACCGACCTACCAGCAGGTCAAACGACACACATGACTCTTTCACCAAACTCAAGCAACAAGGTCACTCTTGAACTCATCGTTCATCCTTCGATGAAGAAAAATCCTTTTGTGCTTTTGGATGCTCTTATCGCGCTTAAAAATATGTACGACATCAATAATATCTCAGCCTATGAAAATAAACCCATCTATGCCACTCAAAAAGCAGGACACTCAAGTCACAAACAAAGTCACCACCAACCTATGGGTCCAGCTCCTGGTACTATCATCGACTGGCACTATATGGAGTTTAGCTTGCAAAAATCTTTGGGACTTCCGCAAGAGGTTTACTCGTATCACCCACACACTGGGGTATCCAACCAGTTGCCTGCTTTAAGCCCCCTCGAATTTATGGAGGTCGAAGCAAATGCGAAAGGCGGCAGTATTTTTGCGCAACGTCGTTTAGCAGAACTCTCGAGCCAAAATTTCCAGCTATTTAAGCAAGGGTTAAGTACATTCACACCAATCATAAATTTGACTGAAGAACAAAAGAAGCAATACTGGTTGGAATATGCTGCTGCCAAAGGCGTAAAACTTTCGGCTGCTGACACCTATGAAGTTTCTCGTAAGAAGCTGATCGACCAATTGGATCTTGCTAACAAAAAATCTACCGACGCTCTTAATTCCACTGCGAAGAAAAATTACTTACAGCAGGTAAAAGAGTATAAAGCTGGTGCTGCAGACCGAGATGTAGTTGTAAAAACAAAATCACTTCCTGAAATGCTAAAAGCTAACGACCGTGAAGGCGTTGCTCAGGCGATGGAGAAAATGCTTCCTTGGTCTATCATGGAGCCGACTGAAAAGTCTTTCTGGACAGATTTCGTCGATTCTATTCGTCACCCGAACTACGACAACGCAACGATTTTGTTCCGCGGTCTAGATGCCGATGAAAAACTACAAGCAGTAACTGATGCAAAAGGAAAAGTTCTTAGTGGTGCTCTCTTATCGAAGCGCCTGACTGCTGGCTCGGGTTCTCATCTTTTCAAACTCAGAGGCTTGCCTGAAACTTTCGAGACTTTTGGAACCAATGGTGTTAACCAAGGGAAGCGTATTAGTCCACTCACTCAACCGCACACTTTGACCAAAATGATGCTCAACCACGCTAGTAATCCATCGGGCTCTCCGTTTATTTCTACAAGTTACGACCTAAGAATCGCTCATAACTTCGCTGATGGAAAATCATTCGAAGTAGAAACTGAAGCAGACATCGAAAAGATGAAGGCTAAATACATGCAATCTAACCAGTCTGGCGGTATTGCAACGCTTCGTATCGATCCACGCCGTTTAATTATCAACAGTATCTCTGGATATACTGGCGAGCTTGAAGTTCTTGCTTCAATGTTTATCTTCCCTGACGAAGTTATTTATCTAGAAAAGGGCGTAAAATACAGTGTAACGATCAAAAGTGTCCCTGATGATCAATGGGACAAAAAGTATAAGACTATTTCTGTAGCTCCAGAAGAGTATTACGCGCGCGCGCGCCAAGCAGTTCTCGATAAAACTGGCATTGTTATGCCAGAAAATTACAACGACATTCGAGAAGTTGGAAACTCACAATTTAGAGTCGGTATCAACAATATGGAATCCCTCTTCTTAAAGGTTTCCGGTTACAAAGGCATCCGTTGCGATAAGGTCTTCTAAGAATGAAAGTGATTCGCTTTTGGCTCTTTAGTTTAATTCTACTCTTAGGGTTTGCAGTTTTAGCTGCAGACCCTAAGTCCTTTTTACAAGAGCAAAAGAAGATCCGCATTTATGTCGACTCTGCTCCAGGCTTCGGCCATCAATCTGCAGGCATCTCGGTCATGCGACGTCTTCGCGAGCTTGGCTTTCAAGGCGAATTCGAAGTTGTCTATCAAGCGTCAGTCGCTGCAAAAATCAAAAAGATTTATCCAGGATTTCCTGACGGAATTGAAAACGAAGTAAAATATCTAAGCACAGAAGAATACCAAAATGCACGCAAGCAAGGAAAGATCGAAAAACTAAAACTAGCTATGTCTGGCGCTGACGATGGTTTTGGTTCAGAGTTCGCAAGAGTATCTATGGCCGAGACTTACTTGCGTCTTCAACCACTGGGTTGGGGTTCAGCGGCACTCTACGAAAAAAACGCAAGAGTTCTTTTCACTCTGCAGGATCTTCCACTGACAAACTTGCAGTCCCCAGAAGCCGATCAATTTGTTGAAACTCTTAAGAATCAAACAGATCTTCCAGAAGATAAAAAACAATTCGCATTAAAGTTCGCTGACATTGCACAAAATCATTTAAGCTTCCCGGTCTACGGCGTGGGCATTCAAGCTTTCGCTCCACAAAAAGTATATTTTTACGCAAAAGCCGTAAAGTCAGCAGCCCAAAGAATGAGTTCTGATAAAGCCGTGATTATCCCTGTAGTCTCACCTTTTAACGCCGACGAGATGGACACAGTAAAAAAAGTATTCGGAAAAGTAGAAGGCTTCGAGGCAGCCGCAACGACAGAAAGAAAACACCAGAACCAAATGCACCTATTAACTCCACAAGAGTTCTCAGCACTAGAAAAATTAAAACCAGGAAATTTATATTTCGTATTTGTAGGCTCAGTCCCACAAAACGTATTTAACTTTTTCTACGAATCCGCAAACCTCCCAGTATGGGTAGCAGGAAAAAACGCAATGAGCTTCGCCGCAACAAAAGGCAAAGTATATTTAAACACAGTAGACGACTATCATTTACCAGGAAGAGAAAAACTGTCAGCAGAAGCCAACAAAAAATTAGAACGCGCCCTAGTGGCCTTCAACAACGGCTACCAAGAATACGCAAATCAAGGCTACCTAACAGCCCTAAGCCAATTCATCCAAGAATCCTCAACCCCAGGCACAGAACTCCAAAAATTCTACTCCGGAATAGGCGAAAAACTATCCGCAAACGACAAAGTCCTAGAAGGCCTCCGCAACGTAATAGGCACCCCATCAATCCACATGTGCCGCGATATATTTTAGTCTCTGCCGCGCACACCTGAAGTACCAAAAAAATTCCAACGAAGAAATGAACGTAAAAGCGATGTACGACAATTTCGAAGCAAATTTGCTTTGGGATTTAAAAAGGCTTTCGGATGTTGCTTGAGAGGGGCTCAAGCGGCGCCCGGATGGCGCGAACCCCGCCAAAGGCGGGGCGCTTGCGTGAGGGCCGGACGCCCGTCCCCCGAAAGCAATAGCCGAAAGACTTTTTAAATCTCAAGGCAAATCCTTGTTTCGAAGCCCAGACGCCGAAGAAGCCTACTTGCCGACAACTTTCTCGATGTCAGCAATTTCTTTAGGTACTGATGACGTCATATTTTCTGCTCCGTGAGACGTCACACGAATATTATCCTCAATACGGATACCAATTCCACGATACTTCTGCGGAGCGCTCGTATCATCCGCAGGAATGTAAAGACCTGGCTCGATTGTAAAGCACATGTTTGCGCCGACTTCACGAGGAACGCCTTTTCTATAATAAAGACCTGCATCGTGAACATCCATACCCAACCAGTGACCGATACCATGCGGGTAATATCTCTTTTGTTGAAGAGCTGTGATCAGATCATCTTTACGACCCGAGAGAAGACCAAGCTCCAACATCAAGTCCGTCAAAAGCGAAGTTCCCATGTCGTGAAGATCTTTAAACACGATTCCTGGTTTTACATAATCAATAATAGCTTTTTGTACATCCAAGACACCTTGATAAACGCGTGCTTGCTCGTCTGTGAATTTTCCATTCACAGGATAAGTGCGTGTGATATCGCCTGTGTAGTAGTTGTACTCGGCACCTGCGTCGATCAACAACAAATCGCCATCTTTGCAGACCTGATCATTGAAGTTATAGTGTAAAGTGGTTGCTGCGTTTCCGCTCGCTACGATGTAGTTGTAACCTTCACGAGCTGCACCTTTCATAAAGAAGTTATGTGCAAGGACACCTTGAACTTGGCGCTCGGTAACACCTGGGCGAGTAAAGCGCATTGCTGCTAAGTGGGCTTGAGCAGAAATTTCGCAAGCTTCACGAAGATTGGTAAGTTCGATCTCGGACTTCACCAAACGGTATTCGCCCAACAAAGTGTCGGCGTCGTGGACTGGCAAAAGACCATAGCCAGTTCTACCTTGCATGGATTTTACTTTTTCCAAGCACTCTTGAACTTTGGCATCGGCCTCTGAGTTTTTGAACATGCGGTAATAAACCTGGTCGACTTCTTTTAGAAGACCTGGCGCGTGAGTCATAAACTCATCAATTGGATAAGCTTTGTCGATTTTGAATTCTTTTTCGACACCTTCTGGTCCGTAACGGAAACCATCCCATGTTTCACGTTCTGGATCGCGACGACGTACGAACATCACGCTTTCAGGTTTTAAACCAGGACGAAGAATCAAAATACTTTCTGGCTCTTCAAAACCAGTCAGATAGTACATATTAGAATCTTGACGATACGGATAGTGAACGTCGTGATTGCGAACATGCTCGGGGTGAGCCGCCACAATCAATGCCGAACCTTGAAGTTCTTGAGCGATACGTTGTCTGCGTTCTGCAAAAATTCTTACGTCTTCTGTAGGTTTTCTCATAACTCTTCCTTTTTAAAATCCTAACTTACGGGCCCAAATCTCGATCGGTTTTTGCGAAACTTCTGCAGCTTTCTGCATGATCTCGCGACGCTTGTCAAAATCAGTAACCATGTAACCATCTAACTCAACTGGAATCACTGCATCTACACCAGCTTGCGCTTTTGCATAGTAGCTAGCGATCTCAGACCACACCACGGCGTCCGTGCTTTCGGTCTCGCGAACCAAAGACTTCTTACCTGCATCACGTCCCAACACATTAATAAGGACGATGTAATTCGCCCCTTGGGAACGTAAGTAGTCAGCTGCCATCTTCAACTCTCGCATCGCACTGACGTTGCGGTTGAACGGTTTAAATAGAGGTGGATAAGGTAAGCAATAAGGCATTAGCTGCTCAACCACACCACGGCTCATCATATAAACCTGGTTCTTAGAGATGTTATAAGCGGGGCAACCAAACGGATGTTTGAAGTTTTCAACTTTAAGACCGCCAAAAGCGGTGTGGAAAAAGTCTTTCAGTGCAGAAACATCGTTGGCCTTACCGCCCGAGCCGATCAGGGATTTCGAATTAAGTTCATCCCCTTTCAACTTGAACATCTGCCATTCCATATCATAGACCTGACCCTTCGAGGACAAAAGCGCTGCCGCGGGGGCGCCCCACTCAATACCAACGGTGCCATAAACTGGTACTTTCAGTCGGTTCAAGTTTTGAACGGCACCAATGTGCCCATAAGCACGGGCTCCGCCAGGACCTAAGATCAAACCAATTTTTGGAATCGCCGGAATCGGAGACGCCTGTGGTGGTGCTTCTTGGGTCGGTGCTTGTGGTGTTGGAACTTCGTACTTCGGAGGTTGCACTGGGCCCGAAGGAGTTTCGGTTTGCGCACCTTCTTTTTCAGCCTCGATATCATCGCGCGTACGCAAGTGTTGGCAGGCAGCTACAAAAAATAAATTGAGTAGCAATAAAAGGTACTTATTTTTTTTGAGCAAAAATGAAAAATTCCTTGTTCCCATCTTTTCCCTCGATTGGTGAGTTAAAATAATCTTTGACGCTCATCCCAGAGTTCTCACAAAGGTGTCTCACTTTATCTTCAACAATGGAATAGAGTCCAGGATCTTTCACGAGTCCACCTTTTCCAAGACCCTCTGGGCCGACCTCGAACTGTGGCTTTACAAGACTCAGTAAATGTCCCTGTGGTTTCAGTAAGCTCAATAGCTGTGGAATGATCAATGTGATCGAAATGAAAGACACGTCCATGACAATCAGGTCAAAACCTTGTTTCGGCATTGCGGCTTTTACTTGGGAATCCTGATCGATCTCTCGGGCATTAAGACCCTCGATATGTTTTAATTGCGGATGATTTACTAAGCTTGAGTGAAGTTGGCCGTGTCCTACATCCACTCCCAATACTTGGGCAGCACCACTTTGTAACAAACAGTCAGAGAATCCGCCAGTCGAGATGCCCACATCTAAAACATGCAGTCCCTTTACCGACAGAGCGCAGTGTTGCAAAGCTCCTTCAAGCTTCAAACCACCGCGTGATACGAAACGATTGGCAGCACCCTCTTCAACATGGATCCGATCTTCGTCTTCATTCACGTTATGATTTGGCTTCTTAAGAAAGACCTTTTGATTGTTTTTAAGAAGGTATACTTGGCCCGAATGAATGAGTTCTTGAGCGTGAGTACGAGAAGAAGCTAATTTCTTTTGAACTAAGTAAAGGTCGAGTCTCATTTTTGGCGCTGACGATTGAACTCAATCATGTGCTCTAGAATGACAGAGCGATTTGGAATTTTGTGCAGTTCTTTCAGAGCTTTTTCACTGATTTCTTGTAGATACGTTTTAGTACCTTCAACACCGAGGAGTCCCGTAAAGCTGCGAGCCTCTTGGTCCTTTTCGCCGTGATCTAAAATGTCATCTGCCACTTGAAAGGCAAGGCCCAAGAACTCGCCAAACTTTGCAAGGCTTTCAATTTCTTTAGGACTTGCACCAGCAACAATCGCGGCACCTTCTGCAGCCACTTGGATCATGCGTCCGGTTTTTAGATTGTGCAAATGAGTCAGCTCTTCAACACTCAAGTTTTTCGCTTTAAGGTCAATCGCTTGACCACCCACCATACCGCGAACTCCCGCTGCACGGGAAAGAAGTTCACAAAGCTGGGCTGCTAGAAAACCATTTTCTTTGTATTCTTTTGCGATTAACAAAAACGCTTCGGTCAAAAGCGCATCACCAGCAAGCAATGCGGTGGTTTCACCATACACCTTGTGGTTGGTTGGCTTGCCACGACGGAAGTCATCGTTATCCATGCACGGTAAATCGTCGTGAATCAGAGAATAGGTATGGATGAGCTCAACCGCAGTCGCAAAAGGCAGAATACGATTAGCAGGAACAGAAAAAAGTTCGCCAATCAACAGGGACAATACAGGTCTAAATCTTTTTCCACCGCTACCAGCGGAATAGTACATGGACTCTTTAAGCTCAAGAATCGCCGCCCCAGGAGGCAGATCCATAGAATGAAAATAGCGGTGAATATATTCATCCACCGCTTCAATGCGTTTCTTGAGTTCTGATTCGAACTGAATCATCAGGTCCAAAAAAAGATCCTTATGTCTCGTCAGAAGCGAAATTTGTTGTCGTCGCTTTGCCGTTTTGGTCCATGCTCACAAGCAATTTCACTTTGGATTCAGCATCGTTCAATTTCTGATGGCATTCACGAGAAAGCTTTACGCCTTCTTCAAACAAAGACAAAGATTCTTCCAGCGCCAAGTCGCCTTTTTCCATCTTGTTAACGATCTCTTCAAGACGACCAAGTTTTTTCTCAAAATCCATGGGCCACTCCCTTACGTGGTGACTTTCTCCACACGGGCTTCAAGGTGCCCATGGGCTAAAGTGATTTGCAACAGATCCCCAGACTTCACCTGGCCTGAGTTCTTAATAACTTCATTTTCTTTTTTAACAATCGAATAGCCGCGCTCTACGACTTTAAGTGGACTGAGGCTTTCAAGCACCGACATCCAACGGCCGAGAGTCGACTTCTTACGTTCTACAGAAAGCGAAACCCCTTTTTGTAAACGCATAGAGAAATATTCGAGTTCTTGCTGTTTCTTTTGAATGAGGGTTTGAGGCGAGCCCAAACGCTCTTCAAGAATTTTCAATTTAAAACGACGCTCAGAGACCGCACGATCCGTTGCCAATTGCAAACGGGTCACAAGATCATCATTACGCAGAGTTAAATCTTGAAGACGTTTTTGCGGATCAACCAGACCCTTCGCCAGCATCTGACATTTTTGCGCAAGAATCTTTAGATACTTTTGAATGTTTAAAGCTAAAAGCTTTTCAAGCTGCTGCAACTTATTGGTTAACTCTTGACCGCTCTTTGCTACGAGCTCTGCCGCAGCTGAAGGTGTTGGAGCGCGCAAGTCAGCAACAAAGTCCGCAATCGTAAAATCAATTTCATGTCCTACAGCCGAAATGACCGGAATCGGCGACGCCGCCACAAGACGCGCTAGCTTCTCATCATTGAAGCACCACATGTCTTCGATAGAACCACCGCCACGACCAACAATAATCACATCCACGTCTGGAAGTTTTTGAGCCTTCAAGAAAGCTTCACAAATTTGCGGAGCTGCACTCTCCCCTTGAACCACTGTTGGAACAACAGTCACCGGCAACCAAGGAGCACGACGAGAAAGAATATTTAGAATATCGCGAATCGCCGCACCCGTTGGCGAAGTCACGACCGCCACATGACGAGGCATGTGTGGGATCGGCTTTTTGCGAGCTGCTTCAAACAAACCTTCAGATTTGAGCTTTGCTTTTAGTTGCTCAAACGCTTTTTGCAAAGCACCAGCACCGACGGGCTCCATCATCTCACAAAGAATTTGATAACTGCCACGAGGCTCGTACACAGAAATACGCCCGCGAACGATTACTTCCATGCCATCTGTTGGTTTGAATTTTAAACGCGAATTATGACCACGGAACATCACTGCGCTAATTTGAGATTTTGCGTCTTTTAGTGAAAAGTAGAAATGTCCCGAAGTGTGGGCTTTGAAATTTGAAATTTCGCCGCGAACCCAAATGAGGCTCAACTGCCCTTCAAGAAGTTGCTTGATCGAAAGATTTAACTGTTCAATCGATAGCACTTGAGGCTCGTCGTTCACTACAATTTCTTTTAGTTCAAGCTGGTCAGACATCCTAGGGAGAGAACTTAATTATCCCCTCTTACAGAGTCAAATAAACATTTTGGATTGACCAAAGGCCCCCAACAAAAAAACAAATCCAAGCGAGTCCTTTGTGACGACTCATCTGCTGGAAAGCCGCACCCAGACGCTCCTCCCCGATTTTAACCAGCGCTGGGTTTTCCAGCACAAGTAGTATGAGGAGTCCATAGAAAAAAACGACAAATGGGAAGAAAAAATCCAATTTTTCGGCTGTCATGATACGCTTATCGGACAAAATCGTCTTGGCACGAGTCTGGCCTAATTGCTTTTTTTGGAAGTATATATGACAATGAATTCAGGGTTCGACGGCGTAAAACTCGATCGAAAATAAACCTTATGAGCATGAATTGGGGGCTGTCCCTGACAATGGTGTGCAAGCTCAGCTAGTACTGAGAAGCCTAAAGTTGTTACCATGGCCACCCACCTTAGCGAAAACAGGTTTATATTTCAGAGTTGCCTTCGAGCCTTTTTTTATTTCTCTACATCGAACAAAATTCTCTCTTTTCTAGACTCTTAAAATCCATATTTTCGTGTCACTCCGAGAGCCTTTACGGTCGTCTAAAATCTCGACATTTTCTCTCGAAATAACGCAGACTTTTGTTTGATTTTTCGCGACCTATTTTGAGACGAGCCGTTCAGCCAGCTGTCTTTAGGTCCGATAATAAAGTATGGACTTAAGATGTAGCTCGAACCAGCTGTGGATGTACTATATTGCGCTTGTGCTTATGCTTACGGGCTGCCAACCTCCATTGAACAACGACGCTCCAACATACTCACAAAACCCTGAAGGCTCCTATTGTGGCGCCGCTCAGGCGACTAGCTACTCGGGATCGACCACGACTGTTTCAGGAACTGCGACATTCGAATATCGCGCATTGAGTTTAGCCAATGGTCTGTCTGGAAATCCAGTTTCTTTAGGCACTACCTACGCCGAGGTCCATATCGTTGATAGCGCTGGCGTCACTGTTCAATGTGGCGAGACCAATGCAACAGGTGCATTTAGTCTGGTTATCCCGCAGGTCGCGGGCAGCTACACCGTGCAAGTGCTCTCTCGCTCTCTCACTAATAAAGTGAAAGCGAGCGTCCTAAAAGATATCTACGATTCTATCCCTTATATTGTGGAAACAGGCTTCAGCGTCAATGCTGGTCAGAGCACTGTCAATGGCCTGACTGTTGTTGCGTCTGCGCGTGGTTCCGTCGATTCTGAAATTCCGGGCGCCGCCTTCAACATCCTCGCAGATATCTTCTGGGCGAATGAATACTTAAGAGAAAATACATCAAACGCAAGCTTTGTCGCCGACAAGGTTTCTGTTTACTGGAAAGCCGGCTTTAATCCTTACTCTTATTTCAATGCTCCTAATACACTTGCCTCTTTCTACATTGCTTCTGAAAACCGTCTTTATATTCTTGGCGGAAAAAATGACGACGTAAAAAGTTCTGACACGGATCACTTCGATGATTCTATCGTACTGCATGAGTACGGGCATTTCCTTGAAGCCCAGTACAGCCGACCATCAAGCCCTGGTGGTTCGCACAATGGTGACTTCATCATTGATCCGCGCCTTGCCTGGAGTGAAGGCTGGGCGAATTACTTCCAAGCCGCTGTACAAAACGGAGTTCTTTATAATGCTTCTTACACGGGACCTCGTAAAGGAACTGGAGGATTCAAGCGTTATGTGGATACTCTTGGATTCACTGGGGACTCTGTTGAAGGTTCTGGGTGTACCGTTGGCTCAAATTGTATTCAAATCAACCGTGACCTTTCTGAAACCAATGCAGCTGCAACCCGTGACAAGGCGGCTGCAAACGAAGGTGTTTTCCGAGAGTTCTCAATTTCAAGAACACTCTACAAAACACTGACAAACGCCGGCGGCTTGCCGTTTGCAGCTTTGTGGGATGCGTTCGTAGAGCTTCGCGACTCAAACACTCCAGCTTACAGATTTACAAACTTCGGTCTTTATAACTCGGTTTTACAAACCATCCTGAATACAAATTACTCCGGACAAAGCCAAGTAACTTGGAACGGTATTATCACTGAAGAAAACCAAATTAAGAATACAAGTCTGTATGGACGTTACACCATCACGGGTTCCCCAGGTGGTGGTAGCCCCGCATGTGCGACAACGCCAATGACTCCTGTCGCTGATGCAAGCTACAGCTATCTTCGCTCAAACCAACTGATGTCGAATGACTTCTATACTTTCTATCATGATGGAACAAGCAAGCAGATTGGTTTGAAAGCGACTTCGACCGGCAATGTTATTGATATGAATCTGTATCTCTATGCCGATGGTTATTACTATTCAGAAGAGATTCAAGAGGCCCAAGCTGGTTTCAGCAACTCTACGATGGTACGAAAAAGTAAAACAGTGAATATCAACAACAGTTCAGAAACAGAAGTTGTAGATCTAACAGGTCTATCTGCTGGTTACTATATGATTAATGTTAAAGCTTCGACGATGAATAAGTCTTCAGCTTACCTCGGTGGCGGAACTGCAAATTATTACATTTATATTGGAACAAGCTCAACGGTGACGACATGCCTAGTACCAAACTAACGGTTTTTGCAAAATTCTCTGTGCTCGCAGTTGTAGGTCTCGCCTTAGGCGGAGCCGGAATGTTTTTATATCAGAAGCAACAAGGCCCGCGCCGCTCTTTAGCAAGCATTGCACCTTATTCTCCTCATGGCCTAGTGATTGGCAAACAAGCCGCAGCTATGAACTTAGAAATAGTCGGCCCAGGAACCTACCCAGACAACAACTATGAAGTGGTGGAACTTGTCGCCTACATTACCCAACATCTTGCTGCCACTGGTGTCTACTATGAATGGACTTTGCCAGAAGGGGTTGAGCTAGTACGCGGTCCACAGAACAACACGCTGCTAAACTTACCCTTGGGTAGAGCACAGCAAATCAGTATTTTGGTTCGCGGTTTTTCTACAGAAAGACAAAAGCTAATTTCTTTACACAGTCAACTTGTGAGTGGCGGTACTCCACTAGGAGCCTCTGCCGTTGTTGTGAGCCGTCCTGAAGATACCACCGACGCAAAGGTCATGGATCTTCAAGCCCAGGCTAGAGCGGCGGCTGAAGAAGAGTCCAAAAAGGGCGACTCCGAATCTAGATAAAAATTTCTTTAGGTCTTTAGTTCAAAGACTAGGAAAATTCTTAGTAGAAGTTTTCTTTTTAAACATTTACCAAGTATTTCATTTTCTGAAGCGACAAATGCTGACAGCAATTAGTCTAGATTTTTGCCAACTTAATTTTGAAATATTTTGCGATTACAAGTATCTACGGGTTTTGAATATTTCCACTGCAAGAAATAGACGAGGGTGTCGTTTTAAAGTTTTCTTGTTATTGCTGCAATAGATTCCATGAATGTTGTTTCTTTGAACGGTGCCGACCGCCTTCGTCGACTGCGGCAGCTCTTGGGATACTCGCAGAGAGATTTAGCGAAAGAATTGCAAGTTACCAATGGGGCTATAGCTCATTGGGAATCTGGCACCCGTCCTATTCCAGGCCCTATCGTGAAGCTCTTAGACCTCTATGAAAAATCTCTGCTTGTTAATTCCGAGTCGCAACCTTCAGTTGATCAAGAAGCTTTGAAACATTCAAACGCACTCCTTCAGGTCGCTACTAAAATTCTAAAAATTGAAGGACTCGCTCTGGACGATAATAAAAAACATCGTCTTGGTAAACTCTTAGATTCCTACGTGACAAAGACATACAGCAATTGTCAAATCCGTGGAAAACTCAAGGTCATATTGGCAGGACAACTGCTGAAATCGCTTGCGGGTTCCAGGGGTCTCTCGCTTAAAGCGGCGCAGATTATTGCCACTCTCGAACCGGGCCTTCCTACGGAGCTTCCCGCAATTTTGGGGGACCTGCAATTTTCAAAAAATCCAATGAGCTTTACCCAAATTCAGAAAATTCTCTCAGCTGCCTATACGACACCCGTTAACAAGATTTTCAAAAAAATATGTCCACAACCCCTCGCAGTCACCAGTCTTGCGCAACTCTATCGCGCGAACTTAGAAACTGGCGAAGAAGTTGTTCTGAAAATTCAGCATCATCAAATTCGTGAATATTTAGAGCAACGCTCGGGCACAAAATCTTTTTTGAATTGCTTAGCCAGTATTCTAGGAAAAGACTCTCCCACAAAATGTGCAGTAATCTATACTCAAGTCTTACACGAAATTGATTATGAAAGAGAGGTCCGTCACCAGGAACTCTATAGAAATATTTTTGCGCACGAACCGCGCATCGTGGTCCCCAAAATCCATCGAGAACTCTGCCGCAAAAACATTATCGTCAGCGCCTATGAGCCAGGAATATCATTTTCAGAGTTTTGCGCACGCGGAAATTCACAAGAGAAATCCCAAGCTGGCCTCACTATCGCGTTTTTTCATGCCTTTGCTCTATTGCGACACGGCCTACAACACGGAGACGCACACCCGTGCAACCTTCTTTTCCGAGGTGATCAAGTTGTCTTTTTTGATTTCGGTAGAATTTTTGAAATCTCGGCAGACGACTTAGCAAGCGAAGCCACCATCTATTCGTCTATTCTTCACAAGAATAAACAGCGTGTTTTCGAGGAATACAAAAAACGAGACATCATTGTCTCTCCGGAATCTTTCGACTTTGAAGAGTATTGGCACCTACTTCTTCGCAATCAAGAGCACCATTTGGCGAATACTTTTAAATTCACGACCTCGCACATGCGGGCGTTAGATACCGAAATTCAAAGTTTTAAAGACCGGCATAAAATTAAATTAAGTTCGAATTTCCTCAGGGCGGGCTTGATTAATCCGAATCTTTTGAGTTTGTTTGCCGAACTAGAGGTCAAAGGGCCGTGGCGAACCCAGCTGCTTTCCATCTTGGATGCTCAGATTGATTCACCTAAAGTTTTGGCTGCCTAACTACAGAGCAATAACTTCGATTTCGGGATTGTATTCTTCACGAAGAATACCTTCGATCGCCATTAAAGTTCCGGTCGTAGCACTTGGGCAAGTTCCACAAGCCCCTTGGTAATAAACCGTCAGCTTGTTGTTTTCGTAACTAACCACATCCAAGTCACCACCGTCGCCTTGCAAACCAGGGCGTACGGTACGATCCAAAATCTCTTCGATTTTTTGCACTTCCGGAGACTGGCTTTGACGCTTCAGTTTTTTCTCGTCCATCTGTGTTTGATTAGGATTATGGATAGCCATACGAGTTTGAATAACTGCGCAGACAGCCTGCTGTACTTCTTCAGGGTCGGCATCAAACGTATGAGTAACCGTGATCACGTTTTGGAAAAAGTGAACTTGTTTAACGTTTGGAACATCAAAAATTCCAGACGCCAAATTATTTTGAGCGGCCTCTTCGATACTTGAATAAGTCGCTTTGCCATCGGTCAATACCGGGCGGTCTAAAACAAATTTCCATGCGGCTGGATTCGGAGTCGCCTGGATTCTGATTAGTACATCTTGAGCACTCATTGAAATAACTCCTGAGCTTTTTTAACAGCTTTCACAAAGCTCTCTACATCTTGCATATTATTATAAACCGAAAAGGATGCTCTGACAGTTCCTGTAATCCCGAAGCGCTTCATCAGCGGTTGAGTACAGTGGTGCCCAGCGCGCACGGCAATGCCTTGCTGGTCAAGGATTTGGCCGATATCCGAATGATGGGCCCCTTCAACTACGAAGCTTAAAATAGGCCCTTTGTTCGCGGCAGTACCAATGATTCTGACATTCGGGATTTTCGAAATACCCTCTGTTGCTGCCTGCAAAAGCGCTTTTTTATGAGCTTTGATTTTATCAAAACCAATGCTTTTTACGAAATCAATCGCCGCATGAAGGGCAATCGCGCCCCCGACATTCGGAGTTCCCGCTTCAAAACGGAAAGGCACATCATTGAAAGTCGTTTTTTCGAAACTGACATTCGTGATCATGCTACCGCCACCTTGATACGGAGGCATTTGATCTAACAATTCTTTTTTGCCATACAAAACGCCAATACCAAATGGTGCAAACAGTTTGTGACCAGAGAATGCCAAGAAATCGCAATCCCATGCCTGCACATCCACCGCTTCCTGTGAAACGATTTGAGCCGCATCGACCAAAACTTTCGCACCGACTTTGTGGGCTTCTTTAACGATCGTAGAAATGTCATTTACTGTGCCTAATACATTAGAGCACGCAGTAACTGCAACGATCTTAGTTTTTGGACTAAGCTTCGCGCGGAAATCTGCCATATCTAATTCGCCATTATCTAAAACTTTAGCAGCAAGGACTTTGGCTTTTTTCTCTTCCGCGGCTAACTGCCAAGGAACGATATTTCCGTGATGCTCCATCTCGGTCAGAAGAACTTCGTCTCCTTCCTTCAGGACGTTGCGAGCATAACTATGGGCTGCCAAATTGATGGCTTCGGTCGTACCACGCACGAAAACGATTTCATCCTGGGATTTTGCATTGATAAACTCGGCCACCGCTTGACGGGCATTTTCATAGTTCACTGTGGCTTTATCCGCGATGGTATGAGCCCCGCGGTGTACGTTTGAAACTTCGTACTTATTAAAATTGTAAATACGCTGGGACACAGATTCAGGCTTCAACGTCGTTGCAGCACTGTCCAGATAAACCCAGTCCTTGCCATGCACCTTTTGGGTCAAGGCTGGAAACTGAGCGCGTACTTTTTCAAAATAAGAATCCTGACTCATACTATTTCAATCCCACTTGAAGACCCGTAAAGGCCTCACGAAGCTCCTTATTTAACCAATTTTGCAATTCTTCGTTTTCAATCTTGTAAATCAATTCAGACGTATAACCAAAGCTCAACATCGGGATCGCAACCTCTGGAGAAATCGCACGGCTTTCCAAATAGAAAAGCTCTTCACGATTCAACTGACCCACGGTAGATCCGTGCCCAGCCTTCACATCGTCTGCGTAAACTTCCAATTGCGGTTTGCTGTCAGCTTCTGCCTCACGGCTTAAGAGCAAGTTATTGTTCAATTGCTCTGAGTTTGCTTTCTGCGCCCCCTGACGGATCAACACTTTACCGTTGAAGACGCCGCGGGAAGTATCCGCCAAAATGCCTTTATAGTGTTGAGACGTATTGCAAGCTCCAACTTGGTGATCAATCAAAGTGGTGTTATCCACATGTTGACTGTCTTTAGTAACGTACAAACCATCAACGATCGCAAAAGCTTCAGGAGCTTTTAGTTCCATCACCAAACTGTGACGAGATAAAAGAGCGCCTGTCGAGAAAACCAAATTATGTAAATGAGCCGCCTTAGCCAAAGTAAAGGTCGTACGCCCGATATTTACGGCGCGAACGCCTTCGCCTTGCAAACGAACAGCTACTAGCTTTGCAGATTCAGCCACTTCGACGTTTACTTGTGAATTCACAAAATAACGGGCGTCTTTCTGACCGTAGTAAGACTCGAGGTATTTCGCCGAAGAGCGCGCTCCGACTTTCAAGGTCACGCGTGGATTTACCATCACCGCAGGACCGTTCTCTAAAGATGTGTAAAACACGAAGTTCACAACTTTATCCACAGAAGTGTCTGGGGAAATTTCTAGTGTGTAGTTCTTTGTGAAGTAGGCTGCATTCAAAGCTTCGAAAGAATCATTAAATTCTTCCGTCACAAGCTCTTTGCCTTCGGTAAATTTTGTGCCTGCAGGCAGTTCTTCTACAGAAGAAAGAGTTTTATTGAAAACACCGTTGTGGAAAACGATGTTGATAAAGCTTGAGTTCAATTTTGCTTGAATGGCTTTCATCGTATCATGAGAAGGCTGTAGACTTGAGAGTTCCGCAGGAACAAACGTTTCGTCATTCAACACTTTCACGCTGGTGTATTTCCAGTCTTCGTCTTTTCTTGTCGGAAGACCTTTTGCATTCAAAAACTCCAAAGCCTTTTCACGCAAAGCTTGCGCTTTGCCGGCAGCCGGAATTTGAGAAGCAAATTTGTCGAAGTTCTTTAGTAAGTTCATTTTAATTAACCCACCAACCAGTCGTAACCACGTTCTTCCAAAGTCTCAGCCAGCTTATAATCACCCGTTTCGATGATTTTACCATTTGCCAATACGTGAACGAAATCCGGCTTAATATAGTGCAAGAGTCTTTGATAGTGAGTCACAAGCACAATTGCGTTGTCCTTACGGCGAAGTTTGTTCACGCCTTCAGCCACGATACGAAGCGCATCGATATCAAGACCTGAATCTGTTTCATCCAAAAGCGCCAAACGCGGAGCTAAAACCGCCATTTGCAGAATTTCGTTACGCTTTTTCTCACCACCCGAGAAACCCACGTTTACTGGACGCTCCAAGAAGTCTTGCTTCATGGCTACGATCTTCATTTTTTCAGTCAAATACACACGGAACTCTTCTTCAGTCATTGGCTCAGAGCCTTGATGAGATAAAACCGCGTTGAATGAAGTATGTAGGAAGTTAAAGTTGCTGATCCCCGGAACTTCAATCGGATATTGGAACGCCAAGAAGATGCCTTCTTTTGCACGCTCGTCTGGGGCAAGTTCCATCAAATCCTTCATCTGGAAGTTGATTTCGTATTTAATTTCACCCTCTGTCACTTCGTACGCTGGGTGACCAGCCAAAACTTTAGACAAAGTCGATTTTCCAGAACCGTTCGGGCCCATGATGGCATGAACTTCACCGGCATTGACCTTTAGGTTCAAACCTTTAAGGATTTCTTTTTCTTCTACACGTGCATGGAGATTCTTAATTTCTAACATCATTAACCTACGCTATTCTCAAGTTTCATTTCGATAAGTTTGACCGCTTCTACAGAGAATTCCAGAGGAAGTTCCTTGAACACCTCTTTACAGAATCCGTTCACCAACATAGAGATTGTTTGCTCCATGTTCAGGCCACGAGATTGCAGATAGAAAATCTGATCTTCACTGATGCGTGAAGTGGTTGCTTCATGCTCAAGAGTTGCAGTTTTGTTTTTTACTTCAATATATGGATACGTATGGGCACTGCACTGATCCCCCACCAGCATGGAATCACACTGAGAGTAGTTACGTGCATTTTCCGCAGAAGCCATAATTTTAACTTGGCCACGGTAAGCATTCGAAGAATGCCCTGTGGAAATCCCTTTAGAGATGATCGTGCTCTTGGTGTTCTTACCAATGTGGATCATCTTTGTGCCGGTATCGGCTTGCATATAATCGTGAGTCAAAGCCACAGAATAGAAAGCACCTTCTGAGTAATCACCTTGCAAGATGACTGAAGGATATTTCCAAGTAATCGCAGAACCAGATTCTACTTGTGTCCAAGAAATTTTCGAATGTTTACCGGCTGCTTTTCCACGCTTCGTTACGAAGTTGTAGATGCCGCCTTTACCTTCTTTATCGCCTGTGTACCAGTTTTGAACTGTCGAGTACTTAATCTCGGCTTTCTCATGTGCCACCAGCTCAACCACTGCCGCGTGAAGCTGGTTTTCATCACGTTGAGGAGCCGTACAGCCCTCAAGATAATTCACAAAGCCACCTTCGTCACAAACCAACAATGTTCTTTCGAACTGACCTGTGTCTTTGGCATTGATACGGAAGTACGTCGACAAATCAATCGGGCAACGAACACCTTTAGGGATGTAACAGAAAGAGCCATCCGTAAAGACCGCAGCATTCAAAGCCGCATAGTAGTTGTCTGTAAACGGCACCACTGTGCCCAAATATTTTTTCACAAGCTCAGGATGTTTTTGAACGGCTTCAGAGATCGAGCAGAAAATCACGCCTGCTTGTTCAAGAACTTCATTATGAGTTGTTCCGACAGAAACCGAGTCAAAAACCACATCGACTGCGATACCAGAGATACGCTTTTGCTCAGTCAAAGGAATGCCGAGTTTTTCAAAAGTTTTAACCAATTCTGGATCAAGCTCGTCCATTGATTTTGGACCGTCCACTTTTTTCTTCGGAGCAGAATAGTAGCAAATATCTTGGAAATCGATTTTTGGATAACGAACATTGGCCCATGTAGGCTCTGTCAAAGTCAGCCAGTAACGGTATGCTTTCAAGCGATACTCTAGCATCCACTCAGGCTCGTTCTTCTTAGAAGAAATCAAACGGATAATATCTTCGTTCAGACCCTTACCAACTGTCTCGGTTTCGATATCCGTCGTGAATCCCCATTTGTACTCTGTATCAGGTAAGTTTTGAGATGGTTTAGTATTATCCATTGAGCGCCTCCTCAGTCACAGACTTGCGCTTTGGGTTCTTTAAGGTCGCAGCGTTTGCGGACTCTAAAAGAAGCTCTTTCAAAGTGATATTGCCGTAAAACTCGTTGAGCTTGCTTTGCAGAACTTGAACTGGAGAATGAATGTTACAAGTCCCTTGGATTTCGCACGGACTTTCTTTTGCAAAACATTTCACCATCGCGGTCGGACCTTCGATAATTTCAAGAAGGTTCAGCATTGTGACTTTGCCCAGATCTTTCGTGATTTGATAACCACCGAAAGCTCCGTGCTCAGCGCGCAGAAGACCTTTTTGCGCCATCGCCTGCATTACACGAGCGGTAGCATCAAAAGGAGTGCTGAAATTTTCAGACACTTCTTTGGCCGAAGTCAGTTCGCCCGGTATTTTTTGGCTCATATGCTTTAAAGCCATCAAAGCATATTCGAGTTTACGATTGAGTTTATTCATAGGCTTTCCTATTAGGTTTTTTCCCATTACTTCAGGCAGAAACCCCTTGAAGCGTGATGCAAACTAATTGAAAGAATTCTAAAACACAAGAAGTATGTACGCCTTTTTTTAGCGTATATTACAGGCTTTTTAAGATTTTTTAAATATCTAAAAATTACGTGTATTTAGACATCAAACAATGTTTGCACGAGTGGTTCCATTTTGGGTTAAATCCGGGCTTAAAAGACCCTCTTTTATGAAGATGCTTCAAAGGGACCTTCATGATAGATCCTAAACACTATGAGAGTTCTATTTATCAGCCTTGTTTCTGTTGTCGTTTTATTTGTTGTTTTGACCATCACCCGCCTGTGGGGCTTGGGCCAGCAGTATCCTGAATTTGAGCATCCGTTTTTTGCCAGTGGACCGGTCATTATCCTGAAGGTTCAAACAGAAAAAGAACTTGAAGAGGCTTTGCAAAAGAAGGCCGATCTGGCTTTCTGGTTGGATGTCACAACAACTTCGGATCAAAAGCTGATTGTTTTTAGCCGCGATCTTTCAAATAAAGAAATGTCTATTGAAGCATACCGTGGGCCGAAGTCTTTAGCTTACCCACTGACTCAGTTGCAAAATATGAATCCCGAGATTCGTGACCTTAAAGAGTTCCTTGGTAAATACTCACAGCAACGATTTGTCCTTAATGTCGCTGACAATGTTGAGAATGTTCATAAAGGACTGACTGAGTCTTTGAAAGATCTTTCAACAGACAAAAGAATCCTGATTCAATCCAACTACAACGTCATTATGAATACCGTGAAAGAGATCGAGCCTTTCTGGTTGTACGGTTGCAGCCAAGCAGACCTCATGCGATTCCTGACTTTTGAATCGATGTGGATTTTGCCAGCGACTCCATTTAAAGGAGATGTCTTCATCGCTCCGTTTGTTTTGATGGGAAGACCGGCCTTCAACGAAAGCACGCTTGAAGAAGTTCGCCGCCGCAATAAAAAAATCGTATTGGGCCCCGCACTCGATAAAAAAGAATTTGATGATGCCGTACGTCTGAAAGCAGATGGGATTGTCGTCGAAAATCTCGCTGATTTTTTAGAGTGGTCTAGACCATAGTCTTGTATTCTGGGTTGCCGGCTGGACGTTTTGGTCATAGCCTTAATACCTATGAATATTGCTAATGCCGCTACAAATACCCAAGTTGCTATTAATACAAACTCTATGGATGCCCTCCTGCAAGCAAGTCCTGTTGTTCAGCTGACTTTGCTGATCCTAGTGGGCTTGTCCGTTTTTTGCTGGGCGATTGCTTACACCAAGTACCGCCAATTGAAGCAAGTCCGCGATGCGAATGACAGTTTCACGAACAAGTTCTGGAAAGTAAGCTCTCTAGATACTCTTTATGGAGATATCGACGACTATCCAAATAGCAGCATGGCTCGTATCTTTAAGTCTGCTTACCTAGAGATGAAAAAGTTAGCAGAGTCGCCGCTTGTTGCTAAAGCGGGTGCAGACAAGCCTCAGTTGTCGGGTCTTGATAACCTTGAACGTGTGATTCGCAAATCCACGGAAAATGAACTCGCAAAATTGGAAACACGCCTGACCGTTCTTGCAACGACAGGAAGTACGGGTCCTTTCATCGGTCTTTTCGGAACCGTTTGGGGGATCATGGGTTCTTTCCACAAAATCGGTGCTACAGGAAATGCCAGCCTTGCAGTCGTTGCTCCTGGGATCTCTGAAGCCTTGATTGCAACAGCGATCGGTCTTGCCGCCGCAATTCCTGCCGTTGTTCTGTACAATAATTTTATTGCCCGCGTTCGCCGCGAAGAAATTGAATTGAACAACTTCAGCACGGACTTCCTGAACATCGTAAAGAGAAACTTCTTTAAAGGTGAATAGTCATGGGAATGAGTAATGGTGGCTCTTCAAAATCTCGCGCCACTTTGAGTGAAATCAACGTCACTCCTCTGGTTGACGTCATGTTGGTGCTTCTCATCATGTTCATGGTGACGACTCCACTGATGCAACAAGGGATCGAAGTGGATCTTCCGAAGACCTCTTCGTCAGGCGTTGAACTTAATGATGAGCCCTTTGTTCTGATTATTGATTCCGATCAAAAGATGACAGCTGGAAAGCAACCGATTGCAATGTCGGACTTGCGTTCTAAGATCAAAGCTATTTTCCAGAACAGAAAAAACAAGCAAGTATACATCCAGGCAGACCGTAAAGTGGACTATGGTTTCGTAGCCGAAGCTATGGGCGAAGTACGTGCTGGTGGTGTATTCAATATCGGATTGATCACCGTTCCGAAAGATAAGTGACTTTGACGTGAGTTCGGCAAAGAAACAATTCTCAGCAGATGAAAATCTTTTGAAGGGCCTTAAGGTCTCTTTAGGGTTTCATATTGCCGTCTTTGCCATTTTCTCGATTAAAGCAGCCTTGTTTACTCCCCAAAAAATTGACTACTCGGCTGCAATTCGTGTCGACATGGTTGCTTTGCCTGACAAGGTAGATCCAAATCAGCTTCCGCCACCAAAAGTGGAAGAGGCCAAACCAGAAGCAAAGCCTGAACCCGCAGCAAAACCTGCCCCAAAGCCAGAAGTCGTAGAAAAACCGGTGAAGGCTCCTAAAAAAGACGTTGAAGCCGTTAATCTGAACAAAGATAAGAATAAGCAAAAAGAAGCTCTTGAAAAGCTCAAGGCGATGGCCGCCATCGAAGAGATGAAAAAAGAGGCCGAGAAAGAAAAAGAAACCAAAAAAATGGCAGGCGTTGGTGACACCAAAGCTCAGCCATCGAAAGTTAAAGGCAATATTCTTTCTCCAGGAACTGCATTAACGGGTTTAAATCGTCTTCAGCACGATAATTATCTTTCAACCTTAGACCAGCAAATTAAGCAGCAATGGGTTTTGCCGGAATGGTTGGCAAAAAAACCTTTCCGCGCTCAGGTTCGTTTGAAAATCGACGAAAAGGGGCGCATCCTGTCACGTGAAATTGTTTTATCTAGCGGCAATAGCAGCTATGATGATTTAGCTCTGGATACAATTGATAAAGCAGCGCCGTTTGTAGCGCCTCCGGAGAAGTTTGTTTCTATCGTAGCCGTCAGCGGTCTACTGATAGGCTTTCCAGAATAGTACGGAAGGAGTCCTTCATGCGTAATTTACTAATGATCTTCGTGATGACGATGACATGTTGCCAGGCTTTTGCTCAAAATGCAGAATCCGGTCGTGATCCTTCTGCAGCACCAACTGGTGGCGCGGCTTCAGATATTAAGCTTGGCGAAGCTCGCACTAAAAAAAGTCTTTTGGCTTTTCCCCCGTTAACATACCAAGGAAGCCCTTCTGGTTCTTCTACAAGTGTCGGTACGGATCTTTACAATGTTATTAATAATGACTTGAACGTCTCTGCCTTCTTTCAAATCATTCCACAAAAAGCTTATTTGGAAGACACTTCTAAAACGAGCTTGAAACCCGCGCCTGGCGATCCAAATGGATTTAAATTTCAAAGCTGGAGCACCGTCGGTGCCGAGTTCTTGATCCGTGCTGGTTACTTTGTTGCTGGTGGTGAATTAAACGTGGAAGCTTACCTTTATCATGTAGGTAAATCTACTTTGGTCATGGGTAAGAAGTATAAAGGCCCCGTTTCAAGCACACGCAAGATTGCCCATACGTTTGCAAACGATGTTTTGGATGCTTTAACTGGCAAACCTGGAATGTTTTTGTCTCGTATCGTTGTTGCTAGCGACAAAGGTGCCGGTGACTTCCGCGAAATTTACACAATGGACTGGGATGGTGCGAACTCTGAAAAAATCTCGAACCATCGCTCGATCTCTTTGTCACCAGCTTGGTCTGCGGATGGTAAAAAGATTGCTTACACCTCTTACGTAGTTCGCGCGAAAACAAAAATGCGCAATGCGGATATGTTCCTTTACGATTTGTCGTCTGGAAAACGCGAATTAGTTTCTTACCGCCAAGGTTTGAACTCTGGTGCATGCTTTGCTCCAGACAACAAAACGATTTTCCTGACGATTTCTCAGCAGGGATCTCCGGATCTTTACAAAATGTCTTATGATGGCAGCCTTCAGGGGAAAATTACGAATGGACCAAATAGCGCCATGAACGTAGAGCCTGCAGTTAGCCCTGACGGATCTAAAGTTGCGTTCTCGTCAGATCGCAGTGGTCGTCCAATGATTTACATCATGGGTACTGACGGTACGAATGTAAAACGCATCACCTTTGCGGGTGTGTACAACTCGACTCCTTCTTGGTCGCCAGACGGTAAGAAGATTGCGTTTGCTGGTCAAAGTGAAGACCACTTTGATATTTTTGTGATGAACTCTGATGGCACGAACATGATTCGTTTGACGTCCGCTCGTAAAACCGATGGTAAGTGGTCAACGAACGAAGACCCAAGTTTTTCTCCAGACGGCCGTTTTGTGATGTACACAAGCAACCGCACCGGTAAGAGCCAAATCTTTATCTCTACTGCTGACGGTACTGAAGAACGTCGCGTAACTTTGGATGATTCGAACTACTTTAAACCAAAGTGGTCAAAAAACTTTGAGTAAGCTTAAACCGGCTTCTCAGTATGCGGCCTCAGAGATTTCTGAGGCCACAAAGTTCTCTCCGGCTCTTACGCACTACCTCGGATTTTCTTTTTCTCAAGATGCAAATCTTCGCCACCAAAATCGCACAGAAACTTGGAATGCAGCGGCCCTTGGCACCATTCTGAATACTGAATCCGCACAAGCTGTTTGTGGCGAATGGAGCCTTGTTGCCAAAAGTCTTTTGCGCGAAGTTTTTAACGAGTGTTTTAAAGAAGCTCCCGTAGCTCTTTTTGCTCTCGGAAAGCTAGGTTCTGACGAACTTAATTTAAGTTCAGATGTAGATATTCTGATCGTTGCTCACGAAGAAGACCCAGGGCATTTGAAGGCACTTCGACTTTTTCAAAAAACTCTGACTGAAAGAACACCCCGCGGATTTTTGTTCCGCGTGGATTTTGATCTTCGTCCCGGCGGTCGCCAAGGACCGATGATTCCAACTCTGGATCATTTTGTGGATTACTATGGGAATTATGGCGAAACCTGGGAACGGCTGGCTTTTGTTCGTTTGGTGAGTATTGCTGGCAACCAGGATGTGATTTCCCAGGTCCAAGCTTTTGCAAAGAAATTCACTTACCGCAAACATCTTGATTATACGTTGTTGGATGATCTGAAATCCTTGCGAAGTCGGATTCGTCAGCACTATTCCCCGCAAAGCCAAGCCGGCATTTTAGATTTAAAGCTGGGGGTTGGTGGTATTCGTGATGTCGAGCTCTTCGTGCACGCACTTCAAGTCATTCACGGTGGCAAAAATCCAAAACTGCAAGTTCCCTCGACGACTCAGGCCCTGAGCTTGCTAGAAGAAAGTAAGATTCTGCCTTCGAATGATGCTCAGTTTTTAAAGACACACTACTGGCGTCTTCGTCAGCTTGAAAACTTCGTTCAAGCTCAAAACGATGAACAAACTCACCTCTTAGACAAATCCACCCCAGTTCCGACTTGGGCCGAAACCAGTCTTAAAACTTTGGATCAAGATTTAAAACGCTGCGATCAAATCGTGGAAACCCTTCTTGGTAAGGCGTCTTCGACAACGGCCGCTCCTGTCATTGAAAGCACAACCGCTCAAGAAGTCTGGCAAGAGATTCTGCAAATCGAAGTTCTATCTAGAAACAAAGAGCGCGACGAACAAGCCCGCTTGCAGTTTTTAAGTGAATTTTACGAAACTCTGCAAAAACAAAAGGGTGATAGCGAAAAAGCACTTCAGCATCTTAAAGAGTTCATCAAATCCACCCGCGCGAAGGCGAGTTTCTTTACTCTGCTTGTCCGCAATAAGAATTTAATGGATGAGCTTGCTTGGCTTTTTGGCCACTCACCTTATCTTTCGCAAATTTTAAGTTCACGCCCCGAGCTTATTGATAGCTATGTCTATCGTTCGCAAGAGCTGACGAAGGACGATCTATCCATCTTGCTTGAACAGCTTGTGGAAAAGCGTCTTTTAGGAGAACTCATTAATGGTTCTCATTATCTTGAGGACAAAAACATTGAAGTGCTTCAAGCAAACTTAAGCGCTACCGCCGATGAGATTGCCGAGACCCTTTTAAGTGAACTCAAAAAAGAGTTTCCTTCAAAAATGGGAATTCTGTGTTTAGGAAAATGGGGTGGCCAAGAACTGGGTTTCAGATCAGATTTGGATTTTGTTTTCGTAACGCCAGACGAGCCCGGCGAAAACGACACGAAGCTTGCTCGCCGATTTATCAATCGCCTGACGGAATCTCGTAAAGGCGGAAGTATTTTTGCCATCGATATGAGATTGAAGCCTTCTGGCAAAGCAGGTCCGTTTGTGATCTCTGAAAATCAACTGCGTGAATACCTCACCCAAGAAGCTCAGATTTGGGAACGCCAAGCTTACTTAAAAGCTCGAGTTTTAAGTACAAATCCAATCCCCGTCCCATCATGGATCTTATCGAGAAAGCTTTTAGAAACTGAACTGCAAGAACTTGAACGCATTCGTGGGGAACTTATTCGTTATGCGCCAGATACTTTAGATCTGAAGTACATGGACGGTGGAATGTTGGATATTGAGCTCTTTTCACAAACAGAAATTCTTGAAAAATCGAGAGCTGTTTCGGGCACGAGCACGCTTGATTTTCTCTCTGAAATTCCCTCTGCAGAGCCCCTTAAAAAGAATTACCTACGCCTGCGTCAAATTGAGCAAATGTTGCAATTAGTATCGACTGAGGGCGGCGCAAAATTGCGTTCAAATCACGAATCATTTCAACATCTTGCTAAGGCGCTTCAAGTGACTGCAAATGAACTCGAACAAGAGTTAAGTTCGTTAATCTCTGAGAATTTACAGATACTTAATCAACTTGACCCTCGTAGACGGTCAAAGATACTAAATTCCAACTAAAAAAGTTTGAAGGAGTTTTTTGTGATTAATCGCATTCAGCTTAAGAAGATTTTGTGGATCTATGTATTGGCCTTTATTCTGACGGCCTTCAGTTTCCACTCTAAAGCAGAAGAGACAAAATCTGAATCTTCAAAAAAAGCAGCTACTAAAAAAGAAACTAAGACAGATAAAAAAGACGCTAAAAAAGGAAAAGAAATGATCGGTATCTTCGAAACCAACAAAGGAACATTCAAAGTTAAATTCTTCACAGACAAGGCTCCAAAAACAGTTGAGACGTTTGTTGGTCTTGCGGATGGCACTAAAGAGTGGACTGATCCTAAATCTGGCAACAAAGTTAAAAAGCCTTTCTATGATGGTTTGAAATTCCACCGCGTAATTCCTAACTTCATGATCCAAGGTGGCGATCCACTTGGTACAGGTACTGGTGGCCCGGGCTTCCGTTTCGAAGATGAATTCCCAGCGGGCGCTCCAAAGCATGACAAACCAGGCATCTTGTCTATGGCAAATGCAGGTCCTAACACAAACGGTTCTCAGTTCTTCGTAACTGTTGCTGCGACTCCTTGGTTGGATGGCAGACACACAGTTTTCGGTGAAGTGATCGAAGGTATGGATGTTATTTACGACATCTCTAAAGCTCCAACGGGCCCAATGGATCGCCCAGTTGAAGACATCGTGATCAAGACTTTGAAAATCGAAAAGAAATAATTTCGAGCTTTCAAACTTGAAAACTAAAAACCCAGGTGATGAGCCTGGGTTTTTTCGTTTTATGGCATTTCGTTAAGATCGCGCTGAGTTTGGGCGATATTTGCCTCGGTAGTCTTCCAATCATTTCTGACAACATAAAGCTTAGATCGGATCTTATCCATTTCGCTCCACAAGTGATCGCGGCGACTGCGAATATAGAAAGCTTCTTCGCAAACGTACTGACTCTCACTTTCCTTGGTGGTTTCGTTGTAGACCATCTTACTACTGCAATCCTTGGCGTTGTCAGGCAATGTCGAGTACTCCCGTTGAAGGTCGGCTGCAGTGATTGCGTAGCTTGCTTCTAAAGTTTTAACTTCTGAGAGGCGTGTTTGTAGTTCACCCATATAACTTGTTAGATATTCTTTGCGGCCCCTGTAGTAGCCAGGCAAAAAAGCTTTTTCTTGCTGTGGGTTGCACAGGTTTTGATAAACCTTTCCTTTTTTTGCAAAGCTATAACCCGCTTCCGCCGTACAATAGAACTCTAATCCTTGAGCAAAGAGCTGCTTCATACGATTCATCTCAAGACCGTCGCAGAATTTGAAGAAAACCGGAGTGCCTTCTTTTCCGCGCGCGTGAATTTCATCGTACTGACACATTTTTTCGCGCCCTTGCTTGAAACCTAAATCCAGCTGAACAGCGCTTGTTCTGTCGACGCCTTTGCATTCTTTAATAAAGGCATCTTCCTCAAGATACTTTCCCTGAAAGGCAACGGTTTGTGAGTATTCAAACCAATTAGTCTTTTCGCATCTTTCTTTAAGCTCCCAATTCGCACATGCGGTGATAAATAGAACTGAAACCGTTAGTAACCAAAAACCCATCTTCTTTTTCATAACTCTCATCCTTAAGACTTACTGTCTTATACTGAGATTTTATCGAAACTCGGGTCCCCGTCACACAACTAACACCCCGCAGACAATATAGGGCTTTGTCTCAGTTTGAGACGCCTCAGCTCGAATATATCCAGGCACTAGGCTTGCTTACTGGTCTAGTAGGGACACTCACGTCCCCAGGAGATTACTCATGAGCTGGTTCAAAACACTGACTTCTTATATCGTTGCTGCCCAAATGCTTTTGGTGCCGATGCTAGCTCATGCTCAAAAAGCCGAAGTAATTACGGTACATAGCGGAACTGCAACTCCTCAAGGAATCAACTTCGAAGCCCCAAGAAATGTCCTGACGGCAGAGGGTGCTAAGAAGGTCGAGTCTCTTTCTAAATATGCTAACAATCTTGGTTATGACTCTCGCGTAGATTTACAAGGTAAAAAGGTTTTGCTGATTGATCGCAATACTAAAAAGGTTGCGATGGAAATTCCGCTTCAAGACGAACGCACTCTGAAAGAATTTTCACCAAAAAGTCTTAATCAAAAACTTTCTGCAGAATGGAACAAAGTGAAAGTGGCCAATAAAGCCGCTTACTCTCAGGTTTTCTCGGCCCAAGGTTTGCCTTTGCAAAGCGGACTCTTCTTTATGGCTCTTGGTGGATTAGTCCTTATGGAACTGCAAACAAAATATGCAGATAACCCAGTGGCGATGCAACAACATATTGATCACACTTTATCGCCTGTAGGTACTCTTGGTTTCGGTTTGTTCATGTACGGACAGGGCTTAACTAGCAATGTTCTTAGTCTTTGGACAAAAAATCCAAAATTGCAAATGCCTATTGGTATGCTCGGTATGACAGTCGGCTTTGCGATGCAAAGTTATTTCTCTCAAGTGGTGATGGATCCTAACATCCGTGCTTGCGCAGCGTCTGTCTTTAAAGGCGAAAAAATCGAAGGAAATAATCATCCTTGTGAAGGCGCTTACAAATACCTTGTGCTAGAGAAGAAAATCTTCACGGGCCCAGCTATGATTGGGTTACTGGGATCTTTCGTCGCAGGTATGGCTGTGAAAGTAGCCATTGGTAAAACTTTAAGAATGGTCGGATTTAATATTGCTATGTGGCTCGCACCAGGTGGCGTGCCTATGAAGATTGTTCGTGCTGGTATCCAAGTAGCCGATATGGCAGTTTTCACTGTCATTCAATTGAAACTAGAACACATGGTTACTTATCCGTGGAAAAACTATTGGGATGGAAAAGACTTTATAGATATTAACGATCGGATAGTCGCGGATATCGAAGCTCACAAGAAGTCACAGTGGAAAGATAAGCCCACTGAAATGATCGCAAGACTTAAAGAGTTCAATAAAAAGATGGCCGATTGGCGCATGAATAATATTTCAGACGCCTACATGGCTCATCAAGCTTGGTCGGAACTCTTGTTGCAACTGACTACGGTGTATAACAACTCTTACAACTTCTATAGTTCTTATACGAATCACCTTAATAGCGAAGGCTCTTCGATTGATCGCGCTTATCCATTGAATGGTGTGACTCCAGCGGATTTAGTCCAAGGACATGAGGATCTCTATGTCATGGCCCCTGCGCGTATTGAGGCTTTGCAAAAAGTCACTGTTGCAGAAACAGCTAAGAAAATCGCTGAAAATATTCAAAGTGGTCACTATAAGTCTCTTGAATTCAATCAAGAGCAGCTCAGTGCCGTTACTAAAATTCAAGAAGGTCTTGCTGCTGAAGATATCAACACAAATGGTCTTGCGATTTACAACTTGAATGTCCTCATCAGCAAAAACACTCGTAATCTTAATTTGGTTGGTTCTCCTCGCTTCGGAGCCGAGCTCCTTCAGATTTACTACTCTTTGGGTAAGCCAGAGCCAATGTTTGAAAAAGGCCGTGGCTATGCTGCAAGTTTGATGTTGTCTCCAAATTCAGTCTCTAGCTTTGGTGCAGAGCCTATCAGCAAGGTGAATGGTCGCTTTTCTACGCCAACATCAGCGGACTACTTCGTAGTACAAATGATTTGTGGTCCTGAAACCGCAAGCAAAGAAAAAGTCATCGCTTTAACAAAAGGCTTCCCGGCAAAATTTATTCCTCCAGCATTGGCATTGGATAACGGCGACAAAGACAGCTTGTGCCTGGGTGCTTCGACAACACCTTGGGAAAACTGGCGTATTTATCAATTACCGCTCTCTCAACAAAAAACTGCTCCGGACTATATTCGCGCTAATATCGATCCCGAAGCTGGCAAAGACTTCCCAGCTTGGTGGGAAAAAGGAACTGCATCTCAGATGAGACAAGCCTTCAAATTTTTCTCGGGCTCTTATAAAGAGATCGTTAAAAAATTGATGGTGAGCTTGAGCAGAAAAGAACGCAGTTCTTGGAATCGCGGATTTGTCTCGAATGGTTCTCTGATGGCCGCTAAGCAAGAAGTGGGTTTGTACTCTCTTATTCTTGGTGAACTACTCAAAGACGCATATAGAGCTCAAACTAAGCAAGAGCTTCCTAAAGAGTATTTGGCGTCTAATGACGACCCTGCAATTACTGTTATTGCTAAGGATTACGAGTTGAGTAAGAAACCTTTGTTGGCTCTACTCGGCCAAGGACGTCATGACTTCAATACGTTACTGAGCGCACAACCAAACAACAAAGCTACTCGCAGTTTAGAAGTACAACGTTCGATTGAGGCCGCTGTGTCTTCCCTTGAGACAGTGATTCTGGCAGGCGGTAAAGATGCCTCTAAGATTACGACAGACTCTGTTCAGAAGAATTTGGCGACATTAGATGCGTCTGTGAAGGCATTTGGCGCTCTTCTTGGAACTATCTCTGATGGCGAAACAGCCCCTCTTGTAAACCTCACTGACGAGCAAAAGGCGCTGGCCGTTACTTGTCTAGAACTTCTACAGCAGGCAGCCAACGAACTGTCTATGTACGGCAATATGGTGCTTACGGCGCAATATCCGGAGCCTAAAGAGAATTAATACTATTGGAACAGAATTTGAAAAGAATACTAACGTTATCAAAGTTTAAAGGAGCTTAAAAATGAAAAAACAGTTTATCGTAGGAATGATGATTGTAACCTCTGCTTTCACTATGAACGCACATGCTGCAGGTCCAACTGCTGCTAAATCAATGAGAGAAGTATTGGTTGATTACGTAAAAGACATTAAGAAGTATGCTTTTGGTGGCAAGACTTCTGCTGCTGAGTTGACTTCACAACAAAGCAAAAAAGCACAAGATCAATTGATGAAAGATCTTGATATGTCTGTTCAACAAAAAGACTCCGTAAACTTGGTGATTACAGCTTCTAAAGACAAAAAAGCTGGCATCTTAAATAGTCTTGCAACGATCTTAGGCGCTAAGAAAATGGTTTCTGGCAAATCTGATGCTGAATCTACATCGATTGCAAACGCAGCTGATGCGGGTGTTAAGATGTTGGCAATTGCGCCACTCGTTGGTTACACAAAGAAATCAACTATTTTGAGTGAAAAAGAAATGACTGAGACTTCAGAAGCTCTTGATAAATTGGCTGCTATGCCTGAGCAATTCATCACTTTTGAAACAAAGTCTAGAGACTCTTTCACTAACGTGATCAACAAACTTGAGTCAGCGACAAACAAGCGTCCTGAGTCTGTTGAAGAAGCTTTTGTAAAACTCATCATGGAACAATATGGTTTGACGAAAGATCAAGCTATGGCGAAAGTTCGTCAGCTTAAAGATTGCACATAGTACTAACTGCTAACTTTAAACTAAAAAGGGCCCCAAAGGCCCTTTTTTTATTTTCTAACCATGCCACTTCACATCGCGTTTTTCTTTAATCCAAATAGCACCGATGACAGCCGTTATTAACGCCACACAAATCGGATAGATTAAGCCCGCAAAATGATTCCCGGTACTTGCAACAACCGCAGTTCCGATGAAAGGAACTAATCCCCCAAACACCCCGTTGCCAATATGATAAGGCAAAGACATAGAAGTGTAGCGAATCTTTGTTGGGAAGAGCTCCACCAAGAACGCGGCAATCGGTCCGTACACCATGGTCACGAAAATCACCTGAATGAATACTAACAGAACCAGCATGCTTACATCCGGACCGTCAGGCAACGTCGCGTACTTTTCCATTGCTTGGTATATTGGAATATAGCAAATCGCTGCGATCACCATTCCACTTAGCATAATGCCTTTTCTTCCGATACGATCCGAGAGTGCACCAAAGACGATAAAGAACGGCGTTCCAAATAACAGCGCGATTGCAATGATCTTATTCGCTAAGACAAAGTCTACCTTCAACACTGTCTGCAAGAAGTAAAGGGCATAGAATTGGCCCGTGTACCATACAACCCCTTGTCCTGCAGTCGCTCCAAAGAGTGCTAGTAAAACCATCCTGCGATTTTCTGGTACAAAGAAGCTATCATGCAATGGATGACTTGAAGTTTTTCCTGATGCTTTCATCTCGAGGAACACCGGAGACTCACTCATGCGTTTACGAATGAAGTAGCTGAAAATAACTAAGACCACCGAAAGAATAAATGGTAAACGCCAGCCCCACTCTTTGAAAGTTTCTTCGCCAAGGCCCAAGCGTGTTAGCAGGATAACTCCTAACGAAACAAAGAGGCCCAAGGTCGCCGTCGTTTGAATGTAGCTTGTGTAATAGCCCCGCTTTCCATCAGGGCTATGTTCTGCAACGTAGGTCGCGGCTCCGCCGTACTCTCCACCTAACGCTAAACCTTGAAGAAGTCGTAACAACAACAAACCAATCGGCGCGATGATTCCAATTTGTTCATAGTTCGGTAACAGACCAATCGCTGTGGTGGAAGCACCCATGATCAGAAGAGTCACCATGAAGGCATACTTGCGACCAACGACATCACCCATTCGACCAAACACAAGCGCGCCAAAAGGACGAACGATAAAGCCCGTGGCGAAAGTTGCAAGCGTGCTTAAGAGTGCGACTGTAGGATTTCCTTTTGGGAAAAACTGTTCTGCGATAATGGTGGCTAAAGATCCAAAGATGTAAAAGTCATACCATTCAATCAAAGTACCGGCACTGGAAGCCAAAATGACCTTCCAAATATTTGAAACCTCTTTTGTCTTTGTCATGAGTCCCCCTCATAACCGAGTTTATAGAGCCATTGCTCAGGCGAGTCATTGACGGGGGTTTGAAGATTCGGTGACTAAGAGTCTATGACGGGCGTAATTGCTTTTTATTTTGAGTGATTAAGCTTCGAAGGTGGGAACAGAGCCACAGAAAGAGAAAAAAACAGACCGAAAGAGTCAGCACTCGAACCCAGCTTTCTTTCATGAATTTTAGGCCTTTCATAGGTGACTCCTCTCTGATAATAGTGCCACGCAAGACTAGGAATGACGAGTGAAGCGCTTTGTTCCTAGACTTTCTTGACGCGCGACTTTAATTTGAAGTGTATGGATTTTCTCTATGAGCTGGACAAAGGGCTTCTTCTTACAATCAATCGTCAGTGGGCCAATTCGTGGTTCGACATTTTTTTCCCAACCATTACGGACATGCATAAAAGTCCGCTCTTTTTTTGGATTGTTGTCCCGCTTTTCTTGAGTCTCTTTGTTTGGAAATACCGTAAATCCGGCGTCATGATTTTTATGATGATGATTTTGGCTCTGGGCACCACAGACCTTGTGGGAAATCACGTTTTCAAGAAAAACGTCGCCCGCGCCCGTCCCGGAGATGCTCTTAGCGCCATGGTGATTGTGCGGTCGCCGTATGGTGGCTATAGCTTTACTTCGAATCACGCCGCGAATATGTTTTGTTTGGCAAAGTATGCTTCTGAGTTTCTGCCACAAACGCGGCCTGTTCTATATCCTCTGGCAATTTTGATTGCTTATAGCCGTGTATACAATGGGGTTCACTACCCTTCTGACGTTGTGGGTGGTGGCTTCTTGGGCTGGTTCCTGGGACTCATTTATAGTATGCTTGCGAAAAACCTCTTTGAGAGAATGCGCAGAAGGGCTCAGCGATGAAAGTACTTGTTACCGGCGCCAATGGATTTTTAGGAAGCTGGTTGACTCGCGCCTTGTTGAAACAAGGTCACGAAGTCTATGCCTTGGTGCGTGCGCAAAGTGATTTATCCGAGCTTGAAGGCGTTTCTTGCAATTACGTTTATGGCGACATCACGGATTTAGATAGCCTCTACAAGTCGTTCACAGATATCGACACAGTTTTCCACACGGCCGGATTGATTGCTTACAAAAAATCCGATCGCGCGAAAATGGAAAAAGTAAACGTGTTCGGCACCGAGAATGTTGTTGATGCCTGCTTGACCAAAAAAGTACGTCGTTTGGTTTATATCTCTTCTGTTGTTGCGGTAGGTGCGGGATTTTCCCCGGACCAAGTTTTGAATGAAGAGTCTCCGTACAATGTGAAACATTTGAATCTTGGATATTTTGAAACCAAAAGAGCCGCTGAAAAATTAGTCATGGAAGCTTGCCAGAAAAAGAATCTGAACTGCGTGATTCTAAATCCAAGTACTATCTATGGTGCCGGTGATGCTCGTAAAGGCAGTCGCGGTACTCAGCTAAAAGTGGCACAAGGTCGATTTGGTTTTTACACTTCAGGCGGCGTTAGTATCGTTGCACTTGAAGATGTCGTAAGCGCCATCCTTGCTGCTTGGGATAAAGGTCGTAGTGGCGAGCGTTATATTTTATCCGGCGAGAATATAACCATCGAAGGTTTATTCCGCATGATCGCAGAAGAAGCTGGTGTGCCGGCACCTCGTAAGAAAATTCCAACCTGGGCTTTGTTTGCTTTAGGACGTCTTGGTGACACGATGGAGAGTCTAGGTATGAAGGGCTCACTCAGCACTGAGAATGCCTGGACGGCAACTTTGTATCACTGGTTTGACAGCAGCAAAGCACAAAAAGAACTAGGATTTAAGCCTCGTCCGGCTCGCGAAGCGATTCGAAATAGTGTATCTTGGATGAAGAAAAACGGACTACTGGGCTAAACATGAAATTTCTGAAAATTGTGGGCATTATCTTCTTAGTGACTCTTCTCGCTGCGGGAGGATTTGCCGGTTACGTCTACTCACGAATCCCGACTGAGCAAGAAATCAAAGGTTGCATTGTCACAACGATGTTCCAAGTGAATTTGTGCCCAGGCTCCAAAGACTATGTTCCTTTGAAATCTATTTCTACTTACTTACAAAAAACGGTGGTGCTGACTGAAGACTCGGGCTTCTTTGAGCATGATGGTTTTGACTGGAAGTCCATTGAGGAAAACGCCAAAAAGAATTTAGAAAAGGGCGAATACGCAAAGGGCGGTTCAACAATCAGTCAGCAGCTTTCTAAAAACATGTTCCTATACAAAGACAAAACGTTGATGAGAAAGGGTCTTGAGTTTTTGATCACTAAAAAAATCGAAAAGACTCTGACTAAAAAAGAAATTCTTGAGCGTTACTTGAATGTGGTTGAGTTCGGTAAAAATATTTACGGCGTCAAACAAGCTGCTCAATTTTATTTTAAGAAAACACCTGCGCAATTGAACATCGTTGAATCCGCGTTCTTGGCAATGGTGCTGCCAAGTCCTATTAAGTATTCTCAATCATACTTTCGAAAAGAGCTGACACCGTTTGCAAGCAAACGTCTGAAACGCATTGTCACCGACATGTATCAATACAGTCGTATTAACGAAGAAGAGTACAACACGGCGATGTATCAGGTGGATAGTTTCTTCTCTCCGTCGATTTTGCCAGAGTTCTTAAAAGAGTTGGATGCCATGGGCGGCAACGATTCTGGAGGCCCTTCTCAGTCTGAAAAAGCAACCTTGGAAGAGCTTGAAAATATAGAGATTGAAGGCGACTTCTAGATTACTTCGTAGCTTGAACTTCAGCAGCAGCTCTCTCAGCTTGCTCTTTATCCAAAGGCTCAACGATGTGTTTGCGATATGAGTAAAACATCAGCGCCAGAGTGAAGATGGCCAGAGCAAACATCACAAAAAATGGTTTCGATATCTGATTCATACGCATATATAAATATGTTTACTTCCGAGAATCAAGTCGCGGCCAAATAAACTTGGCCACGCTGCGGAAAACTGGACCAAGTTTTGTTCTTCAATGATCCCGCATTTATAAAGCGAATACTTTATTTCAAAAGTTTGCCGCGGATGCGGTAGATTGCGATGTTCATCGCGAAGAACCCGAGCGTTAATAGCACGAGTGTGTGTAGCCATACTGCTGTTGTAAAGCCTTCATGCAGAAGACCACGAACTGCTTGGACTGCGTGAGTGAGTGGGAAAAGATATGCGACATATCTTAATCCCCCCGGCAATTGTTCGATCGGGAAATAAGTTCCGCTTAAAAGAGACATCGGCACAATGAAACCTGATGTCGAGTAAATGAACGAGTCATAGTTGCGTGCAATAGACGTCATGATCATCGCAATCGATGCGAACAACCAGCACATCACAAGCAAGATTAACAACGCTGGCAAAATTCTCCAACTTTCAATCAGACCAAATAGTGATGCTACAAAAGCAACACCGCAAACGCTGATGTAACCTTTTGTACAAGACCACAATAACTCGCCGACTGCGATCTCTTCAGGACCGATACGAGTTAACATAATCGTCGCGTAAGTTTTTTGATGAGTCAGTTTTGTGAAGCCACCATAAGTGCCTTCAAAGAAAGCCACCATCATACCCGTTGAACACAAAAGCCCCGGGAAGAAAAAGTCGATATAAGAATGCCCGCCGATATTCGCAACGAAAGCACCCAAACCAAAACCAATCGCACCTAAGTACATCAGTGGTTCAAGCAAAATCCAAAACAAGGACACGGTCCAAGTTTTACGGAAATAAAGGAAGTTTCTAGCCCACACGCTTTTAAAGCCGCTATTCATCTTCGGGGTACGAATAATATCAATAAATTTCATTATTCATCCCTCAATTGATGGCCAGCCAGTTTTAAGAAAACGTCATTCAATGTCGGCTTACGAATTAAGATCTTATCGCTAGCGATAATCTCGATCGCTTTACGGCCCTCTTGATGAGGTGCCACCAAGATCATCACTGTGTCTTGAATCACTTGATAGTTATAACCACCTTCGCGCAAACGGCCCAAGTAGTAATTCAAATCCACGGGATTGGTATCAAACTCAACAACTTCAATTCCGATATGCTCAAGAATCAAATCTGCAGGCGTACCAAGTGCTAAGATGCGGCCATGATCCATGATCGCAACACGATCACAAAGACGTTCGGCCTCTTCCATATAATGCGTCGTCAAAACAACCGTCGCATTTTCAGTTTTAAGATGTTTAATGAAATCCCAGATCCACAAACGCGCCTGAGGATCCAAACCTGTTGTAGGTTCATCCAAGAACAAAACCTCGGGACTGTTCATCAGTCCTCGAGCGATCGCCAAACGGCGCTTCATACCACCGCTGAGAGTATCTACAGAGCGATCTGCGTATTCTTCCAAACGCATGATTCGCAGCAAGGACTGAGCCTTACCGACAGCATCGCGGTTTGAAATTTCATGGTATCTTGCATAGACCAGAAGGTTTTCGATGACGCTGAAGTCAGGATCTAAACCATCTTCTTGAGGAATCACCCCGATACGGGTTTTGATTTCGCGGAAATTCTTTTTAACGTTGAGACCGAGGACGTAGAGCTCTCCACTTGTTACGAGAGCACTACAGTACATCATTTTCATTGTCGTGGATTTGCCGGCGCCGTTCGGGCCAAGAAGCCCGAAGCATTCACCTTTTGCGATCTCTAAATTGATGCCGTCGACGACAAAGTTCTCGTCATATTTCTTTTTGAGATCTTTGAGTTCAACGGCAACCTTTTGGCTCACACTTTATTCTTTCGCGGCTCTCGCACGAGCATTTGGACTCAGCTCGCGGCAACGCAAACGAATGTTCTTCGGCGTTACTTCGATGAGCTCGGAGTCTTTAATCCACTCCATCGCCATTTCCAATGTCATAGGACGTACTGGAACTAGACGGATAGCTTCATCAGAACCCGAAGCACGAACGTTCGTCAATTTTTTCTCGCGAGTAATGTTCACTTCTAGATCATTTTCTTTAGCATGCTCACCAACGATCATACCTTCGTAAACGTCTTGACCGTGAGTTACGTACATAACTCCACGCTCTTGAAGATTCCAAATAGCGTATGCAGTTGCTTGGCCTTTGCGGTCAGAAATCATCGCACCATTCATACGATGCTCAATTTCACCTTTGTATTGGTCCCAACCGTCAAATTGAGTATTCAAAAGACCGGTACCACGAGTATCCGTCAAGAATGTTGAACGGTAACCGATCAAACCACGAGAAGGGATTCTGAATTCCAAACGTGTACGACCAGATCCTTTTTGAACCATGTTCGTCATTACACCTTTACGTTTTCCAAGCTTCTCAGTCACGGCACCAACGAACTGATCTTCGATATCGATAACCGCGATCTCCATTGGTTCCATTTTTTGACCGTTTTCAGTTTTCATAACTACGGTTGGTTTTGAAACTAGCAACTCGAAGTTTTCACGGCGCATTTGCTCGATCAATACACCCAATTGCAACTCACCACGACCGATAACTTTGAAAGCATCGGTGTTGTCTGTTTTTTCTACGCGAATCGCAACGTTGTACAAAAGTTCTCTTTCAAGACGCTCTAAGATTTTACGTGAAGTTACGTTCTTACCTTCAAGACCGGCGAAAATACCGTTATTCACCGAGAACACCATACCCACCGTTGGTTCTTCAACACGGATACGTGGAAGAGGACGTGGATCTGTTGCAGAAGTGATAGTGTCACCGATCGTGAAATCTTCCATACCAGCGATAACAACGATATCACCAGCACCAACTTCTTGAACTGGAACTTGTGAATTCACTTTGTATTGGAACAAAGCTGATACTTTTACTTTTTTCTGAACATTGGCTTGAACACAAAGAACATCGTCACCAACTTTGATGCTACCTGCACGCATACGGCCGATCGCCAAACGTCCTACGTAGTCATTGTAAGAGATGTTAGAAACCATCACTTGAAGTGGAGCTGATTCTTCGATTTTTGGTGGCGGAACTAGGTTTACGATAGCATCGTAAAGAACTTCCAAAGAACCTGTGTTTACTTTTGGATCCAATGTCGCCATACCTTCACGCGCGATTGCGTATACAGTGTGGAAATCACATTGTTCTTCAGTAGCATCTAGATCGATGAACAAGTCGAAAAGTTCGTTATGAACGTCTTGAATACGAGCATCGGAACGGTCGATCTTGTTGATACAAACGATAACTTTCAGGTTTTGCTCAAGGGCTTTTTTCAATACGAAACGAGTTTGTGGAAGCGGACCTTCAGAAGCATCGCAAAGAAGGATACAACCATCAACCATGTTGAGGATACGTTCTACTTCACCACCGAAGTCACTATGTCCCGGTGTATCTACGATGTTTACTTTGATATCTTTGTAAACGAAAGAAGCGTTCTTCGCCGCGATCGTGATACCACGTTCTTTTTCAAGATCCATAGAATCCATCAAACGTTCTTCCACGTGTTCGTTGTCACGGAAAGTACCCGCTTGTTTGATCAAATGGTCAACGAGAGTCGTCTTACCATGATCGACGTGGGCAATAATTGCGATATTTCTAATTTTCTTTGGATCCTGAATCATCTGTTTTCCTTTTATCCGTGTCCACCCATAAGGAATTCCTCATGGCTGGTGTCTTCTTGTTCAATTGTGCCAATGCTTTTAAAAAATTCCATTGCAAGGTCCATCAGTTCATCATGGGACTTCGTTTGGAATAAATTTTTTCGAAATTGGGAAGCGCCAGGATACCCTGTCGAGAACCAAGCTGCAAACTTTCGCAGCTGAATTCCGGTGATATGCTCATCACAATGCGCCACGATAGCTTCGCGAAGGTCTAGGAATAGGCCTAAATAATCTCTCGCGAACTCTTGAGAAGGCTCTTCTCCGCGCCAGAGGCTTAAAGCATCCATAAAAATGTGTGGATTTTTTAAGCATCCGCGTCCAATCAAAACTCCGTCGCATCCAGATTCCTGCATACGTTTCACAGCTTGTTTAGGAGTTAGGATGTCGCCGTTCCCTAGAATAGGTAACCGAGCTTTTGCTTTAATTTCTGCGATATGTTCCCAGTCAGCTAAACCTGAATAGGCTTGAGCACGAGTACGCCCGTGAATAGCCACCCAAGTGATACCTTCGTTGTATGCGATATTGCAGACTTCGTGAGCATTCAAAGAATTTGCATCCCAGCCCGTGCGAATTTTAATCGTCACTGGGATTTTCACTGCTTTCACGACGCTGGCTAAAACTTTTTCCATCAAAGGCAGGTCGCGAAGCATTCCTGAACCCGCACCCTTTTTAACTACTTTGGGAACAGGGCAGCCGAAGTTTAGGTCGACAAAGTCACAACCCATCTCTTCAGCAACTTGTGCACCCTTTGCAAGAATTTCGGGGTCTTCACCAAAAAGTTGAATACCCACTGGACGCTGAGTTGGATCGAAGCTCATCAATTTTAGAGTACGCTCACTTTTGTATTCGATCCCCGTTGCACTTACGAGCTCGGTCACGACAACACCAGCCCCGCGTTTTTTCATAAACGTGCGGAAAGCATGATCGGTAATTCCGGCCATCGGAGCTAAGACGAAGGGATTCTGTTTGAGAGCTTCTAGTGGATGCATACGAAGGCACAGGGTATAGCAAAAAGCCTGCATCTAGCATAGGGGAATTCAGTTAAGTTATTATTTTATTTGAAGTTTTTACCTCTGATAAGTTTGTTTAGAGGGGGCCCGGGGCCTCAACTTCATTATATTCGAGAAGAGTCTTTGCTTAGAAAAAGCAAAGACCGGAGGGGGACGCTTAAACCACACCTCCGGCCTTTGTGCCGTTCAAAATTTTACTAACTTAGAAACTAGTTTGGAGCTGGAGCTTCAGTAGTTTCATCAAGAGCGATAACCATTTTGTTCAAGCCAAGGTTGAAACCAAGACCACGAGCAAATTGCAAAGACACTTGAAGAGCCAATTGTGGCAAACCAACTTTAGTAGCTGTGATAACACCAACGCCACCAAGAACTGCAGCTTGACCTTGAGCTACGTAGTAAGTGCCCAAGATGTCTTCTGGATTCAAGTTAGCCAAAGAGAACTCAACAGCTTGACCGCGCAATTCCATTTTGCCCAAAGCGATTTGTGCAGAAAGAGGTTTTGCAGCCATAGTTACTGTCACTGGGTATTGAGCTTTTTGACCAGTTGGGCTGATACAAGCCAACTCACCTTTACCGTTGAATTGGTAGTCACCAAGGATGATTTTCACGCCAGAAGCTTCACCTTTGAAAGCCAAAGAGCAAGCCCATGCTGGAGCTTGGAAAGCTTGTGCTTGAGATACACCAAGGAACAATGCGATTGCTAAGATTGCTTTTTTCATTTTCATTTCTCCTGCCTCTTTATTGAGGCTGTTATTATTAACTTCTTAAACCCGTCGTTCGGGATGCCCAGAGAAATATTGCAACTCTTAGCAACTGTAAATACCCCCTCCGGGACATGCTGTCCCGATGCTATAATATCGGAACACTACGTCCCGTTTTGAAAGCAGTCGCATTAGGAATATAAAAAAGGCTCGGATTAATTACACTATATCGTCGTCTATAAGGTTCTGCAGAGTATGAAAGCGCATAAAAGGATGTAGGCGTGCACTCATAGTACGACCTAAGCGCTCAATTCTTTTATAGCGCTCCATAGTTTTTGCATGCTCTAGCACGATTTTGCCTAGGATTTCGTTTTCCTCAGAAGTTAAATCACGAATTTCAGCCGCAGCTAAATGTCTTTGAAACAGTTCCTTAATTTTTGTGTCTTCTCCACTATCCAGCCAGAGGGAGAAACAAGAAGAACAACAATCTAATTCAAAATTAAGATTTTCTTCGATGCTAAGTTGAATCATTTTTGTCTTACAAGCAGGACAAGAAATGTTTCTTTTATTCTTTAGACGCAACCACGTGGAATAAAACCACACTGTAAAGCGGCGATTCGTATTCCGCTGAAATTCTGCCAACGAAAATAGAACTCCGTGGTGATTCGGGCAAAACTGATCGTAGTGCCCTTTCTTTAAGTCTTCCCGGCAACGTGGGCACTTAGGCATTACTATTTGAGCCAAGTGACTCGGCCTTCGTGTTGTCTGGGGGCTTTTGGTGGTTCGTGATCTGGATAACCAATCACAATTCCGCAAAGGAGTTCGAGTTCGCCTCTTTGATACTCTGGCAATTGATCAACACCAAGGAATTGGTCTACTTCTGATTTTATTTCTAGTGGCGCACCCATCGTGCAGCAACCAAGTCCTTCAACGAAGCAAGCAAGATTCATGTTTTCCACAGCCATATACACACTACCGATACTAGTGTGATAGCGTTCTTCGGCATCATTGTGGGAGTAGGCAAAAACCAACACCGGCGCATCACCCAATGTGAAGAAGAAACGTTCAGTGAATGCATACAAGGATGGTTTCAAACGTTGTTGAAGAATATCTTTGATTCCTAGCCATGATTTTTGTGAATACTTCAGATACTCGTCACGCTTTTCCCCTTGAACGACATAGAAACGCCAGTTCTGACGGTTTTTGCCAGATGGGGCTTCCATCGCAGCGGCAAAGATTCTCTCTAAGACCTCTTTGGGGACAGGATCTTTTTTGTATTTACGAATAGAACGACGAGCTTTCAATAAATTGTAAAATTCTTCTTTATTCATCGTTGTTCATTCTAACAAACTTATGGCAGACTTCACCTATGGAATCGAAAAAATCTCTGTTCACTGCTGAAAGTCTGCTGTTAGGAAGCCTCGTCGTTGTGGCCCTCCTTGTCACGGGCGTGGCTATGACTCCGAGCTTACGCGAGAGTGTTCGTGATTTTTTTAACCCCGAGCAGAGAACTATCCTGGCTAAAATCTCTGGCGATCTTACTGGCCAAGGGTTGCATGTCACGATTTTAAAGATTCAAACTCGCGATAATATCGTTCTTGAAGTGTACAATATTGAAAATCCCGAAGAGAGCGCCATGATGGCTCGGATTGTTTTACCCGAGAAACGAGACGCCTATTTTCAATTAAAGGGCAATGCGACCAATCTGGGTCTTGCCGATGTTGATCATGATGGCACGCTTGAGATTGTTGCCCCCACTTTCGATGAGCAAATGATCGCGCGCTTGAATATCTACAAATTCAATCCTGATACCCGCGGGTTTGATCGTATGAACGCACCCGCAAATTCTGAGTTCTAAGTTTTATCTAGCAATATAGTAAACGCCATCTTCCGGAGCCACACACGTGTCTTTGAACAATCGGCTATGCGAAGGCACGAGATATACACGGTTCCACTTATAGCCTTCATTAGTCACAATCGTTGCCGGACGTGGATCGATATAGACAATATCACCCACCATCAACTGCCCACAGGATTTTGCAGAAGTTCCTGGCTGTGCACGAACGTTGCGCTTCACGGACATTGTAAAGCGTGCATAACTTTGCTCGATATCTGTTGGTAATGATTGTAGCCATTGAGAAACGATTTTATTAAGTCGCTCCCCTTCTGGAGTTCCATAGAATTGTGGCTTATCAAGCGGTGGCATCGGAGTATAGCCTTCAAGTCTTGCAATAGCTCCATAGGCTTTACTCTTTTCGAGATTTTTTGGAACGATCCACTCGTTCTTCACTAAGAAATCCAAATTGCTAAAACGATCCGTTGCGATATCTGTCGTTTGCAAGTTGCCGTGACATCCAAGACAGTACTTTTGAATAAGCTCTGTTTGAACCTGACGGTAACCTTGATCTAATCCAGGATTGCTACGAATTGCGGATCTCCATGCCAGTAAAGACACCTGGGGATCGATGCTGTTACTAGCATCCTTTTCGCAAGACTCTTGATAGGTTGCATTTTGTGTTCTTGCTAAGCGTAGGATGGTTCTGTTTTCGCGATCTTCAACAATCCAAAGCGAACCGTCTTCAGCCTCCGTGAACGCGACCGGAGCCCCTTTTGGTCTGCGGTTTTTAACTTCATTCCATTTAGAAATAACTTCGGTATAAGGTGCGTGACGGTCCATTCCTCCGTGAGGTTGGAATGCTTTCTTCGTCGGGCATCCTACTTTTTGATTTGAATCAAAGGCCGCAAATTTGTCTGCCGCCTTTAAAAGGGGACGACCTTTATCATCGACATTGTAAGCCACCAAGCGCTGACCGCTTGGTTGATACCCATGCCACGTCACTAAGAGTTTTCCACCTAAGAGATCTGAAAACATCGATCCTTTATAATAAGCCATATGTAGAGGTGCCACATGCGGCGGCATCAACGCCCAAGGAGCTTGATACTCGCCTGGGGATTGTGGATTTTTCTGTGCACAATCGACGGGCTTTTTAAATTGCTTATGAATTTCTAGATTTTTATTTTCTGGAAATAACCATTCCGGCGAAGTTGCTTGCTGGTCATAGCAGTATGGCCAGCCATAGTGAAAACCACGGCCGTTATCTAGATCTACAACGTTGATTTCTTCGTAAGGCTCTTCAGGCTCTGGAAAGTCTCGACTGTTTTCGCCTTGAATAAGAAATCCGCTGTTTGAAATTGCCATCGCCATAGAGTTGCGTAAACCCTGCGCTGCAACTTCGTAGTACTTGATTCCGCCTGCAGGAATATTTTTTAAGTGCTCCCCAGGGATACGATAGATGGCGCCATTTCCTTGCGCGTATTCTTCCGGGCAAGATTTGTAGTTACCAGTTCCTTGCACGACACAGTGATCACTCGGAGAGCCTGAGTTGATATAAAGATCGCCATTTCTTGGATCAAATACAAATTGCGAAAGAGGATGCATATAACCCTCTTTGCGCACAAGGTTTCCAATCACAAGTTTCCAGTCTGTCACTTGGCCGTTCACGATATGAAACTTCGAGATCTGGGTTTTTTCACCGATGTAGTAGAAACCATCTGGCCCCAAAGCTAAGCCATGAGGATTATCTAGCGCCGCTTTCAGAAGTTTGATTTCGTAAACGCCCTTGCTAGAAGGTTTTAGTAGGAAGAGACGTCCGTTTTTAGGAGTCCATCCGCCCATATCGACAACTAAAAATTGCGCGGTCCCAGGAAGTTGCACAATGGTTCGCGGTTTGACGAAACCTTTTTGTGTTTCAGCATCCAGGGCACGACTGCGCGGAAGAACCATGCCTAAGCAGGTGCCCGGCATTGTTTCGACCATCACTCTTGGATAGCCATCACAAGATTTATCTTGAGGATCATAAAGGTAACCGCTTTGATCCAACACCATTTTGCTGGAAGCAGTATCGCGAGATTGAGGCCCCTGAGACGAGCGATGGAAAAAAGTGGAACACTGAACTAAGGTGAATACCATCGCTAGCAATAAAATTCTCATAGGCCCCTCATTGGGGAACTCCTATTCGCAGAAAATGCGAACTGTTTCCCCCTGTTTATCTTGGACATGAATATCCATTTCTGACAAGGCCTGAATCAGCTCTGTGAAGTCTGCATTCTTCATGGTTTTTAAATCCATTGGAAACCCGTTCTTTTCGAGCGCATCATTCACTTTGTCGTACGCCTTATCTGGCAAAAAGGCCGTAAATTTCAAACCCGCCTTCAAAAATTTGATCGGGATTTTGATATTCACTTTATCCCCATCCTCTGCTGTTGAATCGACACTAATGCGAAGGAATTTGATTTCTTTCTGTGTTCCGGTTTCTGTGGTGACCTGAGGATTTTCCCCAACTGCCGATAAAAGGGATTCGGCCTCTTGAACTGTGATTTTACCTTGGGCCAACATTTCTAAAATTTGTTTTTTCTCGTTAGACATAAAATTCTCCGTAAAAGTTTAAAAAATTCTTATTAAAACGCGATCATCTTTGGATTTTGTTTCGATGATAATTCCCTTTGAAGCACACCAAAGTTCGTAAAGTGCCACCCACAGTGAAAATGGTGTTCTTCCGCCACCAAACAGCCACAAAACAAGTCCCCCGACCAGCAAGAAAGGCAAAGCCAACAAAAACAGGGGCAACAAAAGCAAATAGATCAGAATGAGTGGAAACCACATGTTGAATTTCTTTTGACCCTTTTCATAGACCACAAGTCTCATCAGAGTTGGTGGGATCATACGTTCCTCAACATTTCTGCGGCCTCTTGGGCTGTGATTTCGCCACGGTTCAATCTTTCTAAGATGTCAGATTTTGAAGGTGCTGGGTTGATATCTACCAACTGCAGCTGCTCAGAAATTTTGTTTAAGCGTCCTTTGATGGTTGGGTAACTGACGCCAAAAATCTTTTCCATTTCTTTGATCGAGCCATGAGTGCTTACGAAGGCCATGATAAAAACTTGGTCCTCTAAAGTGAGTTTCGCCAATGCGGGTAATTCAAAAGAACCCTCAATTGCGATATCGCTTTCTGTGAGTCGAACTCGCTCTACAATCAGACTCTTGTTTTGAGTAAGATTTGTGAGCTCTTTCCAATCTTTCACTTTGCTCATATTTGTGGGTCCCAATCCTTAATAATCTTCATTCGAAACTTAATTTACTTAATAAATATGCCATATATACTTAATTATATCAATATTGATCTTAATATTATTAAGTTTTTACATGCCTAAAGTTAAGAAAATCAATTTTCAAGTAAAATCAACTACTTAAACAAAAAGAGGTTCCTCGCATTGCCTTTAGCCCGACCAAAGGACGGTCGAAAAGTAAAGGGAGAGCCCATTGTTGAACGTTGTTAGGAGTTCTTTATGCAGAAAATAGGGATGTGGATACTGCTCTTAATTGGCCTTACCGGCTGCTCGATTGAGGCAAGTCTTTTAGACCTTCGCCAAAATCACGGCTTACTTATTTTTCCGAAAGCTTCAGGGATTGTATCGGGGTCTACTCAAACAGGGACTGCCGGTACCTATACCGTCCAGAGCAGCGTCGGAAATTATCTGTCGGGCGTTGAACAACGCACGAGCGACAACACTTATAAAGTTTTTAGCTCGGTTCAAGGTGCGTTGGTTTCACAATAAAAAATTGGCGGGCCCTCTCCATATAAAGACCCGCCAACACGAGATATACTAATTCAGTTTTTAGAAGCCGGAAACGTCGCCCACTTTTCCACGTCCGTCGCTAGAATCATCTTCGTCAAACGGAATTACATCTTGAGCTGCCGTTTTCGCCTTTGACTCCGCCTTTGGTGTGAACTTCACAACTTGTGCTTTTGGTTTTACGTCTTTTGCAGGGGCTTTTGCATTTTTAGTCGCTGCTTTCACTGCATGTTCTACTTTTTCTACGCCGCCAAGAACAACTTCATTGAGCTTCTCAGTGAGCTGTTGCATTTGTGTGGCCTGAGAAGAAATTTCCTCCGCCGTAGAAGCGATTTCTTCAGAGGAAGCAGCATTGCTTTGTGCTCCTTGATCTAACTGATTCATCGCTTTGCTGATTTGCTGAATACCGCTTGTCTGTTCCGAAGAAGCCGATGCGATTTCATTTGCAAGATCAGATACCTTCTTCACAGAAGAAACGATTTCTTGCATCACAACGCCAGACTTGTCAGCCACGTCTGTGCCTTTTTCGATTTTCTCAACCGAGTCCTTAATAAGTGTTGTGATATCTTTCGCTGCATCCGCACTTTTTTGAGCGAGTGTACGAACGGCGTCGGCAACAACGGCAAAGCCCTTACCTTGTTCCCCGGCACGCGCAGCTTCTACCGCCGCATTCAAAGCCAGCAAGTTTGTTTGGAAAGCAATATCATCGATAACATGGATGATTTCTTCGATCTTTTTAGAGGCTTGAGAGATACCCTGCATTTGGCCCACCAAAGTTCGGATCTCGGTCTCGCCTTTTTCAGCTGCATTACGAGAAGTCTGCGCCAAAGCTGCCGCTTCACGAGCATGATCTGAATTCATTTGCACCATCGATGTCATCTCTTCTAGAGAAGCCACAGTCTCTTCCAATGAAGCCGCAGACTCTGTTGAAGACTCCGACAACGAGTGACCGGCCGCTGTCAATTGTTCGATAGCTTGAGTCACTTGGCCTGTTGAATCGGTCAACTTCGAAGCTACATCCCCCACAGAATTAGACACGCGGTAAGCGATCCACATCAAAATACCGAAAATTAAGAACATCGAGAAAAGACCCGTTAGAAGAGTCAGGTTTTTTGCAAAAGCACGAGTCTCTTCTTGGCCTTTATCATTCTTTTTTGAAGCTTCTTCATAAAGGTCTGTCACACCACGAGCAAATTCACGAAGACCCGTTTGGTAAGTGCGGAACTCACCTTTCGTCATTTCTTCTTTTACCCACTGTAAGGACTCAGTATCGCCCTTTTCAATCTTGGCAAACATTGACTCAGTAATTGCGAAAAACTTGTCTTTGTCTTTTTTAAACTTATTATAGATTTCTTCTTCACCCTCAGAAAAAGGTACTGATTCGTAAAGAACCAAACCCTCTTTGAGTTCTTTTAAAGAGTCTTTTCCTTTTTCTAAATATTCTTTTGAAAAATCTTTGTCGGTGGTCGCCATTCCGTAAGCGCCAAAAGTATAATAGAGTAGGTTCCCACGAGCTGCTCTAATATCTCCGATGACTGCCATATTAGGAATAACTCGCTCATAGGTATCATTTAATAGATCCCCAAGCTTTTGACCGACGTTAAGTGAGATTCCCATTAACATAGCCAGTGCAATCACTGGCAAACACGCGGCAACTAAAAGGCGCCCGCGAATGCCTTTAAACCATTGTTTCATAGATACGTTCTCCTTGCTGCCTTTCATTTCGAAAGAAAGCTCGGATTCCTAAAGTGAGCTGTTTCAAATTGTCCGAAATTTGATTGTTCCCTTTGCTCACTCAAGGATTTCAACAACTTCGATCAATGGTTTCTAAATAGAATTTTACTTGTTTGTTTGAATTTTAATTGGCTATTTATTTTTTGTTTACGGTGTTGCTCGTTTTGAGATCGCGCCAAGATTTACCTTCGCGCGCCTTAGAGTTCACTTGAAAGGTCTGAACAGCCTTATTGTGCTTGCTAAGATCGTCAGAGAAAACCGTCGTTCCATCATTACGGCTCACGAAGTAGAGATACTTCGAAGAAGCCGGTTTCAAGGTCGCCATCAAAGACTCACGCCCCGGATTTGAAATAGGTCCCGGAGGCAAAGCATTGATGACATATGTATTATAGCGAGTCGGTTTTAGAATATCGTCTTTACGAATATTGTCTGGCATGACCCCACTAAGGTCTGCCATCCCGTACAAAATCGTGGGATCAGTCTGAAGCTTCATCTTTTTAACAAGACGATTGTGAAAAACGGATGAAACTAGCGGACGATCCTCTTTTGCGCCAGTCTCCTTTTCTACGATACTAGCTAGAGTCACGATTTGATTGCGGCTCCAACCAGGTAAAGCGGCAGCCGCGCCAATGTCAGAATAGACGGCTAGAAATCTGCGAACCATCGACGCAATTAAATCTTTGGTGTTATCAAACTTTGTAATCATGTAGGTTTCTGGAAATAGATAACCTTCCAAACTGTCGACAGGCTCACCCAAAAGCTGTTGCGCAAATGTACGATCCTTTACAAGAGTCAAGAAATCCGCTTTTAAACCAAAACCCTGCTTCTCATACAAATCAGAGATCTCGTAAATATTTAAACCTTCCGCCACAGTGAACGGTTTTGAGACGCTCTTACCAGAAGTAATCACGCCAAGAACTTCACTAGGTTTCATGTCCGCGCGCAATGCATACTCGCCACGCTTCATATTGCCACGCTCGTTAAGCACGCGTGCATACATAGAAAAAGCGAAAGCGTTTTTCAGCAATCCTTTTTCTTCAAGATCTTTAGCCACTGCATTGAAACTTTGACCCGGTTTTACTTCATAAATCACTTCCGTGCTGTCGTTGCTTGGTGAGCTGCCTAAAAATGAATAGGCAATGTAACCCACACTCGCACCTGCTGCGACGAAAAGACTTAGAACCGCGATTAAAGTAATCAATGTGACTTTTTTCATAACGTGATTCCCGGAAGCATTTTGGTTTTATCAAACGGCGTAGGGTCCTCGAGGCTCGCTACAGGAACTGTGCAATATTGAATTGCATAGTCCGCTGACGGACGATCGTTTCCAGATTTTCCCATGCCACCAAACGGAAGACGAGAGCTTGCGCCGTTCGTAGTGCGGTTCCAGTTCAACAGACCCACACGAGCTCTGAGCAAAGCTTCTTCATACAAAGATTTATTTTTCGAGAAGAGCGCCATCACCAAGCCGTAGCCTGTTGAGTTCACAATATTTAGTGTCTCGTCAAAGTTAGAGCTCTTATAGATAGCGACGTTTGGACCAAAGATCTCGCTCTTTTGATAAACCGAGTTTGGATCAAACTTTGGCACCAAATGAATACTTGGAGTTACATAGTAACCCTTGTGTTTCAGATCCAGCGCTTTTCCGCGCATCATGGATTCGCAACCTTCACGGTTAGCAATCTCTTGGAAGCGAATGTACTTATCTACCGCACCCGCATTGATCAAAGAACCCATGAATGTATTTTCGCTCCAGTGGCCAATCGTCAATTTTTTTGCCGCTTGGTAGAACTTCTCTGTGAACTCATCCGCAATTTTGTCATGCAAGATAATACGGCTAGTTCCAGAGCAACGCTGACCTGTGCTCAGATAAGAGCCGATCAATGTTTCATAGATCGCCTTATCCATATCAGCATCGTCCCAAACCACAGTGGCGTTCTTACCGCCCATTTCAAGGGCAAGGATTTTCCAATAGTGGCTCATGGTTTCTTGCTTAATCTTAAGGCCCACATCGTAAGAACCTGTGAAGAGAACTCCATCCACATTTTCATTCGCGCTAAGACGTCTTCCAGATTCCCCGTCCCCTTGAACCAAGTTGAACACGCCCGGTGGGAACTCTGCTTTTTCAATCAATTGAGCCATGAACTGACCCACCGCTGGAGTTTGTTCAGAAGGCTTAAAGACAATCGTGTTTCCAGAAATCAAAGCTGGAACGATATGACCGTTTGGCAAATGCGCCGGGAAGTTAAACGGACCCAACACCGCCATCACACCACGAGCTCTATGACGAACAACACCTTCAACACCCGGAAGAGCATTTGGAATATGTGTTTCGTTAATCAGCTTTAAAGAGTTATTCAGAGTGATATCAATCTTATTACCAAGGTTTTTGGCCTCGGTCATGGAATCCCAAAGTGGTTTTCCAGTATCACGAGAAATTAACTGAGCCATTTGCTCAGTATGCGTGTCGAAAATTTCTTTCAAACGCAAAAGATATGTTTTTCTTTCGTCTAAAGTAAGACGTGCCCAACCTGGGAAAGCTTTTTTCGCCGCCAAACAGGCTTCATCAATATGATCGTATTTGAATTTCACTGTCATGATTTGATCGTTCAAATCCGCAGGGCTGATGTCTTTAAATTCGCCATCGCCTTTTTCTACCGGAACGAAACGACCCGCAATGAAGTCCCCTTGGTGTTTAATAGAAAAAATTTGCGTCATATCTTAGGTCTGTTCCTTTCTTTTCGAATAGCTAAACGGAGAAATAAATACTTCATCCCCAATCTCAACCTCGAGAGACTCGCGGATTTTTTTAGGGATTGCTACTTCGTCACCACGTAAATCATAAGAGGCCAAAGCAGCACGGAAAATTTCTCCGCCTGTACCGATCATACCTTGTTCTTTGTAAGTCGCATCCTTAAAATCTGCCAACTTTACCCGGCGTCCTAATTTAATTGGCAAAATATCTTCTGTGTTTGCGCCGTAGTGAGGTCCTCCATCAAAAGGATCCACTTCCTCAAGATATTCAAAACCAATACTTTCAAGCAAGTGCTGAGCAGGTTTAGTTGCTTCACCAACACGGCCCAACACCAAACGTGCTTTGCCATCTAGAAGCCCTAAATAAATATCATCTTTTGGAAACAAACTTTCGATGAACTCTTTATGGCTTTGGCTTAGAAGATCTGCTTCCTGATAAGGAAGACCCGTGAATCGACGGCCCAAAGCTTCCCAGAACTCGCTACGTCCTTCATCGGTGAGTGGCGGAGTCAGTTCGCAAAGAACGCGGCCTTCAAATCGATCGGGATGAAGAGCCATATAAAGGAATCTTGCAAGACTGATTTGTTTACCAAGTTTTTCAGGCCGACGGCGATATGTTTTATCCACCAAAAGACCACCGATCTCGGTCGGTCCGTCAGTATCCAATTGAAAACGTAGAACTTGGTGAATGAAGCCCACTCCCAAATCTTGGCTGAACATATCGCGCTTTAAAATTTTAAAGAAACAATGTGGAACATCTTCAGAGCCATGCTTTGCAATTACTAATGAGCTGCCGACGATCGTCTTTTCTTCGATGTCTTCGAGCACAAAAAGATACTCTGCCTGGTCCTTCGGAAGTTTTCCGGCAAAAGATTGTTCGCTACGGTCAATCTTTTGGCTGAGAACTTTACGATCCCCGGGCAGATTCAAGAGTGAAAACTGTTTGGCTAGATCCACTAGCTGAGCCAAGTCCTCGTGACGGACAGCTCTGACCACAAAACTCATAAACAAAACCTTTCAATCACACGTTTGTAAAACTCTACGGCCTTGTGGAGGTCTTCAACGGCCACATGCTCTGAAGGTGTGTGAACATTCCCTTCACGCTTCCCCGGTCCGAAACACAAGCAATCTATTCCAGTTCTGGAAAAGATGCTTGCCTCGTTCGTGGAAGGCTGCGTGGTAAGTTCTTCCGACAAACCCATTGCTCTGAGTTCGTCGCGACAGCCTTTCACCAAAATAGAAGTTTCGTTTGTACGGAAAGGCTTCTTGTAATCTGTCACTCGGAACTGAGACCCGTTTTCTTCGCAGACTTTTCTTAAATATTCCATCCAAGATTCATACGTTTCATTGGAAATGATCGGAGGAATACGGCAAGACCCGGCAATAAGCACGTGATCTTCGTAAGTTCTGATCAAGCCAATGTTCAAAGTGGGCTCAGACGGAAAAAAATCTTTATCAACAAATTTGGCGAATTCTTTTTCTAAGCTTTTCGCCGCCTCATAAACTTTGACGACTTTGGAAACAATCGGTCTTGAAGAGTTCGGAACGATATCGATTTCCAAAAGTGCGTGACTAGGAACCGAATTATGATTCACGCCACCGTCAATTTCCATCAACGCGACCGAATCCGGCAGCTGCTGAAGGTATTCGAGCATCTTTGCAATCGCGCTTTCCCCCAAATGAGGAGTTGAAGAATGCGCGGCTTTTCCGATGAAAAGCTTACTTTGCGTCGATGTACTTTCTTTTAGGTTATGTTCTTGGCGATAAGCAATTTCTTCTGGCGAGAACGGGATTCGCACTTCGACAGAAGCATAACCTTTTGCTGCGCTTATCATTTTCAAATCGCTAGGCTCGCCAATCAAAGCCATCTTTGCAGCGATTTTATTTTTTCGAATCAATCTGAGTGCGCCTTGCATTCCAAGCTCTTCGCCATAAGTTCCCACCAAAACCGGTGGAAGCTTCCAGTTGCGTGGACCTTCGAATGAAGCAAGCGCTTCGAGCTTACACAAAAAATCTAATTTTACGTCGGCAGCGCCAAGTCCATAAATTTTACCGTCAATAATGGTCGCATCAAACGGATTGCACTCTGTAAATGTCCAAAGCGGAAAGGGTCCCGGCTCTACCGTGTCTAAATGCGTTTGCATCAAGAACTCGATAGAAGGCCGTTCTGCTTGAGGTCGCGCAATCACGTTCACATGCTCGATATCGCCGATGAAGTCTTTCTGAACCTCTACATGCAGACCGCGCTCTTGACAGAGCTTAGCCGCATACTCTGCAACTTCTTTGTTGCCGTGAGTGGGTGTGCTGTCGATCGAGATGAATTTCCGGCAAGCTTCGATAAAATCCAATTACACCCCTTCAAGAATTGTTTTCTCGACAATCTTGATCGCCAAATCGATTTCTTCGTCCTGAATAATTGCAGGCACCAAAAAACGAACGCGTACAGGATCTTTACCGCAAGTGAAACCGACCAAACCGTTATTGAAAAGTTTTTTGGTCAAAGCATCCACTTGTTCTTTTTTACCATCAAACGGAGTGAAAGCGATCATCAAACCCATACCGCCTGCATCCTGAACTTTTCCCTTACAAGTTGTTTCATTCAGTTCGTTTAACTTTGACATGAAACGCTTGTGGATTTGCATAATGCGGCCGTTAGGACCCAAGAAACCTTCTTGAAGCATTTCAAGGATTTCCAAACCAACACTGAGTGAAGTCGAAGATCCCGAGAACGTTCCCGCGATCAAACCTGGTTTTGGATTGTATTCTTCTGTGTAAAGAGTCGCGCCCACCTGAGCTGTTTTTGCAAGCGTGCAGATGTCGATGTATTGGCCAAGGCCCAAGGTTTCAAAAGCAAAAAGTTCACCTGTGCGAGTGAACGTTTGCACTTCATCCGCCCAAATCGCGATGCCTTTTTCTTTACAGAATTCAAGCATTGGAACAAAGAACTCCCGCGGAGCTGCTTGATAGCCGCCCTCGCCAAGCATCGGCTCAAAAGCAAACGCAGAGATATTTTTCTCGTTCTTCGCAACATGGTCTTTGATAGCATTCAAAGCTTTTTCGCCGCTTTTTGGGTCGCGTTTATCAAAGAAAGGAACGCGCAAAACTTCATTGTAAGTCGGCAGACCCACTTTATACGCAGGATTGTCAGTAACCTCTGCCATCATTGTGGAACGACCCGCAAAAGCATTTGCGAAGCTCATTACAAAACGAGCCGGGCTGTTTTTCTGACGAGAAATCTTTAAAGCATTTTCATTTGCCATTGTTCCGCAAGTAGAAAGCCACGCGTACTTCAAACGGCTATTTTTGCCAGCAAGCTTCACAAGTTTTTCTGTGAACTGCTGATATTCTTTGTTTGGTTGCAAATTCCCTTGCGTTACGATGTCAGAAAGTGCGCCGCGAACTGCCGCTTGCATAATGCGTGGATTTCCATGGCCCATCAAATGAATGCCGATACCGTTGATTAGATCTAATTTGATACTGCCATCTTCAAGTTCTACGAAAGGACCACGACCTGCGCCGGTCCCGACATAAGGATAGTGCAACGGACGACCGCGGAATTGTCCTGCTCTATCAACCCAAGTTTTCCCCGCATCGACAAAGTTTGGTTGTGGGGCTTGCACTGTTTTTACTTGGGAATTCAGGTTTGTGACTTCCTGAACAAGTTCTTTAATTAAATTTTGGACTTTAGTGGACTGATCAATTTGCTGGCCAATCAGAGAATTCATTTTATAACCTTCCATTGGTAATTGACTGATTTTTGCAGTTTAGTACAATTTCCAAACCATGTCTTCGTTATTAAAACTCATATTCGCATTCTTGGCTTTCATACCATCTGTTCACGCGGAAACACCAGCGACGACGCACGCATCTGGAGCGCCGACAACAACGCAATCCTCCGAAGATTCAAAGGCTGCCGAAAGCAAAACCGTTCCCTCTTTGCAAGACCAAAGCCCAGAGGTTAAACCTGCTAATAACGACAAACTTAGTTTTGAGGAGTATTTCAGCCGCGGCACGAAAAACTATCAGGAAAAGAAGTTTGAAGACGCCATTTTTAACTTTGAAAAAGCCCTAGACTTACATCCTGAGAGCTCCACCGTTATGACGGATTTGGGCCTTAGTTACTTTCAAACTCAAAAGAAGGGCCTGTCGATTGCCATGTTTCGACGCGCGCTCTTTGTGGACCCTTCGCAAAGTGTCGCAGAGGCCGCACTGACATTCGTTTTATCGCAATTAGAAGTAAAAGAAATTCCTCATCAAATCGAAACCTATGAGCGTTTGCGTTCTAGCATTTTGAACGCTGTTTCTCTGAACGGTTTTCACTTACTGAGTACTCTTTTGTTATTCTCAAGCGGCTTTTTGTGGCTGCAATATTTGGGACGCCGTCGCAAAGCTTTCGAAGCAGAAACAGCTCCACCGAGCACTCCGGTCATCGGTTTGTTGCTTTCGATCGGCTTGGCTCTTTCGATTTCCTTCACTCTTTTGAAAATTTATGACCTCAGCATCCCGCGCGCGACCGTTATTGCTGGAAAAGTTAGCGCCCTAACTGCTCCGGGAGAGGGCCAAAGTGGCCTGTTTGACCTCTACGAGGGTTTTGAGGTGATTGTCAGAAACGCTGCAAATGACTGGATTCAGGTCAGCTATCCCGGGGGACTTACCGGTTGGGTCAAAAAAGACAGCCTGATGAGCACTTCTGGCAAAAATGCCTTTTGACTAGACTAAGGGCCCTTATTAGACTCAAGGGCCTATGATGCAAAGGCTCAAATTTCTTCCACTTTTATTAGTTTTTTCAGGTCTCATTGCGTGCTCTTCCATGGACAAAAAAAGCGACACTCCTGAGGGTGCTTTTGCGTTGGCTGAAGAGTTTGATAAAGACGAACGTTATGAAGAAGCTCTTCGTCGTTACACTGAAGTAAAAAATAAATTTCCGTACAGCAACTTCGCAACAAAATCTGAACTTGCGATTGCTGATGTTTACTTCAAACAAGAGTCTTACCCAGAAGCTCAGGTTAGCTACCAAGCTTTCCGTGAACTTCACCCCAAACATCCGCAAGTCGATTACGTCATGTTCCGTGTTGGCATGAGCTACTACAACCAATTGCCATCCACCTTGGATCGCGATTTGACCGTAGCCCAGGATGTGATTTCAAGTTTTGATGAGTTCATTAAGCGCTTCCCAACTTCTCAGTACACAAAAGAGGCTGGCGAAAAACGCACCGAAACTTTGAAGATGCTTGCAGGTAAAGAAGAATACATTGCCGCATTTTATTTCAAACGCGAAATGTATGACAGTGCTCTTTCGCGCTATGAAACTTTGATTTCTACTTATCCAACACTTGGATTCGACGAGAAAGCCTTGTATGGCGCGACGATGTCCGCGAATAAAATCGGGGATTCTTTCAAGGCTCAAAAATACTTAAAAGAATTGATGGCTAAATTCCCGCAATCTTCGGAAGCTCAGCGCGCGCAAAAGGAAGTGAAGCTATGAAATCTTTGAATGACGATATGCTTTCTGAAGCTCGCGAGTATTTCATCGACGGCAATTACAAAATGGCCGAACCGATTTTGAGCCAAATGCTTTTGCAGAACACCCGCAATCCGGAAGTTTACCAGATGCTGGCGACCATTTATTATGACAAAGGTCAGTTCAGCAAAGCGATTAAGACTTTCAAACGTGCTTTGGAGATTGATCCTACTTACACGGATGCCAGCGTTGGTCTTTCAATCATTTTGAACGACCTTGGAAAATACGAAGAGGGCAAGCAAGTCTTTGTCGAAGCGCAAACGCAGCTCGAGAAAAAGACTGGCAAAAACGATCCTTTCATCGATGAAAAGCTGTCTTCTAAACATGAAGAGTTGGCAGACCTGTATTTCCAATACAAAAGATTCAACGAGGCTTTGGAGCAACTTCTGAAAGCTCAAAAGTTGTCCACACGCAAATCTGAAATCACTATGCGTATTGCCGAGGTCTATGTCCAATTGGGACAAACTGAACGCGCGGTCAAAGATCTTCGCGCCTTAATTCGTGAGTATCCACACTTTATTCCAGCCCGCCTAAAGCTCGGAGTTATTTATTACAACTCAAACAATATTGCTGAGGCGACGGAGCAGTGGGAGAATATCCTGATGCGCGATCCACAACACCCTGAGGCTTTACGCTATCTTAAGATGGCCCAAGCAGCTGGCATTACATCCATTGAACTGTAGAGGCATACAACATGCGACAAATTAAAGACGAAATGGTTCCTTTCCTAACCCGCGAAGAAATCAACGAACTTGTTGGGCAAATAGCTAAGCAAATCGAGTACGATTACGAAGGAAAAGAGATTGTCTTTGTTTGTCCTTTGCGTGGATCCGTTCACTTCACCGCAGATTTGATGAGACAAATCGACCTTCCACAACAAGTGGACTTCGTCTATGTCACCGCGGTTGAAAAAGGTGGCGCGATTAAGATCGTTAAGGACATCTCGGTGAATATTGCCGGAAAACACGTGATCATCGTTGAAGAGATCATCGATACAGGCCGTACACTTAGCTTCCTTCGCAACCGTTTGTTCGCATCGGCACCAGCTTCATTGAAAATCGTGACCTTGCTAGATAAACCAGCACGTCGCGAACTTCCAATCCGCGCAGATTACATCGGAAAAACTATCGATGACAGATATGTAGTGGGTTATGGAATGGACTCTGAAGAACTGGGTCGTAACTACCCAGATATTTACCATCTTAAGAACTAAGACGGTCTATTAACTAACGGCGACGTTTACCAAAAACAGAGCAACGACACAAACTACGTAAAGCACAACGAGCTGCTTGGGCATTTCTTTTCTTTCTCCTCTGGTCCAATCAATTGTTTAACTTACTTTAAGTGGGCAAAATTTTCCCGTCAATAAGTCCAAAACACAAGCGACTTAGGTCGGTAAACAAGTCCAACGTCTCATACTGAGACAATTCACTCATTTTTTAAAAAAATCAAGCCCCTCTTCAGAGATTCCCGAAATAAGCCGATAGTCATACTAAGGGGGAACAACTATGAAGTCGTTCAAATCTTTTTCTAGAAAGCTGATCAAAAACCAATCCGGCCAAGGAGCAACTGAGTATATCCTACTCTTAGTTGTAGTCGTTGCCCTAGTTGTGTTGTTCAAAGATAAAATCAAGACCGCAGTTGACGGAAAACTTGGTGAATTGAACCAAAGTATTCAGGGCTTTAACGGCAACTAATACCGTTGCGAGGGTCCGATGACCGTTGAATACATTCTTTTGCTATTCGCAGTGTTCTTTATAGGACTGAAATATTTTGCGGAGGCGCCGAAAGACGCCTTCAAAAAATCAGGCCCTGTATTAGCGTTGCGTGTAGAAAAGCAATTGATCACCGGTGATGGCTTCAAACCCAATAACGAAAGAAATGCCTGGGACGCTGAACCCTAATCTCAAGGAGGCCGAGTATGAATTTAAAAAATAATCGCGGCCAATTTGTAGTAGAAGCAGTTTTGCTGATGGTTTTATCCCTCGGTTTGCTCTCTCTTGGTCTTCGAACTTTGAGAGATGGCAATGTTCTTGGCAGTTTTATTTCCGGACCGTGGGAGCGAGTAGCTGGGATGATTGAAAGCGGAAGCTGGGAAGCCCCCGATGCGGCGGCAAAAAAGCATCCGAATCAGGTCGGCCGAAGCCTAAGTTTAGACCCCAAATAGGAAGACTATGAATTCAAGGAAAGGAAATCCAGCAGTTCTGCTAAAAGGTTCGCAAGGCTTTCTTGCGGCGGATTTTCTTTTTTCTATCGTCATTGCCTCTGGCCTTTGCGTCGTCTTTTTCTGCCTAGCATTTACACTTTCGATGGCTGAAGTTGGTCAATACATTGCCTATTCAGTCAGCCGTGCTCATGCAGCTGCACACAAAACGCAGGATGACCAAGAAAAGGCCGCTAAAGACAAATTTGCAAGTCTACAAAAAAACAAAGTTCTTCGCCCGCTTTTCAGTAATGGCTGGTTTGAAATCGGCAATTTAGAAATTCGTGGGGCCGGCGAAAGCGGAAAAAACTTCGCTGATCGCTATCCGAAAGAAGAAAATGGCGTCAAAGGGGTTCCTCAAGTGGGAATCCGTCTTAGTTTTGAAGCTAAGATGTTAGATCTGAAAATTCCTTTGTTAGGATCCACCGACCCGAATGCAGGTGGGTTTAAAGCTTTTCTTACTGGATTGATGATCCGTGAGCCAAGCTCCGAGGAATGTCGTAAGCAAATCAAAGAACAGCGCTACAAGGCCATTATGGGTCTTGATGAGCGGTTTAATAAAATCGCAGGCAATAACTCTGAGCAAGAGTATATACCGATGGAGGATAACGGATGTTAAAAGCCCGTTCCTCTAAATCACTTGTAAAAAATGAAAAAGGCATGGCGATCATGGAGCTTATTCCTATCATGATCATCATTATCCTGCTTTTTAATTTCTCGTTGGGATTTTTCGGCGCGATTCATACAGGCATTCTAAATTCGATGTCTGCTCGTAACTATGCGTTTGAAACTTTCCGTCATCGCTCGAACCTGATGTACCTTCGTACGAGCGTAGATGCTAACAGTAAAGTTTCTTACCAAACTCAAAATATGCGTATCCATGCGACAGTCAGTGATAAAATGAAAAGTGATGATCGCTTCGTAGCGACAGGCCGCCCGATTGATTTTTTGGCGCAGCTTGAAGCTACTGGATCAAGAGACATTCATAATACACAAGTTTACAGCGTGAAAGATGGGAAGAGATTCACCGATAACAGCGGGGTGAATCCACTGTGGGTGCGACCGCAGTATGGGATCTGTTTGAACGCGAAATGCGCGCCTAACTAAGGGGATCAGCTATGGGATCGAACGAGACAAGAAATTTATGGCTATCAATTGCCGCCGGCGCCTTTGCTGCTGTCTTGCTTTATAGCTGGTCACAAGAGAAGCGTTCTGAATATAACAAAAAATACGGATCCCTTAAAACTGTTGTTATCGCTAAAGAAGATATCGCAGAGATGCGCACAATTTACGATACGATGCTGACTACGATTGAGCGTCCGAGCGAGTTCGTAGATGCCGACGCTGTCTCAAATCCAGACGAAATCGTCGGAAACGTAGCTGCTGTGCCTATTAAGAAGGGCCAGATCCTCGTAAAAAACAGCCTATTGACTCCAGGACCGGATACAGGGATTTCATTGCAGATTGCTCCTAGCAAACGTGCGATTACCATTCCTGTCGACGAAGTTCGTGGTGTTGCCAAATTGATACGCCCAGGAGACCGTGTTGATATTTTAGCCGCTGTCGACACTGGGAAAGGAATTAACCAGAAGAGAGAAGTACAGACGCTCCTTCAGGATGTCGTAGTTTTAGCCGCTGGTGTAAATATAATGAACAACATCCCTCGCGTATTCGAGTTGGATTCTAGTGGTAAAAATTTAAGCCAAATTGCTCTCACAGGTGACACAAAATATAGTACAATTACTGTAGAGGCGACTCAGAAAGAAGCTCAGGACTTGGTCTACATTTTGTCGACTGCTCCGGGGAATATTTATCTGACTTTGAGGAATCCAAACGATCGCACTGTTCCTCCGCGACTTCCGACTTCAAGCGCGGATACAGTTTTGGGAAGACCAAGCGTTTCTATGGATACACCTGCGGTCCCGGTTGCACCGCCAGTGGTAATGCCACAGGCTCCTGCGCCAAGAGCTGCACCAGTCGCACCGAGAAGAAACGGATTTAAGACTCTATAAGTTCGTTTCGGGCAATCAGGGGGGATGTATGAAGCTCAAAATCTTGTTATCGCTGTTCCTTACATTTTCACTTCAATTTGCTTTCGCTCAAGACGAGGAGCAAATCGAGGAACAAAAGTTCCGTTCACGCACTTTTGTCAATTTGACTTTGGGTATTGAGCAGGATGAAAAACTTCCTCCGATCCCAGATGATGTAGAATTCAAAGGCGACTTCCGTCGCATCGTCACTGCAGAACATTCTAAAGAACTCAACGTCCTTCGCTTCAAACCAAAGGGCGAAGGTTTTGCAACTATGACCATTCACGATAAAAAGACTGGTAAAGTGGTTGCAGAATTTCGCATCGACGTTAAAAAGAGCAAACTCGACAAAGTCGTAAAAGAAATCCGCGCTCTTCTTGGTGATATTGAAGGTATCACTATTAAAGTTGTGAACAACAAGGTTGTGGTCGACGGGCAAATTCTTTTGCCGCGTGACTTAAGCCGTATCTTCAACGTTGTAAACCAATTCGGTGATCAAGCATCGTCTTTGGTGACTTTAAGTCCTTTAGCTCAAAAGAAAATCGCAGAGTTTATCTCTCGTGATATCAACAATCCAGAAATCGAAGTCCGTGCAGTGAATGACAAGTTCATCTTGCAGGGTCTTGCGAACAACGATGACGAGCGCGCACGCGCAGAGATCATCGCTAAGACTTATGTTCCTGACATCGTGGTTGAAGCCGCAGAGGAAAAAGGTCTGATCAAACGCCGTAAGCCTGCAAATGACGGTGTTATCAACTTGATCACAGTGAAAGAGCAAGCTCCGGCTCCTCCTTCAAAAATGATCCAGTTGGTTGTTCACTATGTAGAATTAAATAAAGACTATTCAAAAGCCTTCAAATTCCAATTCACTCCGCAATTGGATGATGGTTCTCAGTTACAATTCCAATCAAGTTCAAATTCTCCGGGTGGTGTAGTTAGCTCTATCACTGGGGTTGTTTCAAACTTGTTGCCTCGATTGAACTGGGCAAAAGAACACGGCCATGCGCGTATTCTTGAAAGTACTAGTTTGATTATTCAAGATGGTAAAAAAGGTGAAATCAAGCAACTTACTAATATGCCTTACTCTGTGATCGGTAAAGACGGTCAACCAGGGACTGCATTTGCAGAAGTAGGTATCAAGTCTGCTGTGACGCCAGTTATCTTGGGTGAAAAATCAGGAAGCGTGCACATGGATATGGAATTTGCGCTTAGCAACCTTTTGGGTTCTGGCCAAAATGGCGCTCCGATCACAAGCTCTAACACGATCCAATCTACGATCGTAGTGCGTGATCGCCAAAGTGCCGCTGTGGGTGGTTTGATTCGTAATGCTTCTTCGACTGGTTACAACCGTATGCCGAGTGACGTGAAAAATCCACTTATCACTCTGTATGCTTCGAAGAACTTCCAACGAAATCAAAGTCAGTTCGTTGTCTTCGTGACTCCGGTCATTAAGACCTCTGCTAGTGCGGGCGCTGAGCAAATCAAAAAGAAGTTCAGACTTCGCGATTAAAGTCTAGGCCAGCCAGAGAGCTGGCCTTTTTGTTTCCCTCATTCTGCTCCGAGATCTGGTCTTCTTAAAGCATGCTTTTCTTCCGATATGGAGTACGGAGGACTCTTGGCATTAAATCCGAATTGTAATCTTATCGTTGTTGTAGGTGGTAAAGGTGGCGTTGGAAAAAGTATTTTCGCCGCTAACTTCTCGCTTGCTTTGATGACAGAGCTCCGTACCCAAGTTCTTTTGATTGATGGCGACAGTAAAAGTGTCGGCGATCAAAACGTGATCATGGGTTTAAAACCAAACAAAACTCTGAAGGAACTTGCGACCATGACAAGTTCCGTAAATGCGCAAAATATGAATTCTCTTTTAACCATGCATCCAAGTGGCCTTGCTTACTTGGGCGCCGTGCGTGGCCCTGAAGAGACTCTAAATATTTCGCCAGACTTGGTTTTAAAACAGCTCGAGTTCTTTAGCCGTCAGTTTAAGTTCATTGTTATCGACATCGGCAATGATTTAGGCCCACTGCAAATGGCCGTTCTTCAAGAAGCAACTGCCATTATGATCGTAACGACACCTGAAGTTCTTGTTGTGACTCAAACTTTGCGTCTGATAAACGAGCTTCTCTCGAACACGTTCCCTAAGGATATGTTCCAGCTTGTTATTAATAAAGCTTCACCAACAGGGCTTTCACCGCAGGCAATTGCGGGTCAGTTACAACTCGCGCCTCTTGGAATTATTCCACAGGATGAAGTCACAGCAATGGCTTCTATCCAAAAGTTTCAGCCCTTTGTGATTGGTCAGCCAAAGGCACCAATCACTTCTGCCTACTATGAAACCGTTCGTAAATTGAGTGGTGGCGTCTTACAAAGACTGAAATCTCTGGCGCGCCCAAAACCGGCTGCTCCAGCTGCTAGTGAATCTGCAAGTGGTGGATCTTCGTCATCAAGCTCTCATTCGGGCGTAGCTGATCCAAGAACTCAATTGAAACTTCGTATTCACTCTGAGTTGATTCGTACTGTGGATCTCAAGAAGCTCTTGCTAGACACTAAGGGCGACGAAAATAAAGAAAAAGAAGTTCGCGAAAAAACTCGTCGTGAAATCACATTGATTGCAGATCGTGAAGGACCTGATTTAGCTCGTGATGAGCGCTCTAAGATCATCAAAGAGGTTTTGGAAGAAGCTCTTGGTTTAGGTCCGCTTGAGGATCTTTTGGCAGACCCAAATGTTACAGAGATCATGGTGAATGGTCATAAAAAGATTTTCTTAGAGAAATCAGGCAAAGTGCAACTAAGTCCCGTGACATTTACATCCAATGATCACCTTCGTCGTATCATTGAGCGTATCGTGACACCGCTTGGTCGTCAGATCAATGAATCGACTCCGTATGTAGATGCCCGCTTGAAAGACGGAAGCCGTGTGAATGCCGTGATTGAACCACTGGCAATCGATGGCCCCGCTTTAACTATTCGTAAATTTAAAAAAGGCGGTATTACTCCGGAAAAATATGCGGAGTACGGAAGTATCACCAAGCCTATGATTGATTTCCTGCGTATCTGCGTGGAAAACGGTCTAAATGTTGTCATCAGTGGTGGTACCGGTTCCGGTAAAACATCGTTGTTAAATATGATGTCATCATTTATCCCGTCCAACGAACGTGTTATCACTGTCGAGGACGCGGCCGAATTGCAACTGCAACAGGAGCACGTTGTGCGCTTGGAAACCCGTCCGCCTTCAATGGAAGGATCCAACGCGATCACTATTCGAGATCTGATTAAAAATGCTCTGCGTATGCGTCCTGATCGCATCATCGTCGGTGAGTGCCGTGACGGCGCCGCCTTAGATATGCTTCAAGCTATGAACACCGGTCACGATGGTTCAATGACAACGACTCATGCGAACAGTCCACGTGAATGTCTCGCCCGTCTTGAAACTCTGTGTTTGATGTCAGGTATGGATTTGCCAATACGTGCGATCCGCGAGCAAATCGCGGGCGCCGTGAACTTGATTGTACAGATTTCTCGTTTATCAGATGGTAGTCGTAAAGTTCTTAGCATCACCGAAGTTTCCGGCTTACAAGGTGACGTAGTTACTTTGGCGGAAATCTTCCGTTTCAAAGAAACCGGCTATGATAAAAATCGTCGTATTCAAGGTTCTTTCCAATCTACAGGGGTTGTCCCCAGCTTTATCCAGAAGCTGAGTGACAAAGGTGTTGTGATTCCTCGTGAAATTTTCTCGAATGAGCCACGCCCTGCAAATGCACCAACAGAACAAAAACCTGTTCAAGGCCCGAAGATGGGTCCTTTGAATCCAATCATCAAGAAGACTAGCTAGGAAGGAGAACCACCATGCCCTCGTTTTTAATGAATGAATGGTTCATGATTCCAGCGGTCGCGGTCTGTGTGTTTCTATTTGTTTTTGCAAATGCAGAACGATCATTGAACTTCCTATATCGTCGCAGTCTTGGGCAACGCGAAGAGGTCATGAAGCTTTTGAAGCTTATGTCTGTCGAAGTGGATGAAAAACAGGTCACTTGGGCCATTCTTTTGATTAGCTTCGGGATGGGTGGTTTATTCTTCATCCTTTTTTGGCCAAGCATTTTCATGGGTCTTTTCTTTGGTGGAATCGTCACGATCGCAGGCTGGTCTATTCCGCTACTCGTTGTAAAGTATCTCTATGAAAAGCGCTGCACGCAGTTTGTGGATCAAATGGTGGATGGTCTAACGATTATGGCTAATGGTATTAAGAGTGGATCCAATTCCACACAGGCCATGGAGCGAGTTATCGATATCATGGGTAATCCTATCAGCCAGGAATTCCGCCAGGTCATCACTCAACATCAATTCGGTCAGAGCTTTGAAGAATCTCTCCTAGACCTTGGTGAGCGAATCCCTCGCCCAGACGTTCAGATGTTTGTTACAGCCATCAATATCTTAAAAGAGACCGGTGGTAACCTTGCGGAAACATTTGAAACCATCGTAACTACGATTCGTGAACGTCAAAAGGTCGAGAAAAAAATCCAAGCCCTCACCGCCCAAGGTCTAATGCAAGGAGCGATCGTCACAATGATCCCTTTCATTCTTGCGATTGTGTTTTTGATCATCGATCCGAACTTCGTTAAGCCAATGTTTAATACACCCCTAGGTCTAGTCCTTCTCTTAGGCATGCTGGGCCTGCAAATTATCGGTGGCGTCCTAATCAAAAAAATTGTTACAATCAAAGTGTAATTCTATTGTTCTTCAAGGATGAGGTTCAAATGATGAAAAGCGCACTTTCAGTGTTGCTGCTATTCGCAGCTTTTCAAGCGCATGCTCTCGTAGACATGAAAAACGCCAACTATTCCAACACCTGGATCGATATGGAAGTTCCAGGAAGTGGTTACGATCTTAAAATCGTTCGTACTTATAATAGTCGTTCCCTCTTTAACGGGATCTTCGGCTTCGGATGGTGTTCTGATTTCGAAACTTCTTTGGAAGTGAATGGTGAAGGTAACATCAAAGTGAAAGAGTGCGGGGGCGGTCTAGAAGTCACGTTCTCTCCACGCGAAGTCACTAGAAAAGATGTGGATAATACCGTTAGCTCGATCATCTCTAAGATGAAATCGGACAAAAAAGTCGGTCAAACAGAGGCTTTCTATAAAAATCTGCAAACTCAGCTAGTTGAAGACGACAACATGAGAGCAGACTATGCTCGTCAATATGGCGTCGTAGTTGCCGTTAAAGAAGGAACGAAGTTCTTTGCAAACGGACGCGAAGTTGAAAATATCGTTTTCACCAAAGCTTACTACACCCGTAACTTGGTAGATGGCAGTTCTCAACGTTTTAGTCTGCAAGGAAAGCTAACTCACATCTACGACAAAAATGGTAACTTCCTAAAGTTTGAGTACGAAAAAGATCAAATTCAAAGCATCACGGATAACAACAGCCGTCGCTTGACGTTCAAATACTTCCCAAATAAAAAAGTGAAGTCGGTCTCTGGTCCCAACGGATTGATGGCAGAATATCGTTTTGCCAATCTTGATGACCTTGCCTTGGTAAAGAATGCTTGGTTGAAGACTTATAACTATGAGTATGATGACCTTCACAACTTAACGAAGGCATCTTATCCAGACAAAACAACTATTGTTCTGAAATACGATAAGAAAAATGACTGGGTTACAAGCTTTACAGATCGTGAAAAGTGCCTTGAGGCCTACACATATGAAGTGGATTCAAAAGATCCAAAGAACCACTACTGGTCGAATGTAAAAAAGACGTGCGGTAAAGAGGTCGTTGCTGAAAACAAATACGAGTTCTGGCACAAACAACGTGCAGATGGTCAGTTCTATTTGCAACGCGTTCTTTCTACTACAAACGGCAGCACCAGCGACATCTCTTATCACGAAGTCTTTGGTAAACCGATGTCAATCCGTCGTAATAGTGAAAAGATCTCTTACGAGTATTACAATGACGGTCAGGTAAAAATTAAAGCAAGTCCTTCAGTCCGCATGGCTTTCGAATATGACTCTCAACAGAAAAAAGTAAGCCAGGTTACTAGCACTTTCTATAATGACAAAGGCAAGCAAACGGCTCAAAAGACGTCGCAGTTTAAATACGATGCCAAAGGTAACTTAACTTACGCACAGAACAGTGACGGTCAGAAGATCAACATGACCTATGATAATAAAGGTCGTATTGCGACGATCACCGATCATGCAAAGAAGGTTGTTAAAATTGAATACGAAGACCGCTTCGGCAAACCTTCGATCGTGACTCGCCCAGGGCTTGGCACTATTAAAGTGACATACAAATCTAGTGGTGAGATCAACAAGGTTGAAAGTAAAGAAGGACCTTCTGTGGCTATGCAGGTTGCAAGCACATTTAACAATCTCTTAGACGTAGTTGCACCAGCAACTTCGGACGTATTCTAAGGAAGGATTCTGTAATATGAGAAACTTACTTATCGCCCTTACAAGTTTTTTCGCGACAGTGCTGATCTTAACTCAGGTAGCGCTTGCTGATATCAATGTCCCATTGGATCCTTCACACACAACGGCTGCAACAAACCCGGATCCGAATCCATCTTCAGCGGATGAAAGCGGAAAAAATATTACCGGAAGTGTTGCTAACGCTGGTCACGATTGTATTAATGGCCAATGCTTTGGTAGAAACGTGCACGGCGACCTGGAGCGCGGTCACATGCCGAAATGTGCAGACGGCAACAAGGCATCTTGTGTTAAAGGCACAGGCGGCACCTCTTCTGGCTCTGGCAAATCGAATAGCAGCGAAGGTGCTCAATAGTCTCATTCTGAGACAAAGAGCCCTTTTTCGTTTCTCGCATGTCAATGTTCCGAACACCTTAGGAGAGGCACCCCCTCTCCTAAGTCATTTAAAAGACTAGAAAAATGCCCGCCTTCTCAAGCTGGTACACCTGGCATGGTCTTCGCTACGTATTTTCTTTGAGATGACTCTCTTATCTTGAGGAGGAGACTATGCGTATCTCTAAATTGGTGTTGAATTTTGCCTTGTTGACGGCAGTGACCTCTATTTCTGCAACTTCATCTGCATCGAGTACTTGCAACATGAGAAACGGATCTGGTCGTAATGCTCAGACTAATCCAAAAGTAGCAAGTGTAAGCAAATCTGTAACGAAGGTTCAGAAAGTTACGCCGGACACGTCGGTTAAAGGCCGTCGCGGTAAAAGATAGTTCTTACGAAAGTGTTTGAACGGATTAGAACACTGGTTTTCGAACTCGAAACCAGTGTTTTTATTTTTTAGCGACCTGTTTGCGCTTTAACGCCATCACGGAAACTTGCTGCTGTGTCTGTCGCGCCGCTTTTTACTGAATAGAATAAGTTCTTTAGAGCCAAAGCCCCGCCCGCAGCGACACTTTGAATATAGATAGATACCGAAGATCTTTGCAGCCAGTTCTGAGAGTAGGCTTCTATCGAAGCACTTCCTACTTTCACTTGCATGAACACAGTCAGAAGAACTGTTAAAACCAGACATTTGACGACGAATAAGATCTCACTCATTTTGCTTTCTCCGGTTTAAATTTGAAATGCTTCTCTACGACTTGTAAAAAGCCTTCTTTAGTAAAGGGTTTTACAACGTATTCGTTGCAGCCAATATCCTTAGCGTTATCAATAATATTGCGATCATCCAAAGTTGAGCAGGCGACAATGATCACCTCGTGAGTGATCTCACGAATTTTTCGCGCAAGCTCAATTCCATTTTCTTTCGGCATCACCATATCGAGAATTACAAGATCAGGCAGAGTTTTCTGGAAAAGACGAAAACCCTCTTCACCGTTCACGGCTGCGCCCACGCAAAGACCGCCAGAATCTTTAAGAATATTCTTAATCAACTCACTGACGAAGGGGGCATCATCGATAACGATATAGCGAAAGCTCATAAATCAATTATCGAAACTTCCGAAGGGATTGTCTAACAGGACTGGACCTTAGCGTAGTTGGAATCTATCTCAAAGGTTCAAAGCCAAGGCGAGAGGAGGAAGCTGTACATCTCGTACTGCGACGACGATCAACGCTGGATTTGAGCCTTTGAGATAGATTCTTTAGTTGCCCCAGCGATAACCTATCGAAAACAAATACATCGTATTTGTTACGCTGACGTTTGTAGGAGTAGCACCGGTTGCTGGATCTGCCACACCTGCTGTGCCATCAAAAAGATTCTTTTCTGACATTACAGAGCCTTCATAGAAAATTTGTGACTGTCTTGAAAGCTTGATTTCTGAACCTAACTGAACACCCAAACGCACATTCTCGGTATTGTTGCCCGAGTTTACTTCCACACCCGCTTTTGATTCTGAATGCTGAAGACGTGGATAGAAGCTACCACCTAAATACCAAGCCATATCTTTGCTGGTAGGTAAGCGCAAAATAACCTTAAGACCCGCACCCGAGCTTTTAAGTTTCGCACGTTGTAGGTCATCAGCGTTCACATTCATTTTGTAATCGCTGTATAGAACGTCAAATTCAAGTGACTTCGATAGTGGCGTAAATCCAAAAAACTGACGGAACTTCAAACCCAAATCCAAAAACTCATAACGAGCTGGCGATCGGGTGTTTGTCACGGCATCGCCACTAGTATCAGCACCTAGCGAAAACAAGAAGTTTCCACCAACACCGATAGCCGGTGTTAACCATACATTCGCACCCATCGTAATAGCGGTATAAACGCTGCGGTAATCTCTAAAGGAATAGTTTGAAGAAGACTCGTTATTTGCAAAACCCGGGGCGAAGCTAATATCCACTTTATTTTGGCGAGGATCTTCGTCATCAAATTGGTTTTCGTAAAAACCGATCACCTTTTCTGGGTCTGCCGTGAACAGGCTTTGCGCCTGCTGAGAAATACTAGGCTCTGGAGCCTCTGGTGTCTTTGGAGTTAGTTGCACATCGGGATCCAGCTTTGCAGGCATAGGAGGCCCTTGTGGAATTTCTGTTTTCGCACTGACTGGCACCTGGACATTCGTCGTAGGCACATCACTCGCCGGCAGACGCTTTTTCTTAGTCGTCGGCATTTTTGTTGGAGCTGAGGTTTCAGTTCCCACACTGGCCGCGTGAGTTCCTAGTAAAAGTTCATAAGAAGAATCCAACTGAGCATGGGATCTGCTTGAGTGAACCAATGTAACTGCAAGAGTGAGCGTTGCGAATACGAACTTCATACCAGATTTTTCGGATTCTCGAGCGATTTACTTGATGTGAAATTGACGACTTTTTTCGACGCAGGCAGAATAAAAATATGAAAACAAATCTTGGAGTCCTGCTTCTCTGTCAGATGCTATTCGTCCTGCTCTTTTCATTACAGACCAGAGCCCAGTCGACATCTTCCTTTGTAAGTGCGGCAGATCAAGATCTTACAGTGAAAACTGTCACGGCAGTTCCCTTCACAGACAACATCAAGGGCATCTATGCCCAACCTTTGTATAAGAAGTTTCAAGACCTCATCAGCAATGAAAAATTGTGGTCCTACGAAGCTCTACCGGATTCAACTCAAGCGCCCCTAGACCTCGATGAAAATCCTAACGCAGTAAAGGGTCTTCTGAATACGGCGAAAGCTCAGGGTTTGTTTTCATTCCGAATCACAAAGGGTCCCAAAGGTTTAAACGGAAGACTGACTTTCTTTGCCGGAACTTCTGGCTTCCCACTTTTGCAAGAAGAGCTTGTCGACTATCCAGGATTTGAAATTGCAGACCTTGAAAAGCAACTTGAAGGCATGTACGAAAAGATCAAAGCGCGTCTTCCATACCGCGGGATGATTTTAAGCCGTCGCGGTCAAGAGGTTACAATTAATCTTGGTTTTAAAACCGGCGTTAAAAATAACGACGAAATCTCCGTGATTCAAATTTTGAAAGTAAACCGCCATCCGAAATTGAAATTCATGGTGAGCACTGAAAAAGAGATCTTAGGAAAAATCAAAATCTTTAAAACAGACGAATATCTTAGCTTTGCCTATGTCACCTACGAGCGTGAACCTGGAACTCTTCAAACAGGCATGAAACTCTTGCCGCTTGATTTCGTTCGCTACAATGAGCCTGTCGTAGCCAATGGAAAAGTTGTACCTGGTTTAGAAAACCGTAAAGATCGTGATCTTAGCTATGGCGATAACCCGCAAGAGTGGTTACCGCAACAAGCTCCACAATATGGTCGTATCGCACTGTTAGCCGGAATCGGCAACTACAGCATGTCTACCAATTTGAGTGCTTCGGGCTCTATTGAAGCTTCTACTTCGATGGCTCCTGAGATCGCAATCAAGGGCGAGCTCTGGTTAAGCAGCGAGTGGAATGTTCTTTATAACATTCGCCAGTCTGTTTTTAGTGTTTCAAATCCGCTTGCGGGCGCAACTCCTGCAACTTTGAATATGTCATTGTCTTCTTACGGTGTCTCCGGAGCTTACAACTTCTTAATGAGTGAAGACTTCTTTGGTCCTAAACTCCAACTGAGCGCAGGCTATGCCACTTATAATTCACATTCAGACCAAAGCACGCCACTGGCATTTACCAATATGAACTATGGTGGATTGGTGTTTGGTGTCCTTGGACAATTCCCACTTAGTCAGGAAATCCCAATGGATTTAGGCGCGCAATTTAATTTGTTCCTAAGTCCTAGCATGAGCGAATCAACAGCATCCGGTGATTCTTCTGACAGCACTATTAATCAGTTTGGCTTCTTCGGTGTTTACCACCTGAAGAGCCGGTTTAAAATTCGTGGCGAAATCAACTTTGAGTACTATTCAACCGATTTCTCGGGGACCGGATCTGGAACCCATACCTCCTCAAACACAACTCAAAAGATTACAAGCTTTATGGGTGGAATTGAGTATCTTTTCTAAGAAACACGAACTCAATCCATCCAACAAACGTGATTTAATGGGATGGTATGGTACGCATATTATGTCTTGTATTACTTATTGTTAGCTCAAACGCTCAGGCGAAGAGTCTGCGAATAGCAGGTATTGAGGGCGGGCCTCATTTTCTTTACGATGCGAACTCTCCACGCCCCGGTGGACTTGTCCCACAATTTGTAGATCAATTCATAGCACCCGCACTCAAAGCAAAATACAACATGAACATTGAATGGCATCAAGCACCCACAGCACGTCTTCTGAAAGAACTCGAAGTCGGCGAATTAGATGTGTTGTGTTTCTTGATTGTGACCCCTGAAAGACAAAAGCTGTACGGCTATGCCAAAGAACCTTTTATTTCAGGTCAACCTTCTATGATCGTACGTAAAGGGTTTGTGAAGGGTAATGAAGTCAGCGATTACAGCGCTTTCAAAAATAAGATGATCTCGATGATGGCGGGCGTACTTATTCCGCCGTTTATCGAAGAAAACAAAATCTCTCTTTATCCATTAACTGGATATAGTGTCTCGGACCGCACTCTGTCGTTGTTAGCAAATGGGCGTATCGATGGCATCTTCATTCACCTCCATCAAGTCGCCGAATACATGGTTCTGAATAACAACATGTCGGACTCACTGAAGGTGGTAAGGCTACCGGGCCCAGAATTTAAAATCTATCCAGCCTTTCACAAAAACCTATCTCCGGATCTTGTAAACTTTTTGGATCAAACCTTCACAAAGAACCGCGAAGAGTATTTGAGACTGATGAAGAAATAAAAAAACCCCCGGTGTTTCCACCGAGGGTTTTGAGTGTTTACCACTAGAGGCGCAGATTACATCATATCGCCCATGCCACCCATGCCGCCCATTCCTGGAGCGCCACCTGGCATACCTGCAGATTCCTTTTTAGGAGCTTCTGCAATCATTGTTTCAGTTGTAAGCATCAAAGACGCAACAGAAGCTGCGTTTACAAGTGCACAACGAACAACTTTAACTGGATCGATAACGCCGTCTTTGATCAAGTCAGTGTATTCGTCAGAATAAGCGTTGAAGCCCCATGCATTTGATTTGTTTTGAAGGATACGATCCAAAACGATCGCGCCATCAAGACCCGCATTTGCAGCGATTTGACGAATAGGCTCTTCGCAAGCACGTTTGATGATCATCGCGCCAAATTGCTCTTCTTCAGAGAATTTAGTTTTATCGATTTTAGTTGCCGCTCTCAAAAGGGCAGTACCACCACCAGCTACGATACCTTCTTCAACAGCTGCGCGAGTTGCATTCAAAGCATCTTCTACGCGGTGTTTTTTCTCTTTCATTTCAACTTCTGAAGGAGCACCAACGTGGATAACAGCTACGCCGCCAGCCAATTTAGCCAAACGCTCTTTCAATTTTTCTTTGTCATAGTCAGAAGTAGTTTCTTCGACTTGAGCTTTAACTTGGTTTACGCGAGCAGTGATGTCTGCTTTTTTGCCAGAACCATCAATGATTGTTGTGTTGTCTTTGTCTACAACGATGCGTTTTGCAGTACCCAAGTCAGCAGCAGTAGCTTGCTCAAGTTTCGCACCCATGTCTTCAGAGATCATTTTCGCGCCAGTCAAGATCGCGATGTCTTCAAGCATAGCTTTACGGCGGTCACCGAAGCCAGGAGCTTTCACAGCGCAAACTTGAAGAGTGCCACGCAATTTATTAACAACCAAAGTTGCCAATGCTTCGCCTTCAACATCTTCAGCGATGATCAACAATTGACGACCTTGCTTAGCAACGCCTTCAAGAATACCGATCATGTCTTTCATTGAAGTGATTTTTTTGTCGTATACAAGAACCAAAGCGTTCTCAAGAACAGCTTCCATTCTTTCTGCGTTAGTTACGAAGTAAGGAGAAAGGTAACCACGGTCGAATTGCATACCTTCTACAACTGTTACTTCAGTTTTAGCAGTTTTAGATTCTTCGATAGTGATAACGCCTTCTTTGCCGACTTTATCCATAGCGTCTGCCAACATTTGACCGATTTCTTTGTCGTTGTTTGCAGAGATAGAACCAACTTGAGCAACTTCGTTCGAACCTTTTACAGGTTTCGCCATAGTTTTAAGTTCTTCTACGATCATGTTCACGGCTTTATCGATACCGCGTTTTACAGACATTGGGTTGTGACCAGCTGTAACGATTTTAGCGCCTTCGCGATAGATCGCTTGAGCCAAAACAGTTGCAGTTGTTGTACCGTCACCAGCTTCTTCATTGGTTTTAGAAGCAACTTCTTTAACCATCTGAGCGCCCATGTTTTCGAATTTGTTTTCCAATTCGATTTCTTTAGCAACAGTTACACCGTCTTTAGTGATCAATGGTGAACCGAAAGATTTTTCGATTACAACGTTACGACCTTTAGGTCCAAGAGTCACTTTCACAGCGTTCGCAAGAGTGTTAACACCTTTTAGGATGTGTGCGCGAGCGTCTTCAGAAAAACGTAATTCTTTACTCATTTAAAATTCTCCTTAATAAAAAACTTAGAAAATAAAATTAGTGGAAGATACCGAGGATATCTTCTTCTCTCATCATCAAATACTCTTGGCCATCAAGCTTAAGCTCTGTGCCTGCGTATTTGCTGAAAAGAACTTTGTCGCCAGCTTTCACTTCCAATGGAAGGATTTTGCCGTCTTCAGTTACGCGACCTTTACCGGTAGCAACGATTTCACCTTTTTGAGGCTTTTCTTTAGCAGTGTCTGGAATGAAAAGTCCGCCAGCAGTTTTTTCTTCTTCTGCCATACGACGAACCAAAATACGATCATGAAGAGGGCGAACGCCAATCTCTTTAGCCATGTAAATTACCTCCGAAAAATGGATGACTTATAGATGGTGGTAATATGAATTGCCTCGTAATTATGTCAAGGCATATAGGCTAAATTATCTTTTAGGGCTCTGCGTAAATTGGAAGCAACTTTAGTATTTTTGATGAGTTATCTAATACGGTCTGAGGATAAATCTTGAGCACTTGGAGGCATCTCCGAAGTGTGACTACCAAAGACGCTATTTGCATAGGCGGCCATTAATTCGGCCACTTCTTCTGCAGTAAGTTTGCCTGCAACCTCATTGAAGGCTGCTTTCTTATCTTGAACCTTTGTGAGGTAACCAACGAAGTAGTCTGTCACTGAAAGATCCTTCGCCATTTCTAAAATGGACTGATCTTGCTGCAACTGAGTTTCTAAACTTTCGCTGTTAGTTCCAGAACTTGCCTCGATACCCGCTTTGCGACGAGCGACGTTAGGATCTTTGCTTTTAGCAATTTGAATTTTGGTCTTAGTAACGGTGACGCGGGTCAGGGCATCTTGGACTTTTTCACTCTTCCATTCGCGGAAGCTTTTGGTTTTTACGGATTCATGAGTAGGGGATGTAGTGGCAGAAGCAACAGCGCAAACTTCTAATGAAGTGGCGCAAATCAATGTAAATAGCCATACAGGCAGTTGCTTCTTAAGGTGCATTAAAGGCCTCCGCAAAAACGTACATCTGCAGCCATGCCTTCAAAGCCTATGCCCCCACTAACGACGCGTCAGGTCAATTGTATTGGATTTAATGGAAATTCTGGAGCAATTATGGGCTCTTAGAGCTAAAAATTGTCTCCGAATGAGGCACTCTCCTGGCAAAGCGGAACTGCAAAATCCCCCGCCACATGGGTGCCGCCAACCTTCGGGTTTTTGAAGGACCCATTTAAATACCCATGCACTTCGAACTTATTGATGATGCCAAAACTGATCTCGCCCAAGTCCGCCCGCATATTGTCGCGAGGTTGCGGTTGGAAGTCTAAATCCGTAAAGAAAATCGAAAGGTTTGAGTTAAATGGATCCTCGGGTGCAATCATCCAGGTCGCCATCTGTTGAGGAGCCGTCAATCGTACCTGCAGAACCGAACCCGTTTTTTCTTTGCATGGGTCTTCGAATTTGTCGCCCCAAAGCTGAATGACGAGGTAGTTCGTACGATACTTACGATAGACGAAGGCACGTCCGCTCTTAAACTCCCAAGCTTTGCCATTGATACTGCCTTGGGCAGGTTCACCTTCGCCAAGCTTGCGATCTGGTGGTGGTTCGGGAATAGGGGTCTCTGCTGCCTTTTTCGAAGGAGAACATGCCACCAGCACCAGGAGCCCAATAAATAAAACGAAGTGATTCAATAATCGCATCTAGGTTTAAAAGTAGAATACTTTGAGTTTTAGCTCAAGTTTGGGCGCAAAAATTAGACATTTAGCTACTTTAGACATTTCTACTGGTCTGGCTCTTGGCAGCGATACCCCACAAAAACCCAGCGGCTTTGGACTGCATCCCAATTGTATGCGGCCTCGCCACGGTCACCTTGTGCACATTCACTACGTAAGAGCAGGGAGTTTTTGTGGGTTTCCGCAGGCTTGGTAATACCCACCTTCGCCGTGAGTACCAAACCTGTGACTAATCCCAGGGCAAAAAGCAGTTTCATAATTAATGGCACTCTCTGGTATCAAAACCACTGTTGCGACTTGCGCGATTACCACGACCCGGGTTGCCACCTCGGCCCCAACGGTTATTATCGCCACGATATTTGCGGCAAGTGTATCCAGCAAAATCCCAACGGTGTTTGCGGGCATCCCAACGCCAGCGAGCGACTCGCTCATAACCTTTACCGCACCAAGAACGACGACCTCGGTACTCGTTTGTGCCGGCATCATCGGTTTGAATTACTTGTCCGTTTTCCAATTGAACGTAAGGTGGTTCGAACTCATCGTCTCCGATTCTGAATTTTCCTTCTGCTTCGAAAGCAGGTGCTGCAATGGCAAAAAAAGATGTGGCTAAGAATAAGCTCAAAAGCTTTTTCATCTACGGATCTCCTTGTTGAGTTGTAAGAACAAAGAAAAAGTATGCAGGAGGAGATGCGTGAATGCGGTGATATTTCTCCCAAGAACGCTGGAAGCTTTCGTCGTGGTATTCAATTTTTAAGGGTTGTGATTTGAAATAAAAAATGGCTCAGAAGGAGGGACTCGAACCCCCGACCCAGCGGTTAACAGCCGCTTGCTCTACCGACTGAGCTACTTCTGAACGTGTCGGAAGCGCCCAAATTAGGGCCTACGACCAGCAAAGTCAATATCTAACCTATTTGCCGGTGTTTCCAAAAAGTAAAAAAACCGGGTTATTACTGTTCGCTCTCAGGACCTTGGAAGGCTGGCGCAATTCGCGCATCGCATAAAGGACCATGAAAAGGGTCGTAACCATCATCATAATTTTTAATAAGACGATCTTGTTCATACCCCAAGGCTAGCCGACTCCCCCTCCGAAGTCCAGCCACCTGGACTCGCTTAACTAGTCTCCGATTTATCCATAAAATGCCGACAGATAGGCCATGAAAACAGAAAGAATTAGCCTACTTATCGGATTTATAATCACCCTCGGGATCTTTGCATTTTCTCTGTCATACTATAAGTACAAAGCCACCCCAGCTATTCAACGCGGCGAAAATCAATTCATGGATATCGTCGAGGTTTTGGATCTGCGCTTTAATGATTTGAAATACAAACTCAAAAAACCTTCGAACTCTCAAGCTCCGGTGGCCTTAATCGCCTTGGACGACGCCTCTTTGCGGGAAATCGGCCGCTGGCCATGGAGCCGCGAACTTGTCAGCGAAATGACTGAAAAGCTTATCGATAATGGCGTGAGCTCTGTCGGATTCGACGTGATCTTTTCTGAACCCGAAAAAGGATTGCTTGAAGCTGATGCCAAGTTTGGACAGCTAATTCAAAAACATCCCGACAAAATCATTCTGGGAACTTTCAGTGAAAAGCAACACAACTACAAACCTTATCAAGATCTTTGTGTCGCAGAAGCTTTTCTTAAAAATGGTGGAGACCAGATTGCGAAACTCAATCCAAAGTTTGCAATCGATGAAACTGGGACTGTTTTTGATGATTTGAACTGGGCACCTTTGTTTGAAGTTCTTTTTCAGAATGTTCAGCATGAAGTTCAGCAGGGCGTTCTTCAAGGCTTAAAGAAAAATTCTGTGGAAGAACTCACCGAGTTTCAAAAAAACAATCTGGCGGCTCGTAAGTCAGAGTCGCTCTTTGAATATTGTAAAACATGGCTGACTCCTCAAGATGTATTCTTGGATAAAGAAGTTGTTGCAGGTGTGACGCCTTTGTATCTAAAGGTCACAGCAAGTCATAAAGAACTTGGCAGTCTTTCTTTCGAAGAGCTCGTTGAAAAAATCAAAACCGCGTATACCAACCACCCCATTCCTCAATATGGCGAGTGGACTCCGAATGTCCCTGTCATGCAAATGCCGGCTTCATACAGCGCCAGCTTCGTGGCCATGCAAGATGCTGACGGTTACGTGCGACGTTATCCGCTCTATTTCCGTTCGGGCAATAAACTAGGTTCGAGCTTTATTCCGTCCCTTGCTTTGCAAAGTTATTTGCTTTCAGGTCCTTATCGCGCCGAAGTGAAAATGGGCACGGGTCTTGGTGGAGTAAAAAAACTCGATGAGTTCACTATCTATAATATGGAGACCGAGCCCGAGCAAAAAGTCGCAAGTCTGCCTGTGGGTAAGTCTGGGGAATTGTTGATTAACTACTATGGAAGACAAATGTCTTTGCCATATGTTTCTGCAAAAGAACTTTTTAACGATAGCCCTAACGTGAGTGTTCAGCTCATGGAGCGAAGTGCTGGTGGAAAACAAATTGAAATCCGTCAAACCACAGTTAGTAAGCAAGAGTTTTTCAAAAATCGAAGCGTCTTAGTCGGCGCCACGGCGATCGGTCTTTACGATCTTCGTAGTACGCCCCTTGAGGCGAACTATCCGGGGCCAGAGCTCCATTTAACAATGCTTGCGAATCTTCTTGATCAGAATTTTTTGAAAGCATGGACTAAAGAAACAAGCTTGATGCCTTACTTGCTTTTGGTGTTAGGGATTCTCATCACTATCGCTTGGGCGTTTGTGGACTCTCTGACATCATTCATGATTCTGGCCGGCGTGATGATCGTCGGTCTTGGTGTGGATATTTGGTTGTTCTTAAGTAGAAAACTGCTTGTTCATACTTTTATGCCTTATGCGCTGATCTTGTTCTGCTTCTTCGCCATCCAACTGTATAGATACTTCACAGAGGAAAAGAAAAAGCGGGAACTTAAATCTACATTCTCGAAATACGTGTCACCTGCGGTTGTGGATGAGCTTCTGAAAGACGCTGAGAACTTAAAACTGGGTGGTCGTAAAGAACACATGACCGTGTTCTTCTCGGACGTGCGTGGATTTACCACGATCTCGGAAAAATTGCCTCCTGAAGAATTGTCACGCGTGTTGAACTTGTATCTGACGCCGATGACCGAGATTGTATTTAAGAATAACGGTACTTTGGATAAATACATTGGTGATGCGATCATGGCTTTCTTCGGTGCTCCGATCAAACATAAGAACCACGCCAAGGAAGCTTGTCGATGTGCTTTGCAAAACTTGGAAAAGCTTAAAGACCTGCAAAAAGAATTCGAAGCTCAGGGGCTTCCTCATATCGATATTGGGATCGGCATTAATACCGGCGCGATGAGTGTGGGGAACATGGGATCCAATATCGTTCAAAACTACACAGTGATGGGCGACTCTGTAAACTTGGCCGCTCGTCTTGAGGGTATTAACAAAGAATATGGCACCCGAATTATTATTAGCCAATTCACTCACGCAGAGATCGGCAGTGATTTTACCTCACGTGAGGTCGATCGCGTGCGCGTGAAAGGAAAGTACGAGCCTGTTCGTATTTTTGAACTCGTTTGCGAAGGGGAGCCTTCGGATCAAGTCAGCGCGTTGATGAAACACTTCCATCAGGGCTATGAGCTCTATCACAAAAAGCAATTTGCAGAGGCTCTTGAAGTTTTCAAGAAAGCACTGACAGTGTCTCAAAATGATCCTGTGTCAGAATTGTATGTGGAACGTTGCCAAGAATATCTCAGTTCGGCACCTCCGGACGACTGGGACGGTGTTTACGTGATGAAAACCAAGTAAAACGAACACTTAATGTTTTAGCTGACTTTGCGAAAAACCGAAGAGTTTACGTAGACTTCACGGGAGAAGATAAATGCGGACGAAAATCTTCATATTGATCGTTGGTTTGATTGGATCGAGCCTCATTGCCTGTACACGTGCTGCCAAGGATGACACTGCGAAAGTAAGCATTGCTCTTCCTAAAACTATGGCCGGCAAAATGAATGCAGCCAGTAGTACGATGGAACTTACTCACGTTGCAATCAACGCAAGTGGCTCTGGCATGAATACTGTTGTTTATAGCTGGGATTCTTGCCATGACTGCCAAAATGCTTCTACGACAATACCTAGTAGCTTCTCGGTTGCTGTACCTTCTGGATCAGGTCGTTTGATTCAAATTCTAGCTGTCTATGAAGATCCAGACTCTCAGCAAATGATGTTCTACTACGGAGATACTACTGCTGAAATCTCTGGCGCTACTATGGATTTGAACATCAATGTTGCTCAAGTTGGTGCTGGGAATATCACAAGTGGCCGCGTTTCTGGTCGCTATTTCAAAGACACTTCTTCGGGTCCCACTGGCGTTGTTGATATTAAGTACAACCCAGGCAACGGAAAGCTTCCTCTGATCGTCGACCGTGGCATCATCGTCAATGGTTGGTTCAGTATGTTCATGCTTTCTGGCGCTAATCTGCAATACGTTGTACGTGAAACTGGTGAAATGCTCTGGGGCCAGGAAATGAGTTTTGAATCCTCAGCAATGAATCCTTCAGAAAATTCTGGCGCCTATTTCGACCAAAGAGCGCGCGCGTTCTTACCTATTCACATCGAGCAACGCGATGAGGGTGGAACAATTTCTTACAAAAAAGCTGCGGCTGAAACTTTTGTTTGGGGTTACTGGGGTCCTGGTGCCGTTGGTAAAAAAGTTTGTACCTCTGGTTTAGATGGCTCACCAGTTCCACAAAAACTTAAAAGGTATGTAGATACCAATCTGGCAAGCGCTCCAGAGATCGTCGTATCACACTACATAAACCATAGCCTTACAGTTCCTACAAAAGCGCAGCTGACAGATACAGCGAATCCTTATGGGTACATTGTTGTCGAAGGTGGACAAAGCATGTCGAGCTCTTGCGGCAGCTTCGCAGATACTGCGACAAACCAATATTCTAACTTCCAAAAAGTGACTCTGGATTTATTTGATGGCAACGGTGGAGATTCTGTTGCTGGCTTCCGTGGTATCTTCCGTAATACAAGCGTGTATAACTTCGTGGATATCTCGGGCGATCCAAAAGCGATTTCTGGTCAGGTTCTTCCTGGTGTTGAAGCGGTGTTTGATGGACTTCGTTTCTTCAAAAAGCCGACAACTACAGATATGCATATGGATGTTGTTGATTGTGCAAACTTAGGTGGTGAAGGGTTTATCTCTGGTGCCTCGAGTGATGGTGTTATCAACAGCTCTACGGGTGCATTCACATTAACTTCTAATATCACTACGACTGAAGCTAGCGCAGGCGTCAGTGGTGCACTCTGCCCAATGAAATCTGGTAAGTTAGCTCCTATTGGGGTTTTCCTTGGTAAGTGGATGTTTAGCATGGGTGGCGGCAGCAGCGTTGGTGGTGGTAATGCCACTCAACTCGCAACTGTCATGCTTGGAACCAAGGTCGCAAACTATATTTGTACTCCGTTTTTCGTTGAAGGCAGAACTGCCAACAACTCTCTGGGACATTTCAATGGTAGCATGACCTATACATTCTCAGCCGATGGTGGCGATACGTATGTCTATTCAGATTCCTCTTGTTCAAACCAAATTACAGCTCCTTACACAACCAATAATCCTAATCAAACGTTCTTCGTTAAGCGAGCTGTGGGTGGCGTGGCAACACGAACTATGACTGTGACCTCGAGTCTTCCGACAGTTACTCAAACATTAAGCTTTTTGGATTCCACGGGAACTCCGTTTATTAAAACTAGAGTTCAACCAAATATCTACGCACATGGCTGTTATACAATGTCCTATATAGCGATGTTGCAAAACGGTGGCGATTCGATGGTTGCAGACATCGGAGGATCTTACACCGTAAATCCACCAAGTTTATCAGGACTTAATTATTACTACACTTCAGGCGCCCCGTGCTCAACGCCTGGGTCCCCTTCGATGTTTATTAACTCATCAAATCTCATGGTCTCCACCAGCTTCTCATACACAGGGGCCGCAACGACTTTGAACTTGGATGCGATTTCTGCTTCAGGAAGCCCTACTTATAGCGGTGGCTTTGGTGGTGGATCTAGCGTTTCTGTAGCACAACCAGGTGCAAACACTTATGTTCAACTTGGTATGAACAATTCGTTTAGCGCTGAAAGTTGCCAAAGTTTGACATTGCGATCTGTGGACTCCGCATACAACTTGAGCCCGGCAACTCAGGCGATCACTCTCAACTTTACATTCAACGGATCAGGCACTCTGCCTACAGATTCTGGTTTTTATAGTGACCCTTCATGTAATTCTCCGACGGCGCCACCTTCAATTGCAGCGTCAACTACACAATCTTCGATGGTATACTTCCGATGGACGGTTCCTGGAACTATTTCCGTGAATGCCTCTGTCGTAAGTGGTCCTGCAGGTGTCAGCTTCCAGACAATGCCTTTAACTGTAGGTTCTTTTGCAGTAGGTAACATTATTATTTATCCTACAAATGGTGTGACCTTCACTTGGCCAACCACTTTCACAGGCGTTGCAATGCCCGTGCAAAAAGGTCAACCGTTTAACATCACTCTCGAAGCGCGAAGTCCTTTGGGAAATCTGATTTTTGGTTTTAATGATACGAACGCAGGTCCAAGCGGCGTAAATATTCATGATACTTATTCGAGTTTGAACTGTGGCACGATTCTTTGGTATGGCACTGGCTACGGCTCCGTAACCTGTTCCGTTCCGAATGCGCCGGACTACTTCTCGTCAATGCTCCTTCAATTAAAAACTGGGGGCGGTGGTTCGATGTATCCGATGTTCTATGGTGGCACAAATATGCGTGTGTCTCGTGCGGCTGAAGAAGTGAATACTTTGACGTACCTTCTTTCAAAACCGTTTAGCTACTACAGCAATACTTGTCAGCCTCTTTTGGTTGCCCGCGGGCAAAATACTGGAAGCCATTTTGCAGCTTCCACCGTTTCTTCGGGAATGTCCTTCAACTCGATGCTGACATATAATACTGGAGTGGCCGGCTTCTACTCCAATGCAAGCTGTTCATCTTCTATTACTCAGACCACATTGGCATCTGGAGAGTCGGCTGCCCTTGTCTATGTTAAAATGGACGGGAATGCTCCACCGAATGGGTTGGCTATGCAAGCTGACAACAATGGTGTAGCAGATGCAGGGACATCATTACTGACCTTCAGTACCAACGCGGCTCCGAGCACATTTACTCAATATAAAGTGTCTATGTCTGCGAACCAGTACTATAAACTTTGTTCTCCGGTGATGATCGTTCGAACTGACGCAAATGGCGCTGCAGTTGCCGCAGGAAGTTCTGATATTATTGTCCTAAACTCGGACTTCACGGGATCTTGGTATTCAGATGCGTCTTGCTCGGCAACTTTACCGGCTAACAACGCAACATTTAGCACCGGTGAAACGGCGAAGCTCGTTTACTTTAGACCGGATATCATGAGTGGCGGCGGTAGCGTCAATGTCTCGAATGCTGGCAGCGAAACAGGTTCCTTCACAGGAATCAACGTTCAGCCTTAATGATTGTACTGCTTCGAATTATGTAATTTTCAAACAAAAATGCCCTCTCTCTGGAGGGCATTTTTTATTTTTGCAAAATGCTGTGGGTGTAAGTGAAGAGACTCGTAATGAGAAACTTATTGTATTTGTAAGTCTCTACATCCGAGCCAGCGGTCGTTGCCTGGGCGCTTAAAAGCATATTCCATTTCTTATTCAGATCCTTTGTATACGACGCTGTAAGGCTGATTACGGTGTCTTTACGAGGGGTGGTGGCCTCTGCGTAGTTCTGAATAGAATAATCCGCCCTAAGGCTTCCTGTGCCCTTTGCATAAGCTGGGGTGCTATAAGTGGCTGCTAAGCCAAAACGATTGTATTTATAGTTCTTACCATTCGCATTGTTGAGCAAATAGCTGAATTCGCCCGTTAGGGTTTTTTCACCCTTCATATCGAGTACCTGAATTGGCATCAAAGTGAGACCATATCTGGTTCCTGACAAATCATCGTCGCCAACACTTGTTTCTAATGTGGAGTCGTCCATACCCAGATCTAACCGTGTCGAAAGCATCAGATCCTGCTTAACGGGTACAGATGCTGTTGTTGCAAATTCTGTCGTACGAAGAACTACTTCGCGAGAGCCGCTTCCATCCGGGCTCATCATGACATTCTTATAAGTTGGAACCACTTCTAGATAGCCCTGCTTTTTAGAAAATTTAAATTCTTGATGGTATGGCAGGCTGAGACCGAACTCTAAAGCATCTGCAGCTTGTATCGTTGCATCGTTTTTAAAGGTTGAATTTACACTATAGTAATCTGACATGTAGGCTTTTGCGCCAAAGTCAGAAGTCATAGATCTTTGCAAGAACGCTAACGCACTCGCACCATAGTTCAAACGCCAAGCTTTTACGTCCGTCGCTACATTGTTTTCAGCAATATTCAAAATATTGGTGTCATAAATCAGACCGCCAAAAACTGAAAAACGGTATTTTTCTTTTTTGCTTTCGTAGTAACTCTCCAATTTGTCGATTTGCTCTAACAGGTCTTCGGCTGATTTATCCAACTTCGGATCTTTTGAATTATCAAGGACGTATTCCATGCTTTTGCGTGCCTCTGGAAACTTTTGCTGCTGCAATTCAATATTACCTGCATAGAAAGAAGAAATAGGGCTAAGTTCTGGAGAGTTTTCCTCACGGATTTCCACAAACTTCTTTAGCGCTTTGTCGTTGTCTTTCAGTTTTAGGTTGTTCAGTGCTATGTAGTAGTCTTTTTCAATAGCCTGGTCAGAACTCACATCTGCTAAAGAGAGTATTGCTAGAGACTTGTTATAGTTGCCAATCTTGTAAAGACTTACCCCATAACGATACATGTATGTATCAGCCGTGGGATCCAACTCAGTTGCCTGAGCATAGAGCTTCTCAGCCTCTTTATAATTACGTTTTGAATAAAGAGCATCGGCCTGAGCTGCTAAGGCTGCTGCATCTGCTTGTTTCTTTTTCTTTGCCTCTTCAGACATTTTCTGTTGCTGCTCGATCAAAGCCATTCTCTTTTTTGCTTGTGACTCTTCAAGGCTTAATTGCGTGGTTTCTTGTAGTCGGCCTTGCTGGCGAACTAGCTGTTCAATTTTTTCCTTGTTGATCGGAACATTTCCGCCTTTAGGTTTGGCGACTTGGATCTGTTTCGCAATTTGCTTTTCCGCTATTTTCTGTTTTTCCTCCACAACGGTAGCTTCGTGCAGAGCTAGCTCTTCAGGAGTTTTAAACAAAATTACTTTCTGAACAGCTTTTTCCTGAGAAATGTATGCAAAGAATGATTCCCCAGTCGATGTCTGAAAATCTAAGGTTCTCGTAGACGTATCACCTATAAAAAATTGGATAACAAAATACCCATTCCACACTTGAGGTGTGGATGGGTCCTTTTGTAATGTCAGCTGAGTTACTTTACTTGATTCAAGTTCTTTAACCCGAATCATTCGCTCTTCTTGCTCGCCAATGGGGTCTCGAAGTTCCACCATGATGGCCTGGGATTGAGAGATCTTATTTTCTTTTGCAAAACTAAAAAGTCCAAAAACAAGCGAGAACAAAAACAGGCTGAGTCTTTTCATTGTGGTTCAAACTTTCTAATTCGGCGTAACAGGCTTAATATTCACATTCGTTTTTCCGCCGACTGGCACTGGAGGCGGTGTAGGAGGAATTGGTGGCGGCGGCGGTGGCGTTGGTGGCAGCGGCCCCGGAGGTCCTTGAATGGTTGGGAGCGTGTCGTCACCATTAACCATGGACTGACTACCCCCTAAATCAGAGGCCACATCACGCTTCTGATCTCCTCCACCGTTCATACTCGCAGTGGATTCTCCGTCCATCTTTTTCATGTCTTCTTTAGGAACTGCTTTTGGCTTATCCGGAGCTTTATCGGGTCCCGCTTGAGTCATTTCGCCTTTTTTGATGATAACAGGCGCACCGATGGGTTTTCCTTGAGGCCCTACGGATGCCAAATTAACAGATCCCTTGAACGTCACGATCGAAGTCATTCTTGTAGATGGGTCAAAGCCCGCCAAGAACTGAGTACCACGCACGCCCGCAACCGCGGTTGGTGTCTTGATCAAGAATTTATTCTTTTCACCGTCGTAGGTTTGCTCGACGTTATTACGAACTTTCCCTTTAAGAAGATTCAGCTCAACATCTTTTTTTCCGGTAGCGGCATCGTTTTCATATTTTGCGATGACCATTTCTGAATCAGGACTGACGTTGATAACGTTGCGATCAGACATCACGATCTTCACGCGGGAATCTGCGCCAGTAGCGATTTTATCGCCCTCGTACACTTTGCCACCCACTTTGCCGTCGGCGGTTTTACCAGCGTTTGTGATTTTCACAGAGCCTTTGACCACCATCAAAACCCCATACATGGGTTCTGCAAATGCAGCACTTGAGGCAAAAAACAAAATGCTCACCAATGAAACACTGAAAATGAACTTCATCATACGTCCCTCGCTTCTAATAGGATAAGCGAAAGCCGCGAAGTAATGAACGACAGGCTCTGAATCAACCCATTTTTAGACTCAGGTCCGAGCCTTCAATGTGAGCTCAAAAAACAACTTTTCGAGCACGAAAAAGGCCCTGTTTCCAGGGCCTTACGTAAGTCATATTGAGAATTTAAAGATCAATTTCTGGTGCACTCTCAAGAACACACTTCGAACATCAAACTATTTAGTAATGGAAATAGCCTGAGTGAGCGAAAGATTACTACTATTAGTTACGCCTGGGTTATCACCATCTGGGATTCCCAACGTAAGCGTACTACTTCCATCAATAACGATTGAGTTGTACAGAGTGCCAGAACTGATCATGTTCATATAGCTGCAAGCCGCTGGACTGCCTGAAACGGTATATACCCCTGAGCCTTGATCCAATGGATACCAGCTTGGACAACCAGCTTGCATGTTAGTCGAAGCTGCATTTGTGAAGAGAATTAATTGAAGTGACGCCGCCTGAAATGCAATCGCATAACCATTTGTGAGTCCTGGAATTGCAGTTCCAACTGAGAAAGCTCCACCCTGAACAATTGCAAAAACATTCGTGTTACAAGCAGCATCGCTCGTAAAATACTTTGTAACAGTGTAGGCATTTTCGGTCCCACCAGCGTTCATTAAATACAGAGACTTTGTATAGTATTGGATGCCACCGATTCCAACGCCGGGAGTTTGCACACAAGAGGTATAGTAACCTCCCGGACTACCGTCATTAATCTTAACGGCAGGTGTTGTGCTTTCTTCGTCAGTCTCTTCTTCGACTTTCTTCTCACAGCCAAGACCCATAGTTAAAGCGACAGCACTAATCAATAATAGCTTAATAAAAGACATGCCCTGAGGATTCATCATACGTACTCCATCCTATTTTGGGTTGTTTAGATGTCAGCCCTTATGATTTCATATCCATTCGAAAACTCACAATGGAAACCCTGAGCACCGCTATAGGCGTAGCAAATCTGGACGTGTCAGTCTGCGGACGTTCGATAACTAGACCGCGAATTAAGATGGTACAGGACCTTTATTCTGATGATTTTGCCTCAAATTTAAGCAGATTAAGTTGTCAGAAAGGGAAGAAAAGTTGGTGCAGACGGGAGGATTCGAACCTCCGACCACCTGATTCGTAGTCAGGTACTCTATCCAGCTGAGCTACGACTGCACGTAGTGGAATAGGATTCCAAAGAGAGGCTTGTTGTATTGCCGACCCGAGAAAAAATCAAGGTTCTTTACGCGTTTTGCAAAAAGAATTCTGGTCTAAGCTTGATTATAAGGGGGGGCTATGGCAGGTTGGCTGAAGTCTGCCGTAAAAAGCTGACCCAATTTTCGTGCGGAAAGGTGGGTGAGTGGCTGAAACCAAGCGTTTGCTAAACGCTCGTAGACTCAAAAGGTCTACCGCGGGTTCAAATCCCGCCCTTTCCGCCATTTTCGACCCACTCTATCTATATACTAATACCCTTCAGTAAGATGGCTTAGCTTCGCTAAATAGAATGTTCACTTACGGTGGATGGATATTTTTCTCGTAACCAACAGGTCTATGGCTTCGCAGTGACTGACGACCCTCGTGGCCACCAAACCGGCTTTCACGCCAAACTTTTACCTGAAGTCGTAGGGTCTCCGACGCCTGATTCAGGACATCCATTAAATCCTGTCCTTGTGTTTCAGCAGCGAACTGACCATCCACGAATTTAACGGCAACTTTCAATACGTAGTTTTCGTCCTCCTTTGTGACGGTCGCATTTACATACGAGTCCGGAGTCGCGTTTTGTAACTTATCCAGAAATCTTCGCATTGTGAAACGAGTTCTTTCTGGGACTTCAAAACCTACATAGTCAAAATCGCGTTTCATACGTTCCTCCTTGTGTCGGCGTCTCACTTCTTTCACTTGTACTCAGTTTATTCCGCAGAATTCAAAAAAGATCTCTGCTCATATCAAGTTCTCTTGAAGCTCATTCTTCATTTCTCAGGCTGCTACGCGTGTTTTCGAGTTCGGCGTAAGACGTAAAAAAGTTCGGCGAAAAACGCGAAAGTCTCAGGTGGAAAAATTCGACCCAACTGATAATCTATTTATCAAGAGGAACAATAAAATGAAAGTTGGTGGAATATGGATCGGCTACCGACAAAAAAAATTCACTTTAAGAGCGTAGCTCGTCTCAATTACGAACACTTGGAAGACCTCATCAGTATCGATGACGGTGACTCCCAAGTTATCAACGATTTGATCCACATCTTTGAAAAGATCTATCACGAAAAATGGCTACAGATTAAAATGAGTGCGCGAAAAATGCATCTCAATGCTCTTGCTCGGGAAATGCATTCCTTCAAAGTCTCTTGCCACAATGTGGGTGCGCTTCGTGCATCTGTCATCGCAAAAGAAATACATCGTCTGTCATGCCAAGCCGATACCTCCACCGAAACTCTAAATCAGCTCATCACTGATTTAGAAATCGAAATTGCCGAGGCTCTTGCAGAAATTCGTGACTTTATTAACCAGGGCTCCAGCAATGCCGCTTAACGGAGGGACAAATGCGTCGTTTTTGGCGAAATCTATCAGTCTCTACCAAGCTGTACTTTGTCGTGGGCATTATGGCGATGCTGATTTGCCTCGAGCTCTTGTCGCTGCATTTTGCGATGACAACTCTTTCTGCCGTTCGTTCTTTCGTTGGCGGCGAAGGCCTTTGGTCAAAAGCACAAAAAAGTGCGATCTACAATCTTCAGCAATACGGACAAACTGGCAATCCAATTTACTATAAACATTTTCAGCAATTTCTTTTAGTGCCTCTTGGTGACCGCCAAGCTCGACTTGAAATGGAAAAACCCAACATCGATATGAACCGTATTTCGGATGGCTTCGTTCAAGGACAAAATCATCCTGACGACGTCGAAAACATGGTTCTCTTAATTCGAAGATTTTATTGGGTGCCCTATTTAGCCCGTGCCATAGATTTTTGGCGACGGGGCGATGTCTTGATGGATGAACTTATCGATGTTGGAAAAAAAATTGATCATGAGGTTCGTACCGCCAAAAACAAAGATGATCTAAAAAAATTGCTTTCGGATCTCTCGGAGCTCGACCTGAAATTTACAGAAATCGAAAATGGTTTCTCTAGCACGCTAGGGGCTGCTTCGCGCTGGCTTGAAGACATCTTAATGAGCCTCTTGATTTGCGCGGTCATCACCATCGAAGGCACGGGCCTCTTTTTGACGTATACCTTTTCTCGAAACCTCTCGAACGTGCTTAACGAGTTGAACCTATTTGCCAGCCGCGTTGGCGACGCAGATTTTGATCAACGAGTGCCCGTGCGCTCTGGTGACGAGCTCGGAAAGCTGGCCGAGGGCCTCAATTCCATGACCACCAATTTGCAAAAGCAAGTTGAAGGACGCCTCACTGCAGAACACGCCAGCGAAGTCAAAAATCTGTTCTTAGCAAACATGAGTCACGAGATTCGCACTCCGTTGAACGCGATTCTTGGCTTTGCCGAAATTCTTAATTCGCCGGATATTAGTGATGAAGAAAAAGACGCCTATATGGCGATCATTAAGAGAACCGGAGCTAACTTAACGACGATCATAAATGACATTCTAGATATTGCTCAACTCGAGGCGGAAGCCATCCCTGTTCATGAAGAGTGTTTTTCTTTAAAAGAACTTATTTCCGACCTCAGTCAAATTCTACAATTTCGAGTCGATGCCAAGGGGTTGACTCTTTCTGTTCGTACGTGGGGTACAGTATCCGAGTATATAACGAGCGACTTCACTCGGCTTCGCCAAATTCTCACTAATATTCTTGGGAATGCGATAAAGTTCACAAATACTGGCGGCGTCACTCTATCGTACGGAATCGTCGGTGATAAACTTGTCTTCGACGTTGCCGACACCGGAATCGGCATTTCTCCAGAACATGCCGAGAAACTCTTTAGGCCTTTTTCACAAGCAGACAACTCTGTCCGAAAAAAATTTGGTGGCACAGGTTTGGGTCTATTGATTTCACGAAAACTTGCGATGTTACTGGGTGGCGATGTCGTCATTCAGCAAAGCGCTCCTGACAGAGGAACAACATTCCGCATATCCATTAATTATGTCCCTAGCGAAGCTCCTTCAATAAAACGTAACTCCACATCTTCGTCCACGGTAAATGTACAAAATTGGCAAGGGCTCAGAGTCTTGGTTTGTGAAGATTCGAAAGACAACCAAGCACTCGTCAAAGCCTATCTTCGCAAAACCGATCTTGCTGTCGATTTTGCTATCAACGGCGAAGACGGTTTGAAGCTTCAAGAGAAGAATGACTACAGTATGATTTTGATGGACATGCAAATGCCTATTCTAGACGGCTTTACTGCCACGAAGATGCTCCGAGCCCGTGGCTGCAACGTGCCGATTGTGGCACTCACAGGATTTGCGATGAAACAAGATCAGCAAAAATGTATAAAAGTGGGCTGCGATGAGGTTTTAACAAAACCCTTCACCAAACAAGAACTTCAAACTGTCATCGGGAAATATATTGATCGCGCGACCGTGACTATAAAGAAGACTGGATAAATTTATAACCCTCGCCGGGCACTGATTGAATAAAACCGCTTTTTGAAATCAGTTTCTTTCGCAGAATATACACGTGAGTGTCAACCGTGCGCTCTCCCACATTAGTTCCCTGACCCCACACGCGATCGATAATCTGCGAGCGAGTTAGAATGTGGCCCTCGTGATTTAAAAAATACAAAAGCAATTTGAACTCGAGCGAACTTAATGACAGATCCACATCACTAGAATCGGTAATTAGAAATATTTTCTGCTGATTTATGTTCACACGAAACGCTCCGGATACATAGTTTTCCTGGCGTTCTTTTTCTTGAATACGTCTGCGAAGTTTGGCCTCAACCCTGGCATGAAGCTCACGAAGGTCAAATGGCTTTTGAATATAGTCGTCGGCCCCCACCGAAAATCCAAGAACCTTGTCTTCAATACCATCTCGACTTGAAACGAAAATAATAGGCAAACTCTCTAATTGCTCAGACGCCTTAATTTCAGCGCAAAATTTAATACCGTCGATTCCAGGAAGCTCAATATCAAGTATTAAGAGATCAAATGGATTATGGTGAAGCTCTGCCCGAGCGTCTTCGGCCGAAGACACGGTTCGAATGAAATGCTTTTTCCCTAATGCTAGCTGGATGAGATTCTGGCAATCCGGTGAATCCTCTACCAACAGAATTTTCATCATCTCCATAGCTAAATTATATCTAATTTTCGAAGGACTTTCCTGTTTGTTCCAATCTGAACAGGCGGCAAGGGCTATAGTGATACGTCTCTGTCAAGAAGACTTCATTTCTCTAGAGCTCTCATTTTACATTGGGGACGTACCATAAGGACATGGGCCATCGATTTCTCATCCTTGAGGATGACTTAACTAGTAGCCGGATTTTGGAGATGTTGATCCAAAAGCACTTTGGCGGGTCACAGGTCACTTGCATGACCAGTGTCGATGAGCTTTATGTAAAATACGGATCGCCTGACGAACTTGGCAGACATTTTGACTACATTCTTACCGACATCTTTTTATCTGGCGATAGCACAGGCATGGACTTAGTCAAAAAGTTGTCCACAAAAATGCAAAAGAAGACCATCGTTTGCTCCTCTGCGAACCCTGAGAAGTTCCTACAACTAACCAGAGAGGCTTCCCTGAATTGCCGGTTTTTGCACAAGCCTCTTCACCCTGTCCGTACCGTGCGAACTCTCAAAAATATGTGTGGAACAGAGACGTCGGAAAACACGCGTCGACCTCTACGACGATCGTCATCTGTAGGCGGGCCTGTAGTTCTAATTACAGGCTGTAGCTCTGGTGTCGGCGAAGCTCTTGCTGACCTTCTATCAAAAAAGACAAACTATAAACTAGTCCTGACGGCTCGTGATCGATCGGTTGCAAAGGTACGTGCCCGTTTTCCAGAAAATGACCGCTTGATGGTAGTACCACTGGATGTTGGTGATCCAGAGCAAATTGTGAGGACGGTCTCACATGTCATTGCTCGATGGGGTCGACTCGACATTTTAATCAATAACGCCGGCATTTGTTATCGAGCGACCGTTGAGCACATGGATCAGCTCTCTGAGATTGAACAACTCAAAGTAAATTATATTGGTCCTATGATGCTGAGTCGCGCTGTGATCCCTTTAATGCGTGAGCGTGGGCGTGGAAAGATTATCAACGTTTCATCGGTCTCGGGCATTCTAGGGATGCCAACAATGGCGTCCTATAGCGCTTCGAAACACGCTCTCGAGGCGGCCTCAGAAAGCATGTGGTATGAACTCAAACCCATGGGCATTAATGTGAGTGTGATTAGACCGGGCTTCATTAAATCGGATGGATACAGTCACGTCTTGCTTGCGCCGAAAAGTCGACTATCGACTGAGCTCGATGGGCCTTACGCCGATTTTTATCATTTCATGACTCCTTTTGTTTCAAGGATGATGAATAAATCTTTGGGAACTCCTCAGTCTGTTGCCGAGAAGGTGTTTAAAGTCATTCGCACGCAAAATCCTCCGCTATGGGTGGACGCCACTCCTGACGCTTTGATGTTTTCGTGTTTACGTCATCTTTTGCCAGATCAGATATTTAACAGATTGATTAATCTCGTATTCAGGCTGCAAATTCGCTGGGGCAAAAGTTACAGCCGCGCGGATCCTCGGCGTTTAAGATCTTAGTTCATAGTATTCAAACGACGCGCAAGGGCGGGGTCGAACAGGTCTCCTCAGAGGCCCCTCAAGCTGTTAGCATAAGTGTATGTCTGCTTCTGAACCTTGGCTTTTATTACCTGAATTTATCGCTCTGTTCGTCGGCATGTTTGCCTGCTGGGGTCTTTCGCTCTCGTATGTTCTATGGAACCGTCGTCCCAGCCGTCGCCAACAACTTCGCGCAATTCATGAGAATCTGAATAAAGTTCATTTAGCTTGGTCCAACAATGAAGCGACCATTAAAGCGGCTTCCGAGATTGATTTTCGAAAGGAAAATTACCGCGAACAAAAATGGTTTTTGCTGGCAGGAACCGTGCTTTCTGTTGCCAGCTGGCTTGGCTTCATTCTCTTGATCGTTTTAATTATGTCCTTGGAATTTCTCGCAAAACCTCGCATGGAACGCGCCGTGTTTGATAGCGATCTCGCAAGGGATAAATCACTATCCCCAGAGGCTGTTCAAATACTTGTAAATCGCCTTCTACAGAAATAAATTCTTTTTAGTTTAAATTTCTTGCCTCTGCTCTCTGAAAAAGGCATATCGCTGTCATGATTAAGGCACTTTTTCGGTGGCAAACACTCGCTCTCTTAATTTGGATCTTCCTGCTAGCAAATGGATTGCGCGTGCTTTGGGCCTATGAAAACATTCCGAGCCCACAACTGACCAAGGCGACTCGCATGCATCACGGTCAAATTCAGTTGGATCCTTCAAGACCTACCGTCGTGATGTTCGCACATCCACAGTGCCCGTGTACCAAAGCAAGTCTTCTTGAGCTGCAAGAATTAGAACACAGCCTGCGTGGTTTTTTGAAAATGCAGATATTCTTTATTCAACCGGCTTCTAAAAATACCGAGTGGGTGAAATCTCCTCTCTGGGAATTAGCTCAATCTATTCCAGGCGCAGAAGTTTCAATTGATCACTTAGGTGTTCTAGCAAAATCACTGAACGCTCAAATTTCAGGAGAGACTCTTTTATACTCTCCGTCGGGCGATTTACTTTTCAGTGGTGGAATTACTCCGTCAAGAGGACACACAGGTCGTAATTTCGGAATAACAGCGATTGGTGAACTAACCACTCAAGGACGCACTAAATACGCACGAACGAATGTATATGGTTGCTCCCTATTTAATAATGATGGACAAGGGTCTTCGACATGGAAGTAGAAGTTCTCTTTCAAGAGCATAAGTATAAACTCGGCAAAAGAGTGGATCGCGGCTTTGCGTATCTGATGGTCTTGCAGTGGGTTTTAGCAATTCTGCTTGCAGTCTTCGTTTCTCCATTAACTTGGTCCGGGGATTCTTCCAGCATTCACATGCACGTATGGATGGCTATTTTTCTTGGCGGAATATTCACGTCTCTACCTGTTTATTACGCAATTTTTAATCCTGGCCAAAAAATCGGACGTTACGTCATCGCCATTGCTCAGATGGGATTTTCAACTCTATTTATCCACCTCATGGGTGGGCGCATAGAAGCACATTTTCATATCTTTGGCTCTCTTGCATTTCTTTCGGCTTATCGTGAATGGCGTTTGCTGATCTTGCCTTCGCTTTTGGCCATTGCAGATCACTTAATTCGTGGGATCTATTTTCCACTTTCTGTCTATGGCGTGATGTCTGGAGTTGAGTGGCGCTGGCTCGAGCATGCTGGTTGGATTCTTTTTGAAGATCTCTTTTTAGGTTATATGTGTGTGCAAGCAACACGCGAAATGCGGCAGATCGCAGTTACCAAATCAGATTTGATTAAAGCCCGCATCAATGCAGAGAAGCTCAATGCAGGTCGCAGCCATTTCTTCTCGGTCGTCAGTCACGAGATTCGTACTCCGCTCAATGGTATCATCGGCTTTACTGACTTCTTGCAAGAGTCTCCGATTCCGGCAGAGCAACGTGATTACGTAAATATCATTAAGCAGTGCTCTGATACCCTGTTGAAAGTCGTTAATGACCTTTTGGATTTCCATAAGCTAGACAGCGGTCGTTTAGAACTTGATCCCCACGCCTTCAAGATAAGCGATGTTCAGCAATACCTCGAGAACGTTTTTTCTTTGGAGTGTCAGAAAAAAAATCTGACGTTTTCAATGCGCGTGGCCTCAGAAGTTCCTGTCGAGCTTTACGGAGACTCTCATCGCATTCGCCAGGTGTTGACCAATATCATCGGCAACGCCGTGAAATTTACGGACGAGGGCAGTATTCAAGTGAGCGTTTCTCACTACAAAGGCAATTTGTATCGCTGGGATATCGCCGACACGGGCATCGGTATTAAGAAAGACAATCTTCAAAAAATCTTCAGCCCCTACACGCAAGAGTTTTCTTCGACTGCCAGAAAATATGGTGGTAGCGGCCTAGGTCTATCGATTTCTAAAACTCTCGTGGAGCTCATGGGTGGACAGCTTCATGTAGAAAGCACGTACGGAAAAGGCAGCGTGTTCTTCTTCACGCTTCCGCTCAAATAGCAATCTAACGAAATTTTAGTATTTCACTTTGTCTTGCTTGTTTTGCCACTCTTTGAAAACCGTCAAGGCTTCATCATGACAGCACTGAACCATTGGAACTTTGCGATCTTTGATATCTTTTGGAATTTCTTGATAAAGGAAGTCATCGTCAAAATCGATATCTGCGGCATCACGGCGGGTGTTTGCATAATAAATTTTATCGATACGCGCCCAGTAAATTGCAGACAAACACATCGGGCAAGGTTCGCAACTCGTATAGATTTCTGAACCAGAAAGATCGAAGTGCTTGATGTTCTGGCAAGCTTCGCGAATAGCAACAACTTCAGCATGGGCAGAGGGATCATTGGTAGAGGTTACTTTGTTCCAACCTTCACCAATAATTTGACCGTTCTTCACAATCACTGCTCCAAAGGGGCCGCCGGCTCCTTTTTGCATATTGAGCTGTGACAACTGGATAGCTTTTTTCATGAAGTCTTTGTTCATGACTCCTCCTCAACAACGCGAAAGAGTCAGAGTTTATCCGAATAAACACTCTAGTCAACAAACACCAAAAGATGCGAGCTTTTAGCGGAATTTGGCCTTTTTAAAAAACCATGGACTATTTAGCACGGCGCGCGCAAACAGTTCTACAGCCACAAAAATGAACAACCATAACCATTCGAACAGACGCGGATAATTTCCCCAGAATTCCATCAATAATGGGCCCAGAGGCATAAACACAAATTGCAGAAGATAACAAAAGCCAAGACGACGATTCCACTTTAGGTTTGAAATCCACTCCATGATTTTGATTTTTCCCAAAAAGCCGTTCACACGAGGATCCAGGCTTAGTCTCATCAAAAACATGAAAATTGAAAAATGCTTCCAAAACATCAGCGGCTTTTGTTGAAACACATAGGCCTCAAAGCCTGGGCCTGCGGGAAAAACTCCATAGTCAGGTGTCACTACTAGGAAAATCAAAATGAAACCTGCCCACACTGGCCATTCCCACTTAGCTAATGGAATAAAAGCGTCTGGCTTTTTCTCGCGCCACAAAATACCCAGTGAGTGAAATAAAACTGGCAATGCTAACCATGGAAGCAGATTCCAGCCCGCAAATTGCAAAGCTCCGTCAGAGGGGTACACGCGGGATCCATAAAGTTCAAACGGAATACTCAGCAAAATAAGACTTAAGAAGACGAGAGCTTGTCGAAGTAATTTATTCTGCGAAAGAACTGCCACGAAAATATACGAGAACACTAAATACGAGTAGACATCCCACTCCCAACTTTGAGGGTCCATGGGGCTTTCGCTGCTAAGAATTTGTAAGCCGATGACTCCGACGATCAAAATAACAAATCTTTGGATGTGGTACGATTTGGCTTTAAAACCAATCAAGAAAAAGCTTAGAGCAACTATGAGCAGGCCGCCGTACTTAAAAAGAACTCCGACGAAATCCACTAATAGATGATAACTAGAAATCTCGGGTGGCAAAGTAATCTGATCTTGAAAGAAAGAGAACTGCCATACGTGAAAATAAAGAATCGCCCACACCGTGACGATTCTTAAAAGATCAAATCCATAGATTCGAGGTACTAATACTGGAGATGTCGATGAACTAGAACCCGGCATCGAACTGTTTTCTATCCATTGTACAGAAGTTAAGCCCTGTATCCGAGCCATTCATATTTTCATAATAACGCTGCGGGCGTGTTCCAAGCGGTTCAACCCACGGGTGTTCCGGAATATACTCAGGCAAACTACACTCGGCGTAACACCACTTAAAGCAGCTTGCGTTATTCGCGTTACCCGAGCACGGATCCCAATATTTGCGCGTGTACTTGCATGCAAAGTTGTAGGTATCAATATCTGTAGGGTCCGCAGTTGCTTTTGCGCATCCTGGTCCTGTTGCTGTGTATGTTGCACCTGCCGTTAATGTCGACGACGTCGGTGATGATTGTGGGCAGTTACCTGCTACAACATTCGGATTTGCAGACAATGTCGATGTATTTGTAGTCATCATACATTGCTCATTATAATTCGCCCAACCCCAAAGTGGTGTGTTGCTTGGGTTCTGAGGACCGCCTTGGAATTGCACTTCCAAACAAGGATCTGCTCCTTGCGCAATTCCATATTGAGAGCCCGTGAAACTAATTTTTCTACCCACCTTCGTCGGATGACAACCCATCAGCGGATACAAATTATTGTCTCCAGGTACATCGCTGCTTTCTTTAATCACTTGCAGCTTGCCCTGCACGCAGCGAGCCGCCACATAACAGAAGCGTTTGTTCGGAGGATCGAAGGCTGCCCACATCACTTCATCACCTGGCTGAATTTTATGAATGTCCGGATTAGTTAGATATTCATAACCATTTCCAGGCATACCACCTTTCGGAGTTTTGTACGCCAATGTCGGAATCATGCCGCCGACATTATTGTAAGCCGTTCCACCGTTATAGAAAGTGCTTCCTGGTTTACAAGCGTTGTCTTCGATTTTGCTAATATCCATGGATTCATCTAAAGGTGCTGACCATGCAGGTCCCGGCGGTCGTATAGCATTACACTTCTGACCGCACTTACATCCGTTATTACTATCATTGCAAGATCGGTATTTACCACCGGCACTATTAGGAACGAAGTTGGTGCCACCACCGCTGTAACAACCAAGACCGCCACCCAAACAGATAGCTGCTACGACTGCCGCAACGATCACACCAAACAGACCGCCGCTCACTACAACCAAAACTACAAACAGTACCCAGTTAAAGAGTCCACCAAAGAGTCCTTTGCCGCCCTTACAAGGTTTGCAGTTACATGTATAACAAGGAGGTGGTTTGAAATAGACGTGAGGATTGATTTCTTTGATTGGCGGACGCTTGTCGCCCGGAACCAACGTGGCCGCTGCCATCATTGCTTCTAACGCCGGCACATAACTTAAGTTCCCGGCCATATCTAGCATCGCAACGCCAAACTTCATTTCGCAACCCCACATACGTGGATTATTACGATCTCCATTAATACCGTTGAAATAATATTTGTACTCTAGATATGGCTGACTGACACCAGCACCTGTAAACTTAGAGTTCGTCGCCGCCGCTCGAATCACCTCTACGCGATCGGGTCTCGAGTTACAGAAACGTATTTGCTCACACGGAACCCAGCCGGTGTAGCGCATATTCCAAGACTTATCAAAACTGGTTTCAGCGCCTCCGTTGTAAGATCCTGGACACCAATTCCCCGGAGAGTTTCTAAACCACTGGTTTGAAGTGTCCATACACATCGGAACTACGCCGGGTTCTTTTTGATAATTGTAAACTCGTAGAGTCACAACTAGGTCCATATTGTTGCTTGCTGTTTGCGAGCATAAAGGACGGTCACGATTTTCTGGCCAATTTGGATTCGAAGCACTGTACGGCTGCAGATTGGTCAAGACTGTTTCAAACGGATGACCTAAGCAGCTTGCGCCATTACACCTTGTTCCCACGCGCATCGCTGTATAGTTATCCACCATCTGTGCAGTATTCACCGCGGATGCTTTGACGTAGTTTACATCATAAAAATAATCGACCACATTTTGACGATCGTCCGGCAACGAAAAGTCTTTCGTCCCTTCGCAATCTTCGGTTTGTCCTTGGTCGTTCGTATACGCAGCTCGCATTGTGACGCGAAAGCCATCACGATCACTAATCCAGTTTGGATAACTGCCGATGATCTGGCGACCTGCGCCCGTACCAAACTGTGGCTCGTAAGTTACGTTTGTGCGAGCCCCATTACGTGGACGTGGCCAAAATGGACCGCAACTATAAGACGCCAATTGATTTGTTCCCAAATCATACCGTGCGACTTTCAAATTCAGACTCAAATTTCTGAATCCACCTGTATAAAGGCTGTTCAAAGCTTGAGTATCTGCACTCGTTAAGAGTTTTACCGGCGCAAACGCATTACAGTGGCCCACGTTGTATTTCGTAGCCAAATATTCCATCGATCCTTTTAACAAAAGCGGAGTATAAAGAGTCACACCGTCTTGTGCAATGGGAACACCAACCGTCGATGCGCCGTTTGGAATTTGTACTGTTTTGCCAGGATTCGCTCTGTAGAGTTGAATATTAGGCTCTATGTTAAATGTAGATGCGCGCTGAGCTTGAAAATCTGGATCGTAGGTATTCACCATTTGTGACATTGGCGCTTGAAACGCCAGTTGTGTCGCTGCCGCTGTCCCTGTAATTCCCGCGGTGAATGCAGGGTTGAGGTTTGCTTGATAACCATCAAGAGAGTTTCCAAATGAGTTGATTCGGGAAAATGCTGTATCCAGAATTGCCTGACAGTTCGCAGACGTCCGCAGTTGCTTAACAATTTTCCCTTGTTGGCTAAAGAAAGGCATGGCTAGAATAAAGATCGTAGCCAGAATACCGATCGCCACCATCATCTCGAGGGATGAAAAGCCGGAAATACGCTTATGAGAAATAGATGGAATGCTCTTGCACATTCTGATTCCCCCGAAATAACAACAAGACGATGTTTTAAGTCTAGCAGGGAGCTATGGGGCCAACAAGGTTTTTCCCTCGTAGAATTGTTGCTCGGAGTGGCTCTGATTTCCATTTTGCTTTACGGTATCGGCTCTCTCATGACGATGGCTTCGTCTCAAAGTGAATCGCTCTCAAATCGCATTCAATCGGAAGCCGAAGTGAATGAGATGTCGTTCTACCTTAAACACATTCTCTCAATGGGTGTGAATGTGGAATACGCTGGGAACAATAATATCAATGGGCTCTCTGGAACTGGCGGTAATTCCAATACGGGATGGATTCGCGCGTATGATTTCACAACTTTGTTCAACCCAGCCACAACCGCATCAAGTGTTGATACAATCGGTTTTTTTCTGCGCGATAACCTAGCCAGCGATTATGTCGGAGCCCCTCCTGCTGTGGCTGCGCGTTTTTTCCCCACAGGAGTTTTCTTTCAAAGACCAACACCTCGTACTTACGGAATTTTGTACTTTGACTTAGGTAGACCCCAATCCGCTGGCACTGTGGCTGTTTCCCCGAGCCTCGATGATTTGTGGTTTGGCTCGATTGTTGATCTCAAAGTACTAGAACCCGAGATCAACCGATTTGATGTCAATTTCCCAGATACAAATCCTGCTGCAATGACACGACAAAGACTTTCTTCAATCACCGTGAAACTCACTGTGCGTGAGTACTTGCCACGAGACAACGGTCCTCGCGACTTCCGCTGGTGTCCTCCGACAGCAATGACAGCAACTGAGTGTCGGACCACCACTCCTTACAAAGATGTGGAACGGGTCGTTCGTATCGTGTTCCGTAACAACGTTCTTGGTTTTTCTACAGCGCAAATGTATGTCTCTGGCGAAACCCCGACGGCTTTGCGAGCAGTTCGTCGACCTTTGTATCGACGTCCTTACGATTTGGTATATTTCCTAAGAGCCTCTTATCCTAGCGGGCAGTTGAAGAGGTATTAGATGACAAGCAAAAACCAGCCTTCATTAAAAAATCAAAATGGGTTTGTCGGTGCGATGCTTGTTATTGCTGTCGCTGTTGTTGTCGGCATCATCATCGTTGGCATCACTCATAAAATGGGTGACCTCAACAAGGCTTACGACAAATCTCGTGCTTTTTATGATTCAGAAATTGCCATCGAAAAATTCTCCGTGTCGTTAAAAAACGCTTATGACAAAGCCAACTATATGCAGGACATGATTCCCAATACCGGAGGTAATCCAGCTCTCGGTGACTATGGTTGTCCCGGAAAACTTGTCACACTCGGTACAGGTGGCGCTAATACCGTGAAACTTTGTTGGGAGTTCGGCGGTTCAGGAAATAAACTTTGTGCAAAACGTTCTCGCGAGGCGGGTGGCCCCGTTGATATTTGCCTAGAATCAAGCAACCTACAAGTTCGCATAAAAACACCGAATGAGTGGGAAGTCGCAATGATGCCGACTGAAAAAAGTTTTGCAGATCGCTGGGCATTTTTCCAAGATGCATCGATCGAATTTTTTAAAGACCTCGGTGTTTCTAAAGCTCACGCCAATCTTGATGCGTTTAAACCTCTTTTACCAGCTTTGGTTCCATCCAATAGCATCGTGCTCAATGGGGGCTTTCGCAGTTTGCCCGAGTCTCCGAATTGTACGGTCGGCGCCGCGAATCCTTATCAATGTTTGAAAGTTTCTTTCTGTGTTAAAAACGTCGGCACTTGCAACGCGAATGAACTAATTCGTCAGGCATATCTTTTTGCAAAACCCGCACCTACTTCACAGGGTTGGTAATGACGGCAATTCCCAAAAACTGGTTTTTAGGATCGTTGATTTTTATAACTGCTTTTTGCAGCTATGCCTACGAACTTGTCTTGGCCCAAATTCTTTCGATTTTGTGGGGCGACGTTGTCCTTCAGTATACTATTACAACCGGAATCTATATTGCCGCCATGGGCTTTGGTGCTTCTCTAACCCCAACAAAAATTTCCGCTCATAGAATGTTCATTTGGATTGAGGTTGCGCTGTCACTCTTAGCGATGGCAGCGCCTTTTTGTCTTATCGGAGCCGATGTTCACTACCGAGCTGAAGCGACCTTTGTCAGTTATCTTTTCATTATTCTTATTGGCTTTCTTTCTGGCATGGAATTGCCCTTGCTTCTACGTATAAAGCAAGAGTCTTCCGACGACTCTGAATCTGCAGAGAAGGCGCTTTTCTTAGATTATTTTGGGATGTTTTTCGCGGGTCTTCTATTTGCGCTTTTTCTAAACCGCGCTTGGGGAACTTTGCAGACGAGTTTGTGGTTGGCTCTTTTAAATCTGGCGCTCGCTTTGATTTGTGGAATTGTCTGGGGATTTCGCCACAAGAAAATGTGGAAGCTCGAAAGCCCGGTTCTATTTGTTAGCTTTGGTCTTTTAACTTGGTTTGTAACAACCTACTTAAACCTCTATCAGGAAACTTTAGAAAAATGGGTGATCGGCAACTAAGAGGACTCTCTTTCGCGCTTTCATTTTGCGGGTTTGCCTATCAAACGCTGATGGCAAAAACGTTTGCCGTCACACTCGGTGAAGAGATCATTGGGTTTTGTCTATCAAGTGCACTTTTCATTGTCGGTATCGGTTTTGGAAGCAGACACTCTGCTAAAGCTAAAGATCCCTTGTCATCGCTATTTCACGTAGAACTTACTTTGATGGTAGTTGGTGCTGTAGCACCCCTAGTGGTGACTTATTTGTCTTTTGTTCCATCACTTCGCTTCATTCAGATTGGATCGATAAATCTGCCGCCTGTCCCTTTGATTCTTATTTTCTTTTTGGGGTCAGGATCTTTGTCTTTTTACCTAGGTCGCTTGACGGGTTACGAGACTCCATTACTATTTCGTTTACGCCCGGATCAAAAAGATGCTCGCAGCTTAAATCACATTTTAGGTTTTAGTTATTTTGGAGCCTTAGCCGCTTCGCTCTTTATGCCTCTTTTTCTCATTCCTCGTTTAGAAATCTATGGCAGTGCTTTGCTGATCGCTCTATTTAGCGGTCTCATCTCGTTATATATTTTGACGTCTTTTCCTCAGAGATATCCACAGGGAAAACGTGCTCTTGTTATCGCTTTCGGTCTAGTGGTCGGAATCGGCTTCTTACAAAAGCCACTCCAACAAGCGGCTCTTCGTTTGACGTACTATAGTGGTTTTCCAAGTACTGTTAGTTCTTGGTACGACATTAGCGAGTACATCTCTGATCTGCGCACAAAAATCAACGTTGATAGAACTCTCAGCCCTTACCAAGCCATTGATATCGTTCACGGCAGTGATGAAAAGCCTTACTTTCAACTTTACTTAAATCGCCAATTCCAATTCGACTCTCGTTTCGAGCGCGAATATCACTATGCCTTTTTGCAGGGGGCTCTGAAGCTCGCACCCTTTACTCCGAAACGAGTTCTTATTTTGGGTGCTGGCGATGGCTTGCTGTTGCGGGATGTACTAGCCACGCTTCCAGAGACTACAGATATCACAATGGTTGAACTTGACCCCATTGTTTTGCAATTCGCTAAGGAAGATCCAGCGTGGGTTGAACTCAATCAAAACTCTCTGGCAAGTTCACGAGTAAAGCTTCTTACTGATGATGCCTTTCACTTTCTTCGTGAGACAAACGAAACGTGGGACGCTGTCCTCTTGGATTTTCCTTATCCCTACAGCTTTGAGGTCGCAAAACTATTTAGTCTAGAGTTTTATCGCCTTTTACACAAAAGACTGTCTACGCAGTCATTTATTGTCTTTGATTTCCCTTTGCGTGGCAGTTCTGAAGTCATTCACTCAACTCTGCAAAAGGTTCCATTTCAAAGTATCATCGCCTACGAAAAGGGAGAGACCTTTGTATTTGCTACTGATCTTTCATTGGATTCTCTGAAATTCGAAAATTTTAAGAGCGAATTTCAACAAATCACTTTACCTCCTGCAGAAGATGGCTTTGTACACTCGCTTTTCAAACCGACTTTGCCTAGAATCGAGGAATGACCCCTCGTCGTTTCTACGCTTTGGACATTCTTCGAAGTTGCGCCATTCTCGTGGTTACCTTTTATCACGTTTGGGAAAGCCAATTTGGCCAAGCTAAAATGCTTTTTACTCCCGATCAGTCGTTCTTTGGTCTTTTGACGAATTTCTTTTTAGATTATTGGGGTTACTCAGGACTGATTCTGGCTTTTATTTCGTTTTTTCTGATTGGCTTCTCGCAAACGAAATGGAACTGGCAACGCTACTTACTAGTAGCCGTTGGTTTTATTGGAATGCTCGTGAATATTGGCTTCGACCCTGCGGACTCATCGACGTGGTCTTGGAATATCTATGCCTACCTCTTTGTCAGTCTCTGCATTGTTCAATTTATTCCGTCTAACAAAATAGTCTTGGGCGCGCTTTCTATTTTATCTCTGTTATCACTGGCAGTTCCTATTCACGAGTACCAATCGCTCAGGCCTTTTTTTGGAGAAACACTTTCTCAGATTTTCATTGGTGATCTGGATCCAAATGAAACAATCGGGTGGGGACTTATTCCGTGGTTGTCGATTCCAATATTAGGCTTTTGCGCGGGTCGGTGGTTGCGCCAACTTCCCCAAGATTCTTCAGTCTATCAGGGACGTAACTGGGAGCTTCCAGCACTTCTGAGTGTTGCAGCTTTGCTAGTTGTGGCTTTTCCTTTCAATGACGGTATTTCCATCACAGCGACCGGATTTTACTACTATGTGTTCTCTGGCACGCCTTGGTTTTTTTGGAGTCGCTTTGTCGTTATTCTTATTTGGCTAAGAATTAGTTGGTTAGACAGTGTAAATGCTTTCTTGGGTCGGTTCCAATTTGTGCGTTGGCTATCCAATTTAAGTTGGAATCGCCATTTTGGTTTGGCTTACTTCTTAGAGTTTGCTTTTACACCGCTCGGCTTACAATACACCGACACCTTTGTCGAACACCCAAGAACTCTTGATCTATTCTGGATTTTTATTTTGGTGGCAACAGAATTCAGCACACGATATATTGTAAAGACTTTCAAACGAATCTCTCTAAAGCGCAAGGAGGCTGCCTCATGAGATTTGCTATCTTTGTTTTATCGACACTGTTTTCATTCTCAGCTTTTGCGAACTTTACCGGTTTGTGGGCGGGCAAGGGACACATGGTAGATGGCAACGGCGCCATACAACAGTGCAAAAATGCGAGCCTCGAGCTGTCTCATACAGACACCAATTTCAATCTCACGATTGGTGTATTTGAATGCGAATACCTCAAAATGACATGGTCACCTCTATCTTTAGAAATCAAAGACGGAGAGCTTCTGAGTAACGGAGTCAGCCTCGGAAATATTTCTGAGGATTTCTTGTACGCTCGCCAACAAAATTCTGAAAACGGCTCGATCGCAGTATATCAGGCCGAGATTTCTGAAGTAGGACTCAACTTCAAAGAAACTCTTATGGATGCTGAAGGAAATATCATCTTATCTGTAGAAGCAGATCTTGTGAAACAATAGGCTGATATGATTGAGTCAGATCGTTTTTTCGAGCTCTTTAAAAAATTTAACAACTTTGACAAAGATAACGGTCTGACTTTCTCGGTTCTATCTCCGGGAAAGATCACTTATAAATTCGAGGTCCTCGAAAAGCACTTAAGTTCTCCAGATGCTTGTCATGGAGCTGTGATTGCCGGTTTCATGGATTGTGTTTTGGGATTAGCGGCACTTAGTTATGCTGTCACCGAAGGAAATCTGACTTCGACAGTAGAATTTAAATTGAACTTCATTAAGCCGGCACGCTTAGGTGACAAGCTTATCGGTAATGGTCATCTAGAGTACAAAGGGAAATCCCTAGTCATCGCAAGCGGCGATATCCACCGCGACTCCGACAAAGAACTCATTGCAAAAGGCCTTGGCACGTTCAACTTGTATCCGATGGATAAGCGCGAAGACTTTATGAAGAATCTCGACAAAGCCTAGCGTCCACGAGGAGGATTCGGTGCGCAAAGTGCAATTTTGTATGCTTACATCTCTTGATGGCTACTTCGAAGGGCTTAGTCATAATTTAGATTGGCACTATGCCAATGATGAAGAACACGAAGATTATGCAAACGAACTGCTCAACTCTGCGGACCTTTTAGTCTTCGGACGAAAAACTTACGATATAATGGCTGCCTTTTGGCCAACAGCAAATGCCGATGAATTCAGTATTGCGCGCAAAATGAATGAGCTTCCAAAAATAGTGTTTTCAAATACGCTATCAAATGTTGGCTGGAACAATACAAAACTCATTAAAGGCGACGCGGCCGCTGAGCTCGCAAAGCTGAAACAAACGCCAGGAAAAAACATTGTTATTCTTGGCAGCAATCAGCTTGCTACAAGTTTGCTGAATACCAACATCATTGATGAGTATCAGATTTTTCTTTGCCCAATCTCGATTGGCGCTGGAACTAAGCTCTTCCACGGAACACATGAAACTCATCGGTTTATACTGATGAAAACAAAAGTAAGAAGGTCTGGTCTGATAGAACTTTACTACAGAAACAAGTAGTCTATAGAAGAGGCGCGAGAGATGGTTTCACTTCGCTACACTCTCTTAGGCAAGCCCGAGAGTCGAACCGTTACCGAGTTCTATTTCTCAAGCCCTAAAAACTAAAAAGGGGAAACCACCCTAGTGATTCCCCCGATTTAATGGCGGAGAGTGAGGGATTCGAACCCTCGAGCCCCGCGAAGGGCTGCCAGTTTTCAAGACTGGTGTATTCAACCGCTCTACCAACTCTCCGTCGACCGTTTTATGGGTTTTGGAGAGCGTATTCAAGTAGTTGTTATTCTGACGCGCCGTTTATTTTCGAATCTCTTTACGTCCACCCATGTAGTTCTGAAGAGCTTTCGGAATAGCAACGCTTCCATCTTCGCGCTGATAGTTTTCTAAGATCGCAACCAATGTACGCCCGACAGCCAAACCTGAACCGTTCAAAGTATGAACGAACTGCGGTTTGCCGCCAGCTGAACGGAAGCGAATATTCGCGCGACGAGCTTGGAAGTCCTCAAAGTTAGAGCAAGAGCTGATCTCGCGATAAGTATTTTGCCCTGGAAGCCAAACTTCCAAGTCATGAGTCTTCGCAGATCCAAAACCCATATCCCCCGTGCATAGAAGCATACGGCGGAAAGGAAGTTCTAAGTCGATCAAAACTTGCTCTGCATGAGACGTCAAAGCCTCATGAGCTTCATAAGACTTATCCGGATGAGCAAAGGTCATCAACTCAACCTTGTCGAATTGATGCTGACGAATCAAACCCTTGGTATCGCGACCGGCACTACCTGCCTCAGAGCGGAAACACGGAGAGTATGCACAGAAATTCTTCGGCAAGTCAGTCTCGCTCAAGATCTCGTTGTTATAGTAGTTCGTCACTGGCACTTCAGCCGTTGGAATTAAATACAAATCCGTGCCCGTTAAGTTGAACACATCTTCTTTAAACTTTGGAAACTGACCGGTCCCCAACAAGCTATTACTGTTCACCATGAATGGCGGAATCATTTCAGTGTAGCCATGCTTCTGAGAATGCATGTCCATCATGAATTGAATCAACCCGCGCTCCATCTGAGCCGCCGCACCCTTTAAAAAGGCAAAGCGTGTTCCCGTGGTTTTACCAGCACGTTCAAAATCAATAATGTCGAGGCTCTCACCCAACTCCCAGTGTTCTTTCACTTTGAAACCGAAAGTCGCAGGAGTTCCCCAAGTTTTCAAAACTTTGTTTTCTTTTTCAGAAGAACCCACGGGCACAGAGCTGTGTGGTTTATTCGGCATCGTCAGTGCGATATTCGTTACTTGCGCATCGATCTCGGTCGCTTTGGCTTCAAGGTCTTTTACAGTGCCTTTAAGTTTTTCAACCTCGGCCATGACCGTAGAAACATCGCCACCTTCGCGTTTGAGTTTTCCGATCTCACCGCTCAGCTTGTTCTGCTTTGCTTTTTCGCCTTCAGCGACAGTGATCATTTCACGGCGCTTTTTATTAAGCTCCATGACTTGTTCAAGAACTTCAGTGGTAGCTCCGCGATTTAGAAGAGCTTGTTTGTATTCATCATAATAAGAAGTGCCGTTCTCGGCTTTTTTTTCGAGAAGTTTAATGTCGATCATAGTTGTAGCCTTTCTACTTACGGAGCGACGAGAATATACATTCTGAGTAGCATCGCCAAAAGAACGAGGAATAAATCAAAAATAAGAATTTTGCCGAGGTTCCATCCCGAGGTCGTCTTGATCACAAGACCCATCACAACCACCAGCATGAAAGTCAAAGCAAGCGAGCCATAGCCAACAAGCTCCTGACCAATCAAGCCTAAGGTGAGACCCAACATGAAGCCGGTCAAAACTCGAAGAGTCAGACAAACCAAGGACACCGACGAGTTTTTTACTCCGTCTTGCACGTTGGTTGAAAATCCCTTCATTTTGTCAGCCATTCCCATATGGTCCCCTTTAACTTTTTCCTTCTTACCCGCCACCTATACGGTTGATGCGAGCTTCAATTTCACCACGATCCGGAGCATTTGGCGAGAGTCCTAAGTATTTATTGTAGGACTGTACCGCTGCGCGAATATCCCCACGGATCTCATAAATCGCGCCCTGCTCTTTGTAAATATCCGCGTAGCCAGATTCCCGGGCTGAGGCCATAGATAACAAATCTTGAGCAATATCGACAGATCCAGATTGACGATAACACTGAGCGGCTTTGACGTAAATGTCCGCTCCCTGAGAGTGGAGTTTCATAGCCTGGGAATATTCCGCGGCACACTCGGCAAACTGCTTTTTGGCGTTAAAGATTTCGCCTGCCAGCAAATAGCTATCGGCCAGATTTGGGTTGGCCTGTTTCTCTTTTTTAACAGCTTCCAGGGCCAAGTTGTAATTTCCCGCCATCATGGCCGCTTTCCCGATAAAGTAGGCCGCGCGCGGGAATTGAGGGTTAATCGTTTGGACCCGTTTAAACTGCTCAATGGCCTTATCAAACTGATTGCTTTCCAAGCGCAGTTTGCCGACTTGGAAAAGGGCTTCCGCATCCGAAGGGTCTAACACTGCCGCCGATAAGAACGCACGCAGAGAAGGTTCAATCAGCCCCAAGGCTTTATAACTTTCACCCAAACCGATAAAGGCTTTTTTGTTTTTCGGATCGGCCTCGGTGACTTGCTCATAATATTCTTTGGCTTGAGCATAACGTTCTTCGGCCCGATAAATTTCTGCCAAAGCCACGCGATACTCCACAGAGTAAGAGTATTTCTTAATAAGCTCTTGCAGATAATTAACACCAGAATCAATCCCGTTAATTTGTGCCATCACTTTAGCGTACGTGATTTGACCTTCGGTATTGGTAGCATCAATCTCGACAGCCTTTGTTGCAAAGCGAAGAGCATCCCGCTGATAAGTCTCGCGAGCTTCCGCATCTTTCTTAGTGGCAGCAATGGTGCTTGCATAAAGGGATGCACTGGATTTTGCCAAAATCGTATAAGTATCGATATCCGCGTCGTAAGCTCTCAGCGCTCTTTGTGCAAAGTTCACAGCGCCTTGAAAGTTATTACGACGGAACTCGATCAAAGCCATTCCCCGCAAAACTTCATAGTTATTTGGTGAAACGCGCGCGGCGTTTGTCAGAGCATTCGTTGCGCCCAAGAAATTATAGCGCTGAGACATATAGTCCGCTTGCAAGACGTACGCAGTAATCAAACTTGGGTCAGCCTTAATCGCTTTTGTTAGCCACTCGATCGCTTCAAAACTTTGATTGAGCTGCCACAAACATTTTGCCGCTTTCACTGCGGCCATGCCATTTTTGGGTTCCAACTCAAAAGCCGCTTTGTATTCAGCTTGCGCCGCTAGACAATCTCCAGAGCGGGCATACTGATCACCGATAAACATCATCTCGCTATTGGTGGATTTTTCTTTAAGCTTATCAGAGCCGCCCAAGCGAACGACCATCTGCTTGAATTGGCCATTATTGGGACTTAGGCGATACGCATTTTGCGCTGCTGTTAATGCCGCACTCTTTTCGCTTTTCGCAAGATGCAATTCCGCGAGCGTGTAATAACCAAGAGCTTCCAGATCCCGCTCAACACGAGCATCGGAACTCATTGCAGATTTCAAAAACTTAAAGGCGTTTTCGTCTTGCTTAAAGGCTTTGTATTCCAGAATTCCTAGACGAATTTTTGCTTCGCGATGTCCCGGATTTTTCGCAAGCACTGCACGCAGGTACTGAGAAGCCTTCGGGCCCTGTGACTGCTGAGCCGCCATCGCGCCTAATTTCACCTGCGGGCGAAGCCACGTATCCCAAAGCTGAGCCGCCTTGTCGTAGTAGGGCGTAGCATTCATATAGTCTTTATCAGCTTCCAAGAGCTCTGCTTTGAATTGATAAAGAACCGCGAGCAAAGAGAATCTTTCTGCGGATTCTAGTGCGGACTCTGCAACACCACGAGCTTCTTTGTAGTGCCCAGAAGTTTGAAGGTTCACGATTTCACAAATACTTCCGTAAAGCCCAACGGCATTCAAAGCACGCGTTGATTGCGTAACACTTGAAACCGCACGAACATCGGCCGCATCTTGTTTGGCAAAAGGCCAAAGCTCTTTATAAACCAAACACAAAAGTCCACGCACTTCGAGATTGCTTGGAGAGCCTTCAACGATAGCGACAAGATTGTTTTGAGCATCCAGATAAGACTCGATGGTGTCGGCCTCGATCGCTTTCAATGCGACACTCAATTTGTCTTTAATTTGGCTATCACTCATAGCCGCAGAACCCTTGCTCGGCGCTAGTAAGCTGATTTTTTCCCCGGCGTCGGGTCCATCTGGCAAAAGCACATAGACCACTAACAACAAAGCCACCGCCACCAAGATCAAAGGCAGCTTCGAGCTTTTCATAAACTCTTGCTTCTGTGCTTGGGCAATGTTCTTCAACTCGATAATCGGTCCTGGCATCGAGGACGTATGAGAAGCTTGGTGTGGCTTCGGCAGAGGACTTTGCGGTGTCGGCGTTCTTGTAGAGTTGCGAACTTCTGTCTTTTCAAGAATGCTTCGCTGAGCTTGCGGGTTTTTCAAATGTTCGGGTACCGGGCCCACTATAGTTTCTTCATGGGCGTTGCTTTTAGGAACCGGTTCAACAGATCCTTCCAAAGCTTCTAACAACTTGTCATAGAATTGTGGTTCCTGAGAAAGCTGGCTCCACTGACCACCCGGATAACGAGAAACCATTTCGGATCCAGAAAACACACCTTCCCCAATAAGCTTCAACAATGCTTCGGTGGTATAGGGGCCTTTGGTTTGGCCACCAGTGGTTCTGACAATCCAATGGATCTGAATACGTGACATAGATAGTTGATTATATTTCGGTTTTTACACGGGGCCTATCATTGTTCGATGTCAGGTTCAGGTCTCTACAAAAGTCCTTCGACTTTAGTCCCAAATTGGAATCACCAAACCCATTATGGAATTACCTTCTGAGTATTTATCGAGAGCTTTTTCGTCCTAAATCAAAATAAATTCGTTCTGAACTGTCTAAAACGTTGGCACGGCCGTTGCTTAAGAGAAATATCACTGGGAGTTAATCAATGATTCGAAACACACTCATAGCAATCTACATCTTGGCAGTTCTTGCAATCTCTGCTGTGTCTCGTGCCGAATCTAGAATTCCTGGTTTTATTGTTGAGCCTAAACAACGCAATGGCCCTATTATTAGACCACCACGTTCCGTGGACCCCCTCCCTGGTGCTGGTGGCAAGGACAGAGCGTTGAAAATGCTAAGTATCGGTAATCGTGGAGTGAATAAATAGCTCCAATACCATGAGTGTCTCAGTCCACCCCCTCCGGACTGGGACATTTTTTTTATCCCTTCAAAGCCTCGAACGGACCCCTCCCGACGGGGCTTTTTTTTGCCCAAAATTTCTGAATGAAACCCAAAAAAAAAGCACCATACTTTTCAGTACAGTGCCGATTGAAATCTGATTTAAAAAAAGACGCTCTTACTCGACGCGCTTGATTTTCGCGCCAAGGCCTTGAAGTTTCGACTCGAGGTTTTCGTAACCACGATCCAAGTGATAGATACGACCGACAGTGGTGTCACCTTTAGCAACCAAGCCTGCAAGCACCAAAGAAGCACTCGCACGAAGATCCGTTGCCATCACCGGAGCTGCTGTCAATCCATCAGGTCTTCCGCGAACAACTGCCACGCGGGTTTTCGGAGTGATGTCTGCGCCTAAACGAATTAATTCTTGAACGTGCATGAAACGATTTTCAAAGATAGTTTCACTGATAACGCTTGTGCCATGAGCCACCGTCATCAAAGCCATGAATTGTGCCTGTAGATCCGTCGGGAAAAGCGGGTGAGGAGCGGTCGTAACGTCAACAGCTTCCCAAGTGTTCGCTTTAAAGACGGTGAGTGAGTTTTTACCTTGCTCAATCTTGAATCCAGCTTCGCGCATTTTCAAAACTAAAGCTTCCAAGTGTTGAGGAACGCACTTCTCGACAGTGACTTCGCCTTTTGTGATCGCACCAGCAATCAACAAAGTGCCGGCTTCGATACGATCTGCCATGATAGTGTGTTCTGCCGGAGTCAGCTTATCGACGCCTTCGATCGTAATGATGCTTGTGCCATGACCTGTGATCTTTGCACCCATCTTGTTGAGGTATTCTGCAAGATCGACGATCTCTGGTTCTTTCGCGGCGTTTTCCAAAATCGTTTTACCTTGAGCAAGAGTGGCCGCCATCATGACGTTTTCAGTTCCACCCACTGTGCACGTTTCAAAAAGGATTGTTCCGCCTTTTAAGCGTTTTGCGCCTGCGTGAACGTAACCTTCTTTCAAAGTGATTTCAGCGCCCAAGGCCTTCATGCCTTCTAAGTGCAAATCAATTGGACGAGTTCCAATCGCGCAACCACCCGGCATAGAAACTACTGCTTCACCGTATTTTGTAAGAATTGGGCCTAAGCACAAAATGCTGGCTCTCATTTTACGAACAAGATCATAGTGAGCTTCGATAGATTGAAGCTTGTTCACTTTCACGCGGAAAGTATCGCCATCACGACGAGTCTCGCAACCCAAGCTCTCAAGAAGTGCTGCTGTAGATTCAATATCTTTCAACTGCGGTACGTTTCTGAAAACGTGTTCGCCTTCCGCTAAAAGAGTAGAAAATAGAATCGGAAGAGCCGCATTCTTTGCACCACTTGTTGCCACTGTACCATTAAGTGTGGCGCCGCCTGAAACGAGCATTTTATCCATTTTTAACTCCTCTGATGACTCTATCTAAACCTGCAAGGTCCTTGATGATATCTACTGTTTGAAAAACCCCTAAGCTCTCATAGGATTTTTTCATCGCTGGTCCCTGACTCATTCCCATTTCCATCAGCATAATAGCTTCAGGGTTTAAGAAGGGTGCATACTTCTTGGACCAATCGACCAGAAACTTTAACCCATTTTCTGGGGCGAAGAGAGCGCTTTCTGGTTCGAATTTTTTCACATTTTCTTCAACATCTTTATCATCGGCTGCAATGTACGGCGGGTTCGAAACAAGAATATCGATTTTAGGTGTTCCCATAAAATCCTTCACCGCCGCCAAAACGCGGTCCGTGTCGCCAGCATCGCTTAAAACAAATTGAACGCGGTCCGCAACTTCTAATGCCGCTGCATTCGCTTTCGCAACTTCAAGTGCCTTTTCAGACATATCCACAGCCACAAGCTTTGCTTGAGGAAGTTTTTTAAGAAGCGTGAGGCCGATGCAACCAGAGCCCGTTCCCAAATCAACGATCGCGTATTCCCCATTTTCGTTCGGGGACCACTTCATGACTTCCTCAATAATATGTTCGGTCTCGGGGCGAGGAATTAGCACTGCGGAGTTCACTTGAAAGTTATAACCAAAGAACTCTTTGGTCCCAAGAATGTACGCCACAGGTTCACCCTGAACGCGACGACGAACTAGATCGCGACAAGTCGCAAGCTCGACATCACTCAATGGCTGATCAAATTTTAAGTAAAGTTGTATACGTTGAAGTTTCAGACCATGAGCCAAAAGAAGTTCAGCATCAAGACGTGCAGACTCGATGTTCTTATCTTTGAAAAACTGAATGGTTTTATCCAGAACTTCTTTTAGTTTCATTACCCTGCAGAGGTTTGTTGTTTTAATGCCTCTGCTTGAAAGTTAGCAACGAGTGGGTCAATCAGCAACTCAAAAGAACCGCCCATGACTGAATCCAATTGATGGATCGTCAGGCCGATACGGTGGTCTGTGATGCGGGTTTGCGGAAAGTTGTATGTACGAATACGCTCAGAACGATCGCCAGTTCCGATTTGCTCTAAACGCGCATCAGAAGCTTGCTTACGATTCTTCTCGTCTTCGATTTGTTGCAATTTTGCGTAAAGGATCTGAATTGCACGCTCACGATTTGAAGATTGTGACTTGCCCTCTTGGCATTTCACGTCAAGACCGGTCGGAATATGGACAACACGAACTGCAGATTCAGTTCTGTTGACTGACTGACCGCCCGAACCTTGCGAACGCATAGTTTCGAACTGGAGGTCATTCATATTCACTTTGATGTCGCCAATTTCAACTTCAGGAATTACTGCCACCGTCACTGTCGAAGTGTGGATACGACCAGCGGCTTCCGTTTTAGGAACGCGCTGAACACGGTGAACGCCAGATTCAAATTTCAATTTACTGAAAACAGAGGCTCCAGAAACGCTCGCGATAACCTCTTTTGCGCCACCAACGTTACCTTCCGAGAAAGAAAGCATTTCTACTTTCCAACCTTGGGTCCCAGCATAATGAACGTAAGCACGGAAAAGCTCGTCGGCAAACAAAGATGCCTCATCGCCCCCAGCGCCCGCGCGGACCTCGAGAATGATATTTTTATCGTCGTTTGGATCTTTCGGAATAAGAAGAATCTTAAGCTGATCTTCCAATGATGGAATCGCTGCTTCTAGCTCTTTGATTTCTTCACGGATGAGCTCACGCATTTCATTGTCGGTTTCAGCCGTCATCAACTCTTTACTGGCTTTGAGGTTTGCGGATTTCGTTTTGTAGTCACGATAAACCAAAACGATTTTCTCAAGATCTGCCAACTCTTTCATGTAAGCGCGGTATTGCTTCTGATCAGAGGCAATATCGGGCCTTTGCAGTTGGAGATTTACCTGCTCGTAACGGGATTCGACTTCAGCAAGTTTTGAAAACATCTTTCATGCCTCGAGTGTGATCAAATCAATAGAATGGTGCCCAGAAAAAACAAATGCGGCCTCTTTAGGGACCGCATTGCTACGCAATAGTCCTCCAGCAATATGTGGAGGTATGGGTATTTATTTTTTTCCGTATTTCTTTTTGAAACGATCGATACGGCCTTCAGTATCCATTACACGTTGTTTGCCAGTGTAGAATGGATGAGACTCAGAAGAGATCTCAACTTTGATCATTGGATATTCTTTGCCATCTTCCCATTTAACAGTCTCAGAAGAGTGCATAGTTGTTGTGCCCAAGAAGCTGTAATCACAAGAGATATCTTTGAAAACAACAGTATTAATTTTTGGATGAAGATCTTTTTTCATGACCTAATTCCTTCTAAACATTGAATATTATTGGTCGTAAGGTTCGATTTTGTAACATAGGGGGCCATGCCTGTCTATCAGAAATCGCTAATTTTTTAAGCGTTTACATATATTGAAAAAATATAGGTTTATCGAGCACTTATCTTGTTTTTTATGTAAAATTATAGACCCTCACTTGAGGATACGCTATTTCTGCATACCTTATGAGAAAATTAACCTGGTGTTTTCTGTGGTTATTTTGGCAGTTTCTGCCCATAGTCGCTACCGCAGAGCCCTCTCAAAAGTTCGTTGTGGTGGTTGAGGATTCTGACAACTACCCCTTTGAATACAGAGAAAATGGGCGGTGGACGGGTTACCACATCGACATCATCACCTCCATTACCAAAAAATTGGGCTGGCAGGTAGAGTGGCTCGCCATTCCCTGGCCCCGGGCAAAATCTGCGTTGGAAAAACGTGAGGCCGATGCCATTTCTTATTTCATCACAACTCCCGGCAAAGAGGAAAAAGACCTGGTTCTTTTAGAAGACAATATTCTTCATCATCCTGTCGGTGTGTTTTTTATCCAGGCCAAAAGAAAAAAGGAGCTGCGGTACACCGGTGGCGGTCTTGAGCCTTTAGCTAAATTCACGATCGGAATCATTCAAGGTGATGTGACTGATGACTTTATGACCCGCTACTATCCTCATCAGAAGGTGGATAAAACTGCCAAAAACTATGAACAGCTTTTTAAAATGCTTTCAGAAAACAGATTTGATCTCGGTTTGGCTCATGTTTACGCCTTAAGAAGTATTTCCAGAACTCATCCCGAGCTTTCCAAACAGCTGACGATGATCAAAACTCCTTTTGCCTCCAGCAATGCTTATATTGCTTTTGCCAAAACAACAAAGGGCCGAGAGAACGCTCAAAAATTTGCAAAAGTCTTTGAAGCCTTTAAAAAGACGTCCTCTTATTTTGAAATCACAAAAAAGTACGGCTTAGAAAGCTTCAGCATTACCAAACCCTAAGGAGACTTTGCGTAGTCTACCATGCCTTGGAAGTCCACGATCACTACAGGTTCGTCGCCAACCACCCAGGCATCATGGCCCGGTGGCAACACAGAAATATCCCCCGGACGGCATTGATAAGTTTCGCCGTTATCCATCTTTACCATTAAGACGCCCGCAACGTGATACTGAAAGTGGGCCGCTTCACAGCTCTTGGTTTTGGCAATCGGCTGGACAGACTCGGACCACTTCCAACCAGGTTCCAGTGTCACACGACCAATTACTCTGCCGTAAACTTCAATAAGCTCTAAATGCCCGTTAGGAAAATTTCGTATTTCCCGCGGTCGATCGAAACTTTTTACTTCGACCTTTTCTTCGTGACGATGGGTTTCCGTGGACAATTCCATAGAAGATCTCCTTGAAAAGACGCTCTTAGGAATATTTTTTTCCTCTTGAATCGTGGGGCGGTGGCAGGCATTTGTTTTTTTCGTCGCACAGGTTCCAATTTGGATGCTGGTTTTGGTTCCAGGTTGGAGCTTTTGGCATCTCAAACTCAAATAAACAGCCAAACAAACTTGGACTCATTTTTGCTTCTAGAAAATTTTCAACCATCAACGAGAATTAGGAGCCCTAGTATGAACAGCCCTCTGTTAGCTTTGTCAGTCTCCAGCCCCGCCTTCTAAAACACAATTCATCACAACTGATTCGCCGAATTTAACAATCTTATGCCCCTTCGGAGGACGTATGACTGCTTGGCATTTTTTTGCCGTTTTTCTGACGATTCCAAAATTGATGAAACACATTTCCCCTCAGCACCCGCCGCAAGAGTTTCACCGGCCGGGTTCTGTCGAGTTGCAATTGCAAAGATTTGCTCGTTAGACATAAAAAAAGCCGCCTTGTGGGCGGCTTTTTTCTTAGTTACCTGACATTGCCTTCAGGAAGTCTGTATTTGTTTTCGTTCCCTGAACTTTATCGAGGAGGAATTCCATCGCATCGATCACGTTCATCGGAGCCAAAACCTTGCGGAGGATCCACAAACGGTTCAAATCACCTTTGTCGATCAGCAAGTCTTCCTTACGAGTGCCGGATTTGTTGATGTCCATGCACGGGAAGATACGTTTTTCCATAAGCTTACGATCCAAGTGGATCTCGGCATTACCAGTACCTTTAAATTCTTCGAAGATAACCTCATCCATACGAGAACCTGTATCCACAAGTGCCGTTGCGATGATTGTCAAAGAACCACCTTCTTCGATATTGCGGGCAGCACCGAAGAAACGTTTTGGTTTGTGAAGAGCATTTGAATCCACACCGCCCGACAAGATCTTACCAGATGGCGGAACCACTGTATTGTAAGCGCGAGCAAGACGCGTGATAGAATCAAGAAGGATCACAACGTCGTGTTTGTGTTCAACCAGACGTTTTGCTTTCTCGATAACCATTTCTGCAACTTGAACGTGACGAGTTGGTGGCTCATCGAAAGTAGATGAGATCACTTCGCCCTTCACGGTTCTTTGCATGTCTGTCACCTCTTCCGGGCGCTCATCGATCAATAGAACGATAAGTTTCACTTCAGGGTGGTTAGCCGTGATCGCGTTTGCGATATTTTGCATCAAAACTGTTTTACCAGTTCTTGGCGGTGCCACGATCAATGCACGTTGACCTTTTCCAAGCGGAGCCATCAAGTCTACAACACGAGTCGTGTAGTCGCCTGGATTGTGCTCAAGCTTCAAGCGCTCATTTGGATATAGAGGCGTCAAGTTGTCGAAAAGGATTTTATCTTTACCTTTTTCAGTCGTTTCGAAGTTCAGGCTGTCGACTTTAAGAAGTGCGAAATATCTTTCGCCATCTTTTGGTGGACGAACAGTTCCTGTAACAGTGTCACCAGTTCTCAAGCCGAAGCGACGGATTTGAGATGGACTTACGTAAATATCATCCGGACCCGGAAGATAGTTGTAATCTGGAGAACGCAAGAAACCGTATCCATCTGGAAGGATTTCAAGAACGCCAGATCCATAAATGTCCTGACCAAGGCGAGCTGCACGCTTTAAGATTTCGAAAATCATGTCCTGACGGCGCATACCGGCCGCATTTTCGATTTTCAATTTCAATGCAAGTTCAGTGAGCTGTTGGATGTTTTTAGATTTTAGATCTTTAGAGTTGAGCCAGCTTTTTTCCTCGTCCGTCAGATTGATATCTGCAAGTTCGGCATCAAGGTTTTGAGAATTTGCTGCTGATTCATCTTGTTGTGGTCCGTAATCATCACCTTGCTGGCCACGACCTGGTCCACGATCACGATTGTCATACTTTTGGAAATTATCACGGCGTTGTCCGCCACTGTGCTGATGTCTTTGGCCACCGCCACCACCACGATTGTCACGATTATCGCGGTTATCACGCTTATCGCGATTGTCAAAACGACGATGTCCGCCGCCACCACCGCCACCGCGGTTATCGCGATTATCACGGTCGCGATTGTCATATTGTCTTTCGGTATTTTCTCTTTGTGGAGGAGCCGCTGTTTGTTCTGCGGCTGGGGCTGGGGCCTCGCTACGAGGTGCTTCTACTGGGGCTGCCGGTGTCTCGGGTGCTGCTTCTTGAGCTGCAGCTTCAACTGCTGGTTCTGCTTTTGGTTTACCGCGAGTGGGGCGTTTTTTTACCACCTCAGGATTTTGCGAATCTTTTGGTTCTGACAAACATTACTCCTTAGTATTCGAATTCAGATTTTGTACTTTGATAAGATAGTTTTAAAATAGAATGGATTTTTGGTTGAGATTCTAAATGAGACCAGCTCTCAGGTGTGATGTGCGGGTCTATTGCTTGAGTTCCCCTTCAATTTGGCGAAGGGGTCCAGTTTTGTCAATCGAAAATCCGAAGCCTGATTTTGTCCACAGCCTCGTTCTGGAACGCGCAACCCTTCAATTAGTTTGTGTTTTTCTGAGTCTTTTCAACGGGATAGTTTCATATTGAAACATTCAAGTTGAGACGCTCCAAACCTCAGAATCAGCTTTTTCGCCAACCACTTCAGTTTTTTAAAGTAAAAACCGATATTAAATACACATACTTAGCCTAGGAAATACCAAAGGAGATGACTGTGGACACTAACAAGCTCCCGGCACCACGCACGCCTCTCTATTTAGAGGTCGGATTTAAAAGAAATTATGCTCGTGAGGAGTCAAAGGGGACTCTGAAGAACATTAGTATTTCTGGTGCGTTCATTGAGTTTCATGGGGAAACTTTCCGTGCGAACGAAAAACTGTATTTGCGCTTCGTAGTTAGCGGCCGCGAAAGAAAGATTGCTGCCAATGTTATCTGGAGCAATTCATTAGGTTGCGGAATCAAGTTTGCCCCGGCGAACAACCGTGACGTTCAAATCGTTGATGACCTTATTTATTTTGTAGAAAACAACCGTGATGGTCGTCGCGACGTACTGGACAAGATCTTTAAAAAAGTATCTTAGACAACTCTGAATCCGAATCAGAGAAATAAAAAAGGGTCCCTGGAGGACCCTTTTTCTTTTTTGTTTGCCGGTATCTAACTAACCAACTTGAGTATCTTGGATTGCTTGCTCAAGTTCTTTCTTACGACGTCTTCTCATAATCATGAAAAGTGCCAAACCTACTGCGACAACAGCGCCCGCAGCCAAAGTCGTCATCTGATCTTCTTCCATCGGAGCACCAGCATCACCCATGTTTTTCTTCGCCATGTCCATTGGTGGTGGCGGAGGTGGAGCTACTGCTTCGACAGGTGGAGGCGGTGGAGGTGGCGGAGCCATCTCGTTTGATGCCATATCTGGTGGAGGTGGAGGCGGAGCCATGTCTGCTGGTGGAGGTGGTGGTGGCATATCAGCAGTTGGAGGTGGCGGCATATCTGCTGGTGGAGCAGGAGGCGCCATTTCCGCAGGCTGAGCCGCTGCAACTTCAGCTGGTTTTGTTACAGCTGCTGCAGTTCTCCAGTACTTAATCTGCGTACCTTCATCCAACTTTCCTTTAGATTCAAAATCGTTGGTTGCGTAAAGCTCTTTCCAACCTTGCTCAGAACCGAAAAGTTCTTTAGCTACGCTCTTGGCAGTATCGCCAGCTTTCGCGATGTAAACTTCCGGCGCAATTCCGCTATCTTCGTAATAAGTTAAAACCTTAGTTTCATCGTCAGGACGGTGAGGTGAGTTGTAATACACCTTATCGCCGACTTTCATCTTACGACCTTTAATAGCAGGATTCATTTTCTTAAGATCAGAAACTTTTTCTGATCCATAGATCATTTGGCTAACACTTGCCCAGCTATCACCATCACGTGCTACGTAAACTGTGTTAAGAACTTTGCCGCCTTCTTTCCATGGAGCTGTTTCAACTTTACGATAAGATGGCATTGGTTTTGATTCTTTGGGAGCTTCAGCAACTTCTGTAGTTGCGGATGAAGTCTCTTGAACTGGCTCTGTGTTTTCAACAACAGGCGGAGCCGTTTCAACAGTCGACCCAGCATCACCTAAAGCATCTGGTGGAAGAGTTTCTTCAACAGGTGGAGGTTCGCTTGCCGCAACATCAGTAGGTGGAGCATCCATCATTGGCGCATCAGCAACTGGTGGAGCATCCGTTGGTGGAGCTTCGCCAAGAGCATCTTCAGGAAGAGCATCGCCAGAGAGAGACGCAGAAGAATCTTCTGCCGCGATATCAAGACTTTGTTCGCCTTCTACTTTCTCGACTTCAGCAGATTCGGCTGCTGCATCAATGGCGATTTCGTCGCCGCCATCTTCTTTAGAGTCTTTTGACGTACAACTTGATAGTTGAATCGCTCCAAAGCACGCGAGAAGTACAACAAGTTTTTTCAACATATTATTCATCCTTGATTAGTTCGCTGAAACATTCTGTTTCAATATAACCTATTACGATTTAAGCATAAGATTGATGCCTTGCAAATAATTTATGGACAGACCTAGTTAAAGGCCGAAGGCATCTAGACTATTGTCGGCGGCTTGAAAAACTAAATTTGTGGCCGATTTTTACGTTATTTTTTTTGAACCACTCTTTATTCATCTCTAGTGCGTACATTGCAGGCTTTGCACTTGGGTATGACGGAGGTCTAGTCTCGAGCGCGCTTGTCGCACGCATCTCCTGGATGTCGACAAGCGTTTTATCTTTATCAAAGTAGCCAATACTTAGGTCTATGTAGGTGTTCTTCATCCAAAAATATCGGTAGTCTTCCGTCTTAAAAATAAAAAGCATGCCCTCATCTTTGGCCATATTTTTTCTGAACATCAAACCGTGCTCGTGTTGCGCGGGTGATTCGGCGATTTCTACGGTAAGGGTTTTACCGTTGAGGGTAATTTTCTCTTTTTCAAAAGTAACATCTTTTGCGCTGGCAATGGAGCCCGCAAATAGAAAACACAAACTAACGACGAAGAACTTCCAATGCGACACCATAGCGCACTCCTTTAATAGAGACCTTCATAGCAGGTTTGTTCATTTTTAGTAGAAAGCGATGAAGGATCGTAGCACCTACAAATAGAACATCAGCACGACCGGATTCTATTTTGTACTTTTCAATTTTTTCCTGGACCGAAGTGCTTGCAAGAATATCGCACCACTTTTGTAGTTTGCCTTGGTCCAAGATAAAACCGTGAACCTTTTCCGCATCGAATTTACCGATTTCAGCCGCGGCAATTGCCGATGGTGTTCCTGCAACGGCCAAGACATCCGTCGCTGGATACTTTTGAACTTCAGAAAGAATACTGTCTAAGGCTATGTCCACTGAGTTTTCCACAGCCTGTTTTTCACTTTCTGATAGCGGCTGTGCAGTAATAAACTTTTCCGTCATTCTTACACAGCCTACATCCAGGCTTTTTGCAAAATGCAGTTTGGATCTATTGCCGACGATAAATTCCGTCGAGCCGCCACCAACGTCTATCACGATGACATTTTCGTCACCCTTGAGGTTTCCTTCGGTGGATCCTGCAAAGGTGATTCGTGCTTCATCTGAGCCCGGAATAATTTCAATTGGAATCCCAATGTCTTCGCCAATCTTAAATAGCTCGGAACCATTCTTGGCGTCTCTCGCCGCAGAAGTTGCCATAGCCAAAATACGATCTACGTTGTGCCGATCAATCTCTTTTTTAAATTCTGTCAGACACTCTTTCGCACGTTTTAAAGCATCCGGATGGAAAGAGCCGGTTTTATCGACTCCTTGGCCCAAGCGGACAACTTTGACTTGATCTGAAAGCACCTTCTTGATCCCAGATTTGTCGCCTTCGACAATGAGACAGAGAAAAGAATTCGATCCAAGGTCAAGAGCTGCGACTTTCATATTTTATCCGTTCAGTTTCTTTTGCAGAATTTGGTTAACAAGATCGGGATTCGCTTGGCCTTTAGAGGCTTTCATAACCGCACCCACGAAGAAGCCAAAAAGATTTTTCTTCTTCCCGGACTTATGATCTTCGACCTGCTGAGCATTCGCTGCTAAAACCTCATCTACAAGTTTTTCAATCGCTGCTGGGTCAGAAACTTGCACAAGGCCTTTTTCTTTCACGACAGCTTCTGGGTCTTTGCCGGTCTTCCACATCTCTGAAAACACTGTCTTTGCAATTTTTCCTGAGATTGTGCCTTTATCAATCAAGGCGATCAATTGCCCCAATTGTGCAGGTTTAATCGGAGACGCCGTAATTTCCAAGCGGTTGTCATTCAGCTCACGAAGAAGCTCCGTCATAATCCAGTTTGAAGCACCTTTGTAGTTGCCACAAACTTTCGCGGTCTCTTCATAGTAATTTGCTAGGTCAATTTCATTCGTCAAAACTTCCGCATCGTATTCAGGCAAACCGTGTGCCGATACAAATCGTGCTTTTCTTGCCAACGGCAGTTCAGGCAGTTCAGATTTCAATTTTGAAATCAAGTCTTCGCTAACAACGACAGGCAGCAAATCCGGGTCCGGGAAATAGCGATAGTCTTGAGCGTCTTCTTTGCTTCTCATTGTGAAAGTTTTATTTTTGTCTGGGTCCCAAAGGCGGGTTTCCTGAATTACTTTTTCGCCTCTTTCGACCAGATCAATTTGGCGCTCAATTTCATACTCGATCGCTTTTTCGACAAAACGGAACGAGTTGATATTTTTTAATTCTGTACGGGTTCCAAGTTTAGGATCTCCAACTTTGCGAACGCTGACGTTGCAATCGCAGCGCATGGAGCCCTCTTCCAAGTTTCCATCACACACGCCAAGATAACGAACGATTTGACGAATGGTTCTTCCGTACTCGGCAGCCTCTTGCGGAGTGCTCATGTCGGGTCCCGTGACGACTTCAAGCAGCGGTATTCCAGAGCGATTGTAGTTAATCATTGTGAAGTCACCCTGATGAGTGGACTTTCCAGCATCCTCTTCCAAATGGGCACGCGTAATACTTACGGTTTTACTGTTTTCACCCACCTTAAAGGTGATGGTGCCATTTTCACAAATCGGCTGATCGTACTGAGAAATTTGATAGCCCTTTGGCAAATCCGGATAGAAATAGTTTTTTCGAGCAAAAACAGATTTTCTGCGAATGTTACAGCCTAGTGCTAAGCCCGTTTTAACTGCGAACTCGACCGCGCGTTTATTGATGACAGGTAAAGTGCCTGGCATACCCACGCTGACCGGGGACGTGTTTTCATTGTCAGCCGCATTGAACTGAGTGGAGTCCGCGCAGAATATTTTGCTATTGGTGTTTAGCTGAACGTGAATTTCAATACCGATGACGGCTTCATAACCTCTATACATTTGGAGTTTTTCCCTTCACCATCGATGCACCCTCAAGTGCATACGCGACGTTCAGCATTCGCTGTTCATCAAAGTGCGCACCCGTTAATTGCACACCAACTGGCAAACCATCCTCTGACATTCCAAATGGAACACTCATGCCCGGTAATCCTGCCAGGTTTGTCGAGGTCGTGAAGATGTCGTTGAGGTACATCGTAAGAGGATCCGCAACTCGCTCGCCAATTTTGAACGCGGGCGAAGTCGTGACGGGGCTTAAGATCACATCACATTTTGTAAAGGCTTCTTTGTATTGATTCATGATCATGCGACGGACTTGGCCGGCTTTGTTGTAGTAGGCATCATAGTAACCACTCGATAAACAATAGGTTCCTAGCATGATTCTGCGTTTAACTTCCTTACCGAAGCCTTCTCCGCGAGTTTTGCCATAGAAATCTGCAAGATCTACCGAAGATAGATTTTTAAATTCTGCCCGGTAACCATACTTAACTCCATCGTAACGAGCTAAGTTACTGGACGCCTCACTAGCTGCAACCAAATAATAAACAGGAACTGCGAACTCTGACATCGGCACAGAGACTTCAACGATTTCGGCCCCCATGGATTTCAAAGTGCTCACCGCTTGATCCACAGTTTTTTGCACATCCGCGTGGAGGCCGCCTTGCATGTATTCTTTGATCAAACCAATTTTTAAACCTTTCACATTTGCGGAAAGATCTTTGCTCCATTGTGGAACTTTTCTTTGGCTGGTAGTTGCATCGCGCTCGTCGTGACCGCTGATCACTTCCATTGTTAGTGCTGCATCTTTCACTGTGCTCACCATAGGACCCGCTTGATCCAAAGAAGATGCGTACGCAACGATTCCATAACGGCTCACGCGTCCGTAAGTTGGTTTCACGCCAACGATTCCGCAAAAGCTTGCCGGTTGGCGGATGGATCCGCCGGTATCAGTTCCCAAAGTTCCGGCACACATGCGAGCAGCCTGCGCCGCCGCAGATCCTCCGGAAGACCCCCCAGGCACACATTCTAAATTCCAGGGATTTTTAACATTTCCATAGAAAGACGTTTCATTAGAAGAGCCCATCGCGAACTCGTCCTGATTCAACTTGCCGGTGATGACAATGCCCGCTTTTTTGAGGCGTTCAATCACGGTCGCATCGTAAGGAGAAACAAAGTTTTGTAACATTTTAGAACCAGCGTTCGTAACAAGGCCCTTTGTGCAAAACATTTCTTTAATACCGAAAGGCACGCCTGCCAAAACCCCAACATCCTCGCCCTTGGAAATACGGGCATCGATGGCTTCAGCGTCTTTTGCAGCGTTTGGATTGAAGCTTGTATACGCATTTAGTTTTGGATTCAGCGTTTCCGCCCGCTTCATGAAGTGAGTCGTCACTTCTTTGGCACTTACTTTTTTTGTTTTTACTGCTTCGGTGATTTCAACGATCGAGGCTTGTGATAAATCCATATTTGTTACCTCTATACTACCGGTGGAACTTTAAACAGGTTGCCGGCTTTCGCAGGCGCATTGCTTGTCATGTCTTCAGGTGTGAATTCTTGTTTTGCCACATCTTCACGCCAAAACTCTTCGATTTCGGTCGGAGTAAATAAAGGCTCGATCCCCTGGGTATTTATTTTCGAGATTTGTTCGAAGTGATTCAGCGCTTTGCCAAGCTGTTGGCTGTATTCATTAGCTTCTTGTTCAGTGATTTCAAGGCGGGCCAATTTCGCAATGTGCTCAATGGTTTTTTTATCAATCATTTGGGGATCTCCTTAGGGGAGTATAAGACATTTAACGTACCTCAACATCTCTTTTCCAGTCAAATAGGCCGTGGTAAAAGACGACATGTCGAAAAAACGCCACGAAGAGCTAAAAAAGATCCTTTCCGAGCACGATTATAATTATCACGTTCTCGATAAGCCCGTCATAACGGACTTTGAATACGACCAGCTTTACACGGAATTACTTAAAATCGAGAAAACGGAGTCCGGGCTTGATCTTAGTGACTCTCCTTCTCAGCGCGTGGGCGGAGCGCCGCTTGGGGCTTTCGAGAAAGTGGCGCATCGCTTGCCAATGCTTTCTTTGGCAAATAGTTATTCTCCAGAGGACATTTCAGAGTTTGACGAACGCGTAAAGAAGTTCTTAAAAACAGATAAGGACATCGAATACTTCGCAGAGCCTAAGTTTGATGGACTGTCCATGGAACTTGTCTATGAAAATGGTTCTTTAGTTCGAGCTATCACTCGCGGCGACGGAAGCGTCGGCGAAGACGTGACTCAAAACATCCGTACCATCAAAAGTATTCCACTAAAGCTCAAAACTGCTAAACCACCAGAGCTTCTAGAAGTTCGTGGAGAAGTCTTGATGTTTAAGGCCGACTTTGCAAAACTCAATGAAGTTCAGCAAGAAAACGGTCAGCAAACTTTTGCAAACCCCCGCAACGCGGCAGCTGGCACCGTTCGTCAGTTAGATTCAAAAATCGCGAGTTCAAGACCTCTCAAGTTTTTTGCGTACGCCCTAGGGGCGGTCAGTGGTGTTGATTTTAAAAGCCAGGCTGATATCGGAAAATATTTTGAAAGCGTAGGGCTTCCGACAGCCCAAGCGCAGAAAGCCGATGCCGTTCGTGTTTGCAAAGATGCCTCTGACGCCATCGACTACTACCACTTTATTGAAAAACAACGGCCACAGCTTCCATTTGATATTGATGGCATCGTTATCAAAGCAAATTCTCTTCGTGTTCAAGACGATTTAGGTTTGGTGGCCAGAAGCCCTCGCTGGGCAACGGCTGCAAAATTTAAACCTGAACAATCCCAAACTGTTGTGGAAAACATTGTGGTTCAAGTGGGAAGAACGGGCGCGCTGACTCCGGTTGCCATTATGAAACCTGTGCGTGTTGGTGGTGTTACAGTAACCAATGCAACTCTTCACAATCAGGAAGAAATTGATCGCAAAGATATTCGTGTCGGCGACACTGTTGTCATTCAAAGAGCCGGCGATGTGATTCCTGAAATTGTTGAGGTGATCCTTACAAAACGACCAAAACACTCGGAGCCCTTTGTAATTCCAAGCAAGTGTCCTGCTTGCGGAACCAAAGTGCACAAGCTTGAGGGTGAGGTTGTCACTCGTTGTACAAATCCACTTTGTATTGCGATCGTCAAAGAAGCTCTCAAACACTTTGTCGCTCGTCGTGCGATGAACTTGGATAAAATTGGCGATCGTTTGATCGAGACTTTGGTAGATGAAAAACTAGTTACTAAATTTAGCGACCTCTATCGTTTGAAAAAAGACGATTTGCTTGAGTTGGATCGCCAGGGTGACAAATCGGTAGAAAATATCATTAAGAGTATTGAAACCAGCAAGAATACAACTCTTGCGCGTCTAATTTTTGGGCTTGGAATTCGTTTCGTAGGGGAGCAAACAGCAAAACACGTCGCAGATCATTTTGTGACTGTCGACAATTTCCTGAAGGCCGGCGAAGAAGACCTTCTACAAATTCCTGAAATCGGACCCAAAGTCGCGAAGGCGATCCTTGAGTGGACAAGCAATCCTAAATTGGTCAAAGAAGTTCATGACCTCATATCATTAGGTGTGAAAGTTCAAACTCCACAAAGATCGACGACTGGTAAGCTTGCAGGTATGAGCTTCTTAATTACAGGTACACTTCCGGTAAAGCGTGATGATGCCAAAGATTTTATTGAGAAGAACGGCGGGAAAATCTTAGGGTCCGTTTCTTCGAAGCTAAATTTCTTGGTTGTTGGGGATGATCCCGGCTCTAAAGTAGAGAAAGCTCAAAGCTTGGGTGTTACAATTATTTCCTGGGACGACTTGCAAGGTATGGTGTAGCTATGTCTGAAAAAACTGTTCAGTACGGTCCATTCACTCCACAAGAGCTCGACTCTTTCGTGCGCGAACTTCAGTTGAAAAACATTCCATTTGAAATTCAAAAGGATGAGGACGCCGAAAAGAAATTCAAGGCAGTAGACTTCTCGAATGTCGTCAACCAAGTTGAGTTCCGCAACGAACAGTATTTGGCACAGATTTTCTATGTCACTTTGGCTAAAAAGGATCTTTCTCGTGTTGCTGACCGCTTGGCGCAACTGGGTTTCCCGACAGATCTTCCTGATTTTCCTAAAGAACTTGATTCCGACGATCGCGAAGATGTTATGGTTCGTGCGCGCGCGGATAAAAATAAATTCAACCGTCGCATGTTAGCATGGTTTCTTTTCATCGGACTTTTGTGTTCTATCTTTTTGGGTTACGCGATTAGCGTTTTAAGTCAGCCTTAATTTTTGCGTAAACGGCCGTATCTCGGTATTGGCCGCGAAAGAGCATGTTCTGACGAAGAGTGCCCTCGAAGGTAAAGCCATTTCTTTGCGGGACGGCGCCTGACTTCTTGTTGTGAGGATCACAGCGAATCTCGATACGGTTAAAGCCCATTTCAAAAAGGATTTTTTCAACAGCAGCAACTCCGGAAGAGATACATCCCTTTCCTTCTTGCTTGCTATGAAGCCAATACCCTAGTTCGCAAGTATCATGTTCCCAGCGAATGTTATGGATCCCCAGACTACCTACATACTCGTCGTCGGGTGTAAAGATACCGTAGTCAAAGAGGGTTCCAGCTTCCCAATCCTTGATGCATTCGTTGACATACCAGCGCTGGTCATCGACAGATTTGGTGGCATCAACCCAAGGCAGAAATTCACGCAAACGAACCCGATCACTATCAATGCACTCAAAAGCGGTATAGACATCCGCCAGACTACGCCTTTTGAGAAGGTGGTTCGCCAAAATCATCTTTGCAGGGGGCTGCGTTTTTTCCATAAGTCCGGTTACAAAAAAAAAGAAGCCCTTGCGAGCTTCTTTTTAAAGTTCGAAATTTTTGTGCTTAATTAAAAGCGGCAAATTTCTACAGATGATCGATAACGATATCACGAGCCATAACGGTTTTACGACCGTCAGCTTTCGCGCTATCAACACCTTTCAAGCAGAGTTGCTCAATCGCTTTGCTCAAAACGTCGATCGTTTCAGCAGAAGTGTTCATTCCGCCTTTTTCCTTGATCAATTTTTTTACCTTGCTAGTTACAACTAGTACTTCTGACATAGTCCTTAGCCTCCGTTTTCGCTTTTAAAACATTAAGAGGTTTGCATAGCGCCTGGTTGTTGACAAATTTTATTTGTCGCGCGGCGCATAACTGCGTCATTTTTTATCTATCGGCTGCCCGACGACATAAATAATTGGGATTGCCCATCGATAAATTTGTAAAGTTCGGCCTGTCTTTCTCCGGTTTCTTGAGGAGAAATCCAAATATACGTTTTTTGATCAAGTGGTTTTGTGCACTCAATATCTAAAAATGCCGGTGACCAACAGCCTGAATTCAAATGCTCTACAGCTCCGATCATCTCATGACGGACTGAATGGGTATGACCATAAATAATTCGCTTCACTCGAGTGATTGCGCTGGTCATCGCCATGATTCGTTCATTGGGTTCTTTATAGCTCGATACCATCGAGGTGATCGATTTGCTGTAGAATAAGAAGAATGGAAGCAACAAAAACATTGGAATAAATGCCCAGAAAAAAGACAAATCATAGACCTGGCGGATAAAAAGCATCAGTTGAAAAATCAAAAAGAAGGCAACACCGATTAAAAACGCTCGGTCTAACCAAAGCTCTCGAGCCAACAAAAAGGGATTACTTGCCGCCGGAGCAACAAAAAGCTCTTTCAGCTCACGCACCATGCGAGGTTCTGCATTCGCCTTCAAGGCAATCTGCTCAATCCGCTCTTCAATTTTTAGCGGATTACGGATTGGGGCCGCTAATCGATCCTTAAAAGATTGTATCAACGTTTCTACCGAGCCAAAAAACCAAGTAAAAACCAAGAATGGCTGAGCACGAACCATGTAGCGCATGAAAATCGTAATATATTCACGCAAACCCATGATGTAATTCGAATCCACGTGTGGGTTAAAGAATCCCAGCCCATTCATGATAAATCGGCAGGCCATATTCCCGAACGGCAGTTTCAATGAAATGTGATTGTAACCTTGCACGTAGGGGTTAATGGGGTCTTCACACAAACAGTAAGGGTCATATTGATTCCCATGCTCAATCAAAGTGTCTTCGTTTGAAATGTAAAACCATTCCACAAACCGAACCTGCCCTTGCTGAGCTTCGTTAAGGCCCAAAGTGTGGCGAATTTCTTTTTGTACGTCTGGAAAATGTAGTTCTAAATCATGGTTGCCTATTACAAATACGACTCGATTCCCGCGAAGCACAAACTCGCGTAGGGCTTTCACAAAAATCGCATGGTCTTCCAAAATCACTTTGATTTTGAAACACGAACGTTCTGATCGTGGATACAGGCCACGTTTTTTTTCAAGGCGGCTGACATTAAAAATAGGCTCGTCAGGGATTTTTAGAACACTATCGAAATCGAAAATGTCTCCATTGAGGACTAACTCAACGGCTTCGCCTTTGGCTTTGGCTTCGATTTCTTTTAGAAAAGTTGTGAAGATGTCGTCGAAGAAAAATTGACGAGTCTTAAACTTTTTCCACAGCGGGTATTTAGGATTTACGGGTTCCGCTTCACAAAGGTGCAGATCGCTAATGATGGCTGTGTATTTTGCACTTTTAAAGCTAGGCATATTTGTTTCTTTCACTCGAACTCCCGGATCTCCGTTTTTTAATTTTGACTCAGAATCAGGGCTTTGCAAAGGGCCAATTTTGGGTCATTATCTGCAAATGATTCAAACACCCATCGCAATTGTAGGAATGGCAAAAAGCGGGGAAAGCGCCGAGCGCCTTCTTCTTGCTCGCGGCTTCAAAAAAGAAGACCTTCTAACTTTTGATCAGAAAGCCCCAGCCCAGTTTAAAGATCCTCAAGCGCTGATGAGCCAGGGAAAACCAAAAACCTTAGTGGTGTCCCCGGGTGTTCCTCTAAAGTCCCCTTGGATTGTCGAGGCTGCCAAGTCGGGAGTCTTCATTACAAGTGAAATCAATTTAGCCTGCGAGTGCCTGAAAGATGAAAAGGTCATTGGTGTCACGGGCTCTTTGGGAAAGAGCACGACGGTTTCGCTTTTGGGTGCTGGTCTAAGTGCTTTTGATAAGAACGCCTTTGTGGGCGGCAATCTGGGCACTCCCTTTTGTGAATATGCTTACGGCGTTCTGACTGGAAAAAGGCCTCGCGCGCAGTGGGTTGTGCTTGAGCTTTCTAGCTATCAACTTGAGAACTGCAACCAACTCAAGTTGGATTATTCTGCGATTACTTTTTTGTCTGCAAATCACATGGAAAGATATGACTCTCTCCAAGACTACTACAAAACTAAATGGCAGATGATTGAGCAAACCAAGGGTCCGATGTTTTTAAATAAAAACGGCGGTGACCTTTTACATTTTGCTCAAAAGCAGTCTACATACTCTCGTTGCATAGTGACCTCTCAGGATGACAAATCCCTTTTGCCACACGTTTTATCACAAAGCGCTCTTCTAGGTTCGCACAACCAAGACAACATTGCTCTTGCCGCACAAATCGCTCTTCATTGCCATTGGCCTATTTCTACTTTACAGGCAATGAAGTCGTTTCAGGGGCTTGAGCATCGCTTAGAAAACCTGGGTCAATTTAATGGCATTCGCTATATCAACGACAGCAAGGCGACTGCGATGGACAGTGTACTTACAGCTGTTACGGTGGCTCATGAATACCTTACACCCGAGGGAAAATTACACGTGCTTTTAGGCGGACGAGATAAGAATCTTCCTTGGGATGAACTCTGGGCGCTCAAGGATCTCTCTCGCACGGAGTTTGTATTTTTTGGAGAGTGCCGGAAAATAGCTCAGGAAAAATCTGATTTACCCGGGCCGCAATTTGAAAAATTAGAAGACGCTCTTACACATATTATGAATATTGCAAAATCTGGAGACATTGTTTTATTAAGCCCAGGCGGCACAAGCTTAGATGCGTTTAAAGGATTTGAAGATCGCGGAAATTTCTTTAAGGAAAAAGTTCAAAACTTTTATTCTAGTAAGAGCTAAAGCTTAGTACCGATATGCTTTCCATGTCGACAGGTACAACCTTCGAGAAGACTTTTTCAGATGTGCTGCCAACGACGACGGTCTCTTGAGTTCCGTAAGGAACGTTGAAGATAATAAATCCACCACCAGCTTGACCACGATTTCCTTCAATCACGCGTCCTGCAGCATCGAAGTACAAAATATATGCCGGGCTGTTTTGTGCCTGCGCGGCAAGATAAACTTCGAAACTTTCCTCATTAAAGAATCCAACGATAGTTCCTGTGTCAGGCATCTCGTTGATTTTTGCAGTTCTTTTCATTTCGGTAAGCCACGCATGCGACAACATCGGAAGGTGGATGTAAGAGTCTTGATCATTATAGAAATAGTTTGCGTTGATATATTCTGGAGGCGTTTCTGTATAAATCATGCTCATGCGCGAGATCTGAGGCAAAATAATAGACGCCGATCCTTCATTGATATCAACAGGTTCAGACAAGCTCTGCATGTTAGCCACCAATGAAACTGGTTCGCCGCTGAAGGCATCGAAGGCTCTTACATGAACTGGCTCAGTACGCAGAGTACTTTCAAGGTCACCAATTGCAACGCTGCCTCTTTCAACTTCGACATTTTGGTGCCCGAAATATTCAAAGCCTCTTTGTGCAAGAAGAGCATGAAAACCATCGTGTAAATCCACAAAAGCGTAAAGTCCGCTGCCAGATGTCGCTGTCAACTTCGGGTCCGGAATCATGAACTCGTTGAAATAGATCGCTTTTGTTTCGGGATCTGTTTCTGAAACAACGCTGACGCCCGATAGAGGTTTGCCATCTAAGCTTACGGTGCCCCAAACAAAAGAGGTCTCATCCAAGTGGCTGCGAGATAAAGATTTTTGTTCTGCCGCCAAGCTCTTCAAAGCTTCCATTGTTGAATTCGGAAAGAGTGTCACGCCAAAGGTTTTTGCATCTCCAGCCAACATGATCTTACTAGATGGCACATGTTCAGCAGCTTCAGCTCGCACGATAGTTGTTGATCCTTTAGAAATATCTAAAGAGATTTCGCCGTTACTACCAACAGTGATTGTGTTTTCGCCACCAAAAGAAGTGACCTTTGTAGTCCCGCCAGTTTTATCTTTTTTGGGATCTCCGTAATACCGAGAAACACGCCCTTTCCAAGAAGGACTTGGAGCAACTTCCAAACGAGGACCATAAATCAAACGGCCTTGGCCGACTTGAAGCTGACTTAAACGAATGCTGCCTTCGCCAAGAATAGTACCGCTGCGATCCAACAGACGCGCAACAATCGCACCAGATGCATCATCGATATCGATGCTATAAGATCCCTTCATTAGATCAACACGTCCCATTTCACGGAACACGCCTTCATCAGAGCGACGAATCTCGATATGATGTTCATTCGTCACCGCTAGGCCACCTGTGATTTCCAAAGGACCCATCACGCGACGAGCAGCTAATAAATTGTGAACAGGTTCTTCAGCTCGCGGCAGTGTTTGGGAATCACCAACAATGTTTTTCAACCACTGTGGACCTTGAACCTCTGCCACAGCTTGAGCTTTCGTTTTGTAGACGCCCTGAGAAGCAAGGCTAAGAACTTCTGCGCTCTTGCGAATTACAAAACCTTCCAATACTTTTTTCTGAGTAAGAACATAGGGGCCTTGTTGGCTTGTAACAGAAAAACCGACAGCAAGCGGACTCTTGTTTTTCTTTTCAAAAGCAGTCCACTCATCATCTTGATTTTCAAAATGACTATCCATGAAAGCAATATGCGGAGGAAGTTTTTTGTTCGCTTTGATGGTCAGAGTTTTATAGATAGGAACGAACTTCAATTTTCCCATTGAGATCGGGAAGATCGAAAGCGTGGTGAGCATAAGAGTAGGCAGAATCCATGCCTTGCTTAGCAAAAAAACTCCTGATCAAATATCCTTATTTGACTACTCTATTAGTGTATTTAGTAAGGTCTGAAATCGTCAATGATGTTGCGGTTGTCGCGACTTTGGACAAGCGCTTTTTGGATGTCCATAGCGACTTTTTCAGCACGTGCGTCGTCACGCTCCACGACCTGATAAACACCTTCACGGTCGCGGATCTCGACCACGACTTCAATCTGGATGTCGTAGGGACGGCGGTCTCCAAGAATTGTGACGTGAGTGTGTAGACGCTCTCTGGCATTTTTCAGCTGGTCGTCGCTACTACCTTTACGATCATAGAACTTAGAAAACAATTCGCGCCCATTTTCGCTTGTTATACGAGGTTGGCCAATAACGGAAACCACGGCTCTGCGAGTTTCGCTGACGTTCAGCGGAGTTTCTCTCAGAAAAACCCCACTAGTTTGGCAACCAACGAGAATAAGTGGAAATAGAAGCGCGAAAAAAATTCGTGTCATGTATTACTTTTTAGCCTTATTCCAGTCATCAAGGAAGGCCTTAATACCTTTGTCTGTAAGAGGATGATGAGTCATCTGCTGCATAACTTTAAATGGAATTGTTGCAATGTCTGCTCCCATTTCAGCGGCAACTTGAATATGCATTGGGCTGCGCACGCTTGCGACCAGGACTTCTGTCGTGAAGTCATAGTTTTGATACATTTGGATAACCTGATTAACCATGTGCATGCCATCAACACCAATGTCGTCCAAGCGTCCTACAAACGGGGAAACCATTGTTGCTCCTGCTTTTGCAGCCAACAAAGCCTGCATTGGAGAGAACACAAGAGTCACGTTAGTGCGAATACCTTCTGCTGTTAATTTTTTTACAGCAATCATTCCGTCTTCACACATTGGAATTTTCACAACAACGTTGTTAGCAATTTTCGCAAGCTCAAGACCTTCGCGAACCATTTCGTCCGCTTTCAAGCTGATAACTTCTGCGGATACTGGGCCAGAAACTTCTTTGCAGATTTCTTTAATAACTGTGAAGAAGTCTTTGCCAGACTTAGCAATCAAGGATGGGTTTGTTGTTACGCCATCAACCCAGCCACGCAAGTTGGCTTGTTTAATTTCTTCAATTTCTGCAGTGTCGATAAAGAACTTCATAGTTTCCTCCAGTTCTTCATTCTTGTACGTCTGCTGAATCTAAAAATCAACCAGGCTTTTACCTTGCAGAAAGAACTCTGCATCTACTGCGGGGAGCGCCAAAGAAGCGATCTCGCTCAGAGTCTTTTGGATGATAGGGTGCTCGAACTGAGCCCATGCTTCAGAGGCGCAGCGAACAATCAAAAAATCCGTGTGAAGGCTCGGGTGGGGCAGCGTCAGTTGTGGCGACAAAACCACCAAGTTGTCATACGAAAGCAGATTCAGACTGACTTTCTTATCTTTTAAGAACTGCTTGAAGTGCCATAGGAGCTCATCAACAGCGCAGTCTGTTGCAAAGCGCACGACAGTTTCAATATTGGCGTTAAGATCGACACGATTTTTACCAAGGTATCTTTTGTAGACAGAAGAAATGGCCGTGACCTGACCGACAGCTTCCATGTCCGCTAGTAGGTTTTGGGCGATGGGCGTTCCGCCCACAAGATCCGTGGTAAGATGTACTAAGGTCTGGTGATTAAATACTTTCATCAGCCTTCATTGTAGAGAACATCTCGCATGCTATAGAAGCCTTTTTTCTTCGAACACAACCATTGGGCGGCTTCTACCGCTCCGCGAGCAAATACAGCTCGATTTAAGGCCATATGTTCAAACACGATATGCTCTTCTTCCGCCATCGCATGGACTTTGTGAACACCAAAAATTCCGCCCCCGCGAATAGAAAGCGGCTCTGGCAGTTCTCGGCCCACGACTTTTTCCAGCTTTTCTTGAAGACTCTTTGCAGTTCCGCTGGGTTTGTCTTTTTTGCGATTATGATGAAACTCTTCAATTTGAAAGTCGAATTGGCGAATGCGCGAGAAAACCTCAAGCGCTTCCATGACGACGGCAACACCTAAGCTCATGTTGGAAGCCCACAACACAGGAATTTTTGCGGACGCTTTTTTCAAAGCCGCTTGATCGGCTGAGCTTAACCCCGTCGTGCCGGAAACAACGGGCGTTTGATTCTTAGTCGCAACACTTAACAATTTGCCCAAACCTTCCGGACTAGAGAAATCAATCCACACATCAACTTCTTTTGCTTCAGGACAGCTCGGTGTTTGACGTGTGTACGCAAACTCGGCCAATGAAGCTTGTCGGCAAACGGCCAAATGCAGTTCGAAGTTATTTTTTGTTTTTAGAATTTCTGCAATTTCTTGTCCCATGCGACCACTGGCACCGACAAGACCCACTTTCAGCTTTTTCTTCATCTACAGAACTCCTAAGGTCTTCATTTCGGTTTTCATTTTCTGCGCTAGGTCTTCTGCCATCGTTACCAACGGCAAGCGCAACTCTGGAGATTCAATAATTCCCATATAGTGCAGTGCCATTTTCACCGGAATCGGATTCGCCTCAACAAAGAGGTGATTGATGAGGTTCGTGTGTTTTTTAATTCCAGCCTGAGCGTCTTCATATTTTCCGCTCGCAACTTGGTTTTTCCATGCAATCATCTCTTTTGGAATTACGTGACTTGCGACAGAGATAACGCCGTGACCACCGGCCTTTAGGAAATCCACGTAGGTACCATCGTCCCCAGAAAGCATCACGAACTCTGGGTTTGTTTTCTGTTTTACCTCTTTTGCAAATTCAATATTTCCAGAGGCTTCTTTGATCCCCACGATGTTTTGAACACGACTCAGCTCTGAGATACTCTCTGCAGATAAAGCTGTAATCGTACGTCCAGGCACGTTGTATAGAATCACCGGGATACTGACAGACTTTGCAACTTCCGTGAAATGTTTTACCAACCCACGCTGAGGCGGTTTGTTGTAATAGGGGACAACAACCAAAACGGCATCTGCCCCCAAGTCTTCAGCTTTTTCAGAAAGCTCTTCGGTTTTTGCCGTACTGTTAGAGCCCGTTCCCATAATCAACGGGAAATCTTTGCCAACTACATTGCGTACGGATTTAAAAATATCAGCCACTTCTTTTTCTAGAAGCGTGGGGCTCTCGGCGGTCGTTCCATTAATGACAAATCCTTCGACGCCGTTTTTTATTTGATGGCGAACCAGATTTTCCAAAGATGCAAAATCAACCGCACCGTTTTTGAATGGCGTAATTAACGCCGTAATTGTCGCTTTAAAATTTTTCATCCTACCACCTCATAAAAATACTGGAATTCCATCACAAACACCGCTTCTCCGGTCATCAGTGGATTTTTCGTCGATTCATTAAACTGTACTGCCAAAATACCGCCCGGCATGTGAACGTCGATATTTCGCGTTTGAGTTTTTTTAAACTCTACATAGGCAGCGGCTACAGCTCCTGTTCCGCAGGCTTGTGTATAGTCTTCAACACCGCGCTCGAACGTCACGGCTTTAATCAGGCCGTCTTTTTCTTTCACATAGAACGTAACGTTCGCACCTTCTGGCAAAATATCTTTGTGATGTCTTGCTTTGCGAGCCATCTCTTTTAGCTCAGGCGCTTCTTTGTAGTTTGAAATCTGCATGACCAAATGAGGTACGCCTGAGTTAACATAAGAAAAGGTCTGAGGCTTGCCGTCGATTTCTAAAGTTCTGAATTCTTGGTAGGCCTTTACCTCGGGCATGAGTACTCGCACGCGATCATCGCCAAGCACCTGAGCTGAAACAAGGCCCGCTCCTGTGTTAAACTTGTAGGAACCACTTACTGAAGAACTAAGATACTCATTCGCAAATAAGGCCGCGCAACGAGCGGCATTTCCGCACATATCAGCGTTAGAACCGTCCGCATTATAGAAATCCCAAGAGTACTCTGCTTCGCTCTGCCCCTCTGCAAGAAACAGAACACCGTCAGCGGCAACACCAAGGGTGCGATCACAAATCATTTTTACAAAAGGGCGGCGCTTAATACGTAACTTGCTTTCGATCTCAAGCCACGAAGATGTTTTAGTGGCGTCGACCAATACAAAGGTATTTCCGGCACCCGACATTTTAACCAAGGGAATCGGCAAGAAAGCCATGTCTATCACCTTTTTTGATTTGTCTTCTTTTCGTCTTTTTTATTGAGATAGGTGGGTTCACCAGTTCCGATCGGAGGTGGCTCCAGTGGTGGCAAAGGCTTTCCCTTTACGCCACAGGCGGTAATGGCAAAAATAATCAAACTGGCAAATAATACTTTATTCATTGGTCCCATTTGAGCTCTTTATTGCTGTCTCAACTTCGACCACCTTACGACAGAGATTCACGTCTGTCATATACTGTCTGTACTGAGTTGCGGAAATGTTTTTGCATTCCTTGATGTATTTCTGAGCTGGAGCGGATTTTTCAGCTCCGCTTGCAACGCGCCACTGCCAATACAGTAATTCTGGGTACTTCGGATCCTGCTTTTGCAGGGTGGTAACCACTTCTTTGGCTTTCATGAGGTTCTTTTCATAGAGAGCATGCTCTATTTCCAAGGAAAGCCAGTACTTCCATTGACTTGATTTTTTGATGTCGAAAATGTCATGGGTCTTTTTAAACTCTTCCCATTGTCCCAAGCACGCCTGGGCTTGGCCTTGCAACAGAATCAGGTTCTCATCAAAAGGATCTTGCAGACGTTCTTTGGAAATATTGTCCAAAGCACCCGAACAGTCCCCTTTGATCAAAATCATTCTTTGCATTTCATTGAAAAGGCTTAAGTTGTCAGGCTCCATGCGAAGAGCTTCATTCATTTTTTGCAGAGCTTGGGCCGCATCTGTTCTTCTTAAAGACAGTGCCAACTCGAAAGTTTGCTGAGCGCGGTCTGAATAAAAAAGATAGGATACCTGTTGCAGGGCTTTTTTAAGCTCTGTTGTATTACCATTACGAAGGTTTTCCTGCTTTATTGCATTGACCAGAATATTGATCGCTTGTGAGCGGTCTTTCTGCAAACTCAGATTGTAGGCTTTTTCGATAATATCTTTTGAAGTCTCTGCTTTTTTAGATTTGGTCTCAGCAGAAACAGCGGGAAGGCTCTTAAAAATGAAAAGAGCCGCGCTAATCAGCGCAGCTCTTCGCAAGAAAATCAATACCATTAGTTTTTACGGAATGATTTCAATTCAACAGTCACTTGACCGAATTGGCTCGGTTGGATTGTTTTCAACATACCAGAAAGTGGAATCAACTGTGGGTTGATCCAAGCATTTGTTTCTTGGTTTGTGTCTTTGTCGTTGATACGAGCGTGGATGCAATCGAAAGTTCCAGCTGGAACAGTGATGTTTGCTTCTTTCACTTCAACGATTTCTACGTTTTGCTTAGGAACTTGTTGGTCTTGGCCGTTAACAACCATTCTTTTGATCTCACCAGTGTTTGGATCAAGCAAGATTTGAGCTTTTTGTTTTCCAGCGAAACCAAGATCCATGTCTTGATCCATCCAGATACCGTCAGCTGCAACTTGAGAACATCTCATAGTCATAGACCCTTTGATGAAGCCCATGTCTAGGTTGTAGTTGTTTTCGTCGCCAACTTTCCAGTCCAAGCCTTGAGTGCGAGCTTGATCCATAACGGCAACTTGTTGAATGTTTCTTACTACGTCGAATACTGTTGGAGCTGCTTGAGCTTGTACAGACACTGCCAAACCAAGAGCTGCGATGATTGCTTTAAACACGATGGTCCTCCTTGAACTGTTTGTTTAAGGATTACAATCAGATCATGTTCAAAATAAGAGTCAAGTTTTGAGCTTCTATTCTCTTAAACTATTCACGAGGACTTGACGCGGCTTGCTGCCATTAGCTGGTCCCACAACGCCCTCTTTCTCGAAAATTTCAATAATTCTCGCAGCTCGTGGATAGCCTAGACGGAATTTTCTTTGTATGAGCGACGCGCTTACTTCTTTTTGGTCTGCGGCCCACGACAAGATTTCATCATAACGTTCATCATATTCTTGTTCGCCGAATCCATCTCCGCCACCGCCGGCGAAATCACCATCGGCACCGCCGCCGCCTCCAGCAAATCCATCAAGAGCCTTCATCGCGAGTGGATCGAATTCCGGTTCCGCTTGATCCGACCAGAATTTAGCAACACCGTTGATCTCTGCGTCCTTCAAGAATGGTCCATGGTGACGCATTGGTTTTGATACACCCGGAGCCAAGAAGAGCATGTCACCATTTGCAAGCAAACGTTCTGCGCCCATCTCATCTAAAATAATTCGTGAGTCCATTTTGCCCGCAACCTTAAAGCTGATGCGGCCTGGAATGTTGGTTTTAATCAAACCTGTGACAACTTCTTTACGCGGCGACTGCATCGCAAGCATTAAGTGAATGCCGCAGGCGCGCGCCATTTGCGCCAACCGAATGATAGTTTGTTCCACATTCACTTTGTCCACAGCCATCAAGTCCGCAAACTCTTCTACCACAATCACAATGTAAGGTTGAGGAGTGTAGTAGTACTGTTCCAGTTTTGCGATGCCTTGATTTTCAAGCTCTTCGTTGAACTTCTGGTGTTCCGCAATTTTATCTGAGGGTAAATTCGCAACCATCTCATTGAATTCTTCTAGTTTGCGCGCACCGAACTTCGACATCGACTTATTGCGCTTTTCCATTTCTTTCACAGCCCAGCGAAGTGCGGAAACCGCTTTTTTAGGATCCGTCACTGGCGGCATGATCAAATGTGGAACAGCAGAGAACGCCGCCAAGTCTACTTGTTTTGGATCGACAAGAATTAAACGCAACGTTTTAGGGGAGTGTTTAAAAAGCATTCCCGTGATTGAGGAGACTGTGAAAACGGATTTGCCAGAACCCGTTGTTCCAGCCACCAACAAGTGAGGCATCTTACGAAGATCGACAATTTTTGGATCGCCATTTGCTTGCTTACCAAGAGCAATTGGCAACTTCAAATCCTCAGACCAGAAAGTGTCCTCAGCAAGCATGTCTTTCAAGTACACGGTCTCACGTTGTGCATTCGATGTTTCAATACCCACAACATCGCGCCCGGGGATTGGAGCAATGATACGCAAAGATTCACTTGAAAGAGCCAGCGACAAGTCGTCTGCAAGCTCAGTAATTTTACTAAGTTTTACGTCGGCGTTTGGTTTAAACTCAAACATAGTCACCGCAGGCCCTGGCTTTACGGCAACGATCTGACCTTCGACATTGAATTGCTTAAGCTTGTCGACTAACAGTTCTGCTTTTCTGCGAATTTCTTTTTCATCCACCTTGATGCGAGTTGCTGGTGGATCTTCTAACAAAGAAAGTTTTGGCATTTGCCAGTTAGCAACCTTTTGTGGAACACGGGCTTTAAGAACCACTTTGCGTTTCGCAGGCGTTTTGGAAACTGGAATTTCTTCGTCGGCCTCTTCTTCTGCATCAAAGTCTTCTTCCAACTCTCCTTCGTCCTCATCGGCTTCTTCAAGCGCGAGCTGTTTTGCAGCAGAAAGATTTGGCGTCTTTGCGCCTTTATCCTCAGACTTTTCCACAAAGCTTTCGTTCTTCATGTTGAAGAAACCCTTGGTGCCAGCAGCCTCAGGAGCTTTTTTGGTTTTCTTTTTTCCACCATCTTTTGCAAGGAACATTTTTTGGATGCGGGCGAATACACCCCATTCCGCAATGGTCTCATAAGCTTCTAGTGGCAAGCGCATAAGTTCTTTCACGGTTTTTTCTGAATAGAAAACCACCAAAACCGCAGACAAACTCCACAATACTACTTGGACGCCCGCATAGTTGAAGGCTCTAAGAAGCGCTTGAGAAACTCCCAAGCCCAAAAGGCCCCCTAAATAAATTTGGTGCGCGAAGATTTTCTTTTCGGGCATATAAAGCGACAACAAACTAGAAAGGTTGATGATCAAAAGAAGGCCCCAAATAAAGCGGACATTCTTGAGATCTACGTCTTCACGACGGAAACCTGCATAAGCAAGCTTCAAAAATCCCGCGACCAACAACCACGAAGTTAAACCAAAAAACTGATAGAGAAGGTCGGACAAAAAGCTACCGACAATTCCGCAGTGATTTGCAGCTCTTAGACCTTGCCCTAGAGAGTTTAAGGAGGGATCTAGGGGGTTAAAACTTGCAAGCGCCAGCCCAAGGAAGCATGCGAGACCAAGAAAGGAGATTGCGAGGATGTCATGGCGGAATTTTTTTAAAATGAGGTTCATTACAAAAATTTACAGGATCTACGATAATAGGGAAAGCTTTGGGGAGACGGCCTTGACTTTAGGATATGGTCTGGGCACATAGAGCCAAGACAAGGGTCTGGAAGATGCTGAAAATAAACGAGATTTTCTATAGTATTCAGGGCGAAACCACGTATGTGGGGAACCCAACCGTGTTCGTCAGGACCACGGCTTGCAATCTTCGTTGCACCTATTGCGACACTAAGTATTCGTACTATGAAGGCGAAAACCAATCTTTAGAGCAAATCATCAACACGATTGCTTCACACAAAACTCAGTACGTTTGCATCACCGGCGGCGAGCCTCTTCTACAAAAACCTGTGCACACTTTGATGAAGACTTTGTGTGATCAAGGTTATCTTGTTTCACTTGAAACGAGTGGCTCAAAAAGTATTGAACCTGTTGATCCACGAGTGAAGGTGATTCTTGATGTGAAGACACCTGACAGTGGAGCTGCCGATTCCTTCTTAATTGAGAATCTTCGCTTTGCCGCTCCCAGCACGGAATTTAAGTTTGTCATTTGTTCTGAGCAAGACTTTGAGTGGTCAGAAGAATTCTGTCGTCAACATGATTTATTCAAAAAATATGTGGTTTTATACAGCCCATCATATGGCCAAATTGCTGAACGCTGGTTGGCAGAAAAGATTTTGCAAAAAAATTCATCTGCAAGGTTGCAATTGCAACTGCATAAGTATATTTGGTCTCCTGAAAAACGCGGAGTTTAGTCAATCGCCGGAACTCAGAACCGGGCTGACGACATTCAGATAATTTACAAATTGTAATTGGGAGTTCCATGACGCCGAACCTGAACAGTTCTGACAATCTTTTCGTCGCAAATCTTCAATCTGTAAGCCTAGAGAAGCTTGTAAAAAGCAAACTCGAAGTTTTATTTGCTCAACAAAAAGAAGCACAAGTGGAATTGAACGGTCTATACAATGTTGTTATCGAACAGGTTGAAAAGCCTTTGCTCGAGCTGGCACTCCGCGCCTACAACGGCAACCAAGTTAAAACTGCACAAATGCTTGGCATCAATCGCAACACTTTGAAAAAGAAAATCGACAATTACAAAATTCGTGTTAAGAAAAACAACTAAAGATTCGACTCTGCTCGAACATCAGCGGGCCTACTTGTTTGACTACTAGCTTTTGTCCCGCACTTTAAGAGCCGCGTGCCTCAGGAGGGGTAATGAGTACACGCATTCCGCCTCAGCATTTAGAGGCTGAACAGTCTATCATTGGTGGCTTGATGCTAGATCAGCAAGCTTTCGATCAGGTTTCTGACTTGATCGATACCACTGATTTTTACAAGCCCGCGAATCAAAAAATCTATCAGGCCATCAAAGATCTTCAGGGCAAGAATCAGCCTGTCGATATCATCACGGTAACAAACCTGTTGCAGTCCCGTGATGAACTTGAATCTTCTGGTGGTCCCGAATACTTAGTCAGTCTATTAGACAAAACTATTTCTGCAGCCAACATTCAAACCCATGCTGAGATCGTACGCGAGAAGTCTCTTCTTCGCCGTCTGATTGCGACTAGCAATGGTTTGATTGAGCGCGCTTACAGCCAAGACTATGCTGATATCGAAAGCTTGATTGACCAAGCCGAAGCAGAGGTTTTGAAGGTCGGCGAGAACAAGTCCAAGCAAGGTCTTGTTGGTTCGATGGAAATCGTTAAATCCAGCATTGAAAAAATCGAAGAGCTCTTTAAGCGAAAAGCAGACATTACCGGTCTTGCGACAGGCTTTAAGGGTATGGACGATATGACAGCCGGTCTTCACCCAGGCGAGCTCACAATCATCGCCGCACGTCCTTCCATGGGTAAGACAGCCTTCAGCTTGAACATCGCTCAGCACGCAGCTCTGAGGCTTAAAAGAACTGTTGCCTACTTCTCTCTAGAGATGGGTAAAGAGTCCATGATGATGCGTCTTCTTTCTGCGGAAGCAAAAGTCGGAATGGGTGAGATCCGTACAGGTCGCATTCAAGATTCTTCTTGGCCGAAATTGATTAGTGCTGCCGGCACTCTCAGTGAAGCAAATTTATTCATCGATGATACTCCGGGGATCAGCCCGTTTGAGATTCGTGCCCGTTGCCGTCGTTTGAAGGCGCAGCATGGATTAGATCTGGTCATGATCGACTACTTGCAGTTGATGGATTTGAAACAAAAAGTGGAAAGCCGCGAGCGCGCGGTTTCCGAGATCTCGAAATCATTGAAGGTTCTTGCAAAGGAACTTCAGATTCCGGTGATCGCTCTTGCTCAGTTGAATCGTGGCGTGGAAGGTCGTTCAGACCGCCGTCCGATGCTTTCAGATCTTCGTGAATCTGGATCTATCGAGCAAGATGCCGACGTTATCATGATGCTTTATCGTGATGACTACTACGATAAAGACGACCCAGATAAGCAAGGTCACGCCGAAGTTATCATCGGCAAGCAACGTAATGGTGCGACTGGTACTGTGAAACTTCGCTTCGACGCTAAGTTCTCTCGTTTCCGCGATCCAGATCCAGAAACTGTGGGACCTGCTATGATGGCCCCACCACCACAAGCTCCGCCTCCTATGCCAGGAAAGCCGCGTAATTTCGCGCCTGGCGCTGGTACATAGACTTGCTAAGATTCAGTTAAAATTTGGCCCAGGACCTAGGACTAAATCCAGTCTTAGTTAAACCTATTCGTTGAGTTCCGACTAACCGATTGGTGCAATGACTTTGTCATGAAGACAAACCCACACAGCATGGAGGCTAGAATGGGTACGGCACTTCTTGAGATGGTCATTCTTGCGACCGGACTTCCAGAAGGGGAGATCCGCCGCGAGTTGCAGACGCTCATGGCTCAACACGGAAAAACTGCAGAAACTCTTACAACCGAAGACCTTCGCGAGATCATGGCGGAGTATCTACAAGACGTCCTCTTGGCGGCCAAAGAACGCCACAATTAGCATAAAAAAAGGGACCCTGTTACCAGAGTCCCTTTCAAGATTTTCTCTTTTGTCGAGGCGATTACGCGCGCTCTACAGCGATCATGATCTTAGCTTCCAAGCCTTCGCCCATACGAACGACAGCTTTGTGTTGGCCAAGAACTTTGATCGGCTCTTCAAGATGGATATCACGACGGTCAACAGAGTGACCTACTTTATCCAACTCTTTAGAGATGTCAGCAGTAGTAACTGTACCGAACAATTTGTCGTTCTCACCGGCTGCAACTTTGAAAGTTACAGTTGTTCCGTTGATTTTCGCCAAAACTGCTTGTCTCTCAGCAACTGCTTTCTTCTTTTTCACGTCAGCAACGCGCTTCAAGTGTTCCCACTCTTTTACGCGTTTCTCAGTAGCTTCTGCTGCCAATTTTCTTGGGAACAAGAAGTTACGCGCGAAACCTTCAGAAACATTCACTAGATCGCCTACTTTACCCACATCTTTAACATCTTTTGAAAGAATAACTTTCATTTGATCCTCGTTTCTAGTTGCTCTTAGGAGCCAGTCTCATTTTGCGGAGACGTTTCCTAAAATCAACCCAGTAATCAATCAAGCCAATCGCACTCACTGCTGGGAACAATTGACCGACTAGAATTATGTAAATCGCAGCTCTTAACAAGGCACCGGCCTTAAAAGTTCTGAGACTTACCTCCAATATTGCTAAACCCTGGAAGAAATAAAGCACCGTACAAACGTTGACGATATTCATTCCAAGAATTTCTAACGCCTTCACGTTGAAGTTCTCCATTGTCAGAAGGAAGGCTACCATCGCAACCCAGATCACAAAATCTGGAACGCGAAACTCTAACAATTTGAGTTGAGAGGCCACTCTTTCTCTTGGTAAATCCAAGAGAGAAAAAACTCTTCTCTCAAACATCAGCCCAACACCGAGGGCCACCACTAAAATGATGACGACCGCTGATGGGATGAGCTGGACCAGAAGACCTGCATCGACTTGCAAACCAGGATTCATCGCGAACACTTTGTCCGTCATGAACTGTTTTACAAGGGTCTCAGCCTCAGCAAGATTGTGCACTCCAAGCTTTTCTAGGTTGAAAATCGCGGCGCCTGAAAAAAACAAACAGCCAGCAATAATTCCTATCAGAGCGGAGGCAGTCCATCGAAGTCCTTTTCTCTCAAGCTCCATGTAGGTTCCTAAAGTCATCCAAATTGAACCTACAAAAACAGAGAGGGCAGGAGCCCCAATAAACCAGAAGAAGGCAGTAATTACGATTCCCAAGAGCCAGTATGCGAGCGCGCCGTAAGTGATTCTTAGAACGCGCATGAGAGGTGCCCCGAAAACCACTGTCAGAAGTGATAACACAACTGATATCGAAAAAATGGCTAGGAATTTTCGGGGCGAGTTTTTAACTCTCATGCACCAACCCTCAGGTATCGATCAAAACTACTTTCTATCGAAACGATCTCCGCGATCGCCTCTGTCGCCACGATCACCACGGTCTCCGCGGTCGCCGCGATCTCCACGGTCACCACGGTCACCACGATCGCCACGTTCAGCGTTTGCTGCTGCAAAAGCTGCTTTACGAGCTTGAACCTTTGCTTCACGTTCTTTTTCACGTGCTGCAGATTCAGCAAGACCTTTTTTGAAGGCCTCAGCGTGCTTCGCCAAAGATGTACGCTCGTCAAGACGAGTGTGCATGAAGCGAAGTACTTTTTCGTTGATGCGCATTGTACGCTCAAGCTCAGCAATAGCTTGAGAGTTTGCTTCGAAGTACGCGTGGAAGAAAATTGCTTTCTTCAACTTGCCAATCGGGTTGGCCAAATTGCGTTTACCCCAAGTTTCCAAAGAGAATACAGAACCAGTGAATTGCTCAATAGTTGCTTTATTCTTTTTGAAAAGGTCTTTTTGCTCCTCAAGAGAAGCGTCTGGGTGAACGACAACGATTACTTCATAAGGACGTTTTACTGTCTCTTTAGATAGTTCCATTTCGATCCTTTCGGTTTATAGCCCCCAACCCAATGTCAGGAGCAAGGATGACTTTATTAACTGAGTTCGATGGTTTAGCACGCCCAAAGTGTAAGCACAAGCAGTGAGTGTTGAACCCTTTCGAAAAGACTCTTACAATAATTACATGGTGTTATTCGTCGAAGTCCTAGAGGGGCCCCAGCAGGGATCCCGCTATAAAGTGCAGCACGGGTATAAAATCGGCCGCAACCGCGGCGATATTCCTATCGATGATGAAAAGATCTCGGGGCTACATGCGCAATTTGAAATCGACAACAAGGGCCAATTTGTTCTGAATGACCTCGACTCGTCTAATGGAATTCTTTTGGGAAATCGCAGAGTTAAGAAAGTTGCGCTGATTCCTGGGGTGGTTTTCCGTCTAGGTCGCACTTCGTTTCGCGTGGTAACCGCCGAGGGTCAAAACCCAAAAGAGTTTGCCCGCGTCAGAACCTGGAAAGAGAACCTTGTTGAAAGACTCCCGCTAGATTGGGTGCAAAACAAAATTCCAGAGGGGGCGGGGCAGTCTTTTTCACCCACTTTGATGCTGAAATTCATTCAAGGCATTCAGGCGGACGAAGAGATCTTGTTGGGTTATGGACCGCGCCACGCAGGTGCGAACTCCTTGGATATAGATCTTCGCGATCCGGAAGCTCCGGATGGTGCTTTTGAAATTATCCCGGGCGATGGTCTAGCTCGAATCAAAAACCTCTGTCGAAACAAGTTAAGCCTTAACAACAAGGCCGTAGAAACCGAAATTCTACATGATGGGGATGTTATCCGCATCGGCGGCACGTTGATTAAAGTGACCTATATTTAAGGGTTGATTATGAACATGGTTGAAAAAGAAAGCGGCATTTTCGAGAGCTTCGACAAAACGCCCATTTACTACGAAGTGCGCGGGCAGGGTGAGCCTCTCGTTTTAATTTACGGCATCGCTTGCTTGATGAACCATTGGCATCATCAGATGGAATACTTCTCGAAGCACTACAAAGTGATCACCTTTGATATTCGTGGGCATCACAAAAGTCAGCCATTAGGAAATCCGCAAAATCTAAAAATTTCAGACATCGTTCAAGATATGATGGGCTTGATGGAGCATTTGAATATTTCAAAAGCTCATTTTGGAGGTCACAGTTTTGGCGCGCCTTTGTTGTTGGAACTTTTCCGCCAAAAACCGGAGCTCGTTGCTTCAATGACTTTTATCAATGGCTTTTCCAAGAATCCCATCAAAGGAATGTTCGGCCTTGATGTCGTAGAACCTTTCTACTACTTCGTGAAAGAGCAGTACGAAAAAGCTCCGGACCTGTGGACGACTTTGTGGAGAATGACTGTTGATAATCCATTATCGATGCTGCTTGCGGGAGCCGCAGGGGGTTTCAACTTAAAGCTGACTCACTTCAAAGATATCGAAGTCTATGCGCGCGGAGTGGCTCGTATGGATCTTCGCACGTTTATTGTTTTGTTCGAAGAGCTGATGAAATTTGATGGCGAAGACATCTTGCCATTGGTCAAAATTCCAACCCTGATTATTTCGGGCGAGAAAGACAATGTAACTCCACAAAAATTTCAGTACGAGTTTCACCAAAAAATTTCTGGTAGCGAATTTGTTCTGGTTCCTTACGGATCTCACTGCACTCAGCTAGATTTTCCTGACTACATCAATATGAAGATTGAGGCGTTCTTAAAGAAAAATTCTGCGTAGGAATTTTCCTACATTTACAAATTGTCCGCAGCTTCATCAAGAAAACTTCAAGGTGTTTTTTACTGACACTTCTGGTTCGTACATAGAAGATGTCTCCGCCGTGGAAAAATATAAAAAAGCCGCCTACTATTCGTTCTTAGTTTATCTGCTTTATGGCGCTTTCGTTTTCATTACAGAATACAATGACGTCAGTGAGCATCGCGAGTGGTACGTCGCTGGTCGATTGCTTTTTATCGTGTGGGGTTGCTTCACACTCGTTGGCCTTCGTAAAAATCCTTACTCGCCCGCGATCAACGCCAGCATTGGCGTTCAAATCATACTCTACTGCGCTCATGGGCAGTATTTTAATCCGTACTATATTTTTGGATTTCACCAAGTAATCTTGGGTTACGCATTTCTTTTTCCTGTACCGAAACGTGTGTTTTATTCCGTACTCGTCTTCGGAACTTTGCTTTATCTTTCGGTTTTGTGGTGGCGCTATGAGCAAACTATGGAGTGGTTTTCGCAGCCTCACACACCATGGGATTTGGTTATGGCTGTTATCGCGGTCGATTTGGTCGCATGGCTTGCGTATGTATTTTTCACTTCCGACCGCACAGTTCGCGAAGATCTTCTGCGCAAATTCGGCGTGATTGGATTGCAAACAGCAACTGTCGTACATGATGTGAAGGGCATTCTTTCTACTCCTCGCATGTATGTCGACATTCTAAAAGAACGGCTTGTGGACCATAAGGATCCTGAAGTTCATCGTATTCTTCAAGATATGGAATCCCAACTTTTGACTGCAACCAAGATGGTTAGCGAGCTCAATAAAATTTCAGCTTTGCAGGCAGCTCGCGCCGAACTTCTTTCTACAAAAGAAGTACTTTGTGAAGTACTAGATGCGCTTCATTTAAAGTTTAGAAATATCCGTGTAGATATTCATGGGGATTGCCAGATTGTTGCTGAGCGCGCTTATCTAAAAACAATTTTTTACAATGTTCTCATCAATGCCTATGAAAACTTTCGCGACAAGCCTCATGCGGATCCTTGTATTCAGGTCAGCTTTAAAAAAAATATGATCGAATTTGAAGACAATGGCGGTGGCTTTGCTCCCGATGTTCTGGCAATGCTCAAAAAAACCGAGTTTCATTCCAACGATGGTTCAGGAATGGGAACATTTGTAATTTGGGATTCGATGAAACAAATGAATGGGTCTGCCGAGTTCACAAACAACTCTCTCGGAGCCGTCGTTCGACTCAAGTTTCCTGTGGAAAAATAAAAACGCCGGATTTCTCCGGCGCTTGTGCTTTCAATTTTCCTAAAAACCTATCTCCAAGATGCTTTTGTAATATCAAAGCCGTATTGGTTGATAGAGTCGTCTGACTTGAACACGATCTTCACATAGTCACCAGCAATTACTGGAGAGAACGAGTCATCGTTGTTTCCAGACATTTCGCCAACCATTTTTCCTTGAGCATTGAAGAACTGAACCGTGTCGTAACCACGCTCAGTTTGGAATTTCGAGAAGTAAAGAGCGATCTCTTTAGCTCCTGGAACGTTTACTTCAAACGTTTCTGTCGACTTCTCTTTGTATGGGTGAGCCGAAGAAACAGATTGAGCAACTGATTGCCAGTTAGCTGGATCGTTTACATCCACCGGAGGCAATGTGTTTGTCAAAGCTGCATAGGCATTTGCAAAACCAGCACCACGAACTTTACCACGTAACGCTGGAAGCGGACGTGCTGTCGTAATGATGCGGTTTTTAAGTTCGATGTTTGAAAGGTTGCGGTCATGAGAAGCCAACAATGCTGCGATACCAGATACGTGCGGAGTCGCCATTGAAGTTCCTGACCAAGACTCATAACCATTTGTCGTTGTGCTGAGGATATTCACGCCCGGAGCACCAACGTGTACTGATGTCTTACCGTAGTTAGAGAACGAAGCAATGTTGCCCTTGTTATCAACCGCTGCAACCGAAAGAACGTTCGCGATTTGATAAGACGCAGGATAAGACGGATTAGCATCGTTGTTGTTTGCTTCGTTACCTGCCGCTGCTACGAAAAGCGCGCCCGCAGTGTTAGAAGCTTCGATAGCATCTTTCAAAGTTTGAGAGAAGCCGCCGCCACCCCAAGAGTTCGACATGATTTTCGCGCCCATTTTAGTCGCGTATTCGATCCCTTTGATTGCGTTTTCAAGAGTTCCAGAGCCGTTTGCATCCAAGAACTTAACGCCCATGATGCGAGTATTCCAAGCAACGCCCACGATACCTTTACCGTCATCACCCTTGGCACCGATCGTACCAGAGCAGTGGCTACCGTGACCGTGGTCATCTTTAGGATCACCACTGTTATTGATCGCATTGTAACCATAAACGTCGTCAACAACACCGTTGCCGTCGTCATCAATGCCAGCTTTACCGTTCAACTCGGCATTGTTCGTCCACATATTTGGAGTCAAATCTGCGTTCGTGTAATCAACACCCGTATCGATAACTGCTACGATAACGTCTTTTGAACCCGTTTCGATATCCCATGCTTGAACAGCGCCGATATCAGTGCCGGCTACACCCGGTTGTTTTGCAGAATCTTTTTGACCAACATTCAACATGCCCCAAAGCTGACCCAACATTGGATCGTTCGGTGTGCGGTTTGCTCTATAGATATAGTTAGGCTCGATAACTTCTACATTTGGATCTTGAGAAAGGCTTTTTACAACCGTTGATTGGATTTCAAAAACCGGGCGCTTGATCACAACGATATTTTGGCCGGGGATTGTGCTCTTAATATAAGAACCCAACTCTTGGCTCAAAACATTCATTTGGTTTTTGTAAGTGCTAAGTGGTTGTTTCAACTTAACGATGAACTCACCAGGAACAGCTTCGGGTTGTGCTGCAACAGCAAACGCAGAGGCGAAGAACGCGCCAACAACTGATACAATACGGGCTTTTTCCATAAGCCTTTTCATGAATCCCTCCTTGGATTATGTGGTTCGATCAAAGATGCAAAAGAGTGAGAGGATTCTCTTTCATCGACCTAGTTCCAAAATGGTACCAACGTCGAAATCTGTTGAGAAAAAGATATTGTTTATTTGCGGGCTTTTCGAGAAAAGTTGGACCTAGGTAGTGCGTCGTCTCCGAAATCAAAACTAAGTTGCTCTGGTTTCTTTGCAATAGGCAGGACTTTGATCTTGTTAGGATCGGCTTTAATGAGAGTTTTCTCTGTCGGAGTAAGAACGTTCACGCCCTCGCTCGCTTTAATAAGATATTTGATGAAAGCTTCTTTAACGGCGGGAGATCCTTCTGGATCAAAGCCCAGCTCGTCCATCAGCTCAGACATTTTTTTCATGTGGTCCTCTCGAATCCTTCTTCGGACTTATTGCTAGGATTCTTTAGGACCAAAGGTGGGTTAGCCGCGTATTGGCGCAGGAAACTGCGCGCGAAAATAAAAAAGCACTGGATGTTGGTCCAGTGCTTTTGATTGTGGTCTCGATTTTAGTCTAGCTTCTTAGAAGCCGCCGCCGGCATCCACTTCATCGTCCTTCAAAACGGTTGCTCTGAAGAATTCGCGATTCATGCGGGCGATGTTCACAAGGCTGATATCTTTCGGGCAAGAAGCCGAGCAAGAACCCGTGCTAGTACAAGCTCCAAAACCTTCTTCATCCATTTGACCAACCATGCGTTCAGCACGTTTTTTTCTTTCAACCTGACCCTGCGGAAGCAACGCCATGTGAGAGATTTTAGCTGACGTGAAGAGTGCCGCAGAAGCATTCTTACAAGACGCCACACAAGCCCCGCAACCAATACAAGTTGCAGAGTTGAATGCTTGGTCAGCATCTGTTTTTGGAATCAAGATGCTATTTGCATCGCGAGCGCTTCCTGTATTTGCAGAAATATAACCGCCCGCCGTAATGATACGATCCAGCGCCGTTCTATCTGTTAGCAAATCTTTGAGCACCGGAAATGCTGAGGCTCTCCATGGTTCCAACGTTAAAACTTCGCCGTCTTTGAAGGCGCGCATATGAAGTTGGCAAACCGTTGTCGACTTTTGCGGGCCGTGCGCTTGGCCGTCGATCATGAAGCCGCAGCTACCACAAATACCTTCGCGGCAATCATGGTCAAAAGCGATCGGGTCATCACCTTTAGAGATCAGCTCTTCGTTCACAGCATCTAGCATTTCCAAAAAAGACGCGTCTGTAGAAACGTTCTTTGCTGCGTACTCTTTAAAGACGCCACCATCTTTGGCGCTTTTTTGTCTCCATACTCTGAGGGTCAAATTGATTTTTTTAGTAGATTCACTCATATCACGCCCTTATTTATAGCTACGAGTTGCAAGTTTAACGTTGTCGAATTTCAGCTCTTCTTTATGACGAATCGGTGTTTGGTTTGCACCAGTCCACTCCCATGCAGCCACGTGACTGAAGTTCACGTCGTCACGTTTTGCTTCGCCATCTTCCTGATATTCTTCACGGTAGTGACCACCACAAGACTCTTTACGCTCAAGAGCATCACGGCACATCAACTCACCAAGCTCCAAGAAGTCCGCAACGCGTCCTGCTTTTTCAAGTTCAGGATTTAAGTAGTTCGCGTCGCCAGGAACACGTACATTTGACCAGAACTCTGCGCGCAGTTTCGGAATCAATTCCAAAGCTTTCTTAAGTCCCGCTTCGTTACGACCCATACCACAGTATTCCCACATGATATGGCCAAGCTCTTTATGGAAGCTTTCAACCGTGCGGTTTCCTTTGATGTTCATTAGCTTTGTAATTTCATTCTTCACGCCATCTTCAGCAGCTTTGAAAGCCGCGTGAGTCGTCGTTACTTTTTCGAACTTGTTGTTCGCAAGATAGTTACCGATTGTGTAAGGAAGAACGAAGTAGCCGTCTGCCAAACCCTGCATCAATGCCGAAGCACCAAGACGGTTCGCACCGTGGTCCGAGAAGTTCGCTTCGCCCGCAACAAAGAGGCCCTGGACATTTGACTCCAAGTTGTAGTCCACCCACAAGCCACCCATGGTGTAGTGCGGAGCTGGATAAATTCTCATTGGTTGTTTGTAAGGATTTTCGCCTGTGATTTTCTCGTACATTTGGAACAAGTTTCCGTAGCGTTCAGCAATTTTTGCTTCACCCAAACGGTTGATAGCATCACGGAAATCCAAGTAAACGGCCTTGCCTGAATCACCTACACCGCGGCCTTCATCACAGCGATATTTCGCCTGACGAGAAGCCACGTCACGAGGAGCCAAGTTACCGAAGCTTGGGTAAACGCGTTCCAAATAATAATCTCTTTCATCATCTGGAATGTCGCTAGGATGACGTTTGTCACCTTTTGCTTTTGGAACCCAAACGCGTCCATCGTTACGTAAAGACTCTGACATCAAAGTCAGTTTGGATTGGTTTTCGCCATGAACAGGGATGCACGTCGGATGGATTTGTGTGTAGCAAGGATTTGCAAAGTAAGCACCACGCTTGTGAGCTTTCCATGCAGCCGTTACCGCACATGCCATCGCATTTGTCGAAAGATAGAAGACGTTTGAGTAGCCGCCGCTTGCCAAAATGACAACGTCCGCCTCATGAGACTCGATTTCACCTGTCAGAAGATTTCTAACGATAATCCCGCGCGCTTGGCCGTTCACAAGAACAAGGTCCAACATTTCACGACGGTAGTTCAATTGAACATTGCCAAGATCTACTTGTCTCATCATCGCAGAGTAAGCACCCAACAAAAGCTGCTGACCTGTTTGGCCGCGAGCATAGAAGGTACGAGAAACCTGCGCGCCACCGAAAGAACGGTTGTCCAAAAGACCGCCGTAATCACGTGCGAGCGGAACGCCCGAAGCAACCGCTTGGTCGATGATATTCACAGACACTTCTGCCAAACGATGAACGTTCGCTTCGCGTGCGCGGAAGTCACCACCTTTTACCGTGTCGTAGAAAAGGCGATAAATAGAGTCGCCATCGTTTTGATAGTTTTTCGCAGCATTGATACCACCTTGAGCCGCCACTGAATGGGCGCGGCGAGGGGACTCATGTACGCAGAATGCTTTTACTTTATAACCGAGCTCACCCAAAGAAGCGGCGGCGCTTGCACCTGCCAATCCGGTACCCACAACGATCACAGAGTGTTTTCTTTTGTTGGCTGGATTCACAAGTTTCATTTTGAACTTGTAGTCGGTCCATTTTTTATCGATCGATCCATCAGGAATTTTGCTATCTAAGATTTTAGACATTGTGTTTCCCCCTTAGCCTTGGCCCAAAACAAGGTAGATATAAACTGGTTGTGCAATAAAGCCGGCAGCTACAACAATCGCATAGACGACGCTGAGTTTTCTTAACATTGGTTGATAACGGCCGTTCATCCATCCAAAGGATTGGAATACCGAGCCCACACCGTGACTTAAGTGGAAGCCTAACAAAACAAGAGATACCAAATACCAAACAACATATGCCGGGCTTTGGAAAACTTCGACCATGAGTCTGAAAAGGTCTCTCATGACAACGCCGTTCACGTTTGTTTCGTAGTAGGTCCCATATTTAAAAGTCGCCAAGTGATAAATAACAAACGCCAAGATCACAGAGCCTTGGATTCCCATCGTTGTGGAAGCAAAACGGGCTTTCTTTTCGCCTTTTGCCTTCACCGCGTAACGAGTTCCCTTAGAGCTTCTGTTTTGCAGGGTCAGGTTGATCGCCAAAACCACGTGCAAAACCAACGCAGCCACTAAACCTGCCTCAGCGACATAGATCAGCTTATTGCTGGTCAGGGCATAGCTGTACATGTTGTAGGCGTCAGAGCTGACAAAGATAAGTAAGTTTCCGGCCATGTGGGTAAGGACGAAGCCCGCCCAAATGAGTCCGGCTAGTCCCATGAGATATTTTTTTCCGACCGTTGATCTGAAAAAACCATGTGAAGCTGAAATAGCCACAGTAAACCTCTTTTGTGCTGTTAAAATACTGCTGAATTTTCAATTGAGTTTCACTTTGTTTTACCCCCGCTAAGTGCGCTTGTCCACGGCACTTCTCGGCGTTTTCGCGTCATGTTAGCGAAGACTTTTAGGTTTGCCAAAAGGTCCCTTTGAGATAGAACGACCCCACGAGGTTCAACATGAAAATTTTTGTTTGTATTAAGCAAGTTCCGGACACGGAAACAAAGATTAAAATTGGCCCCGATGCCTCTTCTATCGACACAACTGGCATCAAGTGGGTCATCAATCCTTACGACGAATACGCTATTGAAGAAGCCGTGAAGTACCGCGAAGCCAATGCGGGTGCTCAGGTTTTCGTTCTCAGCGTAGGTCCATCAAAAAGAGTTTCTGAGTCCCTCAGAACAGCACTTGCGATGGGCGCTGACGAAGGTATCGTCGTTAATGCACCAGAAAATTTGGACTGCTATTCGACAGCTCGCGCTTTGGCTGAGGTTATTAAGGCTGAGGGCGGCGCTAACTTGATCTTCACTGGTAAACTTGCCATCGATGACAACGCGTCTTCTGTAAGCCAAATGCTTGCTGAATTCTTGGGCACACCACACGCTACGGTTGTTTCTAAGTTTGCAATGTCTCCTGAGGGCATCACTGTTGAGCGCGATATCGAAGGTGGCGCAAAAGAGGTGATTGGTCTTGCGGCTCCGGCGGTTGTCGGCGCTAACAAAGGACTCAACACTCCTCGCTACGCAAGTCTTCCTGGCATCATGAAGGCGAAGAAAAAGGTTTTGAAAGAGATCGAGTTCGCGTCTTTGAATATTCCTGCCACAGATATCAAATTGAAAAACACCCAACTCAGCTTGCCTGCAGAAAAACCAGCAGTAAAAATGCTGACTGGCGATTCGGCTCATCAAACTGCTGAACTTGTAAAACTGCTTCGTGACGAAGCGAAAGTATTGTAGGGGTCGTCCATGTCTAAAGTATTCGTATTTGCTGAACACAAAAATGGCGCCCTTAAGCGTGGAGCGATGGAGCTTCTTCAGGCGGCACAAAAATCTGGCAATACTGTTGTTGCAATGGCTGTAGGTACTGGCGCTGATAAAGCGGCTGGCGAAATGGCTCACCACGGAGCTCAAGAAGTTCACGTTGTGAAAGACGCAAGCCTTGATGCTTACAACCCTGAGATTTACGCAGCGGCTGTTTCCATGGTTCTTGAAAAAGTTCAACCGCAAGTTTTGTTGGCTTCGGCAACAAGCACGGCTCGTGATCTTTTCCCAAGAATTGCAGCTCGTATGAAAACGGGGATCGCTTCTGATTGCACAGAGCTCACGATTTCTGGCGACAACGTCACTGCAAAAAAACCTGTTTACTCAGGAAAAGCTTTTGCAGCTGTTGCATTTGAAAACAGCCCTTTGAAAATCGTTTTGATGCGCGCAAATCAACTTCCAGTTGCGGCGGCAGATGCTTCTAAAACTGCAAACGTTGTTGAGCACACTCTTGCTAAACCTGATTTGAAAACCATCATCAAAGAAGTTGTTAAAGGCACTTCCGAGAAGTTGGATTTGACGGAAGCAAACATCATCGTTTCTGGTGGTCGTGGTCTTAAAGAGGCCAGCAACTTCAAGCTTTTGAATGACCTTGCAGACGTTCTTGGTGCAACGGTTGGCGCATCTCGTGCGGTTGTGGATGCTGGCTGGGTTTCTCACGGCATGCAGGTGGGTCAAACAGGTAAAACTGTGGCTCCTACTTTGTACATCGCAGTGGGTGTTTCCGGCGCGATCCAACATTTGGCGGGCATGAGTGGCAGCAAGGTGATTGTTGCGATCAACAACGACCCGGGCGCTCCTATTTTCCAAAAAGCAACTTACGGGATTGTCGGCGATTTGTTTGATGTTGTTCCGAAATTGACTGAAGAATTCAGAAAAGCTCTGAAGCACTAATATCCCTTGAGAAAATATATTCTAGGTTTCTTAGTATGGCTTATCTATCGCACCCTTTCACTAACGTGGAAGGTGCAATTGATTGAGCCAGAATCCATGCAAAAAGATATGCGTGATAAGAAGCCTTTTCTTCTCGCTCACTGGCATGGCGACGAAATCGCCCTGATCCAACTGTGCCGTCGTTATCGTATTGCTACTATGTCTTCGCAAAGTAAAGACGGGCAGATGATGTCGGTGATCCTAAAGTTGTTGGGCGCAAAAACAACGGCAGGCTCTTCCACTCGTGGCGGAGTCGGCGGTCTTAAAGGTTTGATTCGTCTTATGCGCGAAGGTCACAGCTGCAGCTTTGCAGTCGATGGCCCCAAAGGACCCGTCTACAAAGTGAAGCCCGGAGTGTTTGAGCTCTCTAGACTTTTGGACTGTCCTATTTACTATTCTGGCGTCAGTGTTGATCGTGCTATTTATTTTCCAAAAGCGTGGAATAAAACTTTTCTTCCAAAACCATTCGCTAAGATCCTTATTCAGTGGCACGGACCCGTGCCTCCTACGACAAAAGACCAGGATCCACGCGATCCAAAAATCGCTGAAAACCTAGAGACTTTGCTACATAGCGCAAAACAACAAGCCCTTAAAGTCATTGCTGAATCTTAAAGCGAGTGCTAGCGTTTTAATGTGGTATGTCGTCAACTTTTTAAAGGGACTTTTAAGGTATGAATCTGACCGCAATTACAAGTATTTTTGGCGTCCTTCTTCTTTCAGCAACTGTGTCTTTTGCGCAATCAAAAGGTTCTGAGGTTATCGCAACCGTTGGCAATAAAAAGATCACAGTGGATGAATTCAACAAGAAATACACTGACATCAAATCTCAAACCTTGAACCCACCAACCAAGCCTCAGTTCTTGGAAGACTTGGTTCGCTACGAAGTTGGTTTGCAAGAAGCTGCTAAAAGAAACCTCGAAAGAGACCCTATTGTTATCGAGCGCGTTCAGCAAGAGACTTACAAGGCTCTTCTGGAGAAGGATTTAGGACCGAAGGTTCAAAAAATCCAAGTTTCTGAAGCAGAAATGAAAGCTTGGTACAAAAACAATCCTCAGGTTCGTACAAGCCACATCTTGATTGAGTACAAGCCAGGCGCAACGCCAGAGCAAGTTGCCGAGGCTAAAAAGCGCGCGAACGAAATCTACGAAGAAGTTAAAAAATCAAAGCGTCCTTTCGAAGAGCTAGTGAAACTTTATTCCGACGACCCTCTCAGCAAACAAGCGGGTGGCGATGTGGGTTGGCAGTCTCGAGTAACTCTGGTTCCTTCTTATTATGAGGCCGCTGTTAGCGGTAAAGTTGGAGACATCAAAGGTTTGGTAGAAACTCCTTTTGGTTTCCACATCATCAAAATTACCGGCCGCAATCCATATGATGCTGCCGATAAACGCCAGATTCGCTCTGCGGTTTACGATGAGAAAAGAAAACAGGCTTTCAACGAATACTTTGAAAAGCTTAAGAAAAACTACCCTATTAAGACAAATCCAAGCCTTATCAAGTAAGGGATTTTAGACATGAAATTTATTAAGAGCCCCGCACTGACGGGGCTTTTTATTTTGGGAATGATTTTCGGAGCTACAGCTTGTACCTCTAACTATCAAAAGGTTTCCACAAAACCCGTGGTGAAGGTCAACGATCACGTTCTTTCAACCAAAGAGTTTTCAAATCAACTTGCCAGAAAACTAAAGGACTTGGATGCGCTGACCGCCAAAGATCCAAACACTGTGCAAAGAACTAAGGAAGAAATTCTTCGTGCCTTTATTGTGAAGTCACTAACGCTTGATTGGGCTCGCGCAAATAGCTTAGTTGTGACCGAAAGTGATCTGGATAAAGAAGTGGATAAGTACCGAGCTAACTATCCCGACGACCTTTCTTTCCGTCGTCTGCTTGCCCAAGAAAATCTGTCTTTTTCTGAATGGCGCGAAGAGCTTCGTTATACTTTGATTGAAAGAGCCGTCTTCAAAAAGCTCAACGAGCGCATCAAGCCCCTCACAGAGGCTGAAATTAAGCAGTACTACGAAGAGCATAAAGAGCAGTTTAAGAAGAAAGAACGCATTTATCTTCGTCAAATCGTCACAGACGAACTCGGAAAAGCGGATCTCTTAAAAAGCCAAGTCAAACAGAAAGACTTCGCGGAGCTTGCAAAGAAGTACTCTATCGCGCCTGAGGCCAAAAATGGCGGTCTTGTTGGCTGGATAGAAATCGGTTCGGTCGACTTCTTTGACCCTTTGTTTAAAAGTGGCGTGGGAAGTGTGACACAAATCAAAAGTCCCTTTGGTTTTCACGTCGTAAAGATCGAAAAAAAGGCCCCTGCTGCGACTTTGCCGCTTGAAGAGGTGCGTAATCAGATTATTCGCGCTTTAACGGCGCAGCGAGAACAAGGGGAGTTCGTAAAATGGTTGGACGCCCAATTAAGAAGTAGTAAAGTCCTTAAAGATAACGAGCTGATCAATTCGATCGTCGTCGAAACAAGGACTGATAATGACTAAGCTACTGGTTTCTGTTTTATTCCTTTTGCCGTTGGTTTCCCGCGCGGAAGTCGTCGAGCGCATCGTGGCTGTTGTTAATAACGAAATCATTTTGGAATCGGACTTCAAAGAACTTCAAAAGAAGTTGAAAACACCTGCTTTGATCGACGAAGCCATGCTTTCCGGTAAAAGTGTCGAGGACCTAAAAAAAGATCGCAAAGTGCAGTTAGATTATTTGATCAATGAAAAGATCATGTCCTCTGAAATCAAACGTCTTAATCACAGCGTAACCATGGAGCGCGTGGATCAAGAAATCCGCGACATGGCCAAGAAAAACAATGTGACTGTAAATGATGTATTGGCTGCCTTCAAAGCCCAAGGTATTTCAACATCGGAGTACCAAGCATTTCTAAAAGAAAAAATCGAGAAGCAGTCTTTGATCGAAGCCGAAATTATTTCTAAACTTCGTATTTCTGACGACGATGCTTTGGCAGAATATCTTAAAAAGAATCCGCAAAATAAGTCTTCAGTGAACGAGTTCACGGTTGCTCACATCTTCTTTAACCCTAAAAAAGGTGGGTCTGAAGCCGCTTATAAGCGCGCGGAAGCAGTGCTAACTAAACTTCGCTCGGGCGAAAACTTCGAAACCTTGGCTGAACAAAACAGTGAAGATCCTAACTTCACCTCTGGCGGTTTGTTGGGTACTTTCAAATCTGGAGAGTTCTTAAAAGAAGTTGAAGATTCTATCCAAGGCCTGAATGCTGGACAAACTACAGGCATCGTAAAATCCCGCATGGGTTATCATATAGTGAAGCTGCTCGATAAAAAGCTTACGACGGATCCAAGATTCGAAAGAGAAAAAGAACAAATCAAAGCAAGCCTGTTTGAACAAAACTTCAAACGCCAAATGAAAAACTGGCTTTTGTCGAAGCGTGAAGAGGCTTTCGTTCGTATTAACGAAAAATAAAATGCTTAAGATTGCAATCACCTCCGGAGACAGCGACGGCATCGGGCTTGAAATCGCAGAAAAAGCCCTTCTAAAAATGGGCCCACAAAAAGGGGCTCATTTTTTAATTTGGCGCTCGGCTTCGAGCTTTCCCAGAAATCTCAAAAAACTCGATAAAAAATTTAAGCTGGTCTCTTTTGCATCACCACTAAAGGCTTTGAACTATCTTCTATCGGCAGAGATGAAAGCCAACCAGTTGGTAGAAATCGTGTCTGAGGAATCGCCTGCTCTGTGGGTGCAGCAGACGGCGGTCTGGTGCCAGCAAAAACAATTGCACGGCATGGTCACGGGCCCACTTTCAAAAACAGAGATCTATCGTGCTGGTCTACAAGACATGGGGCACACGGATATTCTGAAACGCATTTCTAGAAGTCAAAAAGTCCACATGGGTTTTTTGGGGAATAAATTTAATGTCGTGCTAAATACGGCCCACATTCCACTTTCTAAGGTGTCGACAAGCATGAATGTAGTGGATTTGCTCTCGGGTATTGAGGCAGCAAATGCGCTTCGCAAAATGCTTCCAGTAGCCCAACAAAAGAAACCCATCGGGGTCTTAGGACTGAACCCTCACGCTGGTGAAGAAGGCCTGATAGGCATCGAAGAGCGTGAGTTTGTGACCAAAGCGCTAAACGAGGCCGCGAAGGCAAAAATCCCTGTCCTCGGGCCGCTTGTTCCGGATGCGGCTTTTTTGGAAGAAAACTGGAAAAAGTATTCCGTTTACCTAGCGCTCTATCACGATCAGGGGCTGATCCCTTTTAAAGCCATTCATGGACAAAAAAGTGGTGTGCACGTATCGCTAGGAATTCCTTTTGTTCGAACAAGCGTTGACCATGGCACTGCCAAGGACATTTTTGGTAAGAACAAAGCCATTGCGAACTCCATGATTGACGCAATTCAAGCTTGTCTCCGACTAGCAAAATCATCTATAAAATAAAGTTTTCACTCGGAAAAAGAGGTTTAGCATGTTTCAACCAGTGATCTTCAGAGAATATGATATTCGTGGCGTTTACAATGGCGACTTCGACGATGCCTTTGCAGAAAACTTGGGCCGCTCTTATGTCGTTTACATGAAAGAAAACAAGGGCAATGCTACACCGACTGTTGCTCTTGGCCATGATGCGCGCTTGTCTTCACCGAACATCATCAAGGCATTAGCAAAAGGAATTACTGAGTCCGGTGGTAGTGTTATTCACTTGGGTCTTGTAACTAGTCCTGTCTGCTACTTTGCTACTTTTACCGTAGAAGGTGTTGATGGTGCCATTCAGGTAACGGGCAGTCACAACCCTCCAGAGTACAATGGCTTTAAAATTTCCGTAGGCAAAGGCACTATCTTCGGAGAAGAGATTCAAAAACTTCGCCGTATTATGGAGAAGGGCCAATATCTTTCTGGCCAAGGTAAAGAAACTAAAATTGATATTTTCCCAAGTTACTTTGCACAATACAAAAAAGAATTCGGTACTTTGAATAACGTTAAAGTCGTTCTTGATTGCGGAAATGGCGCTGGAGGCGTAGTCGCACGCGGTCTTTTCAACTCTGTTGGTTTGAACCCAACTATTCTTTTTGAAGAACCAGATGGTCGTTTCCCAAATCACCACCCAGATCCAACCGTCGAAAAGAACCTTAAAGATTTACAAGCACAAGTTCTTAAAGAGGGCGCTGTTTGTGGTATCGGCTTTGATGGAGACGCTGATCGTATCGGCGTGGTCGATCATACGGGTCGCATGATTTACGGTGATGAACTGATGGTGATTATCTCTCGTGCTATTCTTGAAAAAGACAAAGGTGCGAAAATCGTAGGCGATGTGAAGTGCTCAGATCGCATGTATCACGATATTGAAAAGCATGGCGGCGTTCCTATTATGTGGAAGACCGGCCACAGCTTGATCAAAGAAAAAATCAAAGTTGAAAAAGCTCCGTTTGGTGGAGAAATGAGCGGTCATATCTTCTTCGCTGATAGAAACTACGGTTACGACGATGCTCCTTATGCAGCTCTTCGTCTTGTAGAGATTCTTTCTCGCACGGGAAAAACTATTCCTCAGTTGTTGGAAGGTTTACCGCCGGCATTCAATACACCAGAAATTCGTATCGATACGACGGAAGAGAAAAAGGTTTTGATCGTTGAAAAGATGGTAGAAGCTTTCGGAAAAGGCGGCCCTGATTTTAAAGCCAACCTTATCGATGGTATTCGTCTAAGCTTCGAGGATGGCTGGGCACTTTGTCGCTCATCTAACACTCAACCTGTACTGGTTGTTCGCTATGAAGCCACAACTCAAGCCGGCCTAGACAGAATTCGTAATAAAGTTGAAAGCATCGTTAACAAGTACCTCTAAGGGGTACTTGTTACTGCTTGCAAGTAACGTCTTGCTCGCACTGTTCGCGGCTATAGATGTAACCCAAGTCATAGCACGCCTCGACGGCCAAAGTAATTGTTGAGCCTTTATATCCACGAGTCGTGCAAACCATCACACCTTCTGCGCAAGTAACATCCTGATTGCAGCGTGCGCGTGTGATGTAATCTCCCTTTGTCAGACATTCATTTTCAGCTTCTTCAACTGTGTTTCCGGTAAATCCGTAAGATTCACAAAGCTCGTCGGCGCGGGCCTGGGCGGCAAAAGTTAAAGTCACTAGAGCGAGCGATAGAAATAAAGCTTTCATTTTATAACTCCAAAACTTTAGAAACTTCGTCACGAACCTGTTCGTCGGAAATTCTATTTACACAGTCTTTGACTGTCATACGACGATCCGGCGTTGCGCAGAGAAGTTCCTCTTTATCTATGTGATTGAGAAGCATCACAACCATGTCTTTCATTCCGCCATAGACTGTATGGCAAACTGTATAGATAAGTGGATTCATCAGCTCATTAGTGCCGCTGGTGCCGTTAAATTTATGACTGTAGTTGCAAGAGTAGAGGTAGTTTGGATTGGCTTCAATCATGGCTTCTGCGGACGCCACGTTCCCTTCCAAAAGGGCAACAGTAAACTCATCGTCCGAGCAAACGCCGCTCGTCCCACCATTGAGAGGTTTAAATTTACAAGTAGGGGCTGCCAAAGAAATTTGAGAGAACAGCAGCACGCTGGTAAAAACTAGGCTGAAGATCTTCATCGCAAAACTCCAAAAGGTTTGAGACCAAAATCAAATCATAGTTTTTTTGCGCGTACAAAATAAAAAAGGCCAGCGCGAAGGCCAGCCTTTTTTACGAAATCTGCGTAACTTCTTAAAATTAAGAAATTTTGAACGCGATAACAAGAGCGTAGATCACAAGTGACTCGATAAGAGCCAAACCGATGATCATCGGAGTCATGATTTTACCAGAAGCCGCTGGATTGCGAGAGATACCATCCAAAGCTGCTGCTGCTGCTTTACCTTGAGCCATAGCGCCGCCGAAAGCAGCGATACCAATTGCCAAAGCTGCTGCAAGAGCAACGATACCTTTATCAGATGTAGAACCGCCAGCTGCTGCTTCTTGAGCGAAAGCTGGAGCAGCAACCATAGTTGCAGCCAAAGTAACCATAAGTTTTGTGCTGAAGTTTTTCATTAATGTTCTCCTTTTAACTTCTTAAATATTAATCAGCTGCCTATTAGTGATCGTGCGCTGTTGCGAACGCGACATATACCATAGACAATAATGTAAATACAAACGCCTGAACGAAAGAAACGAACATTCCCAATACATAGAATGGGAGTGGAACGCCGATTGGGACTAGATCCAAGAACACGGCGACAACCGCGTGGTCTCCCATCATAACGTTCGCAAGACGAAGACCCAAGCTCAATGGACGAACCATGTGAGAGATCAACTCGATCACAAACATCAAAGGTGCTAGCATTGCTACCGGACCCATGAAGTGTTTCAAGTGATTGATAAGGCCGTTCTCTTTAATGCCTAAGATATTATAAGTAATGAACATGAACAGACCCATAGCAAAGGTCGTATTGATGTTTTCAGTAGCTGGGGACATTCCCGGAATCACACCCACCAAGTTATTGATGAAGATGAACGAGAAAACCGCAATGAACATAGGAACATAGTGACGACCGTGGTGGCCGATAACCTGATCCGAGAGATTCGTTATGAACTCTGTGACCAGTTCAAAGAGTCCTTTGATAGAGAATTTTCCTGATGGCACGATTGCGGCTTCGCCCTTACCCAAAGATGCACGAGCGATAAGACCAACAAATACCAATGCAAGACTTGTAGCCGCGAATGTTGCTACAGCAACTTTATCATGATCGTGGCCGACTTGTGGGATTAGCTGTGTCCAGTTAAACGACATGTATTACTCTTCTTTGTTACTGGATCCGTCATCCGGATCTTTGAAAAAACCTAAGGTTAATCCATACATTAGGGAGCCAATCATCATGGTCGCAATGCCGGCTGCGAACCAAAATGGCTGCATCCAACTCTGCTTCACAAAGTGATAAATAATGACTCCTAAAATCGCGTACTTAAATACAATGATAAGAACGGGCAGGGCAATCAGTTTTTTACGAAAAACCACTCCCCAGCCCAAACCCAGCAGAATAAAGTTTCCTGTGACGATTAAGCCGCCAATGGCAAAGGAACTGATTTTTTGCTGCATTCCGGCAAGCCATAACAAGCCACAGCCGATGGCAAGTACAAGTATCTGAAATGTTAGGACTCTTTTCATTCTGGCTCTTTGTCTTCGGGGTTTTGTTTTTCCAACCGACGAAGAAGCATTATCACATGTGTGAGCCAGCTGGCGAGCCCAATGAACATAAAACCCGCCAACGCGATCCCTTTAGTTTGATAAGATTTATCAATTGCTTGGCCTAAATAAATACAAGCCAACATGATTCCGACCAGCTCAAACCCGATTCCGACAAAGACGATGTACTTTTTCATTACTTTCGAAGCCCCCGTGCCCCTGGGCGGTTTTTCTGGCGTTCTTTAAGGCGCTTGATACGGATGTCTATATATTCAGGCTGCGCGTACTTATCCTTTACAGATTCCAATGTATTGATGGCCTCTGTGAAGTTATCCGTCTCCTCGTAACAAACCGCGAGCGTTTGATAGACATTTTCTTGCAAAGATTTTTGCGGAAACGTTGTCGTGACCTTTTTCAAGATCTCAATCGCTTTCGCGTATTCTTTAAGAGCAATGTGAATGTTGCTTTTCAAAACCCACGCAGAAAACCGTTCACTATCGTCGACTTTGAGCTTTAGAAGATCATCGAGTTCGCTATGAGCTTGGAAAAAATTATTCAAATAGTAATTAGAGCGGGCGATATCCAACTTATACCGAGCAATATCCACATCGCTTTCGGTATCGCGAATGAGTTTATTAAGCTCGATGATGGCTTGGTCATAGTTTTGAAGCTGATCAAAATAGATCGCAGCCAGCTGCTTTTGCGAATTCAATCTTTCGGTCGCATCCGGAGAATGCAAAACCAAGAATTGGTAGTAACTCGCAGCTTTTTTATAATCTTTGGTTTCTAAAGAAGAGATTCGAGCTCCATCGCGCGCGGCCTTCACCGCGTATTCGCTATCGGGAGCTCTTTTTAAGACACGATCAAGGTTGGAAAGCGCGATTCGATGGTGCCCTTGAGCCATTTCCTCTTGGGCAGCCTTGTAATCTTTCGCTTCAGGAGGCGAGCAGGCACTAAGACCGAGAGTTAAACCTACGATCAGCGCCTGCTTCAGCATCTTAGTGAACTTCCTCACCAGCAACTTCTTCATCGTCAACCACTGCAAGGCTTGTCACCATTTCTTCTTTTTCGCCAAGGTTAATCAGGCGAACCCCTTGAGTATTTCTACCAAGGACAGAAATGTCAGAAACCTTCATACGGATATTTTGACCCTTATCAGTCGACAAGATCACTTCTTGAGTCGCTTTCACTTTGCGAGTGCCAACAACCAAACCCACTTTGTCCGTTGTTTTCTGAGTGATAATACCCACGCCACCACGGCTTTGGATTCTGTACTCTTCAAGCTCTGAACGTTTACCGTAACCAGATTGAGTCACCATCAAGATAGTGTCTTTGCTGCCTTTTTCGAAGACTTCCATGCCGACAACGATATCTTCTTTCGCTAAAGTCATGCCTTTCACGCCACGAGCTGTACGTCCCATTGGGCGAACGTCGGCTTCGTTAAAGCGGATCGACATACCTTCTTTGGTAGCAACAAAGATGTCGCTTGCGCCATCAGAGATTTTGCAATCAATGATCGCGTCGTCCAAATCCGTCGTCAGTGCAATGACGCCCGCAGTACGAGGATTCGAGTAAGCGTCCAAAGATGTTTTCTTGATAATGCCACGCTCAGTAAGCATGACGATGTATTTGTTTTCTTCAAACTGATCGATCGGCAGGATCGCACGAACTTTTTCGTTGTTAGACAACTGAACAACGTTCGCAATCGCTTTTCCTTTAGAGGTACGGTTTCCGAGTGGAAGCTTATGAACTTTACACCAGTAAACTTTCCCTTTGTCAGTGAAAACAAGAAGCATAGTCTTGGTGGTCGCCGTAAAGATATTATTTACATAATCCTCTTCTTTGGTTTCCATTCCTTTGAGGCCTTTACCGCCACGTTTTTGTACGCGGTATTCTTCAACAGGAATGCGCTTGATGTAGCCTGTGTTAGTGATTGTTACCACCATAGACTCATCAGCGATCAAATCTTCGTCTTCGATATCTGTCATGTCGCCAGTGATTTCTGTACGACGAGTATCTGCGTAACGTTTTCTGATATCTTGAAGTTCGTCCACGATGATTTTGTAGATTTCACGAACATCTGCCAAAACCATTTTCAACCAGTCGATTTGTTTCATCAACTCAGCAAGTTCAGCAAGAATTTTATCTCTCTCTAAACCTGTCAAACGTTGCAAACGCATTTCCAAGATAGCTTGAGCTTGGCGTTCACTGAACTCAAATTTTGCCATCAATGCTTCACGAGCAGCATTGGCCTCTTTCGAAGCTTTGATAGTCGCGATTACGGCGTCGATATTATCGAGAGCTTTTTTCAAACCTTCCAAAATATGCGCGCGCTCTTGGGCTTTCTTAAGTTCGAAGATACAACGTTTCGTAACTACATCACGACGATGATCTACGAAAGCTTCAAGCATGTTTTTAAGATTGAAGGTTACAGGTTGGTTTCTTTTATCAAGAGCCAACATGATGATACCAAAGCTCGTTTGAAGCTGAGTGTATTTGTACAAGCGATTCAAGATTACGCTAGCGTTCTCGCCGCGTTTCAAGATGATCACGATACGCATACCTTCACGAGAAGATTCATCACGGATGTCAGAGATGCCCTCTACCTGCTTGTCGCGAACAAGGTCTGCGATGCTCTCAATGAGTTTCGCCTTATTCACTTGGTAAGGAAGCTCTGTCACGATGATTTCTTCGCGGTCTTTTGCCTGAACGATTTCAGCAACCGCTTTCAAAGTGATGACTCCGCGACCTTTTTTGTAGGCCTGCATAATCCCTTCGCGACCAGCAATCACACCAGCAGTCGGGAAGTCAGGACCTTTTACAAAGCCCATAAGATCATCCACAGTACATTCTGGGTTATTGATCACGTGGATCACGCCATCAATAACTTCACCCAAATTGTGTGGAGGAATGTTCGTCGCCATACCAACCGCGATACCTGAAGATCCATTCACCAAAAGATTCGGGTACTTTGCAGGAAGAACTGTCGGGATCTCCAAAGAATCATCGTAGTTCGGACCGAATGGAACTGTTTCTTTTTCGATATCGGCAAGAAGTTCTTCCGCCAAGCGGGTCATACGAACTTCGGTATAACGAGAAGCTGCGGCATTATCACCATCGATAGAGCCAAAGTTTCCTTGTCCATCCGTAAGAATGTAGCGCATAGAGAAATCCTGAGCCATACGAACCATCGTTTCGTAGATCGCGGCATCACCATGCGGATGGTATTTACCCATAACGTCTCCGACGACACGGGCAGATTTCTTATATGGTTTATCGTGAGTGTTGCTGAGCTCGTGCTGAGCAAACAAAATACGTCTATGAACCGGTTTTAAACCGTCACGAACGTCGGGTAGGGCGCGGCCCACGATTACTGACATCGAGTACTGAAGATACGCATCACGCATCTCTTTGTTGATGTCTACGACTGTAACGCCTTTTTCTTGATTACTATTATCAAACATATTTCACCAATTCAGAATAAATTAAACATCCAAGCTTCGTGCAAGAAGAGCATTGTCGTGAATAAACTGACGACGAGGCTCTACTTGTTCACCCATCAAGACACTGAAAGTCTCATCGGCCGCAACAGCGTCATCGATGCTCACTCTCAAGAGGGCTCTGTGTTCCGGATTCAAAGTGGTTTCCCACAACTGCTCCGGATTCATCTCTCCCAATCCCTTATAGCGTTGGATGTAAACACCTTTTTTAGTTGATTCCATCACGTGATTTTGGAAATCCGTGTAGTTTTCAAAAGCAACTTCTGTATCATTTTGCACGATCGTGAATGGCAACGTCGTTACTGTTTGAATACCTGTCCACAGATTCAAGAGCTCAACAACCTCGGGAGCATTCAAATTCGATGCGCCAAAGTTTGTTGTCATGCGATCTGCATAACGAACTGTGTAGACTTCAGCTTGAAGTTTTCCATGTTCGTCTTTTTTAACTTCAGACTTCACTTCGGTAATTCCAAGATTTGGATTTGCTTGAACCCATGCTTCGAAATCTTTCAAAGCAGACGCCAATTTTTTCTCGTCATTCAAAGTCATTTCCAAGTTCGCAACTTTACTTAGGAAGAAGTAAAGCACGTCACGGTCATACTTCGCAGATGAGGTTTTCAAAAGCGCATTGAATTTCTGAATGTTGATGATCATCTTACGAAGATCCGCTTCAGAAACTTTTTCTTTGCCTTTAAGTTTGAAATTGTTCAGTCCCGAACTCAAAAGATATTCAGTCAATGCCGCTTCATCTTTCAAGTAAGTTTCGCTTTGACCTTTTTTCGCGCGATACAAAGGTGGCTGAGCGACATAGATATAACCGCGCTCAAGTACTTCTGGCATTTGACGGAAGAAGAATGTCAAAAGCAGGGTACGGATGTGGGATCCATCCACGTCGGCATCGGTCATGATAATGATTTTGTGATAACGGATTTTATCCACGCTCACATTGTCTTTGCCGATACCTGTTCCAAGAGCAGAGATCATCATTTTGATCTCTTCGTTGGAAAGCATTTTATCAAAACGTGCTTTTTCTACGTTCAGGATTTTACCTTTCAATGGCAAAACCGCTTGAGTCTTACGATCGCGACCCTGCTTCGCGGAACCACCCGCGGAGTCACCCTCTACCAGGTACAATTCACACTTAGATGGATCACGTTCTTGGCAATCCGCCATTTTACCTGGCAAAGATCCGCCATCCAACGCTGTCTTACGACGAGTCAGATCACGAGCCTTACGAGCGGCCTCACGCGCGCGTGCAGATTCCACACACTTCATGATGATGTTCTTAGCGACGGAAGGATTTCTATCCATCCAATCAGCCAATTTATCATTCACCAACGACTCGACAATCCCTTTTACTTCGGTATTCCCAAGTTTGGTTTTAGTTTGTCCTTCGAATTGCGGCTCACGAACTTTGACAGAGATAACTGCTGCCAAACCTTCGCGGATATCTTCACCCTCAAGATTCTCTTTCAAATCTTTCAAAAGGTTTTTCTCGGTCGCGTATTGATTCGTTGTACGAGTCAAAGCGGCACGGAAACCCATCAAGTGAGTTCCACCTTCGTGAGTATTGATGTTATTGCAATAAGTGAAAATAGATTCTGAGTAAGAATCATTCCACTGAAGAGCGACTTCAACATCGACGTTGTCTTTTTCACCACGGAAATAAACGACTTCGCCGTGAAGAGCTTTTTTAGATTGGTTCATGAACTGAACGAATTCAGCGACACCATTTGCATATTGGAAGTCTTGCTTTTTGCCAGTGCGTTCATCTTTCAAAGAAATATGAAGACCGCCATTCAAGAATGCAAGTTCACGGAAACGATTTGCTAGAGTGCTGAAATCATAAGTGATCGTTTCGTCTTTGAAAATTTCACGATCTGGTTTGAAAGTTGTTTTCGTTCCTGTCTTGCTTGTTGCTTCGCCTTTTTCTACTTGATTCTTGATGATGCCTTTTTCATAGCGTTGCACCCATACGGCGCCTTCACGATGAACTTCTACTTGGCAACGCGCCGAAAGAGCATTCACAACGGATGCACCCACGCCATGCAGACCACCGGAAACTTTATAACCACCGCCGTCGAATTTTCCACCGGCGTGAAGAACTGTCATAACGATTTCAAGAGCTGATTTTCCGTTTTTATGAGCATCAACAGGAATACCACGACCATCATCTTCTACTGTGATTGATTCATCTGTGTTGATAGTGACTTGAATGTGTTTGCAATATCCGGCAAGTGCTTCGTCTACTGAGTTATCCACAATCTCATACACAAGGTGATGATAACCACGCACACCGGTGTCACCGATATACATCCCTGGTCTTTTGCGTACGGCCTCGAGGCCTTCAAGAACTTGAATTTGATCGGCACCATAATTTTTTTGCTCTGGAGCCGTCGATACATTTTGATCTGACACGCGTATTTCCTCTCAGTTAAATTTTCATCACTGAAGAATTTGCCCGTTGTTAATTTTTAAAACAGTCACTTCGTCCAAAGAAAAACTCTTCGGTAAAGCGAAGTCCGTCGTCGTCACAAAAATTTGGGTATTGATCTCGTGTAAGAACGTAATCAGTGAGTCCCTCTTCTGTTGATCGAGTTCAGATAAGACATCATCCAACATCAAAATTGGGTAAACGTCGTGAGCCTTCCTATGATACACAATTTGAGCCATTTTGAAAGATAATATGATCGCTCTTTGCTGCCCCTGCGAACAATAAAAACGCGAGTCTTTTTGCCCATATAGGAAGACGATATCGTGTTTGTGAGGGCCTACTAAACTGACTCCTCCAGAGAGTTCTGCATCACGCAATTCTAAGCTTCGTTTTTGTAGTGCATCAAACACATCTTGTGCACTAAAACTAAGCGCATTTTGCCCAGAGAGTATGTATTCAACACTCACTTCTTGGTTATTATTGGAAATGTATTGCATCGCGCTATTAAAATCCTTCAAAAGCCCCTGGAGCGCGGAAATCCGGGCGATGGTCAGCTGAGCCCCTAAACGAAGGAAAGAAGGGTTTATACTCTCAATCAGGCGCATTGTATTGAGTTTGTCTTCTTTGTCCTCGACGAAATTTTTAAGAATTCTATTGCGCGTTTTTAGTGCTTTGCGAAATTCTGAGATTAAATCGGCGTTTCGTTTGTTAAAACTAATCAGCAAATCATCAATGAGAGTTCGGCGAAAATCGGCGCCTTCTTTGATGGAGGCTAAACTCTCGGGACTAAACACGACAGCCGAAAATTCTTTTTTTAAATCAGAGCTACTAACACGCTTCCCATTCAGAAAGTGATGCTTTCGACTTTTCATGATTTGAGTTTTTAACTCGTAAGTCAGATCACGATGACGGACTTGAGATTGCAGTAATGAAAAATCGATATTGCTACGGATGAGATTCACATTGTCGGCGTAGCGAAAGGTTTCTCCTTGAAGAGTTAGATAAAGCGCTTCAAGGAGATTTGTTTTACCTTGGCCGTTTTCCCCAAGAAAGACGTTCAGTCGTGGGGAAAACTCTGCTTGGGATTCAACGAAGTTTCGAAAATTGTGAATCCGAACTTTTTCAAAAAACATCAAATTCTCATAGGCATAAGAACACAAGTGTAGCTTGTATCGTTATGCGGTCTTACCAATCCTGGTGAAAGTTGGTCATTCAATTCAAAATCAATACGATCTTCTGCAATGCTCGTCAGAATATCCGTGATGAATTTTGCGTTGAAACCGATTTTCAATTCATTGCCATGGTAATCAACTTCGATTTCTTCTTTTGCGTCGCCCAGTTCAGGGTTGTTAGAAGAAATTTCCATTTTTCCATTCGTCAGATTCAATTGAACTGCTTTTGACTTTTGATTAGCCAACAAGGATACGCGTTTCAAAGAAGTCAGGAAATTTTCGCGATTGATTTCAATTTTCTGAGTCAATTTCTGTGGAATAAATTGTTGATAATTCGGGTACTTTCCTTCGATCAAACGAATCATCAAAGTTGTTGATGAATGTTTTAGAATAAATTGTGAACCCTCTATGGCGATTTCCACAGTTCCATCCACACCGTCTAGCAACTTTTTAATTTCACCAAGACCTTTACGAGGAATGATTACGCCTGCTGCATTTGATTTTGCATCGTTTTGAATTCTATTCACGATACTCATTCTATGACCGTCTGTTGCAACCATTCTAAAACCAGTACCACCAACGATTTCAAAATAAACGCCATTGAGGTGGTAACGAGTTTCATCTGTAGAAACGCTGAAGATTGTTTTATCAATCATGTCTTTCAAGACACTTGCTTGAACTTTAATAAATGATTGAGCGTTGTAAGTTGGGAAGATTGGATATTCATCCGCACTGATACCAACAATTTTAGAAGTGTATTTACCTTGCTTGATCTCAAGCCAGTTATTTTCTTTTTTGATTAATTGGATAGTGCCTTCAGAAAGTTCTTTAGCAATATCAAAAAGACTTTTTGCACTCACTGCTACTTTACCTGGTTGAACAACCTTGATCTTAACTTGATCTGTCAGGCTTACTTCCAAGTCAGTTGCAAATACCTTCAAAGCATCATTGTCTGCTTCCAATAAGATATTTACCAAAATAGGCATGGTATTTCTTTTTTCGACAATATTTTGAGTTTTACCGATTAAGCTTAGCAAATCTCTTTTATCGATTTCGAATTTCATAACGTCCCTTTGTTATCTTTATCCCTGTATCCTTAATGAGTCCCTTATTAATCTATTACTATATATATAAATACTAGTAGTAGTAGTAGGACTGTGGATAACTGCCATTGCTATTTAAATACTTAAAACTCTTTAACTTTCTTCGTGGAAAAACTCTTTGCGAAATCTCGCTTTAATTTTTCAAAATTGTGGGTAAGTTGAATGCACATTTTAACCAGCAAACCTACCCACAGGCTTTTCCACAGTCCACATTCACACCCCTGTGATATTGTGGATTCTTGTCTCCAACTCTTCGATATCTTTCATAATATCTTGATCAGTAGATTGTAGATGTTGGACTCTTTCAAGCGCATTCATCACAGTAGTGTGATCTTTGCCGCCAAAAGCTTTTCCAATATCAACCAACGATCTATCTAAAAACTTCTTAATTAAATACATTGCAATCTGGCGCGGAACCACGATCGGTTTTGCGCGAGTGCTAGATTTAAGATCCGTCATTTTTACTTTAAAGTGATCTGCTACCAGCTTTTGGATCTCTTCCAAAGAAATCGTAGATTGGCTTTCGTGGTGTGAAAGAATCTTTTTCACCAAATCGTAGTCAATGCTAAGTCCTTGAAGTTCAGAGTAAATTTTAACTTTCTTAAGATTGCCTTCAAGTTCACGAATCGAGCGCTTTGAAATGCGGGCAATATGGTTCACCACATCTTCAGGCATGCGTACGCCAAACTTTTCAGCTTTATATCTTAAGATCGCAATTCTAGTTTCTAAATCCGGCATGGTGATGTCTGCAATCAAACCACGCTCTAAACGGGTACGGCTGCGGTCTTCTAAACCTAAGATATCCTTAGGCATACGGTCGCTGGCTAAGATCACCTGTTTCTTACGATCAATGAAGTTATTAATCGTATGGAAAAACTCCTCTTGAACAGCTTCTCCGCGGCCGATGTACTGAACATCGTCCACTAATAAGATGTCAGAGTTTTCGCGATACTTCTGGCGGAACTTATCCATTTGATAGTGGCGTAGGGCCGCCACGCACTCATTTAAGAAGCGTTCTGCCGAGATATAAGTGATTCTAAGGTGTGGAAATTGTTCACGGATATAATTTCCGGCCGCATTTAATAGATGCGTTTTACCCATACCCACAGGCCCGAATATATATAGAGGATTGTAATCATCGGCCCCAGGGTTTCTAGCCACGTTGAAACAAGCAGCATGGGCAAACTCTGAATTTTTCCCCACAACGAATGTGGAGAAGCTGAGTTCCGTATTCAAAAAGTCTGAAGTCGACTTTTGAGTAGTCACCGGCGCATGTTGAATAGTCTGAGTTTGAGGACGCAAGTGCGCTTGTTCATTAGCGTTAATTGCCTCATCCAAAGCTAGTGGGTTCTCTGGAGGAAGCGGCGGTTTGTTGCCCGTGATAACGAACTCAACCTCAAATGGGCTTTTATAACTATCCGAAATTTCTGTATAAATCTGATCCTGAAGGTTCTGAGTAACATAGTATTGATGAAGGGCGTTAGGGACACCCAAAACAATACGCGGACGCTCAGTAGAACCCGAAGTCGATAGGTACTCGATTGGATCGAGCCACGTCTCCAAGTACTTATTATTCACATTTCGGCTCTTCATCTTTGTTTTGATGAGCGCCCAGAACGAATTATTGATATCCAC